>CATXID010000001.1 GCA_958369225.1 uncultured Collinsella sp.
TCGACACCGCCGAGTTCGCGATCCCCGGCCTTGACGACGAGTTCCGCGTCATCGTGTCTCCGTGGATCCTTTCCTCGCTGGTCACCGACCGACTCGCCGCCTACTACGAGACGGTCACCAAGCACAATCTCAACTACCGTCGCTACTATCACCAGTTCGACTACTAAGAGCAAATAACGTTTGTGTAATTGGGCCTCGCTCCTATATGGAACGGGGCCTCGCTTGGGTTGGAGAGTAATTATGAGCTATCCCCAGCTTGCCGTCATGAATATCAGCCATCGTTACTTTGACCTGGAGGAATTCTTTTCTTCGGCAGCGGCCTCGGGCTACGCGTGTTGCGAGCTTTGGACCGGGGCAATGCATCTGTATGTCGATTGCCATGGATACGATTCGCTCGAGCAGGTGCGGGAGCTGTCACAGCGGTATGGGGTTCGGATTGTGGGGCTTTGTCCCGAACAGAACAACCCCAAGCCGTGGAATATCGCGGCGCGCGGGAATGAGGCGCGTGCCCGCACGCTCGCGTACTTTAAGAACGTTGTGGATATTGCGGCGGAACTTGGAGCCGAGCAGGTCATGGTCTCGAGCGGCTGGGCATTTTTGAACGAGCCGATCGAGGACGCGTGGGGTCGCAGCGCCTCGATGCTGCGTGCGATTGCCGAACATGCGGGAGAGCGCGGCGTGCGACTGGTGCTCGAGGCCCTACAGCCGGTTGAATCGATGATCGTGAACTCGGCGGCCGACACGAAGCGCATGATCGAGGCAGTTGATCATCCGGCACTTAAGGCGTGTCTGGATATGGGCGCTATGGCGGTGGCGGGGGATACCATCGACGATTATTTCGATCTGCTTGGCGATGATGTCGCCCACGTGCATTTTGTCGATGTTGCGGCAGATGGCACGACGCATCTTGCCTGGGGTGACGGCGATCGCGATATGCGCGCCGACCTGGATAGGCTGGTGGCGCGCGGCTATCGCGGAGTTGTTTCGGCCGAGACCTATGACTGGCGCTATTTCGCTAATCCTGCGGCGGCCGACGCTCAGGTTATGGCGGAGTACCGACGCGCGATTGACGTCTAAGTGGGGTTGGGCCGCGGGCAATCCGTTCCAATGTTTCCAAATGAATACGGTGTGAGCCGAGGAGGACCATTCTCCCCGCAAACACTCTAGTATGCTAAAGTACCCAGGAGACCGGCGGAGCTATGCCGGTCTTCTGTTCTATATGAAGCACAGCATGAGGAGGCTCACCAGATGACGGCCACACCGTGGGGATTCCGGGACATATTGCCCGAGGAGGCTCAGGCGCGCGAGGAGATTGCGCTGACGGTGAAGGGCTGCTTTAGGGAGCATCATTACCTGCCGGTCGAAACGCCACTGCTCGAGGACAAAGGGTCGCTCGAGGAGGGCGGCCGCATCGCAGACACGCCGTTCAAGCTTTTTGACGATGACGGTCGCCTGCTGGTGGTCCGTCCCGACAACACGCTGCCGATTGTGCGCTTGGTTTCGACCCGCATGCGCGCGGCCGACCTGCCCCTGCGCCTTCGCTACGAGGCGCCGGTGGTTCGTGAGTGCCAGCGCAATGCCGGCGGCTCGCGCCAGTTTACGCAGCTGGGCTTTGAGCTTATCGGTACGGGCGATACCGCGGGCGATGTCGAGATTGTCTCGCTCGTGGCCGAGGCCGTGCGCAAGCTGGCACTGCCCGATGCGCGCATTATCGCAGGTAGCGTGCGTCCGTTTAAGGAGCTGCTCGCGGCGTGCGAGGATCGCGAGCTGGCTGCCGAGGCCCTGCGCTGCGTGCACGCCAACGACTTTGTGGGCCTCGATGCCCGCGTGGCGGCAAGCGCCGAGTCCGATGTCGTCAAGGCCGCCATTAGCGAGCTGCCGCGTCTACACGGTGGCCCCGAAGTGCTCGACCGCGTTGACGCGTTGCTGGTTGCCGCCGGTATCGTCGCGCCGCTGACGCGCGAGCTGCGTGCCCTGGTCGAGGGCCTGGCTCTCGAGGACGCCCAGGTGCTGTCCTTCGACTTCTCCATCATGAACTCGTTTGATTACTACACGGGTCTGGTCTTTAAGGCCTATGCCGGCGGCCTGCCCGATCCGGTCGGTTCGGGCGGACGCTATGACTCCATCTTTACCGGCGCATTTGGCGACGGCATTGAGGTGCCGGCGGCGGGCTTCGCCTTTTCGCTCGAGCGTCTGGAGGCCGCGCACACCTCGGCCGAGGACGCTGCCTCCGATGGCGATCACGCCGCGGGCCGTGGCGCCGAGGGTCCGCTGCGCATTGCCGTGCCCAAGGGCTCGCTCAAGGCCGACACGCTCGACGTGCTCGAGGCCGCGGGTCTGGACGTCTCCGAGCTGCGCGATCCCGGTCGTCACCTCATCGTGCGCGGCCGCGACACGCGTGCCGGCGAGGGCACGGTCGGCGATATCGAGTTTGTCATCGTACGCCCTAGCGATGCGCCCGCCTTTGTGGGCTGCGGCGGTGCCGATTGCGGCATCTGCGGTTGGGACTCGCTTATCGAGGCAGACCTCAACCTGCTGCAGCTGGTCGATCTGGGCTACGGCCTGTGCACTTTCATTGAGGCGGAGCCCGCGTGGCACGCTGGTCAGGCCGAGCGCAACTATGCCCGCCGTGGGTCGCTTCGTGTGGCCACCAAGTATCCGCGCATCGCGAGCGCCTGGTATGCCGAGCGCGGCGTGAATGCCGACATCGTTTCGCTGCACGGCAATATCGAGCTGGGACCCATCGTCGGTATGACCGACCGTATCGTGGACATTACCGCCACGGGCGCCACGCTGCGCGATAACGACCTGGTCATCACCGGCCGCATCATGGACTGCACGGCCCGCTTCTTTGTCAATCCGGGCGCCGCACGTCTGGACCCGCGCGTACGCAATCTGGCAGATCGCTTGGCGGCAGCCGTGAAGGACAAGCATTTTGAGCCCGTTGCGGGCTCGGCACAATAGCGCGAGCACGCACGGGCGCCCCAACGTCTGGGCTGTGGGCTGACTGGCGCCGCCGCCCGGCCTCTCGTTTTTCGAACACAACCTCGACCGATAGGGGATACCGAAATGAAGACCATCAAGCTTGCTCCCGGTGAGCGCCTCGTTACCAACCAGCTCAACCGTAAGGGCGTGCTGCCGCAAAACATCGTCGACGCCGCCCGCGATATCGTGGCCAACGTGCGCGCCAACGGCGATGCCGCGGTGCGCGACTATTGCCAGCGTTTTGACGGTGTTGAGCTGCAGAGCTTCCGTCTGCCGCAGGAGCAGATCGATGCCGCGCTCGAAGGCCTCGATCCGGCTTTTGTCGCCGCGCTCGAAAAGGCTGCGCGCCAGATTCGCGAGTTCCACCAGCGCGAGGTCGAGCAGAGCTGGTTTACCACGCGCCCGGATGGCACGATGCTCGGCGTTAAGGTGACCCCGCTTGCTGCGGCCGGCATCTACGTGCCGGGCGGTCGCGCGCAGTACCCTTCCACCGTGCTTATGAACGCCATTCCCGCCAAGGTTGCCGGCGTTGAGCGCGTGGTCATGGTAACCCCGCCGCAAAAGGATGGACTGATTAGCCCGTATACGCTCGCGGCGGCCAAGCTCGGCGGCGTGGACGAAATCTATATGGTGGGCGGCGCCCAGGCCGTGGCCGCGCTGGCGTACGGCACCGAGACCATTCCGCGCGTCGACAAGATTACCGGCCCGGGCAACGCCTTTGTCGCCGCTGCCAAGCAGATTGTCTCGGGTGATGTGGGTATCGATATGGTCGCTGGTCCCTCGGAGGTCTGCGTGCTGGCCGATGCCACGGCCAAGCCTATGGTGGTCGCGGCCGACCTGATGGCCCAGGCCGAGCACGATCCGCTGGCGGCCTGCTATCTGGTGACCTGCGACGAGCAGTTTGCGCGCGAGGTCGAGGCGGGTATCGACATTCTGGTGGCGCAGTCCCCGCGCGCCGAGATCACGCGCACCTCGCTCGATAACGAAGGCACCATCGTGGTGGCCGCCGACATGGCTGCCGCCGTCGAGGCCGTGAACACCGTGGCGCCCGAGCACCTTGAGCTGCACTGCAAGGATGCGATGGGCCTGCTCGGCGGCATTCGCAACGCCGGCGCCATCTTTGTGGGCGCTTGGAGCTCCGAGCCGCTCGGCGATTATGTTGCCGGCCCCAACCACACGTTGCCGACCGGTGGCACGGCCATGTTCTCCAACCCGCTTTCGGTCGAAGAGTTCGTCAAGCGCTCGAGTGTCATTTGCTATACGCCCGAGGGCCTGCTCTCCGACGCTCCCGCCACACAGCGTCTAGCCGAGGCCGAGGGGCTGTGGGCACACGCGCTTTCGGCCGCACTGCGTCGCCGCGTGCTGGAGCAGGGCGAGGATGCCGTGAGCGCCGAGTCACTCGCCGCGGCCGACCTGACCAAGGTTGCCTGGCCGGGCGACGCCGTGGCGACGGTTGCCGAGGGCGTGGATCCGGCGGCAGCTGCGGGCGGTGCCGTTGGCGCGGTCGTCGAGGAGGCCTAATATGGCCGAACTCACGCCGCGCATGAAGGAGCTCGTCCAGCCTTACCTGGCCGGTATTGAGCCCTACGATCCTAACTTTACGCCCACGCGCATCAACCTTTCGGCCAACGAAAACACCTATCCCGTGCCCGCCGGCGTGCGCGAGGCAATCGACGCGGCCCTGGCTGCCACGCCGCTCAACCGCTATCCCGATCCCATGTCCAACGACCTGCGCGACGAGCTTGCTGCCTGGCATGGCGTCACGCGCGAGAACATCTGCGTGGGCAACGGCGGCGACGAGCTGCTCTATAACTATCTGCTGGCGTTTGGCGGCGCGGGGAGGACTCTGCTCAACTGCCCGCCTTGCTTTAGCGAGTATGCGTTCTTTGCGTCGCTCTGCCAGACCGAGGTGCGCGACGTGTGGCGCGACCCCGCGACCTTTGAGCTCGACCAAGCAGCTGTGCTCGCAGCGGCGTCCGAGTGCAACCTGGCCATCGTGACCTCGCCCAACAATCCCACGGGCGACGTGGCGCCGCTCGACTTTGTCGCGGCGCTGTGCGATGCGTGCCCCGGCATGGTGATGGTCGACGAGGCCTACGTTGAGTTTGCCGACGATTCGTTTGGCGCGGCCACCACGGCGCAGGGACTTATCGCCAAGCATCCCAACCTGGTGATTCTGCACACGCTGTCCAAGGCGTTTGGCGCCGCCGGCACGCGGCTGGGTTACGTGATCGCGGCGCCCGAGGTTATCGACGTGTTCGCGGCGATTCGCCAGATCTATTCGGTCAACGTACTGAGCCAGGCCGCCGCGCTTGCCTGCGTGCGTGCCCGTGATGCCTACGCGCCCGTGGTGGCGCAGGTCGCATCCGAGCGCGAGCGCGGGCTGTGCGCCCTGCGCGCGATGGCTGCCGAGGGCATGCCCGTGGAGGCGTGGCCGAGTGCGGCGAACTTTGTGCTCGTACGTACGCCGCATGCCACGCGCGTGTGCGAGCGTCTGCGCGATGAGTATTCGATTTTGGTGCGCGACTTTAGCTATGCGCCGGGGCTCGCGGATTGTCTGCGCATTACCGTGGGTACGCCGCGGGAAAACAACGAGGTGCTGGCTGCGTTTGCCGCGCTGGTGAAGGAGGAGATGTAGATGGGCCGTTATGCTGAGGTAACCCGTAAGACGGGGGAGACCGATATTGTCGTCAAGCTCGACCTGGATGGAACCGGTACGTGCGATATCTCGACCGGCGTGCCGTTTTTCGACCACATGCTCAACGCCTTTGGCCGCCATGGTTTGTTTGATCTGACGGTGCACGCGGTGGGCGACGTGGAAGTCGACGCGCACCACACCGTCGAGGATACGGGCATTGTGCTGGGCGAGGCTTTTTGTCAGGTGCTGGGCGACAAGGCGGGTATTACGCGCTTTGCCGACGCGGTGATCGCCATGGACGAGACGCTCGTGATGGCCGCCGTGGACATTTCGGGTCGCGGCCAGGCCTATTGCGAGCTGCCCGTGCCGACCGAGCGCGTGGGTAGTTTTGATACCGAGCTGGCCGTCGAGTTCTTCTACGCCTTTGCGCGTGACGCCAAGCTCACGCTGCACGTGCGCGAGCTGGTGGGCGGCAATTCACACCACATTATCGAGGCTGCCTTTAAGGCCGTGGGCCGCACGATGCGCCGCGCCTGCGAGCTCGATCCCCGCGTGCAGGGCATCCCCAGTACCAAGGGCTCACTGTAACCGCTGCAACCGCCGTAAGGGCAAAAACCACCACAAAGGGGACAGGCACCTTTGTGGTGGTTTTGGATGATGAGAAGTGGAGGGGTCGCGTGGGCGAACCGAAGATCGTGGTGGTCGACTACCACAAGGGCAACTTGTCGAGCGTCGTGCGCGGGCTTGCGCGCGCCGGTGCCGCTGCCTGCACGTCGGACGATCCGGAGCAGATCCGCAACGCTGACGGCCTGGTCATCCCGGGCGTGGGCGCGTTCTATGACGCGATCGCCTTTATGCGTCAGAGCGGCGAGGCGGACGCGGTGCTCGACGCCGTCGCCGCCGGAACTCCGCTGCTCGGCATCTGCCTGGGCCTTCAGCTCTTTTTTGAGCGCGGCAACGAGGGCGTGCCTGCGGACGAGGGCGCAGTTGCCGACGGCAACACCCCCGAACAGGCCGGTGGCCCCTGGGTCGATGGCCTGGGCATTATGCGCGGTTCGTGTATGCGCCTGGAGTCGAGCCGCCTGAAGGTGCCGCACGTGGGGTGGGACCAGGTGCACATGACGCCCGCCGGTGCGGCCGATCCGCTGCTCGCCGGTTTTGCCGAGGGCGCCAACATGTACTTCACCCACAGCTATGCGGTGGCCGACGATGCCGATGCCGCCGATGTTCTGGCGCGCACGCACTACACGCGGAGCTTCCCGTGCATCGTGCGCCACGGCAACGTGTGGGGCTGCCAGTTCCATCCCGAGAAATCCTCCGCGCTGGGTCAGCGCATCCTTAAGAACTTCGTGAGCATCGTCGAGGGGGCCGGCCGATGATTCTGTTTCCCGCAATCGATTTGATCGGCGGCAAGGTCGTGCGCCTGGAGTGCGGCGACCGGAACCGCTGCAAGATATATTCCGACGATCCCGTGGCTGTTGCCCGCTCGTTTGCCGAGCAGGGTGCGAGCTGGGTGCACGTCGTCGACCTGTCCGCGGCCTTTGGCGAGGACGAGGACGTGTGCGCTGCCAACTCGGCGGCGATTAAGGCCATCTGCAGCGTCGACGGTCTGTCCGTGGATGTGGGCGGCGGCGTCCGCTCACTCGCGCGGATCGACGAGCTGGCCGGCTATGGCGCTCGCCGCATTGCACTGGGTACCGTACTGGTGACCGAGCCGGGATTTGCCGAGGTGGCGGCTCGCGGCTTTGGCGAGTTGCTGGTGGCAGATATCGCCGCGCGCGACGGTCAGGTCAAGGTGAATGGCTGGCGTGACGGCGCGGGCGTGGCACTCGACGACGCCGTGGCGCAGCTCACCGAGCTGGGCTTTAAACACCTGGTCTATACCGATATCGCGCGCGACGGCATGCAGACGGGCATCGACGTGGCGGCATATCGCCATGTGGCGCAGGTCGCGGGCTTTCCCGTCGTGGCTTCGGGCGGTATCTCGACACTCGACGATATCCGCGCGCTTGCCGCGGTGGGCGAGGATGCCATCGAGGGCGCCATTACCGGCCGTGCACTCTACGAGGGCAACTTTACGCTGGTACAGGCGCTGGCCGCTGCCCGAGGGGAGGAGTAGCCCATGCTTACCAAGCGCGTAATTCCCTGTCTGGATGTTAAGGACGGCCGTGTGGTCAAGGGCGTCAACTTTGTGAGTTTGCGCGATGCGGGAGACCCGGTGGAGCTGGCCCGCGCCTACGACCGCGAGGGTGCGGACGAGGTCGTATTTTTGGACATTACCGCGACGAGCGACAACCGCGCGACGACCATCGAGATGGCGGCGCACGCAGCCGAGGAGCTCGCTATTCCCTATACCGTGGGCGGCGGTTTCCGCGACTTGGCGGGCATGCGGACCATGGTTGCCGCCGGCGCCGACAAGGTGTCGCTTAACTCTGCCGCCGTGCGCGATCCGTCGTTGATCAGCCAGGCCGCCGCGGCGTTTGGTAGCCAGGCCGTAGTCGTGGCGATCGATGCCAAGCGCGTGGGACTGCCCGGGGAGCCGGGTGCCGATAAGTGGGAGGTCTTTACCGCAGGAGGCCGCAACGCTACGGGTGTCGATGCGGTGGCGTGGGCCGAGGAAGCGGCTCGTCGCGGCGCCGGTGAGATCTTGCTCACCAGCATGGATCGCGACGGCACCAAGGCCGGCTTTGACCTGGCGCTCACCCGTGCCGTGGCGCGCGCGGTGCCGATTCCCGTCATCGCGAGCGGTGGCGTGGGCACGCTCGAGCATTTTGCCGAGGGCGTGATCGAGGGAGAAGCCGACGCCGTGCTGGCTGCCAGCGTCTTTCACTTTGGAACCTTCAGCATTCGCCAGGTGAAGGAATACATGGCCTCTCAAGGTATTCCCGTGAGATTGGATTTTTAAATGGAGCAAGTGATAACTGCGTCCGAGCTCAAATACGACGCCCGCGGGTTGATTCCTTGTGTGGTTCAGCAATATGACACCGGTGAGGTGCTTATGGTTGCTTGGATGAACGAGGAGTCGGTGGGGCTGACGCTCAAGACCAGGACCACTTGGTTTTGGAGCCGCAGTCGCCAGGAGCTCTGGAACAAGGGTGCGACGAGCGGCAACATGCAGGAGGTCAAGGAACTCTGGGCCGACTGCGATAGCGATACGCTGCTGGTCAAGGTCGATTCTCCGGGCCCGGCTTGCCACACCGGCAACCGTACCTGCTTCTTTAAGAAACTTGCCTAAGGCGGGCGTCCTGTTGGGCGCTCGGTAAAACGGAAAGGATTGAACTATGGGTGTGCGCACCGCAAATGTTCAGGATGGAAATATCGGTGAGACGCTGACGGGTCTGGCCGAGGTGATTCATAGTCGTCGCGATGCGTCGCCACAGGAGAGCTATACCGCTCGTCTGCTGACCGACGTCGAGGACGAGCTGCTCAAGAAGCTTGCCGAGGAGGCGAGCGAGGTCATCATGGCCTGCAAAGATAACGATCACGACCACATCCGCTACGAGGCCGGCGACCTGATTTACCATCTGCTCGTAACGCTCGAACGCTACGGTATCACCCTCGACGAACTGGCCGGCGAGCTCAACGCCCGCCGCCACTAGTCGTTTAAGAACGTCCCCAATGACTAGTCTTAGGCGAGGGGCGTGGGCTCCCATTCGCCGGTGGCGTGGGGGATATCGAAGGTTCGATAGCCGCAGTCGTAGGCGTGGGCCTGAGCCTCGCGGATGTTCCAGCAGATGTCGCAGGCGCGGTGTGCGTCCGAGCCAAAAGTAATCGGCACCTCGGCGTGGACGAAGCAGCGCAACAGCCCGGTCGCGGGATAGTAGTCGTCGAGGCCCTTGCGCGGTGCGGCAGTCGAGACCTCAACGCGCCGACCCGTGTCGTGTGCGCATTCTGCCATCTGCCCCCAGAACGGCGCGGGGTCAAAATCGGGTGCAAAGCCTTCCTTCGAAAAGCGCATGACCAGGTCGGGATGGGCCATCACGTCGAAGTTGAGTGAGCTTTCGCAAGCACGGCACCAGTCATCGACGTAGCACTTCCACACGCCGCGTACCCCCAGGTTTTCCCAAACGTGCAGGTTGGTGTCGTCGTCGATCCAGCCGCAAAGGGAATCGGGTGTATCGGGGCGAGCGACGTTTTCCGTTCCCGCCGTACCCGTGGCACCGGCCATGATATCGCCGGGGTCGCCAATCCAGTGCACACTGCCCAGGCGCACGACGGCGCCCTGGGACCAGCGCTCTACCAAGGGCTCGCAGCCCTCGTACCAATCGCATTCAAAACCGTAGATAAGCTCGAGTTCCGGCGCAATCTGCGCGGCGAGTTTGCGGGCGTCCTCAAAGGCCAGACGATGTGCCGGCAGGTCGCCCTCGACGACCTGCACCTCGCAGTTGGCGTCCATGCTGGCGGGCAGGGTGAGGTGGTCAGTCGAGACCATGACGCGGCAGCCGGCGGCCGCGGCGGCGCGGACGTTGTCCTCAAACGAGGCATGGCCGTCCGAAAACGAGGTATGAGTATGGCAATCGACCAGCGGGCATGCGGGCATGGCAACTCCTTTGCATTTGGCGAATCCGCTCCATTGTAATGGCGCAACTCTCAAAACGCCGGGCACGCCGGAGCTCGAAATCGATCGGAAAGGCTGCGCGGCGCGGCCTCGCTTGCGCTCTCAAAACATGTACATCAGCCTCCAAAACCGACAAAAAATGACATGTTTGGAGGCTGACGTACATGTTTGGATAGGGGCGAGGGCGGCGACGGACGAAAGTCACGCCTGTGCCACGTCCGATGTGCTAGCGTTTGGGTGAATAAAACGAGCCCGTGCGGAAAGGATCCGGACCGTATGCAACGTGGAAGTACATCTCCGCTGTCCCGCGAGACCGATGCGCCCGAAACCATCGTCAAGCTGGAGTGCGACATCGACGATGCGTCGCCCGAGGTACTCGCCTATGCCGCCGACCGCTTGCGCGAGGCGGGCGCCCGCGAAGTGCACTGGCTGCCTCTCTACTGCAAAAAAGGTCGTCCCGGCTGGCAGCTGCAGGTAATCTGCGCCCGCGAGGACATTGACCGTCTGCAGATGATCATCTTTTTGGAAACCACGACCAACGGCATCCGTCGCCAGGTGATGGAACGCGTCTGTCTGCCGCGTCGTTTTGAGCAGGTGGCGACGCCTTGGGGCGAGGTGGCCGTCAAAGTAGCCACCCTGCCCGACGGCAGTGAGCGTGCGGCGCCCGAGTACGAGGACTGCTCCCGCCTCGCTCGCGAGCACAACGTGCCGCTCCAACGCGTGATGCAGGCGGCCCAGAGCGCGGCGCTGCGATTTGAATAGCGCGGCCGGCGACATCCCGCGCCCAGTCATATCAACCCCACCCGAAAGGACCACCATGAAATACCTCATCGCTTCCGACATTCACGGCTCGGCATATTGGACCGAACGCCTGGTCGCCGCCATCGAGTCCGAGCAGCCCGACCGCATCGTGCTGCTGGGCGACCTGCTCTACCACGGCCCGCGCAACGACCTGCCGCGCGACTACGCCCCCAAGCGTGTGATTCCGCTGCTCAACGCCCTGGCCGACCGCATCATCGCGGTGCGCGGCAACTGTGACGCCGAGGTCGACCAGATGGTGCTCGACTTCCCCGTCATGGCCGACTACGTCACGCTGTTCGACGAGACCGGTCACGAGCTGTTCCTGACACATGGCCACGTCTTTGGCGCCGGCATGCACAACAGCGTCGACCACGCGCCCGCGCTGCCCGAGGGGTCCGCGCTCGTCTACGGCCACACGCACATCAAGGTCAACGAGGCAAGCGAGGCGCACCCGGGCCTGTGGCTCTTCAACCCCGGCAGCGTGAGCATTCCCAAGGATGGTACGCACAGCTACGGCATCTACGAGGGCGGCGCGTTCCGTCACGTGATCCTGGAGGAGGAATAACCATGGCGCAGCACATGGTTCAGCAAAATGCCGAGGGCTCGCGCGATCTGTCCACGCTGGTCGACGCGTCGGCCGAGCTGCAGCATCTGGTGCAGACCATCTGGCGTCTGCGTCAGCCCGATGGCTGCCCGTGGGACCGCGAGCAGACGCATCAGAGCATCGGCAAGAACATGATCGAGGAAGCCTACGAGGCGCTCGATTGCATCGAGGCGGACGACGCGGCGCATCTGCGCGAGGAACTCGGTGACGTGCTCATGCAGGTAGTGCTGCATGCGCAGATTGCGGCGGACGCCGGTGAGTTTACGCTGGCCGATGTGGCACGCGATATCGACGCCAAGCTCATCCGCCGCCACCCACATGTGTTTGGCGATGCGGATGCCGATAACTCCGACGAGGTGCTCAAGATCTGGGACGAGGTTAAGCTTGCCGAGAAGGCTGCCAAGGACAAGGCCGTGGCAGCGGGCGAGGCTGCGCCCGAGGGCCTGCTCGACGGCGTGCCCACGCACCTGCCGGCGCTGATGCAGGCCCAGAAGGTGTCGCGCAAGGCAGCGGCCGTGGGCTTTGAGTGGGAGACGGTCCAGGACGTGTGGGACGAGGTTGCCGAGGAGCGTGCCGAGTTTGAGGTCGAGGCTCCCGGCTCGCCCGAGCGCGAGATGGAGTTTGGCGACCTGCTCTTTGCCCTGGTCAACGTTGCGCGCAAGGAGGGTATCGACGCCGAGAGCGCTCTGCGCTCCAGCACGGCAAAGTTCCGCCGTCGTTGGGCCGCGATGGAGCAGATGGCGGCCAACGCCCATGTGGATCTGGCTGAGCTTTCGACCCATGGCCTCAATGACCTGTGGGATGCCGCAAAGGCGGAGGAGTAAGACTGCGGGGACGACGGGCTGACATGCCTCATCGTTCCCGCTAAATTTTTCGAAAAACAAGTGTATCCCTCGGCTAACTTAGGGCATAATGCAAAAAGTGCGACATGGCTAACTTACGGAGGCACACCGACGGTGCACGGTCAGCCGGTCGCCAAACATTCAACCCGTTCCAAGTGAGAGGGAGACAACATGAGCGATATTTTGGACGTCTACGGTCGCGAGGTACTCGACAGCCGCGGCAACCCCACCGTCGAGGTCGAGGTCGCGCTCGAGGACGGCAGCTTCGGTCGCGCGATGGTGCCTTCGGGCGCTTCGACCGGCGCTTTCGAAGCTTGCGAGCTGCGCGATGGCGACAAGGGCCGTTATCTGGGCAAGGGCGTCTCTCAGGCCGTCGAGCACGTCAACAACGAGTGCGCCGATGCCGTCGTGGGCCTCGATGCCTTCGACCAGCGCGCCGTCGATGCCGCGTTGATCGCTGCGGACGGTACACCCAACAAGACCAAGCTCGGCGCTAACGCCATTCTGGGCGTGTCGCTGGCCGTCGCCCGCGCCGCTGCCGAGTCGGCGGGTCTTTCGCTGTACCAGTACCTGGGAGGCGTCAACGCTCACCTGCTGCCCACGCCCATGATGAACATCCTCAACGGCGGCGTGCATGCCGACAACAACGTTGACTTCCAGGAGTTCATGATCATGCCCGTGGGTGCTCCGAGCTTTGCCGAGGGCCTGCGCTGGTGCGCCGAGGTCTATCACACCCTCAAGGGCGTGCTGCACGAGGCCGGCCTTGGCGGCGGCGTGGGCGACGAGGGCGGCTTTGCGCCCAACCTCAAGACCAATGCCGAGCCGTTCGAGTACATTACCAAGGCCGTCGAGAAGGCTGGCTTTAAGCCCGGCGTCGACTTCATGTACGCCATGGACCCGGCGTCCACCGAGTTCTACAACGCCGAGACCGGTATGTACGAGCTCAAGGGCGAGGGTGTGGAGTACACGAGCGCTCAGATGGTTGATTACTGGGAGAAGCTCGTCGACACCTATCCCATCATCTCCATCGAGGACGGCATGGCCGAGGAAGACTGGGACGGCTGGGTTGAGCTCACCCGTCGCATTGGCAACAAGGTGCAGCTGGTGGGCGACGACCTGTTCGTTACCAACACCGAGCGCCTCAAGAAGGGCATCGAACTGGGCGCTGCCAACGCGATTCTGGTCAAGGTCAACCAGATCGGCACGCTCACCGAGTCGCTCGAGGCCATCGAAACCGCCAAGGAGGCCGGCTACGCTTGCATCGTGAGCCACCGTTCTGGCGAGACCGAGGACTCCACGATCGCCGACCTGGTCGTGGGCGTCAACGCCGGCCAGATTAAGTCGGGCGCCCCGTGCCGCAGCGACCGTATTGCCAAGTACAACCAGCTCATCCGCATCGAGGACGAGCTCGAGGGCAGCGCGCGCTACGCCGGCAAGGTCGCGTTCTACAACATTCGCTAAACGGGCGAATTTGGCGAGGGGAAGGTTGACTCGGTTCCTCCCCGCCTTGGCTGGATGTCGCAAAGCACTATGGGCGCTGGGCCATATGGCTCAGCGCCTTTTTTATGTCGAGCAAAGGCTGGCGAAGGCGGTGCGGGCGCTCGTGCTATAACTAAAGGACTTAGCGCAAACAAACCTCAACCGCACAAGGCGCACATGGATCAGATTTACGACAACAGGTACTATTCCGCCGGTTCGCGCGAACCGTCACCTCGCCGTGCGCATTCGGTGCAGCTTGGCGGGTCTGGTTATGCTGGCGCTGATCGCTCCAGGTATAGCTCGCCGGCGACTTCGCATCCCAATGCTCAGCCAAATAGTTCCTCGGACAGTCCGGTGCGCCCATCGCGTTCCAAGCAAGCGTCGCGCCCTTCGACCCAGGCGTCCGACAAACCGCGCCGTCCCTCAAGCCGTCTTTCCGGCTCGGACTTTATGCACTACGCCAACGACAATGCAGTGATCAAGGCAATTTACGACTTTACCCACGGTCCTCAGCGAGGGCTATTCATCGGCATTGTCGTTACCCTGGTGCTTGTGAGCCTGTATTTCCCCGTGCGCGATCTGTACGTGGCAAAGCGCTCGAGCGATATTTTGGCCAAGCAGGTCGAGATTCGTCAGCAATACAATGATGAGCTGCAAAAAAGCGTCGACAAGCTGCTCTCGGAGGAGGGTATCAAGGACGCGGCATCCGAGGACTTGGGCCTGGTGATGCCCGGCGAGAAGAGGATTGAAGTGCAGGGCCTGGACGACGATTCGGATTCGTCTTCGAGCAAGAAGTCGTCGAACGCCAAGAAGGCCAGCGAAGTTGCCAAGGAAATCGAAGAAGTCGGTAAGGACGCGCCGTGGTACATCCAAGCGCTCGACATGCTGTTTGGGTTTAACGGTGTCGAGGGCCAGACGGTCGTGTCCAACGGCAAATAGCGCCCGGAGGGGAGCCGGCAATGGCAGATTGCAAACGATATAAGGTGGCGGCGATCGATCTGGGAACGGTGTCGTCGCGACTGGTGTTGGCCCAGGTCGAGGGCGGGGCGATCGTGGAATCGTCCAAGCATACCGAGATTACCGACTTGGGCGAGGGCGTGGACGCGACGGGCCGCTTTTGTGAGGTGGCGGTCGAGCGCGTGCTTGCCGCATGCCGCATGTTTGTGGATGAGGCCCGTGCCTTTGGGGCCGTGTGCATCTGCACCACGTGCACGAGTGCTGCACGCGATGCGTCCAATGCTGCCCTGCTGCTGGACGGCCTGCGCGAGCTGGGGCTCGAACCGCAGGTGATTCCGGGCGAGGTCGAGGCACGCCTGACGTTTTTTGGCGTGGCGCACGACTTTGCCGGCGAGCGCATCATTGTTGCCGATTCGGGTGGCGGATCCACGGAACTCGCGACGGGCGTCTATGCGCCGGAGCGCGGCGTCTTTGCACTGGAGGGAACGCGCTCGCTGGACATCGGTTGTCGCCGCGTGACCGAGCGGTTTTTCTCGGCGCTGCCGCCTGCGGACGGCGAGCTTGCTGCCGCTGCCAACTGGGCGGGCGAGCAGTTCGCTGCCTATTTTGGGGGCCTGCCCAGCGACTTTGAGCGCGCCGAACGCTTGGTCGCAGTGGGCGGCACGGTGACTACGCTGGTGGCTCTGGTCCACGAGCTGGAACCGTATGATTCGAGCTTTGTACACCTGCGCGAGCTTTCGCTGGAGCAGGTCTCGGCTGCCATCGGGCGCATGTCCACGCTGGACGTGGAGGGCATCGCCGCGCTGCCGGGCGTGCAGTCCAAGCGCGCGGGCGTTATCTTGGCCGGTGCTGTGGTAATTCGCGAGCTCATGCGCGCTGGCAACTACGACACGCTCACCGTAAGCGAGAACAGCCTACTCGCCGGCATGGCCGCCACCATCAACGAGACTCTCGACGGCGCCGTCCCCACCATCGGCTGGACCCCAGAGCTCAGTACCCTCTAAATAAGTTGCGGTGAAATAGTTCCTAAATGGGCCGGTAAACGGCCAAAACAGGAACTATTCCACCGCAACTTCTAAGGGACCGAAGCAGTTTTTTAGCTCGTCCTAAATTAGCTGACTTTCTGAAGCGCGGGGCGGTGGGACGTCTGCGTATTTGCTGCGCAAATCCGCACCGGCTTCGGCCGCCTGCCGGCGCCCTCGCCGGCTCGCTGCGGACGCTGCGCGTCCGCTTGACGCTCGCCCCCTCGCGGGTTCGAGTCCCACCGGCGTCCAAAAGAAACGGGCCCGCATCCCTGGGGGACACGGGCCCGTAAGTAATACATGGTAGGGGCGGTGGGACTCGAACCCACAATCCTTGCGGCGAGAGATTTTAAGTCTCCTGCGTATGCCAATTCCGCCACGCCCCCGTGAGACTAGAAGTCTAGCACAAGCCGTCCGTTACGCGCTGACGGCCATCGAGTGTTGCCCCGACTTCTCCAGGAACTCCTGGAACTTGGCTTCGTCGCCCTTGTTCTTGTACTGCAGGGCCAGCAGGTATTCCAGGCGGCAGCTCTTGACCTTGTCGTCACTGGCCTCCTTGAGCATGCGCTCTAGCTCGGGAATGTCGTTGTGGCGCTTGAGGATCATCGTGTCGTACATCAGCTGGCATTCGTGTGCGACCGCCTCGGCCTGACCGCCCTCAAAGCCCTTGATTTCGTGCAGCAGCTCCTTGGACTTTTTGCGGTCCTCCTGGCCAACGTAGTAGTTAAAGGCCTTGATCACCAGGTCGACGCGCTGCATTTTGGGCAGATTGAGCCCCAGCAGCAAATCGAACATCTCGTCGGCGCGCTTGTGGTCCTCGCGCAGCAGATAGGAGTTCAGGCGCAGGTAGTCGCGGTTGTAGCGCGGGTACAGCATACTGGTGAGCTTGCTGTCGAGCAGGCGATCGAACTCGTCCCACTGCTTGGCGGCCATAAGCTGTTGCAGGCGCTTAAACGTGGTGCGTTTTTTGACGCTAAAGAATACCGACACGGCGATACAGATGATAACGACGGTGGTCCAGAGTGTGCGGGAATCGGGCATTTCAGAGTCCTTAGTCGCTCGTAAAGCGAGCGGTATGACAACACGTACTAGATGTATTATACGCAGCGTGCTAGCAAACTGGCATAAAAGTGCATCGAGGCCGAGCGCTATCGCTCGCTGCGGTACACTTACCTAAAGTAAACCATGAAGGGAGACATTACCTATGAAGAAGATTGTTTTGGCTTGCGGTGCTGGCGCTGCTACTTCCACGCTCGTTGCCCAGAAGGTCGCCACCATGCTCGACGCCAACGGTTACGCCGACAAGTACGAGATCGTGCAGTGCGCCATCTCCGAGGCCAAGGACGTTTGCGACGAGGGCGCCGACCTGCTGATCGCCACCACCGTTGCCCCCGAGGGCCTCACCTGCCCGTACGTGAGCGGCGTGCCCTTCATGACCGGCATGAACCGCGTTGCTGCCGAGAAGGCCGTCCTCGACGTTATGGCTCAGTAGGCGCTGACTGTATGAGTGAGCAGAACGCAAACCCGGTCGAGCTCTTTGGCATGCGCGTTGCCCATGTGGGCATCAACGCCACCGACCCGGCAGACGCCCTGGAGATCGCGGAGTTGTTCTCGACGATGATGGGTCTGCCCGTCATCGAGACCCCCGTTTCGTACTTTAACGATTCGCTGGTCGAGATCATGAAGCAGAACGGTCGTGGCGCCAAGGGCCACATCGGCTTTGCCGTCAACGATATCGATGCGGCCGAGAAGTGGTTTGCCGAGCACGGGCTCGAGGTCAACGAGGGGTCGCGCGTGCTACTGCCCGACGGCGGCACCAAGCTCGTGTACTTTAAGCGCGAGTTCGCCGGCTTCGCCGTGCACCTGTGCCGCGAGTAGCGTACAAGCTGCCATAGCTAACTAAAAATGGGGTAAGGCCACGTGACCTTGCCCCATTTTTAATGCCGAGAGGGTGACTGACGGGCTGCCGTAAAACGAAGGTGAATGGTTTCCCGCGAAGTGAACGAGTGAAATCGAACCCCTGAAGCATCGACACTTTGGAGGCACCGTTTCCTGCGGTTTTGTCAGGTATTTCCTGCGGTTTTGGCGCCAAAAAGTGCGGATGCTTCGGGGGTCCAAAATAGGTCGTTCACTTCGCGGAAAAACATTCACCTTCGATTCGTGAGAGACGCCCCTACCGTGGCAGGCGAATCGTAAAGCGGCTGCCGACGTCCTCGACTGAGGTCACGCCAATGACGCCGCCGTGGCTGTCGACAATCCACTTGGCAATGGCGAGCCCCAGACCCGAGCCCTGCGCGCCGGCATCGCGCGCGTTGTCAGCGCGGTAGAACCGCTCAAACGCGTGAGCTGCGGATTCCTGGTTCATGCCGATGCCCTCGTCCTCAACGCTTATGTCAATCGTGCCCGCGCCCGCATCCGGCGCTATGCCAAACGAGATGATCGTGCCCGCGTCCGAATACTTGGCGGCGTTCTGCACGATCACGCGCAAAGCTTGCTTTACGAGCGCCACGTCGACAGATGCGTCACAGCGCGGGTCGCTGGCAAGCTCGGCGTCGTACGCCAGCTGATATGTGTGCTCGGCATCGATCATCTGTGACTCCTCGCATACCTCGCCGACCAGTGCGGCCAGGTTGGTATTCGCACGCCGCAGGGCCGTGCGCCCGGCATCGCCGCGCGCCAAAAACAGCAGCTGCTCCACAAGCTCTTGCATGTGCTCGCTTTCGGCCTTGAGGGATGAGATGGACTCCGCCAGCACGTCCGGGTCGTCTTTGCCCCAGCGGTCGAGCATGTTCACGTAGCCCTGAATCACCGCGATGGGCGTTCGTAGCTCGTGGCTTGCATCGTTGACAAAGCGCATCTGCTGCAGCTTTGCCTCTTGCATCTGGCGCAGCAGGCGGTTGAGCGCGACCTCGATGCTTGCCAGGTCGGCGTCGCCGGTGGTGACACTCGGCGAGTCGACGCTTGCGCGCTCGATGGCCTGCTCCAGCGTTTCCATCTTGCCGCCGGAGAGCTGCATGCGGCCGAGTTCGTCCACGCGCAGGGCCAGATCGTTGAGCGGCGCCATGGTGCGGCGCACGCGGCGGGCGCCGCCGAGCATGTTGAGCACGCTGATGACCTGCCAACCCACAACGACAAGGCAGAGAGGCCATAGCGCGACGAGGTCCTGCGCGAGGGGGAAGGTCTTGGTGGTGCGCGTAAGCTCGACGGTATAGGTGAGCGTTGCCAGGTCCCAGCCGCGCGCAGGCGCCAGCGACATGCCGCGAACGGTGGCGCCGGGGATCCATCCTGCGGTAAGCGCGCCGTCGGGCAGCGTTTGGTTGTATCCATAGACGAGGATCGCCGCCGCAATCACCATCAGCAGCAGATCGAGCCAGACGTAGCTCATCAGGCGGCGCCACATATAGCCCCAGTTGATGGCGCGGGCGATGGAGGTGACGCGCTTGGCCTCGGCGTTACGCACGGCAGACATAGCCCACCCCACGCACGGTCTGGATGATGCGGGCGCCGCCGGCGTCCTCGATCTTGGCGCGCAGGTGCGCGATGTGCACGTCGACGTTGTTGGTGTCGCCCACGTATTCGTAGCCCAGCGCCTCGTGCGCGATGCGCTCGCGTGTGAGCACGGTCTCGGCATGCGCCATAAGCAGGGCGAGGACGTCGAACTCGCGGGCCGTGAGCACGATGGGCGAGCCGCCGACTGTGACTTCGCGGCGGTCGGGATCGAGCACGACTGAGCCAACGGCGAGCGTGGCGGGGGAGGGCGTGGCGGAAGCTTGGGCCGTGTCGGTTGCCGGGGACATTGGGGCGATACCGGCGGCCGTGCCGCTCGCTATGCCAGCCCCGGCGCCGGCGCCGCCAACGCCCGAAGCCGCCCGCACGGCCTCCGAGCGCTTCAACGCCACGCGGATCCGTGCGAACAGCTCCTCAATCGCAAACGGCTTGGTCAGGTAATCGTCGGCGCCGGCATCGAGCCCGGCCACCTTGTCCATCACGGCATCGCGCGCGGTGACCATGATCACCGGTACATCCTTGTGCTTGCGGACGCGTCGCAGCACCTCCATGCCGTTGAGCTGCGGCAACAGCACATCGAGCAGAATCAGATCGTAGTTGCGCTCCAGCGCCAGGTCCACGGCGGTGCGGCCGTCGGCGGCGTGCTCCACCTGGTAGCCCTCGTGCTCCAGCTCGAGCGTCACAAAGCGGGCGATTTTCTCCTCGTCCTCTACGATTAGGATCCGTGCCATGCGTGCCCCCGTCTGCGATTACTTGTCGTCGTTGAGATTTTGCTTGATGTCGTCCGCGGCATCGGCAGCGTGATTCATAAGGTTGTTGATGCTGCCGGGTACGTCGCCGTCGCTATCGATGCGGTAGCGCATGCCAAAGAACAGGCCAATCAGCATCAGCCATATCGTGGCGCCCCAGGCAAACAGCGCGACGATGGGGATCAGGATGGGAATGTTGAGGATGATCGCGTCGCGGCGCGTGGCGATAAACTTGGTGTCCAGGCTCAGGCGGAAGAGCTTTTTGAGGTACTCCCACACGCTGTCCATCTTCTTGGAGAAGTCGGTCTTTTCGCTCGACTTCTCGTAGGCGGCCTGTGCGGCGACCATCTCGGCTGAGGGCTCATCGACTGGCGCGGACTCGGTGGCGGCGTGCGCCGACGTGGTCTGGGTTTTGCCCTGCGACTCGAGCCAAATGATGGCATCCAAAACGTTGCCGTCGGCAGCGTCGAGCGCCGCCTTGGCGTCGGTGTAGCTCACGTTGCACTTGGTGCGGATGGTTTCAACTTTTTCGAGGTCGTCCATGACCTGTCCTTTCGTTCGATGGGCGCGACGCCGGGCGATCTGCCCGGGCGCGAGCGTTGCGTTCGGCGGCCTGCGTTGCGCGGCGCCGCCCCGCCCTTGGTCGAACTCTATAGTGCAGGTTATAGATTAAGCGATTCTTGAGCCAAGATTAATGTTGGATGAGTTTTTTGGTGGTGCGGAGGCGGGCTTTGAGGCAAGCGCAGGCTGAGCGGCTAGAGCCCAGGGGTAAATTTGTGTCCGCACGGCGAGATATACTTTTAACGATGTTGATGGGCGTGACAGGGCAAAGTTGCCTGGCGCCTGCGAAACCAGAGGGGCCGCCGTGCCGCATGGTGCAAACGAGTGGGGTCTTGATACAAACAGGAGGTCATAAGTGCATATCTACGCTATAAGTGACATTCACGGGTGCCTTGATGCTTTTAAGGCATCGCTTTCCACCGTCGACCTCGATGCCGAGGATTCCAAGCTGGTTTTGCTTGGCGACTACTGCGACCGAGGTCCCGATTCGCTCGGCGTCTTTGAGCTCGTCATGGACCTACAAAAGCGTTATGGCGACCGCGTCGTGGCGCTGCGTGGCAACCACGAGGAGATGCTGCTCGAATACATCGACGAGGCGAACGATCGCAATTTCACGCAGGCATGGATACTTGCCGACAGTAATTTGGCAACGGCCAAGAGCTTCTTAGACGCCGAGGCATTCAAGCACGTTAAGCACCTTTTGAGGCTCAGGGAGTTCGAGGAGGCCTACGCCTTTACGGTTGAGCGCATAAAGGCCGAGCACGCGGACATAATCGCGTGGGTTCGCAAGCTCCCCTACTTTTACGAAAGTCCCTTCGGCCAGGTCTTTGTGCACGCCGGCATTGACGAGGGTGCCGGGGAGTACTGGAAGCTTGGCACGTCTGACGAGTCGTTTACCATGATGCCGCCCGATTACGTGGGGCGTAAGTTCTACCTAGATGTTATCGCCGGGCACATCAACACCGAGGCGGTCTCGGGCATCACGGGCTACCGCGGTATATGGCATGACGGAGCCAGCCATTACTACATCGACGGGAACGTCATGAAGAACGGCGAGGTCGCCGTTCTGAGCTACGATTCGGAAACGGGGAAGTATGGTGGCCCCGGGTTGGAGTAGGCTGGCGGGCGATTGGCTCGCGGATTGTCTGCGTGGGCTCGATTCGGGGCTTGGGCTGCGCCTTTGACGTTAACGGGATGTGGGAGCACCGAGAGGGGTGCTTCCGCGGAAACGATTGTCGGGGCTTCTTTTGCCCAGTGACATAAGGCTTTAATTTGACAAGCTACCGGTCGCCTTGACGAGTGCATTCTTTATCCAGGTCATCATGGCCTCAGAGGTATAGTCATTGCCCTTAATGACATTTAGCGAGAGGCTACTTTTCAGTTGCAGTTTTCCCTCGTTTAGATCCCCTTTATCGTATGAACTGAGGTACGGATAGAGGCAATGATATTCGTGCTGATCATTGCTTAAAGCGTGGGCGACATCAAGGTATGCTAGCACAGAGATGAGCACATGCCATTGCTGGTTTAAATTATCGTGCGCGCTGTCGGTAAAGGGCTTGAGGGGATCGATTCGTGCAATCGTATTGTCGCTATCATCAAACTGGTAGTGGTAATATCCTTGCTCATCGGGACAGTCCTTGAGTCTGAGCTTGAGTGCGAAATAGAAGGCAACGTTCTCTGGCAGCTCTTTCTCTATTTGTGTTACCTTATCCGGCTTGCACCCTAGTCTGGAGAGAAGCTCTGTACCCTCGGTACCTAACAACTTCATCGTCCTGTCTCTAGGGGGCATTTTGGTGTCGCTAATTGTAGGGCTAGCCAGATTTTCGAGTATGCGTTCGGTTGCCTTGGGTTTGTCGTTGCTAAGATTTTCCAAGGCGCATATGGTCTGACCCAGCCTATAGGCTGAGTCAGACTTGTTGCTTTTGGGATAATAGTCGCAAGGCTCGTTGCACCATCCAATGAAGTTCTTGACGCCTATCGGCCGGACAGAAGAGCTGTCGATACGGTTGAAAAAGTCCTGGATTTCGTTCAAATCGGCAAGCTGGGTTTCGTCCATATCTGGATTCCTTTCTCATCAGGAAGCAAGTCTCATTATAGGCATACCTGCGGTCGTAGCGGCTAGGGGGCGCCAGTTCTAGTGAGGGTTCCAGAGAAGGAAGCGGCGCACCCTCGGAACAGCCAGGAATCAAGGTCTAATACTTTTCCCGAGAAGTGAACGAGCCAAATCGGACCCCCGAAGCATCGACACTTTAAGGGCATCGTTTCCTGCGGTTTCGATACTGGAATCCTGCGATTTTGCCGTCGAAAAATGCGGCTGCTTCGGGGTCTAAAAATAGGCGTTCACTTCTCGGGAAAAGTAGTAGACCTGGATAGCGGGTGATGTTGAGCCAGTAGCAAACCGGCGCTAAAAATGAGATAAGTAAGGTGCACCGATCATATGGAATCAAAAGCACGTTGCAAAAGTATGAAAATATCCTACAATTGCAACATGAAGTACTTTAGCAACATAACGGCGATAATCGAGCTCTCCGAGAGCGAGGGTGTGTTCACCACAGCTCAGGCGGCTCGCATGGACATCTCTCGAGATGCGCTGGCGCACTCATGCCGCGTGGGGCGTCTTGAACGGATATGCCACGGCGCCTACCGGATGGCTGGAACGCAGCGCCGAGACACTGACGAGCTCGACGCTTTTTGGAAGCTCACCAATCCTTCCCTGTGCGCGTGGGAGAGAAAGTGCCAGTGGGATGGCATTGCCGTGAGCGGTGCGACTGCGGCGAACCTACAGCAAATGGGTGATTTCTATCTGTCCCCCTACAGGATGACCGCGCCCATGCGCATCAATACAAGAAACGAATCCCTTTCTTTTGCAAAGCGCGAGATCGTTGAGCGGGACATCGTTTGGCTCGACGGCCTGCCGGTAACTAAACCCGAGCGCACGCTTGTAGATCTTTGCCTCGATTGTGAAGACCCCTCATTAATTATCGATGCCTACAACGATGCGCTTGGGCGAGGACTCGATATACAGCGGCTGAAAGAACTCGTAGAAGAGAACTCTAAAACCGCCAAACGACGCGAGTTGATGATGCCTTTGTTGATGGTACTGAACGGGTAATGCGAATAAACATGCGGTCTCTAACAGCGTTCCGTCACGCGGATCTTTGTCGATCACCTATACTGGGTGGGCTCAACTGGAGAGGTGATAACTAGTTATGAAATCAATCAATGTTGCAGCAGCGATTATTCAGAAGGACGGGAAAATCCTGAGCTGCCAGCGCGGCTATGGCGAGTTTAAAGACGGCTGGGAATTTCCGGGCGGCAAGCTCGAGCCGGGCGAGACCGGCGAGCAGGCAATCGTGCGCGAGATTCAAGAAGAGCTCGAGGTCACGATCGGTAACCTCGACTATCTTTGCACGGTCGAGCACGATTACGAGACGTTCCACCTGTCGATGCAGTGCTACCTGGCTAACATCCTTTCGGGGGAGTTCAAAGAGCACGCTCACGAGGACATGAAGTGGCTCGATACCAATAACCTGTGGGATGTCGATTGGCTTCCAGCGGACGTTAAAGTCGTTAGGGAGCTCGAGAAGAAACTCGGGCTTGAGTAAGAAAGGGGCGGGCGCCACATGGTGCCTCGCCCCTTTTTGTCACTCTGCCTCGCTCAAATCGCTGAGCATAAACTCGTAAATGTCTTGCCTCACGGGTGCGTTGAGCTCATATTCGATTTCAACGGCGTTGTCGCCGCTCTTAGTTTTAATAGCTTCGAACTCACCGGTCGGATGCATTTCGCCTAAGAAATAGAACTCCTTGCCACCCTTATCGTCCTTGTTCTTTCGCATAAACAAATACGTCTTCAGGCCGCTTTCCGGCCATGTCTTCAGGCGCTGAATCTCGGGGGAGATGAGCGTGCGGTTGTTCTTAGAGATTGCAACTAGCTTACTCGGCGAAACAAAGCGGTCTTCATACTGAATTGACTCACTAATGTCGGGCGCCTTGTCATAGTTAATAAACACGGGGAATGTATTGGTCTTCTCGTCGTAGAAATAGCCGCCAAGATTTTGGCCGTTGATGTTCTTTTCCCAGTTCATCAGGCGGCAAACCTCCTCGTATGTGTACTTGGCGTTGAGAACGAAATTTGTGTTTTCGTACGTCTCGGCATAGTCGAGTCGGTTGCGCGCAATACCAAAATCCAGCACTTCAAGAATCTGACGCTTGAACTCTGCGTTGCGCAGGGCGGTCGCAAACGCTTCGGTCAGACGAGGTCCGCATCCATCGTCAATAAGCAGGGAAACGAAATCCTTAGGAGTGGCAAAGTCGCCCTTAAGGACTGCGATTGCCGACCTAACGGCGCTGTCCTTAAGTTGTGCGCGGTAGTTCCTAAGCGCAGCCTCGCGCATATGCCGGTAGCCCTCGTGTCCGGTTTCGACGAGCGTTTGAAGCAAATAGAGATCTTCAAATCGCTTGCCCGCGGCAAGTTTTTGAGAAATAAATCTGAGGATTTTGATCTGGTCCGAGGAAAACTGGACCGTGTAGTCCGGCTCACATTTGGAAAGAAAATCGTGGTAGGACTTGCTGCTTTTGAAGATGAGTAGCGGGTCGATAGAGCCGTTGCGATCAAATTCGAGCAGCGAGGGGGTCTTTCCGAGCTTCTGCCGCAAGTCGAGATATTCGTTCTTCAAAAAGCGGGCGGAGGTAAAGTTGCCGCCATCGATGGCCTTGTAAATGCGTGCCTCGGAAATACGATCGAAGCTCACGGTCGAGCATCCAGGTATCACCGAATCGCCCTCTTGGACGAGACGACGCAGGCGATCTTTGTTGTACGTCTTGTCGCCCGAAAGCGCGATGGGCACCAAGAAGTTGCTTTGGTAATTGCCAATAAAGTCGAGTACCAGTGCGTATTCCTTGCCGCTGTCCAAGCGCAGGCCACGGCCGAGCTGCTGAATAAAGATGATTGCGGAGTCGGTGCGTCGAAGCATGATGATCTGATTGAGCGAGGGGATGTCGACGCCTTCGTTCATGATATCAACCGAGAAAATGTACTCGAGCTCGCCGGCTTCAAGTCGGCTGATTGCGACATCGCGGACCTCATCGGAATCTTGACCGCTAATCGCAGTTGTTCGATATCCGAGAGCGTTGAACTTGCGTGACAGTTCTTCGGCCTCGGCGTTTCGATTGCAGAAGATTAAGCCTCTGCGGTTGCTTTTGGTGACGCTATATTCTTCGATCTTCTCGGTGATATGACGCACGCGCTCGTCGGACGTCAAGCGCCCGAACAGGGCGATATCTTCGACCGTTTCGTCGTCAATTTCCAGATCGTGAATGCCAAAATAATGGAAGGGGGCAAGCATCTCCTCGGCCAAAGCGTCCTGCAGTGTGATCTGGAACGCGATGACGTGATTGAAAAGGGCAAAGACGTCATAGCCGTCGGTGCGATTGGGTGTAGCGGTCATGCCCAGATAAAACCGAGGCGTAAAGTGCGACATGATGGATTGGTAACCCTGGGATCCCGTGTGGTGGGCCTCGTCGATGACGATGTAGTCGAACTCATCGGGACGGAAATCGCTCAGATGTTTGGCGACCGAAGAACACATGGCAAACACGCAGGTAGCATTGCTTATATTCTTGCCAGTTTGATAGGTGTCGAACGTATAGGTACTACCTAAGAGGCGTTCGTAGCTTGCACGGGAGGCGTCGATAATGCGCCGGCGGTGCGCAAGAAAGAGGACGCGCTGGGGTTTAGTTGCGAGCACGTCGAACGCCGAAAGGAAGGTCTTGCCGGTACCGGTTGCCGAGACCAGCAGGGCGCGGGTCTCGCCCTTGCGGTGGATTACACCGAGCGCCTCAAGGGCGCGCTGCTGCATTTTATTGGGCTTGATTTCTTCGAGGTCATTCTGCGCCGGCGTTTCCGTGGATCTGAATGTCGGTTTCGATTTGGGCTTTGGCGGACGTACCGATCGATATGCGGCATAGTTCTCAATCCAGTCTTGGGAAAGCAAAACGGTTGAGGTGTCGTTCCACAACGAATCAAACTCGTCTCTAAGCTCTCCGAGCAGGCGGCTGTTTTCAACGGTCTGGTACAGCACGTTCCATTCTTTATTACAGGTGAGGGCGGTCTGCGTCATGTTCGAGCTGCCGACGATGACCGTGCTGGTTTCGCCCATATCAAAAATGTATCCCTTGGCATGCAAATTACCCTGGAATACGCGAACTTCTATGTTGTCGTATTCCAGGAGCTTGCGAAAGGCATCGGGTGAGTTGAAGTTGAGATAGGTGGACGTGAGCAGCCTGCCCTTAATGCCACGCTGCTTGAGCTCCTGGAACGTCTCGACCAGGATTTGAAGGCCGCCGTCTGCAACAAACGCTACGCAAAAGTCAAAAGAGCTGCAGGTTGAGAGCTGCTCCTTGATAACGGATAGAAGTGTTCCGCCTGTCGCCTTCGAGTTGGCGATGAGCTTGGGTGAATCGTTCTCGCGTGCAAGCGAGTCGAATTCAATATCAATCTGCGGCTGCGTAGTCATCCTGGCCAAACCTTTCGAAAGACTATGTTGGCGCCAGGATAACAGATCGATCGTTCGTGTTTTAGATGTATGACGATTGGGATTGGTAGTTTGGTATGAGCTTGCACACGTGTCCGCACGGCATGGGACACTTACCCTGCCGCCCTGCTCTGCCGCGGCGGCATGTACCCGAACAGCGACCCTCTAAGGAGTTCGATATTGATGAGTGACAACACCAAACATCTTGCAAAGAAGTGCGCAAAGGACGCGGGGCCGTGCCTTGCGCTGTGCGTAGCCGGCGCAGCGGTCGCGCTGCTGGCTGTTCTGGGGCCATTCGACGTGCTCCGAAGTGCCAGTTCCCTGCACGTCATCATGGCCCTTGCCGGCGCCATGATGACCGGCGGCGTGCTCGATCTGATTTTTTGGGTGCTTGACCCGTTTGGATGGAAGAATGAAGGGTAAGCCCTAAAGGATGGATACCCCGCAGCAACAGGAGGTCCCCGTGGTCTGGTTTACCAGCGATACTCATTTTGGACACGAGAACATGCTACGGCTTAGCGATAGGCCTTGGTCGACTGTTGCGCAGATGAACGACGCCATAGTCGCCAACATTAACAGCAAGGTTGCTGCGGATGATGAGCTCTACATCTTGGGCGACTTTAGCTTTAAGATGACGGTCCAAGATGCCTACGAGCTGCGCAAAAGCATTGCATGTAAGCGCGTCCACCTACTGCCCGGCAACCACGACAAAGACTGGACGCAGCCTGCGGTGGCGGACGCTTTTATCGTCGAGCCGCCCATTTGCGTACTCAAGATCGACCGCCAAAAAATCGTGCTGAGTCACTATCCCATGGTCGACTGGCAGGGCATGTCGCACGGCAGTTGGCATCTGCACGGGCATATCCACAGTTGCGGCGGCGCGTACAACAAGTTCAACCTCAGACAGGGGCTGCTGCGCTATGACGTGGGTGTGGACGCTAATAGTTACGCCCCGGTAAGTCTGGATGAGCTAAAGTTATGGTTTGCGCAGGTAGACGAGCCGGTGTGTTGCGTTAAATGACCGTGGTGGGTCAATGCCACGGGCGACGAGCAGGTCGAGCAAGACCTTGAAGCCTATAAGAGGGAAGTGGTAATCCGATGACGGTCTATGTGACGGGCGATATTCACGGCGGCCTCGACATGCAAAAGCTGCGCGATTGGGAGCTTGGGGATAGCCTGACGAGCGACGACTATCTCATCGTCGCGGGCGATTTTGGCTTTCCGTGGGATTTCTCTGCCGAGGAATGCGCCGACATCGCTTGGCTGGAGTCGCGCCCCTATACCGTGCTGTTCGTCGACGGCAACCACGAGCGTTTCGACCATTGGGCGGAGCGTCCCATGGAGTTGTGGCACGGTGGGCTGACGCAGCGCCTGTCGGATACCTCCCCCATACGGCGCCTGACGCGCGGCGAGGTTTTTGAGTTCGACGGCTCAACGATCTTTACCATGGGCGGCGCCACGAGCGTGGACAAGGAATACCGCATTCCGTATTCCAGCTGGTGGCCGCAGGAATTGCCGGACGAGCGCAACTTTGAGGAGGCACGGACAAAACTCGACAGCGTGGGCTGGAAGGTCGACTACGTGATCACTCACACCTGCTCTACGCGCATGCTTTCGCCCACGCTTTATCCGGCACTCGGCTGGAATTGCCCCGCGGTTGATCGACTTACGGCATTTTTCGATGAGCTGGAAGATCGCTTGGACTACAAGCGCTGGTACTACGGCCATTTTCATCGGGATGCAAACCCGGCCGAGCGTCACACCGTGCTCTACGACCGCATCGTTCGCTTGGGCGACGAACTCCAGCCCTGGGATGTTGCGTAGAGGCGGGGTGGCTGGCTACTCGACCGTTACAGTGATGTTCTCCCTGTGCTTGCGGATAACATCCCAGCTAAAATGCTCGACCAGCTGCTCGGCAGAGCGCGGCGTGGTGTCCGGCGCGATGCCCGTTTGACCGGCGAGCCAGCCCAGCAGTGCCTCGGGTGTGCCAAAGCGGGCGCGTAGTTCGCCTAGGTCCAGATCGCGGTCGCGCTTGGAAAGGCGGCGGCCGTCCGGCGACATGAGCAGCGGAATGTGCGCGTAGTGCGGCGTGGGCAGTCCCAACAGGTGCTGCAGATAGATCTGGCGCGGCGTGGACCCCAGCAGGTCGCATCCGCGCACGACCTCGGTGACGCCCATGGCGGCGTCGTCGACCACCACGGCTAGCTGATAGGCAAAAACGCCGTCGCTGCGGCGGACCAAAAAGTCGCCGCACTCGGTGGCGAGCGCCTCGCATTGAGCCCCGTACGTGCGGTCCACGAATTCGATCACGTCGTCTGCGAGGTCATCTACGGTGGGCACGCGCAGGCGCGTGGCCGGAGCGCGCAGGGCACTGCGGCGGGCGATTTCTTCGGCAGAAAGGCCCCTGCAGGCGCCGCGATAGATGGGCGTGCCGTCGCTGGCGTGCGGCGCGCTCGCGGCGTGGAGCTCGGCGCGCGTGCAAAAGCAGGGGTAGGTGAGGCCGGCGTCTTGCAGCCGGCGCAGGGCGCTCTCGTACAGATCCAAGCGATCGTGCTGGTAGTAGGGGCCTTCGTCCCACTCAAGTCCTAGCCAAGCCAGGTCGTCAATCAATTGAGCGGCAAGTTCCGGGCGCTTGCAGCGATCGTCCAGGTCCTCAATGCGTAACACGATGCTGCCGCCCTGGCTGCGGGCCGAAAGCCACGCGCACAGGCAGCTGAACACGTTGCCCAGGTGCATGCGGCCCGAGGGCGACGGGGCAAAGCGACCCACGACGGGCGCAGGAGCGGAGGCGGGCAGCGTCGTTGGCGCGTCCGCGGCGGGCGCTGCTATGTTGCGTGCGTTGATATCCATGCGGACGAGTATAGCGCGGGACACGGTAGGGAAGGCGTTGCCGTGGCTCGCAAGTTGGCGGCGCTGCGCATTGCGCACGGCGGGTTTGCGGCTCAACGTCTCGATCGCCGCGCACTGACTCAGCCTCACAAACGACAGAAACCCCGGCAGCTCTTCGCAACTGCCGGGGTTTCCGCGGAAAAGGGGGACATGATCCTCGAGCGAACGGCAAAGGGGCAAACCGTTTTCGCTCAACTGCTTTATGCCCCTCGGCTGGCGGCTCAATCAGCGCATGCCGCGCCCACACAAAGCCGCTACACCTGTGACGGAGCTGTGAAGTGGTATCTATCGTTGGTGCAGGCCATGCCATGGAGTGTCCCAAGCTGCCGGCAGATAAGGAACGTCCCTAAGTGCCAGGCTCGGGTGGGACTTTTGTCCCATTTGACGCTCCGGTCGCCTAGATATTCGTCATGTGCGCCCGCAAACGTGGGACAATGGCGCTGTTGGTTTTACAGACAAAGGATGTGCCTATGAACGCCCCCGTTGCCAAGACCTGTCGGCAGCGCCGCCTATTCGCGCGATTCGCTTCCGCCTGTGCGCTCGTCGTGCTTGCATTGTTGCTGCTGCCCACCGCCGCGCACGCCGACGGCTACTCCATGAGCCAAACCTACATCGGCGCCACGGTCGAGGCCGATGGATCGCTGACCGTCGTCGAGGGACGCCAGTTCGATTTCGATGACGACATCAACGGCGTGTTTTGGGAGATCGATGCGGGCACCAACCAGCAGGGCGGCGCGGCGGGCGTCAATGTGCTGAGCGTCGAGGAAGACGACACCGCGTTTAACAAGGTCGACAGCGCAAACAAAGGCGACAGCGGCGTTTACACGGTGGAACAGTCCGACGACGGCGTGAGAATCAAGGTATTCAGCCCTCACGAGAGCGGCGACAGCGTGATCTTTTACGTGAGCTACACCATGACCGGTGCGGTCATGAACTGGTCCGATACCGCCGAGCTCTACTGGAAGTTTGTGGGCGACGGCTGGTCTGCGGACTCCGATGACGTCGAGATGGAAGTGTACTTCGCAAATGCCGCTGCCGGGACGGCGGCCGTCAAGGGCGATAACTTCCGCGCATGGGGCCACGGCCCGCTGACGGGCGACGTATCGCTCGATGCGGATGAACCCATGGTTACCTATACCATACCCTGCGTGCATCAGGGCGAATTCGCCGAGGCGCGCATCGCCTTCCCCAGCGACTGGGTGCCGCAGCTTGCCGCCTCGGGCGAAGAGCGCACGTCAACGATCCTGAGCGAAGAGAAGGAATGGGCTGACGAAGCTAACGCCCGCCGCGCTCACGCTCGCATGATTGCCAATGCACTTGCCGTGCTAAGTGTTGTCGCGGCAGTGGCCTTTACCGGCACAATCGTTGTGCTCAAGCTGCGCCGCCGCAAGCCCAAGCCGCTTTTCCAGGACGAGTATTTCCGCGATGTGCCTTCGGCCGACCATCCCGCCGTGCTTTCGGCCCTCATGAGCTGGAACGAGGTGCCCGATCAGGCATATATCGCCACGCTCATGAAGCTCACCGACGACCGTGTGATCAAGCTGGAGCAGGCGACCGTGACCAAGGCCAAGAAGGGTCTGTTGGGGCGTGAAAAAGAAGAGCAGACGTATCGCGTGACGGTGAGTGATGCGGGCTGGAAGTCGACCAAGGGCATTGACCACATGGTGCTCAAGGTCTTCTTTGCCGGTGCTAAGCCCGACGAGAACGGTGATCGTTCGCGCACGTTCGACGAGCTGCAGCACTACGTCAAGCAGCACGCTACGCCCGTGGGCGACAAGCTCGAGGACTATCAGAACACCGTTAAGGGCAAGCTGGCCGATAGCGAGTACGTTGCCTCGGACGGCATTGTCGCAATGGTGTTTTGTCTGGTTCTTGGTATCCTGATCGCCTTTGTTCCCGTGGGATCCATCTTCTTTACCGACGGCGCACAGGCGAACATTATCGCCGCGGTTATCTCGGTGCCGATTGTGCTGGTGGGTATTGGCGTGGGCCTTACGTTCCGCCGCTTTACGCCGGAGGGCGCCGAGGTGGCGGCTCGATGCAAGGCGCTTAAGCATTGGCTCGAGGACTTCACGCGCCTAAAGGAAGCCGTCCCCGGCGATCTGGTCCTGTGGAATAAACTTCTGGTGATGGGTGCGGCGCTGGGCGTTTCGAAGGAAGTCCTGCGTCAGCTTGCCGAGGCCGTACCGCCTGAGGTGCGCGAGGCCGACGGTTTCTACGACAATTATCCCTGCTACTGGTGGTACTACCATCATTACGGCAACGAGTCGCCGATGGATTCATTCGATGGCGTGTATCACGAGAGCATCCGTGAGCTCGCGTCGAGCTCGGACAGCTCGGGTGGCGGCGGAGGCGGTGGCTTCTCGGGCGGCGGAGGCGGCGGCGTCGGCGGAGGCGGCGGCGGAACGTTCTAACGGTCGTAAGCTATGGGATGGGCTTTTCTCGACAGCCGTCGGGGAAAGCCCATCCCCTTTTTATGTGCCAAAATGCGCCGATCCTCCCGCTTTTGCCCGTAGTCCCCTCCATCGGAAGGGGCAGTGGGCAAAAAATGGCAAATATGAGTACTGTTGCCGAAATGGTTGCATTAATTTGCGCTTAATTACCGGACCCTAATGAGAGTATTTCTCGTTAGGGGCCACTTTTATTGAACATTTGAGGAAATACGTTAGCTCGCCCGGCTGACCGCCGTGTTTAAAAGCCTCAAAATGCCCCAAATCGCTGCTACTAAAAAGGTAACAGTACTCATATTTGATGTTTTTTGCCCACGGCTATTTGCAGACTCCCTAGGCTACTCATTGGGGACAGACTTAAATGACCAGTCGTTGGGGATCAGTCATTGGGGATAGACTTAAATGACTAGGTATGGCTGCTGGGCCTAGACGGTTAGGTCCAGCTCGTAGAGGAAGCTTTCGCGCGGCATGGCGTGGCGGCGTTCCTCGCGGTTGGCGCGGTGCGTGGCCGCGCGCTTAAAGCCGTGCAGCTCGTAAAACTTCCAAGAGCAGTTGGAGTCGGTGTACAGGTGCGCCCTTGTCGCCCCGCGCGAGGAAAGGTACGAGACCGCGGCATCGAGCAACACCGAGCCAACGCCCAGGCCGTGGACATCTCGATCAACGGCAAGCAGCGTGACCTCGTTGTCGTGCGGCAACGGGCTGCTCTCGAGCAGGCGGTTGTTGGTTCGGATGGTTGCGCGCACAAATGAGAGGTACTCGGCGCAGACATCGGGCTCCAGCTCGCGCATCTGCGATAGCAGCGCGCGTTCGGTATCCATCCAATGTTCCTTGACGGTGGCGCCGGAGCTCTGTCCCGCACGCGCGAGCGCAATGCCACGCGCCTGACCGTCGATTACGGCAACCTGCGAAAACGTCGAGGACGAAAGGCAGTAGGCAAGGTCGCACGCGGCCTCGAGGCGGTTGTACTCATCGTTATCCGAATTGTTGTGCCAAAGCTGCTGCAGAATCAGCGCGATGGCGTCGAAATCTTCGGTATCAAACGGTCGGTAGAGAACCCGCGAGACCATGGTGCCTCTTTCTTTTGCGGATGCATATCGAGCACAGTTCTACCACGCTATTGGCATCTAATTATGGTGCCCCTGTGTTCCATGAACTCACCGTGCCCGATGCCGTGTCCATCCCCTCCGCTCGCAAACTTTTTCTGCACAGCCGTGCGTTGCGGGGTGCATCGATGCGCTCGATGCGCTACATTAAATCAGTATTTTCAATGCCGCTGCGCGAGCGCTGCAGATCGACGTATCACCGACTCACAGAGCACGGCGGCGTACCAGACAGGAGGACTGCATGGGATCTGATGTGAAGATCGCACGCGCGTTGATCTCGGTTACCGATAAGACGGGCGTCGTCGATTTCGCACGGACGCTGGTTGACGACTTTGGCGTCGAGATCATCTCTACGGGCGGCACGGCTCGTGCCATCGAGGACGCGGGCGTTCCCGTAACCCCCATCGAGGAGTTCACGGGCTATCCCGAGATGATGGACGGCCGCGTCAAGACGCTGCATCCCAAGGTTCACGGCGCACTGCTTGCCCGTCGCGATTCCGAGCAGCACATGCAGGAGGCCGCTCAGCACGGCATTAAGCTGATTGACCTGGTCGTCGTCAACCTGTACGAGTTCGAGAAGACCGTTGCCAACCCCGAGGTCACCTTTGCGGATGCCATCGAGCACATCGACATCGGTGGCCCCTCCATGCTGCGCTCTGCTGCCAAGAACGCCGCGAGCGTTACCGTCATTTCCGACCCGGCCGACTATGATGCCGTCCTGGCCGAGATGCGCGAGACCGGTGGCTGCACCACGCTTTCCACCCGTCGCCGCCTGCAGGTGAAGGTCTACCAGACCACCGCCGCCTACGACACGGCCATCTCCCGTTGGCTTGCCGCCCAGGCAAGCGACGTGGCGGACACCTCTGCCAAGCTCGAGATCTCGCTGGAGAAGGTCGACGACCTGCGCTATGGCGAGAATCCTCAGCAGAAGGCTACGGTCTACCGCTTTGCCGAGGGCTGCGAGAACACCGCGAGCTCTCAGTTCCCGCTTGTGGGCTCCGAGCAGATCCAGGGCAAGCCGCTCAGCTACAACAACTATCTGGATGCCGATGCCGCCTGGAACCTGGTCCGCGAGTTCGACGAGCCGGCCTGCGTGATCCTCAAGCACCAGAACCCCTGCGGTTCCGCCGTTGCCGAGGACATCACGGCCGCCTACGACCGCGCCTTCGCCTGCGATCCCAAGAGCGCCTTCGGCGGCATCATCGCCTGCAACCGCGAGGTTCCCTTTGATCTGGTTGAGCACTTCGCCGACCAGAACAAGCAGTTCGTCGAGGTCATCATCGCCCCGAGCTACACCGATGAGGCGCTCGAGCGCATGGCTAAGCGCCCCAACCTGCGCGTGCTGGCTACCGGCGGCGTGGACCACGGCGCCCAGGTGGAGCTGCGCTCCGTCGACGGCGGCATGCTGGTACAGGAAGTCGACCACGTGACTGAGGATCCCGCGACCTTTACGTTCCCCACCGACCGCAAGCCCACCGACGCCGAGATGGCCGAGCTCGAGTTTGCCTGGAAGGTCTGCAAGGGCGTTAAGTCCAATGCCATCCTGGTCTCCAAGGGCAAGGCCGGCATTGGCATGGGTCCGGGTCAGCCCAACCGCGTTGACTCTGCGCTGCTGGCCTGCGAGCGTGCCGAGGACTTCTGCGAGCGCGAGGGCGTGGAGAAGGGCGGCTTTGCCTGCGCAAGCGACGCATTCTTCCCGTTCCGCGACAACGTCGACGTGCTTGCCGAGCATGGTGTGACCTGCATCATTCAGCCTGGCGGCTCCAAGCGCGACGACGAGAGCATCCAGGCCTGCAACGAGCACAATATTGCTATGGTCTTTACAGGCGCCCGCCACTTCCGCCACTAAGTAGGGAAGCGGCGCTGCGGCTTGCCCAGCCACCGCACCTTGCCGTTCATTCGTCGCTCGCGTACCCAAGTACGCGTCGCTCCTCTTTCACGGCAATCTACGGCACCTGGGCAACCCTCGCCGACCTGTTAGGTTGACTGGGGAGGATGGGATGCGATCTCGTCCCTTGGACTGGCTTCGCTTCTAAAATAATCTCTGCAAAAGACGGCTGCTCCGTTTGGAGGGCCGTCTTTTTGGTATAAGAGGACGGAATGACTAACACGAAAGGTACAACCATGCCCCAGATTGATGATGCCGAGCTGTTTGGCAATGCCGAGGATCAGCGTGCGTACGAGGATTTTTGCGCCAATCAGGAGGCGATCGAGAAGTTCACGCTCGACAAGCCCGCGCTCATCTGCCGTTGGCGCATGTCCAACAAAAAGGTGCCCATGCTCAATCGCCACATCCGTGCGCTATCCGAGCGCCTGGTGCAGGGTGAGCCGCTTACCCATAACATGCTCAGCTGGGCCAAACAGCACGTTGAGTGGTCGCTTGCCGAGGGCGACTACACCGCCCGCGACGGTGTGCTCATGCTGGTGATCGACGTTAACGGCAACGCCGCCATGACGGTGGGGGAGTACGAGCCGCTGGCCGACACGTCGGCCAAGGCGCTGCGTGCCCGTTCTGCCGAGGCTCGCTCTGAAGCCGATGAGACCGGCGTGGCGCCCGAGCTGCTCGCTGCCGTCAACGACGGTGAGCTGGCCTTTGTGGCGCCGGCGGACGAGTGCCTGTGCGGCACGGCGACGCTCATCGAGCAGCTGGCCCAGACCAAGGGCATCCCGGTCACGCGCGTAGACATTCCCGCGCAGCTCAAGGGCGCGCTGTTCCTGGTGAGCGACGAGCACGGCGTTGTCCCCGCAACCGAGACGGAGGCCGCCGAGGCCGACGCCGCCACGGTCGCCTTCTTCGCCGACGGCTACGAAAAGCTTCGCGCCCGCCGCTAAATGATTTTCCTGGGACGGGGATTAAAGAATCATTTTGGTCCCCGCCACCGCTGCGAGTGCGAGGCGGACAAAACGCTCCCGCTCGCGAACAGTTCTGTCACCTTGGCACCGCGCGCGGTGCACACCTGCAGTTTCGTAGCCATAATGGTGGCAAAACAACCAAGAGGGGAGCGGAATCCATGGCGCTGATCTATATCGTTGAGGACGACGAGCCCATTCGTCGCGAGCTTGCCGACATCCTTGCCCGTGCCGGTTTTGAGGTCGAGGCCTGCGAATCGTTTGAGCATGTCTCGCGCGATATTCTAGCCGCCGCGCCCGACCTGGTGCTGCTCGACCTCACGCTTCCCGTCAAGGACGGCCAGCATATCTGCCACGAGGTACGCCGCGAATCCGAGGTTCCCATCATCGTCCTCACGTCGCGCACGACCGAGATCGACGAGGTCATGGCCATGACGCTCGGCGCGGACGACTTTGTTCCCAAGCCCTACAGCGCCCGTGTGCTCGTGGCGCGCATCAATGCCTTGCTGCGTCGCACCTCGGCGGCGGGCGAGCGCAGCACGCTCGTCCACAAGGGACTGGAGCTTGACCTCGCCCGCTCCATGGTCACCAATACGCAAACCGGCACTAGCACCGAGCTCACCAAAAATGAACTGCGTATCCTCTCGCTGCTTCTGAGCCGCGCGGGCAAGATCGTTTCGCGCTCGGCCATCATGCAGGACCTGTGGGACTCCGACGCCTTCGTGGACGACAACACGCTTACCGTCAACATCAACCGCCTGCGCACCACGCTCGAAAAAATCGGGATCAAGGGGTATTTGACGACGCACCGCGGCCAAGGCTATTCGGTCTAGGGGCCGGCTATGTCGTTTGGCAAGTTCTTTAAAGATGCGCTGCTTCCCGTCGCCGTGTGGACCTGCGGCGTGCTGCTGAGCTGCTTTGTGCTGACGGTCGCCGGCGCACGCGTTTCTATCGTGGTCGTGGCGGTCGGCGTGTCCTTTATCTTTGGTATGCTCGGCATCGTGATCGAGTACGCTCGCCGTCGCCGTTTTCTGCGTCAGTTGGAGCGCGCGGCAGAGGAGCTCGAGAGTCCCGCATGGGTGCAGGAGATGGTGCAATGTCCGACCTATGCCGAGGGCGAGCTCGAGTACGAGGTCTTGCGCCGGGTGGGCAAAGCTGCCTGCGACGAGGTTGCCGAAGGCCGCCGTCAGACCGATGATTATCGTGACTATATCGAGAGCTGGGTCCACGAGGCCAAGCTGCCGCTGGCGGCGGCTCACCTGATTTTGGAAAACCTGGACGGCAGCGAAGGCGACCTGTCGCGCGTGGATGACCTGGGCCGTGAGTTGGCTCGCGTGGAGCGCTATATCGACCAGGCGCTGTACTATGCGCGCTCGGAAGTCGTGGAGCGTGACTACCTGATTCGCCGCTGGGATCTTAAGACCCTGGTGACGGGCGCGATCAAGGCCAACGCGCGTGAGCTCATCGCGGCGCACGTGGCCCCGGTGTGCGAGAACCTCGACTTTGAGGTGTTTACCGACGAGAAGTGGCTCGAGTTTATTCTGGGCCAGCTCATTCAGAACAGCATTAAATATGCGCGTGAGGACGGCGCAAAGATCGTGTTTTCGGGCGCGTTGCTGGACGAGGGCCTGGCAAGCGAGCGCATCGAGCTTACCGTCGCGGACAACGGCTGCGGCGTGTGTGCGGCAGACCTGCCGCGCGTGTTCGAGAAGGGTTTTACCGGCGACAACGGCCGCACCACCAAGCGCGCAACGGGCATCGGCCTCTACCTGGTGGCGCGTCTGTGCTCCAAGATGGGCATCGACGTCACCGCATCGTCCGAGCCCAGAGAAGGCTTCGTCGTAACATTCGCCTTCTCAACCAACAAGTTCCAATACTTTGAGTAACGCACGCGGCAGACGTCCACCCAAACAAAACGTGCCGCCCCAAACGGGGCGGCACGCCATCTTTTATCAGCCAACTCGCTGAAGTACGGTGACGAAGGCGCAAGGCCGGGAGGGGTTATCTAAGCCGACATCCCGCAGCCGCGAAGCGGCGAGGACGTCGGCGTGATAACCCCGCAGGCCTTGCACCGACGGGAAGGAACCTACTTCACGACCAAGATGTCGCAGTCCGTATTGCGCAGCAGGAACGTCGAAATCGAGCCCAGTAGCGCGTACTTAATTGAGGACAGGCCGCGGGCGCCGCAGAGCACCAGATCGGGCTTGACCACGTCGAGCATCTCATCCTTGAGCGTCTCACGAATGCGGCCGGTGCGAATCATGACCTCGACCTCGGGAATGTCGGGATTGGCCTTGGCCTCCTCGAGCTGCTTGGCGATGGAGTTGTTAAAGGCCTCCTCCAAGCCGTTGACCAGGTCGACCGGATAGGAACCGGCGCTCTCGAGCGCGGTGGAGTCGATGACGTGGCCGATGATCAGCTTAGCGCCGTTGTTCGCGGCGACCTTGATGGCGCGTGCGAGCACAAAATCCTGCTGCTCAGTACCGTCGAGTGAAACAAATACCTTGGTGTAGCCCTCGTTCATGGTTTCCTCCTTGGTCTATCGCACGGGCGCGGGGCTCGTGCGTCGGGCGGGCGCGGGTGCGTTGGCCGCCGGACACTTTATCTTGTTGCAGTTATACCCAAGGATTTCGGTTTGACCGCTCGCAATTCTGTGAACGGGCGAGTTTTTTGGTAAGGGTAGGCGCGGTCACACCGCCAACGGTTGATAATGGGACATCGCCCGCATCGTCCGCAGAACATCTACCGGCGGGTGTCTAATGAGGGGGTCCCTTTGGATATTATCGAGCTTCTAAAATCTGCCTTCATGGGCCTGGTCGAGGGCATCACCGAATGGCTGCCCGTTTCGTCGACGGGTCACATGATCTTGGTGGACGAGTTCGTCAAGATGAACGTGAGCGAGACGTTCTGGAATATGTTCCTGGTCGTGATTCAGCTTGGCGCCATTTTGGCCGTCTGCGTCCTGTTCTTCTACGACCTTAACCCGTTTTCTTCCAGCAAGGGCAAGGAAGGCCGTCGCGACACCTGGGTGCTGTGGGGCAAGATTGTGCTCGGCTGCATTCCTGCCGCGGCAATCGGTCTGCCGCTCAACGACTGGATGGAGGAGCATTTCTACAATGCTCCCGTCGTGGCGCTGGCGCTCATTGTGTACGGCGTGCTGTTTATCGTGATTGAGGACTGGCGCGCGAACAAGCGCGACCAGGCCGCTCTTGCCGGTTCGTTTGGTTCTCGTGCTGTGGTGTCGGGTGGACGTCCCGCCGGCGCGCACTTTGCGGCGCCCGCCGCGGCTACCGCTGAGGATGAGGACGATGACGATAGCCTGGACTTTGGCTCCATCACTACGCTCGAGGATCTGAGCTGGAAGACTGCGCTGGGTATCGGTTGCTTCCAGGTGCTTTCGCTGATTCCGGGCACGTCGCGCTCCGGCTCCACCATCATCGGCGGCCTGCTGCTGGGCTGCACGCGCTCGGTGGCGTCTAAGTTCACGTTCTTCCTGGCTATTCCCGTTATGTTTGGCGCGAGTGCGCTCAAGCTGGTCAAGTACTTCATCAAGGGCGGCACGTTCGGCGCCAACGAGGTCGCCATCTTGGGCGTGGGCTGCGTTGTGGCCTTTGTGGTTTCGCTCATCGCCATCAAGTGGCTCATGGGCTTCGTCCGCCGTCACGACTTTAAGTGCTTCGGCGTCTACCGCATCATCCTGGGCATCGTAGTGCTCGCATACTTCTTCGTTCTGGAGCCGATGCTCGGCCTGTAACTTGGTTGACGCTGCGCGGCGGCCAGAGCGACAACTTGTCATTCAAAGGGGGCGGCATGACCAAAAGGTCTATGCCGCCCCCTTTTTCATGCCAATTTGTTCGCTCTGGCCGCCGCTCGCTGCCGTTGCCATGACATCGGTGGCTTCCTGATTGGTGCAATGGGGACAGGTTCTTTGCACCAACGTGGTGCAGACTAACTTGACCCCATTGCGCCAAATCCGCTGGGGCGTGCCTGATGGCGGCGCACGGAGTCGTGGTGTGATTTGCGTCGGTGTCCGCGCGGCTCGGTATACTGGTACGGCTCAAACTATGGCGCTGCCCGCAGGCGCGCCGTCCGTCAGATGAGGAGTCGCCCATGACCCAGCCCTTGCCCTGGGAAAAGAACGCCGCGGTACCCGTGCCGCCCGCGCCGGAACCCGTGCCGCTCGATGCGTACACCGCCCCCGCCGCGCCGGAACCCGAGCTCGTTCCGCTCGACATCTACGACGCTCCCGCGCCGACACCCAAGCCCGCCAAGCCGCTCGTCGATATCGATAGCCTGAACCCCGCCCAGCGCGAGGCGGTCCTGACCACTGAGGGCCCACTGCTGGTCCTTGCCGGCGCTGGTTCGGGCAAGACCCGCGTCTTGACCTTCCGCATCGCCCATATGCTTGGCGACCTGGGTGTTAAGCCTTGGCAGGTCTTGGCCATCACGTTTACCAACAAGGCCGCGGCCGAGATGCGCGAGCGTCTGGCAGCGCTCATCCCCAGTGGCACCCGTGGCATGTGGGTGTGCACCTTCCATGCCATGTGCGTGCGCATGCTGCGCGAGGACGCCGACCTGCTGGGCTACACCGGTCAGTTCACCATCTACGACGACGATGACTCAAAGCGCATGGTGCGTGACATTATGCAGGCGCTCGGCATCGAGCAAAAGCAGTTCCCCATCAACATGATCCGCAGCAAGATCAGCTCGGCTAAAAACGCCATGATCGGGCCCGAGGACATGCTCAAATCCGCCGACAGCCCCAATGACAAAAAGGCCGCGCAGGTCTACCTGGAGCTGGAGCGCCGCCTGCGCGCCGCCAATGCGATGGACTTCGACGACCTGCTCGTGCGCGCGCTCGAGTTGCTTCGCACCCGCCCCGAGGTGCTCGAAAAGTACCAGGAGCGCTTCCGCTACATTAGCGTCGACGAGTATCAGGACACCAACCACGTCCAGTACGAGATTGCCAACCTGCTGGCCGCTAAGTACCAAAACCTCATGGTCGTGGGCGACGATGACCAGTCCATTTACAGCTGGCGTGGCGCCGACATCACCAATATCCTGGACTTTGAGAAGGACTTTAAAGACTGCAAGACCGTTAAGCTGGAGCAGAACTACCGCTCTACGGGCCATATCCTGAGCGCCGCCAACGCCGTGGTGCGCCACAACTCGCAGCGCAAGGACAAGCGCCTGTTTACGGCCGAGGGCGACGGCGAGAAGATCCAGGCCTTCCAGGCGAGCGATGAGCGCGACGAGGGTCGCTGGATTGCCGGCGAGATCGAGAAGCTGCATGCCAAGGGCACGAGTTACGACGACATCGCCGTGTTCTACCGCACCAACGCCCAGTCGCGCATTCTCGAAGATATGTTCCTGCGCGCGGGCGTGCCCTACAAGATCGTGGGCGGCACGCGATTCTTCGACCGCGCCGAGATCCGCGACGTCATGGCCTACCTCAAGATGATCGTGAACCCGGCCGACGAGATGAGCGTCAAGCGCGTCATCAACACGCCGCGTCGTGGCATCGGCTCCACCTCGATCCAAAAGATCGAGCAGCTGGCACGCGACAACCGTTGCTCGTTCTTCCAGGCTTGTGAGATCGCGTGCGCTGAGACGGGCATGTTTAGCGCCAAGGTACGCAACGGCCTGTCGAGCTTTGTGGCGCTGGTGCGCGAGGGTCGCCGCATGGACGGCGAGCTCAAGGACGTTGTCGAGATGATCGTCGATAAGACGGGCCTTCTGCAGGCCTTCCGCGCCGAGGGCACCATGGAGTCCGAGAGTCGTGCCGAGAACATCCAGGAATTCCTGGGCGTCGCCGCCGAATTTGAGGAGACGCACGAGGATATCGAGGGTACGCTCGAGAGCTTGGAAGAGCTGCGCGCGGCTGGCGTTGCCGATGTACCGGCCGGAGCCGAGTCCGAGCCCGTCGTGGTGAGCGCGCCTGCGCCCGAACCGGGGCCGTCTGCCCCGGCATCCTCGTTTGAGGCACTCGTCGGCGCGCGCGATGCCGCAGGTTCCAATCCGCTCGATAGCTTGGCCGCCCCGGCGCTGTCTCCGCAGGATGCCCTGGCCGCCGCCATCGCGGGCAACGCGTATGCCGCGCCGACGGAGTTGCCGGCGGGCGCCGTGCATGCCGACGAGATCGAGCGCACCTACGGTCCGCTCACCTGCAAGGCGCTGCCGGCACTCATGGAGTGGCTGGCCCTGCGCTCCGACTTGGATTCCCTGGCCGGCGAAACGCATGCCATCACCATGATGACCATCCACTCCGCCAAGGGCCTGGAGTTCCCCGCGGTGTTCGTGGCCGGCATGGAGGAGGGTATCTTCCCGCACGTGCACGATTTTGGCGGCAGCGATGATCCGGGCAAGCTCGAGGAGGAGCGTCGCCTGGCCTACGTCGCTATCACACGCGCCCGTAAGCGCCTGTTCTTGACCTATGCGGCAACGCGTCGCACCTACGGCTCGACCTCTGCCAACCCGCGTTCGCGCTTCCTCAACGAGATTCCGTTTGAGGATATCGAGTTTAGCGGCATCGGTTCTGCCGGTTTTGAGGGCACGGGCTGGGAGAAGCGCGGCGACCGTCACGGCACCTTTGGCTCGGGCATGGGCTCGGATATGTATGGCGGCAAGGTGTTTGGCTCGCATACGCGCTCGACCGGCGGTTCCGGTTCGCGCGGCGGATCGAGCTTTGACGATTTCTTTGGCGGCAGCAGCTACGGGACCGAGCGCCATCGTGGGGTTTCGCCCGATGCCGGCCGTGTTGCCTCGACCTTTGGCTCGGGCGCGCCGCGAGCCAAAAAGCCCTCGTCCAAGGTGTCCCCGACGGTGGAGCGCAAGGTCGATCGCGCCAGCGCATCGCAGGACTTTGCCGCGGGCGATACCGTGAGCCACAAAACCTTTGGCGCGGGTACCGTGATCTCGGTCGCCGGAGACATGATCGAGGTCCAATTCGAAAAGACCGGCCAGACCAAAAAGCTTATGAAGGGTTTTGCACCGATCGTCAAGCTGTCGTAATCCCGGCGGACCTGGGCGGGCGTATGGGGCAACATCGCCTGCTCGGGCAGTCCTGCGCAAGACGGAGGCCACATTAAGTGGCCTCCTTTGCGTGCGGAACTCGCGATCGATGTTGCCCCATACGCCCGCCCAGGTCCTTAGATAACGTTGCTTGCGAACGTCGCTCTGCTCGTTCGCTTTTTGATCTGGAGAGCCGGGTGGGCTGATAGATAGATACGAGTAGGGGCTCTCCCGTACATGGACGGGAGAGCCCCTTGTTGCGTTTGGGTTGTTGGTGCGACCTAGAGATGCGAGATAATCAGTTCCATCTTGCCTTCAAGTTCGATCTGGTCCACGGTGCTCGGAGCCAGCAGGTGGCTTCCCTTGTGGACGGGGTCGCCGCAGATGGTGCCTTCGCCGTCGATGACCGACAGACACATGAAGGGCCAGCGCTGGTCGAGGGTCTTGCTACCGTTAACGCGCACGCGATCGACGGTGTAGCAGGGGCAAGACTCGAGCTCGGTCACGCCATCCACCTCGGGTGCGGTCACCGTGCCGTCGGTCGGAGCCTGAGCATCAAAGTTTATGCAGTCGAGGCTCTGCTCAATGTGCAGGGGACGCAGCTTGCCGTCGGTGCCGGGGCGGTCGTAATCGTACAGGCGATACGTCACGTCGCACGACTGCTGCGTTTCCAAAATGAGCGTGCCGGCTTTGATGGCGTGAACGGTACCGGAATCAATCTGGAAAAAGTCGCCCTTGTGGATCGGTACTACGTTGAGCATGTCGTCCCAGCGGCCGTCCTTGATCATCTGTGCGGCCTCGGTGCGGTCTTTAGCACGCTGGCCGACGATGATCGTGGCACCGGGTTCGCAATCCAGCACGTACCAGCACTCGGTTTTACCCAGGCTGCCGTTCTCGTGCTTGGCGGCGTACTCGTCGTTGGGATGAATCTGGATCGAAAGGTCGTCCTTGGCGTCCAGAATCTTAATGAGCAGCGGGAACTCCTTGCCCTCGCAATTGCCAAAAAGCTCACGGTGCTCGGCCCACAGCCACGACAGCGTGTGGCCGGCGTACGGTCCCTCAGCAATCTGGCAGTCGCCGTTGGGATGGGCCGAGATAGCCCAGAACTCACCGATGGGACCTTCGGGAATGTCGTAACCAAATACGGTTTCGAGCTGGCGGCCACCCCAGATCTTCTTGCGGAAGAACGGCGTCAGTTTAATCAAATCGGACATATTCATACCTCCATTGTGTTGCGCGGGCGCTGCGCAAAGCAGCGCAAAACGAGCGCCCGCATGACTACGAAAACCTACGCCAACGTTACATTGTGCAACTCAAAGCGGTCGCCAACGTTGCGCGAGGTCGAATACTCAAAGGCGGCACCGCTGTCCAAAAAGCCAATCTGGGTGAGCTCGAGAAGGGGAGAGCCAGGTTTGGTGTCCAGACGCTCAGCTTCTTCCTCGGTTGCTGCCACGGCGCGAATGGTACGGTGGAAGCTCGAAATCTTCAGCCCGCATTGCTCGCGGATGAAGCGGTAGAGCGATCCGTACAGGTCCTTCTTTTTAAGGCCCGGAATCAGCTCGAGGGGCATGTAGGTGTACTCGATAACGATGGGCTTCTCATCGGCCTGACGCACGCGCACGACGTGATAGGCAAAGTCATCCTCGGCAATTCCCAGCTGGGCTGCGATGTCCGCTGGTGGATTAACAATCGAGAAATCGTAGACCACCGAGGTCACCTTCTCCCCGCGGTGCTCATACGAAAAACCCTGGGCACGGTCGTTTTTGCCCTGGAAAAACGCCTGGCCGGGAAGTCCCGCCGTGTCCTTAACGTAGGTACCCGATCCACGACGGCTGGTAATGAGACCTTCCTCGGTGATTTGCTCGATAGCTCGTTTGACGGTGATTTTGGAAACGCTATAGAGCTCGCAGAACTCAACGACGGTGGGAAGCTTGTCGCCCGGTTTAAGAGCGCCATCCTCGATGCTTCGGCGAATATCTGCAGCTATCGCCTCGTATTTGGGAATCAAGGAACCTCCTTTCCAACTTGATTGAGAATAAAAGAAAGTATAGTCAACGCCTAAGTATCTCTATTGAGTTATTGAAAAGTTCGAGAACGATAAAATCAAAAGACGCCCCGCTTGTAAAATCAGAGCGTTTTAGATGATAAACATCTGAGTAGTGTCGTGTTGAGAAATGATCGGTCCGAGGACGGGACCGAACCGATATGGCGGCCAGCGAACCGAATCTCGTACTCTGCGTTTTCCCAGATAAAACCTGCCAAAACAAACCTGTCCCTTTTTGGTAGGTTTTTGCCTTGGGAGCGGTACCATACAGGCAATGTTTAAACGAGAAAGGTGGGCTCCCATGGAACCTAAGCAGTACTACATCGGCATTGACGTCGGCGGCACTTCGGTTAAGGAGGGCCTGTTCGACGAAGACGGTAACCTGCTTGCCAAGGCCAGCGTGCCTACGCCTCCCATCGTTGACGCTGCGGGCTTTGCCGCGGTGACCGAGGCTATCGACCAGGTGGTCGCCAAGGCGCAGATTCCGCGTGCCTTTGTGGCAGGCATTGGCCTGGCCGTTCCGTGCCCCATCCCGGCATCGGGCGATGCCAAGGTCAAGGCCAACATTGCCATTAACCTGCCCGAGCTGAGGATCGCCATTCAAAAGCACTGCCCCGACGCGGTCGTTAAGTACGAGAACGATGCCAACGCCGCTGCCATGGGCGAGGCCTGGCTCGGCTCCGCCAAGGGCGTACAGAACGTGGTGATGGTCACCATTGGTACCGGCGTGGGCGGCGGCGTTATCGTTAACGGCGACGTGGTGTCGGGCGTTGTGGGTGCTGGCGGCGAGATTGGCCACATGTGCCTGAACCCGGCTGAGGAGCGCACCTGCGGCTGTGGCGGTCATGGCCATCTGGAGCAGTATTCCAGCGCCACTGGCGTGGTGAGCAACTACCTTGCTGAGTGCAAGAAAGCGGGCGTCGAGCCCATCGAGCTCACCGGGCCTTCTGATTCCAAGGACGTGTTCCAGGCCTGCCGCGAGGGTGACGAGCTCGCGTTAGCAGCTGCCGATACCATGGCCGACTATCTCGGCCGTGCCCTGGCGCTTATTGCCAACGTGGTTGATCCCGAGATGTTCCTGATCGGTGGCGGCGCGTCCGCTTCGGCCGATGTCTACCTCGACGCAGTTCGCGAGCACTTCCAGCGCTACGCGCTCTCCGCCTCGCGCGAGACGCCCATCAAGGTCGCTTCGCTCGGCAACGACGCCGGCATCATCGGCGCCGCCTACGTAGCCCTGCGCGCCGCCGGTAAATAGCTGGTACAAGGGGGTCAGGTTACTTTGCACCAACACGGTGCAAAAGGGACAGTCTTGGTCCCCATGCCTGCCCCAAAATATGCTGTGGCCCTTCCGTCTGCGAAGGCTCGGCATCGGCGTGCTACCATAGCTACGTCTAAGTACACATATCAAGTGGAGGATATCCATGGCAAACGTTCTTGTCTTTGGTCACCAGAACCCCGATAACGACGCCATCATGAGCGCCGTCGTCCTGTCCCAGCTGCTCAACCAGGTTGAGTATGCCGGCAACACCTACGAGGCCTGCGCCCTTGGTCAGCTTCCGGCAGAGTCCGCCAAGCTGCTCGCCGACGCCGGCATTGCCGAGCCCCGCGTGATCGATTCCGTCGAGGCCGGTCAGCTCGTCGTCCTCACCGACCACAACGAGTCTGCCCAGTCCGTCGCCGGCCTTAAGGACGCCACGGTCTTTGGCGTCGTCGATCATCACCGCATCGGCGACTTCGAGACCGCCGGCCCGCTGCACTACATCTGCCTGCCCTGGGGCTCCAGCTGCACCATCGTCACCAAGCTCGCCGGCGTGCTCGGCGTTGAGCTTTCCGACGTCCAGGCCAAGCTGCTGCTCTCGGCCATGATGACCGACACGCTCATGCTCAAGAGCCCCACCACCACCGATGTCGACCGCGCCGTCGCCGCCAAGCTCGGCGAGCAGGTGGGCGTCGACCCGGTCAAGTTTGGCATGGAGGTCTTCCTCACCCGTCCGTCCGGCTCCTTCACCGCAGCCGAGATGGTCGGCAACGACATCAAGATGTTCGAGCCCGCCGGCAAGAAGCTGCTCATCGGCCAGTACGAGACCGTCGACAAGAGCCGCGCGCTCGGCATGATCGACGAGATTCGCGAGGCCATGCGCGCCTACGCCGCCGAGAAGGGTGCTGACGGCATTGTCCTGTGCATCACCGACATCATGGAGGAGGGCTCGCAGGTCCTGCTCGAGGGCGAGACCGAGGCCGCTCAGAAGGGCCTGGGCATTGCCGACGAGCACGACGGCGTCTGGATGCCGGGTGTCCTCTCCCGTAAGAAGCAGGTCGCTGCCCCCATCATGGCCGCCTGCTAGGTTTAGTTGACCAAACGCCACGACCGGATCGCGGACGCCCCGCGCTCCGGTCGTTTTTTTGTGCACGGCGCCGCATCGTCTCTTGGACAGGCGTGCCCGTGCCGTTGAGCAAATAATGTTCAACCTGTGGTTCCGCTTTTCGGCCGCGCCTGCGCGCTTGTCGTGCAGGGTAGGCTAGATGCAAGCGTAATACGTTAGAGCGCGGCGCCGCCACTTGGGCGGGCCGTGCTTTTTTAAGACGGGAGCCATCCCGTGAAAGGAGCCGCCCATGGCAGCAACTGAGCAGCTGTTCAACGTTCGTGAGCGCAAACGCTTTGAGCGTCACGATATCTGGGAGCGCATCGCCGAGAACGGCACGATTTCCGCCGCCGTCATGGTCTTCGCCGCCATCGCCGCCGTCATTTGCGCCAATACCGATGCCTACGAGGCCATCCATCACTTTTTGGAGACCCCGCTGTATGTGGGTCTTGGCAACCTTACGGCCGGTCTCACCGTTGAGCTTTTCGTCAACGACTTCCTCATGGCGATTTTCTTTTTGCTGGTGGGCATCGAGCTTAAGTACGAGATGACGGTCGGCGAGCTCAAGAATCCGCGTCAGGCCATGCTTCCCATGCTGGCGGCCGTGGGCGGCGTCGTCGTTCCCGCCTGCATCTACCTGATCTTTAACCATGCCGGCGCGCACAACGGTTGGGCCATCCCCATGGCAACCGATATTGCCTTTGCGCTGGGCGTGCTATCGCTTTTGGGCAACCGCGTGCCCAACGGCGTGCGCGTGTTCTTCTCGACGCTCGCCATCGCCGACGACCTTATCTCCATCGCCGCCATCGCCATCTTCTACGGGCAGAGCCCCAATCCGTTTTGGTTGGGCGCCGCCGCGCTTGTGACCTGCGCGCTCGTGTGGCTCAACAAGACGCAGCATTACCGCCTTGCCCCGTATTCGGTACTGGGTCTGCTGTTGTGGTTCTGCATGTTCAAGAGCGGCGTGCACGCTACGCTCGCCGGCGTCATCCTGGCCTTTACCATTCCGGCCAAGTGCGGCGTCAAGCTCGATAGCCTCACCGATTGGCTGGGCGAGTGCCTGCCACTGCTCGATGACCGCTACGACGACGAGGCACACATCTTGGGCCAGCATGACTTTACCGTCTCGACCACCAGGGTCGAGCGCGTCATGCACCGCGTGACCCCGCCGCTCATCCGCATGGAGCGTCTGATCTCCACGCCGGTCAACTTTGTGATCCTGCCGATCTTTGCGTTCGTGAACGCACAGGTTCGCCTGGTGGGCGTGGATATGAGCACGTTGCTCACCGACCCGGTGACACTCGGCGTGTACTTTGGCATGCTGCTGGGCAAGCCGATCGGCATCTTTGGCATGACGTTCGCCTTGGTCAAGTTCAAGGCCTGCGAGCTGCCGCGCAACGTCAACTGGCACATGATCGCCGGTGTGGGCATTCTGGGCGGCATCGGCTTTACGATGTCGATCCTTATCAGCGGCCTCGCTTTCCCGACGGCCCAGTTCGAGGTCCTGGCTGCCAAGGCCGCCATCCTTGCCGGTTCGGTCACCGCTGCCGTGCTCGGCATGATCTACATGAGCGTGGTCTGCAAGCACCCCGCGTCCAAAGACGAGTAAAAGCACATACAAGTTTGAAAACGCCGCCTGTGAACATCATCACAAGCGGCGTTTTAGTCATTGGGGACGTTCTTAAATGACTAGGTTTATTCCACGGTGCCGTAGACGGCGCCCCAGCCGTGGGCGGCCAAGGCGGAGTTGAGCTGGTCGCAAAGCGATTGGCGGTCGTAGTAGCCGGGCGGCAAAAGGTTCACGATTTCCATGAGGTCGGGCGCGAGGTCCAAGATCTCGGCCTGCACGATGAGATCCAGGCGGTCGATGGCGTGGCGGTCGTAAAACAGCCCATCGACCAGGCGCTGCAGGTCGCCGAATTCCTCGGCCTGGAACGATCCGTACTCCATAGTGCCTCCTTGGGCGCCCCACGCCGGCATGCGCGGCGATTCGTAATTCATTGCGATGTACTTAATCTATCACGGCTTCATAACGTTGCGGCGGTGGCGGTCTATACTTAGACGAACTGCAACGTACCGCTTCGCGAAAGGTCGCACCCCATGCAGACGATCTACCAGAAGATGGAAACCACCGAACTCGATGCCGCCATCGAGGCGCTCAAAGCCGAGGTCGCCGAGGTCAAGGCCAAGGGCCTGGCGCTCGATATGGCCCGCGGCAAGCCGTCGCCCGCCCAGGTTGACATCTCGCGCCCCATGCTCGATATCCTCAATGCCGATGCCGATCTGCACGACGGCAACGTCGACTGCTCCAACTACGGCTGTTTTGAGGGCATTCCCTCGGCACGCAAGCTGGCGGGGGAGTTCCTGGGTTGCCCCGCCGAGCAGACGCTCGTACTGGGTTCGTCGAGCCTTTTGATCGAGCATGACATCGCCGGCATGTTCTGGCGTTGCGGTTCGTGCGGCAGCGAGCCCTGGGACGCCTACGAGGCCGCGCACGACGGCAAGAAGGTCAAGTTCCTGTGCCCCGTTCCCGGCTACGATCGCCACTTTGGCATCACCGCCGATTTGGGCATCGAGAACGTCCCCGTCGCGATGACCGACAACGGCCCCGACATGGACGAGATCGAGCGCCTGGTTGCCGCTGACGACTCCATTAAGGGTATCTGGTGCGTGCCCAAGTATTCCAACCCCACGGGCATCACCTTTAGCGAGGACACCGTGCGTCGCCTGGTCGAGATGCCCACGGCCGCGCCCGATTTCCGCATCTTCTGGGACAACGCCTACTGCGTGCACGACCTGTACGACGAGACCGACGAGCTCGCCAACATCTTTGACCTCGCTCGCGCGGCGGGCACCGAGGACCGCGTGGTGGCCTTTGCCTCGACGTCCAAGATTACCTTCCCGGGCGCCGGCATCGGCTTTATCGGTGCGAGCCCCGCGGTCATCGCCGAGTTCTCCAAGCGCCTGAAGGCCGGCCTCATCAGCGCCGACAAGCTCAACCAACTGCGTCACGTGCGCTTCCTTCCCACCATCGAGGCGGTCAAGGAGCACATGAAAAAGCATGCCGAGTTCCTGCGTCCGCGCTTTGAGGCCGTCGAGCGCAAGCTCACCGAGGGCTTGGGCGACACGGGCTGCGCCACCTGGACGCACCCTCGCGGCGGCTACTTTGTGAGCTTTGATGGTCCCGAGGGCTCGGCCCAGAAGGTCGCCGCGCTTTGCGTCGACTTGGGCGTTAAGCTCACGCCGGCTGGTGCCACCTGGCCTTATGGCAAGGACCCGCGCGACACCAACATCCGCATCGCGCCGAGCTATCCCACGGTCGAGGACCTGGAGGCCGCGCTCGATGTGCTGGTGCTGGCCGTTAAGCTTGTCGCTGCCGAGCTTGCGCGTGCCGAGCGCGCCTAGCGCGTATGGCCCCGCAAGTCCGGCCCAGTACTATCCGCACGTTCGATACGTAAAGGAGCGTATACATGGATTTGGGTATTTCCACCAACCCCACGCCAGAGCTCTACACCATTAAGGTAACCGGCGAGATCGATATCTCTAACGCCGATAGCCTGCGCAATGCCATCGACCTGGCGCTCGAGCAGCCCACTGAGGCCGTTGAGCTCGATTTTGCCCAGGTGAGCTACATCGATTCGACGGGCATTGGCGTGCTCGTGGGCGCCGCACACCACGCGGTCGACCACGGCAAGCGCTTTAGCTGCACCAATGTGCAGCCCCCGGTGATGCGCGTGGTCCAGCTGTTGGGTGTCGACCAGGAGATTTCGATCACCGCTGCATAATCTTTGCCCCCAAAAGGGCGTGCCGTTTGGCATATGTTTGTGATGCGCTCGGACGTTTTGGCGTCCGGGCGCTATACTTGACCGAATGAATAGACGAGTTCCGGCCGAATGGCGCGGTGCGGGCTCGACTCACATCGAGCCTTGGAGGTATGTGTGTTTGGTATTGGAGAGGGTGAGCTCGCGATCATCGTGGTCTTCGGCTTTTTGCTGTTTGGCCCGGATAAGCTCCCACAGATGGGCCGCACGATCGGCCGTGCCATCCGTCAGTTCCGCGAGACGCAGGAAAAGATGACGGCCGTTGTTCAGTCCGAGATTATCGATCCGGTGAGCGAGGCCGCATCGGCCCCGGTCAAGCCCAAGAAGGCTGCTGCGACCGACGACGATTCCGATGCGGACGAGGATGCCGCCGAGACGGCAGCGCCCGCCAAGAAGGAGACCTTTGCCGAGCGCCGTGCCCGCCTTGCCGCCGAGAAGGCCGCAAGCGAGGGTGCTGCTGAGGGCGAAGGCGCTGCCGATGAGGCCGAGGGCGCCGAGTCTGTCGCTGCCGCCGCTGCCGCCGCTGCCGCCGCTGCCGCCGTCGAGCCCGAACCTGCTGCAGAGCCGGAGCCCGAGCCGGCAGAGCCCACGACGGCCGACCTCTATGCCCGTCGCCCCCGCAAGCGCAAAGCCGTCGTCGACCAGCTCGCTCGCGAGCTCGAGGCCGAGGACGACGCCGCTGCCGCCGACGCCCCGAAGGGAGGCGACGAGTAATGCCTATCGGACCTGCGCGTATGCCGCTCTTCGATCACCTGGGGGAACTCCGTCGCCGCCTGACCATCGTGGTCGTCTCGGTGTTTGCCGCCGCTATCGTGCTGTATTTCGCCACGCCCGTGGTGCTCGACATTCTGGAAGACCCCATCCGCTCCTTTGTACCGGACGGTAAGTTCTACATCACCACCACGCTCGGCGGATTTGGCCTGCGCTTCTCGCTGGCCATCAAGATGGCCGTGGTCATGTGCACACCCATGATTATCTGGCAGATTCTGGCGTTTTTCCTGCCGGCGCTTCGCCCCAACGAGCGCAAGTGGGTCGTGCCCACGGTGCTCGCCTCGACGGTGCTGTTCTTCCTGGGCGCCATTTTCTGCTATTTCATCATCATTCCTGCGGGCTTTGAGTGGCTCATCGGCGAGACTTCGGCCGTCGCCACGGCGCTGCCCGATCTGGAGAACTACGTCAACATGGAGCTGCTCTTTATGATCGGCTTTGGTGTGGCGTTTGAGCTGCCGCTCATCATCTTTTACCTGTCCGTCTTCCATATCGTGTCCTATGCGGCCTTCCGCAGTGCCTGGCGTTACGTATACGTTGGCCTGCTCGTGGGTTCGGCTGTGATCACGCCCGACGGCTCGCCCGTCACCCTGGGCCTTATGTACGGCGCCCTGCTCTCGCTCTACGAGATTTCGCTTGCCATCGCCCGTGTGGTCATTACCGCGCGCGAGGGCAAGGAGGGCTTGTTCGTGAGTCGTCTGGACCTGTTCTCGGACGATGAGGACGACGAGGAGTAAATCGGTATGCACGAGGTTGGCATTGTCAACGGCATACTCGATACAGTGATTCGCGCGGCGCGTGGGGCGGGGGCCTCGCGCGCCGTTTTGGTTACGCTACGTATCGGGGATATGACCGAGGTCGTGCGCGAGGCGCTCGACTTTGCATGGGAGACGTTTCGCGACGAGGACCCGCTCACGCGCGGCTGCGAGCTTGCCGTGGAGGAAGTCCATCCACAAAGTGAGTGCCTGGGCTGCGGCGAGGTCTTCGATCACGACCGCTTTCATTGCCGCTGTCCCCAGTGTGGCGGCGCCAACGTGCGTCTGCTGCACGGTCGCGAGCTCGACATCGCAAGTATCGAAATCGAGACCCCCGACGATTAGCTCGCCGGCCACCTGGGGACGGGGTATAAAGGGGCCAAAGTAAGGAGTGCCGAGTATGGCTGAGAAAACGATTGATATCGCGTCGCCGATTCTGTCGCGCAATGAGCGCCTGGCAGATCAGCTGCGTCAGCGATTTAAAGAGACAAACACCTATGTGATTAACGTCTTGTCGAGCCCCGGTTCGGGCAAGACCACCACGATTTTGGGCACCAACGAGCGCCTGCGCGACAAGGCCGGCCTGCGTTGCGCCGTCATCGAGGGCGATATCGCCTCGGACGTCGACGCCATCACCATGAAGGAAGCCGGCATGCCCGCCATCCAGATCAACACGGGCGGCCTGTGCCACCTCGAGGGCAACATGATCATGGAGGCCGTTGACGCCTTCGACCAGGCGGTGGGTCTGGAAAACATCGACGTCATCTTTATCGAAAATGTGGGCAACTTGGTCTGCCCGGTCGACTTTGACCTGGGTGAGAACCTGTCCATCATGATTCTTTCGGTGCCCGAGGGCGACGACAAGCCTATCAAGTACCCGGGCATCTTCCAACACGCCGGTGCACAGCTGCTCAACAAGGTCGATGTGGCCCCGGCTTTCGATTTTGACATGGATAGGTATACTAAGACACTCGATGACCTCAATCCGCAGGCGCCGCGGTTTGCCGTGAGCGCGCGCAAGGGCGAGGGCATGGATGCCTGGTGCGATTGGCTCATCGGGCAGATTGAGCAAGCAAGGGCGTAAGTCGGCCGCCATACGGGCGGGCGTAGCCGCAGAGATACGAGATAGGAGCCTCTTTTGAAGCTCATCATCGCCGAGAAAAACGACGCCGCGCGTCAAATCGCCGAGCGGTTGTCCACGGGCAAGCCCAAAAAGGACAAGGTGTATAACACCGCCATCTACCGTTTTGAGTGGAAGGGCGAGGAGTGCGTGACGATCGGCCTCGCCGGTCACATCCTTGCGCCCGATTTTTGCGACAGCGTGCTGTTCGATAAAAAGCTGGGATGGTATTCGGTCACTGAGGACGGCGAGATGCTGCCGGCCGACATGCCCGATGGCCTGGCTCGTCCGCCTTACGACACCAAGCGTAAGCCGTTCCTTGCCGATGGCATCTCCATCAAGGGCTGGAAGCTCGAGAGTCTGCCCTATCTCACCTGGGCACCAGTCATTAAGTTGCCGGCCGAGAAAGAGCTCATTCGCTCGCTCAAGAACCTGGCTAAGAAGTCCGACAGTGTCATCATCGCTACGGACTTCGACCGCGAGGGCGAGCTGATCGGCTCGGACGCCCTCAACAAGGTGCGTGAGGTGGCACCCGACTTGCCGGTTGCCCGCGCCCAATACTCTTCGTTTACCAAGGCCGAGATTACGCAGGCCTTCGATAATCTCGTCTCGCTCGACCAGAATCTGGCCGACGCCGGCGAGAGCCGCCAGCACATCGACCTCATTTGGGGCGCGGTGCTCACGCGCTACCTGACGCTCGCCAAGTTCGGCGGCTTTGGCAACGTGCGTTCTGCCGGCCGCGTGCAGACACCGACGCTTGCCCTGGTGGTCGAGCGCGAGCGCGAGCGCATGGCGTTTGTGCCCGAGGACTATTGGCAGATTCGCGGCATGGGTGCCGCACAGGGCGCCGCCGAGGACGACCGCTTTAAGATTGCGCATAAGACGGCGCGTTTTACCGACAAAGATGCTGCCGAGACGGCGTATGGTCACGTCGACGGCGCCAAGACGGCGACCGTTGCCGCGGTGACCAAGCGCTCGCGTAAGCAGCAGCCGCCCACGCCGTTTGCGACGACCTCGCTGCAGGCTGCCGCCGCGGCCGAGGGCATCTCGCCCGCACGCACCATGCGCATCGCCGAGTCCCTCTACATGGCCGGTCTCATCAGCTACCCGCGTGTCGACAATACCGTGTACCCTGCGACGCTCGATCTGGGCGCCGTGGTGAGCGACCTGGCAAAGATCAACCCGGCGCTGGCGCCCGTGTGCAAAAAGGTGCTCGCCGGTCCCATGAAGCCCACGCGCGGCAAGGTCGAGACCACTGACCACCCGCCTATCTATCCCACGGGTGAGGGCGATCCGTCCATGCTCGACGGCGGTCAGCGCAAGCTCTACGACCTCATCGCCCGTCGCTTCCTGGCAACGCTCATGGGGCCCGCGACCATCGAGAACACCAAGCTCGAGCTCGATGTCAACGGCGAGCCGTTCGTGGCCTCGGGCGACGTGCTCGTGACCCCTGGCTTCCGTGAGGCCTATCCGTATGGCCTTAAACGCGACGAGCAGATGCCGCCGCTGGAGCAGGGCGATACGGTCGACGTGTTCGACATTAAGCTCGAGGCCAAGCAGACCGAGCCGCCCGCACGCTACAGCCAGGGCAAGCTCGTGCAGGAGATGGAGAAGCGCGGCCTGGGTACCAAGTCCACGCGCGCGAGCATCATCGAGCGCCTGTATGCCGTGCGCTATCTCAAAAACGATCCCGTGGAGCCGAGTCAGCTGGGTATCGCCATCATCGATGCGCTGACGCAGTTTGCCCCGCGCATCACGAGCCCCGATATGACCAGCGAGCTCGATGGCGATATGACCCGTGTGGAGCGCGGCGAGGACACCGAAGAGCATGTCGTGACGCACTCGCGCGCGCTGCTGGCTGGCGTGCTCGACGAGCTGCTCAAGCACACGCAGGAGCTGGGCGACGCCATCAGCGACGCCGTCACGGCCGATGCGCGCGTGGGCGCCTGCCCCAAGTGCGGCAAGGACCTGGTTATGAAGACGAGCGCCAAGACCCGCGGCAGCTTTATCGGCTGCATGGGCTGGCCCGACTGCGACGTGACCTATCCGGTGCCGAGCGGCGTCAAGGTAAGCCCGCTCGAGGGCGAGGCGGCCGTGTGCCCCGAGTGCGGTGCGCCGCGCATTAAGTGCCAGCCGTTCCGCCAGAAGGCCTTCGAGATTTGCGTGAACCCCACGTGCCCCACCAACTACGAACCCGACCTTAAGGTGGGCGAGTGCAAGGTGTGCGCCGAGGCAGGACGCCATGGCGACCTAATCGCGCACAAGAGCGAAAAGAGCGGCAAGCGCTTTATCCGCTGCACCAACTACGACGACTGCGGCGTGAGCTATCCGCTGCCGGCGCGCGGTAAGCTCGAGGCGACGGGCGAGACCTGCCCCGAGTGCGGCGCCCCCATCGTGGTGGTCAACACGGCGCGCGGCCCGTGGCGCATCTGCGTCAACATGGACTGCCCGACCAAGGAGAAGAAGCCCGCCCGCGGCCGCAAGACCACGACCAAGGCGAGCACGGCGAAGAAGACCACGGCGGGAAAGAAGACTGCTGCCAAGAAGACGACCGCCAAAAAGACGACGGCCAAGAAGTCGACTACCAAGAAGGCAGCCGCCGACAAGTAGCGGCGCAGCCGAAACATTGCCCAAAACAAAAAACGAGCGAGGGTCTCATGATTCTCGCTCGTTTTTTATCCGGCAGTTAGGAACGTCCCTAACTGCCGGCTTTTTCACCGCAAGTTTTGATCGGTTGTTGGGATTACTTCACCTCGACGGGGGCGGCGCCGGGGTAGCGGTCCTCAAAGTCCAGACGGTATTTGTTGTCGTTGGTGCCCGCTACGTTGTCGCGCGCCAGCGGTGCCACGATCTCGTCCTTGTGGTTGGCGGGGCTGGAGTACTCAAGGCTGATCTCCCAGGCATCGCAAATGACGTCAATGCGATTCTCCAGGTCGTCGTAGAGCGCGATGATGTCTTTCCACGAGCTGTAGTTCTGCGAGTCGATGGGAACGTCCAGATCCTCGACCCCGTCCTTGAGGTCGTCGATCTGATCCTCGAGCGCCTCGGCGGCATCGCTGGCCGACTGACGCGAGCTTCGGTCATCCTTAAGGTAATACGTGTTGAATGTGGTGGCGCAGTCGCGAACCTGCTGATCAAGATCGGAGAGCCTGCTGTAGTAGGAGCTCAGCTGGTCGTAGACGTTCTGCTCGCTGATGGTGGCGGCATCGTGGGCGTCATCGTCATCATCGTCAAGCTTGTTGGGGTCGCCCTTTACGGACACATCGTCGTCATCGTGGTCGATCTTGACCTTCTCGATGGTTGTGCCCTTGGAATCGTCGGCGTTCTTGTTGAACGGTCCGATCATAAAGAATGCGACCAGCGCGATAATCACGACGACCAGCACGGCGATGATGCCGATAAGCAGAGCGTTGTTGTTTTTGGGCGCGTCGGGAGCACCGGCCTGCGGAGCGGCGGTCGGTATGGGCTGCTGCGGCGCGAAGCCGGCTGGCGTCGCCCATTGCTGCGTCGCGCCAACTTCGGGCTGGGGAGTGGGCGCGGGCTGATGGGCGGACTGCACGGTCACGTCCGCCTGCGCATCCTCTTGCGACTGAGAGGCCTGGCCATCATCGGTTGCCGGCGTTCCGCAGCTGGTGCAAAAACGCTCGTCGTCATTCAGAAGCTTGCCGCAATGGGTACAAAACCGGGGCATGATGGTTCCTTCCATTCGATGTGTTGGCTAGATTATAAGGTGGTTCAGGTGCGGTTGGGCCGCGCCGACCCAACTGGTTATGTGAGGATGGTCGTGCCGCGCAAGCCCTGTCGCATGCGTCACAATGAGTGCGGCATACTGGGTGTCCGGCGCGGCCGTTTATCGACGGCTCGGTAGAATGCGATGGTGGGGAGTGAGTCTGTGTACTGCGGCGAGCAAGGTCGGGGTGGCGGCGACAACGTGGAGGCGTTCCGGTTCCCGCCGGGGGATGCGCCCCTCGCTGTGCGCGATTGCTCGCGTCGGGTGTTTTGTGCCGGGATGTTGACCGGAGTGCTTGCCTCGGTGATGAGTCTCGGCGGCTGTGCCGCGCGCCGCAACGAGGCTGGGGGCTCCGCTGCCCCTGCCAAACGAAAAGCGAATCATCCGTCCGCTCAAAAGACAGAAGCTGTCTCCCGGGCGTCTTGGATTGCCGGCCTTCAGCAAGATATCGAAGCCCTTGTCGAGCCGTATGGTGGGTCTACCTCGGTCTATGCTGTGGCGCTCGATCCTCAAACGTTCGCGTCGCTCGATGGCGAAGTCGCTGTGGCGCCGGACGCGCGACGTGTGGCGGCAAGCATCATCAAGCTTCCCATTCTCGCTTGTGCGCTCGAGACCGTGACGGCGGGCGAGCTGTCCCTCGACGAGCAGATAACGGTAACGCAGCAGGATATCGTGGGTGGCAGCGGCAACATTCAGTCGCGCGGCGCGGGTGTGTCGTACAGTATTGACGAGCTGCTGCACGCCATGATCGCCCAGAGCGATAACGTGGCAGCGAACCTTGTTATCGGCAGGCTTGGCATGGATGCGGTCAACGAAACGTGTGCTGCATTGGGGCTGACCCAGACCGTGCTCGCTCGTTTGATGATGGATGCCGAGGCCCAGGCGCAAGGTCGCGAGAACTATACGAGCGCCCGTGATGCTGCAGCCGTGTTGCAGCGGCTGGCGGCGGGGACAATCGCGACGCCCGAGCTGTGCGAGCGAGCGCGCGGATATCTGCTGGCGCAGGAAGACGCGCGCGGTATTGTCGAGGGCGTTTCCGGCGGCGTTTTGGTCGCGCACAAAACGGGCAGCCTGGCGAATGCTCAGCACGATGCCGCAATCGTCTACGCCGAGCGCCCTTACGTGCTGGCAATCCTCACCCAAGACCTCGAACGCGAACAGGCCCTAGCCCTCGAGCGCGACATTTCCTTCGCCATCAACGCCCGCGCCCACTCCTAACTTGCGGTGAAATAGGGATTGTATTTGCTGCTAGAAGGCGTATTCAGTCCCTATTTCACCGCAACTTAGAGGGTCGGCAGTTGGGGACGTTCCTTTTCTGCCGGCACTTTGGGAACGTTCCTAACTGCCACCTAGCCCCTGCCCCTGGGGTATCATGGCTTGGTTGCTATAACTTGCATTTTCGCGCCTTGTAGGAAGGGACTGCGCCCATGGCTTTTGAGCCCGCTCAACATAGCTTTATCACGCTCGAGGGCGTCGATGGCGCCGGCAAGTCCACGCAGGCGCGCCTGCTGGCCCGCGCGCTCGACCTCGCTGGCTATCAGGTCGTAACTCTGCGCGAGCCGGGCGGCACCGCCATCAGCGAAAAGATTCGCGCCCTGCTGCTCGACCCCGCCAATACGGCGATGGGCGACACCTGCGAGCTGCTGCTCTACGAGGCCGCGCGTGCCCAGCTGGTGCACGAAGTCATCGCGCCTGCCCTCGCTGCCGGCAAGGTGGTCCTGTGCGACCGTTTCTACGATTCCACGACCTGCTATCAGGCGTTTGCCGATGGCCTCGACCGTCAGATGGTGCGCGATGCCAACAACCTGGCTGTCGCCGGTACGCATCCGGCGCTCACGCTCGTCTATCACATCACGCCCGAGCAGGCGGCGCTGCGCATGGCGGCCCGCGGTGCGGCCGATCGCATGGAGGCCAAGGGCATGGCCTTCCAAGAGCGCGTCTATCAGGGATTTTGTGCCATTGCTGCCGAGGAGCCAGACCGCGTAAAGCTCATCGACGCCACTGCGTCGATCGCAGACGTCTTCGCGCAGACGGTCGAGCAGATTCGCGCGTACGGTCTCGACATTCCGCAAGACGCCGTCACCGCCGCGCTTGCCCAGGAGGCTGAGTAGCATGGCCCCCGCGCAGACAAGCCTGCTGGCCAAGCTCGACACCCAACAGCGCGTGCGCGACTTTTTGACCAACGCCATCGCAAGCGGCCGCGCATCGCACGCCTACCTGTTCTTGGGCGCGCCCGGCGCCGGTAAGCTCGACGCCGCATGGGCGCTTGCCCAGGCATTCCTGTGCGAGCAGGACGGCTGCGGTTCGTGCGACAGCTGCGTGCGCGTCGCGCGCCATACGCATCCCGACGTGCACTATTACACCCCCGAAAGCGCTACGGGCTACCTCATCGCGCAGACCCGCGAGCTGCTCGACGACGTGCCCCTGGCGCCCATCCGCGCCAAGGCAAAGGTCTACATCATCGACCGTGCCGAGCAGCTGCGCGCCAACACCGCCAACGCGCTGCTCAAAACGCTCGAGGAACCGCCCGAGGGCGTCATGTTCATCCTGTTGGGCACCTCGGCCGACGTGATGCTGCCCACCATCGTGAGCCGTTGCCAGTGCGTGCCGTTTCGGCTGGTGTCGCCCACTGTGGCTGCGCAGGCCGTGAGCCGCGCCACCGGTCAGGATCCCGCGCGCTGCCGCATGGCCGTCGCTGTGGCAGGAAGCCCCACGCGTGGTATCGAGTTCCTCAAGAGCGCCGAGCGCCAGGACGCCCGTCGTCAGATGGTCCGTGCCATCGACTCGCTCATCGCCGCCGACGAGGCCGATGTGCTCAGTCGCGCCAAGTCGCTCATCGTCGCCGTCAAGGCACCGCTCGCCGAGGTCAAGTCCACGCAGGAAAAGGTGCTCGAGCAAAATGCCGACTACCTGTCGCGTGGAGCATTGAAGCAGCTTGAGGACCGCAACAAGCGCGAACTCAACGCGCGCGAGCGTTCGGGTATCATGGAAGCGCTGGCGAGCGCGCGGACACTCATGCGCGACGTGCTGCTGACACTTCAGGATGAGGCGGCAGACGTTGTGAACGAGGACGTGCGCGACACGATCGGGCGGCTTGCCGCGGCGACGAATGTTGCGGGTTCCACCCAGGCGCTCGAGGCGGTTGCCACCGCTGAGCGCAACATCGCCAGAAACGTTACTCCCCAGCTGGCCATCGAGGTCATGCTGTTCGATATCAGGAAGGCACTGAAATGCCGTTAGTCGTACCCGTTAAGTTTACCTACGCCTCGCGCGACCTGTGGTTCGACCCACAGGACCTGGATATCCTCGAGGCCGATTATGCTATTTGCTCTACCGAGCGCGGAACCGAGATCGGCCTGGTCACGGCCGATCCCTTCGAGGTGCCGCTCAACGAAATCGGTCAGCCGCTCAAGCCCGTGTTGCGCGTAGCGAGCGACATCGACCTGCAGCTTGCCGACGACCTGGCTATCCAGGGTGACGAGGCCATGGTCGATTTCCGCCGCCTGGTCAAAGAACTCGACCTCGAGATGAAGCCGGTCGGCGTCGAGTACCTGTTCGGCGGCGAGAAGGCTGTGTTCTACTTTGCCGCCGAGGAGCGCGTCGATTTCCGTCAGCTCGTCAAGGACCTGTCCTCGACGCTGCACATTCGCGTCGACATGCGCCAGATCGGCGTGCGTGACGAGACCCGCCTGGTGGGTGGCTATGCCCAGTGCGGTCAGGAGCTCTGCTGCACGCGCTTTGGCGGACAGTTTGAGCCGGTTTCGATCCGCATGGCAAAAGAGCAGGACCTGCCGCTCAATTCGTCCAAAATTAGCGGCGTCTGCGGCCGCCTGATGTGCTGCCTGCGCTACGAGTTTGAGGCGTACAAGGACTTTAAGAGCCGCGCGCCCAAAAAGAAGACGCTTATCGACACGCCGCTTGGCAAGGCGCGCATCCAGGAATATGACACGCCGCGTGAGCAGCTGGTGTTGCGCCTGGAGAACGGCAAAGTCTTTAAGGTCAACCTGGCCGACATGACCTGCTCTGAGGGCTGCAAAAAGAAGGCCGCCGAGCAGGGCTGCAACTGCCGCCCCGACTGCGTGACGCGCGATGTGCTCGAGCGTATCGAGTCGCCCGAGATGCGCCTGGCGCTTATGGAGCTCGACCGCGAGAACGGCGTCGACGTGGGCGATGGCCTGTCGAGCGCCGACCGTCTGGCGGGGACGACGATGCCCAAGCGCCGCCGTCGCGATGCGGACGCCGATACCCGTGCCGGTCAGAGCCAGGGCGAGGGTCGCGGCCGCGGTAAGGGTCGCGGCAAGGCCGAGGCACCCGAGGCCGAGGAGGCTGCCGGTGGACGTCGCCGCCGCAAGCGCTCGGGTTCGGGCGATGCCGGCGAGGCCGCTCCCGCAGGCAAGAATTCTCCCCGCGAGCGCGAGGCCCAGCAGCCTCAGCAGCAAAACCGCGGCGGTGGCATGAATCCCACGCGCCGTCGCCGCCGCCATTTGTCGAGCGAGGAGCGCGAGGACGCCTTCCGCGCCGCAGCCGCTCGCGAAGCCGGTGCCGCCCCCAAGGGTGGTTCGGGTTCCGATACGCCTGCCGACAAGGGTGGCAAGCATCGCAACGATGACGAGCGCGCCCCGCGTCCGCGTCGTCGCCATTCCTCGGGCACGCAGCAAAAGCCCTCGGTGCCCTCCGTGGCCGATCAGGTCTCGGACGGCGAGGTCAAGGTCACACGTCGTCGCCCCGGAGATGGCGGAGGGGCGGCAGCCAAGGCCGCGCGCGGCGCTGCTCGCGACGAACGCGAGTCGCGCGAAGATCGTGGTGGCGAGGGTTCGGCCGACCAGGGCCAGAAGCGCCGTCGCCGTCGCCGTTCCCGCAAGCCGCGTCAAGATGGCGGTGAGGGCTCGACCCAAAACTCGTCTGCACCGCAACCGCCCACCGGCGAATAGCGCCCGCAAACGGATTTAACCTGCCTGACCCCAAACGCGCCGGGGTACCATAGCGCTGAATCAACAACCCTCCCTGCGACCGAACGTAGGGAGGGTTGTGTCGTGAAGAGACATTTGAATGTGTTGGGATGCCTGCAAGGTGCCGGCATCCTACCGTTTGCGGACGAATTGCTACCGTTTGCCGAGCGGGCGGCGCACGAGGCGCTCGAGGCGTTGTCGCCCACGCGATGCGCCGGCTGCGAGCGCTCCGGCGCGCTTATTTGCCAAGACTGCCTGGCGGCGCTTGCGCTTATCGACCCGCGGCATAGCTGCACTCGATGCGGTGCCCCGTTTGGAGACTTGCTGTGCACCGAGTGCTCGGTCGTGGGTGCGTCCTCGGCGATGGCCGAAGCACTCGACCGGTGCCTGGCATGTGCCGTTTACACGCATCCACTGCCGCGAATCATTAAAGCGTACAAAGACGCGGGCGAGCGACGCCTGGCGCCGTATCTGGCAGAGCTGCTATACGACACCGCCTTACATGCCCAGGTCGCGGCCCCCGATCGCTACGGTGGTGTGTTGTCCGGCGCCGATGCCGTGGTGTTTGTGCCCGCGACGGCGGCGGCGTTTCGGCGACGCGGTTTCGATCATATGGAAGCCATCGTGCGCCCATTTTGCGAGCTGTCTGGTGTTCCGCTGCTCGACGCCCTCGTTAAGTACGGCCATGGCGACCAGCGTGAACTCGGTCGTGAAGAACGCCGTGAACGCGCCCGAGGCATGTACGAGACCGTTGAGGACGTGCGGGGCCGCCGCCTGCTGCTTATCGACGACGTTATCACCACGGGCGCGACGATGGCAGCGGCTTCGGCGGAACTCAAGCGCGCCGATGCCGCGGCCGTTGATGGCCTCGCTATCGCACGCGTTTGGTAGGGGTGATTCGTGTGGCGGTAAAGATTGAGCGGTGCAACGAGCCGACAGGCGAACAGCTAGCGGCTTCCGCAATCCTAACAGGCGCCTCGGCGCTACGCATGATGCGCGCCGAGCGCCGACAGATGGGCTACATCGGCTGGAAGGACCTTGAGCCCGAGGAGGAGCGCCGCGTGCTGTGTACGTCATCGCCTTCGACCGAGGATATCTATCTTCCCGACCTGGTGCGAATTGGAGTCAAAAGCGGCGAGGTGCAAGAAGATCTGTGCTTGCTGGTGGGATCTGCGGCGCAGCGCCGACGCATGCCTGGTGTGGGCTGGTCCGTGTGTTCCGGGTTGCCTGCCGGCTCGATTCTAGAGGTGGAACCGGGGGTGTACAGCCTATCTCCCGAGGCCCTTTGTGTTGCCGTCGCCCGCGAGGTCGGCTGTATCCAGGCGTTTGCTCTGGCCCAGGAACTGTGTTCCAAGATTTCACTGAGCGATCGCGGGAAGTATCTGCCTCCCTACACCTCACCTGTTGCGAATAGACTTGCAAAGGACAAGGACCAACCGGCAGACGTGGGCTACTTTGAAGTCGAGCCGGTGTTGACGCCCGATCGCCTGACAGATTACCTCGCGGCATGCAAGGGGAGTGCGGCCAAACAACTGCGGCGGCTGTGTCCCTATCTGTCGGAAAACCTGCGCTCACCCATGGAGTGCATCATACTTGCCATGTTTTCGCTTCCGTTTTCCTATGGCGGATTTGCCTGCGGTCCCTTTAAGACCGACTACAAGATCGAGTTCGATGACCGCGCGCAGGCAATCTCGGGGATGCCGCATGCAGTTTGCGATGCATATCAGGAGGCAGCCCGGTTTGACCTTGAATACAACGGTGAGCTGGGTCATTCCTCCCGGAGGGGACGTGTCCATGATGAAAAACGCAACACGGGCTTGATTACTATGGGAATCGAGGTCGCGACGGTCAACAACGAAATGCTCTGCGACATGGAAGCGATGGAAGCGCTCGCATGGCGCATTCACCAACGCATGGGTAAGCGATATCAGAATCGCGTAGAGGCGCGTCGAAAGAGGCAAGATACTCTGCTGAATACGCTCCGAGCGTGCTTTGGGCTCAAGCCGGCGTAAAACTATGGCTTTATAGGGTGTCTGTTTATATGTCCTGTGCAAAAAACGGCAAATATGAGTACTGTTACTAGATTAGTGGCAGTAAAAACAAAGAAACTTGGGCCGAAAATTTGGATTCATTGAAGAGATAATAAACGAATGTGGAATATCTTGGCGCCAAGCAGGCTGTGCGAAACTCAAAAAGGGCTCGTGGGGCGGAAAACGCTGCTACTAAATTGGCGACAGTACTCATATTTGCCGTTTTTTGCACACGGCGCCCTGAGACGGGTGCCCCGGAGCTCCCCGTAGGGGAGCTCCGGGCTTCATGGGGGCACGAATGGTCCGCTCCGACCTGCAAAATCTGTGCTCACGGTGCGAATGACGCCCCTAACCTTAAACTTTAGCTTGAACTTAGCTATAATGCGCTACGTTCCTGCCAGGCTGTGGTTGCGGACGGACGAAATGTCCATCCTAGTCCAAGACAGACGCGGTCAAAGGGATCCACGTAAGCGACCGCGTGCGCGCGGCGCGATCATGGCGCGTCCTAGATGTAAGCCGCACCGTCCGTTCTACTTTCTTTGGGGCAATACCGCCTCGCGGGCGAGCGGGCCAGTCGTGAAGGTGGCTACGGCCTCCCGAGCAAACACCCCGGTGCGCAAGTGTGGGGTCAAATACCAGGTCAGCTGGTGGGAACACCCGTTATTCCGCGCAACGCACGGATTGTATACGACACAGAAGGCAGGGTAGTGGACATGGTGAGGGGCAGCTTGATGCACGCGGCTCGGTTAGGTGCTGGGACCGCGGCGGTCATTGCCGTATTGGGCTTGAGCGGATGCGCGTTCAATCCACTGTCCACGTTCACGACACCCACGATTGACCAGATCGAGCGCGAGACCGTTACCCCTACGGTGTCGGACGATGCCCTGGTCACTCCCGGCACCCTGACGGTTGCCCTCGATACCTCCGATGCCCCGCAGGCCATGCAGGGCGCCGATGGTAACCTCACGGGCTACGCGGTCGATGCTGCCCGCGCCCTTGCAAGCCGTATGGGCCTTAAGGTTGCCTTCGTCGATGCGTCTTCTGCCGATTCCGCGCTTGGCGACAAAAAGGCCGACATCTTCATTGGCGACATCAATTCCACGGATGGTGATATCAGCACGCTTGGTACTTGCCTGTACGACGCTGCGGCAGTGTTCGGAAAGACAAGCGACGGCGAGTCGCTGAGCGTTTCCACCGAAACGCTTAACACCGCTACCCTGGGCGTTCAGACCTCCTCGGCCTCGCAGGAAGCGCTCGCCAAGCAGAGTATCACGGCCAACCAAAAGACCTTCTCCAACATCAACGAGTGCTTTGAGGCGCTCGAGTCCGGCGAGATCGACTACGTGATTTGCGACTCCACTGCCGGCGGCTACCTTGCGCGCCTGATGAGCCAAATCTCTTACGTCGGCGCGCTCGAGACGCCCTCGACGCTCGGCGTCGCGGGCCTCGCGGCCAACGATGAGCTATGCCGTGCCGTGAGCGATGCCCTCGACGGCATCACGGCCGACGGTACGCTCGAGGCGGTCCACTCCGTCTGGTACGGTACGATGCCCTATGACCTCACCACCAAGACGGTCTCGGGCGCCGACGTGCAGTCGACCGACACCGGATCCAGCGAGTCCGGATCCTCCGATTCGAGCAGCGAGGGTGCAACTTCCGAGGATAAATCGTCCAGCCAGGAGGGCACTATCACCGACGACGATATTAACAAGCTCAATAGCTAGTTATTGCTAGGGGTGGCGTCTCCTATGCGCTAGGAGAGACGCCTCTTCACGGTTTCAACACGCACTGCCGGGCTTCCCCAATAGGGGAGTCCGGCTTTTTCATCCCTATAAAACCAGCAGGTCAAAGACATTTTTCAGGTGCAAAACCAAAGTCGCCGTCGCCCTCCCATAGCGCACTTTGCCACAGAAAAGTGCGAGACTTCGGTATGCGGTATCAAGCAATCGTTATTCGGGTCTTTAGGAATCCGCGTGATTAAATGCACGGCAATGGGTACATAGCCAGTACAGTAAGTCCCCGAGGCAGATTGGAGCCACGTATGGATATCAAGGTTTCTGGACGCAAGACGACGGTAACCGATGCTCTGCGTGCGCATGTGGATGAGAAGATCGGCGAGGCGCTCAAGGTTTTCGATATCGAGCCCATGACGGTCGACGTTGTACTTCGCTATGAGAAGAACCCCTCGAACCCCAACCCGGCAATCGTCGAGGTTACGGTTCGTGCCCGCGGTTCGGTGATCCGCGTTGCCGAGCACGGTGCAGATATGTACGCCGCCATCGACCTCTCCGCCGATAAGGTCACCCGCCAGCTGCGCAAGTTCAAGACCAAGGTCGTGGACAACCGCCAGGGCGGTGCCAGCGCAGCGGATGTCGCGCCGGTCGAGCGCGTCGAGGATCTGGCCGACCTGCTGCTGCCCGAGGAGGAGGACGACCTACTCGTCCGCGAGAAGGTCATCGATGTCGCCCCGATGACTGAGGAGCAGGCGCTGGTGCAGACCGATCTGCTCGGCCACGACTTCTACGTGTTCGAGAACGCGACGACTGGCCTCATCAATGTGGTGTATCACCGTAAGAATGGTGGATATGGCATCATCAAGCCCCGCATCGAAACGCTTGACGAGTAAAATACGTTAACTTGCATGAGTTAACGGCCGGCGGTCATCCCATGCGGATGGCCGCCTTTTTTACGTAAGGAGTCGCTTTGATGGACAAGGCTGCATCTACCGGCCATTCTGACCGCTGCCGCATCGTCGTCGATACCTGCTGCGACTTTAGTCCCGAGGTCGCCGCGAACCTCGATGTCGATATCTTGGGCTTCCCCTTTATCATCGATGGCGAGGAGCGCACGGACGATATCTGGTCGAGCATGAGCCCTAAGGAGTTCTACGACCGTATGCGCGCCGGCGCTCGCGTGTCTACCTCCGCCGTGTCGCTCGGTCGCTATATCGAGTTCTTTACTGAGTGTGCCAAAGAGGGCACGCCCACGGTCTACCTGTGCTTTACCTCGGCGCTGTCGTCGAGCTACAACTCCGCGTGCCAGGCGGCGGACGCCGTGCGCGCCGAGTATCCCGATTTTGAGCTGTACGTGGTCGACAACGCTCTACCCTGTGCGACCGGCGCGCTCTTGGCGCTCGAGGCCGTGCGCCAGCGTTCGGCGGGACTGACCGCCAAGCAGCTGGTCGATTGGGCAAACGAGGCAAAGACCTACGTCCACGGCTACTTTACGCTCGAGAGCTTTGACGCGCTGGCTGCCGGCGGCCGCATTCCGCCCGCGGCGGCGCAACTCACGGCAAAGCTCGATGTCAAGCCCGAGCTCTCCTACGACCTGGCCGGCTCGCTGTCGCTGATCGGCGTCAACCGCGGCCGCAAGAAGGCGCTCAAGTCCATCCTCAAGTCGTTCCGCGAGAACTACGTGCCCGACCGCACCATGCCCATCGCCATCATGACGGCCGATGCCGAAAAGGACGGCGACTGGCTCGAGGCCGCCATCCGCAAGGAGGAGGGCTGCGCCGACGTCACGATCATTCGCAGCTCCGTGGGTCCCACCATTGGCTCGCACGTGGGCCCCGGCATGGTGGCCTGCGCGTTTTGGGGCAAGAACCGTGCCGAGAAAGCCTCGCTTTCCGACCGCATCGCGCGCCGCGTGCGTGGCGAGTAGACAGGCGCTGCGGCTGCAAGCGCCCTCAAGTCACGGCCGAAACGCTGGCACCGAGTATTTAACCTGGTAACAACATCCAACCCAAAAGGAAAGGTTTCATGGCAAACAAGCTCTCCGTCGCATTCATCGGCACCGGAATCATGGGTGCCCCCATCGCCGGCCACATCCTGGACGCCGGCTATCCCGTCACGGTCAACAACCGCACCAAGTCCAAGGCCGCCGCGCTTATCGAGCGCGGTGCCGCCTGGGCCGATACACCGGCCGATGCCGCGGCGAACGCCGATGTCGTCTTTACCATGGTGGGCTATCCCTCCGAGGTCGAGGAACTCTACCTGGCGGGCGACGGCCTGCTCGCGTGCACCAAGCCTGGCGCGGTCTTGATCGACCTCACCACGAGCTCGCCCGAGCTCGCCCGTGACATTGCCGAGGCCGCTCAGGTTTCTGGTCTCATGGCGTTTGACTGCCCCGTCACCGGCGGCGAGTCGGGCGCTATCGCCGGTACGCTCACGGCTATCGTGGGCGCTACCGAGAACGACATCGCTCCGGTCCGCGATATCCTTTCCACCTTTGCGGCAACCATCTGCTGCTTCGACGGCGCCGGCAAGGGCCAGGCTGCCAAGCTCGCCAACCAGGTGTCGCTGGGCGCCTGCATGGTCGGCATGGCAGACGCCATGGCATTTGCCGAGCTGAGCGGCCTTGATCTGGAGAAGACCCGCGAGATGATCCTGAGCGGTACCGGCAAGTCCGGCGCTATGGAGAGCCTGGCCCCCAAGGCGCTCGACGGCGACTACAAGCCCGGCTTTATGGTCGAGCACTTCATTAAGGACCTGCGCCTGGCGCTCGCTTACGCCGACGATCGCGAGCTCGCGCTGCCCGGTGCCGACGTGGCCTTTACGCTCTACGATATGCTCGACGCCATCGGTGGTGCCAAGCTGGGCACCCAGGCCATCACGGTCCTCTATAAGGAGGAGGCCGACGCCATCGCCGCCGGTCTGGACTGGTCGCAGTATCGTCCCGAGGAGCATGGTGCTCACGAGGAAGGCTGCGGTTGCGGCGAGCACGGCGACGACCATGAGTGCGGTTGCGGTCACCATCACGGCGAGGACCACGAGTGCTGCGGCGGCCACGGCCATGACGACGGCCATGAGTGCTGCTGCGGCCACCATCACGGGGAGTAGCGCCCATGAGCTGGACGTTCGTGGTGCTCGCGCTGGTGCTCTTTCTCTTTGCGATCTACATCGGCTTTTTGTGCGGCCAGTGGGCGTGCGAAAAGCGCGTGATCACCAAGCGCGACTACTGGATCGCCAACTTTGCAGGGGCGGCGGCAGTCGTCCTGCTGACCTGGGTGTTCTCGCTGTTCCCGCTGGTGCAGTTTGCGCCGATCGGCTGGCTCGGCGGCTTTATCGCCGGCCTTAAGATGAGCTTTGGCGAGTCCGTGGGTCCGTGGCGCAAGCACGACGAGGTCTTTAACGTCAACAAGGCTCACCGCGCCGCCGCCGACGCGGGCGATGCCGAGGAGCGTCGCCGCGCACGCCGCAATGGCGCGGCCGACCGACAGCTCATCTCGGTCACCGATGACAGCAAGGGTGCTGGCAAGCACGCTAAGAAATAGTAAGAAGAGGTAACTATGGCAGAAAACAAGGAAGAACAGCTCACCGACGAGGAGCTGGCACAGCTTCAGCTGGCAGAGGAGAACGAGAACGCCGTCGACCGTCTGGTCAAGGAGCTCGGCTGCCCCACGCGCCGCATCCGTCAGTTTGCCGCCCGCGTGCTGCACCTGCTTGCCGAGCGCGATCCGCAGCGCGTCGTGCCCTGCGTGCCCGCGCTGATCGAGGCACTCGACCGCCCCGAGGCTCAGACCCGCTGGGAGGCCCTCGATGCCCTGGCGGCGCTTGCCACCACCTGCCCCGAGCAGCTGGGCGATGCCTTTGAGGGCGCCGAGACCGCGCTGTTCGACGAGATTTCCTCCACGCTGCGCTATGCCGCCTTCCGCCTGCTGTGCGTGTGGGGCGCCACGAGCGCCGAGCGTTCGCGCGAGGCTTGGCCCATTCTGGACGAGGCCATCCAGTGCTACCACGGCGACCTCGAGTATCGCGACATGCTCGGTTGCCTGTACGAGTTTGGCCAGGGCGAGATCGACGCCGAGGTCGCCGAGAAGCTTGCGCTGCGCCTTAAGTTCGATGCCGAGAACGGCAAGGGCAGCTATCTCAAGGCCCGTTCGAGCGAGATTTGCGAAATGCTTGTTAAACGTTTTGGCCTGGATCTCTCCAAAAAGAAGAAGCGTGCTAGCGTTAAAAAATCTGAGGCCGCCGAAGACGAGGAGTAACAGATTATGGCGCACGATGTAGTCCTGATTCCCGGTGACGGTATCGGTCCCGAGATTACGCAGGCCATGCGCCGCGTGGTCGAGGCCACCGGTGTCCAGATCAATTGGAACGTCCAAGAGGCCGGTGCCGGCGTCATGGACGAGTTTGGCACGCCACTGCCTCAGCACGTGCTCGACGCGGTCGCCGAGACCAAGGTTGCTATCAAGGGCCCCATCACCACGCCGGTCGGTACGGGTTTCCGCAGCGTCAATGTGGCCCTGCGAAAGCACTTCGACCTGTATGCCTGCGTGCGCCCTTGCCTGTCGCAGCCGGGCGACGGCTCGCGCTTCCGCGACGTCGACCTGGTCATCGTGCGCGAGAACACCGAGGACCTCTACGCCGGCATCGAGTTCGATGAGGGCGCTGCCGAGGTCGAGGAGCTCTCGCAGCTCGTCGAGCGCTCGGGTCAGAAGACCTTCGCTGCGGATTCCGCCATCTCAATTAAGCCGATTTCCATCGCCAAGAGCCGCCGTATTGTGGAGTACGCCTTTGAGTACGCCCGCCGCTGCGGCCGCAAAAAGGTGACGGCCGTGCATAAGGCCAACATCATGAAGGCGACCGATGGTCTGTTCCTGCGCGTTGCGCGCGAGGTGGCCGCCAACTATCCCGATATCGAGTTCAACGACAAGATCGTCGACGCCACCTGCATGGGCCTGGTCCAGAACCCCAACGACTTCGATGTCCTGGTGCTGCCCAACCTGTACGGCGACATCGTAAGCGACCTGTGCGCCGGCCTCGTGGGCGGTTTAGGGATGGCCCCCGGCTCCAACATCGGTGCCGACTGCGCCATTTTCGAGGCTACGCACGGCTCCGCGCCCGATATCGCCGGCCAGGATATCGCCAACCCCACGGCCGAGATCCTCTCTGCTGCGATGATGCTCGATCACCTGGGCGAGAACGACGCTGCCAATCGCATTCGCGCCGCCGTATCCGCCACGCTCGACGAAGGCGAGCAGGTTACCGGCGACGTGCGTCGTGCCCAGACCGGCTCCGTTGAGGGCGCTGTGGGCACGCAGGCCTTTGCCGACGCCGTTATCGCTCACCTGGCCTAAGGCAGGCACACTGCAAACGCCTAAATAGTACTTAAGTGTTTGCGTATAACCTGAGAATCAATACGCCCGGCGCTCTGTCGGGCGTATTCTATTGCGGACTATGTTTCCTAACAAGGAGTAACTGATATGGGTCTGATTCAAAAGAAGGACGAGAAGGACGAGATCGACGGCATCCAGATCATCGAGCGCGGCGAAGGCCCCGACGGTGACGAGGATGAGAAGATCGACCTGGTCGCCGGTACGTCTGCCGAGCACATTGCTGCCGGTACGACGGCCGAGGAGGAGGACGCCCGCCTGGAGGCTCAGATTGCCGCGGATGCCGCTGACGAGAACCTCATGCCCGAGGAGCAGGACGAGGACGACTCCGACGTGGACGACCATGCATCCAAGCACAAGAAGACGATGATTGCCGCCTTTATGGTCGCTATCGTGATCGCTGCTGTGGTCGGTTTCTTTATCGGCAACGGTGGTTTTGGCGGCAAGGGAGTTGGCTCGGCGACCCTCACCGAGGACCAGCTCGATTCGACCGTGGCAAGCTACAGCTACAACGGCAAGAAGAGCGACATCACCGCGCGCGAGGCCATTGAGAGCCAGTACAGCCTCGACACCGTCAAGGATGGCGATGGCAACTACACCGCTCCCTCTGCCGATGTCATTCTGTCCTACGTGCGCAACAAGATTCTGCTCGATGCTGCCGAGGACGAGGACATCACCGTCTCTTCCAAGGAGATGAAGAAGTACGCCGAGGATTCCATCGGCACCTCCGACTACAAGACCATGGCCACGCAGTATGGTGTGTCCAAGGATCAGGCCAAGCAGATCGTCCGTCAGTCCGCGACGCTGCAGAAGCTCTACAAGAAGAAGGTCGGCGACAGCTCCGCAAGCATGCCGACCGCCCCGACCGAGCCTGCTGACGGCAACGAGGAGACCGCGAGCAAGGACTACGCCGATTACATCATCAAACTTGCAGGCGACGAGTGGGATAGCGAAAAGGGCACCTGGAAGGACGCCGATAGCACCTACGCTAAGGCCTTCGCTGACGATGCCTTTACGGCCGATAGCGCTACCTATAAGCAGGCCATGACCGCCTATTACACCGCCTATCAGCAGTATTCCTCGCAGGCTTCGAGCGCCAGCTCCAAGTGGACCGAGTACGCCAACGGCCTCTACGCCAAGGCCAATATCAGCATCTACGGCCTGTTTGCGTAAAGATTGCCTGAGCCTTCGAGTACGAAGCCGAAATATCTGATGAAGCCCCCTAGAACTGACATCGTTCTAGGGGGCTTTTTGCGTTGCAGGGACGGGCGGGGAAGAGGGTGGTAGGGGAGAGGTTATATACAAATTCTTGGAGACTTTATTCATGTAAAGTGAAAACGATTTCGGCCAAACTGGTAGTAACAATGTGGTACCACTGTTCATCTGGTAGTAACCACTTTTGAGATGAAATCGAATGGAAATTGCTAAGAATTAGTTTGGTAATGAAAGAAACGCAGCACATCTACCTGCGCAAATTACCGTTTACGGGCCAAAAATAACCGTTTGGCAACGATATAGTAATTTGAACGAAATGTGGTGGACGTTTGAATTGAGTGTGTGCTACCGTACATACCAGCAACCCGAGAAAAGGGACTGGGTTGTCTAAGTTTGCGCACCAATGCCGGCAAGCGGAGAAGCCGGTATGCACAAGGCGCGGACATGGAACTCGTTGGTGAACAACGAAAGAAAGGTTGGAGGAGATACCATATGATGAAGTACCTCCAGAAGCTCGGCAAAGCGCTGATGCTTCCCGTCGCGGCGCTTCCCGTCGCAGGTATTCTTATGGGCGTGGGCTACCTGCTCGCTCCCGCAGTCATGGGTGCTGCCGGTGACACTACCGGTTTTGCCTATACCGCCGGCTTCCTGCTCATCAAGGCAGGCGGCGCTCTTATCGATAACATGGCCTGGCTGTTCGCAGTCGGCGCCGCTGTCGGCCTTGCCGACGATCACGATGGCACCGCTGGCCTCGCTGGCCTCGTCGCCTTCCTGATGATCCAGCAGCTCCTGAACCCCGCTGTTGTTGGTACCATTCGTGGTATGGACGCCGATGCTCAGACCGCTTGGCTTGCCACGACCGAGGGCATCGCGTTCTCCAAGATTGCTGGTAACTCCTTCATCGGCATCCTGTCCGCCATCATCGGTGGCACTTGCTACAACAAGTTCAAGGACACCCGTCTTCCCGACTGGCTGGCCTTCTTCTCCGGCAAGCGTTGCGTCGCCATCATGACCGCCGTCATCTGCATCGTCGTCTCCGTCGTCCTGCTCTTTGCTTGGCCGCTCATCTTCGGTGCTCTTGTTGCTCTTGGTGAGGGTATCGCCGCCATGGGTGGTATCGGCGCTGGCATCTACGCCTTCCTTAACCGCCTGCTCATCCCGACTGGTCTGCACCACGCACTCAACAACGTGTTCTGGTTCGACACCATCGGTCTTGGCGACCTGACCCACTTCTGGGCTGGCGAGACCTCCGCTGACGTCAAGTGGAGCCTCGGTATGTACATGTCCGGCTTCTTCCCCTGCATGATGTTCGGTATCCCGGGCGCTGCCCTGGCTATGGTTCAGACCGCTAAGAACAAGAAGGCTGCTATCGGCCTGGTTGTCTCCGCTGCTATCTGCGCCTTCGTCTGCGGCGTCACCGAGCCCTTCGAGTTCGGCTTCATGTTCCTGTGCTTCCCGCTCTACGTCGTGTACGCTGCTCTGTACGGCATCTTCACCATCGTCACCTACTATGTTGGTTTCCGTGCTGGCTTCTGCTTCTCCGCTGGTGCTACCGACCTTCTGTTCTCCTCTAGCCTCCCGGCTGCCGCCAACACCTGGATGATCATCCCGCTGGGCATCGCTGCCTTCGTGGTCTTCTACCTCGTGTTCCGCTTCGCCATCACCAAGTTCAACCTCATGACCCCTGGTCGCGAGGATGAGGATGTCGAGGAGACCTCCGCTTCCGCCGCTGCTGGCGACGACAAGTTCGCCGCTCTGGCCGCCGCTGTTCTCGCTGCCGTCGGTGGCAAGGAGAACGTCAAGACCGTTGACTGCTGCGCTACTCGCCTGCGCTTCGAGCTCGGCGATTCCGATCTGGTCGACGAGGCTGCCTGCAAGAAGGCTGGCGCTCTGGGTGTTATGAAGATGGACAAGGGTGCTACCCAGGTCATCATCGGCACGCAGGTCCAGGCTGTTGCCGAGGAGCTCAAGAAGCTTCTCTAAGCCTTAAAGACGTATCTGTCTTGCAAAGGGTCGTCCCGCTCCGCGGGGGCGGCCCTTTTTGCTACCTCAATACTTGATGCAGTGATGTAATTGGTATTACAGTACACAGGCAATCAACTGGCAAACAATATTGAAATATGCTTGTTGACCTGCTGTTATTCCATTGAAACTGCTATAGTACGTGGTGTCTGGTTACAACCAATTTCGAGTCATTTATTCGGCAGGTATCATTATGGCAATGGGAGCGCGCAAACAACCTTTGTACGATCAGCTCGTCGATTTGCTGACCGATAAAATCGATCACGAGCTTCGACCCGGCGACTATTTGCCGTCCGAGCGTGACTTGTCGGAGCGCTACGGGCTCTCGCGTACGACGGTTCGCCTTGCTCTGCAGGAGCTTGAGCGCCTAGGCTTGGTGGTTCGTCAGCGCGGCCGTGGAACCATGGTGTGCGACCGCTCTCTGCAAACGGCAAACCTCTCGCAAATCTATAGCTTTACCGAGCAGATGAAGGCGATCGGCCGTGTGCCCAAGACGACGATTCTTGAGTTTACCGAGGTCGAGGCTGATAAGAATATTGCCGTAGAGATGAACGCGCGTCTGGGCGAGCGTCTGTACAAGATCAAGCGCCTGCGTATTGCCGATGGTGTGCCGCTGATGATTGAGTGTACATATCTGCCGAGTCGCAAGTTCTTTGCGCTTAAGCGCCCCATGATCGAGAACAAATCGCTGTACGACATGATCGAGCAGGACTTTCACGAGAAAGTTCGCGTGGCAGAGGAGGAATTCTACGCGAGTATTGCCCGCCATTCCGACGCTCGTCTGCTCGAGATTGCCGAAGGCGCACCGGTCCTGGATTTGATTCGTACCACATATGACATGAACAACGAGGTTATCGAGTATACGCGTTCGGTTGCGCGCGCCGACCAGTTTAAATACAAGGTCTACCACAACCGCGCAGTCTAGAGTTATTGGGTATAAACGGCTTGGTGTGTTTTGCGGCGGGTGCAAAATGTGCCAAGCGGTAGAAGGCAACGAACAATCGCTCGAATTAACAATGCAGTGGTTTTTGATCCGCCCTAAAACGCACTGCGGGTACGGGAGCATAGATGAGCACGTATGCTATCAAGGCCGACAAGTTCTTTTTGCCGGCGGGGCCGCAGCTGGGCGGCTACCTCATGGTCGAAGATGGCGTCTTTGGCGCTTGGCAGGCCGATGAGCCCGCTTGTGAGATCAAAGATTATTCGGGTACATGGATTGCGCCGGGCATGGTGGACACTCACATTCATGGCTTCTATAACCATGCCACGACCGATAACGATGCCGAGGGTATCAACATCAGCTCGACCGAGCTCGCTCGTCGTGGTACCACCAGCTGGCTGCCTACGACCTTTACCGACGGCGTGGAGCAGATCAAGGACGCCTGCGCTGCCATTGCACAGGCGGACGAGGAGCGCGGACCTGAGTTCTGCGGTGCTCGTATTCAGGGCATCTACCTGGAGGGTCCGTTCTTTACCATGAAGCATGTGGGCGCCCAGAACCCTGCTTATCTGATCGATCCGTCCGAGAAAGTGTTTGACGAGTGGCAGGAGGCCGCCGGCGGTCGAATCGTCAAGAGCGCCATGGCGGCCGAGCGTGACGGCGCCGCCGCTTACGCCGCGGCTCTGAGCGCAAAGGGCGTCGTGACCTGCATTGGCCACTCTGATGCCACCTATGATGAGTGTGCTGCCGCCATCAATGCTGGCGCCAGCTGCTTTACGCATACCTACAACGGCCAGCGCGGTCTGCACCATCGCGAGCCCGGTGTTGTGGGCGCCGCTATGACCACGCCCAACACCTATGCCGAGATCATTTGCGACGGCAAGCATGTGAATCCTGCTGCTATTAAGGCGCTGCTGCAGGCCAAGGGCTGGCAGCACACGGTGCTAATCACCGATTGCCTGGGTTGTGGCGGCATGCCCGAGGGCAAGTACACCAGCGGTGGCATGGATGTCATTATGAAGGACAACCTTTGCTGGCTTGCCGATGGCTCTGCTATCGCCGGCTCGGTGCTCACGCTCGCACAGGGCGTCAAGAACATCGTCGACTGGGGTCTTGCGAGCGCCGATATCGCAATTCGCATGGCGACCGAGGTGCCCGCGCGCTCTGCTCACGTCGAGGATAAATGTGGCAGCATTATGCCTGGCCGCGATGCCGATTTTGTCGTGTTCAATCCCGACCTTACCCTGGTCGAGACGTATGTGGGTGGCAACAGCGTCGGTAACGCGTTTACCGAGTAGCCGCCAAAGAAGCGATCCGAAAGGGGATTTAGATGATTTACGGTGCATTGGGCGATATCGAGGAGTATCGCGGAATGCTCAAGGGCCTCGACGTGCTGATCGATTGGCTCGAGGAGAACGATCCGGCGAAGCTCGAGGTCGGCAGCCATCCGATTCTGGGCAACAAGGTCTTTGCGAACGTCATGGCTCCTACGACGCGTCCCGAGGCCGAGGCTCACTATGAGACGCATCAGCGCTATCACGACCTGCAGATCGATGTCGAGGGTCGCGAGGCCTTTAAGGTTGCCACGGGCAGCCTGACGCTGGTCCAGGAGTTTGACGAGAAGGACGACTACGATCTGGTCGATTCCGACGCTTCGATTGCCGGCGATCTTGCTGACGATAAGTTTGCGCTGTTCGTTGCCGGCGAGCCTCACATGCCCACGCTCGAGTTCCCGGGCGATGGCGCGCAGCCGGTCAAGAAGATCTGCTTTAAGCTGCTTGCAGACGCTTACTGGGAGGAGTAGCGCACTGCTCGTGAGCTAGCGTGGTTCCCCTTGGGAAGCGCGTTTAAGCCCCGCTGATCGCGTTTCCTTTGGGGATTGCGGTTAGCGGGGCTTGTTGTTGAGTAGGGGAGTTATAGGCGGCGTTGTGCTTGGATTGGCGGATGTTCGCCAGAAATCGGCAACAAAAAAGCCGCCCGAAGGCGGCTATCTTGTGCAATGGAGCCAGCGACCGGGCTCGAACCGGTGACCCCCGCTTTACGAGAGCGGTGCTCTACCAACTGAGCTACGCTGGCGGCCATGTGGTGACGCAACTGATGCGTCAACGGCTGTCTATGATACGGGACATCGCACATCCGCGCAAGTGTTCTGACGGCTTTTCTCACTTTAAATGCACTAATATTGGAGACGTGATGTCCCGCTCGTATGGGTCTCAAACAGAATGGGGCAGCCATGGCTCAACCCAAGATCCTTCTCACGCGTATCGACGACCGTTTCATTTACGGGCAAGACGTTGAGCTGTGGAACGAAGCCGTGGGTTCCAACCTAGTCCTAATCGTTAACGATGAGATCGCGGCAGATTCGCGCCAATGGGCACCCATGAGAGTGGCGGCGCCAGAAGGCGTCTGGACAAGGTTTTTCTCGGTGCAAAGGACTACCGACATCATTCATACCGCAACGCCGCGTCAATGGATTCTGATCATGGTAGACTCACCCGTCGATGCGCTCGCGCTGGTTAAGGGTGGTGTGCCGATCACCAAGATCAACATTGGCCATATGCAGGCAGGGGAGGGCAAGCGCCCCATAACGCCCGCGGTTGCCGTGAGCGACGCAGACGTTGCTGCCCTCAAAGAACTGCAGGCGCTCGGCATAGAGCTAGAAATCCGCTATCTCCCCAGCTCCAATCCCGACCCCATCCAACTAGTCATTTAAGAACGTCCCCAATGACTAGGTAGAAAAGCGCCCGTCGGCGGTGTGCCGGCGGGCGCTGTTGTGCGATATGTTGCGTTGTGGGCTTAATGCCTCATAAAGTGGTACTCGATCACATTGCTGTAGGGGTGACCCGGGCCCACAATGCCCTGCGGGAACAGCGGCTGGTGCGGCGTGTCGGGGTACATCTCTGCCTCGAGGGCAAAGCCGGCGCCCCAGCCATAGTTGGCATCGTCCTTGGCGTGCTCGTCGCCCAGCCAGTTGCCGGTGTAGAGCTGCACGCCCGGTGCGGTGGTGTAGTAGTCCAGCTCGCGACCGGTCCACATTTCCTCGACGTGCATCGCGCGGCGCAGATTACGGCCGTACTGATAGCCATCGATGCACAGGCAGTGGTCGTAGCCACGTGCCTGCTTAATCTGCGGGTCGTCGGCTTCCATGCCGGGAGCGACGGGGCGCAGCTCACGGAAGTCAAACGGCGTGCCCTCGACCGGAGCAATCTCGCCGGTGGGGATGTTCTGCTCGTTAATGGGCAGGTAGTGGGCAGCGTTGGCAACAAAGAAGTGCTCGCAGTCCATGCCGGCGTTATGACCGGCAAGGTTAAAGTACGTGTGGTTGGTCATGGACACGTAGGTTGCGCGGTCGCTCTCGCAGCCATACTCGATGCGGAAGACGCCGGTGCGCGTTACGGTAAACACGGCCGTAAAGGTGCGGTTGCCGGGTAGGCCCAGCTCGCCATCCTCAAGCGAGGTGGTCATGCGAACGGCGTTGTGAGTCTCGTCGAGTTCAACGTCCCACACGCGTTTATGCAGGCCGTGCTCAAGGTCGCTGTGAAGGTTGTTGGCGCCCTCGTTGGCGGGCATATGCCAGTCCGTGCCGGCGATGGTGATCGTGGCGCCTGCGGTGCGGTTTGCCACGGGGCCGATGGTCGCGCCAAAGCAGGCGGGGTTGTCAAAGTAATCCTCGAGCTTATCGAAGCCCAGCACCACATCGCGCACGTTGCCGGGAATGTCGGGCACATCGATGCCTAACACGGTGGCGCCATAGTCCATAATGCGAACGCAGATCTCGGGCCCGTTGAGGGTGTAGCGATGAACGGGGGTACCGCACGGCGCGGTGCCGAAAAGCTCGGAAGTGATCATTTGGTTCCTAACATCGAGGTATTCCGACAAACTGTAGCGCGAACACGCGAGATTATCACTACACCCCACTAAAGCAAGGGGTATTTTTCTCAAAAAAGTGATGATTGACTTACTGTGACGAAAAAAAGAAACCCGCCGGGATGCGACGGGTTTCTTCCACAGGGGATATGTGGCAATGAGTTAGGCGTTTGCCTTTGCGGACTCGGCTTCCTTGGCAGCCTTGAGGTCCTCCTCGGTAAACTTGCCGGTGGTGAGCGGCGAGAGGGTGCACTTGTCCTGCTTCGCGTACTCGATGTTACGAGCGATCATCTGCTTGCGATACCAAGCGAAGAGCGCGACGTACACGACGATGGCAACGACAGTGGCGATGATCATGGTCACATCGCCCGTGGTCGCCTTGCCCACGAAGAAGGCCAGGAACTTCTCGACAGGTCCTTCCATGGTGGTCTGAGAGATCAGGCCGGTAACGCCATCGGGGAAAGCGCCGACGGTCTTAGCGGTAAAGGTAACGAAATCGGCGACGAGGGTACCAGCGCCCAGGAAGACGGGCAGCAGGACGGCACCGATAACGACCATGCGAATCACGCGGCCGCGGGTGACGACGAGCAGTGCCGGCGTCAGACCCATGGCGATGATGCCGCCGAGCGGCAGCAGGCCGTTCCAAGTACCAGTCGGGGAGAGGGGGCAGGGAACGTTGGCGAGCAGCAGAGCCTCACCCAACATGATGGGAGCAAGGATGTTGGCAGCAGCCCAGATCTCGGCGCGGCCGGCGATGAAGGGCCAGTCGAGGCCGACGTTGAGGGTACGGCCCTGGAGCCACTTGCTGTTGTTAGCAAAGTCGGAGATGCCCTGAGACAGCGGCTCGACGGCTGCGATGAACCAAGAACCGATCATCGAGAACAGCTCAAGGCAGGTTGCGGCGGTAAAGGCGAGCGTGCAGATCTGCTGCGGGGTCTGGTGCGAAAGAAGGCCGACGAAGACGCCCAGGTAGATACCAATAGCAAACTTGGAGCCCCAGAAGCCAATCATGTTGTTGAGCTTGGCAGCGTCGAAGTCGTACTTATCGAGGAAGGGGAGCACCTTGTCGATGATCTTGTTGAGCAGCATGGCCAGCGGGTTCATCATGTAGTTCATGTGAGTCGTGGTCATGGGGTTCTCCTCGGGAGCACCCAAAAGATCGTTGAACGTGGGCTTCATAAGGTCGGAGTTCATGATCTTCATAACGCCGACGAAGACGACGAGCAGCGTGGCGACGACAATGTTGGCGCCAAAGTAGATGCAGGCAAGGCCGACAAAGGCGAGGTGCCAAACGTCAAAGATGTCGACGTCGATGGTGTTGGTCTTGGCGAGCACGATCATCACGATGTTGACGATGACGAGGACCATCAGGAAGTACAGCGTGTAGGGAGAACCCCAGGTGATGGTGGCCAGCGGTGCCCAGCCCACGTCGGTGACGGTGAGCTGAAGGCCGGTGGACTCAACGAACGTCGTCATGGCGCTCGAGAAGGCCGTCGTCAGAATGTTGATGATGGCACCGATGCCGGTAATGGCGATGCCGAGCTTAAGACCGCCCTCGAGGGCCTTAGTAAACTTAACTTTGAAGAGAAGGGCAATAACCGTCAAAACGATGGTCATCATAGGGGCTGCGCCAAGGTCGATCAGCGGCTGAAAGACGGCATTAGCAAACCCGATTACTGCGTCCATGTCTCCCTCTTTCCTAAAAGAGAATTTCCTTTTCCGTATGTTGCCTTAAAAAAGGAAGATGCCGTTCCCGGTCGTCATCTTCCTTAAAGCCAAAGATTGTGCAGAGCGAAGCTGCAAAAGATTAGTTGAGACCCTTTTCCTTGATAATGGCCTCGATCTTGTCGTAAACCGGCTTAGCCATAGCGGGCATGCGATAGAGGATCGGGCCGGCGTCGACGATCGGGGTCTTAACCTCAAAGCCAAAGTCGGTCTTGGCGATCTGGGCGAAGATGTCGTACTGAGAGAGCATCTCCTCGTTAACGTCCTTGATCATCACGGCGTCGCAGTGCAGGTTGTAGCCGCGATTCTTGAACTCGGACTCGATGGCGTCCTTGATCTGATGGCTGGAGTTAACACCGGCGCCACAAGCTGCGAGAACCTTAATCATGATGAATTCCTTTCTCTATGCGGGTTATTCCGCGGATTCCTAAGGGTGGTTGGCTAGTCGGCAGGAAAGTTGTCGACCAAGAACTGGTAGATGGCCTTGGCGTCGGTCATGGAGAACAGCTCCTTGACGCGATCGGTGCCAAGAGCGTTAACGAAGTCCATGATCTTGGCGAGGATGCCCACCTGGGCCTCCTTGTCGTCGTTGAGAATCATAAACAGGAACGAGACGGGGAAGGTCTGCGAGGGGTCGATCATGGAGTGCCACTCGACGGGGGTCGTCAGCTTGACGGGGACGATGCGACGGGTGTGAACGAACTCGACCTCGGTGTGAGGAACGGCAAAGCTGGGCAACTCGGGGTCGACGACAGACATATCCATGCCGGTGGGGTAGCCCTTTTCGCGCTCGATGATATTCTCGAGAAACGCGGGCGCCACATAGTTTTTGAGTGACAGCTTATTGGCGATCTCGGTAAAAACCTCTTCTTGCGTGGTGCGGTCGCAAACAAACACGGTGTCTTCGAAGAACAGATTGCTCTCTGCGGACATGTCTGCAACTCCTTCCGTTCCATGCAGATCGAACATGTTCGAATCTGTTTGTTTAAGTTCCCTGTTATTTAAGTCTAAGAGAATTAGTGTGTCAATCTGTTTTCTATTGTTAGGCAAAGTTCAATTTGCTTAATTGAGGCAACATTGGATTGAAATGAATTTAAAAGAGCAGCTATTTGCACATTTTTTGTCGGTCTCTTGGCGTCTAAATAATTCGTCATTCTCCGTTTGACACCGAGTTTTCTACCGTTCACCGGGAAAAACCGACCGTTTAGGGTGAGTGAGCATAACTGTTCGATTACTATAAATGCGAACAAAACCACTCAAAGGAGTAGAAATGATCAAGGCGGAGCGTCAGGACAAGGTTCGTCAGTTGCTCGAGGAGCAGGGCACGGTCTCGGTCAAAGAGATTTCTGATGCGTTAGGTGTCTCGGATATGACGATCCGCCGCGATCTTGAGGAGCTTGCGAGCCTAGGCGAGATCGAGCGCGTGCACGGCGGAGCCCGCAGTGCACAGGGCCGTCCCCACGCTATGCTGCGCCATGAGTACTCGCACAGCGAAAAGCGCACCAAGCATGCCGAGGAAAAGCTGCAGATTGCGCGCCGTGCTGTGGAGCTTATCGAGGAAGGCTCGACCATCTTTTTGGGCCCGGGCACCACGGTTGAGCAGATGGCCTCGATGCTGCCGGCGTTTCGCCTGCGCATTGTGACCAATTCGCTTTCGGTGTTTAACCTGCTCGAGGCGCGCGAAGACTGTGACCTGTGCCTCGTGGGCGGCATGTATCGCCGCCGCACCGCCGCCTTTGTGGGCCCCATGGCCGAGGATACCCTGCGCGCGCTGGGAATCGACGCAGCCTATATCGGCGCCAACGGCATTTTGGACGGCGACGTGTCCACGTCTAACATGGAAGAGGGCCGCATCCAGCAGCTCGCCCTTAGCAAGGCCGACTCGCGCTATCTGATCGCCGACTCCAGCAAGATCGGCAAGCGCGACTTCTACACCTTCTGCCGCCTGGACAATTTGGACGCCGTGGTGTGCGAGCCGGGTATTACCGCCGAGGACCGCACTGCCATCGAGGAACACACGCAGGTCATCTGCTAGCTGACGCTGCAGGCGATACTTCTGCCCCCTGCCGGCGCGGGGATTATCGCTTCACAATGACGCACAGAATGACATGTATATGCGCTCGGGCCAAGTATTCAGCTTGTGGGCTAGACCAGGCGGGCGTAGTCCTGTGACTGATGAAAGATGTGGGCGATATAGATTGTTTCGTGCTCAAACTTGTATAGACACACGTAGTTGTTGACGGGAAACGATCGGTAATTACGTGCCGCCAGCTCTTGCATGTGCGAGAGGGGACGTAAAAGCGGCTGCTCTCGAAGCAGATCAAGCTGATATTCAAACTCAGCGACAAAATTGCCTGCTGCACGCGGATTCTTGAGGATTTGAGCAAGGTATCCGACAATACTCTCGTACTCATATCGCGCGCTTTTGAGGATTACGACGTTATAGGTCATATTTGTCTCGTATCGAAGCCGCGAAGGATTCGTAGTCGCTGTAGTCTCCTTGCGATATTTCGTCTTCTGCCAACATCATACGAGACAACAGTTTTGCCTTGGCGATTTCTTCTTGCATGAGGCGATACTGGTCGCTGCTGATGCAGTGCATGGCCTCGTAGCCGTTCTTAGTTACGGTGACGTCGCGCTCAGACTCAACAAGCGTGGTGAATGCAGCAGTGTCCTTCATATCTCGGACGGGCACACAAGCTGACATGGGTACCTCCTTTGCGTTGGGACACAATTGTACCACGGTATATTAAAACGTCGGCGTCGTTGGATTATCTCAATCTGTAACAGTTGGGAGTAGAAAACCGGGTTAGATGTTACAGATCGAGATCTTCAAGTTCGGGCCATTCGTTTGTCTTGATCTGTAACAGGTAGGACCGAAAACCCCTGCTAGATGTTACAGATCGAGACAAACGGCCTGTTCGGACCGAGCCAAAATAAAAAAGGCCGCATGCGAACCCGCGGAGGGATTCGCATGCGGCCGACAGGGGGTATGCGGCAAAAGTTAGGCCATGAGCAGGCCGGTCTCTGCGACGTTCTTGTACCAGTACGCGCTCGCCTTGGGATAGCGCTTCTGAGTCTCAAAGTCGATGTAGAACAGGCCGTAACGTTTGTTATAGCCGTTGGTCCAGGAGAACTGGTCCTGCAGCGACCACACAAAGTAGCCGTCGACGTTTACGCCGCCGTCGATTGCCTTGAGGATCCACGCGAGATGCTGACGCATATAGTCGATGCGAGGGGCGTCGTCGATAAAGCCGTCCTCGAAGTCGTCCTTATAGCCCATGCCGTTCTCGGTGATGTAGATCTTCTTGTAGTTGGGGTAATCGTTCTTAATGCGGAGCAGCAGGTCGTAGAGGCCCTCGGGATAGATGATCCAGTCCCAATCGGTGGTGGGTACGCCTTCGCGCACGCATGACTCGCCCACGCCCTTGAGGAACCAGCGCGAGGAGCCCTTGTCGCCGGTGCCATTGTGGTTGATGTCGTTTTCGCCCTCGGCGGCACGCAGGAACTGGCACTTGTAGGTGTTGACGCCCAGGCAATCGTTATAGGGGAGCGCGGCGGTCAGCGCGGCGATGTCCTCGCCGCGGACGTCGAGCTCGCCGCCGGCGATATGGGCCAGCTTGGTCGCAGCCTCCATGGTGTCGGCTGCATAGTGGCCGCGGAAGGTGGCGTCGAGTACCCAGCGGTTGTTGATGACGTCGGCCATGCGAGCTGCCTCGCAGTCGGCAGCGCTGTTGGGGTCGAGGGGATACTTGGGCTCCAGGTTCTGGACGATGCCGATCTCGCCCTCAAAGCCGCCCTCATGGAAGGCGACGACAGCCTTGGCGTGGGCCACCATCATGTTGTGCATGAGCTGGAAGGCCTTGTCCAGGCGATACTTCTCGCCGTGCGGCCAGTTGCCGACGATAAAGCTGCCCTCGGCGGTCGCGGGAATCTCGTTAAAGGTAAACCAGTGCTTGACCTCGGTGAACTCGGCAAAGCAGAACTTGGCGTACTCGACAAAGGCATCGATGGTCGTGCGCGTCAGGAAGCCCTCGCCACCGTCCTGGTAGAAGGCCTCGGGAGTGTCAAAGTGATCGAGCGTGACATAGGGGATAACGCCGGCTTTGTTGCAGGTGGCAAAGAGCTCGTGATAGAAGGCAACGCCCTCGGGGTTAATCTCACCAGTGCCGTTGGGGAAGATGCGGCTCCAAGCGATGGAGACGCGGATGCCGTTGATGCCGAAGCGCTGGCACAGGTCGATATCGACCGGATACTTGTTGTAGAAATCGCTTGCGGGGTCGGGGGAGAAGCGACCCTGAGCAGCCAGGAAATCGTCCCAGGGCACTTTGCCCTTGCCGTGCGTGCGGGTCTCGCCCTCAACCTGGTAAGCGGCGGTGGCGCCGCCAAACACAAAGCCGTCGGGGAACTTCATGGGATTGGTCATGAGTCATCCTTTCTGTGGGATACGAATAGGGAGAGGCGCCCGAACTGGGGATTCGGGCACCAACAGAGGGAGGTAACTAGTCGAGGTTCTCGCGGAGCCACTTGATGGCGCCGGCGGGGTCGCGGGTAAGGTCGATATATTCCTTGCCGCGCGGGGCGAGCAGCTTAATGCCCAGACGATCGGTGTCGGCCTTCATGTCGTTGTAGTAGCTACGAACCTGCGGGGCGAGCACGATAACGTCGTACTGATCCATGATGGCAGTGTGCTGGCCATAGGCGCCTGCGGAGGAAGCGATGTTCTCTCCGGTCTGTGCGGCACCTTCCTTGATGGCGTTGGCGAGCATGGCAGAGGTGCCGGCGCCGGCGCACAGGACGAGGACCTTCAGGCCGTCGACATCCTTCTTGGCGGATACGTCGGCGGCGGGCTCGGGCTGGTCGGCGACAGGCTTGCTGTCGGCGGCAGCGGCGGTCGGCTCGACGGAAGCGGTGGCCTGCTCGACAGCGGGCGCAGAGGCGTTGGCGGCGATGGCGGCAGCACCATCGGACTCAAGACCCAGCTCGGCGGCGCGCTCGGCCTCCTGGTCGCAGAGCAGCTTATCGTATGCCTTCAAGAACGGCAGGTAGATGATAGCGTCCAGCAAGATGATGATCGCGACAAATACCAGGGCGATAAGCTGGAAGTTCGTGGTGATGAAAATGCCGATGGGGGCGGGGGTGGCCCAAGGCACCACGAAGGAGAAGCCGTTCATGCCCACGTTATCGATAAAGAACTTGGCAACACTCACGTTGACGCAACCGGCGGCAACAAAGGGGATGAGCATGTAGGGGTTAAGGATCATCGGCGCGCCAAAGAGCAGCGGTTCGTTGACGGCGAAGGCAACAGGAACAATCGAGGCCTTACCGACGGCTTTGAGCTGCTTGGACTTCATAAAGAGAATCAGCAGAAGCGGCACGATGAACGTGGCGCCGGTGCCGCCGAACTCACCCACGAGCGACATGTTAAAGGTGAGGGAGTGGGCGGGGTGACCGCCTGCCAGCAGAACCTGCAGGTTCTCGGCCTGGTTGGCAAGACGGATGGGGTCGATGCCCGGCTGGACGATCGAGGGGCCGTGGACGCCGATGAACCAGAAGAACGCGGTGGCTGCCTGGATAAGGATAAGGCCAGGATAGGTTTCTGCAGCGGTGAAGAGCGGGGAGAGCAGTTTGATAAGCAGCTCGGAGAACGGAACGCCCATGAGGTTGCGCACGATGACATCGATGATGCCGCAGATGATGACGGCACCGCCAAAGGGGATAATGTCGCGGAAGTTCTGAGCGATGGCGCCCGGGACCTCCTTGGGCAGCTTAATGGTCAGATCGCGCGAGACGCAGAATTTGTAGACCCACACGGTAATGAACGCGGCGATATAGGCCGAGAACAGACCGCGCGTGCCCATGCTGGTGCAATCGAAGACCGAAAGTTCGGAGCCGTTGAACTTGGTGGTGAACTGCGTGACTGCGAGCAGCAGCATGCTGCACTGGGCGGCAACCATGGTGGAGCCGTCGTTGAGCACCTTGCCGGCGGGCATGCGACGGTTCATGGAAGCCGTAAAGTTCTTGGCGGTGGTGCCGGCAACCATGATGCCCATGACGCCCATGGTGAAGTTGTACAGCTTGTTGCACCAGTCGATGAGCGGCTGGGGCAGCGTGATGCCAACTACGCCAGGAAGGGTGGCAATCAGTAGGAAGATCGAAGAGGTGAGGACGATGGGCATGCACCCAAGGAATCCGTCCTTAATGGCCTGGAGGTAGATGTTCCTCGAGATCTTCTCAAAGAACGGTTGATGCTTTTCGAGCATCTTTACGATGGCGTCCATAGAGCTCCTTTGCTGCTCGATGCGCGATGCATGTGGATGGAACTGGTCGTCGATGGATGGTCAGGACTGCCCGGAAACCTTCCTGCTTAAGGAAGGCATTGCGAAATGACAACGTTGTCATTTCGTTAATGACAACGTAAGACATTTTTGGAAGAGCAACAAGGATATACGGGTGAGTGGTCGATATTGTCCGGTAAACGGTTGATTTATCAGTCAGGCAGGTAGTGTATGCTAGAACGCAAAAAGCAAGCGATGCAAAACCGACTGGAGAAGCAGTGGCAACGATGGACAAGAAAAACGTCTCGATGAACGATGTGGCGATTGCCGCGGGTGTTTCTCTCAAGACGGTTTCGCGTGTGATCAACGAGCCCGATAGCGTGCGAGAGTCGACACGCGATAAGGTCCATTCCGCAATGGAGACACTCGGGTTTCGAACTAACTTTGCCGCGCGTTCACTCAAGTTGGGCCGTTACGGGTGCATCGGCGTGGTGCTGTTCCACTTGTCGGGCGGCAACGTGGACATGATTGACGGTATCGCCGATGCCGCCGAAGAGCGAGGCTTTGCGCTCACGATGATTAAAAAGCGGGCGGGGGAGAAGATGACCCTTGCCGAAGCGGCACGTAGGATGTCGCAGCTTCCCGTCGACGGCATGATTTTCAACCTGCGTCAGATGGTCGATGACTTTGATACCTTTGAGGCGCCGAAAGACCTCAAGACGGTGATTATTACGCCGATGGAGCATCCTACCTGCTCCACCGTCAGTGACGACCAAGAGGACGGCGCGCGCATGGCGTGCGAGTACTTCTTGGATCATGGTCACAAGAACGTGTATTTCGTTTCGGGTAAAAAAGAGTCACTGTCGAGCCAGTGCCGTATGAAAGGTTGGCGTGCGGCACTCGAGGCGCGTGGCATTGAGCCGCCCGAGCCTCTGCAAGGCGATTGGAATGCGGATAGTGGCTATGCCGCGGGCCTTGTGCTTGCCGATAAGCCCGATTGCACGGCGGTCCTCGCTGCTAACGACTGCATGGCAAACGGCGTGATGATGGCTCTACGTGACAAAGGGCTCAGTGTGCCCGACGACGTGTCCGTGATCGGCTTCGACGATGAGCTCTACAAGACGATTCCCAACTCGATTCTGACGTCGGTGAAGTTTCGCCACCGCGAGCTGGGCATCCGTGCGCTTAACGAGGTCGTCGCAGGTCTGGAAGCCCCGAGCTCCAGAAGCCGTACGCTCGTCTCGGGCGTGTTGGTCGAGCGTTCCAGCGTAAAGGACCTGCGGGCGTAAACGTGCTCGGCCTGTTCGTCTCGATCGGTAACAAGTAGGATCGAAAACCTCGGCTAGATGTTACAGATTGAGATTTTGTCTACCCAGCCATCATCTTTGTCTTGATCTGTAACAGTTAGACGGCCAAAAGCGAGTCAGATGTTACAGATCGAGACAAACGAACGCGGCCCAGCCCGCCCAAAAACAAAAACGGCGGATACGACCAAGGATGCTGAAGCATCTACCGGGAAGGTCGTATCCGTCACACGGAAAGAGGTGCATGGACGCAGCGCCCATGCGATCGGGAATGGTAAGGTGCACGGCGGCGTGATGGTCACGGCGGCCGATGGCGTTAACTAGTCCAGACGACGGGTCTGTGCCACGTGCTTATACCAGTATGCGCTTGCCTTGGGCGTGCGCTTCTGGGTTTCAAAGTCAACGTAGAAGAAGCCATAACGCTTGTTGTAGCCATTAGTCCAGGAGAACTGATCCTGCAGGCTCCACAGGAAGTAGCCGCCCACGTTGACGCCCACCTCCATGGCCTTGAGCAGCCAGCGCAGGTGCTGCTCGATGTAGTCGATGCGCGGCTGGTCGTCCACAAAACCGTCCTTGTAGGGGTCCTTGTAGCCCATGCCGTTCTCGGTGATGAAGATCTGCTTGTAGTTGGGGTAGCGCTGCTTAATGTAGACGAGCAGATCGAACAGGCCCTCGGGATAGATGATCCAGTCCCAGTCGGTGGTGGGGATGCCGGGCTTGTTCACGTGCTCGCCAATGCCCTTGACGCGCCAGCGGCCGGTGCCCTTCTCGCCCGTGCCGTTGTGGTGCAGGTCGTTCTCGCCATCGTAAGCCTTCAAGAAACGGCACTGGTAGTTGTTAACGCCCAGGTAATCGTTGTAGAGCGCAGCCTCGCGCATAATCTCGAGGTCCTCGTCCAGGATCTCGATGGTGCCGCCCGAGACGGCAGCCAGACGGTTGGCGCACTCGAGGGTGTCGGGCGCGTAGTCGCCGCGGAAGGTGGCGTCGAGCAAAAACTGGTTTTGCAGCACGTGCTCGTTGTTGGCGGCCTTGATGTCGGCGGGGTCGTTCTCGTTGAGCGGGTACTTGAACTCCAACGACTGAATGACGCCGATTTTGCCCTTAAAGCCGCCGTTGTGGAAGGCCAGCACTGCCTTGGCGTGGGCGAGCATCATGTTGTGCTCGCACTGGAAGGCCTCGGCAAGATGCGCCTTGACGCCACCGGGGAAGGTGCCCTCGATGTAGGTGTTGGAGGCATCGGCCCAAATCTCGTTAAAGGTGAACCAGTAGGTTACCTGGTCGGCGTACTCCTTAAAGCAGAAGGTGGCAAAGTCCACAAAGGCGTCGATAGTCTCGCGGTTGAGGAAATCGCCCTTCTCAAAGAGGGGAAGCGGCGTATCGAAGTGATGCAGCGTGACGAACGGCTCAACATGGTGCTTATGGCACTCGGCGAAGAGATCGTGGTAGAACTGGACGCCCTCGGGGTTGATTTCGCCGATGCCGTTGGGGAAGATGCGGCTCCAGGCAATGGAGAGGCGAATGCCGTTGATGCCGAACTCCTCGCACAGCTCCAAGTCGACGGGGTACTGGTTGTAGAAGTCCGAAGCGGGATCGGGGGAAAAGCGCCCCTGGGCCTCCAGGAAGTCGTCCCAGGCAACCTTGCCCTTACCGTGAGTGCGGGTCTCGCCCTCTACCTGGTAGGCAGCAGTGGCGCCGCCAAAGACAAAGTCCTCGGGAAACTGCGCGGGCGGGTTGGTGACGCTAGCAGGGTTAACGGACATGATGAAATATCCAATCGTCTAAATCGAAGGGCCAGCCGGCTGTTGATGGTCGGCTGGCCCTGAGCGTTACTTACTTCGAAAGCTGCTCGGAGACGAAGGCGAGAGATTTGTCGCCGTTCTGGGAGAGCTCGATGTACTGCTTACCGCGGCAGGCGACGCACTTGTTGCCCACGCGCTCGCAGTCCTTCTGCAGGTCGGCCAGGTAGCTGGCAGCCTGCGGGGCCAGGACGACCAGATCAAAGTCGGGGAGCATGTCCACGTGGTTGCCATAGGCCTCGGCAGCGGTTTCAAGATCGATGCCGCGCTCCTTGGCAGCCTTGGCCAGTGCGTTGGCGAGCAGGCCCGAGGTACCGCCGCCCTGGCAGAGCACGAGCACGCGCTTGCCGTTGAGGTCGCTGGCGGTCGTTGCCTCGGCAGCGGGTGCTGCGGAAGCGGCGGGGGCATCGGCCTTCACGGCCTCGGCAGCAGCGCCGGCGGCAACGCTCTTGGCGTCAGCCTTGCCCTGGAAGGCATCGTTGAGCTTGGCGGCCTTCTCGGCGTTCTTGGCGGCGAGCTCCTCCTGGGAAATCTCGGCCTCCTCGGCGCACTTCTGGGCGTCATAGGCACGGAAGAACGGGTAGTACAGAGCGAAGTCGACGACCAGGATAAGGGCGAGCATCACAAAGGCGAGCGGTTGGAAGCCCAGGCCCATGATGGTGCCGATGGGGCCGGGGACGGTCCAGGGCAGGGTGTACATAAAGCCGTTCATGCCCAAGAAGTCGATAAAGATCTTGAGGATCCAGATGTTGGCGATCGGGGCAAAGACAAACGGGACAAAGAAGACGGGGTTGAGCACGATGGGCGCGGCGAACAGCAGCGGCTCGTTGACGGCAAAGCAGACGGGGACGATGGCGGCCTTACCGACGGCGCGCATCTCCTGAGACTTGGCCAGGAAGCAGAACATAAAGACCAGGACGAGCGTGGCGCCGGTGCCGCCCATGCAGACGACGAAGTACTGGGCACCCTGGGTCAGGACAGCGGAAGCGTGCTGACCGGCCTGGAACGCAGCCAGGTTGTCGGTCATGTTGGCAACGAGAGCGGCAGCGATGGCGGGCTCGACGATCGAGGGGCCGTGGACGCCGACGAACCAGAACAGGCTCATGGCGCCGTAGATCACAGCGAGGCCGATGTAGCCGTCGGCAGCGGTGAACAGGGGCTGGAACACCTGGATGACGCCCTGGGCAAAGCAGAAGCCAAAAGCAGCGCGGAAGACGATGTCAAAGACCCAAAAGACGGTGATGCAGACGGAGAAGGGGATGATGTCCTTAAAGGTCTGCGAGATGTTAGGCGGAACCTGCTCGGGCATCTTGACGGTGATGTTGCGCTTAATGAAGAACTTGTAGATGATGCCGGTCACAAACGCAGCGATAAAGGCGGTCAGCAGGCCTTTGGAACCAAGGTAGGTGGTGTTGAAGCCGCTGGCAGCGTCCGTGGCGATCGTGTCGCTCGAAAGGAGCAAGAAACCGATGATGGCCGCGCACATGCACGAGATAAAGTTGATCTGGTTGTTCTTGGGCAGGTCGCGGTTCTGAGCGTCGGCGAAGTGCTTGGCCGTGGTGGCAGCGCAGGCGATGGCCAGGATACCCATGGAGTAGTTGTAGCACTTCCACAGGGCGTTGTTGATGTCATCGGGCCAGTAGAAACCCCAGATGTTGGGGACCGAGGCTACCAGGCAGAAGATGGACGAGAAGATGATGATGGGGATGACGGAGATAAAGCCGTCGCGAATCGCCTTGAGGTACTTGTTGCGGGCGATCGCGTTGAAAAAGGGCTGGCCTTTTTCGATGGTGGCGATGAGTTGCTCCATGCAATGCTCCTAAGAGTCGGTGGGTTAGCAACGATGGTAGCTTTTGGCGTTCGGTTGCCAAAATGTTGACGTTGCCATTTTGCGACACAAAAAAGACGCGAACCGGTGGTTCCTGTGCCTGCGAACCGTCGATTCCTTATGCGTAAACGTTTGAGCCGCCCGGTGGCTCTGTGTTTGCACAATGGCAACGTTAACATTTGGGCGCCAAAAGCCGTTTGGGGAAGCAAAAATGTCGGTGAACGGTAGGTTTTGGGTGGTGAGCGTATGGTGGGGGAGGCGTTGGATATACTTGAAGGCGTTAAAAATGACTGCGTAGGGTGCCACCAATGGCATCGTCGACATAGAAAGATCGACCTATGGCCGCTGTTAAAAAATCGGTTTCCGTTAAGGATGTGGCGCGTCTCGCGGGCGTCTCGGAGCAGACAGTCTCGCGTACGGTGCACGATTCGCCCAGCGTGCGCCCCGAGACCAAGGAGCGCGTGCGTGCCGCCATGCGCGAGCTGGGGTATCGCCCCAATTTTGCCGGTCGATCGCTGCGCCGCGGCAAGTTTAAGACCGTCGGCGTCGCCATGTTCAACATTACCGGCACCGGCAATCTCGACCGTATGGAGGGCTTTGCCGCCGCCGCCGACAAACACGGCTATGCCATCACCCTCACTAAAGTAGATGGACACCCCTATACCCTCGAGAGCGCATCGTCGCGTATGAGCGCACTGCCGGTGGACGGTATAGTCGTGATTATGAACCGCATGCCGGCGGACTTTGGCACCTTTGAGCCGCTGCCCGGTATGCAGACGGTGCTCGTTACCATGCTGGAGCACCCGCTGTGCTCGACGGTCGATAACGACCAGTTCGATTGCTCGCGCCAGGTGGTCGAGTACTTGCTGGAGCAGGGGCACAAGACCGTGCACTTTATCTCGTGCCCCGAGCGCTCGCTTTCGGGCATGCGGCGCGAGGAAGGCTGGCGTGAGACATTGCGTGCGCATGGCATTGAGCCACCGCAGCTCGTCCGTGGCGACTGGACGGCGCAGAGTGGATATGCTGCCGGCCAGGTGCTTGCGGATGATCCGACCTGCACGGCCATTTATGCCTCCAACGATGCCATGGCATATGGCTGTATCCGTGGGCTCGAGTCGCGCGGGAAGTGCGTGCCCCAGGACGTGAGCGTGGTGGGTGTTGACGATAGTCTGGGCGATATCGTGCCCGACCGTCGCCTGACCACGGTGCGCTTTGACAACAAGCGCGTCGGCATGTGGGCGGTCGACAAGATTGCCGGCGCCGAGGGCGTTGCGCCCGGTGTGGAGCACAGGCTGTTTCCGGGCGTGCTCGTCGAGGGCGATACGGTGCGCGATGTACGCTAGGGTGCGGACCTGTTTGGGTTGCCGATAATTGTGTTTGATATTGTTCGGATTGGTTTAAAAGCCGTTCACGGGCGAAAAGCAACCGTTCATAGCTCGAAATTGCATTTTGCGCTGTTCTTTTTTGTTTGAATGTTACTGTTCCTACCATACACAACGCAGCGCGTATGCCCGGACGCGATGCTCTCCGTTGGTTCATATGTGAAAGGAACGCAATATGGCAACCAAAGAAGAAATCTCGATGGTTGGATTCGAGATTGTCGCATACGCGGGCGACGCCCAGACTGATCTGCTTGCAGCGCTCGATGCTGCTCGCGAGGGCGATTTTGAGAAGGCCGAGCAGCTGCACAAGGGTGCGAGCGATGCGCTCATCGGCGCTCACGACACGCAGACCAAGCTGCTTTCGCAGGAGGCCGGCGGTGGCGAGATGGAGATGACCTTCATCATGGCCCATGCTCAGGATACTCTCATGACCACCATGATCCTGGAGAAGCAGACCCGCTTTACCATTGATGCCTATAAGCGCATCGCCGCACTCGAAGCTAAGCTCGCCTAACGAGTCCTCACAACCAAGTCCCCTTCCAAAAACCCTGCCGCTACCCGCGGCAGGGTTTTTCTGTCCTCCTCCAAGTTGCGGTGAAATAGGGACTGAATAGGGGCCGGCGGGCGCAAAACAATCCCTATTCCACCGCAACTCATCCCGTGATAGTCATTGGGGACAGTCTTGGTGCGCTCCGTTCGTCCTCCCGTTCGATTTTTGCTCGGTGGGTATACTTCCTTTCGCATTAACGCCGGACTGAGGAGGTATCCAAATGCCGGATAACGGGTCAATACAAAAAAGAGACGCGCGCGAGATGGCTCATGGGCGTCCTGTCCAGATAACCGAGCACACGACGGTAACCGAGCTGCAGCCCAGTCTGTCCGATGTCGTGTGCGCAAACAAAAAGCTGCAGATCGGTATCATCGTTGCGCTCGTGGTACTGGCGCTGCTGTCGGGCTTTGTAGCTCGTCCGCATTTCGCCGATACCAAAACTTGGGATTCCACCATCGAGGTTATCGACCAAAAGAAAGGCAATGTTTTGGCGCTCACGGCTTCATGCATTGCTCTATCTGCGGGCATTACCGCGCTGCCTGGTGATACGGGAACGCCGGTTGCCGAGCAGCTCGCACAGCTTTCGGGCAACTTGGGCATCGTGCTTGCCGTGCTATACCTAGAGAAATATCTGCTCACGATTTTGTGGTCGGTTGGCTTGGGCATCTTAATCCCGTTTGCGTTGGTGCTCTTTGCGGTGTCGCTCGGCATTCACGGGCGCTGGAGCACGAGCACCGTCCTGCGCCGTGTGGCGATACGCGTGCTGGTGGTTGCCGTAATCGGCATGGCGCTCGTGCCCGCGAGCGTATGGGTGTCGCAGAAGGTCGATGAAACGTATCGCGTAAGTATTGAGCAGGCTGAGCAAAAGGCTGCGGACGCTGCGGTTGCGGCTGACACCACGAACAAGTCAGGTGAGACCAGCTCAAAATCGAACAAGAAAAAATCCGAGGCCACGGAGTCCAAAAACGTGCTCGAGCAGTTGACTGATGGGGCATCGAGCCTTGTTACGTCGGTAACCAGCGGTGCCAAGCAGATGACCGACGAGATCGTGCAGCAGGTGACCGACCTCATCGAAGGCGTCATTGTGATGATCGTGACCTCGTGTGTGATTCCTCTACTGGTGCTCGTGGCGTTCCTATGGCTAGGACACGTGCTGCTGGGGATCGATATCTCCGGTCCCGCGAACTATCTGACGGGTCGTTTCTTGAGCGCTCCGTCCAGACATGCCAAGAAGAGCGGGCAGTCTGAGTAGGCGGCAAAGCGATCTTTGGAAGATCAACCGTGAGAAGGGCGGACGAGACACGTTCTCGGCCGCCCTTTTGCTTGTTGAACACATGGTCGCTACGTCCGTGCCCAGTCCAAATGGTCAGCAATCATCTGTGAACGGTATTTGTTCAAAAAAGAACAAAGATAAACAAATAGTTGTTGCAGTTACTGTTCGAATGTGTTCAAATAAACATGAACAGTGAAGAACCGCACATTCAGATGCCCGGACCTGAACGCGATTCAACACTTCCAAACAGAAACTACGCACCTGCGTATCTCTCAAGGAGGATGTCATGAGGGTTGTAATCGCTTCCGATGCCGACGGTATGTCGATGAAGGAGTCCATCAAGGAGATGCTCATCGCCGACGGTCACGAGGTCGTCGACTATTCCGAGACCCCTGCCGCGGACTTTGTCGATTCCGCGACTGCCGTTGCCAAGGACCTGCTGGAGCACAAGGATTCCCAGGGCTTCGCATTCGATAAGTACGGCGTCGGCTCCTATATGGCCGCCGTCAAGATCAAGGGCATGGTCGTCGCCAACATTTCCGACGAGCGTTCCGCCTACATGACCCGCGAGCACAACGGCTCGCGCATGGTCACCATGGGCCCGGGCGTTGTGGGCACCGAGGTCGCCAAGAAGATCGCCCGCGAGTTCCTGCGTGCACAGTACGCCGGCGGCCGTCACCAGATCCGTGTCGACATGCTCAACAAGATGGCCTAACGAGAGCCACCGAGAACTCGAACTTCTACCTCAACTTGTGAATTCAGACGAAAGGACGTTCTGATGAAGAAGACCATCGCAATCGGTTGCGACCATATCGTTACGGACGAGAAGATCTATCTGGCCGACCGCCTGGAGCAGGCTGGCTACAAGGTGCTCGACTGCGGCACCTACAGCCACACCCGTACGCACTATCCCATCTACGGTAAGGCCGTGGGCGAGGCTGTTGCCAGCGGCAAGGCCGACTTTGGCGTGGCCCTGTGCGGCACCGGCATCGGCATCACCAACGCCGTCAACAAGGTTCCCGGCGCCCGCTGCGCCCTGGTTCGCGACATGACCTCTGCCCTGTATGCTCGTCGCGAGCTCAACGCCAACATCGTGGGCTTTGGCGGCAAGATCACCGGCGAGTTCCTGATGGCCGATATCATGCTTGCCTTCCTGGAGGAGCCCTACGAGAAGACCCCCGAGCACGATGCCCTGATCGCCAAGATCGATGCCTGCAATAAGGCCGACGCCGAGGCTCAGGCTGACCCGCACTTCTTTGACGAGTTCCTCGAGAAGTGGGACCGCGGCGAGTATCACGACTAAGGAGGTTACGCGGTTTTACCAAACCGCGTAACGGGTCGACGCTGCGCGGCGCTCGCTGACGTTGAGGGTGCCTGTGGGGTCGCCGCTGTTGTTGCGAAGCTTTCTGGTTCGGTAAGCTGCTCCGATAACACGTTTGCTTGCTTGGCTTGAGTGCTTCGTTTTGGCGGGACCCGGTATTCTGCAGCTTTTCAATTGACGGCTCGCGTTTCTGTGAGGGGGCGCGGGCCGGTTTTCTATCAGCCCTATTGACTTGGCGGGCTGTCGTAAGAAAGGGAAGGCTCCTATGGAGTTTGTTCTTGATAACGGTTCTATCCGCGTAGCACTGAGCACGGCGGGCGGGTCGTTCACTTCTATTGCGGCCAACGGCCGTGAGTACCTGTGGCAGGGCGATCCGGCGGTGTGGTCGGGCCAGGCACCTATTTGCTTCCCGATCTGCGGCGGCCTTCGTGACGGTCGCGCAATGACCATGGGCGGCCGCGAGGTCAAGCTCGCCCGCCACGGCTTTGCTCGCAAGCAGGAGTGGAAGCTCGAGGAGCAGAGCGACAACATGGTTGCGCTGAGCCTAAGCTCTGCCGACCATGCCGAGTTGCTCGAGCAGTACCCGTATCCGTTTAAGATCGTTGCTCGTTACACGATCGATTCGGAAAAGGTGGCCGTGTCGTACGAGGTGACCAATGAGGGCACCGTGGACATGCCGTTCTTTGTGGGCGGTCACCCCGGCTTTAAGTGCCCGCTTGACGAGGGCGAGTCCTATGACGACTACGAGCTTCGTTTTGAGCAGCGTGAGGCCACCGAGCTCTGTACTGCCGTTCCCTCGACGGGCCTGATTGATGTTGAGCATCGCAGCAAGAACCCCATGATCGGCCAGAACCTGCCGCTTACCCACGAACTCTTCGACTTCGCGGAGACCATCTTTGACGTGCTCGAGAGCCGCGTGGTTACGCTGACCAAGAAAACCGAGGACAAGGGCGTGCGCCTGACGTTCCCCGATATGCCGTACCTGATTGTGTGGAGCAAGCCCGAGGGCGACTTTGTGGCTGTTGAACCGTGGGGTGGTCTGTCCACCTGCTCCGACGAGGACGATATTCTGGAGCACAAGCGTGGCTGCCTGGTGGCCAAGCCGGGAGAGACCGTCACCCGCGGCTTTGAGATCGAGATCCTTTAACGAGTTATCGTATGTTTGGGGCGAGTTATGCCGCCCCGGAACAGGAGTTCAACATGATTCTGACCGTTACCATGAACCCGTCGATTGATACGCGCTATCAGCTCGACAAGCTGATCATCGACGATGTTAACCGTGTGACGCCCGAAAAGACCGCTGGCGGCAAGGGCCTCAACGTGAGCCGTGTGCTGCTGCAGTTGGGCGACGATGTGCTCGCGACCGGTCTGCTCGGCGGCCACATGGGTGCCTATATGGCCGAGCTTATGGATGCCGACGGCGTCAAGAACGACTTTGTGCCCATCGCCGGTGAGACGCGCATTTGCTTGAATATTCTGCACGAGGGCAATCAGACCGAGCTGCTGGAGAGCGGCCCGCAGATCGCCCCGGCCGAGCTCGAGGCCTTTACGGCCAAGTTTGCCGAGCTTGCAGCGAAGGCGGACGTTGTGACGCTTTCGGGCTCGCTGCCGCGTGGCGTCGATGCCGGCTACTATGCCGAGCTCGTCAAGATCGCCGAGGAGGCGGGCGCCAAGGTGCTGCTCGATACCTCGGGTGCATCGCTGGAGGCCGCGCTGGAGTCCGACGCTAAGCCTGAGCTCGTAAAGCCCAACCTGACCGAGATTAACGGCCTGCTGGGTACGTCCTTTACGACCGATGATGTCGATGCCCTGCGCGAGGCGCTTGCCGCCGATGACCGCTTTGCCGGCATTCCCTGGGTTGTCGTTTCGATGGGCGCTGCCGGTTCGGTGGGCTTCCATGAGGGCCGCGCATTCCGCGCTAAGACGCCCGCGATTGCGGCTGTGAACGCAACGGGTTCCGGCGACTCGACCATCGCCGGCTTTGCGCATGCCATTGCTGCCGGTGCCGATGACATCACGGTGCTCAAGACCGCCAATACCTGCGGCAAGCTCAACGCCATGGATCCCAAGACCGGTCACCTGGTCATGGACCGCTGGGACGAGATCTACAACAGCGTTGAAGTAACGGAGCTTTAAAGTTACGGCGTTTTACCAAACGCCGTAACCAACCGACGCTGCAAACCCGCCAGAGCGGCAATCTGCCTTTCAACTTCGGCGGCATGACCAGAAGGTCAATGCCGCCTCGTTTCAAGGCACCTTGCTCGCTCTGGCGGGTTTTTGCTGTCGTTGCCAAAACATCGGCGTTGCCTTGGCCGCAAGTAGTCATTGGGGACGTTCTTTAATGACTAGTCGTTTAAGAACGTCCCCAATGACTACACTCAAAAACGGTGCCCGTCGGCGATGTTGCCGGCGGGCGCCGTTGTCATGTGGGCGGTTATGTTGTGGCCGCTGATGAGGCTCGAACTCGCATGCTACAGCGAGTCGATAAAGCGCTGTTGGGCGGCGCGGCCGGCTTCGTCCCACTTAAAGACGCCGGCGTTGTCGAGCACGTGGCCAAACACCACGCCGACCTCCTCGTGAAGGATATCGATGGCGTTATCCGCCGTAAGCTCGTCGGCGCGGCGGGCAAAGACGTCCTCGGCCCACGCGGCATGGCTGCGACAAAGATCATCGCCCTCGAGCGCACCGGCAAGATCGTAGCTGGCATCGACCTTGGCTGCCAGCAGATGCTCACGGACAGCGCCAAGCTCGGGAACCAGGCGCGGCGGCAGAATGGCCAGGCCCATGACCTCGATCAGGCCGATGTTCTCCTTCTTAATGTGGTGGTACTCGGCATGCGGGTGGAACACGCCCAGCGGATGCTCGTCGGTCGTGATGTTGCAGCGAAGCGCCAGGTAGGCCTCGTAGATTTCGCCGCCGGCATTTCCGCGAGAGTCGACGCGGCGGATGACGGGCGTCACGGTGTTGTGCGCCACGCCATCGGCTGTGTACGCGATGACGCCCACAGACTCATCGGTCCACTCGCGCCAGGCGAGGATAATCTTCTCGGCAGCGTCGAGCAGCTGGGCGCGGTCATGCGAGCGCAGGCGCAGCACCGAGAGCGGCCACTGCAGCACGGTACCGCTGACCTGGTCGAACCCGGGCACGCTAAATTGCGAGACCTCGGCGGCATGCATCATGGGGAACTCGTGCGCGCCGCCCTGGAAGTGGTCGTGCGACAAGATCGAGCCGCCCACGATAGGCAGGTCGGCGTTGGAGCCAATAAAGTAGTGCGGGAACAGGTCGACAAAGTCGAGCAGGCAGGTCAGACCCTTGCGGTCCACGTGCATCGGGCGATGCTCGGAGCTCATCGTGATGCAGTGCTCGTTAAAATACGCATACGGGCTGTACTGGAAACCCCAGCGCTCGCCGTCGAGCTGGATGGGGATAACGCGCAGATTCTGGCGGGCGGGGTGAGCGCCACCGTCGGCTGCGGCGGAGCGTCCGGGGTAGCCCTCGTTTTCAATGCAGAGCTGACAGGCGGGATACTTCTCGCCCGTGTTCTTTGCGGCGCCGGCCGCGGCAATGTCGCGCGGATCCTTTTCGGGCTTTGACAGGTTGATGGTGATCTCCAGGTCGCCCCAGTTGGTGGGGGTGCTCCATTTGATATTGCGCGCGATGGCGGCACGACGCACGTAGCCGGCGTCGCAGCACAGACCGTAGAACCAGTCGGTCGCGGCGCGGGGCTCGTTGACGCCCATACGGCCGTTGAATTCCTCGTTTACAACCGAAGGCCTCGGCATCAGCACACCCATGATGCGCATGGCGATGCGATCGCGGCCCGATGCCGTATCCTCGGCAGCACCGTTGGCAACGGCGGCCTCGGAAAGCGCGGCAAGCGTGCCCTCCAGGTCAAAATCGGGGAGCGTATCGGGGTGCAAGAGCGAGAGCTTCTCGTTCTGCAGCGCCCAGGCCATATCGAGCGCCGGTCCCGTAGCGCCGATGCACTCCAAAATGGTGTTGTAGGCCCAGATGCGGTCGTCCTGTCCGATCATCGATCGGTGGATGGCATATTCGATGAGGCCCTGTGCGGCCTCGCGCACATCAGTCATTACAGCCATGCCGCGTAAGCCCCCTTGTCAGTAATTGCGTAGTGGCGGGCAGAGCCTTCGCCCAGCCAGCTGTTCATCTTGGTGATAAAGGTGTCGACCAGATCGAACGGCACGAAGGCCTGGATGGTGCCACCAAAGCCGCCACCGTGAATACGAACGGCACCGCGGCCGTCGAGCACGTGCTCGGCCAGTGCCAGGGCATACATCGAAGGCTGCTCGGAGCCCAGCTTGGCAACGACATTCTGCAGGTACATGGCGGAGCTGGCGCCGGACTCGCGCGTCAGGACCAGGAACTGGTCAATGTCGCCGGCGTTCAGGGCTGCCCAGCGCTTGTCGACCAGGCCGTTCTCGTACCAGTAGTGAACGGCGCGCAGGCAGGCGCGGTCGCCCAGCTTGGCACGCAGCTCGGGGAGCTTGGCGTCAAAGTCGGCAACGTTTACCTCACACAGTCGTGCCTTGCCAAACTCGGCGGCGACGTCTTGCATCTCGCGGGGAACGGCGGCGTAGTCGTCGGTGGCGGCCACGTGGTCGGCGCCTACTTTAACGAGCACAAGCGCATAGCCGTGATCCTCAAAGTTGAGCTCGAGCTTCTGGGTTTTAGGCTGAGCCTGGTCCTCAAAGTCCATGTAGGCAAGGCCGCCCAGACACACAGCGGCCTGGTCCATCAGACCGCAGGGCTTGCCGTAATAGTTGTTCTCGGTGCGCTGGCTCATCTGGGCGAGCGCGACGGGCTCGATGGCGGGTGCGCCCCAGAGGGTTTCCATGGCACGACCGTATGCGGCCTCGACGGCGGCAGAGCTGGAAAGACCGCCACCCGAGGGGACGGAGCAGGTGAAGGCGAAGTCGAAGCCCTGGGGCTCAACGCCCAGAGCAGCGATTTCGTGGGCCATGCCGCGGACGAGGCTCGCGGACGTGCCCTTCTCGGACTCTTGAATATCCAGCGTGTCGAGCATGATTTCAAACGTAGGATAGCCCTCGTCGGCGACGCGAATCTTGTTGGAGTCGGTTGCCACGGCGATGCCGTCAACGGCGACATCGAGCGAGCCGGCGATAACGTGGCCGCCCTCGTGGTCGGTGTGGTTGCCGCTGATCTCGGAACGGCCGGGCGCGTGCACGTAGAGCACCTGGCGGTCGCCGATGGGGCCAAACTCCTCCTCAAACAGCTTGGTGAGCGTGGCGAATGTCTTTTCGTCGGGGGTGGTCATGGGGGTCCTTTCCTTGGCGCGCACGGGTGGGTTTTGCGTCGTTATGAGTACGTTAACAACTTGAAGCGGCATGAACCAAGTGTTCACGATACCGCACGTTACGGGCTATGTTAACGTACTCATAACACATCGCTTGTCACTTTTTGAGAATCTGGTAATCGGTAGAAATTCAGCCGTGAACGGTACTGCCGTATGGACTTATAAAGCAGAAGAGATGCAGATAGAAAAAGTAGAGTACGTTAACATGCGTCCGACGATAGCGGGCCTCGGCGCGGGATGTATTTCTGCCCGGGCCGGCATTCACGCTATTCAGATCTCGCAAGGGTGAAGGTGATCCTGTGGCAAGGCGCCCGTCCAACGATACCAGTTCGCGTCCGGTCTCCATGGCCGACGTCGCCCGCGCTGCTGGCGTTTCGCAGCAGACGGTTTCGCGCGTCGCCAACGGCTTGCCCAACGTTAACGAGCAGACGCGCCAGCGCGTGCAGGCCGCTATGCAAGAGCTCGGCTTTCGTCCGAGTTATGCCGGTCGCTCGCTGCGCGACGGCCGTTACCATTCGGTCGGCCTATGCATCAACGATGTCACCAAGTTTGGCAACCTCTCAATGATCGACGGCATCGCCAGTGCTGCTCGCGAGCATAATTGCGCCATCACGCTGGTCGAGATGTCCAAGACCGAGGAGTTTTCGCTTGCCGAGGCCACGCGTCGTATGGCCGCATTGCCGGTGGACGGCATCATCATCGGCATGAGCCGCATGGCGCCCGATTTTGAGACGTTTGATCCGCTGCCGGGCATTGGCACGGTCATCGTTACCATGTACGCGCACCCGCGGGTGACCACGGTCGATTCCGACCATTACGGCTGCTCGCTCTTGCTAATGGATCATCTGTTTGAGCTGGGGCACGAGCAGATTCGCTATATCGGCGGCCCGTCGTTCTCAGTCGACGAGCAATTTTGTCGCGCCGGTTGGCAGGATGCGCTCGAGCGTAAACACATCGAGCCGGCAGAGCCGCTCGAGGGCGACTGGTCTGCCAACAGCGGCTACGAGGCCGGCAGATATCTGGCCGAGCACGATCGCACTATGACGGCGATTTACGCGGCAAACGACCAGATGGCAAATGGCGCGATTGCCGCGCTGCGCGATAGCGGTCTGCGCGTGCCCGAGAACGTGAGCGTGGTGGGTGTCGACGATTCGCTCGATGATTTTGTCGCGCATAACGAGCTTACGACCGTTCGATTCGACTTGCATCAACGTGGGCGCGAGGTGTTTGAGCATGCGGTTCCCGAGGCGGGTGCGGCGGGCAAAACCGTTGCCATTCGTATTCCCGGCCAGCTCATTATTCGACATAGCACGGCGATACCGCGCACATAGTTTTTGCAGGTAAACGGAGGTATATTCCGCCTCAATAACAATCGATAAGGATGCTGACAGATAGCCGTGGCTATGAAGGCGAGTGTTATGATAGACGGGTTCTTTTGTCTATCTAGGAGGCTTTGCCTGATGGAGATCACCAAGGATATCCGCTACATCGGTGTCGACGATCACGACATTGACCTGTTCGAGGGCCAGTACGACGTGTCCGAGAACGGCATGGCATACAACAGCTATGTTATCTTGGGCGATAAAATCGCTGTCGCCGATTCGGTTGACGCTGGCTTTGTCGACGAATGGCTCGGCAACCTCGAGGCCGCGCTCGATGGCCGTACGCCCGACTACCTGGTCGTCCATCACATGGAGCCCGATCACTCCGCCGGTATCGCCGCCTTTATGGAGCGCTATCCCCAGGCACAGATTGTGGCCAGCATGGGCGCCTTCCGCATGATGGTCAACTACTTTGGCACCGACTACCCCGAGCGTAAGATAGTCGTCAAAGAGGGCGACGTGCTCGACCTGGGTGGCCACAGCCTAACGTTTGTCTGCGCCCCCAACGTGCACTGGCCCGAGGTGATCTTCTCCTACGAGTCTACCGACAAGGTGCTCTTTAGTGCCGACGGCTTTGGCAAGTTCGGCGCCAACGACATCGAGGACCCGGAAGGCTGGGCTTGCGAAGCGCGCCGCTACTACTTTGGCATCGTCGGTAAGTTCGGCAAATTCGTGCAGACTGTGCTCAAGAAGGCCGCCGATCTGGATATCCAGATCATCTGCCCGCTCCATGGTCCTGTTCTTACCGAGAATCTGGGTTATTACCTCGACACCTACAACACCTGGTCGAGCTATCAGCCCGAGGACGAGGGCATCACGATTGCCTATGCGAGCGTGTACGGCCATCTGAAGGCCGCCGTTGAGGAGCTTGCGTCTGCGCTCGAGGCCCGCGGCCAGAAGGTTTCCGTCTTTGACTTGGCTCGCGACGACATGGCCGAGGCCGTTGAGGATGCGTTCCGCTATGACCGTCTGGTGCTCGCTTCCATCACCTATCAGGGCGAGATCTTCCCGTTCATGAGCACCTTTATCCACACGCTTGCCGAGCACGCCTATCAGAACCGTACGGTGGCGCTCGTTGAGGCCGGCTCCTGGGCGCCCACTGCTGCCAAGGTTATGACCAAGGAGCTCGAGGGCATGAAGGACATCACCCTGGCGCAGAACAAGGTGACCGTGCTGGGCTCGCTCAACGACGCCTCGCGCGCTCAGATCGAGGTTCTCGCCGACGAGCTATCCAAGTAGCGACACATTCACTTCTGATGCTCAACCACCACAAAGGAGACCTTTGTGGTGGTTTTTGTTTAAGCGCCGGCGATGAGGAGATTTGGGCGGGCGTTGTCGACAATCTCGGCGATTGAGGTGGCGACGGCATTATCGGGATCGCTGTCCATCACGATGGAGTAGACGTCGGCGAGTTCGGCAAAGCGGTACATGCCGCGTCCGTTAACCTTGCTGGCGTCCATGAGGGCGACGCTTTGACGGGCGGCACCGACCATAGCCGCTTTGGTCTCGGCCATCTGCGGAAAGTCGGTCGTAAAGCCGCAGCTGGGGACAAAAGCGCCAGGGCACATGACGGCAAGATTGGCATGGACCATTTGGAGCGCTTGCATAGTGAGCGGTCCGTACAAATAACGATGGCCTTTGCGCAGCGCCCCGCCCAGCATGACAACATCGACTGAGGGCATGCTCTCGTCGATGTAATCGGCAATGGTTATGTCTGCCGTGATGACGGTGATACCGTCGCGCTGATCGAGGAGCCGGACGAACTCGAGCGCCGTGGTGCCCGAGTCGACGAGCAACGTGTCGCCGTCATTGACGAGCTCGATGGCGCTTTGCGCGATGGCCTGCTTGGCGGCGACGTTGACGTTGATGCGGCGATCCTGCGTGGAGACGGTCAGGCGTTTGTGGAGCGATACGGCACCGCCATGCGTGCGGCGCAGCTTGCCTGCTTCGGCGAGCGCGTCCAGGTCGGCGCGGGCGGTGACGGAGGACACGCCAAAGGTCTGGGCGATTTCTGCTACCTGCACCGAGGCATTATGATCGAGCATCTCCATGATGGCGGAACGACGCTCGTCGGCGAAAGCTCGGGTTGTTGCGTGGGCCATATCTGCTCCATCATCGTCTGAAATTTGCAGGAATTGTGTTGACTCTATTTTCGTTCATTTTCTTTTTGAGTAAGAAAACACCTTTCGATTACTTATCTTTTCTATAAAAGAAAGACGCTTAACGCCCAAAATTCAATATCGAACATGTTCGCTCGGCTCAAATTTCTTCCGTTTGCTTTTCAAAAATGACTGTATTGACCTGCATGGGCTCAATATCTCGCACGTGCAAAGCTGCTGAATTTCATACAATGAACGCAGAAAAACGCAAGGTAAAACGCCTTGTGAACAACTACGCCCGATGTCCAGATGCGGGCGAGGGAGAGGAGCAAACGCTCATGGCACTTGTTACCACCGAAAAGATGCTCAAGGACGCTCAGGCCGGCCACTACGCCGTCGGCGCGTTCAACGTCGAGAACCTCGAGTTTGTTATGGCCGTTCTGGCCGCTGCCGAGGAGACCAAGTCCCCCGTCATCATGCAGACCACCCCGGGCACCATCAAGACCGCTGGTCTGGACTACTTCTACGGCATGGTCAAGGCTGCCGCCGAGCGCGCTTCCGTGCCCGTCGCCCTGCACCTCGATCACGGCGATGGCTATGGCCGCTGCATGCAGGCTTTCCGCACGGGCTACACCTCTGTCATGATCGACGGCTCGCACGAGTCCTTCGAGGACAACATCGCCCTGACCAAGTCCGTCGCCGACGCTGGCCGCGCTATGGGCGTGCCCGTCGAGGCCGAGCTCGGTAAGGTTGGCGGCAAGGAGGACGACGGTCCTGCGGTTGAGGGCGAGAGCCCCTACACCGATCCTGCCGAGGCTAAGGAGTTCGTCGAGCGTACCGGCTGCACCTCCCTCGCAATTGGCGTTGGCACCAGCCACGGTGTGTACACGAGCGATCCGCACATCGAGCAGTCCGTGGTCAAGGCCATCCGCGACGCCGTCGACGTGCCGCTGGTTCTGCACGGCACCTCCGGTGTGCCCGATGAGCAGGTTGCCGAGGCTGTGAAGAACGGCATCTGCAAGGTTAACTACGCCACCGAGCTGCGTCAGGCCTACACCAAGGGCTTCATGGCCTACATGGCCGAGAACCCTGCCTGCTTCGATCCCAAGAAGCCGGCCAAGGAGGGCATGCGTGAGATCACCGAGCTGGTTAAGATCCGCATGACCAACCTCAACTCTGTGGGTAAAGCAGAGTAACAGCAAGGGTACTCTGATCCCACCGGACGGTTTGGGCGGGTCCCGTACTTAGTTTCCAAAACGTCCTCGCGCATGAAGGCCCCCGTTGTCTCGCTTCTTCGAAGCGTTGACAACGGGGGCCTTCGCGCTGCGGAATGATTTTGGAAACTAAGTACGGGACCCGCCCAAACCGTCCTGCTCAATCGCCCTTGTGGCGTTAGTGTCGGAAAAATAAGACGTTGCTTTTTGCCCCCTGCGGAAAGATTGGGGAACTAAGCCCTCGTCCCTCCCAGGTTGACCTACTCGAGGTCGTCGCCCTTGTGGCGTTGGGGCTGAAAGGGTGGGGCGCGGGGGTTACTTGGTTGTTAGGGTTAGCAGGTCGTTGGGGGTTTTGAGGTTGTAGGTGGCATTTGGGATATCTTGGTGTGATCCCCATGCTGCTCTGGCAAAACTGACCCCTGCTGAAGTTGCGCATTGTTCGTCGTAGACGGTGTCGCCAACGTAGACGACGTTGCCAGGATTCGCGCCCGTACGCCGGAGATATTCGAGCATGGGAGCGGGTGCGGGTTTATGTTCGGTTGTGTCTTCGACAAGGATGATGTGCTCAAAATACTTATCGAAGCCAAGGGGTGCAATTTCTTCTGCGTATTCATTGCGCGCACGTGAGGAGACGATGCCAAGTTTGCAGCCGTTGTCGGAGAGTGTTGCGATAACTTCGTGCAAGCCGGGAAACACGCTGATGGTGCTTTTAAAGCTGGCGGCAACTTGGCACCAGCGATCCAGCGTTGCCTGTGAGTAGATCCCAAGTTTCTCAAGGGCGTTCTTGCCGGGTATGCCGAGGGCAAATTCAAGCTCGTGTCGGGGGAGCGTTTTGCCGGTTTCTTCTTGGATAATCTGGCCAAGCGATGACAGCACGCTTTCTTCTGTATCTGCCAATGTCCCATCAACGTCAAACACGATATAGTCAAAGTACTTCATATAGTAGCTCCTATCCGTTGTTTGCCTGCAAGTTTGATGCAGTGACAGAAGAAGGGCTAGCGGGATTTCTGCCTGGTACTATCGAGATTCTGCCTCGCTGCTCGATAGCTCGAAGGAGTGCATCCCATTTGTTCTTTAAATACCTGGCCAAGATGGCTTGCTGTCGCAAAGCCGCATTGGCGCGCGACTGTCTGGACCGTTCGCGTGGTGTGTGCCAAAAGTTCGCAAGCACGGTTTACGCGGTATGCGCGCAGATATGCCGCCGGGGTCGTTCCTGCGCAAGCTTCGATAATGCGGTAACACTCTCTTTCGCTTACGCCGGCTGCAGATGCCATCTGGGGCACATCTATAGCGGCTGCATAGTTTGCGCGGATATAGTCCAGGATTGCCTTGAACTGTACGTCGCGGTTGGTCATCCAAGAGGCGTTGTCGGAGGAAAAGAGCGGTTCGGCCTTGGCGTAAATCTGAATCCAGAGCTCTGACAAGCTATTCCGAAGCGCCATCTCGTTCTGCGGCCGTTGAAGGTCGTGGTTAAAGGAACTCTTTAGCAAATCGATAAAGGGCATATCGTCGGGGTTGGTGGGCGACCATTTGAGCACATCGACGCCTCGACATTGCAGCAAAAGATTGATATAGCGCTTTTGAAGGCGTCCCGCGGGATCGCCGAGCATCGACGGCTGAAAGATATGCAACATTTGAATGGCTGGTGCCGAATTGGGTGATTGCAGCGTGCTGTGCAAAACGCCGCCGTTGATAAAGCCGGCGGACCCTTCCTCAAAGCGCACGTGTTCATGAGCCGCGCGCGTTCGATAGTCAATCGCTCCCTGCTCCATGTAGAAAAGCTCAACTTCGGAATGCCAGTGCCAGGGGACGGAATTGCCCGGATAGCGAGCGAATTCTGCGCGTTCGGCAATATAGGGCCAGTCTTCGGCGGTCTCGGGAAACGCTTCCTCGCGTCCTCCGCGGTGCAATTCTATGTGATCCATGTTTCGCATGGCATCAGTATAAAGCGCAATGGGCTTAGATTGCTCTTGCCTGTTCGGGGAACGCCTTGTCTAGGGATGCTTGGAGCTTTTCGAAGGATGCTCGTAAGTTGAGGCTCTGATCGGCTGAGCGCTTGGTTTTTGTGGTGGGGGAGTCGAGGAGACCGTCTCTCTGTGTCGGGGGGAAGGAGAAAAGGTTTGCATGTTTTAGGGATGGCTACTGTGCTGCGTCATTGGAAGAATGCATGCTTATGCGGCCTCCTCGATGTCCACCAAAAGATTGCGCTCGGGGTATGCTGCTAGGTCCCGTGCGCTGGCAGTATTATGCCGCGGCTGTTGCAAAGAAGCGCTAAAGAAAGGCTTAATGAGGTTTGACGTTGCGATGAAACCGCAGGTAAAAGCTATCGAGTAACACTCTTGAAAGGTTTTGAGCTTAAGGGCTTTCTAAGGTTTGTGACGTGGATGTGGCGCGGACGTGCGGAGCGTGTGAATGCTTGCTGTTAGCGCTGCGGCTCTGCGGCGCGCACCTGCTCGATGACCTTTTCCATCGTGGCGTCGATGCGGTCTTTTTTGAGCTCGCATTCCCAGATGGTTATGGGTGTCCAGCCCATTTGAGTGAGTGCCGCCACGGCAGCGCGGTCGCGCTCGACGTTGCGACGGAACTTTGCCTCCCAAAACTCAACGTTGCGCTTGGGCTGGCTAGGGTTGCACTTGGGGCAGCGGTGCCAAAAGCAGCCGTTGACGAAGATGGCGATCTTGCGCCCGGGAAAGGCGATGTCGGGCTTGCCGGGTACCTTCCATTCCAAACGATAGCCCGTAAGGCCCGCGGCCCGTAGGCGCTGACGTACGAGCAGCTCGGGCTTGGTGTTGGCGCGCTTGTTGCCCTTCATGGACTTTTTGATGGCGGCGCGACGGCGGACCAGTTCGCGCTCGTCAGCGGAGAGGTCCGAGGTATCGATGCCGTCGAGCAGGCCGGGCTTGGGACGCTTCTTGCTGCGGCGCTTAGGTGCGCGCTTGGGTTTGGTGGCGGGTTTGTTGGCTGTGTTGGGCACGGCGTCATCGGCGGAGCTTGTCTCGAGCCGGTCTTCCTTCAGCTCAATCAGGGCATCAATGAGCCCCTTGTCAGCGGGCATCCATTCCACCGTGGCAAGTGAGGTGCGTGGAATCCAGCGGATATCGAGCTGGCGGTCGTGCTTCTGGGGCTCATCGGATTCATCGGCGAGCGAGCAGTAGTAGCACTCCATGGAGAGATGAAAATCGGGGTAGTCGTACTCAACGGTATAGAAATCGCGTAGGTTGGTGACCTTCACCTGCAGCTCTTCCATAAGCTCGCGGCGCACAGCGTCCTCGGGCGTCTCGCCGCGCATGAGTTTGCCGCCGGGGAACTCCCAAAGTCCCTGCATGTCGCCATAGCCGCGCTGCACGGCAAGCAGCTCATCGGATCCTTCCTTGCGAATGATCCCAGCGGCAACATGAACAGTCTTCAACAGGAGTCCTCTCTCAACATCAACAAGTGACAGGCTAGCTACCCGTACCTTACACAACGGTAAGGCAAGCGTAAGCCATATCGATGGTAGCCGACTCGGCTTCTTGCGACTATAGATGCCGTAGACTAATCGCAAGAAAGGACTCGGTATGCAAACCACGCACATGGCGACCCCGGTACTGGAGGTCGCGCATCTCGAAAAGGTATATGGCGCGCTGGGCAATGTGACCCGCGCGCTCAACGACGTCAGCTTTACCGTCAACCGCGGCGAATTTGTTGGCATCATGGGCGCCTCGGGCTCGGGCAAGTCGACGTTGCTCAACTGCGTCTCGACCATCGATAGCGCCACGAGCGGCACCATCCGCATCAACGGCCAGGACGTGACGCGCATGAAGCAGGCCAAGCTCTCGCAGTTCCGCCGCGAGGAGCTCGGCTTTATCTTCCAGGACTCCAACCTGCTCGATACGCTCACGGCACGCGAGAACATCGCCCTGCCGCTCACCATCGCCCGCACAAACTCGGCAGAGATCTCGACCCGCGTGCAGGATGTGGCAGCGCGCCTGTCCATCAGTCAGGTGCTCGACAAGTATCCCTACCAGATGTCCGGCGGCCAGCAGCAGCGCGTTGCCGCGGCTCGCGCGCTCGTCACCGACCCCACCATGATCATGGCCGACGAGCCCACCGGCGCCCTCGATTCTAAGAGCGCTCGCCTGCTGCTCGAGAGCCTGGAGGCCCTCAACCGCCGCCTGCGCGCCACGGTGCTCATGGTTACGCACGACAGTTTTGCCGCCAGCTACACGAGCCGTGTGCTGTTTATTCGCGACGGCAAGATCTTCACCGAGTTGCGCCGCGGCGACACCGACCGCCGAGAGTTCTTCGACCGCATTATGGAGGTCGTTGCCATGATGGGCGGTGAGGGCTCCGATGCTCTGTAAACTCGCTTGGGGCAACGTCCGCCGCGCCGGCCGCGATTACCTCGTCTACCTTTTGACGCTCACCCTGGGCGTCACGGTCTTCTATGCCTTTAACACCATCTCGATGCAGGTCGACATCGCCGGAATCGATGAAAAGGGCTTGGCGCAGGTTATGGGCAGCATGCTCGGCAACCTGACGTACTTTTTGGCCGGTGTCATGGCCTTTTTGATGGTGTACGCCAATAACTTCATCATGAAACGTCGCAAGAAGGAGTTTGGCCTGTACCAGGTGCTCGGCATGGGGCGCGGGCGCGTCGCCACGATCATGGCGCTCGAGACCGTGATAGTATCGGTCGTGGCCTTTGTCGCCGGCATTGTGCTGGGTGTGGGACTCTCCCAGCTCATGACGTTCTTTACGGCCTCGCTTTTTAAGACACAGATCGCCAATTTCCACTTCTTTTTCTCGGTGCATGCGTTCAATCTGACCCTTGCCTGCATGCTCGTAATGTTTGTGCTCACGCTACTGCTGAACCTTCGCGCCGTGCGTCGTACCAAACTCATCGAGCTTATGGGTGCCGAGCGTCGCAACGAGAGCATCAAGACACGCAATCCCTGGATCGCGATTGCCATCTTTGCCGTGGGCGTGGTGCTTGTGGGCGTGGCCTATTACCGTCTGCTACGTGATGGGTTCCCGCTAACCGCGACGGACAGCAAGCTGCAAGAGGCCATGAGCCAGTTTGGTATTACGACCGCTATGGTTACCGTGGGCACCTTTGCCCTGTTCTGGGGGCTCTCGGGCATGCTTATCAAGCTGCTGCAGAGCCTGCGCGGCGTGTATTGGCGCGGCCTCAACATGTTTACCGTGCGCCAGCTTGCGGCCAAGGTCAACACGGTGTGCTTTTCGATGGGCGTCATTGCGATGCTCCTGTTTTTGGCCATCACCTCGGTGACGTGCGGTATGTCGATTGCCAACGTGATGAACGAAAACCTGGAGCGCTATAATCCGGCCGACATGTCGCAGACGTATATCTATTACGCGCCCGATACGCTCGACTACTACAAAGAGTATGTCAATCCGTCTGAGGCCGATCGCATGGTGCTGGCTGATACAACGGTAGATTTGTACTCCGCATGGCACGGCGATCGTATCGACCCCGATAACGTTGCAGACGGTATTAAAGGCAAGTCGGCAGACAACAACGACGAGACCGGCAAGAAGGTCAATATCGCCGATGTTGCCGGCGAGCATGTGCAGATCGATTCGTATCTGAGTTACCCGCTTGGCGGCTCGGATCCTTCGGTGACCCCAAGTGAGATGTGCAAGACCATGGGCGAAAAGCTTCCCAAGGCGTTCGGGGGTAGCAATGCCGACATGACAGGCCTGTCTGTGACGCCGGCAAGTCAGTACAACAAATTGCGCCAGATGATGGGCGAGGAGCCGGTGCACATCGGTCACGACCAGTATCTGCTCACGTGTGATATGGGCGGCGAGCTGGTCGACATGTACACCAAGTATATGGCTGGCGGCCATACCCTTACCTTGGGCGGGTATACGCTCAAGCCCGCAACCGATAAGTCGGACGAAGATACGGCGGCCATCGCCAACTCGGCGATGGGCAGTAATGGGGGTACCGTCGTCGTTGCCGACGAGCTGTTGTCCCAACTTAATCTGCAGCCGTATTCCAGTAGCCTGCTCGTTAACTACAAACAGGGGATGGATACGACCGAGGCAGACGAGAGTATTAAATACACTGTGCTCGACAATCTGCTCGTTGACGGCAAGGAGCCGGGGTCGTGGGGAACCTTCATCACACGCTCCGAGATGTACGCGCAAGCAGCGCAAATGAACGGTCTTATTAGCTACCTAGCTATCTACATCGGCTTTGTATTGGTCGTTGCATGCGCGGCGATTCTGTCGATCCAGCAACTCTCCAACGTGGCCGACGGCAGCCGCAGCTATCGTGTGCTGGCACAGATCGGCTGCGACGACCGCCAGATTCGCCATTCGGTGATGGCGCAGCAAGCGGTATTCTTCCTGTTCCCGCTGGCAGTGGGCCTGGCGCACTCCTTTGTGGCACTTAAGGTGATCATCGAGCTGGTGAGCATATTCGGAAATATGAGCATTGGCGGCACCGTGGGCCTCACCTGTGCAATCTTCCTGGCAGCATACGGTGGCTACTTCCTGGTGACCTACCTCATGAGCACCGGCATGGTACAAGCTGCCATCGCCACCCGCTACAGCGAGTAACTCGTTCAGCTTGGAATTATCGTAGGTTGAGCATAAGTCAGCGAAAACGCCCCTAAGCGAGCAAGGTGACGTGAAAGAGGAGGGAAGCGTACTTTGGTACGCGACCGACGATTGAACGTCAGATTGCCGCTTAGGGGCGTTTGCAGCGTCGAGCCGTTACGCGGTTTGGTAAAACCGCGTAACTTCATCGTAGAAGCGCGTTTGCGGGCGGCGGATGCTCGTCTCCTGTCGCCTGCTCACCGAGGCCCGGCAATTGCCTTAATATCTTAAGGGCCTCGATTTGTCCAAGACTGAGCGAAGGAGCTCATCATGAGCGACGGAAAGAAAAAGCTTTCCTTCTTGACGGTCATCTCGACCATCATCTGCGTCGTCTTCGTTTGCGAGGCCGCCGCACCTGCTGCTGCCATTGGCAACCAGCAGTTCTTCTGGTGGATCTTCCTGATTCTGACCTTCCTGCTCCCTTATGGCATGGTCGTTGCCGAGCTCGGCACTACCTATGACGGTGAGGGTGGCATTTACGACTGGGTACGCGATGGCCTGGGCGACAAGTGGGGCGCCCGCATTTCGTACTACTACTGGGTTAACTACCCGCTGTGGATTGCCTCGCTGGCCACTATGTTCCCGGACATTTTGGGCATGGTCTTTGGCGTCGAGTTCAATCTGATTGCCAAGATTGGTATCGACCTTGCCTTTGTGTGGATCGTCTATCTTATGGGTCGCTCAAAGGCTGCCGACTCCGAGTGGGTCCTGAACGGCGGCGCCATCATCAAGGTCGCCGTTGCCGTTATCGTCGGCGCTTTGGGCATTTGGTACGCCATGGAGAACGGTTTTGCGAACGATATGTCCGCTGTCACCTTCTTGCCCGAGCTCACCAACACCAACGCGCTCGGCTACCTGTCGATCATCATCTTTAACTTCATGGGCTTCGAGGTCATCTGCACCATGACCGACGATATGGCCGATCCCGCTCGCGATATCCCCAAGGCTATCATCGTCGGCGGCCTGTCCATCGCCGTGATCTACCTGTTCGCTGGCTTTGGCATCGGCGCTGCTGTGTCGGCCGATTCCATCGATCCCGACTACGGCATGATTTACGCTGTCCAGACTATTGTGGGCGATTCCATGATCTTTAAGGTCATCTGCATCGCCTTCCTGATCACGCTGTTCGCCAACATGGCTGCCTGGTCCTTCGGCGTCAACTCCGTTGCTCGCTATGCTGCCGAGCATGGCAACATGCCCAAGGTCTTCGCCTCGATGATCTCGGATGACGACATGCCCAACGGCGCCAACCTGGTCAACGCCATCGTTGCCTCCCTGGTGCTGTGCCTGCAGCTGGTTCCCATCGACGCCATCTCCAACGGTGTCTTCTGGATGCTCTTCGGTACCTCCGTTGTCTTCCTGCTGCTGACCTACATCCCGATGTTCCCGGCATTCCTCAATCTTCGTAAGAACGACCCCAACCGTGAGCGTATCTTTACGTTCCCGTTTAAGGGCGCCATGATGAAGGTCATGCTGGCTATTCCCTGCATCGAGCTGATTCTGGCTATCGTTGCAACGCTGATTCCGTTCTCTGTCGATGAGATCGGCAATAAGGTCCCGATGATCGTCATCTTCATCGTGCTCTTGCTTATTGGCGAGGTTGTCCGCGTCGTCAGTGCTAAGGGCCGCGAGACCGAGTACAAGGGTCTCACTCCCGAGCTGGCTGCTCAGCGCCTCGCTGAGGAGTCCGAGGAGGACTAGAGCACCCGGATTCGGGGCTCCAACCTTCCTCGCGTACCAACGTACGCTTCGTCGGGCTTGTCGCTCCCAACTCGGGACACTCTAGCCTCTTCGGAGGCGTGCCCAAGCAACGGGTTTGCTAACCTTTCTCTGAGGTGGGTGTGAGCTATTGCTCCGGTAACCACCGCCCGCCCCAATCTCTCTTCCGTATCCTTCGTGCGTTTTGTCTCCGCGCACCGGGTTACGTCGTCGCTTGCCGGTGTGACATCCGTGAAAACCGGTGCCAGGCGCCCCGACCTTTACCGGGGAACGGGCGCCTACCATCTCTTGGTTTTAGGCTGAGGGTAACCCGCCCGCAGCAAGCGATCGTTCGATTTGGAGGAAATCTTATGCGTACGATCACCGAGTCCGAGTCCACCCCTAAGGCCGACGGCTTCTTTATGCCCGCTGAGTTCGCTCCGCAGGATCGCGTGTGGATGGGTTGGCCCCACCGCACCGACACCTGGGCCCACGGCGCCAAGCCGGCTCAGAAGCAGTATGCCGCCATCGCTCGCGCCATCGCCGAGTTCACTCCGGTCACCATGTGCGCCAACCAGGCCGACTACGCCAACTGCAAGGCTGCCTTTGAGGAAGACGAGAACGTTACCGTTATCGAGATGACCACCGACGACGCTTGGTTCCGCGACACCGCTGCCACTTTTGTTATCAATGGCAAGGGCGATAAGCGCGCCAACCACTGGCACTTCAACGCCTACGGCGGCCTCGTCGACGGCCTCTATTTCCCGTGGGACAAGGACGAGCAGATCGCCCTTAAGATAGCTGAGCTTTCCGGCTGCCGTCGCTATCGTCCCGATGACATGATCCTCGAGGGCGGTTCCATCACCGTCGACGGCGAAGGCACCGTGGTCGTGACCGACCAGTGCCTGCTTTCCCCGGGCCGCACCTGCTCTGCGGTTCTGGAGGAGGAAGAGGATCCCGAGTCCATCTGGCCCAAGTTCAAGAGGAAGTTTGAGCCCTGGAGTGAGGAACTTCGCGCCTATATGGACGAGCACCTCAAGGAGTACCTGGGTGTCGAGAAGGTCATCTGGGTTAAGGAGGGTATCGATCCCGAGGAGACCAACGGTCACATCGATGATGTCGCTACGTTCATCGCTCCGGGCGTTATGGCCTGCATCTGGACCGACGATCCCGAGTATCCGTTCTACGAGCAGTGCCACGCTGTCTACGAGACCCTCTCCAACGCCGTTGACGCCAAGGGCCGCAAGATGAAGGTCTACAAGCTCTGTATGCCTGTGAACCCGCTGTTCATGGACCAGGCTTCCTGCGACACCATCGACGCCGACGAGAACGCCGAGCCGCGCGTTGCCAACGAGCCACTGATCGCCTCCTACATGAACTACCTGGTCACCAACCACGGCGTTATCGTCCCGCAGTACGGTGACGAGAACGATCAGATTGCCGTTGACACGCTCCAGAAGATCTACGACGAGGTCTGGGGCGAGGGCGTCTACAAGTGCGTCGGCGTTCAGTCCGAGCAGGTCGTCTTCGGTGGCGGCAATATCCACTGCATTACGCAGCAGGAGCCCTCGGTGTAACTGTCTGTCTTCCCGAGGCACGGCACCTTCCCGTTCAATCGTCGCTTGCGTACCCAAAGTACGCGGCGTTCCTCTTTCACGGGAATCTGTCGCACCTCAGAAACCCAGCCGATCAAACGGACCGACGTAGCTTGTTACCGCATTAGTCATTGGTGCCAACCCTGGCAACGATGCAGGTCGAAAAACGTCAGCGAAAACCCGCCAAAGCGAGCAAGGTGCCTTGAAGCGAGGCGGCATTGACCTTTTGGTCATGCCGTCGAAACTGAAAGGCAGATTGCCGTTCTGGCGGGTTTGCAGCGTCGAGCCGTTACGGCGTTTGGTAAAACCGCGTAACTAAATACGCTCCGCGATCTCGTGGATGAGGTAGTCGGTCTTTTCCCAGCCCAGGCACGGGTCGGTGATCGACTTGCCAAAGACGCCGCCGTCGACCGGCTGGTTGCCGTCTTCCAGGTAGGACTCGATCATAAAGCCCTTGACCAGCTTGGAGATGGACTCGTTGCGGCGGCAGCTGTCGAGCACCTCCTTGCAAATGCGATACTGCTCCAGCGGACGCTTGCCCGAGTTGTCGTGGTTGCAGTCGATGATCGCTGCGGGATTGGCATAGCCGGCGTGCTCGGTATAGCGCTCGGCCAGGCGCTCCAGGTGCTCGTAGTGGTAGTTGGGGTAGGTGCGCCCATCGAGACCGATGTAGCCACGCATAACGGCGTGCGCGAGCGGATTGCCGTCGCATTCGACCTCCCAGTTGCGGAAGATGAAGCTCTGGTGCGCCTGCGCGGCGTAAATGGAGTTGAGCATAACGGTGGTAGAGCCGGCGGTGGGGTTCTTCATACCCACGGGTACCGAAATGCCGCTCGACACCAGGCGATGCTCCTGGTTCTCGACCGAGCGCGCGCCCACGGCAACATAGCTCAGCAGGTCAACGAGGTACTGGTAATTGGACGGATAGAGCATCTCGTCGGCGGTGAAGAAGCCCGTTTCCTCAATAACGCGCAGGTGCATATGGCGGATGGCCTTGACGCCCTCGAGCAAGTCGTCGGGGGCCTCGGGGTTGGGGTTGTGCAGCAGGCCCTTGTAGCCGGTGCCCTTGGTGCGCGGCTTGTTGGTGTAGACGCGCGGAATGATGATGAGCTTGTCCTTGACCTCCTCGGCGGTTTTGGCCAGTCGGTTCATGTACTCAAGCACCGAATCCTCGCGGTCGGCAGAGCACGGGCCGATGATGAGCACCTTACGTGCGTCCTCGCCGGTAAAGACTTTGGCGACCTCGGCGTCAAATGCCTGCTTTTTGGCGGTAAGCTCGGCAGAAAGCGGCATTTCCTCGCGGATCTCCATGGGGATCGGCAACTTGCGTTTGAATTCCATGGCCATAGGGGCCTCCTCAATCTATAGAAAGAGCAATAAGCGTATTGTCGAATGCTCGGCATTATCCGCTGTCGCACGCTAAAGTGCAAGCCCTTGCTACCCCGAAACCTACCAAAAAGGGACAGGTTTATTTTGGCAGGTTTTATCTGGGGAAACGCCGGAGGATGTCGGGAGGGAGCTGCGCCGCGCGGGACCCTAAGGCTGTTGTCGGTTCCCCAGGAAACACCTCGTGGGCAAAAAATGCCAAATATGAGTACGGTTGCTAACCTAGTAACATATCGGTCTAGCGAGATAATAGACAAAGTGAAAAATACGTTCATTAACGTTGGCACGCAGAAGCCTGCTAACGGGCGTTTTGATTAATTCGAAGGCGTATAGAGGCTGCAAAGAGGTCGTTTGAGGTGGTTTTTGCTGTTACTAAAAAGGTGACAGTACTCATATTTGCCCTTTTTTGCCCACGGGGTCTGGAAAGCGCCGTCAATGAGGTCTCGGGGAAGGCGTTTCGAGGCTCGAAGGACACAAAACGGGGGCGCAGGTTGTCCTGCGCCCCCGTTCTCGGGCGTCATCATTTCTCTGCGGCCGTATCTACGCCGCCTCGTCGAACTGCGAGTTGTACAGGTCGGCGTAGAAGCCGCCTTGGGCGAGTAACTCGTCGTGCGTGCCCTTCTCGACGATGTCGCCGTCGCGGATCACCAAGATCACGTCGGCGTTGCGGATCGTGGACAGGCGGTGCGCGATGACAAAGCTCGTGCGGCCCTGCATTAGCGCATCCATGGCACGCTGAATAAGCTCCTCGGTACGAGTGTCAACGTTGGAGGTCGCCTCGTCCAAAATCAGCGCCGGACGGTCGGCCAAAATGGCACGGGCGATGGTCACGAGCTGGCGCTGACCCTGCGACAGGTTGGTGCCCTCCTCGTTGATCATAAAGTCGTAACCGCCGGCGAGCGTATGAATAAAGTGGTCGCAGCGTGCGGCGCGTGCGGCGGCCTCGACTTCGGCATCGCTCGCATCGGGGCGTCCGTAGCGGATGTTTTCGCGGATGGTGCCGTTAAACAGCCAGGTATCCTGCAGCACCATGGCAAACTCGCCGCGCAGCGCCGCGCGGTCCCAGTCGCGCACGTCGACGCCCTCGACGCGCAGCGAACCGCCGTCCACATCGTAGAAGCGCTGCAGCAGCTTAATGAGCGTGGTCTTGCCGGCGCCGGTGGGGCCGACGATAGCGATGGTCTGGCCGGGCTGCGCCTCGCAGCTAAAGTCGTGGATGATGGTCTTGTCGGGCGTGTAGCCAAACTTGACATGGTCGAACTCCACGTGACCGGGGCGCTTCTCGGGGATCTGCGCGTCGGTCTTTTGCTCCTCCTCGGGCGCGGCCAGGAACTCAAAGACGCGCTCGGTGGCAGCGGCCATCGACTGCATCGTGTTGCTCACGTTGCCCAGCTGCTGCACGGGTTGCGTAAAGTTGCGAACGTACTGGATAAAGCTCTGAATGTCGCCGGGCGTGGCATTGCCGGTCAGCGCGAGCTGCGCGCCCACCACGACGACGCCCACGTAGCCCATGTTACCTACCAAGCTCATAAGCGGCATCATCAGGCCCGACAGGAACTGCGAGCGCCAGCCGCTAATAAAGAGACGGTCGTTTTGGCGGTCGAACTCCTCGATCGAAGCCTCGGCGCGGTCGAACACCTGAATGACGTTCTGGCCGGCAAAATCCTCCTCGATAATGCCGTTGACGGTGCCCAAAACCTGCTGTTGCTCGCGGAAGTACGGCTGCGAGAAGTGAATCATCACCATCAGGATAATCGCGGCGGCCGGCAGCGTGAGCACGGTGACGCCGGTGAGCGGCAGGCTGATCGACAGCATCATGACGAGCACGCCGATAATCTGCGTGACGGACGTAATAAGCTGCGTCACGCTCTGGTTGAGCGACTGGCCGAGTGTATCGACGTCGTTGGTGATGCGGCTGAGCACGTCGCCCTTGCTATGGCCGTTGAAGTAGCTCATCGGAACGATAGCGATCTTGGCGGCGATCTCCTTGCGCATGCGGTAGCAAATCTTTTGCGTGACACCGGTCATGAGCCAGCCCTGGATGAGGCTGCAGATAGAGCTCGCCAGGTACAGGCAGAGCAAAAAGCCGAGCGTCTTGGCGATCCAGTTAAAGTCGACATCGCCGGTACCGTTGACTTTGGCAACCAGGCCCTCAAACAGCTTGGTCGTAACCTGGCCGAGCACCTTGGGCCCCACAATGTTAAAGATGACCGAGCACACGGCAAAGGCGACGGCGGCAAACACGGCAATCTTGTGCTGTCCAATATAGCCGAGCAGCTGCCTCATGGTGCCTTTAAAGTTCTTGGCCTTTTCGCCGCGACGCATGCCGCCCATGCGGCCCATGGGTCCACGCTGACGGGTGGGCTTGGGAATTTGGGTCTTGGTCTCGTCTGCCATTAGCGCTCGCCTCCTTCCATAACGGCTGCAATTTCTTCTTGGGTAAGCCCCAGCTCCTCGGCGGAAAGCTGCGACTGTGCGATTTCCAGGTACGCCGGGCAGCTGCGCAGTAGCTCCTTGTGCGTGCCGGTGCCCACTACGTGACCGTCGTCGAGTACGATGATCTGGTCGGCGTGCATGATGGTCGCGATGCGTTGTGCCACGACCACGAGTGCGGCGTCGGTGACGTTTTTGGCCAGCTCCTCGCGCAGGCGCGCGTCGGTCTTGTAGTCAAGCGCACTAAACGAGTCATCGAACACCACGACCTCGGGCTTTTTGGCCAATGCACGGGCGATGGCCAGGCGCTGACGCTGACCGCCCGAAACATTGGAGCCGCCCTGGCTGATGGGGGAGTCGTAGCCGCCCTCGCGCTCGGCGATAAAGTCCTCGGCCTGGGCGATGCGTGCCGCCCGGTGCATGTCCTCGTCGCTCACCATGTCGCCGGCAAACTTGAGGTTACTCTCGACAGTGCCCGAGAACAGGCGCCCCTGCTGCGGGATGTAGCCAATACGGCGGCGCAGCTCGGAAAGGGTCATGTCGCGCACGTCGATGCCGTCGAGCGAAATGCTGCCGCCCGTGACGTCGTACAGGCGCGGGATGAGCTGCACAAGCGTGGACTTGCCCGAACCCGTGGAGCCAATGATGCCGAGCATCTGGCCGGCATGCGTGGTGAAGTTCACGCCGCTGATGACGTCGGCGCGGGCATCGGGATACTGGAAGCTCACGTCGTGGAAGGTGAGCTCACCGCGCGGCGCGCTGGCCGCGGGCAGTTTGGGCGAGACGGGGTCGTTGATGCTCGTGGGGCAAGTGATGACCTCTTCTACGCGCTCGGCTGCGACCTCGGCACGGGGCAGGATAACCGAAACCATGGTGAGGATCATAAACGCCATGACAATCTGCATGGTGTAGGAGATAAACGCCATCATGTTGCCGACCTGCATCACGCCGTCGGACACGCCCTGCGCGCCAAACCAGACGATAAGCACGGTGATGCAGTTCATGACCAGCATCATGAGCGGCATCATAAAGCTCATGGCGCGGTTGGTGTAGAGCTGCGTGGTCATCAGGTCGAGCGACGCCTTGTCAAAACGTTCGAGCTCATGCTCCTCGCGGTTGAACGAGCGGATGGGCATAAGACCGTCGAGCAGCTCGCGGGCGGTAAGGTTCACGCGGTCCACGTAACTTTGCATCTTTTTGAACTTGGGCATGGTGAGGCCCATGAGCACGCCGACGACGGCCGAGACCGCGATGATGGCCACGGCGATGGTCCACTCCAGGCCGGTGTGGTTGGCCAGGACGCGCATGACGGCGACGATACCCATGACGGGCGCCAGTAGGCACATGCGGATAAACAGGGTTGCGGCCATCTGAATCTGCTGAATGTCGTTGGTGCAGCGAGTGATGAGCGAGGCCTGGCTAAACTTGCCCACCTCGGCCGGCGAGAAGTGCATGACCTTGTTGAAGGTCTCGCGGCGCAGGTCGCGTGCGATGGAACAGGCGGTGCGCGAAGCCACGGCACCGGTCAGGATGGTGGCGACGAGCGACACCAGGCACAGCCCAAACATAGTGGTCGCCATGCGGCCCAGGTAGGCGTTCTGCACGTCGGCGGGGTCGATGCCCTGTGCCTTGTACTCGTCCTGCACATAGCTCACGGCGCGTTGGGTCACGATGGAGCCCGACATGGAGCCCATTTTGTCTGCCATATCGTTGGCGCCCTCGACGAGCTTGCCCTGGTCGATTAGGCCGCCTTCAACGCCCAAGCGCAGGCTCTTCATGGTGATCTTGCCGCCGTCGGCATCAATCTGCTTTTGCATGTTCTGCGCCGCTGCGGCCTTCTGCTGCATCTCGGCGAGCTGCTCGGGCGTCATCGCCGCCATCTGCTCGGGGGTGGGCATGGCCTGGGCAGCGTTGCTGTCTTTCTCGCTGGACGTGCCGGTCATGTCGCCCATGGAGTCGGCGTCGATGCCCTGGTTGAACGAAAGGACGACAGTCTCGGGCAGGCTCATGATGTCGGCAATCTTGCCGCCGTCGCCGCGCTCCTCCTCGGTGCCCTTGTACGTTCGAATGCCGTTATTGTCCGCCTTGCTAAACACGGCCTCCACAGCTTTGGCGTCCTTGGCGCTCATAAAGAGTTCGAGGTCGTCGAGCGATTCGGCGCGAATGGTGTCGGGCACGGGCGAGGCGATGCCGCCTTGCTGCACGCCCACGTCGACGATGTCGCTCATATAGGTAGGCAGCGCCAGATCGGCGTTGCAGCTGATTACGATAAGTGCGATAGCTGCGAACAGTGCCAGGACATGCTTTTTAAAGAGCTTGAGAATCCTCACTCGGCATCTCTCCTTTCTTGATTGCGGTCGATAATTTCGTTGGCACGCCTTAGAAGACGCACCATCTCTTGGGTATCTGTTTCGCCGAGCTGTTCGAGGAAAGCCGCGGTGCGGTCCTCGAATTCCCGGCGTTTGATTTCGAGATCCTGGAATCCCTTGTCGGTCACTATGACGTGTACGCGACGACGGTCGGTCTTTGAGTGCTCACGCTCAACCCAGCCCTTGGCTTCGAGAGCGCGTAGGATATTGGCAATGCGGGCGTTCGAGACCCAGGCGCGATCAGCGAGTTCGCTCGGCGTGAGCGAACCGCCAGCGAGCATAAGGGCGCGCATGACAGCCATCTCGCCGCTGAGAGCTTTGTCCACAAAGCGCGAAACGCGCTGGTGAATGCCGCCAAACTCGGTAAGGAGCTGACTCCCAAGCTCATGGAAATCGGTATCTTCCACCGAAAACCCCTAACACTAGAAACTATTTTCGGTGAAAGATGATACCCCTGCACGCGCGCCCTATACGGTAGATTTTGGGACATGCCTAGAAAACTACCTTTAGGCGACCTCCGTACACCGTCGGTGCCAGTAAAGTTTGGGGCAGATCGTTAGGCATGTCCCAAAGCCTACTCAGAGGCACTTTACCCTGCTAAAGCTGGCATAACAGCTAGAGTGAACGTCGTACAAAGGCAAGGAAAAATACCAAACAAATCGGTGAACGGTAGTTGTTCGCGCTCGCATTTCCTGCGGATTTGTTAAAAACGCCCTAATGGTATAAAAAAAGAAACATATAACAGCCCTGATGAAGGGGGTAGCTATGTTATCCTTCTCAAACGGGTGAAATCTTGGGTTTTGGGTTGCAGTTCCAAGGTGGACAAACGTTTTTCCCTGTACCAACGTGTGGTGAAGAACGGAAGAAGCCGGTAGTGCAAGCCGATAATTCAAGAATTCAATAAGCAGCGGTGTGAGAGAGCGCCGCATTACACGTAACTAGGAGCGTGGTTACACAATGCAGGAGGCATGGGAAGGCTTCAAGGAAGGCATCTGGACGGGAGAGGTTGACGTCCGAGACTTCATCCAGAAGAACTACACCCCCTACGAGGGCGACGAGTCGTTCCTCGCCGGCCCGACCGAGCGTACCAAGGAGCTGTGGGGCGAGGTTCTCGACCTGCTGCTTAAGGAGCGCGAGCAGGGCGGTGTCCTCGATATGGACACCAAGACCGTCACGGGTATCGTGAGCCACCCCGCTGGCTACATCGATAACGCCCACCGCGAGAAGGAGACCATCGTCGGCCTCCAGACCGACAAGCCGCTCAAGCGCGCTCTGCACGTCAACGGTGGTATCCGCATCGCTTGCCAGGCCGCCAGCCAGCACGGCTACAAGGTCGACGAGAACGTTGTCGAGCGCTACACCTTCGAGCGCAAGACCCACAACGCCGGCGTCTTCGATGTCTACACCCCCGAGATGCGCGCCTGCCGTTCGGCTCACATCATCACCGGTCTGCCCGATGGCTATGGCCGCGGCCGCATCATCGGCGACTACCGTCGTGTCGCCCTGTACGGCGTTGACTACCTGATCAAGGACAAGGAGGCCCAGAAGGCTTCCACCCCGACGGTCATGACCGCCGACAACATCCGCGATCGCGAGGAGCTGCAGGAGCAGATCCGCGCCCTCGGCGAGCTCAAGATGATGGCCGAGACCTATGGTTTCGACATTTCCAACCCTGCTACCAACACGCAGGAGGCCATCCAGTGGATGTACTTCGCCTACCTCGCTGCCGTTAAGGAGCAGAACGGCGCCGCTATGTCCATCGGCCGTACCTCTACGTTCATCGACATCTACGCTGAGCGCGACCTTGCCAACGGTACCTTCACCGAGGAGCAGATCCAGGAGTTCGTGGATCACTTCATCATGAAGCTCCGCATGGTCAAGTTTGCCCGTACCCCCGAGTACCAGGCCCTGTTCACCGGCGACCCGCAGTGGGTCACCGAGTCCATCGGCGGCATGGGTGTTGACGGCCGTACGCTCGTTACCAAGATGAGCTACCGCTACCTGCACACGCTCGAGAACATGGGCACCAGCCCCGAGCCCAACATGACCGTTCTGTGGTCGACCCGTCTGCCCGAGAACTTCAAGAAGTTCTGCGCCAAGACTTCTGTCGCCAGCTCCTCGATCCAGTACGAGAACGACGACCTCATGCGCGTTTACCACGGCGACGACTACGGCATCGCCTGCTGCGTGTCCTCCATGCGCATCGGCAAGGAGATGCAGTTCTTCGGCGCCCGTGCCAACCTGGCCAAGTGCCTGCTCTACGCGCTCAACGGCGGTGTTGACGAGGTCTCCAAGAAGCAGGTCGGCCCCAAGTATCGCGCCGTCGAGGGCGATACGCTCGATTACGACGACGTTGTGGCCAAGTACAACGACATGATGAAGTGGCTCGCTGGCGTGTACGTCAACTCGCTGAACATCATTCACTACATGCACGACAAGTATTGCTACGAGCGCATCCAGATGGCTCTGCACGACAAGCACGTGCATCGCTGGTTCGCTACGGGCATCGCTGGCCTTTCTGTCGTGGCTGACTCCCTGTCCGCCATCAAGTACGCCAAGGTCCACCCCGTCCGTGATGAGAACGGCATCATCGTCGACTTCGAGACCGAGGGCGAGTTCCCCAAGTACGGTAACGACGACGACCGCGTCGACCAGATCGCTCACGACGTTGTGCACCAGTTCATGGAGTACATCCGCATGAACGACACCTACCGCAACTCCGTGCCCACGACCTCGGTTCTGACCATTACCTCCAACGTCGTGTACGGTAAGAAGACCGGTTCCACGCCTGACGGCCGCAAGGCTGGCCAGCCGTTCGCCCCGGGTGCTAACCCCATGCACAAGCGCGATAGCCACGGCGCCATCGCTTCGCTGTCTTCGGTTTCCAAGCTCCCGTTCCGCGATGCTCAGGACGGCATCTCCAACACCTTCTCCATCATCCCGGGTGCGCTCGGCAAGGAGGACCAGGTGTTCTTTGGCGATATCGACCTTGATCAGCTGGGCGAGTAACTATTGTTAGTGCTATACTAACAATAACGATTACTGATTAGCGCGCCGGTTTCGGCCGGCGCCTATCGATCGAAGGAGACACATTATGAAGGTTTCTGAAGTTTCCGAGACTCAGGCCGATAACCTGGTCCACATGCTCGACGCTTACGCCGAGAAGGGTGGCCATCACCTGAACATCAACGTCTTCAACCGTGAGACGTTGCTCGACGCTCAGGCTCACCCCGAGAAGTACCCGCAGCTGACCATCCGCGTTTCCGGCTATGCCGTGAACTTCCACACGCTCACCAAGGAGCAGCAGGACGAGGTCATTTCGCGTACCTTCCACGACAAGTTCTAAAGGGGTTTAACTCCCGCAGGATCGCCGGGCCGCTTTGGGTTACTTTCCAAAACGTCCTCGGACATGCAAAGGGCTCCGCTGCGCGCTTCGCGCGGCGGAGCCCTTTGCGTCCTGCGGAAATGTTTTGGAAAGTAACCCAAAGCGGCCCGGCGGGGGTCCTGTGTAGTCACCCTTTAGGCGGAACTCTCCTAATTATTTGGATGAGTCGTTTACTTACTTGTGCTGTTACCGTCTTCCCGCTGTTGTTGGGGTATGCTTTGTTCGTATGTAAACGTTTGACATGTTGATGGGGGAGGGTGCTATGGCTCGCGAGGGCGCTCGTTCTAAGGATTCTGCTAAGCCTGGCATCAAGGAAGTTGCAGCGGTGGCGGGGGTTTCGCCTACTACGGTATCTCGCGTGCTTAATAATCGCGGTTATATTAGCCAAGAGACCCGCGATAAGGTCCATGCCGCGATGGAGCGCATCAACTATACGCCCAACGATATCGCCCGTGCCATGCTCAACGGCCGTCTGAATCTTATCGGCATGATCGTTCCCTTTGTGAGCAGCCCGTTCCATGCTCAGGTTGTGCAGGCGGTCGAGCGCACGTTGGCGGAAAACGGCTTTAAGATGCTGCTGTGCAACAGCGCCAATCGACCCGATCTTGAGCGTTCCTATATTGACATGCTCCGCCGCAATATGGTCGACGGCGTCATCGTCAACTCCCTCAATATCGGTGCCGAGGCATATGCCGAGATGGGCTTGAGCCTGGTTGGCATCGACTGCGATCTTGGCGAGGGCTCTGTCCAGATTGCAAGTGACAGCTATGGCATTGGCGAGCTCGCCACGCGCCGTCTGATTGATGACGGCTGCAGGCGTATCCTGTGCCTGCGCAGCAATAGCCGCATGCGCATGCCTGCCAATAAGCGTACCGATGCCTACCTCGATGTTGTTGAGCAGGCCGGTTTGTCCGCGCTTGTCCGTGAGGTTGAGTTCGTTAAGCCCGACGACGAAAAGGGCGCGGTCGTTGCGAAGATCCTCGATGAGAACCCCGATATTGACGGCATCTTTGCGGGAGACGATACGATGGCGGCCATCTGTCTCAACGTGATGAAGCAGCGCGGCTTGAGCGCTCCGGACGATATTAAGGTCGTGGGCGCGGATGGTGCCCGCCGAACTATGACGTTTATGCCTGACTTAACAACCGTACGTCAAGATATCGATCGCATCGGAGAGCTCGCGGCGCAATCCATCATCGCTCTTATTAACGGCGATAATCCCGAATCGAATATCAAGCTCCCCGTTGAACTCATTGAGGGCAAAACCGCGTAGTTCATCCCGTGCCAAAAGAATTCCTCAAACGCCTCTGATGACCGTTCACCGGCATATGTCAACCGTTTGCCGACGACTGGAACTGCGAAAAGACGTATTGGTGTGAAAACGTTTGACATATGAAAACGATTGACATATCTTGCCATTGTACCGAGTTAGTATGTCGTGGAAAGGAAGTCTCGGATGCACAAGGTGTATTACCAGCCTGAGGGAATTTGGGTAGGCGACATCATGCCGTACGGCGAGGACGGCACGTTCTATCTCTATCATCAGCGTGACACGCGTAACCCCGAACCTTTCGGAGAGCCGTTTGGCTGGGCACTCGCTACGACCAAGGATTTCGTCAACTACAAGGACTTTGGCGAGAGCCTTGAGCGCGGCGGCGACGAGGAAGTCGACCAGTACATTTATGCCGGCACGGTGTTTAAGGTGGGCGACAAGTACCATGCGCTCTACACTGGTTGCAATCGCGATAAGGTCCGCGCACGTTTGATGAAGCAGGTTCTTCTTCACGCAACGAGCGACGACGCCGTCAAGTGGGAGAAGAACATCGCCGAGACGCTGCTTCCGCCCCAGGAGGGTTACGATGACCGCAACTGGCGCGATCCCTTTGTGCTTTGGGATGAGGAGAACGAAGAGTACATGCTCATCCTCGGAACGCGTGTGGGCGAGGACAAGCGTCTGATGACCGGCCGCCTGGTCAAGTTCACCTCCAAGGATCTGACCAACTGGGAGTTCCAGGGCGACTGGTGGAACCCGGGCCTGTACACCATGTTTGAGATGCCTGATCTCTTTAAGATGGGCGACTGGTGGTACCTCGTCTTTTCCGAGTACAGCGACGGCAACAAGACCCGTTACCGCATGTCCAAGTCCATCAACGGTCCTTGGATTACCCCCGCTGACGACTCCTTCGACGGCCGCGCGTACTACGCCGCTCGCACCGCATTCGATGGCGAGCGTCGCGTTCTCTTTGGTTGGGTTCCTACGCGTGACGAGGGCGGCGACCCCAGCTCTTACCTATGGGGTGGCACCTTTATGCCCCTCGAGATCGTTCAGCGTGCCGACGGAACGCTCGGCACCAAGCTCCCCGACAGCATGCTTGGCGCCTTTGGCGAGGCTAAGGCAGTCGAGACCTTTGAGCTTTCCTGCGAGTCGGGCAAGGTCGAGCAGGTGCTCGCCGCGGATGCCGGCTCCACCTACTTGCTCGATGCCGACATTGAGCTCGGCGGTAACGCTGCCGGCTTCTCGGTCAAGTTCGCCGAGGACGCCGAGACCGGTCTTGCCTATGAGTTCCGCGCCAACCTGCGCGAGGGCAAGCTCGAGTTCACGCCGGCTCCCCAGTACCCGTGGTTCCAGGTCAACAACATGGGCCTCGAGCGTCCGTTGTTCTTTAAGGGCGAGGGCACTCACCATGTGCGTCTGGTCGTCGACGACGACATCGCGACCATCTTTGTCGATGATGTTGCGCTCAACGCTCGCTTCTGCAACAAGCAGGGCCAGGGTGTGGCGCTTACCGTCACCGACGGTGCGCTCAAGTGCGCAAACGCAACGATCGCGTCTCTGTAGCGGCAACGAACCGTTTTATGATTTAGAAAAGGAATGGAGAGGAACATGGACTACAAGGCAGTGTCCCAGCAAGTCGTCGACAACGTCGGCGGACTGGAGAACATCGAGGGCGCCACGCATTGCGTGACCCGTCTGCGTCTGGTGCTCAAGGATACGAGCAAATACAACAAGGCCGAGCTCGAGAACATCGATGGCGTCAAGGGCGTGCTGTACAACAGCGGCCAGCTCATGATCATCTTCGGTACCGGTACCGTCAACAAGGTTTACGATGAGTTTATGGCTCTGACGGGCGTTAAGGAGATCAGTGCTTCCGAGGTCAAGGGCGCCGAGGCGGACAAGAAGGGCAAGTTCTTCTCGGTCCTCAAGGTATTCTCGGACATCTTTATCCCCATCATTCCCGCCTTCGTCGGCGCTGCAATCATCATCGGCCTTAAGTCGCTGATCGTTGCCAACGGCCTCTTTGGCATGGAGGGCAGCCTCGCCGATCACAGCGAGTTCCTCAAGAACCTCGCAAGCTTCTTTGCCATTATCGCCACCACGTTCGACTACCTGCCTGTCCTGGTTATGTACAGCGCAGTCAAGCGTTTTGGCGGTAACCCGATCCTGGGCATCCTCGTCGGTATCGTCATGGTTCACCCGAGCCTTATGAACCGCAACACGTTCGTTATGGACCCGACGGGTGCTGAGTACTGGAACTTTGGTCCGCTCTCCATTCCCATGGTTGCTTTCCAGGGCGGCGTGTTCCCTGCAATTCTGACCGCCTGGTTTATGGCCAAGGTCGAAAAGATTGCCCAGAAGTACATCCCCGAGGTCGTTTCGTTCGTCTTTGTCCCGACCGTTACCCTGATTCTTGCTAACGTCGCCCTGTTCACCGTGTTCGGCCCGCTCGGTAACCTGATCGGTGACGTCCTCGCCGGCGTAATCGATATCCTGTACAACAGGATGGGCGTCTTTGGTGCCTTTGTCTTCGCCGCGTTCCTGCAGCCGCTCGTCGTTACCGGTACGCATCAGTTCATCCAGGGTATCGAGGCAAACCTTGTTGCCACGACTGGCTTCAACTACATCCAGGCCATCTGGTCGGTTTCCATCATCGCCCAGGGCGGCGGCGCCATCGGTATGTACCTCATTCACAAGAAGCACTCCAAAGAGCGCAACATCTGCATGTCGTCCTTTATCCCGACGCTGGTCGGAATCTCCGAGCCCGCTATCTTTGCTGCAAACATGCGCTATTCGATCATTCCGTTCATCTGCGCATGCATCGGTGCAGGCTGCGGCGGTGCCTTCGTCAAGCTCTTTGAGGTGCGCGCTATCGGTCAGGGTCTGACCGGCGTGCTTGGCCTGCTCATCGTCACGCCCGAGACCCTCGTGTGGTATGTGGCTGGCAATCTCATCGCCTTTATCGTGCCAATCGTCTTGATCTTTGCCTACAACAAGGCAAAGGGCGTGCCGACCACCGATGAAGAGGGCGCTGGCGCTGGCTTCGACGTTAGCTTCTAGTTGAGCCGTTCAGTGTAATCTGAGGATAAGTCCATTTGGGGAAGGACGCTCGACTCGTGTGAGTCGAGCGTCCTTCCCCATAGACGAGAAAGTCAACGGCGATGTTTAATCAAAAAAATAAGGTGACACGCGCGGACTATGAGCAGTGGCGTGCCGGACAGGATGAGACGGCGGGTCGCATCGCGTCCGACCCCGATAGGCTCCTGTTCCATGTGGAGCCTGAGCTTGGCTGGCTCAACGACCCCAACGGTTTGGTTCAGATTGGTGATACGTATCACATCTATCATCAATACGATCCGTTCGATGCTGCGCATGGCGGTCCAGTGCTTTGGAACCATCTGACGACAAAGGATTTTGTGACGTACGAGAATCGCGGCCCCGCGCTGTTCCCCGATTCCGATTTGGATTCGAACGGAGCGTATTCTGGTTCTGCCTTTGTACGTGATGGCAAGATTCACTACTTCTATACCGGCAACGTCAAGCATTTTGATCGCGATGATTACGACTACGTGTTGACGGGTCGTGAGCAAAACCAGATTCATATGGTTGCGGAGAACCCCGACGAATTGGGCGAGAAGCGCATAGCTGTTGGACCGGTCGATTACCCCGACGATATCGGTACGCACGTGCGCGACCCCAAGATCCTTGAGCACGATGGTATCTACTACATGGTTCTGGGCGCTCGTACGAAAGACGACCGTGGCTGCGTGCTTGTCTATACCTCGCGCAATCTTGAGGACTGGAGCTATGCGACGCGCATTGAGTTGGGCGAGAAGTTTGGCTTTATGTGGGAGTGCCCCGATCTGTTTGAGCTCGATGGCGAGCTTATTCTCGTTTGCTGTCCGCAGGGTGTGCCTGCCGATGGTTGGCGTTACCGCAATCCGCATCAGTGCGTGTGGTTCCCCATCGAGGCCGATTGGGAGGCGCCGAGCTTAAAAATCGTCGGGCAGGGCATGCCCCCGATGGTCGATGCCGGTTTTGATTTCTATGCTCCGCAGTCCTTTGAGGATGCTGCAGGCCGGCGATTGATGATCGGATGGTCGGGTTGCCCCGATGCGACGGCGGAAAACCCGACGGTGGCGCGCGGGTGGCAGTGCGCGTTGACGGTGCCGCGAGAGCTGAGCATGCGCGATGGTAAGCTCTGCCAGCAGCCGGCGCACGAGATTGAGAGAATGCGCGGCGGCTGCGTTCGTGCTGTAGGCGGAGAGACCGTCGAGGAGCCGGGCCGCCTGTTTGATCTTGTGGTTTCCTGTGAGGGCGCCAAGATGGTCGAGCTCGAAATCCGCAAGGGTGTCTTTGTGCGTTATGCGGAGGGGATGCTTACCCTCGATATGGGTAATGAAGGCTATGGGCGAGACCGGAGGTCGATTGAGCTCAGCGAGCTTCGCGATCTGCGCGTGCTTTCGGACACTACGATGGTCGAGATTTTTGCCAACGGCGGCGAGGCAGCACTTACGAGCCGTACCTATTCGCCGGCGGTTTCGGCGATGGGGTTGCATGCCGAGGGTGCGGCGTCGATGGATTTCTACCGCCTCGCGCATTAACCGTGCGTGGAGCACGATTGGACTTGCCGGGCGGAATGTGTCGCAGTTGCCGCAGCGAACTACCGTTTATCGTGTATAGCTACCGTTTGCGGAGTAAGTAACACATTGTTGCAAACCGTGTAGAATCCTAAATAAGCACGGAGTTTTCCAGGGAGACGCTGTCCTTTGTTGTGTGCAAGGGGCGGCGTCTCTTTGGCGCTCTGCCGCCGTTGTGCAACAGTGCGGCGGCGCGTGCCATGTATTGAAAAGCCAATGTCGAGATGGGTCGTGATAATAATGGGCAAGTACGTAATCGTGGTTGAGTCTGGGTCGGATGTGACGCCGGAGCTCTGCGAGCGCTACGGCATCGTGCGCGTGCCCATGCACGTCACAGTTGGTGACGAGACCGTTGAAGATGGTTCAATCGATCCGCTCGAGATTTACTCGCGCTGCAACGAGCTCGGTGTTATGCCTAAGACGAGTGGCTGCGCGCCTGCGGATTTTGCTCACGTGTATGACCGTATCCATGCCGAGCAGCCCGACGCGACTATTCTGCATCTCGCGTATTCCGAGGCCACGACCTGCTCACATCAGTCCTCCAAGATTGCGGCTAAGGGCCGCGACTACGTATTCTCCATGGATACGCGTTTTGTCTCGGTGGGCCAGTCGCTCGTTGCCGTCGAGACCGCCAAATATATCGAGGCTCACCCCGATGTCACCGTCGACGAGATCTTTGCATTTACGAACTCCGTCATGGACCGCGTGCTGCTGGGCTTTGTTCCCACCGACCTGGCCTTTCTTAAGGCGGGCGGTCGTCTGTCCAACGTCGCGTTCCTTGGCGCCCACCTGCTCAAGATTAAGCCCTGCATTGAGGTAACGGGCGGTAAGTTCGTGGCAACCAAGAAGTTCCGCGGCTCTATGCTCAAGTGCGCCCGCGCCTTTATCGACCACATGGTTGCGAAGGGCGAGATTGACTACTCGCACATTGGCCTGGCGTATTCGGTAGGCCTTTCCGAGGAGCTGCGCGACGACATGGAAATCTATGCGCACGACCTGGGCTTTAAGGACGTTACCTGGACTCAGGTCGGCGGCGTCATCTCGAGCCATTGCGGCCCGACCGCCTTCGGCGCGGTGCTCACGCTCAAGGCGTAAGGCCTGGCGTCTATCGATTTCTATTGCCTCGGCGGCGGGCGGGTTGCGACAACCTTCCCGCCGCTTTTGCATGGGGCCAAATAGGACAATACAATTGACCGCTAAACCGTTTCGCCATCATGCGTATGGGCTAGAATGACTCTGGCATTTATGTAGCTAAAACCAATGAGAGGCAAGGTAGCGCGAATGGCTGAAATGACGCTCGAGGGTGTGGACGCTCGTCCCGAGGACTCTGCGTTTGCCCTGGGCCGCGTGCATTCGATTGAGACGATGGGAACGGTCGATGGACCCGGCATCCGCTTTGTAGTGTTTGTTCAGGGCTGTCCCATGCGCTGTGCGTATTGCCACAACCCCGATACCTGGTCGGTTAACGGCGGCACGATGGTGACCGTTGAGCACCTGATGGACGAATTCCAGAGCAACCATGAGTTTTACCGCAGCGGTGGTATTACGGTATCCGGCGGCGAGCCGCTCTTGCAGCCTGAGTTTTTGGCTGATCTATTCCTTGCAATGCACAACAACCCCGATGGTCGCGTGCATACCTGCCTTGACAGCTGCGGGTATGCGTTTGACCCCAACCACTCTGAGAAGTTCGATGCCGTTCTCAACGAGACCGACATGGTGCTGCTCGACATTAAACACGCCGATCCCGTCGAGCATAAAAAGCTGACCGGTTGCGATCCCGCACGCATTCTGGCGTTTGGTGATGAGCTCGCGCGTCGCAAGATTAAGGTTGTTATTCGCCATGTGGTGGTGCCGGGTATCACCGATACGGTGGAGGAGTGCGAGGCGCTCGGTCGCTTGATTGCCCCGTGGCATAACGTGGTCGGCCTGGAGATGCTGCCGTATCACACGATGGGCGTCGTCAAGTATGAGCAGCTGGGGATTCCCTATAAGCTCGAGGGCGTTCCCCAGATGGATACCGCGCGCATGCCCGAGCTACGCAACGCCGTCATGATGGGCATGAAAAAGTGCCGCGCGGAACTCAAAAACGCCATCGGCTAGCAGGGCACTCATTGGGGACAGACTTAAATGAGTGCCCCTGGGCGCCAAGTTGATTGCCAAAGAGCCCCGTCAAGTTGCGGTGGAATAGTTCTTGTTTTTCGGCTTATGCCGCCCAAACAGGAACTATTCCACCGCAACTGCGTTTTGGGCGGAGATGCGCAACAGAATCGTGCCATTTGGATAAATACGCTTGTGGTTTCTTTAAAGACACCTTAAACGCCGCTGAATATCTTTGGAAAGAAATGCCTGCTCGGTATTATGCTGCTCGTATATGAACGGTAGCAGTCAGGAGACCACGTGCGAAACAACGCATCGCGGGACGAGTATGTGCCGCAGCATAGCAGCAGATATGAGACGAAGGGCACGCCTTCGCGTGGCCTTGCTGGCGCTCGCATCCGCGTGACGAAGATCGCCGCCATTGGGATGCTGACGTTGGCGGTTATTATCCTCGGAATTACCGCCAAAACCTACGCGTCGGAGCGAATGGCACACTCAGATGCGTCAACGGTACAGACGCAAAACAAAAAGGTCTCTGAATCTAAAGCCACCGCAAGCCAAACCCTGTCGACAGCGAGCCTCAAGACGAGGCTTTTGAAGGCGGACTTTAACGATATTCCCTCAGGCGATACCGTGCAGACCTTCTCACTGGTTGATGACCAGATCCCCGCCCTGGAGGATGAGAGCCTCGCCGCGCTCCAAGATGCCCTTGATCAGGCCAAGGAATTGGGCGATGTGGGCGTAGTGTTCTACGACCTGTCAAGTGGCAAGGGCGTGACGTATAACGCCGATGTCGAGGTTTACGGTGCGAGTAGCTACAAGGCACTCTATGCGTTGTACATCTGCGAGTCTCTGGTCGAGACAGGGCAAGTGTCGCTCGATGATTCCCTTGGCACCTATGGCGGCTACAACATGGGCTGGCAGACGGTGCGCGACCTGATCGATGCCGCGGTCGTTAATTCGGACAACGATTCGTTTATCGCGTTGCGTGCGGCGTTTGACCGTGTCGGTTACGAGGATTGGATTGTCGGTCTTGGCGTCGATTACGATACCGCACTCGATCCGATGAGTGATTTTCCCACTTATTGTCCGCGTACCTCGGCCAAGTTGTGGTGCGAGATGAGCGAGTATCTGAGCCATGATACCGAGACGTCGCAATGGCTGTCGGGCCTTCTGGCCTCTACGGCCCGATCGTTTATTCGTGATGGCATTGCGGACGACCAAGCCTTGGTGCGCAATAAGGCAGGCTGGATTAGCGAGGATGGTTGCTATTCGACATGCGATGCGGGCCTCATCGATGTCGACGGCGACACCTACATTATGAGCATCATGACATCGATGCCGTGGAGCGATCGCTCGAGCGAGGTTACGGCTGCGATTGCAAAGGCTCTGTTTGATACGCGAGCTGTGCTGGCCTAGCGTGTTCGTTTGACGAGGTCAAACAAAATGCTGGTACCATACCGTGGTTGAGAATTTCGTATAGGTTTGGGGAATGGCATGGCTACCATCGCGATTATCGGTGCACTCGAAAAAGAGATCATGCAGATTAAGGAAGAGCTGAGCGACGTTTGCGAGGCACAGGAGGCAGGCTTGACCGTTGTGAGCGGTGAGTTCGACGGCCTGACGCTTGTCGCCACAACGGCGGGCATGGGCACGGTGAACGCCGCTGCTGCGACGCAGCACCTCATTAGCAAGTATGCTCCACAGGCAGTTGTGCTTTCGGGTATCGCAGGTGGCCTGAATCCCAAGCTCCATATTGACGATATCGTCATTGGCAAGTGCCTGCGCTATCTGGATACCGATACCGCGCTTATCGCCGAGTCTGCACCGGGGCTCGAGGAGTTTGGCTCGACGTCTGCGCTGGTCGATATCGCTGCCGATGTACTTGCTGAGCATGGGTTTGTTGATGCTTCGACAAATGCGGCCGCCTCGAACGAGGGAGCCAAACAATTCCTGGTCGGCACGATTGCCACGGGCAACCGCTTTGTGACGGGCGCCGCCATGCGCAACGACGCCATCGAGGCGACGCACGCCGATTGTGTCGGCATGGAGGGCGCGGCAATTGCTCATGTCGCAACTAAAAATGGTGTCGATTGCCTGGTGCTGCGCGCTATCAGCGATAATTGTGACGAGGCGTACGATGCGATTTGCGACCGCGAGTTCGACCTGTTCGAGTATGCCCGTACCGCGAGTGGCATTACGCTCGATATCGTCCGCCGTATCGCTGCTATCTACTAGCGCGCTCTTTTGTAAGAACCTACGACCAAGGAGTGTCCATGGCCGATTCCATTAACTACCAGCTTGCCAAGTTCGTCGCCAGCTATGGCAAAGTTTCGCAGATTCCCGAGTCCACCTGCCCCGAGGTGAGCTTCGTCGGCCGCTCCAACGTGGGCAAGTCGTCGATTATGAACAAGCTTTTTGGCCGCAAGAACCTGGTCAAGGTTTCGAGTACGCCGGGTAAGACGAGCAATATCAATTTCTTCGAGGCCGACGACGTGCACTTTGTGGACCTGCCGGGTTACGGTTTCGCCCGTCGCTCCAAAGCTGAGCGCGATCGCTGGGCCGAGCTCATTGGCGATTTCTTCGACTCGGAGCGCAGCTTTAACCTGGTTGTGTCGCTGGTGGACATTCGCCATGATCCCAGTAAGCTCGACCATGACATGATCGACTACCTGCAGGGCAACGAGTTCAACTTTATCGTCTGCCTCACCAAAGCCGACAAGCTCAGCCGCACGCAGCAGGCCCGCCAGGCAGCAGCCATCAAAAAGCAACTCAACGTCCCGGCCGAGAACGTAATCATCACAAGCTCCCAGACCGGTACCGGCATCGACGAACTCAAAAAGCGCATTGCCGAGGCCTGCCTCTAGTAAGGGCTCTTGTCAGGCAATAGTTTGCATCTATCTATATCACCTCAGTGATAGTTATTGGTAAACTATCACTGAGGTGATATTTTTTAGGAGGTCGATATGGAGCTTTGGCACGGGTCGGACGTTGTTGTCGATCATCCATCGTTGGATAAATGCAGGCAATTCAATGACTATGGGCGCGGGTTTTATTGCACACCGCATGAGGAAATGGCAATGGAGTGGGCATGCCGGACCGAGTCCGATGGTATCGCAAATCGATATGAGCTCGATATGGATGGTCTCGCGGTCTTGGATTTGGAGTCCGGGGAGTTTTCAATTCTCAATTGGCTTGCGATTCTGGCCAACAATAGGGAGTTCAATGTTTCGACACCGCTAGCGCGCGAAGGGCTTCGCTATCTGCTGGACAACTGCCTGATTGACATTTCTCCTTATGACGTTATTCGAGGCTATCGCGCCGACGATTCCTACTTTTCGTTTGCAAGACAGTTCGTTAACGGCATGATCTCGCTCAGGCAACTGCAACTCATTATGCGTTTGGGCGATTTGGGCATCCAGTATGCTCTTATGAGTGAGCGTGCGTTTTCGGCGATCAGGTTCCGCGATTGGAAACAGGCCTCGGGAGCCGAGTTTTATCCCAAACGATTTGAGCGAGAACAGAACGCTCGACGTAAGTACCTGGATACGGTAAATGGATTTGACTCTGATGGTTTCTACATTAGGGATTTGATGGCAGGGAGGGTTGATTAAATGATCCAAGAGTTAACGGGTTGTGGGCCGAGTAGGACATACCCCGTCTACTACCTCGAGGATGCAATGAACAACCTCGGCGACTGCTTTGACTATGCCGTTAACGATTATGGAGCAGAAGGATCGGAAGTTGCTGAACTCTTTTGCCTGAGCGGCGTAGCTCGCGAGTTCGAACGCGGCAACGCATGGGTAGTGTCGGGAAAATCGGGCGTTGAGCTGTTCGCGCTTATCGCCGAAAGGTCGGGCTATCAAAAAGGGCCTATACCGGACTGCACCTATCGATTTGAGAAGACGCCGGAATATTGGGCGGGCTGGATGCTGGCATACCTGCAGTGGCGCCTAGGAGAGTCTTTCGAAGATCTGCTGCATGTCGTTCCGTTTGACGCACTGCGCAACCTGTACTACCCCTGGCATGAAGCCTCAGAGGAACGTGTGGCGAGTCTTGTTTGTGATATAGCGAAGAAAACACCTCGTCAAACCAAGCTGGCACTAGCAAGAAAGAGACTTAAGAAAACCCAACAAGACTTGGCATACGAATCGGGCGTATCACTCCGCTCAATCCAAATGTACGAACAGCGCCAGCGAAACATCAACGAAGCCTCGGTAGCAATCGTAAGAGCTATAGCAAAAGCCCTCCACTGCAACATCGAAGACCTCCTAGAACCAGTCTTCGAATACAAGGAAACCAGCGCAGCCTAACCTAATATATTGCCAAGGTTTGTATCTAGTAAGCGCTCCTTACCAGCAAGAGTCCCTACCAATAGAAAGCGGCTTAAAGGGCCGAAATCGTATGAATGGCATTGCGACTTCCAAATGGGTGACTGCTGCTTGAAAAGCTATAGAAATAGGGGCCGATTTAACGGCCCCAAGCATCGCATAAATGGCATATACGTTTTATCAACTATTTCTTGTTTTTAACCCATTTGCAGATACGCCAAATAAGCACTCCGATGAGAATCCAAACGAGAGCGATCATAATGTCTGAGCGTGCAGGAATTGGGATCATTGAACTTCCTCAATTGATGTGAGTCTAGTTTGCATAGGTGTGGAGCGTGCTGCCTTCCATGGTCGCTTGCAACACGGCGACGCTGGACGCAACCCCCATCGATTCATAATTGAGTCGATATGTCGCCTGCTTAGAGTTCCATTTAAAGGACTCGTTTGTTACCGTGCAACCGAAAGTCGAATAGTTTTGTCCCCAAGCGCTGGTAATGAGCGAGTTCGCTATCTTGATCTTGAATTCGCGATAAATAAAAGGACTGTTGTAATAGATAGTCCAAGTTCCAGATGCATTGTTGTAGTAACTGTCCCATATCAGGCTGGGCTCATTAGTTTTTTAATTCCTATTACTGCAACGGTCCCATCCTTAAGCTTGATTTGATGAGACTGCTCGGGACCTTTCGTTAAATCAAAATCTTGGGTTGCGCCAGAAATTGCGACAGCATCGCTTTCTGCAGCATAAGCAGTCGAAGGGCTAAACGAGAAACATATCGGTAATATCAAAAGTATCGAGAGGAAAAACGAAGCTTTGAGTGCGCGTAACACTTTGACCACCTCCATACTGCGATGCCTAGTTAAATAGTAGCATAGACAAACAGTTTATTATGTAACCTAAAAAGCCCCTATCTGCCCGGCGCCCCTTCAAAGCGTGGGTCCCTGTAGACATCCTCAGCAAGGTAAACGTAGGGATGGTCGGGGTGTTCCCCTCAAAATTATTCCGCAGCGCGAAGGCCTCTCGTCTGTGGCTCCGTTGGAGCACAAGATTAAATCAGCGAATGCGATTATCCTGTCGAGGCTGCGCAGGTCCCCTTGGGGCTTCCCCTGAAAACAATCCGCAGATCGAATTGCCCCGTCGCGCGAAGCGCACGACGGGGCAATTCATGATCGAGGACGTTTTCAGGGGAAGCCCCAAGGGGACCGGTGAGAGCAATGAGGCAGGGCGCTACAGGTACTCGATTTGAGCGCCCTCGGTGTCGCACGTCAGAATATGCGTGTCACACTTGGGGAACTGCTCACGCAGCTTGACCTGCAGGAACTTTGCCACGATGGTGTCGTCAGTCACGGCCATGAGGGTCGAGCCCGAACCACTGATCCAGATGGTCTTGGCGCCTCCGTTAAGGCAGGTGTCGCGCACAGCGTTGTAGTCGGGGATGAGGCGGCGACGATAGGGCTCCTGAATGCGGTCGTCATTGGCGGCGGCAATCAGGTCCAGGTCGCCGGTCTCCAGGCCGCGCGTCATGCCGGCAATGCGGCCCATCTGCCACACGGCGGTGGAGAGCGGAATCTCCTGCGGCACGACCTTGCGCGCCTCGCTCGTGTGCACCTCGTAGGGCGGGATCACGGTAATAAAACGCAGTTTATCGCTCACCTCGTAGCGCAGGCACTGGGGCAGCGAGTCGGTCGGCGTAAAGGAGCAGACGGCGCCGCCCAGGATAGCGGGGGCGACGTTATCGGGATGCCCTTCGACCTCGGTGGCAATGCGGACGAGCTCGGCGCGGTCGACGGTGTGGCCCGTCAGCGCGGCGGCAGCCATGATGCCGGCGACGACGCAGGTGGAGCTGGAACCCAGGCCACGGGCGACGGGCACGTCGGTCTGAATGTCGATAGCGACGGGGAAGGCCGGCTCGCCCCAGGCGGCCAGAGCATCGACAAAGCTCACATAGACTAGGTTATTCTCGTTTTGGAACTCCTCGGGGCAGCCCGTGATGGTGAGCTTGTCGGCGCGCTCGAAGGTGAAGTGCGAGTAGAGGCTGACGGCCATGCCGAGGGTGTCGTAGCCGATGCCTAGGTTGGCGCTGGTTGCTGGGACGGTGATTTTGATCATGTGGGTCCTCCTGGGCGGGTCTGGCCGTTTAGTTCGCTGCTCGGGCAGTCCTGGCTTGCTCGGAAAGCACATTAAGTGCTTTCCGGCTCGTGCGGAACTCGCGACGAACTAAACGGCCAGACCCGCTCGCATGCTCGTCATCATCCCGAAAGCTAAATAAAAAAGAAGGCGCGCCGGCTTTCGCCGGCGCTTAATAAGGGGTCTAGTTGGTGCTCATTCGTTTTGCTGCGGACTCGACGTAGCTTGCCATCTCATCGACGTCGCAGACGTCTTCGAAGCGGACGGGTTTGGATTCGAGTTCGGCGAGCTGGGTCGGGGCGACCGTGTTGGTGGCCTGCTCGAGTGCACGCATAGCCTCAAAATCATCCTCGGGAACGTCGAGGCCCAGGGCGTCGCAGCAGGCGCGCGGGAACTTGTAGGGGCTGGCGGTCGAAAGCAGCACGCGGGCCTTGGCGCCTTCGGCGGGAGCGACCTGCTCAAAGACGTGATAGCCGCAAGCGGTGTGCGGGTCGATCACGTAGTCGTTGGCGTCCCAGCAGCTCTTGATGGCAGCGCGGACCTCGTCCTCGCTGGCCCAACCGCAGCCAAACACGCTCTGAATCTTGGCCAGCAGCTCGGCGGGCACCTCGTAGCGACCCGTCTGCGCCAGCTGCTCCATAAGGCCGGCAACGAGCTCGCAGTCGCCATCGGACAGGAAGTACAGCATGCGCTCCAGGTTGGAGCTGATGAGGATGTCCATCGACGGCGAGATGGTCGTGAAGAACGGGCGGTTGCGGTCGTAGACGCCGGTAGTCAGGAAGTCAGCCAGCACGTTGTTCTTGTCGCTCGCCACGACGAGCTTGGCGATGGGCAGACCCATGCGCTTGGCATAGTAGCCGGCCAGGATATCGCCAAAGTTGCCGGTCGGTACGCAGAACTCTACGGCGTCGCCGGCCTCGATGGCGCCGGCGCGCAACAGCTGCGCATAGGCGGCAAAGTAGTAGACGACCTGCGGTACCAGACGGCCGACGTTGATGGAGTTGGCGCTCGAAAGCACGGTGCCAGCGGCCTCCAGGCGCTCGGCAAGCTCCTTATCGGCAAAGATGCGCTTGACGGCGCTCTGGGCGTCGTCAAAGTTGCCGCGGATGCCGCAGACGGCGACGTTATCGCCCTCCTGCGTGGACATCTGCAGGTTCTGGACGCGGCTGACCTTGCCCTCGGGATAAAAGACGGTGATGCCCGTGCCCGGAGCGTCGGCAAAACCGGCGAGCGCGGCTTTGCCCGTGTCGCCCGACGTGGCGGTGACGATCATGATGCGCTCGGCGCCGCCGTCCTTGGCGGAAGTGCGGGCCATCAGACGGGGGAGCATCTGCAGGGCGACGTCCTTGAAGGCGCTCGTGGGGCCGCCAAAGAGCTCCATCACATAGGTCTGAGGGGCGTCAGCGCCCGGCGCAGCGTCGAGTTTGACGAGCGGCGTAACCTCTTCACTCGCGAACGTGCCGCGGTATGCCTCGTCGACACACGCCGAAATTTCTTCGGCCGTGTAATCATTCAGTAACATTCCCAACACATCTTGAGCGATTTCAAAGTACGATTTATCTGCAAGCGAGCTGATATCGACCTGCTGGGTGCCGAGCTCGTCCGAGACAAACAAACCCCCGTCGGGAGCGATGCCGGTGCGGATTGCCACCTTACTTGAGCACGATAAAGTGCGTCCTCGTGTACTATGATAAGTTCCCATATAACACTGCTCCTCGGATGCCTTGGTCCCAATCGGTGAAACCATGGTATCAGAGCGCGCAAAACAGGTTTGCAGAGGCTTTTAGAAAGGTAACCTCAAGCCCATGATTAAGATTGCCAAGTTTGGCGGCTCGTCGGTCGCCGACGCCGAACACTTCAAGAAGATCAAGGCCATCGTCGATGCCGACCCTGCCCGCCGTTTTGTGGTGGTTTCCGCCTGCGGCCGCCGCTTTAAGGGCGACACCAAGGTGACCGACCTGCTCTACCTGGTTAACGCGCACGTTAAGTATCACGTGTCGTGCGAGGAACTGCTCGAGGACATTGGCCAGCGCTATTTTGATATCGCTGACGAGCTGGAGCTCACCTATCCCATCCGCGAGGAGTTCGCGGCCTTTGCCGAGCGCGCCCGCTCGGGCGGTTACTCTACCGAGGAGCTCGTGAGCCGCGGCGAGTACTTCACCGCTCGCCTGATGGCGGAGTACCTGGGCCTGCCGTTCCTAGACGCCGCGACGGTTGTGGCGTTCCATCACGACGGTACGCTCAGCATGAATCGCACCTCCGAGCTGGTGCAGGAGTACGGCCAGCAGGGCGGCTTTGTTATGCCCGGTTTCTACGGCGCGACGCGTGAGGGCCAGATCAAGCTGCTCGACCGTGGCGGCGGCGATATCTCGGGCTCGATCCTGGCCAAGTGCCTGGGCGCCGACCTGTACGAGAACTGGACCGACGTCTCGGGCTTCTATTCTGCCGATCCGCGTATTGTTCCCGAGGCTCAGCCCATCGCCCGCGTTACCTACGAGGAGCTGCGCGAGCTTTCGTACATGGGTGCGAGCGTCCTGCACGAGGAGGCCGTGTTCCCCGTGCGCGAGGCCGGCATTCCACTGGTCATCAAGAACACCAATGCGCCGCAGGACCCCGGCACCATCATTAGCGAGACGGCTGATGAGGGCGAGGCAGAGCCCATCATTACCGGCGTGACCGGCAAGCGCGGTTTTGTCGCCATCAACGTGGCCCGCGACCGTACCAAGCCCCGTGTTGGCTTTATGCGCCGCGCGCTTTCGGTCTTCGAGCGCTATGACGTTTCCGTCGAGCATATGCCCACCGGCGTCGACCGCTTTGGCGCCGTGGTGCAGGAGCAGGACGTTCACGATTCGCTGTACTCACTCGTGGGCGACATCCAGCAGGAGGTCGAGCCGCTCGAGATCGAGGTTGTCGAGGGCCTGGCGCTCATCGCTACCGTCGGCCGTAACCTGCGCGGCCGCGCAGGTATCTCGGGCCATCTGTTTGGTATGCTTGGCCAGGCCGGCGTGAGCGTGCGTATGATTTCGCAGAGCTGCGACGAGATCAACATCATTATCGGTGTCGAGGAGAAGGATTTCGACCTGGCGATTCGGACCATTTACCGTGCCTTCTCCGATGAGAACGGCATTGTGAAGGTCTCCGACCTGGAGGCTTCCGCGCCGGTCGATCCCGCTCTGGCTGCGCTCCACAAGTAGCTGCTATCTCGCTAGATTTTTGGGACTCGTCTCAAAAATCTACGGCGGGGCGTTTCGTTTCGGTTTCGTTTCGACGGGGCGGGTTTCGTGCCTGCCCCGTTCTTGTATACACTGGCAACAATAATCGGCCTGCTCGGCGTGCGGGCAAAAGCCACAACCTTTAAAGGGGGAAGCATGAAACAGTACACGGTTGCTATTTTGGGCGCGACGGGAGCCGTGGGCACCCAGATGCTCGAGTGCCTCAACGAGCAGGAGTTCCCGGTCGGCAAGCTCAAGCTGTTAGCAAGTGCACGCTCCGCGGGCAAGACCGTTGAGTTCCGCGGCGAGCAGATCGTGATCGAAGAGGCTTGTCCCGAGGCCTTTGAGGGCTGTGACATTGTGCTTGGAGCCGCCGGCGACGACATCGCGAAGGAGCTGCTGCCCGAGGCCGTCGAGCGCGGCGCCGTCGTGGTCGACAACAGCCATGCCTTCCGCATGGATCCCGAGGTGCCGCTGGTCGTGCCCGAGATCAATGCCGACGATATCAAGTGGCATCACGGCCTTATCGCCAATCCCAACTGCGCGACCATCATCGGCCTGGTTCCCACCTGGCCGCTGCACCAGCTTGCTGGCGTGAAGCGCATGATCGTCTCGACGTATCAGGCGGCTTCGGGCGCTGGCGCTCCCGGTATGGCCGAGCTCGAGGCTCAGCTGGCCGCCCTGGGCCGCGGCGAGGAGATTCCCGAGCCGCGCGCGTTTGCCGCCCAGCTGGCGAGCAACCTGATTCCGCAGATTGGCGGCGTCAAGGAGGAGGGCTTTACCTCCGAGGAGATGAAGCTGCAAAACGAGGGCCGCAAGATTATGCACCTGCCCGAGCTGCGCGTGAACTGCACTTGCGTGCGCGTGCCCGTGCTGCGTTCGCACTCCGAGAGCATTACGCTCGAGTTTGAGCGCGATATTACGGTCGAGGAGGCCCGTGCTGCGCTGGCTGCCGCTCCCGGCGTCAAGCTGGTTGACGACATGAGCGCCGAGGATGCGCACGATCGCTTCCCCATGCCGATGGACACCTCCGACCAGGACCTGATCTGGGTCGGCCGCGTGCGTCGCGACATCTCGAACCCCGAGGCCGCACGTGGCATCACCTTCTGGTGCTGCGGCGACCAAATCCGTAAGGGCGCGGCAACCAACGCCGTCCAGATCGCTAAGCTGCTCTGCGAGTAGTGTGACCTGTCCGGCGGTGGCCGGGCTTGGTTTTCAGAACGTCCTCGACCATGTGTGGCGCCTTGTCCTGCTCCTTCGGAGCCGCGGACAAGGCGCCACACTGGTCTGCGGAGTGTTCTGAAAACCAAGCCCGGCCCCCGCCTGCGGTGACGCTGCTGCGAGCGGCCTGCGATGGGGCCGTTGTTGGTTGGGGCCGCTGGGCTGATGTGAGGGCACGTGGCCGTTGCGGGCCCTGGTCCCGGCGGCGGCCTCAGCGCTTCGCGCCTGCCGTCTTGGGGGACTGCGGGGCCGTGACGGCAGCCGCGGCGCTGTCGCGCCTGCTGCCTGGGGCGACTTTGGGGTTGGGGTGAATTGGGGTCTAATACTTTCCCGTGAAGTGAACGACCTTATTTGGGCCCCCGAAGCATTGGCATATTTTGACCGCTATTTCCTGCGGTTTTGCAGCGCGAATCCTGCGGTTTTCTGGTCTAAAGGTGTGGATGCTCCGGGGCTTCGTTTTTACTCGTTCACTTCTCGGGAAAGTATTAGAGCTCAGCTGATAGAGGTACCGCTCTGGCGTCGAAGTCCTGCGTCTTCTTCGCTTGATTGGTGAAAACAGCCTCGCTTAAGCAATTGCGAGCCCGCCCAGACGTATCTGCGGGGTTGTCTGCACAATTCGCGGTATTATGTTGCGGAGTTTTGAAAGGAGCCGCTGGTGGTCACGACGACGTTTGCTTCGCCTTTGGGTGAAATCTTGCTTGCCGCTGATGGCCGCGGTTTGACGGGGCTTTGGTTTGAGGGTCAGGAGCACTTTGGCTCTACGCTGCTCAAAGAGGATACGGAGTATGTCGTAGGTGCCGATGCGGTTTCTGGTACCGGTGGGATGTCTTCGGTGAGTCCGGCAAATGGCGCGGCTTCTTCGGTGCTTGAGCGTTCTTGGGCTTGGCTGAATGCTTATTTTGCGGGGCAGGAGCCTCGGTTTACGCCGCCGTTGCATATGATTGGTACGGCGTTTCAGCGCGAGGTTTGGTTTGAGCTGCTTTCTATCCCGCGTGGCGAGGTCGCTACGTATGGTGAGATCGCCCAGCGTGTTGCGGCTCGACATCGTGTACCGGGAAACGAAGCACCCGTTGTGTCTCCCCGTGCCGTGGGGGCCGCGGTCGCGCGTAATCCCATTTCGATTATTGTGCCGTGCCATCGCGTGGTTGCCGCCGACGGCTCGCTCAACGGATATGCCGGCGGGCTTGACCGTAAGGAGTGGCTGCTTCGGCTTGAGGGCGCGTACGAGGAATAACGCCAGGGCACTTTGCATAGCCAAGACGCCGTTTCCGGTTGAGACCACCTGCTTGGACATCTTTCTACGCCCGCTGCTGCAGGGCGTAGATCGATTTGTCCATGTTGAACAGATAAGCCACGACGCAGACGATGAAGAACGCCGGCAGATTACCGAAACCGAAAACCTCGCAGCCAATGAGGATCGGCGCGAGCAGCGTATTGGTGGCGCTGCCAAAGACGGCTGCGCAGCCCAGCGCGGCGCAAAGCTCGATGGGCATGCCGAGAATTCCAGCGAGCACGACACCCAGGCTGGCTCCGATGGAGAATAGCGGCGTCACCTCGCCACCCTGATACCCTGCGGCAAGCGTGGCAATAGTGAGTGCGAATTTGAGCGCCCAGTCCCAAGGCATGATGACGACTTTGCCGTCACCGTCGAGCGCCGCCGATATCAGGTTGGTGCCAAGGCCGCAGTATCGCCCCTGCCACAGCACGAACAGAATCGCCGACAGCGCGATGCCCATAACGGTGATGCGCGCATAGGGGTTGGGGAGCAGCCGCGCTGCAAGGGTCTTGGCATGGGCAAGGCACCAGGCAAAAGCTCCACCTACCATGCCAAACGCGATACCCAACAGCGCCAGCCGTCCAAGACCGGGGAGGTCAAGCGCGCATGAGGCGGTAACGGCGACCTCGAACTTCTCGAGCCCCAAGGCGCCGGAGGTCATGCTTGCGGCGAGCGCGGCCGTAAGCGCGGGAAACAGCGCGCGGTATTCCATGTGTCCTGCGACCAGCACTTCGATAGCAAAGACCGTAGCAGCGAGCGGCGTTCGAAAAAGTCCGGCAAAGCCAGCGGCCATACCAATGAGCAAAAACGTGTTGCCGGGGTCGCGGAAAGGCAGACGTCGGCCGATCCAATGTGAGACGGTTGCACCGATCTGCACGGCCACGCCCTCGCGTCCCGCGCTGCCGCCAAAGAGGTGCGTTCCCCACGTGCTCAGCATAACGAGCGGCACCAGACGCGGGGAGATGGTGTCTTCGCGTCCGTGGCCTACGTCGAATACCAGGCTCATGCCGCGTTCGGTGCCCTTGCCCCAGGTGCGGTAGGCAAACACGATGGCAAGACCCGCGAGGGCGAGAAAGGGAAGGAGCAGTGCGATGCGCTCGTCGCGGAAGGTGCCAATCGTCAGAAGCACGCGTCCAAAGAGCGCGCAGATAGCACCAACGATAACGCCGACGGGGATTCCGACAGCACCCATGAGCGCGAGACCGCTATAGGTGTTGAGCAGACGTTTGATTCTGCTCGAAGCGCTGCTTTCTGACATTTTGCTTTCCGACACTTGCTCTCTTGATAGAAAAAGAGCTGGAGTTGCGCATCGTTGAGAGGCTTTCCAGCTTTAGCAAAACAAACTTATAAAGATGCGACGGGCCGCGTCAAGATAATTACCGGACGGCCTAGGAGGCGGCTGGTTGGCTGGCTTAAAACCTAGCGTGTGAAATGACGCCTCACGCTATTCAGCGCGCTTGATAGGATGACGAATCACAGTTTTAAGTTTCTCCGGTGCACATTTGCGTTGATCGGAGAGATAGATTTCGTGATGGAAACGGGTGTCTGAGAAGTCGGGGACATAGCCCTGCTCGGTCGTGTATTCATGCATAGCGCCTACAGTCGCCGGTTCGTTGTCGTAGGGCCCGGTGTGCATACATTGAACGCAGAGACCCTCGTCAACTTTAAGCAGCTCGACGGCGGAAAAGTCCAGTTTCTTTTTGGTTGTGGCTTCCGCGACTGCCCAGTCAAAGTCATCTCGGGTGACGAAATCGGGCAGGCGAATGCACGAGATAAAGTTGAAATCGTCCTTGCGTACATAATCGATGTCGCCGCTCGGGGAGTCTTGCCACCAGAAACCCTCGAGCGGCGGTACCACAAAGTCGAAATAGCCCTCGATACTCCTTGAGCCTTTCTTCGACATCTTGACGGTATAGGCGATGCCGTAAAGCAGCGGCAGGGCGTTTTGATACTCGCCACCTTCGGTATTTGGGTCGCCCTTTCCGCGAACGGCAACGTAGCTCATTGGCGGGACAGTTACGATACTCGGCTTGCTTGCAGGTTTGTAGAGCTCCTTGCATACCTTCTTAAAGTCGAACGCCATGTTGGCCGCCTTTCTGCGTATTGGCCTGCTTGGATAGCGGAATCATATCATAGAAACGAACAGCTGTTCGAATGATTTGACTGACAGATTGAAATGCATGCGTTGTGTTTGGCGGTCGGCCTGACCCCGTTGATGATTTCTCTGCCTCCTGGCGCTTGCCTGCGCTCCCCGTTTCCCCATATAAAACCTGCCAAAATGAACCTGTCCCTTTTTGGTCGGCGTGAAATGGGTAATACTAAAGAGTTATCCGACCAGATGGGAACCGATCGATGGCCTATATCGAATTCAAAGACGTCATCAAAGCATACGGCGAGGGCGATGCCCGCATCCATGCGCTCGACGGCGCGAGCTTTACCGTTGAGCGCGGTGAGCTCGCCATTATCCTGGGCGCCTCGGGTGCCGGCAAGACCACGGCGCTCAACATCCTGGGCGGTATGGACACGGTAACTTCCGGCACCGTGACGGTGGACGGGCGTGACGTGAGCGCTGCCAACGAGGCGCAACTCGTGGAATACCGCCGCGCCGACGTTGGCTTTGTCTTCCAGTTCTACAATCTGGTCCCCAACCTGACGGCGCTCGAAAACGTCGAGCTCGCGGCGCAAATCTGCCCCGATTCGCTCGATGCCGAACAGACGCTTCGCCAGGTTGGCCTGGGCGAGCGCCTGGGCAACTTTCCGGCACAGCTTTCGGGCGGCGAGCAGCAGCGCGTGTCCATCGCCCGCGCACTGGCAAAGAACCCCAAGCTGCTCCTGTGCGACGAGCCCACGGGCGCGCTCGACTATAAAACCGGCAAGCAGATCTTGCAGCTGCTGCAGGATACCTGCCGCAAGCAGGGCATTACGGTCATCATCATCACGCACAACTCCGCGCTAGCGCCCATGGCCGATCGCCTGATCCGCTTTAAGAGCGGCCGCGTGGAGAGCGAGACGGTCCAGCAAAATCCCGTGCCGATCGAGACGATCGAGTGGTAGCGCCCATGGACCAGGACCGCCAAAACAGCCAAAACCACGATACGGAGCACGCGGGTCGCGACCGGGAGTTCGCGACCTACCGCACGGCCCATAGCTCAAACGATATGGTGCCGACGGTTTTTCGCCGTGGCATCTACCGCACAATCCGCGGCAGTCTTAAGCGCTTCTTGTCCATCGTGGTCATCACCGCGCTTGGCGTGAGCGTGATGTGCGGCCTTAAGGCGGGCTGCGAGGATTTGCGCGATTCGGTCGACGCTTATTTTGACCAGCAGAACGTCTATGACATTAACGTACAGTCGACCTGTGGCCTTACGCGCGACGATCTTGCGGCCATTCAAGAGGTCGACGGCGTCGAGACGGCCGAGGGCATCTACACCGAGACCGCCTACACCGCCGTGGGCACAACGCGCGAGCGCGTGGTCGTGCAGAGTCTTTCCAAGGAGAATATCGATCAACCGGTGCTGGTGAGCGGCGATTTGCCCGAGAGCGCCGGTGAGGTCGCGGTGACTTCGAAGTTCCTGAAGGCTTCGGGCAAAAAGCTCGGCGATACGGTGAGTTTTGCCGCCAATGACGCGAGCTCGTCGAACCAAAGTGCCAAGGACCAGTTTGCCGCGGGCGATTACACCATTACGGCCGAGGTCCTCGATCCTACCGACGTGAGCTCCGACTCGACAGTCAACGCCTTTCGCGCTGCTTCGGCTGCGGACTATAAGTTCTATGTGAGCGAGGATGCCGCGACATCTTCTTCCTATTCCGCAGTCCACGTAGCCGTCGAGGGAGCCAAGGACCTCAATTCCTATTCTGATGCCTATACGGCAAGGATTAACGAGGTCAAGGGCAATATCGAGAAGATCCGCGAGGAGCGTGAGAAGGCGCGCGCCCAGGAGCTGACGGTCGACACGCCGGCAAGCTTGGATGCGGCCGAGCGCCAGGCGAATATGCTCTTTGGGATTGAACAGGGCAACATCGATCGTATGGCCGAGGGCAGTGAGGAACGCGTCCAGGCTCAGGCCGAGTTGGACCAGCGCCGCGCCGCCGCCGATCAGCAATTCGCCGATGCCCGCGCCGAGCTTTCCGACCTGGGCGAATGCACTTGGTACATCCAAGACCGCGGTAACATCGCAAGCTACTCGAGCGTCGAGAGCGACAGTTCTTCGATCGAGGCCATCGCCACGGTGTTCCCGTTCATCTTCTTTATCGTCGCCGTGCTCATCAGCCTTACCACCGCCACGCGTATGGTCGAGGAGGAGCGCACGCTCATCGGCCTGTACAAGGCGCTCGGCTATTCACGCGGGCGTATCCTGTCCAAATACGTAGACTACGCACTGTGGGCGTGTCTGATCGGCGGTGTGCTCGGCAACATCATCGGATTTGTGGGCTTGCCGCTGTTCCTGTTTACGGTGTTCGACGACATGTACTCACTGCCCCAGATGCTGCTTTCGTACGACATCGTGTCCTCGATCGTCTCGGTGGCGCTGTTTGCCGTGGGTGTGGTGGGCGCCACGATTATCGCCTGTCGTCACGAGATGGCCGAGACCCCAGCCTCGCTCATGCGCCCCAAGGCGCCGCGTGCCGGCTCACGCATTCTGCTCGAGCGCATCGGCTTTATCTGGCGCCGCATGGGCTTTTTGAACAAGGTGGCAGCGCGTAACCTGTTCCGCTACAAAAAGCGTGCCTTTATGACCATCTTTGGCATCGCGGGCTGTACGGCGCTCGTGATTTGCGGCATGGGCATCCGCGACACGTCGGTGGCGCTTTCGCCCAAGCAGTACGGGCATATCACGCGCTATGACTTGCTGGCGGTCGCCAACCCCGACGATTTTTCGCAGACGCGCGCGGCGCTGGAGGAGCGTAGCGCGGCCATCGACTCCAACGTGACCGTGACTTCGACGCTGCCGATCATGACCGACAACGTCACCTTTACATTTGACGGCAAGAGCGAGACCGTGCAGCTGATCGTGATTCCCGACGACCGCACGGGTGACTTGGGCGATTACGTGTGCCTGGAGGATGAGTCCAAAGAACCGCTCGCCCTGCGTGACGGGGACGTGTATCTGAGCAAGAGTTCACAGTTGGTGCTGGGGATTCAGCCGGGCGAGACAGCACACGTCCAGGATTCGTCGCTCAACGTCGCCAAGGTCAAAGTCAGCGACATTTCGCTCAACTATCTGGGCAACACGCTTTACATGACGCAGAGTACCTATGAGCGTGCGTTCGGTCGAAGCGCACGCCTCAACGGCGTCTTTGTGCTGCTTAAGGGTTCGTCGGCCGACCAGATTGCGTTTAGCAAGAAAATTAAGAGCGACGGTTGGCTCACCATCTCGAGCACGGCCGAACATTGGCAGAACTACGAGGCGAACTTTACGATTATCAATTCTGTCGTGGTGCTCGTGACCTTTATGGCAGCGTGCCTATCGTTTGTGGTGGTGTTTACGCTGTCCAACACGAATATCTCCGAGCGCGAGCGCGAGCTGGCGACCATTAAGGTGTTGGGCTTCCGTCGCGGTGAGGTGCACCATTACGTCAACAAGGAGACGTTGATCCTCACGGCGATTGGCGCTGCGCTGGGCGTGCCGCTGGGCGGCTTGCTGGCCGAGAGTTTTACGTACATTTTGCAGATGCCGTCGCTGTACTTTGATGTCGAGGTCGAGCCGCTAAGCTACGTGCTCGCCGTGGTGCTTTCCTTTGGCTTTACGTTTATCGTCAACCTCGCCACCAATCGTACCCTCAACAAGATCGACATGGTCGGCGCCCTCAAGAGTGCCGAGTAACCTGCCAAAAAGGAACAGGTTTATTTTGGCAGGTTTTATCTGGGCAAACGCCGGACAACCATTAGGTGGCCCGGCGTTTGCCACGTTTTGTTGGGGATGTCTGTCGTTCAGTGCTCTTACTGGCCAATCCAGTGTTGCGCATAGCTCTTAATGTCCTCGGTAAAACCGTCAAGGTCGTCAAGGGTGATCACGCTGTCGATAAGCAAATTTGCTATCTCGCGGTGCATCGTGCTGCGGCGAATGTCGCTTGCAATTACGCCTGAGGACAGCTTGTCTCTATTGAGGCGTTCTTCTAGTGCCCAAAATCTACTGGATGCTTCGCTGTCGCCGTTCAGCATCTCAACGTACTGGCCGATGAGCTTTTCCATATAACATTCTTGCCATTGGGGAAGCATTTTCTTAAACAGCTTCCAGTCGCTTTCGGCTACGTCGCGCATATGTCCTCCGCTCGTCAAACGGGCTTTCCATTTGCCTTTCATTCTATTTGGTTTTCGCTCGCAGGCATGGATGGGAGGCTCTCTTTAGCCTTTGAGATCGGGCTTGAATGGGTCGTATGCCACAAAACGGGCCTATCTACTACGTTTAATTGGATACCCTCAACCATGCCGGGAAAACGAAAAATAAAACCGCAGGTAGAAGGCCTGTCGATTTTCGAAAAAGGCGGTCATGGTTGGCCCCTTCGGGCTAAACGTAGTAAACAGGCCCTTTTCTTGGCGCGCGGTCAGCTCAATGCTTATCTCCGTGCCGGAACTGACCCAATTGTTTGTTAGTTGCGGTGATATACGGACTGTTTGGTGCTTGGGAGCCTCAAAACAGTCCCTATTCCACCACAACTTGGAAGGGGCGGGTGGTGTCGGATGAGTGGTGCTGGCGGGTTAGGGCGGTTTAGGCCTGTTTGCGGTGCTTCCATTGTTTGCGGCACCAGCGCATGAGTGCTTTTATGACGGGAATCGTGATGAGGATGGCCCATGCGGGATGGGGCTGCTCCAGGCAAAGCCATATATAGAGAAACCATGCAATGGCGGCTGCTGGATAGACGCATTCAATGAGCTTTGACAAATGGCGTCGATCGATAAAGTCACCAATCGCGTAGTAGACGGGAACCAGAAAGACGAGCAAGAGCCCCATGCCCCATGTGCCGTAGACAATGCCGAGCACCAGATAGGCGAGGGCGACAAGCGCGGGGAAGGGGAATTTGTTCCATGTACGTCCGACCTTGGTGTGGAAATGCTTGCCATGATGGTCGAGCTTGTCGTGTGCTTCCTTCCAGCTGGAGAACGTCTCGCCGTCGAAGGTGACGGTGCCGTCGTCATTGGTATGCACGCTATGTCCATCGTCCTCAAGCGTATCGACATGCACGCCGTCCGGCCCCACATGCACCTCTTCGCCCTTGCGCTCGTTGGTCACATGGATGCCGTTCCAGCCAACATGGACTTCCTCGCCTTTATTGGGATCAATGACATGGATGCCGCGCGCGAGGGAAATATCGACAAGTGGTTTGTCGCCGCAATCGGCGTGCTCGGCAGAATCTTCGGCCTCTTTAGCCTCATCCACCGTTTCGGTGCTGCCGTCCTCTGAGCCATCGGCATCACTAGCCGCTTCCCCATACAACAACTCATCCAGCGACACACCATACAGCGCGGCGAGCGCAATGAGGTTATCGGTATCGGGTGAGGACTCGCTGCGTTCCCATTTACTGACAGCCTGACGGCTCACACCCAGCTGGGCGGCAAGCGCCTCCTGAGAAAGCCCGGCAGCCTTGCGGCGATCAACGAGCCGCTGCGCCATCGCAAGATCCATGGCAGTTCCTTTCATGTGGTGACCGTAATCGAATGAGCTGAGTATGCCGAGAACAGCCGGTAGCGACCACCATTTTTAGTTAGAATCTGCTCCAACCCTACCGCAACTATCGGTAGCAACCCCTAACGACCAGCCATTTCAGGACAAATGTCAGTGCTACTCTCAGCTAAGAGCCTGCAACATTCCAAAATCTCAGACCAGGCACCCGCAGCAAGAAGACGAATAGCCTCGGCCTCCCCAGTTACCGCAGGAGACCCCAGGGCTTACCTCCCAAATCTTTCCGCAGGACGGAAGGACCCCGCCGCGCGAAGCGCACGGCGGGGTCCTGACATGTCCGAGGACGATTTGGGAGGTAAGCCCTGGGGTCTCCGATGGGGGCAGTTCCAGCCGAGGCTATTCGTCGCCGAAGCTGATGCCCAACGCCTTGGCCTCGCGCACCAGATCGCTCTGGGGGTCGACATACTTGAGCTTGCCGGCGACATCCTCGAGCGGCATGTGGCACATCTTGCCGTCGCGCAGGGCAATCATGTAGCCAAACTCGCCGCGTAGGCAGCCAAGCGCGGCTTCGACGCCGCACTGGGTCGCAAAGATGCGGTCCTGGGCGTCGGGCTGACCGCCGCGCTGCGTGTGGCCGGGGATGGCGACGCGGGTCTCGCGACCGGTCTTGGCCTCGATCTCCTTGGCGATGTCGTAGACGATCGACGGGCTCGTGCGCTCGGCGAGCTTCTTCTTGTACTCCTTCTTGGACAGCGCCGCGTCTTCCTTGGAGATAGCGCCCTCGGCGACGGCCACGATGGTAAAGCGGCTGCCGGTCTCCATGCGATGCTCGATGGTCTTGATAACCTGGTCCATGTCGTAGGGGATCTCGGGGATCAGGATAACGTCCGCACCGCCCGCGACACCGGCGTACAGCGGGATCCAGCCAACCTTGTGGCCCATGATCTCGATAACGAACACGCGGCCGTGACTCGAGGCGGTGGTGTGGATGTCGTCGATGCACTTGGTGGCGACGTCGATGGCGCTCGTAAAGCCAAACGTCATCTCGGTGCCCCAGGTGTCGTTATCGATGGTCTTGGGCAGGGCGATAACGTTGAGGCCCTCTTCGCGCAGGCGGTTGGCGGTCTTGGTGGAGCCGTTGCCGCCCAGCATAAACAGGCAGTCGAGTTGCAGCTTGTGATAGGTGTGGACCATCGCGGGCACCTTCTCGACGCCGTCGGCCTCGGGAGTGTCCAGACGCTTGAACGGCGTGCGGCTCGTGCCCAGGATGGTGCCGCCGCGGGTGAGGATGCCGCTAAAATCGGCGGGCGTCATGACGCGGAACCTGCTGTAGATGAGGCCTTGGTAGCCGTCCTCAAAACCGTAGATCTCGATAGGTTCTTCGCTATTGGTCATAAGCGTTTTGACGATGCCGCGCATGGTGGCGTTGAGCGCCTGGCAGTCGCCGCCACTAGTAAGAAGACCGATCCTAAGCATGGTGAATCCTTCCGGGCAAGTTATAACATGCGCATAAGTTTACCCCCGCACACTGTTGATGCGGGGGTAAAACGTGTTAGCTCAGATGTATAGAAATGTAAGCAACGTCAGGCGAGCGTAAGGACGACGGTGCCAGCTCCTTACAGCGCGAAGGCGTCGACGTCGCCCCAGTGGCGGCGCAGCGTAATGGCGGCGGCGGGTTCGGTATTGTCAAAGACGACCGACCACTGCGTGTTGCTGGTGATGTCTTCCGGATTGGGCTCTTGCGCCGCAGCGCGTAGGGCTTTCCAAGCGACTGCCTCGTCTTGGGCGCCGGCATGGGCGTCGAGGACATCGGCGATGGCGACGGCGCGCTCTTTACCATGGCCCAGCTCGCCATTCTTTTGGTTGGGCAGCACTTCGTCACCATAGCAGGCGTAGAAGTTCGTAACCTGGCGTACGGGAGTCGCTTTGAAAGCGCGGTCCGGATCGTGCGGATCCCACTCTACTACGCGCGCGTCACCGGCGGCGTCGTTGATAAAGAAGTGATAATCGCGTCCGGCCATGGCGTGCATGTCGTAGGCGGAAAGCAGGTCGACAGCTTCTTGCGTGGTGGCGGCACGGTCGAGCACCAGACGGATGGAGAGTGAGGTATTGATGACGGGGCGTTGCGTGTCCTGGTCACAGGGCTTGGAATCCAGGGTGAGTACGGCAATGGACACGCCGCATTCGTTAACACCGTCGAGCTGGGCAAACGGGCCCATGAGTGCGGCGGCACGTCCGGCGACGGAGTCAAGCGGTGTGTTATCGCCCAGGTTGTTAAGGGCGGCAAGCCCGATGGAGGCATAGCCGCCGCGTGGGTGATTGCGCACCAGCAGCGCCGAGGTGTCGTCCTTAAAGTCGTAATTGCGACCGGTGCGCACGCGGCCTTTGGCATTTACGGCGACAAAAGCGCTGCAGGCAAACTGCGGCGCTTGGACATGTGCCGGCACGCCGGGCAGCACCTGCGCCACCACGGCATCGATGTAGGCCTGGTCGTCGCGCACGCCAGCGGCGATGATGCGGTCGAGGTCGTAGTCGTAAGCGATGTCGATTGCGTACAGGTCATAGCCATCCGCGTAGCCGGTCAAGCGTTTGAGCGACGCGGCGGACTTGATTTGCTTGCGGTAAACGATGCCGGCGGCAGCGGCAAGGCCGACGGCGACTCCCGCGACACCGCAGGCGATGGCAATGTTACGTGGCTTCATGACGGCTCCTCTCGTCCTGTTAGCGTAATTGTCGCAAAAGGTGCACGGGCATGATGGCTCAACTTGGCGAGCGGCGCGGGATTAAACATGGAATGAAGGGCGCGGCGCTGGCGCGGCGGGGTATGCTGGAGGGGACCATCAACCCAGCGAAAGGGGAGAGCATGACGGATCAGGAAACGCCCGAGCGCGTGCACGTGACTGCCGACGATATCGAGGCCGCCAACGACCTTATCGACTTTATCGAGGCATGCCCCAGCATGTTCCATACGGCGGCGACCATTATGGCCGAGCTCGACGAGGCGGGCTTTACCTATCTGCCCGAGAACGCGGCGTGGGATATCGAGCCGGGCGGGCGTTATTACACGCAGCGCAACACCTCGAGCGTTGTTGCCTTTAAGGTGGGCGAGGACCTGGCCGCGACGTGGGGCGAGGACGGCGTTGCCGGTGACTATCATTTTCAGCTCACGGCGTCGCACAGCGATTCGCCGACGTTTAAGGTCAAGGCCGTGCCCGAGCTCGACGGCGCGGGCGAGACGTTGCGCTTGAACACCGAGGCCTACGGCGGCATGATCGACTACACCTGGTTTGATCGTCCGCTGGCGCTGGCCGGTCGCGTGCTGGTGCGCGAGGGCGACCGTATCGAGAGCCGCTTGCTTGCCACCGAGCGCGAAGTCGCTATCATTCCGAGCCTTGCCATCCATATGAACCGCGGCGTCAACGAGGGCTTTGCTCCCAACCGGGCCGTCGACCTGTGCCCGCTCATCAGCGCCGGTGAACTCAAGCAAGGTGACTTCGATGCCCTGATTGCCGAAGAACTGGATGTCGAGCCCGAGCAGATCCTGGGCCGCGACCTGTTCCTGGTCAATCGTCAGGATGCGCGCATTTGGGGCTGGGCCGACGAGTTTATCTCGACGCCCAAGCTTGACGACCTGGCCTGCGCCTACACCTCGCTACAGGCATTTTTGGGCGCCGAGAACGCGCACGACGTCTCGGTTTTCTGCTGCTTTGATAACGAGGAGGTTGGCTCCGAGACCAAGCAGGGCGCCATGTCGACGTTCTTGGCCGATGCGCTGCGCCGCATCAACGGATCGCTGGGCTTTGACGACGAGTCGTATCATCGCGCCCTTGCCGCATCGATGCTCGTGAGCTGCGACAACGCGCATGCCGTGCACCCCAACCATGCCGAGAAGTGCGATGCTCGCAACCAGGTCGTGCTCAACGGCGGCATCGTTATCAAGGAAGCCGCCAACCAGCACTACTGCACCGATGCCTTTAGCCGTGCGGTGTTCCAGGCTATTTGCGATGACGCCGACGTGCCCACGCAGGCCTTCGCCAACAAGAGCGATATGGCGGGTGGCTCCACGCTCGGCAACCTGTCGAACATGCAGGCGAGCATGCACGCCGTGGACGTGGGCCTGCCGCAGCTGGCCATGCACTCAAGCTACGAGACCGGCGGCGTACGCGACGTGATGTATGCCATCCGCGCCCTCACGGCCTTCTACGAGCGCAACCTCAGCATCAACGGAGCCGAAAGCGTGGAACTCTAAAACCTGCCAAAGAGGGATGTTAATTTTGGCAGGTTTTATCTGGGAAAATGCCAATGGTTAGACGGAACCGATAAGAAACTGCGGGTAGAGCCGGCGTCATGGTGCAAACTAACCTGACCCCATTGCGCCAAACAGCTAGGCGGAACTGTTAAGACACTGCGGGTTGAACAAACGTCAGCGAGCGACGTCCAGAGCGAACAAGTTGGCATGAAAAAGGCGAGGCATCGACCTTCTGGTCATGCCTCGCCTTTTGAATGACAAATTGTCGCTCTGGGCGGCGCGCAGCGTCGACCGGTCCGCCGTTCGTTAGAACGGCGGAACAAGATTAGTGCTCGATCCAACAACGTAAAGTTTCGCCGGCCTGCAGGTGACGCAGGTTCTCCGCGGCGATGTCTACGACATTGTTGAGCGTGGCTGCCAGGTGGAACCATCCGGAGACGTGTGGTGTGACGAGCATGTTGGGCGCATCCCACAGGGGGCTTGCCTCAGGCAGCGGCTCGGGGTCGGTGACGTCGACCGCGGCACCGGCAAGGTGTCCGGACTCAAGAGCGGCAACCAGATCGTCGGCAACAACAAGGTCACCGCGGCCGCCGTTGGCAAAGAAGGCGCCTGGCTTCATCGCGGCGAAGAACTCGGCGTTCGCCAGGCCGCGAGTCTCGGGTGTACTGGGCATAAAGGCTGCGACGACGTCGGCCTCGGCTAGGCGCTCGGGCAGGGCGTCCATGCCGTCCATGTCCTCAAACACAATGGGGTAGACGAGCGGATGGCGCTTGATGCCGCGGACGTGCGCGCCCATGCTGCGGCAGAGCGTGGCAAAGTGGCCGCCGATATCGCCCGCGCCCAGCACCAGCACGTTGGCGTTTTTGAGCGAGGTGACCGCGCCCAAGTCCTCCCAGCGATGCTCGCGCTGCAGGTCCTGGTAGCCGGGCAGGCGTTTCATCATAGACAGCACCATGGCAAACATGTGCTCGCTCACGGCCTGGCCGTAGGCGCCTACCGAGCAAGACAGTTTGGTGTCGGCCGGCACGGTGCCGGCGGCCAAGTAATCGTCATAGCCGGCAGTCTGCAATTGCAACAGCTGGAGATGTTCGCATGCCGTGAGCATGTCAGGGCTGATGTTGCCCAAGATCACGTCGGCATCGGCGACCTGCTCGCGCGTGGCGGCGTCGGAGCTCGTGTAGATAAAGTCCTCGCCCGGAGCGCTCGACTCAAGAATTGCGCGATGGCGGTCGTTGACGGGCAGCAAAACCAGGATGTTCACAAGCAGTCCTCTCCGCTCGACCTGCCAAAAAGGGACAGGTTTATTTTGGCAGGTTTTATCAGGCAAAACGTTCAAATAAAAACGCCGGATGCAAGACGAGCGTGCCCGTCGGCATCCGGCGCATCCACGGCTACCAGCTGAGCAGCTCGTAGCCGTCCTCGGTCACCACGAGCTGTACCTCGCACTGGGCCGAATCGCTGCCGTCCTTGGTGCGCACGCACCAACCGTCACCCTTGCTAATCTTGATGTCGGGCGCTCCGGCATTGACCATAGGCTCGATAGTAAAGACCATGCCCGGGGCCATGATGGTGTCCACATCGGGTGCCTCGGTGGTAAAGCCCACAAACGGGTCCTCGTGGAACTCCTTACCGATGCCGTGTCCGCCGTACTCGCGCACCACGCTAAAGCCGGCGTCCTCGACCGTCTTTTGCACGGCCTCGGCCATCACGGACAGTGGCAGCCATGGCTTGACGGCTGCCAGACCCGCCTCCACGCTGGCGCGGGTGACGTCGACCAGGCGCTGGCGCTCGGCCGAGACCTCGCCGATGCAGAACATGCGGCTCGAGTCGCTAAAGTAGCCGTCTAGGATCGTGGAGCAGTCCACGTTGATGATGTCGCCCTCGTGCAGCACGTCCGTATCACAGGGAATGCCGTGGCAGACGACGTCGTTGATCGAGGTGCACACGCTCTTTGGGTAGCCTTCGTAGTTGAGGTCGGCCGGCGTACCACCGTGCTCGACGGTGTAGTCGTAGATCATCTGGTCGATCTGGTTGGTGGTCATGCCTGCGGCGATGTGCTCGCCTACGTAGTCGAGCACGCCTACGTTGATGGCGGCGGAGCGCTTGATGCCCTCGATATCGGCGGGCGTCTTGTAGAGCGTGCGGGGCAGAACCTCCCAGCCCTCTTCCCACAAGCGCTCGAGGCGCTCATCAAAGGCGCTATGGCATTTCTTATATTTTTTGCCGCTGCCGCACCAGCAAGCATCGTTGCGGCCGGGTACGGGTCCGTTGTCAAACATGGCTAACTTCCTTTCATTCGCAGCTAGTATAGCCCACCCACGCGTCCATAAAAGTTGCGGTGATATAGTTCCGATTTAAGCGGTTTAACAGCACAAATAGGAACTATATCACCGCAACTGATGGGGCGGGATGGCGGGCACTAGCTGCTGCGTGGTTTTGCTAGTAGCTCACCTGGCAGGGAATGCCGAGGGCGCTCACGCGCGCGGCAATCGTGTCGAGCACCTCGGGCGCCGCTTTGGCAAGGCCGGCGACCGGTGTTTCGCGCGCCACCGTGTAGATGGTCGCCTCCTGCGGGCGAATGCGCTCGAGCGCCGCGAGCCAAGGGCCGACGTACTCCTCGCCGGTGTTGTCGATGAGCTTGCCCTGATACTCGCCGGTCAAAAAGATCGTCTGGATAATAACGTGACCGTCAAAGCTTGCGAACGTCTCAATCTGGTGCTCGACGTCGTAGGGGCCAACAGGCTGGTCGAGCAGCTGGATAAACGCCGGGTCGACGGTATCGAGCTTGAGGATGTTGTCGTCGACCATCATGAGCGCGTCGTGCACCTCGGGGCGGTCGGCGCGCGTGCCGTTGGAAAGCACGGCAATCTTGGTGCTTGGGGCAAGCTCGTCGCGTAGCGCGACAGCGCCGGCGATGGCCTGCGGAAACTCCGGCGCGGCGGTGGGCTCGCCGTTGCCGGCAAAGGTGATCACATCGGGGAGCTCGCCCTCGGCTGCCATCTCGCGTAGCTTTGCCTCGAGCGCGTCGAGTACCACGGCAGCTGTGTTGTACGGCTCATGGCAGGGGCGCTCGGCGTTGAGGCCGTTTTCGCAGTAAATGCAGTCGAACGTGCAGATTTTGCCGCTGGCCGGCATCATGTTGACGCCGAGCGAGAGACCAAGGCGACGGCTGCGAACGGGCCCAAAGATGGGGCTGGCATTCAAAAACGTAGACATAGGCATATGCTCCTCAAGACAATTGTGCCTAAGCATAGCATCGGCTCCAAAGCAAGGTGCGGGCTCTTGCTTTACAAGTTTCGTTTTTTCACGTCGCTCGTTATGCCGTGCCATGAAAAGCCTCGGGTCGGGTACAGTTAATCTGTTAACAAGGCGTAAGGCAATGCGGGTCCATCTAGCCGTACTGACGTGCAACTGGATGGGCATTGATGACGGGGGCACAACATGGATTTTACGGTCGAGAACGCGGGCACCACGATTGCCTGTCGCGAATATGCCGGCCCGGATGTATTGCCTGATGCTCCCGCCTTGGTGTGCGTGCACGGCGCTTGTGTCGACGGCGTCTTCTTTGACGCCATCGCCCGCGAGCTCGTCTGTGACTATCGCGTCATTGCCTACGACCGCCGTGGTTGCGGCGAGAGTGGTGACGCTGCAGACGGACGCTACGACCTCGCCGCCCAAGCCGCCGACCTGCAGGCCGTTATCGAGCATATTGGCGCTCCGGCAAACGTGCTCGCGCACAGTGCCGGTACGTTGGTGGCCCTGGAGCTTCTCCGTGCAAACCCCGCCATAATCTCGCGTGCGATTCTGCATGAACCCGCCGTGACGGATGAGGGCGCCGGCCTGGGCGCGGCCCCGGTTTTGCTCGAGATGATCGCCGCGGGAAAGGTCTCCCGGGCATTACGGGCCTTCCTGGGCGCCATCGGCGATTCGGACCCTGAGGCCCCCAAGTTAACCGAGGCGGAAGCCAAGCATGCCCTGCGCAACGGCCGCAGTTTCATGGCGAACGAATACGGGATTACTATGACCTGCGTTCCCGATTGGGATAGCGTTCGCGCGTCGAAAACGGTGGCCGCCGTGCTTTTGGGCGAGCTCTCGATTGGTACGCCCCGCGAGGCGGGAACGAGGATTGCGGCTGAGCTTTTGGACTGTCCGCTCGTAATGGTTCCCGGCGCGCACAACGGCCTGCGCGATCGCCCGGCAGCGGCTGCCCAGACTGTCCGTGGCATCCTGGGGCTCTAGCAGCTGCAAAAAACAAAACAGGCTTCAGCCGCAAACGTTTCGGCCGTGTTAACAAATGTTCTCAAAACCTCACGTCTGCGGCTTCAATCGCGCCGTCTGCCAACTCATAAAAATGTAACAGCATTCACGTGCTTACCTGCATCGACAAGGTGCTACTCTGGTACCGTTTGGAACCCACCGCTACCAAGCGAAACTATCGAAAGGGCCCCATATGCTCAATAATCACGAGGTCAATCTAACCGACGAGGAGGCTGCCGCCGAGGTCGCCCGCGTCGCGAAGACCTACCCCGTGGTGCGTTTGCTGTCGGCCGATCAGATTAAGAGCGAGCCTAACTGCCTGCTCGCCGGCGATCGCTGCCCTTGTCTGCGTCAGTCGAGTCTTGAGGCCTTGGCAGGTTCCGATGATGTATCGGAGCAACTGCTCAACGATGGTGTTGAGTACCGCGCCCGTCTGCGCCCTCTAAAGGTCGAGGGCGAGCCTCATGTCTTGCTGATGGTGCGTCCGATCGATGAGCAAGAGGCTGCAGAAGAGGACCTTGTCTACACCGACGTGCTGACGAGTGTGCGCAATCGCCGATATTACGAGGAAAAGCTTCGTGGCGCCCGCATGAATGCCGGCGTTGCGATGATTGACCTTGATGATTTTAGGGCCTTCAACGATACGTGTGGCCGTCATGCCGGCGACCTTGCACTCGGTGCTGTGGCGACAGCCATACGCAGCGGAATTCGTTCGACTGACGAGCTTGTGCGCTATGGCTGCGACAAGTTTGTGGTCGTCATGCCCAATATTCCCTCCGATGACTTCGCCCGTCGCCTGCATCAGGTATCCGAAGCCGTTCATTCCACGATTATTCCGGGCCATGAGTACGTGAGCTTGACGGCATGTGTTGGTGGCGTTCGCATTCATGGCGAGACGGTCGATGAGGGCGTTGGCCGTGCTGTCCAGTTACTGAGCCGCGCTAAGGCAAAAGCCGGTACGGTCGTGACCGATGCCGATTCCATCGAGGCCTTCCAAAGCGAAAAACCTTCGGTGCTTATTGTCGATGACTCCGAGATGAACCGAGCCATTCTCAACGAGATGCTCAAGGACGAGTATTGCATCCTCGAGGCCGATAACGGTCGTGCGGCGCTCGACATGGTCGACCGCTATGGCGATGAGCTGTCGCTCGTGCTGCTGGATATTGTCATGCCGGGCATAAGCGGCTTTGAGGTGCTGGCCGGTCTGTCGCGCCGATCGGGCATCGACAATCTGCCTGTCATCATGATTTCGAGCGAAGATTCCGATGATATGGTTCTGCGCGCGTACGAGCTGGGCGCCTCGGACTATATCAACCGCCCGTTTGACTCCCGTGTCGTGCGCCGCCGTGTGAGCAACACCATCCGCCTATACGCTAAACAGCGCCGCCTGACGAACCTGCTGTCCCAGCAGTACAACGAGCGCGTCAAGAACAGTCGCATGCTCATCGACATCATGGCCGGCGTCATGGAGCTTCGTAACGGCGAGAGCGGCAGGCACGTTACGAACATCGAGAAGCTGACCGAGCTGCTGCTTGGCTGTCTGGTCCAGCATGGCGGCACGATCTCCCTCGACAATGAGGAGCGCTCCACGATTGCCCTGGCTTCGACGCTGCACGATATCGGCAAGATGTCGATTGACGATGCGATTCTCAACAAGCCCGGACGCCTTACGCCCGAGGAGTTCGAGATTATGAAGACGCATACCACGATCGGCGCCGACATGCTGCGTGAGCTGGGTAGCCATCACGCCGGCAATGCGCTTATGGAATATGCGTACCAGATTGCGCGTTGGCACCACGAGCGCTGGGACGGCAAGGGTTATCCCGATGGCCTTAAGGGCGACGATATCCCCATCGCCGCGCAGGTGGTCTCGGTGGCTGACGTGTACGATGCACTGACGAGCGTGCGCGTGTACAAGGACGCTATCCCGCACGAGGAGGCGATCCAGATGATCCTGGACGGTAAGTGCGGCACCTTTAACCCGCTGCTGCTCGATTGTCTGCTCGAGGTGCAAGACCAAATTGCCGAGACGTTGGCACGCCCCGCTGACGTCGTTGCGTTTCCCACGATTTAGTTTGACCAAAGGAGTTTTTAATCCATGATTTCCATGCGTGAGGCGTATGAGAAGATCGGCGCTAATTATGATGACGCGTGTGCTCGGCTGATGGGCGGGGAAATGCTTGCCCGCTTTGCCCTCAAGTTTTTAGATGACGAGAGCATGGACAAGTTGGAAGCTGCCATGGCGGCAGGAGACGCCGAGGAAGCGTTTATGGCAGCGCACACGCTCAAGGGCGTGAGCCAGAACCTGGGATTCGATAATCTGTACGAGCCGGCGGTTGTGGTGACCGAGGCACTGCGTGGTGCCGATGCCGTTGATGGCGCTCGCGAGGGGATGCATGCGCTGCAGCAGCAATATGCGGCTACGATGTCGGCCCTGCGCGAAGCGGCTGAATAAGAGCTTGCGAGCCTTGGGCTGCGTGCCGGTAGCAAATAGGTAAAAGGGTGCCCCGTCGGACCATGTGGCCGGCGGGGCACCCTTATCTGTTGTGCTGTCCGTGAACTAACGGGCCTGCTTGACCTTGGCCGCTGCCTCGACAAACGACTTCCACAGGTTAAAGTCGGTCTCGAGCGTCTGCCAGGTGTACTCGGGATGCCATTGCACGCCCAGGCAGAAAGGCTGGCCTTCGACTTCGATGCACTCGGGAACGCCGTCGGTTGCCTTGGCGACCAAGCGCGTGCTTTTACCCAGACGGTCGACGCAGCAGTGATGTGCCGAGTTGGTCTGGATCAGCCTGTGCCCACCAACCGCGCGCTCCAGCAGCGAGCCCGGCACGACCTCGACGGGGTGCACGGGATCGTTGAGCACGTGGGTATGGCGCCACTGCGTGCGGCCCTCGCGCGCACCCAGGCTCGGCACGTCCATGCACAGGGTGCCGCCGGTGGCGACGTTGAGCAGCTGCGTGCCGCGGCAGGTGGTAAAGAGCGGCTTTTTGGCGCGGAGCACCTCGCCGACCAGCTTAAACTCAAAGCTATCGCGGATCTCGCAGCACAGCGTGGGGTCGTAAGGACGCTCGTCGCCCCAGCGTTTGGGGTTGACGTCCGGGCCGCCGGGAATAGCGATACCGTCGGCGATATCGATGTAATGACGGATAACCTCAATGTCCTCGGTGATGGACATCTGCAGCGGCAGGCCGCCGGCGGCAAGAATGGCGTCGACAAAGACGCTCGCAATCTCCTCGTTGGGGGAGAGCGTCTCGCTCAAAAACGGTTTTGCCTCTTCCCAACGCGGCGCGACGAGGATGAGCGGACGGTCGGCGGGGGCAACGTCGACGTGCGGGGTGTATGACGATGAAGTACGAGTTCCGATCATAGGTGTAACTTTCGAGTTTGGATGGTCATGGCGAGCGAACATGGCAATTGGGCTAGTGGCCCTTAATGGAGTTGAGGAAGTCCTGGGCGCGCTTGGTCTGGGGATGGTCGAAGAACTCGTCGGGCGTGCCGGTTTCCACGATCTGGCCGTCGGCCATAAACACGACGCGGTCGGCCACGCGGCGGGCGAAGTTCATCTCGTGCGTGATGACGATCATCGTCATGCCCTGCTGGGCCAGACGGACCATGACCTCGAGCACCTCATTGATCATTTCGGGATCGAGGGCGCTCGTGGGCTCGTCAAAGAGCATGGCCTTGGGCTGCATGGCAAGCGAACGGGCGATGGCTACACGCTGTTGCTGGCCGCCCGAGAGCTGTGCGGGCACCTTATCGGCCTGCTCGGCAACGCCCACGCGGCCCAGCAGGTCCATGGCACGCTCACGGGCCTCGTCCTTGGAGACGCCCAGCACATCGACCGGTCCCAGCATGACGTTCTGCAGTACGGTCATATGTGCGAACAGGTTGAACTGCTGAAACACCATGCCCAGCTCGGCACGCATGCGGGCAAGGTCCTTGCCTTCCTGCGGCAAGGGCTGGCCCTCGATGAGGATCTCGCCCGAGTCGATGGTTTCCAGGCGGTTGATGGTGCGGCACATGGTCGATTTGCCCGAACCCGAGGGGCCAATCACAACAACGACCTCGCCGCGGTCGACCGACAGGTTGATGTCGTTGAGAACGTGCAGGTCGCCATAGTGCTTATCGACGTGCTTGAGCTCGATAAGCGGCTGGTTGCCAGAAGTAGAAGTGCTCTGTGCCATGGTGCTCGGCTCCTTATGACTCGAAATGGTAAAGCGTTAGCGGATGATGGTCGCGCCTGTCTTGTGCGAAACGTAGACAGCGGCCTTGTTGATCGCGACGTTGATGAGGATATAGATGACCGCGATAACCAGGTAGACCGACACGAGGGCATCGTAGTTGGTAATGAGCACGCGGGCGTTTTGCATGAGGTCGGGGTAGCTCACCACGTAGGCGACGGTGGTGTCCTTGACCACGACCACGAGCTGCGAAATCAACGATGGGATGATAAAGCGAATCGCCTGCGGGAGCACGATCTTAAAGGTGATTTTGGCCTTGGAGAGACCGAGCGCCTGGGCCGCCTCGACCTGCCCGCGCGGTACGGCGTTGACGCCGGCGCGGAAAATCTCGGCTAGCACGCCTGACGCGGCGAGCGCGACGGGCAGCGTGAGCATCCAAAACGAAGGTAGCGCGATCTTGTACTGCGGCAGCACCAAAAAGAAGAAGTAGATGAACAGCAGGCTCGGCACGCCACGGAAGAAATCGGTGAGCACGCGGCAGACCAGCTGCAGCGGCTTAATATCGCTCGTGCGGCCGAGCATAAGGGCTAAGCCCAGCACCAGCGCGATTGCGCCAGCGGTGAGTGCGACTTTAACGGTGCCCTCAAAGCCGGCAAGCAAGAACTTCCAGGTGGTGAGGTGCGTGAAGAAATACCAATAGTGGACCGAAAGCTGGCCGGTCACATAAAAGCGCTGCAGTACCAGGACGACGAGTGCGGCGACGGCAACAAGCGAGATGGCGGTGCCGATGCGAATCTTGGTGCGCATCTTGGGGCCGGGAGCCTCGTAGAGCGCATCGCGCATGGTAAGTGCAGGGGAGGAATGCTTGCTCATCGGAGGATCCTCACCTTCTTATCGATGTAGTTGCCAATGTGGCTCACCACAAAGGCCGTGCCCAGGTAGCCGAGCGCCGAGATAAAGAACGCGGCGACGCCGCCGAGCGAGCGCGTGTTGATGTAGCTCACCACGCCGGTGAGCTCCTGCGGCTTAAGCGGCACCTGGCTGCCCAAGGCGGTAGTGAGCATGACGGCGATAAAGAGGTTGGTCATGGGCAGCACGCTCGAGCGCAGCGCCTGCGGAATCACGATTTTGGCGAGGATACGGTTAAAGCTCATGCCCAGCGAGCGGGCGGCTTCCACCTGGCCGACGCCTACGGTGTTGATGCCGCTCATAAAGTTCTCGGAGCCAAAGGCCGAGCCCAAAAGGACCGTGGCGACGATAACGCAGGTGCGGTAGGGCAGAACGACTTTGAGCGGCGGCAGCGCGTAGACGACGATGATAAGCAACGCGATGCCGGGGATGTTACGGAAGACCTGGACATACAGGTCGCCAAAGACGCGCAGCGGCTTGAGCGGCGACACACGCATCACGGTGACGGCGATGGCCAGCACCATGGCGATGACAAACGACTCAAGCGTCATGCCCCAGGTTGCGAGCAGCGCGTCGATATAGTTCTGGCCATAGAGCGACCAGAGCTCGGAGAGACTCATGCGGACCTCCCGCCGATAAGGAAAGGGGCTCCCGTGTGTACGGAAGCCCCGACAACTCAGTAAGGAAACAGTTTATCGCAATAAAGCGCATCGTGCGTTTCCGTATGGTTTCGTTGCGGCCGTTACTAGGCTCGCTGTCTAGGCGCCGATCTCGGGCAGCTCAGGAACATTGGTGTCGCCCGTACGGTCACCGATGCAGATCTGCCACAGCTCGGTCCAGGTGCCGTCGTCCTCGATCTTCTTAAGGAAGTCGTTGACAAAGGCGACGCCGTCGGAATCGAGCGGCAGGCCGATGCCGTAGGGCTCCTTGTTGCCGAAGGGCTTGCCGGCGATCTTGTACTTACCGGGCTCGCGAACCAGGGCGCTCTGCTGCATGTTGTTATCGATGACGTAGGCGTCAACGCGGCCCTGCTGGAGTGCCTGGCGGGCCTCCTCGTCGGTCTTGAACTCCTGCTGGCTGGCCTTGGGAGCGAACTCCTCCAGGATGGCGGGGCCGTTGGAGCCGGACTGGACGGCGACGTTCTTGTCGGCCAGGTCGTCGACGCTCTTAATGTCGTCGTTATCGGCGAGCACCAGGATGGCCTGCTGCGTGTAGTAGTAGGGACCGGCAAAGGAGACGAGCTTCTTGCGCTCATCGGTAATGGTGTAGGTGGCGAAGACGGCGTCGACCTGGCCGTTCTGCAGGACGGACTCACGCGTGTCCGAGGTTACCTGGGTGATCTCGACCTTGTTCTCGCCCAGAATGTAGTTGGACAGGAGCTGTGCGATACCGACATCGAAGCCGCGGGTCTGACCGTCTTTCTCGTTGAGGAGGGAGAAGAGCGTAGAGGTCTGAACGCCACCGATCTTAAAGACGCCGGCGTCCTTGACGGCCGTGGCCCAGGTGCTGGCGGCGATGGCGTCGTCATCGGCCTTGGGGCCGTTGTCGACGAGCTTGTCGAATGCCTTGGAATCGAGTGTGGTGGAAGCCTCGGTATCATTGGAGCTCTTGGAAGAGCCGGCGGCGGAACCCTTGTCGGCCTCGGCGCTGGTGTCGGAGCAGCCGGCAAGACCAAGGCCGGCGACGGTTGCGAAAGTGACGGCAACGAAGCCGCGACGGTCGAGAACGACCTGCTGGGAGAGGTTCTTGCTCATGGTAGAACACCTTTCTCAATAAAATCCCTAGCGGTTGAGTAGAGTTATACCCTATCGCGCTCAAATGGGTCAACACGAAATAACTCAGAAACATACTTACCTTATGGGTTATTCTACCTACCAAAAAGGGACAGGTTTATTTTGGCAGGTTTTATCTGGGCAAACGCCGAATATTGCAGCTGAGATAGCGTTTTGCGGACGGCGTGGTCGCCCGCAGCGGTCGCTATAATGGCGGCAACGCGACACATATATAAGTAAGGAGATCGCGTATGAACAGTTATTCGTTTTTCGCTCCGACCATGACTTGCTGTTTTGTCTCAATCTGTAACAGTTAGACGGGAATTCGGGCCCTAGATGTTACAGATTGAGATAATTGAGCTGTGAAAATAAAAACCTCCGCAGGGGCGCTTCCCTTGCGGAGGTTTTCTTACTCGTTGAGTAGCCTTACGGCTTCGGCAGCCATGTTCTCGACCGTCATGCCGTTCTGAGCGAGCAGCTCGTTGGGGTCGTAGCGGTCGGGGAAGCCCTTGGCGATGCCGAAGGTGCGCGTGCGCAACGGCGTGCATGCCAGATAACATGCCACGCGTTCACCCCAGCCGCCGTCCAAGATGCCGTCCTCGAGGGTCACGACAGCGCGATGCTCGGCGGCAAGGCTGTCGAGGAACTCGCGGTCGAGCTCGGTTGCGAAGCGCGGGTTGACGAGCGTGGCTTCGATACCGTACTCGGCGGCCAAGCGGTTTGCCACGTGCTCGCCCAGCTCAAAGAAATCGCCAAGCGCGAGCACGGCTACGTTGCGACCCTGGCGTACCACGTTGTAGCGAACGGCGCTGTAGTCGGTGTCCTCGGCGGGCGCCAAATCGGGGCGGCTAACCAGGCCAATGCCCGGTACGCGGATCGCCACGGGATGCTCGCGGTGGTCGAGCGACCAACTCAGCATGGACAGGTATTCCTCCATGCAGGCCGGCGCCAAGTAGTGCATGTTGGGAAGTCCGCCCAGCATGGAAATATCAAAGAACGAAAGGTGCGTCTCGGACGTGGTGCCAAAGATCGACGCGCCAAACACCAAGATGGTTGCGGGGACATCGTTGAGGCACAGGTCGTGCCAGAGCTCGTCGTAGGCGCGCTGCAAAAACGTGCCGTACACACCAAAGACTGGCTTGGCGCCCGAGCGCGCAAGCGCAGTGGCAAAGGTCACGGCGTGCTCCTCGGCAATGCCCACATCGACGAACTGTTTGCCGGCGGCAGCGCGAAGCTCGGGTGTAAAGCCCATGATGTAGGGCGTGGCGGCCGTGATGCCCACGACCTGCGGATCGCGCTCGATGGCAGCGCTCAGGGCCTCGCCCGTAATATCGGCATAGGTGCGCGGTGCGGGCTCGCTCGGATGACCCGGGCAGAGCTTGCGGCCGGTCGCCATGTCAAACGGACCCACGTGGTGCCAGCGTTCCGGGTCGCTCTGGGCCGGCTCAAAGCCCTTGCCCTTGGCGGTGGAGACGTGCAGCACGATGGGATGATCGATATTGCGCAGTTCCTGCAGCGCATCGACTAGGGCCAACACATCGTTACCGGCGTCCAGATAGCGGTAGTCGAGCCCCATCGCGCGGAAAACGTTGCGCTCACAGGTGCCGTTGCTGGCGCGCAGCTCGGCCAGATTGCGATAGAGGCCGCCGTGGTTCTCGGCGATGGACTGGTCGTTGTCATTGACGACGATGATCAGGTTGCTGTCGAGCTCGGCGGCATTGTTAAAGCCCTCAAACGCCAAGCCGCCCGAAAGCGAGCCGTCGCCAATGATGGCGATGACGTTATACGCGTCACCCGCCAGGTCGCGCGCGTGGGCAAGGCCGCAGCCCAGGCTCACCGACGTGGAGGTATGGCCCATGGCGAACAGGTCGTGCTCGGACTCGTCGGGATTGGCAAAGCCAGAAGCCTCACCATAACGCTCCGGATCGATATAAGTGTACGCGCGCCCCGTCAGCGCCTTGTGGGCGTAGGTCTGGTGCGAAACGTCAAAGACAATCTTGTCGATGGGGGAGTTAAACACGCGATGAAGCGCAACCGTAAGCTCAACGACGCCCAGGTTGGGGGCAACGTGCCCGCCGACGGCAGCGGAGCTTTCGAGGATTGCCTGGCGGATCTCGCCGCAGAGCAGCGGAAGCTCGGCGCGGTCGAGAGCCTTGACGTCCTCGGGCGTTGTCGTTTGCGTAAGCAGCATCGTTGTGGGTTACTCCATGCGAATCGAGCACCGGCGCTCCCTCGGCCGGCACAATTGCACAAGACAGTCTCGCACATTTTGGCGTTTGATATGTGACGGCGGCGCGGTAATTCGCCAACTGGTGGGGCAAAACGTTTTGTCCGATGCCATACTGATAAGTTCCATGATGATTTTATTCATTGCGTGCAGGCTGTGGCTTGCCGCCGAGCGCCGCCGGAAGGAGGCCGCATGCCCGATACCGTTTGTGCCGAGAAAATCGCGTGCGAAGTAGACCATGCTGCCCGTCAACTGGCACAGGCGGGCCGTCTGGACCTGACGCGCGAGTTTATCCAGCATGGCGATGTGACGGTGTATACGCATGTGACCTCGGTGGCGCGGGCAAGTCTGTCCTTTGCCGAGCGCCTGGGCCGCGTCGGTATCTCCGTCGACCGCTTGTCGCTGCTGCGGGGGGCCCTGCTGCACGATTACTTTCTCTATGACTGGCACGATCCCGACCCAAGCCATCGACTGCATGGCTTTCGTCACCCGTTTTTTGCCCTGGCGCGTGCGGAGGAAGATTTTGAGCTGACGTCGCGCGAGCGGAATATTATCGTGCGGCATATGTTTCCGCTGGTGCCGGTGCCGCCGACGTGTCGCGAGGCATGGATTGTGTGCCTGGCCGATAAATGGTGCGCGCTGCGCGAGACGGTTGCCGGTCGTCTGCGGCGCAAGGACGAGGCGGACGATGACGTGAGCAGCGAATCGAGCGAAAAGAGGAGAGGGTAGACGGTGGGAACCGCGATCGATATGGCTTTTGGCGGCGCGACGCTTGCCGCCTGCCCACTCTCGGCACTGGTGCTCTCGTTTGCCTTTTACGGGTTTTGCGGCTGGGCGTGGGAGTCGACGGTTTGCGCCATGCTCAATCACGGACGATTTGCCAACAGTGGCTTTTTGCTGGGGCCGTGTTGCCCTATCTATGGTGTGGGCGGCATAGCCTGCTGGCTTTTGCTGCGTGGAATTCCGGATGCCTCGAGCCAGTTTGTTGCCGCGGCGCTCGTATGCAGCGTGATTGAGTACAGCGTAGGCGTGTTGTTGGAAAAAACAACAGGCGCGCGCTTTTGGGATTACTCGCACCTGCCGTTTAATTTGCATGGACGCATCTGTCTGTACTGGGCCTGCGCGTTTGGCTTGGGTGCGCTGTGTATTTGCCGTTTAGTGGAGCCGGCATTGCTGGGGCTGCTTGGCCATCTGCCGGTGCTGATTGTGCGGCTGTCCGCCTTTATCGTTGCGGTCGCGATGATGGTCGATGCGGTGTGCTCGTTGGCCAGCTGGCGCCGCCTGTCCGATCAGCTTGAGCGTGTGCGCGCCGACCTTGCCGACCGCATCAATGAGTCGCTTGCCGATGCCTCCGACTCCATGCTCGAACGCATTCCCGATTCGACGATTGACTCGGTGGCGCAGACGCACATCCGTAGCCGTGCCGTTAACGCGTGGCTGGCCGAGCTGGGTGACGCCGCGCTCGATGCCCTGCGCGAGAAGGCTTCGATGCCGACGTTTATCTCGGATGGTGCTCGCGGCCTGGCGCTCGCTGCCCGCCGCGTGGCCGATGCCGCGCCGAGCGTGCCCCGTCCGTCGCTCACCCGTCTCCGTACCGGCAGGCGCGCGAGCCGTCCGGTGCCGAGCGTGTCACTCAGCCGCCGCGACCTACGCTTCTTTAACGCCTTCCCGCGTCTGCGCATCAATCGCTACGAGGGCGTCATCCGAGCTACCGACCTCCGCGACCGCGCCCACGAGCTGTTCCGCCGCTAGTCGGGACGGACGCGCTTACGGCTCCCTTGCTCGCGTATTTCCCATTCGTTTCGCGCCCGTTGCTGTGCCGTTTCTAAGATTGCGGCACCGTTTCCATTCGACAACGCAGCGTTTAACAACGCCGTATCTGGTCTACACCAGTTGCCCCTCGGCCGCATTATGGGCGCCGACAACGTTCATGCGATCAAGGGGGAGCGAATGTACGATACGGGATCGACAACGTTTATGCTCATCTGCACCATGCTCGTGTTTTTAATGACACCGGGTCTGGCGTTTTTCTATGGCGGCCTGTCCAGGCGCAAAAATGTCATCAACACCATGCTTATGTGCTTTGGCGCCATTGGCTTGGTCGGTGTGCTGTGGATTGTTGCCGGCTGGTCGCTGGCCTACGGCGGCGACGGCTCCAGCCCGTTTATTGGAGGCCTTGACCAGCTGCTGTGCCTGCCGGTGCTCAATCAGGTGCTGCAGGCGGCCGAGGGCAATGCCGCGGACGGTGCCGTCTACCCTCAGATCATCAACATCGCCTTCCAGATGGCGTTTGCCATGATCACGGCCGCTATCGTCACGGGCAGCCTGGCCGGCCGCGTTAAGTTTGGTGCCATGACGGCCTTCCTGGGCATTTGGCTGCTCGTGGTCTATGCGCCGCTCGCCCACATGGTCTGGGGCGGCGAGGGCTCCTTTATCGGCGACATCGTCGGCGCGCTCGACTTTGCCGGTGGCGACGTGGTGCACATATCGTCCGGTCTTACCGGCCTGATCCTCTGCTTAATGCTCGGCCGTCGTCGCGGTTTTGGCATGGTGAGCTATCGTCCGCATAACGTACCGTTTGTGGCGCTGGGCGCCGGCCTGCTTTGGTTTGGCTGGTTTGGCTTTAACGGCGGCAGCGAGTTTAAGGCCGACGCCGTGGCGGCGCTCGCCATCCTCAACACCGTGACGGCCAGCGCGGCGGGCATGGTCTCGTGGCTTGCCGTCGAGCGCGTACACACCGGTCGCCCCACGCTGGTGGGTGCCAGCACCGGTCTGGTTGCGGGCCTTGTGGTGGTCACGCCGGGTGCGGGCTTTGTCGAGCCGTGGGCGGCGCTGGTCATGGGCCTGATCGTCTCGCCCGTCTGCTACTTGGCCATCAGCCATCTTAAGACCAAGTTTGGCTACGATGACGCGCTCGACGCGTTTGGCTGCCACGGTATCGGCGGCATCTTGGGCGGCGTGCTCACAGGCCTGTTCTGCGTGCCGGAGCTCTCGTGGACCGGTAAGGGTGGTCTGTTCTACACGGGCGACATGTCGCTGCTCGTCTCGCAGATTCTGGGCATTGTGGTGACGGTCGTCATCGTGATGGTGCTCGACTTGGTGATCGCTGCGGTGGTCAAGGCGCTGTTCCACGGCAGCCTGCGCGTGGACGAGGCTGACGAGGCGCTGGGCCTGGATGCCAGTCAGCACGGCGAGAGCGCATATCCTTCGTTCTCCGGGCTCGATTAGCAGCTCGGCTTTCCCAGGCACCCGACCTTGCCCCTCAAACCGTCGCTTGCGTACCGAAGTACGCGGCGCTCCTCTTTCGGGGCAATCTCGGGCACCTGGAAAACCCGTGCCATGTGAAGGACAATTCATTTCTTTTATTGAAGAGAGGAATTCACTATGAAGAAAATTACGGCGATCGTTCGTGCCGAGAAGCTTGAGGTTCTCAAAGACGCGCTGTTTGCTGCCGATGTTCGCGGCATGACTATCAACCAAGTGCAGGGCTGCGGCGCGCAGCATGGCTGGAAGGAATACGTGCGCGGCAACGAGTTGCTTGTCAACACGATCCCTAAGGTGCAGTTCACCCTCATCTGCGCCGATGAACATGTCGACGGCATTGTCGAGATTATCTGCAACGCTGCTCGCACCGGTGCCGTTGGAGACGGCAAGATTTGGGTCGAGCCGGTCGAGGAGGTTATCCGCATACGCACCGGCGAACACGGCTCCGCCGCGGTGTAGAATCGACCGCCTACCATCCGCAACGTTAAAATGCTGCAATGAGGCACAAGACTTGCGTTGCGGATGGACGGATTATGGGTCGTAATAAATATCCCGAGGAGACTGTCGCGAAGATTCTCGACGCGGCACTGGAGCTATTCTGTGTACGGGGTTATGAGGGGACGAGCATTCAAGACATTGTCGACCGCCTCGATGGCATGACCAAGGGTGCTGTCTATCATCACTTTAAGAGCAAAGAGGAGATTTTCAACGCCGCGTTTGATCGGGCGATGACTCCGATTGTTGAGCACCGCCGCTCGATGCTTGATATCGGTAATATGACCGGAGCCCAAAAGCTCAAGCGGCTGTACGCGCCCGAGTCCGTCGTTCCGCAAATTGAACTATGGGCACGCATGCGTCCTGCAGCAGATCCGGTAAAAAGCTCGCGTCTACTGGCGATGCAGTACCAGGGCTCATTTGACGAGTCGGCCGATGGCTATCTCTTGCCGGTGATCGAGGAGGGCATCGCCGACGGATCCATTGCGTGCGAATGTCCGCGCGAAGCGGCAGAGGCCGTATCGTTGCTGGCGAATCTCTGGTTGCTGCCACTGTTTCGTCCGCTTGAACCCAAGGAGCGAATGCTTGCTCGCGCACAATGTTTGGCGCAGATGGCGGCCGCGGTGGGGCTTGATTTGGGTAATGAAGTGCTCCAGACAACGGCCCAGATTTGGGACGTATGGAACCGTGCCGGGTGGTAATATAGATACCAACGGTATGTAATTGATTTGTGAGGGTAGCCACGGCTGCCCTTTTCAAGTCATTAAATACATACTAACAGTATGTATTTGGGGGCAGGCTTATGGCTGGGATGCGAAGAATTAGCGTTTCATTGGCGCCAAAAACAGTGCGATCTATCAGGCTATTTGGTCTTCTTGTTGCACAGCTGTGTGCGTATTCGATGTTGTCGGCACTGTGCTTTGCGTGTCCGCTTTACTTGTTCGATTGCAGCGGCTCCTCAACGTTATATGGCGCCGTCGCGGCGATAGCGTTCATACCGGGCGTGCTCGCGACTCCGGTTGGCGGGATCTTGGCGGATCGGGGGAGACATCGCGGGGTTCTTGTGGTACTCGGCATTGTTCTGATGGCTACATCACTGCTGTTTATCCCCGTGAAGCGTTCGCTGCCTCTTGCGGTTGTCGTGGCAGCAATGCTTTGCGTCCAATATGGCATCCAATCGCTGCTGAAACCGATGCTTCAAATTGAGACGGTGCGCATGACGGACCAAGAAAAGGTTGAGCGTGCCACTGCGTTGGTCTCGCAGATAACCATGATGAGCAATATCTTGGGGCCTGTAGTCGGGACGGCAATCTATGGGTGCTTTGGTATCGATGTTCTATGCGAAACCGCGGCGTTGACGTTTGCGGTGTCAGCCCTGCTGTTCGGGGGCACACTCAAGCGATATGCCTCATCTGGAATGACAGGGGACAGTACGACTTGCTCGACATGCCGAAGCGATTTCCGGGAGTCGATTCGCTACCTGTTTCAAAACGCATCATTGCTCGTTGTAATTATGATTGCGGCCGTACTGAACCTTGAGTTAGTTGGGCTAACGATTGGCGCTCCCGTTATTGTTGCAAAGCATTTCGGAATGCAGTCATCCTTTGTTGGGATTATTGAGGTGGCTATGGGCTTAGGTGGTCTTGTCGGCAGTGGTTTGGTCGGTATTTGGCCGCATCGTTTTTCCTTCAAGGGCATTTGTCGATATGTTGCGATGATTTGTTTTGGAGTCGTACCGATTATTGTCACGCTACTGAACGGTCCTGATGAATTAGCGTTTGCCGCGCTTGCGGCTGGCTCGGCATGGGTCATGGCGTGGGCAAGCATTACATCGGTCGAAATCGTTTCATTTGTTCAGCGGTCAGCGCCAAAGGAACTTTGCGGAAAAGTGCTGGCACTCGTTTATATGACGCTTTCCTGTGCGACGCCTATTGGCCAATTGGTTTATGGGCTCGCATATGATCGATGGACACCGGCGATTGTATTCGCAGGCATGTTGGCGGTGCTGACGTTGACGACGGCGCTGTTTTATCGGCTGAAAAGTCGCTTGTGGCGATTGTCTTAACGCGTTGGGGCACCATGAATTTGTGGAGGCAGTGGCACGCCGCGCCGGGACGGCATTATTTGGGCATGCCTCTCCTTCGTCTACAATATCGTGCAGACGAAGGAGAGGCATGCCCATGATCAAGATGTTTGCGAGCGACTTAGACGGAACGCTGCTGAACGCCCTGCACGAGGCAGATGGGACCATCCGCCGTGCCATTCGCGAGCTGACCGAGGCTGGCCTGCATGTGGTTCCCGCGACCGGACGCTCGACGTTGCCAATCGGCGAGCATGGCTTTACGGGGCTGGCGCTCGATGCCTGCTGCTCTAACGGCTCCATCGTGCGCGACAGCCATGGCGAAGTGCTCAAGACCTGGACTATCGATCCGCAGATTACCGAGGAGCTGCTCAAGGCGTTCCCGGACATTTGCTTTGATTGCTCCACGCCCGATGGCATGTTCTCGAGTGGGTCGTTCGAGATGCACCAGGCGGGCTTTAAAAAGGACAGCCCCATCAAGCGTATTGTGATGCGCGGCATGCGTGCGCGCGGTGGGTATCACGAGGAACAGTATTTCGACCAGTCGATCGGTGACATCCTGCGCCACGATGTGTGCAAGATTAACTGTCGCGTGACCTCGCCCGAGCTGGAGCGCGACCTTAAGGCGTATTTGGTCGAGCGCTCGGACCGCGTGGTCAACGCGCCGTTCGATCCGGTGATGTTCGAGATCACGGACGTGGCGTGCAACAAGGGCGAGAGCGTGGCCTGGCTGGCGGGTTACTACGGTATTGCCGAGGACGAGGTCGCGGTCTACGGCGACGGCGGCAACGACATTGCCATGCTCAAGCGTTTCCGCCACAGCTACGCGACCAAAAACGCAAGCGATGCAGCCAAGGCCGCCGCGAGCGCGACCATCGGCAGCTGCATGGCCCACGCCGTCCCCAAACACATGCTCGCCACCATGCGCAAGCAGAACTCCCGCACCATCATCGAATAATGTGACAAAGGGACAGCCCCTTTGTCACATTCTAAATATTGCCTTTACGTGTTGATGCACACGGTGTGCAATAATACTCGCACTGTGCAATAGCGCACAGGCTGAGTAACAAGGAGGACGCTTGTCCCAGCTCGAGAAATGCGACCGCCGATCCCTTCGCTCGCAGCGTGCCCTTCGCCAGGCACTTGCCAGCGAGCTTGCCGAAAGCGGCGACCTTTCGCGCATTAATGTCGCGTCGCTCACCGAGCGCGCTGGCCTTACGCGCCGCACGTTCTATTCGCACTACCGCGATATCCCTGACTTTATCAATCAAATCGAGGACGGCTTGCTGACCGAGATCCGTGAGCGCATTGAGCTCATCACCGCAGCTCAGCTGCCTGATCTCTATCACAATATCGATGAGCTCGAGCCGGCGCCCGGTTCGGTTGAGCTGCTGCGTTATCTTGCGGCCAACCGCGACTTAATCGGTGCGCTGCTGGGTCCGGGCGGCGACCAGGCCTTCATTAAAAGGATCATCGACACCGCGCGTGAGGCTGTAGTGCCGCGTGCGCAGACGGGCATTTTGGGCCTGGCGCTGGGCACGTTCTTTGACTACTACGTCACCTACGTCGTGAGTGCCGAGGTCGGCATGATTCAGCGCTGGTTTGAGCGTGGACTCACCGAATCGCCCGAGGCCATGGCGCGCATTATGACGGTGCTCGCTTTTGTGCGCCCTGGTGACCTGTATGGCCAACCCATCGATATTAACGTGCCGGAATACGGCATGAAGCTATTGAACTTGCAGCTCGAGGACGCGGCCGACACCGCCGCAACCGTCAGGTCCAACAACTAAGAGGAGAGACAATGAGCAAACTCGTCGAGGGCATCAAGGACCGCATGGTCGCTGCCGCACGCGAGGCTGCGCCCGCCGTGGTGGACGCCGCGCAGAAGGCCGCGACCGCGGCAGCCGAGAAAGTTGCCGAGGCAGTTGCCGATGCCAAGAACGCGGCAGGGGAGGCGTCCGTCACTAGCGAGCCCGCCACCGCCGCTGAGCCCATAGCCGCCGCCCACGCCCCCGAAGGCGCGATCTTCAACCCCGAGAACGCTCGTGGCAACCTGCACCTGGGCATCGACGTGGGCTCCACCACCGTTAAGCTCGCCGTGCTCAACGACGACAACCAGATCGTCTACGCCAAGTACCAGCGCCACCACACCGACGTCCGTGCCTGCGCCCGCGACCTGTTCGAGGGTGCTGCGACCGTGCTGCCGGCTGCCCAAATGACCTGCGCCATCACCGGTTCGGGCGGCCTGCTGCTGTCCCAGTGGCTCGACCTGGAGTTTGTCCAGGAGGTCATCGCCAGCAAGCGCGCCGTCGAGACTCTCATCCCGGCCACCGATGTCGCCATCGAGCTGGGCGGCGAGGACGCCAAGATCATCTACTTTGATAACGGCATCGAGCAGCGCATGAACGGTACCTGCGCCGGCGGTACGGGCGCGTTCATCGACCAGATGGCAACCCTGCTGCACACCGACGCGAGCGGCCTCAACGAGCTCGCGGCCAACGCCACCACCATCTATCCCATCGCCAGCCGCTGCGGCGTCTTTGCCAAGACCGACGTCCAGCCGCTGCTCAACGAGGGCGCCCGTCCCGAGGACGTGGCCGCCTCCATCTTCCAAGCCGTCGTGACCCAGACCATCTCGGGCCTGGCGTGCGGCCGTCCCATCCGTGGTAACGTCGCCTTCCTGGGCGGCCCGCTGCAGTATCTCTCCGAGCTGCGCCACCGCTTCTACCTCACGCTCAACCTGGACGAGGAGCACCGTATCGTGCCCCAAAACGCTCACCTGTTTGTGGCGAGCGGCGCCGCCATGGCGCACGAGTCCAACAAGCTCAGCACGTTCCCGCAGCTCATCGAGGCTATCGACAGCTTGGGCGACACGCAGGGTGCTGAGGTCGAGCGTCTGGATCCGCTCTTCGCCACCGACGAGGACTTTGCCGAGTTCAAGGGTCGCCACGACGCCGAGGTCGTCCCCAAGGGCAAGCTTGACGGCTACACCGGCCGTGTGTTCATCGGCATCGACGCCGGTTCCACCACCATGAAGGCCGCGCTCGTGGGCGAGGACGGCCAGCTGCTGCACACCTGGTACGGCAACAACAACGGCGACATCCTGGGCACGGCCAAGGTCATCATGGCCGATTTCTACAACCACATTCCCGCGGGCTGCACCATCGGCCACGTGACCACCACGGGCTACGGCGAGGCGCTGCTCATCGAGGCCCTCAAGGCCGATTCCGGCGAGATCGAGACCGTTGCGCACCTGCGCGGCGCCAAGGCATTCCTGCCCGGCGTCGAGTTTATCCTGGACATTGGCGGCCAGGACATGAAGTGCCTGCGCGTCAAGGACGGCGTCATCGAGCACATCATGCTCAACGAGGCCTGCTCGTCGGGCTGCGGCAGCTTTATCGAGAGCTTCGCCGTGTCTATGAACATGGACGTGCGCGCGTTCGCCGACGCCGCCATCCATGCCAAGGCCCCCGTCGACCTGGGCAGCCGCTGCACGGTCTTTATGAACTCGCGCGTCAAGCAGGCGCAAAAGGAAGGCGCCACGGTGGGTGACATCGCGGCCGGCCTGTCCTATTCCGTCATCAAGAACGCCCTGTTCAAGGTCATTAAGCTGCGCGACCCCAAGGAGATCGGCAGCCAGGTGATCGTTCAGGGCGGCACCTTTATGTCCGATGCCACGCTGCGCGCGTTTGAGCAGCTCACCGGCGTGCATGCCGTGCGTCCCGACATCGCCGGCTGCATGGGCGCCTACGGTGCGGCCCTGCTCGCCCGCGATCGCGCCGGCGCCGACGGCACCTCGACCATTCTTTCTGCCGAGGACATCGCGCACCTCACCGTGACGCAAAAGCATGTCCGCTGCGGTCGTTGCTCCAACAACTGCCAGCTCACCGTCAACGACTTTGGCGGCGGCAGGCGCTTTATCACCGGCAACCGCTGCGAGAAGGGTGCCGGCCACAAAAAGCAGAAGACCGAGGCCCCCAACCTCTTCAAAAAGAAAAACGAGCTGCTCTTTAACCGCGAGGTGCTGAGCCCCGACGAGGCCCCGCGCGGCACCGTGGGCATCCCGCGCGCACTCAACATGTACGAGAACTACCCCTTCTGGCACGCGTTCTTTACGCGCCTAGGCTTTAGCGTGCAGCTGTCCGACCAGTCGAGCAAAAAGACCTACCAGGCGGGCATCGAGTCCATGCCGTCCGAGAGCGTGTGCTATCCGGCCAAGATGAGCCACGGCCACGTGATGAACCTCATCGACCGTGACGTCGACTTCATCTGGATGCCGTGCGTGCGCTGGGAGCGCAAGGAGGACCCGACCGCTGGCAACTGCTATAACTGCCCCATCGTTATGAGCTACCCCACGGCGCTGGCGCTCAACATCGACGAGATTCGCGAGCAGAACATCGAGTTCCTGTATCCGTTTGTGCCGTATCACGACAAGACCGAGCTCAAGCGCCGCCTGTACCAGGTGCTCGCCGTCGACCGCGTGGCCGATTCGCAAGCTGGTCGCGGTCGCGTGCGTGGACCCAAGATCACGCGCTCCGAGGTCGATGCCGCCGTCAACGCTGCCTTTGAGGCCGATGCGCGTTTCCACGAGGACATCCAGACCATGGGCGAGGAGGCTCTTAAGTGGGTCGAGGACCACGGCGGTCACGGCATCGTGCTCGCCGGCCGTCCTTACCACAACGACCCCGAGATCAACCATGCCCTGCCCGAGCTTATCTCGAGCTTTGGCTTTGCGGTCTTTACCGAGGATTCGCTCGCGCATCTCGTGAAGCCCGAGCGCCCCATCCGCGTCGTCGACCAGTGGATGTACCACAGCCGCCTGTACGCCGTCGCCCGTTTTGTGACGATGCGCAACGACCTGGACCTGATTCAGCTCAACTCCTTCGGCTGCGGCTTGGACGCTCTGACCACCGATCAGGTGCAGGAGATTCTGGAAGCCAGCGGCAAGATCTACACCGTGCTCAAGATCGATGAGGTGTCCAACCTGGGCGCCGCGCGCATCCGCATCCGCTCGCTCATGGCCGCGCTCAAGGACCAGGAGGCCGAGCGCTTGGCCGAGGCCACGGCAGCGGGCGAGGCCTACGAGCAGGGCGACGCCGCGCCGGTGGCACCCTCCACGGATGCCCCCGCGTTCGCGAGCCGCAAGTACACGTTTGAGGCGCAGCGAGAGAGCGCCTCGACCGCATGGCCCAAGGTGCCCTTTACCGAGCAGATGCGCGAGGAGGGCTACACCATTCTGTGCCCGCAGATGGCGCCGATCCACTTTGACCTGGTCAAAGAGGTGTTCCGTGGTGCCGGCTACAACTTGGAGCTGCTGCCCTCGACCGACCACGACGCCGTCGAGGCCGGCCTGCGCTATGTGAACAATGACATTTGCTATCCGTCCATTTTGGTGACCGGCCAGATTATGGAGGCCATCGAGAGCGGTCGGTACGACCTGTCCAAGACGGCCGTGGTTATCAGCCAGACCGGCGGCGGCTGCCGTGCCACCAACTACATCGCACTCATCCGCAAGGCCCTGCGTGAGAGCGGCCACCCCGAGATCCCGGTGATCTCGCTTTCGGCCGTGGCGCTCGGCGAGGACAACCCCGGCTTTAAGATTACGCCGGCGCTGCTTAAGCAGGCAGTCTACGCGGTGCTCTTTGGCGACGTGATGATGCAGATGCTCTACCGCTGCCGTCCGTACGAGGCCACGCCCGGTGCGGCGAACGCACTCTACGAGGAGTACATGGCACGCGCTCGCAAGCTGGCGCCTAAGTTCAACCGCCACAACTACACCAAGCTATGCCGCGAGGCCATCCGCGCGTTCGACACCATGCCGCTCGTGGGCGAGGGCACCAAGCCGCGCGTGGGCGTGGTCGGTGAGATCTTGGTCAAGTTCCACCCTACGGCCAACAACCACGTGGTCGATGTCATCGAGCGCGAGGGCTGCGAGGCCGTGGTACCGGGTCTGCTCGACTTCTTCCTGTACTCCATGAGCAACGCCGAGCTGCAGAAGGACGAGCTGGGAAGCTCTGCCACTACGCGCGCGGGCATGCAAGCGCTCATCAAGCTTGTGGACTGGATGCGCACGCCGGTGGAGGAGATGCTCGAGAAGTCCCGCCGCTTTGAGGCGCCCGAGCGCATCGGCACCATGGCCGACAAGGCCCGTACGGTGCTTTCGGTGTGCAACAACATGGGCGAGGGCTGGCTGCTCACGGCCGAGATGCTCGACCTGATCGATCATGGCGCACCCAATATCATCTGCACGCAGCCCTTCGCGTGTCTGCCCAATCACGTGGTGGGCAAGGCCGTGATTAAGGAGCTGCGCCGCCAGCATCCCGAGAGCAACATCGTCGCGGTGGACTACGACCCCGGTGCGTCCGAGGTCAACCAGCTCAACCGCATTAAGCTCATGATTAGCGTGGCGAAGGAGAACATGCGCGCCGGTAAGGGCTTTAAGCTCGAGAAGGTGGCGCCGCTCGCGATGGACGAGGTCACCGGCCAGATGCGTGCCCACGATGGCTGCGTGAGCTGCGGCTCGGTCGACGAGAGCGCCGTGGCGTCGGTCGCTGAGCGCCTGGGACGCGGCATTAAGAAGTAGTTGGCCTACTTCGAGCCGGATATAAGACAAACGGGTGGTAGCCGGCACGGCTGCCACCCGTTTTTGCTGGACATATGTTGCGCAAATGACCTTGCTACAGCCTTCCGTGGGCTTGCCCGATTTTTGGGCCGGTCCGGGCTTTGAGGACAAGTTGCTGCGGGCCCAAGGCGATTTTTCGCTCAACGCAGGCCAGCACAGTTTGACCTATCTGCCAAATGACGAGACGACCGCTGCGGACTGCCCATCGCCACCTACGAGATGGAAGCCGAGAAGTACATCTATCGCGTGTACAAGTACGAGCTGTAGAGCCACGCTTAGGTTTGACCAATGGAGTATGAAAACACGCCGTTCGCCGATGCCCCCTCCGCGAGTGGTAGCCATATGGTTTGATGTTAGAAACATATAGTTGTCGCCAGCCTGCTGGCGACGTTCCCCCTGATATCGGAGGTTCCAGGTATGTTTCGCGCTCCGTTAAACAACTATCGGTTGGGCTAACATGGGTCGCCGCGCTATTTCGATAGCCCTTGCAGTGGTCTGCCTGGCTGTGCTACTGGGCGCTACAGGGCTGTTTGCTATAAGCCGAGAAACGTCCTATATGCAGGAATGCGCTTCCGAAGGGTTTGCCGTTGACGGTTACTATCGGGATGACAAAACGAGTCTGGAAATCCTGGCCTTTCTTGAGGAGGATGGCTGTCGATGGCAGCTGGTCGACAAAGACGGAATCTGCACAGACGGGCAGTTTAAGCGTACGAACGATCCCAATATCCTGGTATTAAAGAAGGAAAACGGCGAAGAATTCGGCACGGTTCACGTTGCGTATATATCGCGCCGACGCGAGCAGGGCCAGCTCTATCTATTTAGAGATGGCAAGGTGACCCGATTTTATCTTGTGAGCACCGATTCGGCGTTTACGGTGGAGTCTGGCGATGTCGATGCGGACGTCTGATTCACGGCAATAAAACAGCGAGCGGGGCGCGGACATGAATCGCGCGCCGCTTTTTTGCTCGCGGCCTGCGTCGCGTCTCGTTCCGACTCGCGCCTGTGCGCGCATCCATCTCACATCCCGCATCACTTCACATCGAACTCCACGCGATCGAGATCGGGCACATTGAGGTCGATGAGCTTGCGGGCGACGTGGCGGTCGTGCGCCCCGAGCGCCTCGCTTGTCGTCACATGGGCGACAATCTCGCGCTCGACAAGGCCCTCCTCGTCCCCTTCGGTAGTCGAGGTCTCGACGGCGACGGTGTAATCCTTAAAGCCTGGCAGCACCGCCGCAAGCTCGCGCGTGGTTTCGGTGACGCCGTAGCCGTCCTGCACGCCGGCCTGCGCCGAGCCAATGGAACCCGCCGTCATAACAATGCAGGGGATGGCAAAAATCACCGTGCCCACAATAATGCGGCGGCGCACCTTGCGCGACAGCTCGTCGACCTCGGCGTCTTCCTCAGCGGTCACAATGCCGTCGCCGTTCAGGTCGCGCTTGAGCGGCACGCGCAAAAGAAGCAGCACGGCTTCGGCAGCCAGTGCGATAAAGACCACGTTGATGCCAAACTCGTAGAGCGCCGAGAGAAACAGCGATCCGCTTGCGATGGCGATACCGTAGCCCGCCGCGCACAGGGGCGGCATCAGCGCGGTCGCTACGGCCACACCGGCGATGAGCGTTGCGGGCTCCTGGTCGCGTGAGTTGCCCAGCCCGCCCGCAAAGCCGCCGGCGAGCGCGACAGCGAGGTCCCACACGGTGGGCGTCGAGTTGTCGATAATGGCGGCTGTGGTGGCGCCAAGGGGCGAGAGCTTAAAGTACAACGTGGAGGTGACCAGGCAAAAGGCCATTTGCAGCGCAAGGCTGGCGACGGCTTCGACGGTAATCTCGCGGTCGAGCGTGGCGATGCCGTATGCCATGGCAAGGACCGAACCCATGAGCGGGCAGATGAGCATGGCGCCCACGATGGCGATGTCCGAGTCGATATCGAGGCCGATGCTTGCGATGAGCATGGCGATGATGAGGATACACAGGTGAGAGCCGGTCAGCCGCGCCCCGTTTACAAAGCGCTTGCGGATCACGTGATAGGGCGCGCGTCCCTCGCGAATGTTGAACGCACGCTTGAGGAAGCGGGTGACGTTCTCCATGGCCTCACTATGGGCAGGGCGGATGCCGTGGCGCCGGTGATGGCGTTCGCGCAGCCGCTTGATCTGTTGTTTATCGAGTTCCATGTCCACCTCGTTCTGGCAAGGGCCGCGTATCCCGCCCGTCGCCCTTACTCTACACCGTGGCGGGTGGGGTGTCTGTTGGATGCGGAATCCGATAGGGCGGATGACGCGGGAGCAAATGCAAATCACAGGCTCAATTCGATCCCGCAAGAATATGATGCGCCAGCTCCTACATATGTGACGAAATTGTGAAGCACGAGAGCGCGAATTTCAAAAAATCCGCTGGTGACCAATGTTGCGCAACAGAATTCAAAAATCAGCTCCTACATTTTGAGGTGTATGGATACATCCGTGTCAAAGGGAGAAAGCCATGGCAAACTACAGTCCACAACACTTTGAGCCTCGGGCTAAGGCCGTCAACGTCAAGGGCGTTGCTAACCGCGCCGTCGCAACCGTTTTGACGGCGGGCCTCATCGCTCAGCCGCTCATGTCGCCGCTGGCGGCAATCGCCGCACCGACGGCAGATAACGGCGATTCTGTTCAGGGGGGGGGTAGTTCTGTAGAGAACACCGTTGTCGCCGGTAACCAAGCAACCGCAAAGACGGCTGCCCAGCTGGCGGAGGAGTCGGCAAAGCAGCTCAAGGACGCTCAGGCCGCCTACGATGCCGCCCAGAAGAAGGCCGACGCGGCGGGCCAGTCTCAAAAGCAAGCGCAGCAGCAAAAGAATCAGGCCTCGCAGGCCGTGACCGATAACGCCGCCGAGCAGAACGAGGCCGAGGTAGCCGCGCTTCAGGAGAAGATCGACGAGCTTAAGGCAGCCGTCGAAAAGACCGAGCAGCAGCAGAAGAAGCTGGGCGACCTGAACGATCAGCTCGAACAGGCCAACAAGAGTGTCGAGGATAAGACCCAGGCGCTCAAGGACGCCAAGGCAAAGCAGGATGAGGCCAAGAAGGCCCTCGATGATGCCCAGGCCAAGCTCGAGGCCATGGGTATGGACGAGTACGAGGCCGCCAAGAAGGCCGTCGAGGACGCGCAGGCAAAGCTCGATGACGCCAATAAGGCCGTTACTATTGCACAGGACAATCTGGACCAGGCCAAGGCTGCCGAGGCCAGCGCCCAGCAGGAAAAGCAGAATACCGAGGCAGCTTTGACGACTGCCCAGGCCAAGAAGCAGGAGACTGCCGCTGCTCTCGCAGCCGCAACCACCGCGCGCGATAACGCCCAGCAGAAGTTCAACCAGGCGCAGGCCGCGCTCGATGCTGCCGTCTCGGGTACGGGTGTTGACCTGAGTGCGCTTGAGGCCGCCAAGAAAGCTGCTGCTGGTGAGCTCAAGACCGCGCAGGCGGAGCTCAATGCCGCGACGGATGCCGACGCCACCGCACAGACAAATCTGCAGGCCGCCCAGGCTGCCGTCGCTGCCGCGCAGGAGAAGGCCAACGCCGCCAACGCTGCTGTGGCATCTGCCCAGTCTGCATACGATGCGGCAAACAAGGAGTACAAGGACGCGGCCAGTAAGCGTGACGCCGCGAAGACGGCATACGAGCAGGCCCAGCAGACCGAGGCCGACAAGAAGACCGCGTACGATAAGCTTGTCGAAGTTCGCAAGCAGAAGCGCAGCGAGTGGGAGGCAGCCTGCGCTGCTTCGAACGCCGCGGAAAAGGCTTATGACGCTGCTAATGTCCAGGTTGAGGCTCTTGAGCAGCAGATTGCTGACCTCAAGTCCAACATGACCGTTGACCAGGAAGTCATCAGCCAAGGTATACTCGGCTTCATGAACTATATTAGCGACGGCAGCCAGTTCACAGCCACGCAGAAAAAGAACGCTCAGGAAGCCGTATCGATGCTGACCGGTGCCGCTGACAAGGCCGAATGGTATGACCAGTACGTCGATCAGGATATGTCTCGCGACACCAATCCGCTCTCCTTGGAGCAGATGCGCAACGCCCTGACATATCTCGACACCCAGAACAACCTCCGCAAGGCGAACGGTCAGTCGGCGCTCAGCGTCAGCCTCCGTATGACTGCGGCAGCCGCCCTTAATACATCATATTCATCGAACATCTGGGGACACTCGAACTGCTACTTCGACAACGGTGAAAACCTTGCTGGCGGAGGCGGCGCATATACCGGCGGCGAGACCGAGGATACCCTCGGCTGGCCCTATACCGGCCTCTATACTCAGGAAAAGAAGATTTTCGACAAGTATGTAGAGCAGTATGGCGACAAACTCGGCAAATATCGATATGAGTCCTATTACATCTATCAGAACTACAACAGCATCTACCACGAGTGCGGGCACTATCTCAACATTATCGATGCCTCTACGAGAGCCATCGGCATCGCGACCGGTAGCGGCAAGAATACCGATTCCGAGGTAACCATCTTCGATTACAGCGATGATGACACGCAGGCTGATTTCACTGTCTCCGAGTTCAAGAAGCTCCTCAACGACTACATCGATTCCGCCTACAATGCGGGCGGCACGCAGGCGCAGAAGGCGCAGCTCAAGGAGCTCCAGGGCAAGCTTGCCGAGGCGCAGAAGAACTTTGGAACTACAAGGGAAGCTTACTTCGCAGCTGTAAACGGGCAGGATGCCGCCCAGGACGCTTTCACCGCAGCCGATGCGAACATGAACACCGCCAAGGGCGAGTACGAGAAGGCTCAGTCCGCTACTGCTGCCGCCAAGTCCGCCTATGACGCTGCCGAAGCCGAGCTTAAGATCATCGACGTCAAGACACCCCAGGCCAAGCTTGATGCCGCTAAGGGCGAGGCGGCAACTGCCCAGGCGGCTCTTGATAAGGCAAATGCCACGCTTGTCGATTGCCAGACGAAGGCATCCGAGGCCGCTGCTCACAAGGCGAAGGCTCGCAGCGCCCGCGACGCCGCCAAGGTAAAGTCCGATCAGGCCAACGAGGCGTATGACAACGCTACCGCTTCGGTCAAGGACCTTGCCGCCAAGTGCGATGCCGCCAAGACGGATCTTGCGAACAAACAGGGCACGCTTAACGATGCCAAGAAGGCCGACGACACTGCCCAGGCTGGCGTTGACAAGGCTCAGGCATCAGATGCCCAGGCCGCGACCGCTCTTTCGGACGCCAAGCAGGCAGTTGCCGCCAAGACGCAGGCTGTGTCCGACGCGCAGGCCGAGGCCAAGGCTGCCGAGGGTGAGCTGACCCGCGCAAACAAGGCCTTCGAGCGCTTCGCCGGCGCTCAGAAGGCGGTCGACGACGCTAAGGCCGCCTATGACGCTGCCGTAGACGGTGTCGCCGATGCCCAGAAGCAGCTCGAGGCCGCCAACGAAGCCGTCGTCGATGCGAACCTCGAGATCGTCAAGGCCAAGGCCGAGCTTGCCAACGATGAGGCACTCAAGGCCGATCTTGAGGCTGTCGACCACAAGGCATCCCTTGCCGCGGGCACGACGGGCAACGAGAAGCTGGTCAAGCTGAACGCTGCCTACGCTCGCTATAAGGCCGCCGTCGATGCCGCCGCTGGCCTCAAGGCTGCTCTGAGCGATGCCGATGCCAAGCTGTCCGATGCCAACGACGCCTATGCCGCCGCGCTGGCCGAGCTTGGCGATGCCAAGGATGCCCTGGCTGCCGCACAGGCCGAGTACGACAAGTACCACCCCAAGGCCGAGCCGCAGACCAAGCCGCAGGCCAAGCCCCAGGTCACGCAGGCAGCTGCAAAGGCTCCCGCAGGCAAGCAGAAGGCTACGTCGGATAAGCTCGCCCAGACTGGCGACAATTCCGCTCTTGCGGGCGAGGTGTTCGTCATCGGCGGTATCACCCTCGTGGCCGCTGGTGTGACGCTGAGCGATCGTCGTCGCAAGCAGATGTAGTGATTCGGGTGTCGGCTCTGCAGTGAACTTCAATTAATAGCGGGACCGTCTCGATAGCCAAACGATAAGGCCGGCGCGCTGTCATATGCAGCGCGCCGGCCTTTCTTTGTTTCGATATCAAAAAGCCCGGTCGGTAGCCGCGAAAGCTACCGAGCGGGCAAATCGTAGGCAATATGGTTGCTGTCGAGCAGCTGCTCAGCTTATCCCAGCAGGCTTAAGCCCACGGAGATGAACGCCAGGATAACGCCGACGATAGACTCGCCACCGAGCAGGCCGCTGGCGACAACCAGACCCTGCTCCTGGAAGGCGGCGTCCTTGGTGGCCTTCTCTTCGTCCGAAAGGCCGGCAGCGGCGTCGCGGTGGGCGGACCACTTGTCGTAGGCGAGCTTGACGCAGGAGCCCAAGAAGGCCGTGAGCGACATGTAGAACGGCAGGTATACGCCCAGGCCGATCATCATGGCCGGAATGCCGAGCCAGTACATGACGATGCCGGCGATAAAGCCGCCAACGAACCACGGCACGCTCGGGATGCCCGAGACCATGGTGGCGACGACGCTTGCCTGCGCGGCTACAAAGCTCTTGTCGGGGCCGAAGGCGTCCGGACCATAGGCGGTGACGAGCGCGACCATGACAGCGGCGGCGACCAGGGCGCCCACGATGCCGCCGATGGCCTGGCCGATCCACTGCGCACGCGGGTTGGTGCCCAGTACGGCGCCGGCCTTAAAGTCGTTCATGACGTCGCCCGCAAGGCCGCACGCCACGGCTACGATGCCGGCGATAAAGAACAGCTTGACCTGAGCGATCTGTGCGAAGGCAGCCACGATGAGCATGACGATGAGGCCAAAGATCTCCATGGGGTCGATGCCCGTCTGGCCGCAGCTCTGTGCGCTCATGATGGTGGTGACAAAGGTGAACAGCGTCACGATGACGGCCGGAACGGGACCAAGGTCAAGCACGATGGCGATGATCACGGCGATGGCGGCAGCGCCCAGGCCGATGATGCCGGCGTCGAGCTTAAGGGAGCCCGAGATGAGCGACTGCTCGTCGGTGTCGGTGGAGCTGTCGGCGGCAAGACCGCGGACGATGCCGGCGACCTGCGGCAGGATGTCCTTGAGGACGACGGCGACGCCAAAGCCCATCATGAGGCCCATGCCCAGGGACTTGACGATGCCCTGCGCAGTCACAACGTCAAACAGACCGGCAGCGGTGCCGCCGACAATGATGCCAAAATTGCCCAGCAGCGCGCCGGCAAACCAGAAGGCGACCGGGGCGAAGCCCACGAGGAAGCCGACGGAGAGCAACATGGGCGAGTTGTAGATGGCAAAGGTCACGCCGGGGATATTGAGCGTGCACAGCATGCTGGGCACCACGCCCAGGGCGTCGCGCAGCACGCTGTAGATGCCTGCGATGGCCATGGAGCCAAAGAGCTGCTTGCCGGTCTTGCCGCCGGCCTCGGTCGCGCGCAGGGTCTGAGCTGCGGCGTTGCCGGTGGGGAACTCAAGCGCGGCGTCCACGATAAAGTGACGGTGGATGAGCGCGGTGGCCAGCAGGCCCAGGATGGTGCCGGCGAGTGCCACGATAAACATGTCGAGCCAGCTGATCTGGTCGGCATAGCCCAGCATCCAGGCACCCGGGATGGTAAACGCCAGGCCGCCGGCGGCCATGGCGCCTGCGGACATGATGGTGTGGGTGACGTTGGCCTCGTTGAGGCTGGCGTTGCCCATGAGTTTAAGGAAGAACAGCGAGATGACGGCAGCGAAGACGATCGGCCAGGGGAGTGCGCCCATCTTGAGGGCGGTGTAAGCCGAGCTTGCCGTGATGATCACGCAGCCAAGGACACCGATGACGACGCCGCGCAGCGTGAGTTGCCCGCGCATCGAAGCGCGGTTCGAGGGATTGCTCATATAAAACTCCTTTGCGTATATCCGCTTCCCCCGGGAGTGCCGTTACGGATACGGCGCGGGAAGTCGGGTTACCAAGGGCCGCCGCGTGAGCTCGCGTACGACCGCGCACCAGTATAGCCGCAAGCTAGTCATTTTGGGATGACTGGTTTAGGTAGGCGATATACTGCTGGGCAGACGAAAGGAGCGCCGACGATGCTTAATGGGTGCGCATATATATTGACGGTCGACGTGGGCAACACGTTCATTCGCTTTGGCCTGTTTGCCGAGGATTCAGCCGCGGCACAGGAATGCCCGCTCGCGACGTGCGAGATCACCACGCCGTCGAGCATCACAGCCGACGAGGCGCGCATGAGGCTCGCGCAGGTCATGGGTGCACTGGCAGCTGATGCGGGCATGCCGGGCGCGCTTATGCCCACGGCTGCCGTGCTGAGCTGCGTGGTGCCGGCGCTCGAGCGCCCGTGGAAGACGGCGCTTTCCCGCACCTGCACGGGACGCGTACTCACCGTGGGGCCGGGTCTCAAGACCGGTATGCCCGTGCACTACGACGATCCGGCCGAGATCGGCCCCGACCGCATCGCCGATGCCGTGGCGGCACGCGCCGTCTACGGCTCTCCCTGCATCGTGATCGACTTGGGTACCACGACCAATATCGAGGTCATCGACGCGCACGGAACCTTTGTCGGCGGCGTCATCGCGCCGGGCTTGGCACTCGGCGCCCGCTCGCTTTCGGCCGCTGCGGCGCGTCTGCCGCAGGTTGAGCCTTCGGCACCCACGCATGTGATCGGTCGCAACACGCGCGAGGCCATGCGTTCGGGCGTGGTTCTGGGCGAGGTAGCCCGCATCGACGGCATGCTCGACATGGTGCTTGCCGAGATGCGCGCGACCAAGGCCGCGGGGGAGGGCGACGTGCCCATCGTCATTACCGGCGACGACGCCGAGGCACTCGCGGCGTTGGTCGGCCACAGCCTGACGGTAGACGACGCGCTGACGCTGCGGGGTCTCGCCGAGCTCTACCACATCAATCAAAAGCCCCGCCGCGCGTAGCGATGGGGGCGATGGGACAAAACGTCTCCACCTTCCACCTGCTACAATGGGTCAAACTATTGCGATTTCGGAGGTGTCTGCCATGTCGGACGATCTTCATCAAACCGCGTCGGGCAAGCGCCGCGACGTTATTAGCTGGGACGAGTTCTTTATGAGCGTGGCCATCGCCGCGCAGCGCCGCAGTAAGGACCCCAACACGCAGGTGGGCGCGTGCATCGCCAACACCAACCACCGCATCCTTTCGGTGGGCTACAACGGTACGCCCTCGGCGCTCAACGACGACTTTTTCCCGTGGGGCACAAGCGACGACCCGTTGCAGGATAAGCACAACTACGTGGTCCATGCCGAGGCCAACGCTGTGCTCAACTACCGTGGCTCGCTCAAGGACCTCGAAGGTTCCACGGTCTACGTCACGCTGTTCCCGTGCCACGACTGCGCCAAGATCCTGGCGCAGGTGGGCGTGGGCGAGGTCGTCTACCTGGACAATAAGTATGCCGATACCGACGACGGCCGTATCAGCCGCCGCATTCTCGACTCCTGCGGTATCAGCTACCGCCAGGTCATCGTCGATGTTCAGATTGGTACCGGGGGACAGGCTCAGCAGTGATATGCGTTGTCGCTATCTGATGACGAATGCAGCTCAAAGAGCCCCGTCCCAAATTGACTACTCGTGAAAGTCGCGTCTGCGCGCATGGACGGCTCGTGAGCGGGTACATGGCTGTAGTAACATAGCTTCTGTCCGCGGGCGTGCCCGCGTTATTGTGAGAAAGGAGCCCCTGTGGCTGTTAACGAAGAGCTGCTTAAGAAGGTTCTTGAAGAGATTCGCCCCAACCTGCAGGCCGACGGCGGCGATATGGAGTATGTGGGCGTCGACGACGAGGGCGTTGTCAAGCTGGAACTGCAGGGCGCTTGCGCCGGCTGCCCCATGAGCTCGCTGACCCTTTCCATGGGTATCGAGCGCATCCTGAAGGAACATGTGCCCGGCGTTACCCGCGTTGAGCAGGTCAGTGCTTCCGGCGAGGCCGAGGACCTGTACGACGAGTATGCGCCGTTCTAAGATGCGAAAGCTGCGGACGGTACGCTCCGCATAGACGTTACGCCCAGATATGCGGCTGCGAGCGCAAGGCCCGCGGCCGCATTTGTATGTAGGGAGCAGGGGGATCGATATGCTCAACGACCTCTACCACATGCTTGATCCCGTCGCGATCTCGGCGGGCCCCATCACCATCTACTGGTACGGTCTGGCCTACGTGGTCGGCGCTCTGCTCACGGCGGTCGTTATGTACCGCACGCAACGTCGTTGGGGCTTCGACATTACGATTGATGACCTGACGAGCGTCGTGGTCGGCGCGGTCTTTGGCCTCATTATCGGCGCTCGCCTGTTTTACGTCGTCTTTTACGGCGATGGCTACTATTGGACCCATCCGCTCGAGATCTTTGCCACCAACGAGGGCGGCATGAGCTTCCATGGCGGCCTGGTGGGCGGCATCTTGGGCGGCATCATCGTGTGCCGCATGTATAAGCTCGACGCCTGGACCGTCGCCGACCTTGCCGTGATCGGCGCCCCGCTGGCCCTGTGCCTGGGACGTTGCGCCAACTTCGTGAACGGCGAACTGTGGGGTAAGCCGACCGATCTGCCCTGGGGTGTGGTCTTTGGCGGCACCGCGGGCGATATGCCGCGCCATCCCTCCCAGCTCTACGAGGCGTTTCTTGAGGGCGTCGTGCTCTTCTGTATTTTGCAGGTGCTCAGCCGCAAAAAGCCGCTGCTGCCCCAGGGTACGTTTATGGGCGTGTTCGTGATGGGGTACGGCATCGTCCGCTTTCTCGTTGAGTTTGTGCGCGTGCCCGATGCGCAGCTGGGCTATCTGCTGGGCGGCGTCATCACCATGGGTCAGCTGCTGAGTTTGCCGCTCGTGATCGCCGGTCTGGCGCTCATCATCTTCGCCCGACACCGCAATCGCCCCCAGCGCATCTACCTCGACGCCTAACCAAGACCACCACAAAGGGGACAGGCACCTTTGTGGTGGTCTTGCCGAGTTTGATAGGTTTCTAGAAAGGCTTTCGGACTGTGAAGGATTCCGACCTCTCCACAACGGCTGCGCGCGACGCTGCCCGCATCGTCTGGTTTAAGCGCTACCCCGCCAAGCAGACGCTCATCGCATTTTTGCTTGCGCTGTTGGCGACCACGGCGTTTTCCATCGATCCCGCCCCGGTGTCGAGCAACGCAGTCTTGGCGATTGACCCCAAAGCCTCGGGCATGCTGTACGTGTGCTACGAGGTGCTCCTCTCGTTTGCCGGCCATACCGACGCGGTCATGCTGCTTGCGCTTGCCTGCCTGCTCACGCTGCCGTTTCGCTACGTATTCTTTGGCCGCGGCGACGCCTGGCGTCCCTCGGTGATCCTTCCGTCGCTGTTCTTTGCCGTCTGCATGGTGTTTGGCCGCAGCTACGATCTCACCGATTCGGCCGAGATTGTGCTCGGCGACAAGGCCCGCATCATCTGCGCCTGGATAGGCGGTGCGGGCTGGATGCTCTTGGCGGTCGTTGCCTTCTACCTTACCTTTGAGTGTCTAGATTGGCTGAGCTCTCGGCGCATTCCGTTTTCCGAAGCGCACTTTGGCCGCATATGGCGTGTGGCTCACGCCTTGCTCTCGGTCCATCCCTTTGCCGGGCCCTTCCTGGTGCTTATGATCGCCTGGGCGCCCACGCTCATCGCTTCGCTGCCCGGCCTTTTTATGGGAGATACGGGTGCGCAGATTCGCCAGTGGTTCAACTACCCCAACGGCACGAGTGACTACCTGCGTCTACTCAATCCCAATGTGTTGCTCAACGGACATCACCCCGTGGTGCACACGGCTATCATCGGTTCGTGCGTCCAGCTGGGGCTTTCACTGTTCAACAGCGCCAACGCAGGTCTTGCCATCTACACCTGCGCTCAGTTTGTCATTACGGCCGCCTGCATGGCCTATTCCATCTCGTCGCTGCGCAAGCTGGGCGTGAGCCTGCCGGTCCGCGGCGTAATCTTGCTGTTCTTTGTGTTTATGCCCATGTTCTCCAACTACGCGGCTCTGCTTACCAAAGATGTGCTGTTTGCCGACGCGTTTTTGGTGCTGTTGGTGCAGACCGTGAAGCTCGTGGCCTGCGGCCTGCCCCGTCGCGATGCCAATGCCGAGCGTGCGGGCGAACAGAGGCCCGTGCTTTTTGCGCGCCATGACTGGCTGCTGCTCGCTCTGGGCGCCATGGGTTCCACGTTTCTGCGCAACGGCGGCCTGGTGTTTCCCCTGGCGGCATGCGTAATCGCGGCGGCGTTTTGCGCATGGGACACGCATGTGGCTCGTTGTGCAGCCAAGCCGACTGGTGCTGCTCCTTCGGGCACCATCCCGCGTTTCCGTTGGGTGGGAGTTCTCGCGGTGCTTGCACTCTGCCTTGCCTTTAATATGTACTTCACCAAGGTCTTTATGCCGGCGCACGACATCACGCCTGGTTCCAAGCGCGAAATCCTCTCGATTCCGTTCCAGCAGACGGCCCGTTTCGTCCAAAAACACGACGGCCTCAACTCGGGCGTCAACCCCACGGTTAAGGAGGACGGCACCATCGTGGAGGCTCCTTGCGACGGCTTGGTGACCGACGAAGAGCGTGCCGTGATCGACCGTGTGCTCAAGTACGAGAATCTGGGCCGCCGTTACAACCCGGATAAGTCGGACGCCGTCAAAAATTGCTTTAACGAGTATGCCTCGCAGGAGGACATCAAGGCCTATTTTGAGGTCTGGGCGCAGATGTTCAAAAAAGACCCCGAGTGCTATATCTCGGCGCTCATCAATAACTACTACGGCTACTTCTATCCGAGCGCCCGCGATGCGTGGGTCTACAGCACGGCGCGCAGTGCCGAGATTATGGCAAAGCCCGATAACCTCAAGTACTTCGACTTCCATCCGGTCGATAGCAAGGTTGTGCGCTGGTGCGATCACCTGATTAACCTGTATCGCGTGGCAGTACAACGCATCCCGTTTATCTCGCTCGCCATGAGCTCGGCCACCTATGTGTGGATCATGATCGCCGTGGTGGTCTATCTGCTACGCCGTCATTCGTGGCGCGGGCTGGCCATTTGGGTGCCGCTGCTGGGTGTGCTCGCCGTGTGCCTGATCGGTCCCTGCAACGGCTCGACCTACATGCGCTACCTGTATCCGGTCATCGCCTGCATGCCCTTTGCCATCGGCGCCACCATCACCCGCAGCGACCTCCTCTGGTCCTAATTTGGTGCAAAGGGGACAGGTTGCTTTGCACCAAAGGGCTGCATCATCATGGTACCTTCATTTTGGGGTTTATCTCGCAGGCCAGTAGGTATATCATAACGACGTTTGTTTATATTGCCCGAGCATCTGCGCTGGGCTTTAGGTCGAAACCGATAGGAGACACGTATGTCCGGACACTCTAAGTGGGCCACAACCAAGCATCGTAAGGGCGCGCAGGACGCCAAGCGTTCCGCCCTCTTCTCCAAGCTGAGCCGCAACATCACCGTTGCTGCCCGTCTCGGCGGCGACCCGCTGCCTGAGAACAACGCCAGCCTCGCCGCTGCTGTTGCCAAGGCCAAGGCTCAGTCCATGCCTAAGGACAAGATTAAGTCCGCTATCGACAAGGCCTTCGGTTCGGGTGCCGACGCCGCCGTCTACGAGAACATCGTGTACGAGGGCTATGGTCCCGCCGGTGTCGCCGTCTACGTCGACTGCCTGACCGATAACCGCAACCGTACCGCCGCCGATGTCCGTTCCGCCTTCTCTCACGCTGGCGGCAACCTGGGCACCTCTGGCTCCGTCGCCTTCCAGTTTGAGCGCAAGGGCCAGATCGTCGTCGCCAAGGAGATCCTGGACGAGAACGCCAAGAAGGAGACCATGATCGCCAACGGTGCTGCCGGTGACGAGGATGAGTTCATGATGGCTATCGCCGAGGCCGGTGGCGAGGACTACGAGGACGCCGGCGAGGAGTGGATCGTCTGGACCGCTGCCAACGACGTCATGGCTGTCTCCAAGGCACTCGAGGAGCAGGGCATCCAGGTCAAGGGCTCCGAGACCACCATGGTCCCGACCACCCCGACCGAGGTCTCCGGTACCGACGCCAAGAAGGTCCAGCGCCTCATCGACCGTCTCGAGGAGCTCGACGACGTCCAGGACGTCTACAGCACCATGGACATGACCGACGAGGTCATCGCTGCCCTCGAGGAGGAGTAGCGCCTGCACGGGTTAAGCCGTGCATATCTGGGCATAATGAAGCGAGCATGCAAGCCTCGTGGAATAGATGAGCCGGATCCGCGTGCGTATGGCACCGGACCCGGCTCTTTTATAATGATGCGAATCGTTTTGCATTCTGTGGACCGAAACCTGAAGGGAGCGCGCGTGCGCGTACTCAAACGAGCCCTAGCGATCGTGTATCTTGCCGCCGCCATCGTGGCGCTGGGTACGCTTGTCTGCCAGTTCTGGGGACCGTATACGTATCGCTTTATGCTGCTGTTGCGTGACACCATGCCTCGCGTCATCGTTACGGTGTGCGCCGCCATCGTGGCACTTGGCGTGCTCATCGGGTTTTTCCGCCTGATGTTCGCGCGTCGCGAGCCGTCCTGCGTGCATCCGGCGGGGGAGCGCAATATCGAGGTCACGCTCGCAGCGCTTTCCTCGTGCGCCCGTGCCGCGGCGGAGTGCGATGATCGTGTGATGGTTGAGCATATCGAGGCGCGCGTTCAAGGCTCCGACGAGTCCCGCGTTCGTTTTAAGGTCGAGGCCATCGCGCTCGATGATAAGGACGTTGCAGCTCTTGCCACCTCGATGCAGCAGCGCATCGAGAAGGCCTGCGACACCATGCTCGGCACGCCGGGCACGACCGCGCGCGTCCGTTTTTTGCCGTCCAAGACTACCGTCCAGACCGTGGAGGTTTCCGGTGAGTGATACCAACCAAGACAAGACCGCCCGCACGCCGCGCCTGACGATCGACCAGAACGCTACGCCGGCAGGCGAGACCACCGACACCAAGCCCGAGGCCGGCGAGCAGCACGACAGCGCCGCCAATGACTTTGACGAGGCCATGGGTCTCATCAAAGGTACGGGCGCTGCTATCTGGAGCTACGCCGTGCGCCACCCCAACACTACGCTCGGCGCCGTGGCGGGCTTTATCCTCGCCGTGCTGGTACTTACGTTGGGCCTGTGGGACACGCTCGTCATCGCATTCTTTGTGTTGATCGGCGCCGTGATCGGCCAGATTCGCGACGGCGAGAACGGTATCGTCAACTTCTTCGGCCGTCTGTTTAGCGGCCGCTAATATGTATTCGACTGTCGCATCCGCGGCAGGCATAAGGAGGAACCATGGCTTTTAACACGAAGGTCGATGTAGCCGATACCGAGCTCGAGGCGAATGAGGCCGTCGCAGCCGAGGCGGAGGACGTAACGCTCGAGGACGAGGCGCTCGTCGAGGCCGAGTCCGATGCGGACGAGGACGACGAGGAGGCGGACGAGTCCGAGGACTCGCTGACCTATTCCAACGGCGTGATCGAGAAGATCGTCGCCATGGCCACCCGCGAGGTGCCGCACGTTCTGGGCATGAAGGGTAACCTTATGCACTTTGTGCAGGAGCAGTTTGGTGCCGAGAACCTGACCAAGGGCGTGACGGTCGAGGTCACCGACGACAACCGCGTGGTCGTCAACATCTCGGTCATCATCGAGTATGGCGCCTATGCGCCTGCGATCTTTGACGACGTTAAGGCGCGCGTCACCGAGCGTCTGGCCGCGATGACCGGCCTTGAGGTGGCAGGCGTCAACCTGCGCATCGAGGATGTCATCACCCCCGAGGAGTACGAGCACCGCACCAGCCAGCACGAGTAACCTACCAATAAGGGATAGGTTTATTTTGGCAGGTTTTACCTGCGAAAACGCCAAACGGTCGACAGCGCAAGCAAAAGCGCAGTCGACCGTTTTCTATATAGCCTCGATCTAGTCATACCGCTCGTCTAACTAAGGGTTGCAATCTTCGCGTTCCGCGTTACCCTAATGGGCGCATTGTTTCCAAATTGTTAACGAGGGGTTGCCGTAATGGCCGACGAACACGAGACCGAAAGCAAGGCATGGGCGATTGAGGCCGCTGCGGCAGAGGCGGCGTCGCGTGCCGCCGAGGAGGTGCATCGTCCTCCGGTGGTGCCGATGGAGCGCGTTGTCGGTCGCGAGGATATCGAACGTGGCGAGCGCGCCGGCCGCAAGCGCAGCCAGGAGCCAGGCTTTCCGCGCTTTTTTGCCGAGCTCAATTTGGGGCTGATCCTCACGGCCTTTGCCATCGTGGCTTTCAAAACGCCCAATCACTTTGCCTTCGGCGGCACCTCGGGTGTGTCGGTCATTCTTTCCACGCTGTTCCCGACTCTGCCCGTCGGCGTCTTTATGTGGATTATCAACGCGGTCCTGGTCATCCTGGGCTTTATCTTTTTGGAGCGCAAGGCAATCCTTTGGAGCGTCTTTGCCTCGTTTGCGCTTTCGGCCTACGTCTCGCTGTTTGAGCTCTTCATCCCGACGGATGTTTCGATGACGGGCGATATGTGGCTCGACCTGTGTTTTGCCGTCATCTTGCCGGCGCTGGGCAGCGCCATTGTCTTTGACATTGGCGCCTCGACGGGCGGCACCGACATCCTTGCCATGATCCTCAAGCGTCGTACGACGCTCGAGATCGGACGCGCCTTGTTGCTGGTCGATATCGGCATCGTGACCGTCGCGGCTTTCCTGTATGGCCCGCGCGTCGGCCTGTACTGCGTACTTGGCCTGTTTGCCAAGACGCTCGTGGTCGATAAGGCCATCGAGAGCATTCACCTTCGTAAGGTCTGTACGATTATTTGCGCCGAACCGCGCAAAGTCGAGGAGTTTATCGTCAAGCATCTCAACCGCACAGCAACAATCAGCCGTGGTTACGGCGCCTTCTCGGGCAGGTGCGTCACGGTGATTATGAGCGTGCTGAGCCGTCGCGAGGCAGTACAACTGCGCCGCTATACCCGCGATATCGATCCGAATGCGTTTATCACGATCGTTGACAGCTCCGAGATTGTGGGCAAGGGCTTCCGCGGCACGAACTAGCGCGGATATACCCTTCGAATCGTTGAATAAAGCTGCCTACGTTGCAAATCGGTCATCTTGGGGTATTTGTCCCCACATTGGGCGATAATGTTGCCAAAGACATCGTTTGCGATCCAGGTGATTCGCTCTAGATACGAAGGGATGATTTCGATGTTCTGTTCGCAGTGTGGCGCCCCCATGGGCGATAACGACAAGTTCTGCGGCGCGTGCGGTGCTCCTAATACCGAGGCCAAGGCCGCCGGCCCCGCCCCCCAGGGACAGTCTCAGCCCCAGCAGTTTGTTCCGCAACCGCCCGTGGCGAATGCGCCAAAGGGCTGTGTGGCTCAGGCGTTCCAAGACATGACCAAGACTCCGGGCGTGCTTCAGCGTGTATGCCAAATCGCGTTTTTGCCGGCGCTGATTTGCGTTGTGTCGGTGCTCGTGCTGTTCATTCCCGTTATCGGCGGTATTGCAGCTGCCATCGGCTTTTTGGCTGCCTACGTGGCGAGCGTGTGCGGTTCTGGCTTTGGCATCGAGTGGGGTCGCGATCTGTCGCTTAAGATCGATGACGGCATGGATCGTCCGTTGATGCGTTCCACGTCGTTTGGTCTCGGAGTCTTTTCGAGCGTTATCTCGGTCGTGCTCGAGGTTATCGCTGTCATTCCCGTTGTTGGTGTAGTGCTTTCGCTGGTGGAGAGCGTGATAATTGGCGCTGCGGGCTCGTACTCGTATTACGGCTCTTATGCGCTCGAGGCCGCGCTGTTTGGCTCGCTTGGCTTGCTTGTCCTGGCTATGATTGCCACGGCGGTCCTGGGAGTCTTCTTTAAGATGTTTGCCGACATCGCCGTGATGCACTTTGCGGTGACCGGTCGCGTCGAGAGCGCGTTTTCGCTCGATAAGGTCTGGACGGCCTTTAAGAACAATAAGACCAAGCTGTTCTGCGCTTCGTTCCTTCCCGAGTTTTTGACGGGCTTGGTCGCCAACGTTGTTACATGGATCTTGACAGCCGTCTTTGGCGCCATTGCCTCTGTCGGTATGTATAGCTACTACTATCGTCCTATGGGTATTGAGGCAATTGTTACCGGCGGCGGCATCACGCTCGTGCTGTTCCTAGTGCTGGTCGCTTTTGTCACCGTATTTCTTACGGTCTTTGGCAAGATGCTCAAGCACCGTGCCGTTGGCTACTGGGCCGCACGTTATGCAAGCGAGTGGGCCGAGGAGAACAAGGACGACGTCCTGACTTTTGTATTGCCCTTCGAGAAGAAGTTCGCCGCTTCGGGTTACAGTGCTCCGGATACTTCGCCAACGCCGAAGCCTGAGCCCACGTCGAACCCTGAGCCCGCGCCCGAGCCGGAGCCTGCGCCCGAGCCGGCGCCTGCACCTGAGCCGGCGTCCGAGTCAAGCTCCGACGAGGACCCTCAGGACGAGTAGCCCTGCCGCCTGCCATTTGGGGACGGGGTTGAAATGGTAGAAATAGCGCTTGACAAATAAAGAGAGGGCGGATGTTCGTTCCAACATCCGCCCTCTCATTATTTTGAATGTGTGTTTGAAGAATCTTGCAGTCTACTCGCCATGCTTCTCCTCGTGGCGAGCGGCGGCACGGGCATCGTGAATGCCCTTGATGGCGGCATGGCGGGCGGTACGGGCGTCGTGCATGGCGTCGCGGGCCTCGGCGGCTGTTGCCTTGGCAGAGCGCAGTTTGGCGGCCAAGTCGGGATTGGTCTCGGCAACCGCGGCGATCGTGGGGCCGTCGAGCTCTTCTTGCGTGGGCTCGGTCAAAAAGTCGATGGCATACTGAGCGGCTACCATGGAGCCCTTGGCGAGCACGCTCTCGTCGATCTTATAGAAGCAGGAGTGCTGGGCATAGGTGGCGCCGATCTGGGGATTGCGCGCGCCGACAAAGGCGAGCACGCCTGGCACGCGACGCAGGTATTCCGAGAAGTCCTCGCCCGAAAGCGTGCCGCGGTAATGGCCCTCGCCCGCGGGGCCCAAGCACTTGAGCACAGCTTGGCGGCAGCGCTCGCTCGAGGCGGCATCGTTTTCGACCTTGTAGTTGGCGATGGTGTAGTCGGTGAGTTCGGCCTCGGCGCCTAGCGCTGCTGCGGTGTGCTCCACGATGCGGCGCATAAGCTCGGGCATCTCCTCATGCGTTTTGTCGCCATAGGTGCGCACCGTGCCGGCGAGGTACGCCGTGCCGGCGATAACGTTGCGCGCGGTGCCGCCGTGCAGCTCGCCGACGGTGATGACGGCGGGTTCGTAGGGGCTAATCTCGCGCGAGACGATGGTCTGCAGGGCGTTGACGATTTCGGCGGCAACCATAACGGCGTCGTGGCCGCGCTGGGGCATGGCGCCATGGCACGAGGTGCCGCGGACGTCGATGCGGAACCAGTCGGTGTTTGCCATGCGCGGACCGGGCTCGCAGCTCACGGTGCCGGCGTCGACCTCGCTCCAGATGTGCGCGGCATAGGCGCCGTCGACGCCATCGAGTACGCCCGTGCCGATCATGAGCTTGGCGCCCTGGCCGTTTTCCTCGCTGGGCTGGAATACGATGCGAATCTCGCCGTGGATGTCATCGGTCATGTGGCGCAGAATCTGCAGCGTGCCGAGCATCATGGCGATATGGCAGTCGTGGCCGCAGGCGTGCATGCAGCCCTCATTGACGCTGGCGAACTCCTCGCCGGTCTGCTCAGTGACGGGCAGGGCGTCGATATCGGCGCGCAGCAGGATGCGGCGGCGCGGCGTGCCGTCCTCGCGGTAGGCATCCGGCGCGGTGCCGCGAAGCGTCGCCACCAGGCCCGTCTTGAGCGGACGCTCGTAGGGGATATTCATGGCGTCGAGCTGGTTGGCAATGTCGGAAGTCGTGCGCTCCTCGGCAAGGCTCAACTCCGGGTGCTTATGGAAGTGCCGGCGCTGCTTGATGATGTAGGGTTCAAACTCGGCGGCGATATCCTGGATGGCCGCGGTGACGTCGTCTGCCGCGCGAACCTCGGTTGCCGCCATAATTTGCTGTGCCTTGGTCTTCGTCATGGTCGATTTGCTCCTTGCTGGGTTGATCGCAAAATCGTACGGGCTTTCTCCAGTATGCCACCTGCCGCTAGGGCTGGTAAAGTTGCCGTTTGCCGCTTGGGGTTTTGTTACAAGGGCGGGGGAGTACACTCGGGGGTGTTGAATTACCTGCCAGAGATGGGGATGCCCATGCGACATATCGATCGGATTATTCGCTCCAAGAACGTCTTTACCGCGCAAGACGGCATCGATACCGCCCGCGAGTTGGCGATCGCCATCGCGGGCGATCGCATCGTCGCTGTCGGCGCGCCCGATGACGTGATTGCCGCCGCACCTGCCGCCACGCCGGTGGTCGATTACGGCGAGCAGTTTGTCTGCCCCGGTTTCCATGACGCTCATCTGCACTTCTTCCATACTTCGGTTGGCTCCTCTCCGTATATGCTCATGGATATGGGCACGTCCGAGGCGGCACTGGTGCAGCATGCGCTCGAGTTTTCCCAGGGCCTGCCCAATGACGCCTGGGTCGTGACCCAGGGCTGGCGCGATTACCGCTGGGATCCGCCCGAGCATCCTACCAAGGCCTCCCTCGACGCCGCCTTCCCCGGTCGCCCCTGTGTTATGTACTCGGGCGACGGGCATACGCTGTGGCTCAACAGCCGCGCGCTCGAAGCCCTCGGCGTGACGCGCGACAGCGAGCCTCCGGCGGGTGGCAGCTATGACAAAGACTCAAACGGTGAACTTACGGGTATCGCCCACGAGGCAGCTGCTATGCAGCTGCTGCCGCGCTGCCTGGAGTGGCTGGGCGAGGACCGCATCGCGAGCGCTTACGCCGACCAGATGAAGCGTATGGCCGAACAAGGCATCACCTCAATCTGCGATATGTCGCTCATGCCCATGCCGGGCTGCGACTTTATTCGCGACGATGTTTACGACAAGCTGCAGGCCGCCGGCAAGCTGGGCATCCGCGCCCATCTGTTTCCCACGCTGCTGGATGACCAATCGCGCTTGGAAGAACTCCAGACCCGATACGCGAACAACGCGCTGCTCTCGGCGCCAGGCTTTAAACAGTTCTTCGACGGCGTGTCGAGCGAGCATACCGCATACCTCACTGAGCCCTATACTAACCCGCGCTTCCCGGGTGATCAGGGTCGCCTGACGGTTCCTGTCGAGCGCATGCGCAAGTTGGTTCTGGCGGCAGCCGAGCGCGGCCACACCGTGCGTATTCACGTTATCGGCGACGGTGCCATCCATGCTGCGCTCGATATCTTTGAGGAGGCGGCAGGGCTCTACGGTCTGCCGCCGCACGGTCATAACACGCTCGAGCATCTGGAGAATCTGCTGCCTGAGGACATCGATCGTCTGCGCAAGCTCAACGTCATTGCCTCGAGCCAGCCTTGCCACATCACGCTCGACCCGGGTGGCCCGGAGCGCGACCTGGGCCTGGAACGCAGCCGCATCATGTGGCCGTTTGCGACCTATAAGCAGCGCGGCATCCGCCAAGCTTTCGGTACCGATAGCCCCATCACAGCCGTTACCAGCATGAACGTGCTCTACACGGCCATCACGCGCCAAGACCCCCGCAGCCACTGGCCCGAGGGCGGCTGGCTTCCCAGCGAGCGCATCGACGCGGCAACTGCCCTGCGCAACTACACCCTGGGCAGCGCCTACGCGGCAGGCGACGAGCGAAACCTCGGCAGCCTGGAACCCGGCAAATACGCCGACCTGGTAGTCCTGGACCAAAACCCGCTCACCATCGACCCCCAAGAGCTGCAAGCCACCAAGGTCCAGGCCACCTACCTGGCAGGCAACTTAATCTACGAGCGCTAATATTCATGCCGTACCGTTAAACGCGGCTCGGGCAGCCTATTTTGGGATGGCGCTCGAGCCGCGTTTGTTTGCCGATCGGGTCCGTTAGGAGCGTCCCCACTCTGCTGGATTTGAGCGCAGGGTGGGGACGCTGCTGCCCCGCGCGCTCAATTGGGATATCAGCAATGCTTTCTCTTGGTGTTTTGCATACTTCCAGTTGCAGATTGCATAAAAAAGCTGAGGTGTTCTTTCCGGTCCTGATGTACCCCCGCCTGGGCCGTGCAAAAAACGGAGTATTCTGCACGGCAAGTTCCTCCGGTACCGCTGCAGTTGGCTAACATTGCGGAGATCAACGTCATTTTGGGGTCCGGTGCGACGCGAGACATGTTTATTTGTCTCGACGAAGTCTGTCTGCCGACCCAAATCGCCGGTCGAAGGCGTCTTTGGGGCCAATAAGGGGTGTCCGGCGCGTATGCAGCCGTCCTGGCCTGCTGAATACTCCCAAAAATGCACGGTGCTCCCCGGGGGACCCGTGCGCGCGGCGAAAACCATGCCCATGTCGCCATCCGCATCGCCATTTTGCTGCACAGACTTTTCTGAATGCCGGGGCCGAATTAGTTAACCAAGCTCCCGTGTGGCGCCGGAGGGGCGGGATATAAGGTTTATCGCGAGTTCCGCACGAGCCGAAGGCCACTTAATGTGGCCTTCGTGCGAGCAGGACTGCCCGAGCAGGAAACCTTATATCCCGCCCCTCCGGCGCCACACGGGAGCCGCGCACAAGTTATCCCCCGGCATTCAGAAAATCTAAGTGCCAAAAAATAAGATTTTTTGACTCCGTGTTGTATAACCCGCCATTCGTGGGTACCATTCAACGCGTACGCAAACAAAAAGGGTTAACCCGCGCGGCATGACCGCGCGGCCCAAAAAGGAGGAAACAAGCATGTCGTCTTTGAAGCCGCTTGCAGATCGCGTCCTGGTCAAGCCCGACGAGGCCGAGCAGAAGACCGCTTCTGGTCTGTACATCGCCAGCAACGCTCAGGAGAAGCCGCAGCGCGGCACCATCGTTGCCGTTGGCGCCGGTAAGGTCAACGACAAGGGCGAGCGCATCCCCATGGACGTTCAGGTCGGCGACGTTGTCATCTACGGTAAGTTTGGTGGCAACGAGGTCAAGGTCGACGGCGAGAAGTATCTGCTGATGCGCGCCGACGACATCTACGCCGTCGTCGAGGCCTAGTCTCGTCAGAATCTCTGATTCGTCTTTGAACGCGTCCGTCGCATAGGACTCGGAAGCGGCGACGCGAGTCACATTTCTTTTGGAGGATTACCTACCATGGCAAAGAACATTACGTTCAACACCGATGCCCGCGCCAAGCTCGCAAAGGGCGTCAACACTCTGGCCGACGCCGTTACCGTTACCATGGGCCCCAAGGGCCGTTACGTCGCTCTGCAGCGCACGTTCGGTGCCCCGACCATCACCAACGACGGCGTTTCCGTCGCTAAGGAGATCGAGCTCGAGGACAACATCGAGAACATGGGCGCTCAGCTGGTGAAGGAGGTCGCCACCAAGACCAACGACACCGTGGGTGACGGCACCACCACCGCAACCCTGCTCGCCCAGGCCATCGTCAATGACGGCCTGCGCAACGTTGCCGCTGGCGCCAACCCGCTGGCCATCCGTCGCGGCATCGACAAGGCCGTCAACGCCGCCGTCGCCGAGATGAAGAAGCAGGCCAAGCCGGTCGAGACCAAGGAGCAGATTGCTTCCGTCGGTACCATCTCTGCCGGTGACCCCGAGGTTGGCGAGAAGATCGCCGAGGCCATGGAGGTCGTGGGCAAGGACGGCGTCATCACCGTCGAGGATTCCCAGACGTTCGACATCACCATCGACACCGTCGAGGGCATGCAGTTCGACAAGGGCTATGTCTCCGCTTACTTCGTCACGGACAACGACCGCATGGAGGCCGTGATGAAGGATCCGTACATCCTCATCACCGACCAGAAGATCTCCAGCGTTCAGGACATCATGCCTGTTCTCGAGGCTGTCCAGCGCGCCGGCCGTGGCCTGCTCATCATCGCTGAGGACATCGACGGCGAGGCTCTGCCGACCCTGGTCCTCAACAAGATCCGTGGCGCTCTCAACGTCTGCGCCGTCAAGGCCCCGGGCTACGGCGATCGCCGCAAGCGCATCCTCGAGGACATCGCCGTCCTCACCGGTGGCCAGGCCGCTCTGGACGAGCTGGGCGTGAAGGTCGCTGACATCACCGCCGATATGCTCGGTACCGCTAAGTCCGTCACCATCTCCAAGGACAACACCGTCGTCGTCGGCGGCGCTGGCTCCAAGGAGGCCATCGATGCCCGCATCGCTCAGATCAAGGGTGAGATGGAGAACACCACCTCTGACTTCGACCGTGAGAAGCTCCAGGAGCGCCTGGCCAAGCTCTCCGGTGGCGTTGCCGTCATCAAGGTCGGCGCTGCTACCGAGTCCGAGCTCAAGGAGATCAAGCACCGCGTCGAGGATGCCCTGCAGGCTACCCGCGCTGCTGTCGAGGAGGGCATTGTCGCCGGCGGCGGCGTCGCCTTCATGGACGCTGCTCCTGCGCTTGATGCTGTCGAGATCGACGACCCCGAGGAGAAGATCGGCGTCGACATCGTCAAGAAGGCTCTGACCGCTCCGGTCGCCACCATCGCCAAGAACGCTGGCTTTGAGGGCGCTGTCGTGGTCGACAAGGTTGCCGAGCTGCCCGCCGGCCAGGGTCTCAACTCTGCCAACGGCGAGTGGGGCGACATGATCGAGATGGGCGTCCTCGACCCCGTCAAGGTCAGCCGCGTCACCTTGCAGAACGCTGCTTCTGTCGCCAGCCTGATCCTCATCACCGAGGCCACTGTCTCCGATGTGCCCAAGAACACTCAGCTTGAGGATGCTATCGCTGCTGCCACCGCTGGTCAGCAGGGCGGCGGTATGTACTAAGGCCGACAAGGTCTAGAACTCCCACCGGGGATCCGGGGGCGTGACGGGGGTTTCTCTCCGGAACGTCCTCGGACATGCAAAGAGGCTCCGCATCGCGCTTCGCGCTGCGGAGCCTCTTTGCGTCCTGCGGAATGTTCCGGAGAGAAACCCCCGTCACGCCCCCGGATCCCCTACGTTTACGGCCTTGAGGTCGGCGTGGGCGGAGATCGTGGCTGATGGGGATACGTGTCCCGGTCGCTGTTTCGCGGCTTTGCCGCGAAAGGCGCGTTACTTTGGGATGGGTGGGGAATGTGGCTGTTGCGGCAACTGATCCCCGCCATAAATTACCCTTGGCATACTTGCGCGAAAGCCTACTGGTGCTACACTTGCAATTGCTGTTTCAGGGCGGGGTGAAATTCCCCACTGGTGGTAAATCGGGCGGTGCCAAAGGGGTGCCGTGACGCAGGTAAAGTGCCTGCGACCGAGCCGATGAGTCCGCGACCCGTGCGTGTGTTGGTTCGCATGCCGGCTGAACTGGTGAGATCCCAGTACCAACGGTTAGAGTCCGGATGAAAGAGGCAGGTGATCTTATGTCTGAACAGTCGCAGCATATCCATTTTGAGAACACGAATAGGTGGAGCACCAAACAGCTCGTAACCATGGCGTTGATGTGCGCCTTGGGCGCCCTGTTTATGTATGTGCAGCTACCCATTCTTCCCACGGCGCCGTTTTTGACGTATGACCCGTCGCTGGTGCCGGCGATGGTGTGCGGGTTTGCGTACGGCCCTGGTGCCGGCACCGCTGTTGCCGCCATGGCGATCGTTATCCATGCGCTTACCACGGGCGATTGGGTTGGTGCGCTTATGAACTTGGTTGCCACGCTGGGCTATATTCTGCCCGCGGCGATCGTCTACCAAAAGATGCACACCTACAAGGGCGCCGTGATTGGTCTGGTGCTCGGCGTCATTGCCGCTACGGCACTGTCCATGGTCGCGAACCTGACCATCGGCGTTTGGTTCTGGTATGGCTCGGCCGATGTGATTTTGCCGCTCATGCTTCCCGCCGTTTTACCGTTTAACCTCATCAAGACCGTGCTCAACTCGGTGTTGACGCTGGCGGTGTATAAGGCAGTCTCCAACCTCATCACGCCTAAAAAGGACCAGGTCAAAGGCCGCGCATGATTGAGTGTCGGGGCATCTCATTTAGCTACGACGGCGCTGCGAAAGCGCTCGACGGCGTCGATCTGAACATCGAGGATGGCGAGTTTTTCTGCATCCTCGGTGGCAATGGGTCGGGCAAGTCGACGTTTGCCAAGCATCTGAATGCGCTGCTACAGCCCGATGCCGGCACGGTGCGCATCGATGGCATGGACGCGTCCGACCCCGAGCTGGTCTATGACATTCGTTCGACCGCGGGCATGGTATTCCAGAATCCCGATGATCAACTGGTGGCAACGCTTGTCGAAGATGACGTTGCGTTTGGTCCCGAAAACCTTGGCGTGCCATCGGTACAAATTGCGCAGCGCGTACGCAAGGCGCTGAAGGGCGTGGGCCTGGTGGGCTTTGAGCGCCATGAGACCCACGCGCTTTCGGGCGGCCAAAAGCAGCGCGTGGCGCTTGCTGGCGTGCTCGCCATGGAACCGCGCGTGCTCATATTGGACGAGGCTTCCTCGATGCTCGATCCGCGTGGACGTCAGGGCCTTATGAAGGCTTGCCGCGCGTTGCACGATCGCGGCATGACCATCGTGATGATTACGCACTTTATGGAAGAGGCCGCCGAGGCCGATCGTGTCGCGGTGTTTCGGGCGGGGCGCGTTGCCATGCTCGGTACGCCCGAGGAAATCTTGACGCGGGCAGACGAACTTGCGCAGCTCAACCTGGATATGCCGGCGTCGTGCTGTCTAGGTAGGGCACTTCGTGAGAAGGGCGTGCCCGTTTGCGCGCAGGTGCGCGAGGCAGATATGGTCGCCGAGATTGCACAGGTTTATGCTGAGCGGAGCGGGGCGGACGTCGCAGTGCAGCCTTCCGCATCCGATTCTCGTATGCTTGACAATGCATCCTCTGCAGCCGACGGGATGGCCGCGTCGGAGCCCGTCATCGAGATTTCGCACCTTTCGTATAGCTATTCGCTGAGCGCCCGCGAGCGTCGTCGCTGGCACGAGCGCTCAGCTGTTGCGGGCAAATCGAACAAACAGGCTCTCTGGGGCAACGACCCCAGCAGTCCGTGGGCACTGCGTGATGTATCGCTGACGGTGCGTCGTGGCGAGTTCCTGGGCCTTGCGGGCCATACCGGTTCGGGTAAGTCGACGCTGGTTCAGCATCTCAACGGCCTGATTCGTCCCCAGGAGGGTTCCGTTTATGCGTTGGGGCTCGACCTATCAAGCAAGAAAGACGCCGCCGCGGTTAAGGCAAAGGTCGGCGTGGTGTTTCAGTATCCAGAGCGTCAGCTGTTTGCCGAGACCGTGGCACAGGACGTGGCATTTGGTCCGCATAACCTTGGCTTGTCGCAGGCCGAGGTTGCCCGCCGCGTTGAGTCATCGCTCGCGCGCGTGGGCCTCGACCTGGCCACGGTGGGCGACAAGAGCCCCTTTGAGCTCTCGGGCGGGCAGCAGCGCCGCGTGGCGTTTGCTGGCGTGCTTGCCATGGAGCCCGAGGTCCTGGTACTCGATGAGCCCATGGCGGGGCTCGATCCGGCGGCGCGCAGTGATTTCCTGGAGCTCATCAATCGACTTCACCGCGATGGCCTGACCGTTGTCATGGTTTCGCACAGCATGGATGACCTGGCCAATTGCTGCGACCGTATTGTCGTGATGAACGAGGGCGCGGTGTTTGCCGAGGGCACGCCCGCTCAGGTTTTTGCGCATGCCGATGAGCTTAAATCAATCGGCTTGGGTGTTCCCGCTGCCCAGCGCATGGCGCTGGCGCTCGCGGAAGCGGGCGTGCCGCTGCGTCGCGGCGGGCTCTATACGGTTGAGTCGTTGGCCGACGAGTTGGCAGATTTGCTGATCGGTCGCTCGGACGGTTCTTCTGACGTCTCGGACAAAGCCAAATCCGAAACGGTCGCGCGAGAGGAGGGCTGCTAATGGAGGCGTTTTCGTTCGGCAGCTACTATCCCGGCGATAGTGCAATTCACCGCCTAGACCCGCGAACTAAGTTGCTCTTGGGCTTTGTGTTCCTGATCACAACGCTCACGGTCAGTAGCTTCCGCGGACTGGTCCCGGTCGCAATCTTCGTTGTTCTGATCTATACCGTGTCCCGGGTGCCGGCTCGTCGCGTCCTGTCATCGATGGCGCCGCTGCTGGCGATCGTCGCGGTAGTCGCGGTGCTCAACCTGTTTTCCGACCAGAGCGGGCGCATTCTGTGGCAGCTCGGCTTTTTGCAGATAAGCGAGGGCTCGCTGCATTCCGCTGCCTTTATGGCGTGCCGTCTGACCTTGATGATGGCTGGTATGAGCGCTATCACGCTCACCACACCGACGCTCGACCTCACCGCGGGTTTTGAGCGCCTGCTCGCGCCGTTTGCGCGTGTGGGACTTCCTGCGCACGAGCTCGGCATGATCATGGGCATCGCGCTGCGCTTTATGCCGCAGTTTGCCACCGAGATGAAGCAGACGGCCGATGCGCAGGCGAGTCGCGGCGCGCGCGTGACGGGAGGCCCGCTCGGCGGTGTGCGTATGCTCGGCAGTGTGGCGATTCCGCTGTTCACGGGCGTGTTCCGTCATGCCGAAACGCTGTCTGCCGCCATGGATGCCCGTTGCTATCATGGCGAGCAGGGCCGCACGCGTCTGCATGCGCTTGCATTTGGCCGCGGCGATGCGTTGGCGGCGGTGGTGACGGCGTTGCTGCTCATCTGCGCCATCGTCATCAATCTTCAACTTGTTTAGGCGCGATTCGAGCGCAGGAAAGGGGTCCCTATGACCGACAACGACCGTACGGCGCAGCTCGAGCGCGCCTGTTCGTATCTTAGGCGTATTCCGGCGTGGTATCTCGCCACGATCGACGTGACGGACGGACATCAGCCGCGCGTGAGGCCGTTCTCGTTTGCCATGGTCGATGATGACAAGCTGTGGTTTTGCACCTCGCGCGATAAGGACGTGTGGGCCGAGCTCAGCACGAACCCCAAGTTTGAGGTTTCGGGTTGGAAACCGGGGGAGTGTTGGATTGTGCTGACCGGCGAGGCCGCGCTCGAGGACGACGCGGTCGTGAGCGACCGGGTGCGCCAAGCCGGCTTTAAGCACATGGTGGGCATTGGCGAGCAACACGATAGTGCCAACGACGGCCGCCTTGCGTTTTTCTCGGTGCGCAATATCGCCGCCCGCTTCTGTGATATCGACGGCAGCGAGGAGCGCCTGGAGCTTTAACCTTAGGGTAGCTAAAACAGCCCCGACCCAAAAAGACTAGTGCCAGGAGGACACATGGACGGATTGAATACGGTGTTGGAGTATCTGACGTCGGTGCCGGCATGGTATTTGGCGACGAGCGTTGACGGACAGCCGCATGTGCGTCCGTTTTCGTTTGCGCAGATCCAGGACGGCAAGCTGTGGTTTGTAACGGCGCGCACCAAAGACGTGTGGCAAGAGCTGCTGCAAAATCAACGCTTTGAGGCCACGAGTTGGTGGCCGGGCCATGGCTGGCTCATCTTGCGCGGGCGTGCGGGTCTGGATGACCAAGCCGCTCCCGATATGCGCGAGGCAGGCTGGAAGCACCTGGAGCGCCTAGGCGAGCACTACGAGGGCGCAGACGATCCCACGCTCGTCTTCTTTAGCGTGGAGGAACCCGAGGCCTTTATCTGCAACCATGACGAATGGGTGCCGGTCGAGCTCTAAACGAGTCTCTCGGCAAGCTTCGACAATTCAAATTCTCGCATGTAGCGGGCCCCACATTGCAACGTCACCGTAAGGCGCACTGGGCAATATGGGGCCCGCATGTATTTGTCAATTCCTTCGAGTGAATGTGTCGGGACTGTTTCAATGCATGAATATGTAAAAGATTTGCGTATATATGCATCTTTTGGTGCTAAAGTTTCAACCCACTTCATAACGACGGCTACGGGATGCGCATTGGTGCATAACTGCAGACAAGGAGTCCGATATGTCTTTAAAGGTTGGAATCGTCGGTGCGGCTGGATATGCCGGCGCCGAGCTCATTCGCCTCGTCCTCGGTCATCCCGAGTTTGAACTTGCTGCCATTACGTCCAACGCCGATGCCGGCCAGCCGTTGTCTGCGGTGTACCCGAGCTTCGCCGGCGTAAGCGATCTTGTCTTCACGACGCATGATGCCCCCGAGCTCAAGAACTGCGATGCGGTCTTTTTGGCCGTGCCGCACACGGCTGCCATGGCACAGGTGCCCGCCCTGCTTGCCGCGGGAGTCTCCTGCATTGACCTCTCGGCCGACTATCGCCTGAGCGATCCGGTCACCTTTGCGGCCTGGTATGCCGCCGAGCACACGAGCCCCGAGCTACTCAAGAGCCGCGCCTTTGGTCTGCCCGAGCTGTTTTGCCAGGATTTGGAGACCGCTGCATCCGACCACGCCGACGGCAAGCCCGTGCTGGTCGCCTGCGCCGGTTGCTATCCCACCGCAACGAGCCTTGCCGCCGCGCCTGCCGTGCGCGCCGGCTGGGTTGCCCAGAGCGGCCCCGTGATCGTTGACGCCATCAGCGGCGTAACGGGTGCCGGTAAGTCCTGCAACGCCCGTACGCATTTTTGCAGCGCGGACGAAAACCTGGAGGCCTATGGCGTGGGCAAGCATCGTCACACGCCCGAAATCGAGCAGATCTTGGGCCTAACCGATCGTGTCGTCTTTACCCCGCACCTGGCACCGCTCAAGCGCGGCCTACTCTCCACGGTGACGCTGCCGCTCGCGCCGCAGGCTATCGATGCCTTGACTCTTGAGGACGTCGTCGACCATTACAAGCAGTTCTACGCCGGTCGAACCTTCGTGCGCGTACTCGATGCCGGCCAGCAGCCCAAGACGGCTTCGGTCGTCGGCACCAACGCCGCCCAGATCGGCCTCGCGCTCAACAAGCGCGCGGGCGTTCTGGTGGCTACGGGCGCCATCGACAATCTGTGCAAGGGCGCAGCAGGCCAGGCGGTCCAGTGCGCCAATATCGTCTTTGGTTTTGACGAGCGACGAGGCTTGCCCACAGTGGCGTGCCCGGTGTAGCACATTCGATTGTTAGCGATTTGGTAGTCGGGCATCGAGTGGGGCGCCACTCTTAAGCTGGTCTCATGATTGTGGCTGGCATGGCGCACCAACCGATGCCCATTTTTTGTTTGATATAAGGAGTCATAAAGACGATGAATGCTGAGCAGTTCGATATCAAAATTCGTGCCGTAGAGGGCGGCGTAACGGCGGCAGCCGGCTTTAAGGCGGCGGGCATCCATGCCGGATTCCGCAAGAATCCCGAGCGCCTGGATTACGCGCTCGTCGTGCCCGATAAACCCTGTCCCGGGGCCGGCGTGTTTACGACTAACCGCTTTTGTGCGGCGCCCGTGCAGGTGAGCCGTGCCAACCTGGGCGGCGCCGACAAGGGCTACGGCGTCATTGCCGGCATTTCGGTCAACTCTGGCAATGCCAACGCCGCCACGGGTGAGACCGGTCTTGCCTGCGCGCGCGAGACCTGCAACATCGCCTCGCAGGTTATCGGCTGCGAGCCCCAGCAGATTCTGGTCGCCTCCACGGGCGTAATTGGTCAGATTCTGCCGATTGACACGTTTGAGACGGCGATTCCTGCCGCCTACGAGGCGCTCTCTGCCCATGGCGGTGCCGATGCGGCCCGTGCCATCATGACGACCGATACACACTCCAAGGAGTATGCCGTTCGCTATCGCAGCGAGGCTGCTGGTCATGCGGGCAACGCTTATACGGTGGGCGGTATGTGCAAGGGCTCGGGCATGATCATGCCCAACATGGCAACCATGATCGCGGTCATCACTACCGATGCCCCCGTCGAGCCGGAGGCGCTCCACGCCCTGTTACTCTCCACCGTCAAGCAGACCTTCAACAAGGTAACGGTCGATTCCGACACCTCGACTAACGACACCTGCATCATGCTTGCCTCCGGCGCCGCTGCCGCAGATGCCGAGCCTATTGTCGAGGGCTCTGACGCCTTCGACGAGCTAGCCTTTGCCGTGCATGAGGTGTGCGAGAGCCTGGCGCGCAACATCGCCGCAGATGGCGAGGGCGCATCCAAGCTCGTGACGGTTAACGTCACCGGCGCCGTGAACGACGAGGAGGCCGATATCGCCGCTCGTGCCGTCGCCAACTCGCCGCTCGTCAAGACCTGCATTGCCGGCCACGATTGCAACTGGGGTCGCGTTGCCATGGCGCTCGGCAAGTGCGGTGTGCAGTTTAACCAAGAAGATGTGTCCATCGACATGATGGGCATGCCCGTCTGTCGCGATGGCCTGACGGTCCCCTTCGATGAGGACGAAGCCCTGCGACGTTTTGAGGCGCCCGAGATTGTGATCTCGGCAGACCTGGGCGCAGGGGACGCGGCGACCACCGTGTGGACTTGCGACCTCACGCACGAGTACATCTCCATTAACGGCGACTACCGTTCCTAGACTCCCGATGTGCCGCGCGTCCCGCTGCAATCGCGGACAACGAGGTGCGGCGCGATAGCTACACGAAAGACGAGGCAGACTATGAAGTTCGCACGCGATTGTCGCTCGAGCGAATCCAACGAAGTTACCGCGCAGCTGCTGTTCGAAGCGCTGCCGTGGATTAAGAACCTGACCGGCAAGACGGTCGTTATCAAGTACGGCGGTGCCGCCATGGTCGACGAGCAGCTGCGCCGCGACGTGATGAGCGACATCGTTTTGCTCAAGATCATCGGTATGCGCCCCGTCATCGTGCATGGCGGCGGCAAGGCTATCAACGAGGCGCTGAGCCATTACGATATTCCCGTCGAGTTTAAGAACGGCCAGCGCGTGACCACGCCGGCGACCATGGATATCGTGCGCGAGGTGCTGGGCGGCAAGGTCAATCAGGAGCTGGTCGCGGCGCTCAACCACCACGGCAACCTGGCCGTGGGCGTGTCCGGCAGCGACGCCGGTACCCTTATCGCCGAGCCACTCGACCCAGAGCTCGGCCGCGTAGGCAAGGTTACGCACGTCAACACCGACTATATCGAGCGCCTGCTCGACAGCGAGTACATTCCCGTTATCGCCACGGTCGCAGCGGGGGAGGACGGTGGCTTCTTCAACATCAACGCCGATACCGCCGCCGGCGCCGTTGCGGCGGCGCTTCATGCGCACAAGGCGATTTTTTTGACCGATGTCGACGGTCTGTACAAGGACTTTAGCGACAAGGATTCGCTTATCTCCAACCTGACGCTCGACGAGGTCAATGAGATGCTCTATGGCGGCGAGGTCGACAAGGGCATGATCCCCAAGCTGCGCGCCGCCGTCGATGCGCTTACCGCTGGCGTGTTCCGAGCCCACATCATCAATGGCACGACGCCGCACTCGCTGCTGCTGGAGCTGTTGACCGATGCTGGCGTCGGCACCGTGATCCATTCCACCGAGACAGCCTACGAATTCGATACGCATCCGCACCCGCTTTCGACGTTTGCGGCGCGCCTGACCGAGAACCTTGACGAGGTCGAGAAGCTCCAAACGGTCTAGCCGACCCGCGGTCGTCGCGTCCCTGCACCCATAGCCCCGCGCTGTACGGCGCCCAACGAAAGGCATCCCATGTCACTTGCAACTCAACAATCGCTCGAATCCCATTACGTTATGCATACCTTTGGTCGCTCTCCGGTCGAGTTTGTCGAGGGTCACGGCATGAAGCTCACCGGCGACGATGGCTGTGAGTATCTTGATTTTCTTGCTGGTATCGGTGTGTGCAGCCTAGGCCACGGTAATTCTGCAGTGCTTTCGGCGCTCGAGGCGCAGACCAAAAAGCTCATGCATGTGTCTAACTACTTCTACATCGAGCAGCGTGGACAGGTCGCGGCGCTGCTGTCCAAGCTTGCCAACGACGACGTGGACAGTGCACGCGTGATTGCCGATGCCATTGCCGCCGGCGATGAGACCACGGCAGCTGCACTCGGCGCTCCGACGACGGGCGAGCAGGTATGGGAGACGTTCTTTGCCAATTCTGGTGCCGAAGCCAACGAGGGCTCGATGAAGCTCGCGCGTCTGTACGCCAAGCGTGCTGGTAACGGTGGCAACACCATCGTGTGCATGCGCGGCGGCTTCCACGGCCGTACGCTCGAGACCATTGCCGCCACCATGCAGGATTGGCTGCAGGATAGCTTCCGTCCGCTGCCGGGCGGTTTTGTGGCCTGCACGCCCAACGATGTCGACGAACTACGTTCGATCTTTAAGCAGCTGAGAAGCGAAATTTGTGCCGTGATGCTCGAGCCGATCCAGGGCGAGAGCGGTGTACACCCCATGACCGAGGAGTTTATGGCGGCAGCGCGCGACTTGGCACACGAGGTGGGTGCCGTTCTTATCGCCGACGAGGTCCAGTGTGGCATCTTCCGCTCCGGCAAGCCGTTTGCATTCCAGACCTATGGCGTGGAGCCCGACATTATGAGCCTTGCCAAGGGGATTGCCGATGGCGTGCCCATGGGTGCCGTGGTGGCAAAGAAGGAGATCGCCGACGTGTTTAAGCCGGGCGACCACGGCTCGACCTTTGGCGGTAGTTGCTTGGCTGTCGCGGCGTGCGCCGCGACGCTCTCCGCGCTTGTGCACGGCGATTATGCCGAGCATGCTGCCAAGGTGGGTGCTTATATGGAGGCAAAGCTCACCAAGCTGCCGCATGTGGTCGAGGTACGCGGTCGCGGCTTAATGCTCGGCTGCGATTTGGATGACGCTGCGGGCGATGCACATGATATTGTTGCCCGCGCGCTGGCCGCCGGCGCCGTGATTAACGCTACTGGTGCCCACACGCTGCGTTTCCTGCCGCCGCTTGTCTGCGAGGAAGCCGACGTGGACAGCCTGATCGAGATTTTGTCGGACGTTTTGGCCTAACACAGCGCAATAACTCAATTTGGACCGGGTTCCGGACTGCGGACGTGCCATATGCGGCACGATTCAGCGGTCTGGAGCCCGTTTTGTTATCGATTTACCATGGCTGGGATAGGCCGTGTGCAAAAAGTGGCAAATATGAGTACGGGCACTAACTTCGTAACATATAAATTAGGCGTTTTTAGATGAGTTGGGCCACATATGTCCAGTTTTGCAGTAACTAAATTGGCTTAACTGGACTATCAGTCGTCGTTCTAATGTCGGATTTGCCTTTTATGACTTCGAAAACGCTGCTACCAAAAAGGTAGCAGTACTCATATTTGGCATTTTTTGTACACGGGTATTCGCCAAGGGTCCATTTCGCCGCCCGCTTTCGCTTCGGGCCTCCGCTCCTCGCGTGCTGCGCTGGAAAACGCTTGCGCGTTTCCTCAGCTCCGCACCCTTGCGGGTTCGAATCCCTCTGCGATGGGCCCAAAAAGGAAAGGCCCCCATCGCTGGGAGCCTTTTCAATCAAGTGGTGGGCGATGAGGGATTCGAACCCCCAGCCTTGTGCGTGTAAAGCACCTGCGCTATCCGTTGCGCCAATCGCCCGCAGAGATTGAGTATAGCGGAAACCCCGTGCTGTTCACCGCTAATTCATAACGAAACTTACGCGGCGACTTCGGCGCCCTTGTCCTCGTCGATAAAGAAGCGCTTATACCAGATGAGGAACGTCAGTGTGGTATAGATCTTGCGCTGGTTGAGCGCGCGACCCTCAAAGTGATCGTCAAGCAGTTTCATGAGCGCATCGGTGTCAAAGAAATCGGCAGCCCACGGTGCGGTGAAGTATTCCTTTACGTAGTCGTAGTACTTTTGCTCGCGCAGCCAGAACTTGACCGGTACGGGGAAGCCCACCTTCTTGCGCTTTGCCCACTCGTCGGGCAGCGTGCGGTTGGCAGCGTGACGCAGAACGAGCTTGCAGCCTTCTTCGTTAACACGGTAGTTGGCGGGAATGTGCTCGGCAAACTCCATGACCTTCTTGTCCAGGAACGGGACGCGAAGCTCCAGAGAATGCGCCATGCACATCTTGTCTGCTTTGAGCAGAATGTCGCCCGGCAGCCACATGTTCATATCCAGATACTGTTTCTTGGAAAGCTCGCAGCAGTTGGGAACCTGCTTGTAGTACTCGGCGCACATCTCCGCGGCGTTCTTGCCAGTGTCATAAGCGGGCTTGAGCACCTCGTCGACCTCGGAGGGATCGAACACCTTTGCCTGACCCACATACCAGCGCTCGGGAACCTCGGCGCATTTCGTTAGGAAGTTGTGACCCTTAAAGTAGGGGAGATGCTGAACGAGCGAGCCCAGGGCGCGACGTACGCCGAGCGGCACGCGCTTCTTAAAGGAGCGCATCTCGGGGGTGTCCTCGTACCACTCATAGCCGGCAAACAGCTCGTCGGCACCCTCGCCCGAAAGGACGACGGTGACCTCTTCGGAAGCCATCTGCGCCAGATAGTACAGCGGCACGCTGGACAGGTTCGATTGCGGCTCGTCCATGTGATACTGGATATCGGGCAGTGCATCGAAGAACTCGTCGGCGGTAATCATCTTGCGCACGTTCTTAATGCCAAGCTTGTCGGAAAGCTCGGCGGCGTAGTTGGTCTCGTTGAAGTTCTTGTAATCAAAGCCGACAGAATACGTGGTGTCAGGCATGAGACAGGCGGCAATATAGCTGGAGTCCACGCCGCCAGAAAGGAACGAGCCCACCTTAACATCGGCGATTCGGTGCGCAGCGACGCTTTCGTGCACGACCTTGTCGCACTCGTCCACGTACTCCTCGAAGGTCTTGGAGTTGTCGTCGGTGAAGTCACAGCTCCAGTAACGCTTGATGTCCATGGTGTTGGTCGTCAGGTCATACGTAAAGCAATGCGCCGGGGCAAGCTTGAACACGCCCTTAAAGAAGGTCTCCTCCGTGGCAGGGAATTGCAGCGTCAGGTAGGGGCGCAGCGCGTCGTGGTTGACGGCCTTCTCAAACTTGGGATGGTCCAGGAAGCTCTTGATCTCGGAGCCAAACAGCAGCGAGCCATCGGATGCCTGGTAGTAATAGAACGGCTTGATACCAAAGATGTCGCGAGCGCCAAAGAGCTTGTTCTTGTTCTGGTCGTGAATCACGAACGCGTACATGCCGCGCAGGCGGTTGACCAGGTCCTCGCCCCACTCCTCGTAACCGTGTACCAGGACCTCGGTATCGGCGTTGCAGTGGAAGGCGTAGCCGGCTGCCTCCAGCTCGGCGCGAAGCTCCTGGAAGTTGTAGATCTCTCCGTTGAAGACAATCGTGACCTTGCCGTCGTCGCTCGACATGGGCTGAGCTCCAGCTTCGGAAAGATCGAGAATCGAAAGACGACGGAAGCCAAGGGCAACGTTGTCGACGATATGCTGGCCGCCCATATCGGGACCACGGTGGATGATGCGATTCATCATGGCCGTGAGAACCAGCTCACTCTGTTCATCTGTACCGGTAAAACCGACAAAACCGCACATGCAAGATCCTTTCTGCTGACGGCTCAGGTGTACTGCCGCAAGGATTGTGGCAGCTGATGTCAAATAATCTTTACTATCATGCCAATCTTTTGTTTCGTGATAGGGCATAAGCGCCGAGCGAACCGAAAAAACCACGGCCCGATCTTCAGACGAAGCGGCGGGCCGTGGTTGCGAATGCTATGTATGAGCGGTTAGCGCTTGCTGCGCTCGGCGAGACGGTGCTCTACCTTGGTGACGATGTGGATGAGCGGAATCGTCACGACCAGATAGTAAAGTGCGGCGCAAATGTAGGGCGTAATGTTGCCCGTGGTGGCCGTGAGGTTTTTGGAGAAGAGCATGAGCTCCATGACGCCAACGCTCGAAAGCAGTGACGTGTCCTTGTACAGCATAACGAACTCGCTGGTCATAGTCGGTATAACGCAACGTACGGCCTGCGGGATCACGATGCGCGACATAACTTGGGACCAAGTCATGCCAAGCGAGTAGGCGGCTTCCGCTTGACCATGTGGCACGCTCTCGATGCCGGCGCGGAAAATTTCGGCAAGATAGGCCGAGCAGTTGATGGCGAGCACGCCAACGCCGAGCGGCAGATTGGGCACGTTGAGACCGATCATAGGGAACCCAAAGAACGCAATGTAGATCTGCAGGAAGAGCGGGGTTCCACGCAGGACGTTGATGTATGTTACGGCGATGCCGCGCAGCATACGACTATGACTGATTTTCATAAAGGCAAACAGCAAGCCGATGGGGATGGCGAGCGGAAAACCGATAGCGGTCACGGCAAGTGCTATGCCCCAGCCCTTAAAGAGCGAGGCGATTGAGGTGACGATAATCTGCGGCTTGCAGAACATGCCCAAAAACGGGTTGGAGTTCCACGCGGAAACCCAAGGCTGGGCATCGAGCCAGGCGACGATTTCTTGCACCATGGTGCTCTCCGAGACGCTGATGGTGGGGCTCTCGGGAAGATCTCGCTTGTCGCCGTCGGCGACATAGCTGCCGGTGACGGCATAGGCGCCCGCGTTGCTCGGGAATACGACGTCGGGGACGACAACGCGAATCTGTGAGCCGGCGGCGACGAGATCGGCGAACTTGATGACGAGCTTTGAGCCGTTCAGCGAGCACGATGCCTTGACACCCGTCTGGTTCAGTCCGTCGAGCAGCGTGACCTTAACATCGGTGCTTTCAAACGATCCGCCCTCGGGCAGCTCAAGCTCAATTTGCGAAACGTCGCCCTCGTCGCTACCCGTTGTCGCTTCCCAGGTCAGGCGGGTTGCGATGCCGCCGAGCACGCCGTTACCGCCGTCTTCGTTTGACTTGGCGGTCGCCGAGGTGACGGCGAGTGAAGCGTCCGTCGCGTCGTCTGATCTCGAGGCATCCTCGTTATCGGACCCGCTCGTGGGTGCCATGCCAAACCACTTCTCGTACAGCTTGTCATAGGCACCGGAGCTCTTGATCTTGGCAAGGGCATCGTTGATGGCCTGTGTCAGCTCGGGGTTGTCTTTAGAGACGGCAATGCCAAACTGCTCGCCCGTCGGAACCTCTTTGATGATCTCCATACCGGTAAAGGAGTTCGAAACCATCCACTGCTCAACGGGAAGATCGCATACGACCGCCTGGCACTGACCACTCATGACGGCGGTGAAGGCTGCCGTCCAGTCGTCAAAGTTGACGGTGGTTGCCTGCGGCAGGTTCTCGATTGCCCACTCCTCGGACGTGGTACCCGACTGCACGGCAATTTTGACGCCCGGTGCGTTGAGGCTATCGACCGTGTCGTATCCAGTGTTCTTTGCAACTGCGACGCCCTGGTTGGAGTCGATATAGGGGTCGGTGAAGTCGACCTCTTCCTTGCGCTCGTCGGTAATCGTGATGTTACATGCGCCGACATCGGTCTTTACACCCTGTTTGACCATGGGGATAATGCCGTCGAACTTTTGCGCCGGCAAGTAGTTGAGCTCCAGACCGAGCTCGTCTGCGATCATGCCCATGAGCTCATAGGTAAAGCCCTGGTCTTCGCCGGAATCGTTGACGTATTCAAACGGGGGTGTGGCCAAGTCACTTGCGACGGTGAGCTTGCCATTCTCGACGAGTGTGTAGGTGCTCGAGGCGTTCTGGGAGGACGAACAGCCGCTCGCGCCGATGATGGTGGCAAGGGTCACAACGACCGTCGCGAAGGCGCAGACGATGTGCCGGGTCAACTGGACATGTGCCGAGCGGTGGCGACGTTCGAAGTGTCGTTTCATCTGGAATCCTTTGCTTGGGCATGATGGGTCGGCATTGTGAGTCAATGAGGTACATCAAGACATTTGGATAAAGAATAGCACCCAGATTTCCCTGTTTTTACACGGGGTGGACACTGTTGTCATTTATTAACCCACGACACAGTCCATGCAATTTTTTAGAAGGCTGCAGTGCGCGCAAGGTCAGGTGGCATATTAGGATGGTTGATAATACAGAATGTTTCATCGTTTCTGCCGCGGGACGTCTTTTGCCCTTTAAGGCTGAATTTAGCGAGAGAGGTCTTTGTATGTCGAGTCCGACACAAGAGAAGCTAACTCTGATGCGCTATATAGAGTTGCTCGAGGAAGATGACCTTGTTGTTTCCAAACCGAGCGCTTCGTGCGACCAGCGCATTGAGTTTGCGACTGATGACTCGCGCCAGGTGCGTCCGGGCACGTTGTTTGTCTGCAAGGGCCGCGCGTTTAAGCGCGAGTACCTGCTTTCGGCAATCGCCGATGGCGCCGTGGCCTACGTTTCCGAGGTCGATTACGATGTCGATGTTCCCGCGGTGATTGTGAGTGATATTCGTCGCACGCTCGCTGTGGTGGCAGATGCCTTTTATGGGCACCCGTCGGGTAAGGTGAAGGTCTGCGCCTTTACAGGCACCAAGGGCAAGTCGACCTGCAGCTTTTATCTGCGTGGCATTCTCGCCAACGAGGCCAAGCTTACTGGTTGTCATCGACCCGCTCTTAATACGGGCATTGAGTTCGACGACGGCATCGAGGCAGGCCCTTCCAAACTGACGACCCCCGAATCCTTCCTGCTGCAGTCTCGCATCGCGCATGCTGCGGAGGCGGGTGCCCCGTGGCTGGTTATGGAGGCATCGAGCCAGGGCCTCAAATACGAGCGCACAGGCAAGATCGCCTTTGAAGTCGGCGCCTTTACCAATATCGGCGAGGATCACATTTCGCCGATTGAGCATCCGACACTCGAGGATTACTTTGCCAGCAAGCTCAAAATCTTCTCGCAGAGCCGTTTTGCCGTGGTCAATCTCGATATGGATAAGGTCGATCGTGTGCTCGAGGCGGCATCTCGTTGCGAGCGCACGGTGACGTTCTCCCTGACCGACGAGCGTGCCGACGTGCTTGCGCTGGCGATTCGTAATGGCGACTGCGGCGTGGTGGCAACGGTGCGCACGCCCCGCTTTACGCGCGACATTGTGATTCCCACGCCGGTTAAGTTCAATGTGTCCAACGCGCTTGCCGCTATTGCCTGCGCCGAGGCCCTGGGCATTTCCGAAGAGGGTATCGTCCATGGCTTTGAGGGCGTTTTCGTTCCCGGCCGTATGGAGCTCTATCCGTCCGTATCGGGCAAAATCTTGGGCGTCGTCGATTTCGCACATAACGGCATGAGCCTCGAGACACTCCTGCGTGACCTGCGCGAGAACTATCCCGAGCGCGAGCTGGCGGTTGTATTTGGCGCTACGGGCGGTAAGGGTGTCGACCGACGCACCACGATGGGCATCGCCGCTGGCAAGTATGCCGACCGAATCGTGATTACCGAGGATGATCCCGGCCCCGAGGATGTCGAGGATATTTGCGCCGAGATCGCGCGTAACGTTCAGGCGCAGGGAAATGATAACTGGCAAATCGTGACTGATCGCGTTGCCGCTATCGAGACTGCCGTGCGCGAAACCGTCCGTCCTGCCGTGGTCATCGTGACCGGTAAGGGCGAGGAAGAGCGTATGCTGCGCAAGAACGGACCCGAGCCTTGTGAGCGCGACGGTTCGATTCTCAAGCGCACCCTTGCAGCGTACGACGCCTAGACCAAGCCCCTTCTACGTAATGGAGTGACCATGTTCCACAATACCCTGCCGACCGTCGCTGAGCTTTCGGGCGAGATGCGCGAGCGCCTTGCCAAGGTTAAGTACGTCTTTACCGACCTGGACGCCACCATGCTCGCGCCCGGCTCGTGCGTGCTGCGCGACAACGACGGCAACCCCTCGACCAAGCTCGTCGAGGCTGTCGTGGCACTTGCCCGCGCCGGCATTCAGGTGGTTCCCACCTCGGGCCGCAACCGTACCATGATCCACGAGGATGCGCGCGTGCTCGGCCTCAACTCCTACATCGGCGAGATGGGCGGCCTGGTCATGTATGATCTCAAGGCCAACGATTGGGAGTATCTGACCGGCGATATGCCCTACGACCCCGCCTGCGGCCTCACGCCGCATCAGGTGATCGAGCAGACCGGCGTGTGCGAGAAGATTCTCGCCCGCTGGCCGCATAAGATCGAGTACCACAATGACATGTCGACTGGCTACAAGTACCGCGAGGTCACCGTCGGCATGCGCGGCGATGTGCCCGACGACGAGGTCCAGGCCATCCTGGACGAGGCCGGCTGCGGCCTGGTCTGGGCCTGTAACGGTCACCTGACGCATCTGTCCAAGCCGACGACGCTCGAGCTCGAACGCGTCGAGGATGGCCGCGCGTTTAACATCAATCCCGCCGGCCTCAACAAGGGCGTTGCCATCGCACGTTTCTGTGAGCACCTGGGTATCGAGCGCGAGGAGACGCTGGCGCTCGGCGATTCCGAGTCCGACTTTTACATGGCTGACCACGTGGGCACGTTCTGCCTGGTCGAGAACGGTTTGACCAGCGCCGGCGCGCCTGAGTTCCTGGATACCTGCGATAATGCCTACGTCACGCGCGGAAAGATTGTCGACGGCTGGGCGGCAACGGCAGAGCTGCTCGTCGCGGTTCGTTCGTAGCGCGGCCCTATCGTTCTGAGCCATATCTTTTCGAGAGAGAATCTGGTGAGGTAATGTCCGATATCGAGAATCTGGCTGGCGACACACGCCCCATTGGCGTATTCGACTCGGGACTGGGTGGTCTGACGGTTGCGCGCGCGATTGCGACGGCGTTGCCGCACGAGTCCGTCTACTACTTTGGCGACACCAAGCGCTGCCCTTACGGCACCCGCACCGAGGACGAGGTGCGCTCGTTTGCACTGCAGGCGGGCCGTTGGCTGTCGAAGCACGACGTCAAGATCATGGTCATCGCCTGCAATACGGCGACCGCTGCGGCCTTGCGTTTGGCCCAGCAGGTGCTCGACGTCCCCGTCATCGGTGTGATCGCACCTGGCGCACGCGCGGCAATTAACAGCACCCGCACGCGCCGGGTGGGCGTGCTCGCCACCAACCTCACCATTCGCTCAGGCGCTTACACGCGTGCCATTCAGGACCTGGATGCCGGCGTCGACGTATACGGCTGCCCTGCCTCGAGCTTTGTAGAGGTCGTTGAGCACGAGCTCGCCTCGGGCGCGCATCTGCAAGAGCAGTGGCTCGAGAACGAGGACATCTTTGATACGCCTGCCGTACGCGCGCTGGTCGGCGCCACGGTTGAACCGCTGCGCGACCACGGCATCGATACCGTGGTACTCGGCTGCACGCATTTTCCGCTGCTCGTGGGGCCTATTCGCCATGCGCTGGGTCCCGGAGTGCGCGTGGTGAGCTCCGCCGAGGAGACCACGCGCGAGCTGACCGATATTCTCACGCGCCGCGAGCAGCTGGCGGGCGACGCAGCCGAGCCGCAGCATCGTTTTGCAACGACGGCCGATAACATTGCCGAGTTTGCGGTGGCGGGCAGCTTTATCTTTGGCCAGCCGCTCAAGAGCATTGAGCATATCGATATCGACGAACTGAAATAGATATAAGGTCACCGACCAAAGGCTCACTTTCACCTTTTGCCGAAAGGATTTTTCTATGGAGTATATGCAGGTCAATCGCGCCAACGGCCGCGCCGCCGATGAGCTGCGCCCCATCAAGCTTACCCGCGGCGTCATGAAGCACGCCCACGGTTCGTGCCTGGCCGAGTTTGGCGATACGCGCGTGCTGTGCGCTGCCACCATCGAGGAGGGCGTGCCGGGCTGGCGCAAGGGCGCCAAGGCCGGTTGGGTAACGGCGGAGTACGCCATGCTGCCGGCATCGACCGGCAAGCGCTGCAAGCGCGAGCACGCCAACCGCAAGGGTCGCTCCATGGAGATTGAGCGTTTGATCGGCCGTAGCCTGCGCACCGTCGTCAACATGAAGGCGCTCGGCGAGTACACCGTCACCGTCGACTGCGATGTGATTCAGGCAGACGGCGGTACGCGAACGGCGAGCATTACCGGCGCTTGGGTGGCGTTGCACGACGCCCTTGCCATGTGGGTCGAGGCGGGTAAGCTCGAGCGCATCCCGCTCACGGGCCAGGTTGCTGCGATTTCCATGGGTGTTGTCGACGGCAACACCCTGCTCGACCTGGATTATTCCGAGGACAGCCACGCCGAGGTCGACATGAACCTTGTCGCCACCGATACCGGTGAGATGATCGAGCTCCAGGGCACTGGCGAGCAAGCGCCCTTCGACCGCAAGCGCCTCAATGCCCTGCTCGATTTGGGTGACAAGGGCATTGCCGAGCTCATCGAGCTCCAGCGCCAAGCCCTCGCCTAACCTGCCAAAAAGGGATGTTAATTTTGGCGGGTTTTATCTGCGGAAACGCCGATAGATAAGGTTGATGCCACATGAAAGGGGAGACACCGAAGGGTCAGTCCCTTTCATGTGACTTTGCTATACGGACAAGGAGACCACTCATGGCACTTGAGAAGATCGACATCGACACCCTCGACCCGGCGGCGACCATCGTCGTGGCAACGGGCAACGCCCATAAGCTCATCGAGATCGAGGCCATTTTGGGCAAGGTTATGCCCGAGGTGCGCTTTGTGGCGCTCGGCCAGCTGGGTGATTTTGAGGACCCCGAGGAAAACGGCACGACGTTTTTGGAGAACGCCATCATCAAGGCGCAGGCTGCCGTCGAAGAGACGGGGCTCATGGCCATTGCCGACGATTCGGGCCTGGTCGTTGACGCGCTGGACGGTGAGCCCGGTGTGTATAGCGCGCGCTACGCGGGCGTTCACGGCGACGATGCCGCCAACAATGCCAAGCTGCTCGTGAATCTGGAGGGCGTGGCCGACGAGGATCGCACCGCGCGCTTTATGAGCGTCGTCGCGCTCATTGACACGGACGGTTTGGTCACCTATGGTGAGGGCGCCTGCGAGGGCGTTATCGCACACGAGGGTCGCGGCGATCACGGCTTTGGCTACGACCCGCTGTTCCTGCCGGTCGACACGCCGGGCAAGACCATGGCCGAGCTGACGGCGGACGAGAAGAACGCCATCAGCCATCGATTCCATGCGCTCGAGCACCTATCCGCCAAACTGACGGGCGAGGAGTAGGCCGTGCGTGCGGTGGTGCAGCGCGTGCTCAACGCCGGCGTGACGGTCGACGGCGAGTGCGTGGGCAAAATTGGGCGCGGCTATCTGGTACTGCTGGGCGTGGGTCACGGCGACACGCGCGCCGAGGCCGATAAGCTGTGGGGCAAGCTCCGGGGCTTGCGCATTAACGAGGACGAGAACGGCAAGACCAACCTGGCACTTGCCGATGTCGACGGCGAGGTTCTCGTGGTGTCGCAGTTCACGCTGTTCGCCGATTGCCGTCACGGCCGCCGTCCATCGTTTACGGATGCCGGCGCCCCCGATGTCGCCAACGAGCTCTACGAGTACTTCCTGACGCTCGTTCGCCAAGATGTCGAACACGTGGCGCACGGCATCTTTGGCGCCGACATGAAGGTCGATCTCGTCAACGACGGCCCATTCACCATCGTCTTGGACACCGATAGTCTGTAAGTAGTCAATTTGGGACCGGGCTTTTTTAGCTACTTGCGTATGGCCACAACAGGGTGCTATAGTATTAGAGTTTTGTCTATCTTAGGGGTATTATCCCCTTTTTGAATTGCACCTTCTGGAGGCCCTGTTCATGGAAGAGATGGAAGTCAATCACGTCGACGACATCCACGAGAAGCTGACCGATATGGTGGGCGATCGCGTTAAGGTGAAGGCCAACATGGGCCGCACCCGCGTCGTCGAGCGCATGGGCACCATCAAGAGCGTCCATCCGGCAGTCTTTATCGTCGAGGTCGACGAGCGCCGTGGCCGCAAGTCGCGTCAGTCCTACCAGTATATTGATGTTCTCACCGGCCAGGTCGAGCTGTTCGACCCCGAGAGCGGCGAGCACATTTTTACCCCGCTCGGCAATCAGCTCGAGGAGCACTAGCGGTGACCGATTGGTCCCTGATCCTTTCCGCGCCGGCAAAGATCAACCTCTATCTGGGGGTTCATACCGAGCGTGACGACCGCGGCTACCATAAGGTCGATTCCCTGATGGCAGCCGTCGGTCTTGTCGATACCGTGACGGTTACGCCGGCACAGGCGCTGACCGTCCAGACGATTCCGACATCCGACTTTCCCATGCAAAAAAATACGGCGTATCGTGCGGCCGCTGCTATGGCCGAGCATTATGGTCGCGAAGCCAACGTCTGCATCACGATCGAGAAGCGCATCCCGTTGTGTGCCGGCCTGGGCGGTCCTTCGACGGATGCCGCGGCGGTCATTGTCGCCTTGGCCGAGCTGTGGGGTATCGACCGCACCGATTCTGCGCTGGACGAGATTGCGCGTGGCATTGGCGCCGACGTGCCGTTCTTTTTGCATGCCAGCCCTGCATTTTACGTGGGTGGGGGAGACGTGCTGGCAACCGAGTACCCCGCACTACCCGCGACACCCGTCGTGCTGGTTAAGCCGCGCGAGGCAAGCGTTTCAACAATTGAAGCCTATCGACGTTTTGACGAGACCCCAGCGCCTGCGGACAAGCCCGGAGCGATCGCATCTGCCCTTCGCTCGGGAGACGCAGAGGCGGCCTACGCGCTCGTCCACAACAACCTGGGTGTCATTTCCGCGCAGATGGAGCCGCGGATTCAAACGGTGCTCGACTGGCTTCGTTCACAGGACGGTACCATTGCCGCAAACGTGTGCGGTTCGGGTGCCTGCTCGTTTGCTCTCTGCGATAGCGCCGCCACGGCAGCCAATCTCGCGGCGACGGCTCAACAAAACGGCTGGTGGGCTTATGCAACGGAGCTCGTTTCCGACACGGTTCGCATTGAAGCGCCAAAGAAGTAAAAATTTCTCTGGCACACGACGGAAATCTTTGTTACTATAGTCGAGCTAACGGGTTGTGGCTCAGTTTGGTAGAGCACTGCGTTCGGGACGCAGGGGTCGCTGGTTCAAATCCAGTCAACCCGACCAGAGCATGAGGAGGGACCGCTTCTTGCGGTCCCTTTTTTTAGCTATTGTTGTGATACCGCGATACCCGCGGTATACTCATTCGAGCTTGTCTCGCTGTATTGTGGAGGTCTACATGTTTGGACTGAGGGCTCCTGAGCTCATCATTATTCTCGTCGTTGTCCTGATTATCTTTGGGCCCAAGAACCTGCCGAAGCTCGGTAAGTCCCTCGGCTCTACCGTCAAGAATATCCGCGAGGGTATGGAGGGCGACGATAAGGGCGAAACCAAGCAGGCCGAGGAGGTTGTGGTCGAGGAGTCCAAGGAGGACAAGGAGATCGCAGAGCTCGAGGCCAAGCTCGCTGCTGCCAAGCAAAAGAAGGCAGAGGACAGCGACGCGGACGCAGAGTAGTCCCATCCCTTTGGGGTGAGCACCTGACCGGCTTGCCCGCAGGCTAGCCGGTCTTTTTCGTTTTTGTTGACAGTTGATCGTTACATCATAGTTGGGGAGATATCCGTATGGACGCAAGCCAGATCGTACTGACCGCTGAGGGCCGCCAGAAGCTCGTCGAGGAGCTCGCTTGGCGTGAGGGCGATTACGCCAAGGAGATCGTCGAGGACATCAAGGAAGCCCGCGCGTTCGGCGACCTTTCGGAGAACTCCGAGTACGATGCCGCCAAGGACAAGCAGGCCCAGAACGCCGCTCGTATCGCCGAGATCCAGGCCATCCTCGCCAACGCTCAGATCGCTGCCAGCACGGGCGACCTGACCGTCTCCATTGGCTCGACTGTTACCCTGGTCGACCCCAACGGTGAGCTTATCGAGGTCACGCTTGTCGGTACCACCGAGACCAACTCGCTCGAGCACAAGATCTCCAACGAGTCTCCGGTCGGTCACGCCATCATCGGTCACGGCGAGGGCGATTCCGTCGAGGTCGTTACGCCTTCCGGCAAGACTCGCGTCTACACCATCGCCAAGATCGCACGCTAGACCACGGTCCCGCGTAAAGGTATGTTTTCGCTCCCTGGGACCGAATCCTGGGGAGCGTTTTAGTTTGAGGAGCTAACTTATGGCAGAGAACCAGAACGCCGCCGATCAGGCATCGACGCTCAACGACGAGCGCGCCACCCGCCTGGCCAAGCGCGCCGCCCTGTTCGAGGCGGGCCAGAACCCCTATCCCGAGCACTCTGAGCTTGAGGACTACGTCGCCGATATCGAGGCTAAGTACGCCGAGCTTGCCGATGGCGAGGACACCGAGGATGTCGTGAAGATCGCCGGCCGCGTGGTCGCCAAGCGCGGTCAGGGCAAGATCATGTTCATCGTCGTGCGCGATGCGACTGCCGAGATTCAGCTGTTCTGCCGCATCAACGACATGGACGAGGCTGCCTGGAATACGCTCAAGGCCCTCGACCTGGGCGATATCCTGGGCGTGACCGGCGTAGTCGTGCGCACCAAGCGTGGCCAGCTTTCCATTGCCCCCAAGAGCGCGACGCTGCTGTCCAAGGCAGTTCGCCCGCTGCCCGAGAAGTTCCACGGTCTCTCCGACAAGGAGACCCGCTATCGCCAGCGCTATGTCGACCTGATCGCCAACGACGACGTTCGCGAGACCTTCCGTAAGCGTTCGCAGATTCTCTCCACGTTCCGCCGCTTTATGGAGTCCGATGGCTACATGGAGGTCGAGACCCCTATCCTGCAGACCATCCAGGGCGGAGCTACTGCCAAGCCGTTCATCACGCACTTCAATGCGCTCGATCAGGAGTGCTACCTGCGTATCGCCACCGAGCTGCACCTCAAGCGCTGCATCGTCGGCGGCTTTGAGCGCGTGTTCGAGATCGGCCGTATCTTCCGCAACGAGGGCATGGACCTTACCCACAATCCCGAGTTCACCACGATGGAGGCCTACCGCGCCTTCTCCGACCTCGAGGGCATGAAGGCACTCGCTCAGGGTGTCATTAAGGCCGCTAACAAGGCTATCGGCAACCCCGAGGTTATTGAGTACCAGGGCCAGACCATCGACCTCTCCGGCGAGTGGGCCAGCCGTCCCATGACCGACATCGTCTCCGACGTGCTCGGCAAGCCGGTCACCATCGACACGCCGGTTGAGGAGCTTGCTGCCGCCGCACGCGAGAAGGGCCTGGAGATCAAGCCCGAGTGGACCGCCGGCAAGATCATCGCCGAGATTTATGACGAGCTGGGCGAGGACACCATCGTCAACCCCACCTTCGTGTGCGATTACCCCATCGAGGTTAGCCCGCTTGCCAAACGCTTTGAGGATGACCCGCGCCTGACCCATCGCTTTGAGCTGGTCATCGCCGGCCACGAGTACGCGAACGCGTTCTCCGAGCTCAACGACCCGGTCGACCAGGCCGAGCGCTTCGCTGCCCAGATGGCCGAGAAGGCCGGCGGCGACGACGAGGCCATGGAGTACGACGAGGATTACGTGCGCGCCCTCGAGTACGGTATGCCTCCTGCGGGCGGCATCGGCATCGGCATCGACCGCGTGGTCATGCTGCTCACCAACCAGGCTTCCATCCGCGACGTGCTGCTGTTCCCGCACATGAAGCCCGAGAAGGGTTTCCAGTCCGGTGCCGCCGCTGCCAAGGCTGCCGAGGCCGGCAACACCGCGAGCCCCTTCGTCAAGCCGCTCAAGCCCACGCTCGACTACTCCAAGATTGCCGTCGAGCCGCTGTTTGAGGAGTTCGTCGACTTTGATACCTTCTCCAAGAGCGACTTCCGCGCCGTGAAGGTCAAGGCATGCGAGGCCGTCAAGAAGTCCAAGAAGCTGCTGAACTTTACGCTCGACGACGGCACCGGTACCGACCGCACCATCCTCTCCGGTATTCACGATTATTACGAGCCCGAGGACCTGGTCGGCAAGACCCTGCTCGCCATCACCAACCTGCCTCCGCGCAAGATGATGGGTATCCCCAGCTGCGGCATGCTCATCAGCGCCATCCACGAGGAGGAGGGCGAGGAGCGTCTCAACCTGATCCAGCTCGACGCTTCCATCCCTGCCGGCGCAAAGATGTACTAGGGGGTTACGGCGTTTTACCAAACGCCGTAACCGCTCGACGCTGCGCGCCGCCCAGAGCGACAATTTGTCATTCAAAAGGCAAGGCATGACCAGAAGGTCTATGCCTTGCCTTTTTCATGCCAACTTGTTCGCTCTGGACGTCGCTCGCTGTCCGTCCTCTACCTGCGGTGTTGCCCTGGTTGGCACTTAGGGACGTTCCTTTTGTGCCGGCACTTGGGGACAGTCCTTGTCCAATAGTCATTGGGGACGTTCTTAAACGACTACTCAATGGCTATTGAGCACATGGCTCGCATGACAGTTGTCTCTTTTATGTTTCCTTTAGCCGTCGTTGCCTAGGATGGGGGTTAGTCGGCAGGAAGGGAGCGTCTGTATGGACGACGCGAGCGAGCGCGCAATCGAAGAGGACATGCTCGATCAGTTCAATTACTTTGACGATGAGGACGAGGAGCTGATCGACCGTCGCGAGCCAGCGCCGCTTGATTCCTTTGATCTGGTCGATGAAGAGGCTGATGAGGTTGAGGGCGAATCAGCGGAGCCTCCACAGCCTTCGCGCCTTGACTCGCTGCTTTCGAGAGCCCCCATGCACCACGGCGTTCGTGCCGGCGCGCTCCATATGAAAACTGACTGGCACCAGATCGTGACGGCGGGCGATGAGCTTGCCGTCGATGCGCCGCTCACCGATAAATCATCCATCATCTGCCGCACCGGCATGCTTATGCTGGCAAGCGGAACAGGTGCCTGGCGCGTGCGCGATACCATGAATCGTGTTGCGGCCGTGCTCGGTGTCACCATTCACGTTGACTTAAGTCTCCTATCGTTTGAGTGTACCTGCATCGAAGATGGCCACTGCTTTAACGAGGTCGTCAGCCTGCCGACAACCGGCGTCAATACTCATCGCATTTGGATGATGGAGAGTTTCCTCAAGGAAATCGAGACCTATGGTCGTCGCTTCACGGTGCACGAGTACCACGAGATGCTCAAGACCGTTGAGAGCTCAAAGCCCGATTACTCTCCCTGGCAACAGGGCCTTGCGGCGGCCTGCGCCTGTGGCGCCTTTGTCTTTTTACTTGGTGGCGGTCCCATTGAGATGGCATGCGCGTTCGTAGGCGCTGGTGTCGGCAACTTTGCTCGCTCCCATATTCTCAAGCAGGGCCTTGGTCAGTTTAGCGCGCTGACGATCGGCGTTGCACTCGCTTGCGTCTCGTATCTGCTGGCATTGCTCGGTCTTGGCCAGGTCATACCGGGGGCAATGTCGCACCAAGAAGGCTATATCGGCGCCATGCTCTTTGTGATTCCCGGCTTTCCTCTCATTACGGCAGGCCTCGACATCGCTAAGCTCGACATGCGAAGCGGTATCGAGCGCCTTTCGTATGCCGTATCGATTATTGTGATGGCGACGCTCGTAGGTTGGATGGTTGCCGAGTGTGTGGGACTGGCGCCGGATGACTTCGCCCCGCTCGGCCTCTCACCGTTGGCTCTTACGCTCTTGCGCATACTGATGAGCTTTATCGGCGTATTTGGCTTCTCGGTTATGTTCAACAGCCCGGTAAAGATGGCAGCGGCGGCAGGGCTCATCGGCGCCGTGTCTAATACCTTGCGCCTTACGCTCGTCGATGCGCCGACGCTGTTTCCCTTCCTGGGCCTGAGTGCGGGCATGCCTCCCGAGGCGGCTGCGTTTATCGGCGCGTTGGTATCGGGGCTGCTCGCGAGCTTAGCCGAAATCAAGCTCACCTACCCACGTATCGCCCTCACGGTGCCATCGATTGTCATTATGGTGCCGGGCTTGTATCTGTATCGCTCGATGTATTACATGTGCACCTTCGACACGGTCAATATGCTCGGCTGGTTTGTGCGTGCAGTGCTCATCGTGGCGTTTCTGCCCGTTGGCCTGGGCGTGGCGCGTACGCTCACCGACCCTCGCTGGCGCCACACCAGCTAATTAGTGCAAGGGGGACAGGTTACTTTGCACCAAATGAGTTGCGGTGAAATAGGGACTGAATTGCTGCTTAAAGGGTCAAAACAGTCCGTATTCCACCGCAACTTATGGGGTCGGGGGATTATTGGTGCCCTGCATCTTCATAAACTCAACGCTTACGAAGCGCGGGGTTTTCGTGCTAGGCTGGTTCCACCACATAAGTAGTCGCAGACGCACGTATCACGGGCGGGCGAGATGAAGTCCCAACAGCTCCATCTCGCCCGCCCGTTTTTGTTGCGTGGTGCCGCGGCGTAACACAGAAAGGACCATGCCCTTTATGCCTATCAACAAACGAGAGAGCCTGCTGTTCACCTTTATCATGTGCTTTTGCATGGTGCTCTGGATGAGCATCTACAACGTTGCCCTGCAGCATGGGGCCATCAACGGCGAGGTTGTTGCCGCCGCGTGGCTCGGCTTCCCCGTTGCCTATGTCTTTGCCATGTGCTGCGACTGGTTTATCGCCAGCCCGCTGGCCAAAGGCTTCGCCTTCAAGTTCCTGGTTACTCCGGGCAAGAGCTCGCCGCTCGCTATGACGCTCGTCGTCAGCTCCTGCATGGTCGTTCCCATGGTCATCATCATGTCGCTCTACGGCGCGTGCGAGGGTCTGCTCCACATGCCCGGCGGCCCGCTCGCAAACCTGCAGATGCTGCCGGTGATGTGGCTCATCAACATTCCGCGCAACTTTATCATGGCCCTGCCCTGGAACCTGCTGGTGGCTGGTCCGGTTGCTCGTTTTGTCTTCCGCCGCGCCTTCCCCATGGGCACGGTCTTTGCCGAGCCGCACATGGAGCTCGTGCACATGCCGGGTGCTCCCATTGCCGATACCGTCAATGACGTTGCCGAGAACATGGGTGTTGAGCCCGCCTGCTAGACAGCAGCGCAAAACCAAACCGCCAAGCGGACCAGAGCGATTCCTTTTTTGTAGACGTTGTCGCGCGGCTACGGGCGGGAAAGGTCCCAACGGTTAACATATACTCCATATGGGTAAAGAGACCAAAGCGCTGCCGCGGGGCGGCGCTTTGCGTTTGAAAAAACTAGCTCGTCTAAGAGGAACTAGCATGTTAGACCGTTTTACCGATCGTGCGCGTAAGGTCATGTCCATGGCCAAGCAGGAGGCGCTCGATCTTCATTCAAATAAAGTGGGCACCGAGCACCTGCTGCTCGCGCTTGCCAAGGAGGACGAGGGCATTGCCGCCGAGGCGATGCGTTCGCTCGACATCTCCTACGATGACATCATGGATACTCTCAAAGAGGTTCAGACCACGGTTCCCGAGCCCAGCGAGGAGACCGAGGCGGCCAAGCTCGCCTTTACGCCGCTCGTCATTAGCGTGATGGAGCGTTCATTCCGCGTGGCACGCGAGAACAACCAGACCTACGTGTCGACCGAGCACTTGCTGATCGGCATCGTCGAAGAGGGCAACGGCATGGCCATGGACATCCTCATGCGCCTGGGCGTGTCGTCCGCCTCCATCAAAAAGGCTATCGAGAAACTCACCGCCAAGGACCAGGACAAGAAGCGTCCGCTCGCCGGCGCCGGTGCTGGTCGTCCCGGTGCGGGCCTGCCGTTCTTTAGCGGCTCGGATGCCTCTCAGCAAAAGGGGAGTGGCACCGATACGCTCAAGCAGTTCGCGACCAACCTCACGCAGAAGGCGCGCGACGGCGAGCTCGACCCTGTAATTGGTCGCGAAAAGGAAGTCCAGCGTATGATGGAGATCCTTTCGCGCCGCACCAAGAACAACCCGCTCATTCTGGGCGATCCTGGCGTGGGCAAGACGGCCATCGTCGAGGGCCTAGCTCAGCAGATTGCAGCCGGCAACGTGCCCGAGAACCTCATGAGCCAGAACATCTGGACGCTCGACCTGCCGGGCCTCGTGGCGGGCGCCAAGTATCGCGGTGAGTTTGAGGAGCGCCTCAAGAACGTGATCCAGGAGGCCACCGAAGCCGACGACGTCATCCTGTTTATCGACGAGATGCACACCATCATCGGTGCCGGTTCTGCCGAGGGCTCCATCGATGCAAGCTCCATGCTCAAGCCCGTGCTCGCGCGCGGTGCCTTCCAGATTATCGGCGCCACCACGGCCGAGGAATTCCGCAAGTACCTCACCAAGGACCCGGCCTTCGAGCGTCGCTTCCAGACCATCGATGTCGAGGAGCCGAGCGTCGAGGACACGGTCAAGATCCTGACCGCGCTCAAGCCGCGCTACGAGGAGCACCATCATGTGCGCTATACGCAGGGTGCTATCGAGGCCGCAGCGAACCTTTCCAACCGCTACATCCAGGATCGCTTCCTGCCCGATAAGGCCATCGACCTCATCGACGAGGCCGGTGCCCGCGCTCGAATTGCCGCGAATCGCGCGCCCAAGCCGGTGCGCGAAGCCGAGCATCGCATCGAGGAGCTCAAGGCCGCCGCGCAGGAGGCCACCGAGAGCGACGACATGAACAAGGCCGCCGAGATTACCGAGCAGCAGAAGGCCGCCGAGATTGAACTCGCCGAGGCCAAGGCTGCCTGGACCGCCGAGCTCGATGCCAGCCCGCTCACCATCGATGTGAGTCAGATCGCCGATATCGTGTCCGTGACTTCGGGCGTGCCGGTGTCCTCGCTTACCGAGAGCGAGAGCCGTCGCCTGCTGCAAGCCGAAAGCGTGCTCAAGACGCGCATCATCGGTCAGGATGAGGCTGTCGAGGCGGTTGCCAAGGCCGTGCGCCGCAGCCGCTCGCCGCTCAAGGATCCGCGTCGCCCCGGCGGCAGCTTTATCTTCCTGGGTCCTACCGGCACGGGCAAGACCGAGCTCGCCAAGACGCTCGCCGAGTACCTCTTTGGCAGCAAGGATGCGCTCATCAGCTTCGATATGTCCGAGTTCGGTAGCGAGTTCGAGGTCTCCAAGCTCATCGGTAGCCCTCCGGGCTACGTCGGTCACGACGAGGGCGGCCAGCTCACCAAGGCCGTTCGTCGCCACCCGTACTCGGTCGTGCTGTTCGACGAGATCGAGAAGGCGCACCCCGATATCTTCAACATCTTGCTGCAGGTGCTGGAGGAGGGTCGCCTGACCGACAGCCAGGGCAAGACGGTCGACTTCCGCAACACCGTGATCATCATGACGTCCAACGTGGGCGCCCGCGAGATTGCGCAGGATGCGAGCGTTGGCTTTGGCACTACCGGCGAGCAGGGTCTCACGTCGAGCGAGATCCGCGGTCGCGCGATGGGCGAGCTCAAGCGCCTGTTCCGCCCCGAGCTGCTCAACCGTATCGACGACATCGTGGTGTTCCAGAAGCTCTCGGGCGAGAATCTCACCAAGATCGCGCATTTGCTGGTGGACGACCTGCGTCAGCGATTGATTGCCAACGGTATGAACATCAAGCTCACCGATGCGGCCTATGACAAGATCGTGGCCGAGGGCACCGACCTCACCAACGGTGCGCGTCCGCTGCGCCGTGCTATTCAAAAGCTCATCGAGGACCCGCTGTCCGAGGAGCTTCTGGCCGGCGAGTGGGGCGAGGGCGATACCGTCCTGTGCGACGTGGCCGATGGCAAGTTTGTCTTTAGCCACGGCACGGGCGAGATCCCGGCACCGCGTCCGGCGGGCACGCTCGGTGGTGATACCGCCCCGGCGGCACCGCACACCGGCAACGCCGCCCCCGTGAGCGGCGGCGTGACCTCGGGCCCCGGCGGCATGATGCAAGCCGGCTCTGGCGCGCTGTAGGGCGTGGCGACAATTTGATACGCGCAATCGAGGCGCTCTGGCAAGGGCGCCTCGATTTGTAGAGCTGCGAAGTTGTGACCGTTACGCTATGCGGTCCACCGTTAGCCGATGATGCGAGGGCGCTCGGCGTTTTCGACTGGTTTATGCACGTAAAGTCTGGGAATATACAAGTCGCATGTCTTATTGTCTAACCAGTTGCGCCAAGGAGGCACCATGGACTACAAGATTACCGGCTACGAGCCCGCCCAGCTGTTCCATTTCTTTGAGGAGGTCAGCGCGATCCCCCGTGGGTCTGGCAACGAGAAGGGCATCAGCGATTTCCTGGTTGCGTTTGCCAAGGAGCGCGGCCTCGACGTGTATCAGGACGAGGTCTACAACGTCATCATTCGCAAGCCCGCATCTGCCGGTGCCGAGAATGCCCCGACCGTGATGCTGCAGGGCCACATCGATATGGTGTGCGACAAGTTGGGCTCCGTTGAGCACGACTTTACGACCGACGGTATCGACCTGGTCGTCAAGGACGGCGTCCTCACCGCTAACGGCACCACCCTGGGCGCCGACAACGGCATTGCTGTCGCTCTGATGCTCACTGTTCTCGATGACGATTCGATCGTTCACCCCGCCCTCGAGTGCGTATTCACCACCGACGAGGAGACCGGCCTGGTCGGCGCCGAGACGCTCGACAAGTCCCAGATCAGTGCCCGCACCATGATCAACCTCGATTCCGAGGAGGAGGGCGTGGCCACCGTCAGCTGCGCCGGCGGCGTCGTCGTTACCTACACCTGCCCGATCGTGCGCGAACACAAGACCGGCAGCACCCTTACGCTCGAGATCTCTGGCCTGCTGGGTGGTCACTCCGGCGCCGACATCAACCTGGAGCGCGGCAACGGCAACCTCATCATGGCCCGCATCATCGACCGCTTGATGGTAGCCGGCGAGCCCGCCGTCGTCAGCTTTAACGGCGGCACTAAGGACAACGCCATCAACCGTGAGTGCAAGGCTGTTCTGGTCTACGCCGACCACGCTGCCGCCGAGGCAGCGGCGCAGATCGCAAAGGGCATCATCGCCGACGTCACCGCCGAGCTCGAGGTCTTCGACCCCGGCTTTACCTGCACCGTCGAGATTGCCGACGACGCCGAGGTCGAGGCCATGGACCAGAAGTCCGCGCTTGCCCTCATCCGCGCCCTGCGTCTTGCCCCTAACGGCGTGATTCGCCGCAACGTCGCCACCGACGGCTCCGTCGAGGTTTCCTCCAACATCGGTGTGGTTGCCACCTCTGACGACCAGGTCAAGATCATGCTGTCCCCGCGCTCCTCGATCACCTCGCTGCAGAACGAGTTCAAGGACCGCCTGCAGACGCTGGCCGATGTCTTGGGCTTCGACGCCAAGTTTGAGTTCGAGTATCCCGGCTGGAGCTATGCCGAGCATTCGCCGGTTCGCGACATCTTTGTCGAGAGCTATCGCGAGCTCTTTGGCTCCGAGCTGCGCATCGAGTCCATTCACGCCGGCCTTGAGTGCGGCCTGTTTGCCGAGGCCCTGCACGGCCTGGACGCCATCGCCGTGGGCCCGACGCTCTCCGATGTCCACACCCCGGACGAGAGCATGGAGCTCGCTTCTGCCGAGCGTTTCTACGAGCTGCTCATCGACGTCCTCAAGCGTCTCGCTGCGTAAAGGTCGCCTTGGCTAAGCCGCCCTAAAACGGCTGGCTATGAAAACGGCCGCCTGGTGTAATGCCGGGCGGCCGTTATTCGTTACAGTGTGAGGATCCCAAGGTGCTCAAGCAAGATCTTAAGCCCGATGAGGACGAGCACGACGCCACCCACGATGGTGGCGGGTTTTTCGTAGCGCGCGCCAAAGGTATGGCCGATTGCTACGCCGGCGACGGAGAAGATAAACGTTGTGACGCCGATAAGCGATACAGCGGGAACGATGTCAACCGAGAGCGCCGCAAACGAGATACCTACGGCTAGGGCGTCAATCGAGGTGGCAATGGCAAGAATCAGATATTCTGCCAGGTCAATCTTTTCGGCATCCTTGCCGTCGCCTTCATCCTCGTCCTCGGTAAAGGCCTCCCACAGCATTTTGCCGCCGATGAAGGCCAAAAGGACAAAGGCGATCCAATGGTCGATGGGTCCGATGATGCCCATGAATTGACTGCCGAGCGCCCATCCGATTACGGGCATGCCGGCCTGAAAACCGCCAAAGAACAGGCCGAGCACCACGGCGACCTTAAGGTTGATTTTCTTCATGCCAAGGCCCTTGCAGATGGATACGGCAAAGGCGTCCATCGAAAGGCCAACGGCGAGCAACACGAGCTCTGCGAGTCCCATAGTCTGGCTCCCTCTCTGCGGGCGAGTCCGATTACGCGACTACTCCCTCATTAATATGAGACCCGATGCTACCACATGAGCAGTCAAGAGAGCCTCGTCCCAAATGAGCTACCTAAGCTGTGTTCGCTCATTCTGTAAGCATCGGATTTCGCAAGCAACGCAGGGACAAACCGTGAGAAACTATTTAGCGTTTATGGAGCGTATACGATGGGAGCGATGCCTTGGATAAGAACGAGCTGCAAAAGCGTATGGAACAGGCCATCCGCCTGACGGCACCTGGTCAGCCGATCCGCACCGCCCTCGACATGATCATCGCCGGTCACCTGGGCGCCCTTATCTGCGTCGGCGACACCGAAAACGTGCTCGCTGCCGGTAACGACGGCTTCCCGCTCAACATTTCGTTCACCTCGAACCGTCTGTTCGAGCTCTCCAAGATGGACGGTGCCATCGTCATCGACGGCGACCTCACCCAGATCTTGCGCGCCAACTTCCACCTCAATCCCGATCCCTCGCTTGCCACGAGCGAGACGGGCATGCGTCACCGTACCGCCGCTCGCATGTCGGTGCTCACCGATGCCATCGTGATCTCGGTCTCGGCCCGTCGTGCCGTCGTCAACGTGTACGTTCACGGCAAGAGCTACGAGATTCAGCCCGTCACCACCATCATGAGCTCGGTCAACCAGCTCGTCGCCACGCTCCAGACTACCCGTCAGTCGCTCGACCGCTCCCTGCTGCGCCTGACGGCCCTCGAGCTCGACGACTACGTTACGCTCGCCGACATTACCGGTATTTTCTCGAGCTTCGAGATCATGCAGCAGGCAAAGACCGAGCTTAAGGATTGCATCGTCAAGCTGGGCAACCAGGGCAAGCTCGTGCAGATGCAGCTCGAGCAGCTCGCGGGCTCCAGCATGGATACCGAGTATGACCTGATGATTCGCGACTACGCGAGCGATTCCTCCGAGGCAAACGCCGAGAAGATCCGCGCCGAGCTTAGCCGCATGACGCCCAAGGACCTGTCCGACCCGCAGCACGTGGCGGCGGTTCTGGGTTATGACGACCTGGACGAGGATTCCGTCATGACGCCGCTGGGCCTGCGCACGCTTTCGCGCGTGTCCGTCGTGCGCGACGGCGTGGCCGAGAAAATCGTCGACGAGTACGGCTCGCTGCAGGAGCTCATGGACGACATCAGCGAGGATCCGGAGCGCCTGGGCGACTTTGGCGTTAACAACCCTGCCATTCTTGCGGACTCCCTGTACCGCATGAAGGGCACCAAACAGGGGAACGCATAATGGCGCCCGTATGCGCCGTGGTCGTTGCCGGTGGCAGCGGCCAGCGCTTTGGTAACCCCGGTGGCAAGCAGCTCGTCAATGTAGCGGGTCGTCCGCTTATGAGCTGGTCCATCCGCGCGTTCGATCGGAGCGACAAGGTCGGCCACATCGTGGTGGTGTGTCCTGCCGAGCGTCGTGCCGAGATGCGCCGCCTGGCCATCGACCCGTTTGACTATGACACGCCCATCAGCTTTGCCGACGCCGGCGATACCCGTCAGGATTCCACCCGTGCCGGCGTGCATGCGGTTCCGGCGGGTTTCGAATATGTCGCCATTCACGACGGCGCTCGTCCGCTCATTACTACCGAGGCGATCGATCACGCTATCGACGTGCTCGTGAGCGACCGCGCCCTCGACGGTGTCGTGTGCGGTCAGCCCGCGATCGACACGCTCAAAATCGTCGACGGCGATAATATCGTCGAGACGCCGCCGCGCGAGCTCTATTGGGCCGCTCAGACGCCGCAGATCTTTAGCGTCGACGCCATGAAGCGCGCCCATGCCGCGGCGATTGCCGAGGGCTTTATCGGCACGGACGATTCGTCACTGGTCGAGCGCATGGGCGGACGCGTTCGTTGCGTCCAGAGCCCGCGCGACAACCTTAAGGTGACGGTGCCCGAGGACCTGCGTCCTGTAACCGCGATTCTGCTCGGTCGCATGGCCGAGGGAGAGGACCTTCCCCATGTTCAGTAACCTGCGCATTGGCCACGGCTACGACGTCCACCGTTTGGTGGAGGGGCGTCGATGTATCATCGGCGGGGTCGACATTCCCTACGAGCGCGGCCTGCTGGGCCACTCGGATGCCGATGTGCTCGCGCACGCCTTAGCCGACGCCATTCTGGGCGCCTGCCGCGGGGGAGACATTGGCAAGCTGTTCCCCGATACCGACCCTGCCTACGAGGGTGCCGACTCGATGGTGCTGCTTGCCCGCGTAATGGACTATGCGCGTGAGCTGGGCTTTGAGTTTGTCGATGCCGATTGCACCATTGCCTGTCAGCAGCCCAAGATCACCCCGCACCGCGATGCCATGCGCGCCAACCTTGCCCATGCCCTGGGCGTTGACGTCGAAAACGTGGGCGTCGCCGCCACTACGACCGAAAAGCTCGGTTGGGAAGGCCAGGGCGAGGGGATCGGCGCCTGGGCCGTCTGCCTGCTACAGAAAACCGTTAAGGAGTAACGAATGCGTATCTACAACAGCGCTACCCATAAAAAGGAAGAGTTCCAGCCCATCGAGTCCGGCAAGGTCCGCATGTATGTGTGCGGCCCCACGGTCTACGACAACATCCACATTGGCAACGCCCGCACGTTCATCAGCTTTGACGTGATTCGTCGCTGGCTCATCGCGAGCGGCTACGAGGTCACGTTCGCCCAGAACCTCACCGATGTCGATGACAAGATTATCAAGCGCGCCAACGAGCAGGGCCGTACGGCTGCCGAGGTCGCGACGGAGTTCTCCGACAAGTTCATCGGCGTCATGCGCGCCGCCAACGTGCTCGATCCCGATGTGCGCCCCCGCGCCACCAAGGAGATCGGCCCCATGATCGCCATGATCAAGACGCTTATCGAGCAGGGCCATGCCTATGCCGCCGATAACGGCGACGTGTACTTTGCCGTGCGCAGCGATCCCAACTATGGCCAGGTCTCGGGCCGCAACATCGACGACCTTATGGTTGGCGCGCGCATCGAGGAGAACGAGGACAAGAACGACCCGCTCGACTTTGCCCTGTGGAAGGCCGCCAAGCCCGGCGAGCCCAGCTGGCCGAGCCCCTGGGGCGAGGGCCGTCCCGGTTGGCACACCGAGTGCGCCGCCATGGTGCATCGCTACCTGGGCACCCCAATCGATATTCACGGTGGCGGCTCCGACCTTGCCTTCCCGCATCATGAGAACGAGTGCGCCCAGGCCACCTGCGCCTGGCACCAGGGCTTCTCCAACACCTGGATGCACACGGGCATGCTGCTGGTAGACGGCGAGAAGATGTCCAAGTCGCTTGGCAACTTCTTTACGCTGGCCGAGGTGCTCGAGCAGCACTCCGCTGCCGCCCTGCGCCTGCTGATGCTGCAGACGAGCTATCGTTCGCCGCTCGACTTTTCTTGGGAGCGCCTGGAGGGTGCCGAGAACTCGCTCACGCGTATCGCCGGTACGGTCGAGAACCTGCGCTGGGCTGCGAACCACGCAACGGCCGATGCCGATGAGGCAGCATCTGAGGCGTTTGCCGCCAAGGCCGCCGAGACCCGTGCCACCTTTAAGGAGTGCATGGACGACGACTTTAACACCGCTGGTGCTATGGGTGCTGTCTTTGGCTTTGTGACCGAGTGCAACCAGTACCTGGAGCAGGCGGGCGACGCTGCCGACAAGGCCGCCGCGCTTGCCGCCGCCGACACGCTGGCCGAGCTGCTCGATACGCTTGGCGTTGAGCTCCCCGAGCCCAAAGTCGAGCTGCCGCTGGGTCTGCTGGGCGTTGCCGCCGGCTTGGTCGCCTATACGGGTGACGACGTGGACGAGGCCGCTGCCAAGATTCTCGAGGCCCGCGCCGAGGCCCGCGCCGCCAAGAACTGGGATCTGGCCGACGCCATCCGCGACCAGCTCAAGGACCTGGGCCTCACCATTGAGGATACTGCCGCCGGCACCCGTATCAAATCTCTCTAATTCCCGCGGGTTTCCCAAGCACCCGACCGCCCGAGCCACGGCACCTTGCCTTTCAATCGTCGGGCATGACCTCAAGGTCTATGCCCTCCTCTTTCAAGGCAATCTGCCGCACCTCGGGCGGTCGGTCTATTTGTTTCGTTTGATAGTTGTATTTAGGAGGTCGCCTTATGGCCGACAATCGCAAGCGTGCACCGCGCGGAGGCAAGCAGGCTGCTTCTGGCTCGCGTCCGATTCGCCGCAACGACCGCGCTGCCGCTCCCAAGGGCCAGCGCGAGCGCTCACAGGCTGCTCGTCCGCAGCGCGAGCGTAGCCGCGATAACGTTCAGGTTCCCAAGGGCGAGTTTATCGAAGGTCGCCGTGCTGCCGCCGAGGCGCTACGCACTGGTTTTCCCATCAAGTGCGCGCTCATCGCCGAGGGCGGGGAGCGCGATGCCGCCCTGTCTCGTCTGGTCGACGACCTCAACGCTGCAGGCGTCCGCATTAAGTATGTGCCGCGCGCGCAGCTCGATGCGCTGTCGAGCCATGGCGCCCACCAGGGCATTGCGCTCGAGGTTGGCAACTTCCCCTATGCCGATGTTGCCGATATCCTCGACCGTGCGGGCGACGGTCCGGCGCTCGTCATCGTGCTCGACCATGTGACCGACGACGGAAACTTTGGAGCCATCGTGCGCTCCGCCGAGGTTGTGGGCGCGGCCGGCGTCGTCATCGCCAATAAGCGTGCTGCCGGCGTGACCGTGGGCAGCTACAAGACCTCTGCCGGCGCCGTCATGCACCTGCCTATCGCGCAGGTGCCCAACATCGCCCGTGCGCTCGATGACCTCAAGGCCGCTGGCTTTTGGGTGGGCGGTGCCTCCGAGCACGCCGAGGGCAGTTGCTGGGATGCTCCCTTCGAGGGCCGCGTGGCGCTTGTCATGGGTTCCGAGGGCGACGGCATCTCGCGCCTGGTGCTCGAGAAATGCGACTTTTTGACTAAGCTTCCCCAGCGCGGCATGACCGAGAGCCTCAATGTTGCCCAGGCGACCACTGCGCTGTGCTTTGAGTGGCTGCGCCGCAATGCCGGCGAGCTCATGGGGGAGGAGTAGCGCATGTCCAAGAAGAACCGCGCCAAGTCCAAGGCCAAGCGCTTTGGCGAGGGCTCGGCCAAGCCGATTGTTTCGGCCGCGACCTATGGCGTGGGCGGCAATGCGTTTGCGCAGGCCATCGCCGATCCGGTCTCGACGGTGCACTCCAATAAGCCCGAGTTGCTGGTGGTCGACGGTTACAACGTGATCCACTGCACGCCGCGCTACGAAAAGCTCGTGTACGACCATTCCGACGATCCATACTCCAGTGACGTTCACGATATGGCGCGCACCGCCCTCATCAACGACGTCGCCGCCTTTGCCCAGGGCCGCTACGAGGCCGTGATCGTGTTCGACGGCGCGGGCAATATCTCCAACGAGCGCCCCAACCTGCCGGCCCGCGGCGTGCGCATCGAGTTTTCGCCGACGGGCGTCTCTGCCGATACTGTGGTGCAAAAGCTCTGCATCGAGGCGCGCGAGGAAGGCCGCGCGTGCTCCGTGGTATCGAGCGACGGCACGATCCAAGCCGTCGTCATGGGCAAGGGCGTTACGCGCATCTCGAGCCGTATGCTGGTGGACGAGATCAAACAGATCGATAACGACGTTCACGAGGCAGAGGAAGCTCCGCAGATCAAGATGACTCTGGGCAGCCGCCTGAGCCCCGATGCCCTGGCCAAGCTCAAGGCCCTGCGCGGGAGGTAGGCAGACCTTCAATGGGGGCTGCTTTCTCGATTGACCAACCAACTGGTTTGTAATCAGTGGGTTGCAGGCCGGCCTCGCCAAAACGAATAGTTTTTGGTTCTGGCGAACAGATAAAACTATTCGTTCTGACGAAGGGTTTTGAGATGTGGTCGGTCAAAGGGTCTGTTGCGCCTCGTCCGTAATTCCTTTATTCTTAACTGGCTTCGCGCGAAAGCGCCAAGTGTGCCAGTGTGGCGCAACGGTAGCGCAACTGATTTGTAATCAGTGGGTTGCAGGTTCGATTCCTGTCACTGGCTCCATGAGAGTTTCGGGCCCTGTTCCTTGTGGGACAGGGCCCGTTTCTTATTTTGGTGAGTAATCAGGCTCAGCGTCCTTCTCATTCCCCAATTCGTCTCAATCTGTAACACCAAGACGGTTTAATCGTTTCTAACTGTTACAGACCGAGACAATGCCAGGTGCCCGCAGAAAAACATCTCGATCTGTAACACGAAGGGGCGGAAAACCGTTCGTACTGTTACAGAATGAGACGTAAGCTGAGGTCTCTGCGTAATATCTCGATCTGTAACAGATAGGGGAGAAAATGTTCTCTAAATGTTACAGATCGAGACAAAGGCCGGGCCGGTCCCAGTCATCCTGGTCGAGCGAGGATTTCCGGACATACGAGGGTGGAAAATCCCCCGCCTAGTGAACGAGCGTGGATAATCTCCCACTTTGGACTCGAAGCCACGCCAAAAGTGGGAGATTATCCACGCTCGATTCTGCTGGGGAAGCCCGATCTCGACCTATATATAGGTGCAAATGAGCCGTTATCGAAGCAATATTCTGCAGGCTCACTCCACTACGCCAAAGTGTTCCCTCGGGAAATGTTACCGCTACATGCAAATCCAGCGTCCTTCATATCCAAACGCAGTAAAACCGCAGGTCAAAGGTATATAGATACGCCCGGAGCCGTGTATCTAGAGGTTTTCGTTGACAGCCCCCAAGGTTGCATCGTATTATCTTTTTCGTTCGCGGGGGCGGCGGTCCAAAAGACCAAAGAACCTGCGGATACTTGAACGATTGGGAGTTTGCCCGAGTGGTTAATGGGGACGGGCTGTAAACCCGTTGGCTCTGCCTACATAGGTTCGAATCCTATAGCTCCCACCCGTCAAGTGCCTGTATAGCTCAGTCGGTAGAGCACTTCGTTGGTAACGAAGAGGTCACCAGTTCAAGTCTGGTTGCAGGCTCCATCCGGCGGTGTAGCTCAGTTGGTTAGAGCACACGGTTCATACCCGTGGCGTCACTGGTTCGAATCCAGTCACCGCTACCATAGGTAACACGGTGGCTTCTCAATAGTATGTTGAGAGGCCACTATGGTATAAAGGCAAAGTCCCGTCCGGGGACGACCTGTTTAGAGGAGGGCTTTATGGCCAAAGAGAAGTTTGAGCGCACTAAGCCGCATGTTAACATCGGCACCATTGGTCACGTCGACCACGGCAAGACCACGCTGACCGCTGCCATCACCAAGGTTCTCTCCGAGACCGAGGGCTGCAAGGCTGACTTCACTGCGTTCGAGAACATCGACAAGGCTCCCGAGGAGCGCGAGCGCGGCATTACGATCTCCGTCTCCCACGTCGAGTACGAGACTGCTGCCCGTCACTACGCTCACGTTGACTGCCCGGGCCACGCTGACTACGTCAAGAACATGATCTCCGGTGCTGCTCAGATGGACGGCGCTATCCTGGTCATCGCCGCCACCGACGGCCCCATGGCTCAGACCCGCGAGCACATCCTGCTCGCCCGTCAGGTCGGCGTTCCTTACATCGTCGTCTTCCTGAACAAGTGCGACATGGTCGACGATGACGAGCTCATCGACCTCGTCGAGATGGAGACCCGTGAGCTCCTCTCCGAGTACGATTTCCCCGGCGACGACATCCCCGTCATCCGTGGTTCCGCTCTGGGCGCTCTCGAGGGCGACGCCAAGTGGATGGACGCCATTCGCGAGCTCATGAAGGCCGTCGACGAGTACATCCCGACGCCTGCTCGTAACAACGACCTCCCCTTCCTGATGGCCGTTGAGGACGTTATGACCATCTCCGGCCGTGGTACCGTTGCTACCGGCCGTGTCGAGCGCGGTGAGCTCAAGCTCAACGAGCCCGTCGAGATCGTCGGCATCAAGGATACCCAGAACACCGTCGTTACCGGTATCGAGATGTTCCGTAAGTCCATGGACTTCTGCGAGGCTGGCGACAACGTCGGTCTGCTGCTCCGCGGCATCAAGCGCGAGGACATCGAGCGCGGCCAGGTTCTCTGCAAGCCCGGTTCGGTTACCCCGCACACCAAGTTCACCGGTGAGATCTACGTTCTGACCAAGGAGGAGGGCGGCCGTCACACCCCGTTCTTCGATGGTTATCGTCCTCAGTTCTACTTCCGTACCACCGACGTTACCGGTACGGTCAAGCTCCCCGAGGGCACCGAGATGGCTATGCCTGGTGACCACATCACCATCGAGGGCGACCTCATCCACCCGATCGCCATGGAGGAGGGCCTGCGCTTCGCTATCCGCGAGGGTGGCCACACCGTCGGTTCGGGCATCGTCTCCACGATCATTGAGTAAATTAGCTCTTTGATATAGCTGACTTAGAGAACCCGGCACTTATATGGGTGCCGGGTTCTTTTCTGCAATGGATATTGAGCCGTTGCTGGTGTCGAGAGGATCGACAATGGTCCTGGGCGCACCGTCGATTAGCTCTCGTTGGCTTCATTGATGTGTTCCAAATATGAATGGATCCACCGAGAACCAATTGATTCGAGGTTTTCATTGACAGCACTTACATAGAGCTGATAAAGTACAAACTCGTGCCCGTACGGGGCGGAAATGAAAGGTTCAGGATACATGCGTACTCTAGTTACTCTTGCGTGCACTGAGTGCAAGCGCCGCAACTATACGACCACCAAGAACAAGTCGACCATGCCTGATCGTATGGAGATCAAGAAGTATTGCCCCTGGTGCCGTCACCACACGCTGCACAAAGAGACTCGCTAGTCTCTAGTCACATACGCCAGTAGTTCAATTGGTAGAGCATCGGTCTCCAAAACCGAGTGTTGAGGGTTCGAGTCCTTCCTGGCGTGCCAGTCATTATTCCGTAAGCTCCCAATTGGGGGCTTACGGTTTACTCATGTATAAGCGCATTGCGCGGAGGTAACCCAAATGGCCAACAAGAAGAACAAGAAGAAGGCTCAGCAGCAGGCGTCTGCCAACAACGCTGCCGCCAACTCCAAGGTTGAGGCCAAGAAGGCCGTTGCCAAGAAGAACGAGAAGGCTGCGAAGTCCAAGAAGAACGAGAAGCCTGGTTTCTTCGCCCGCACCAAGAAGTATTTCGCCTCGGTCAAGTCCGAGATGAAGCGTGTCACGTGGCCCGATAAGAAGGAGCTCGTGAACTACTCGGTCGTCGTTTGCGCTTCTCTGATCGTCGTCGGCGTCGTCATCGCTCTGCTCGATGCTGGCTTTGGCGAGGCTCTTGCTCTGTTCTCTGGATTGAGGGGCTAAACCATGTCTAAGCGTTGGTACGTCGTTCACACTTACTCTGGATACGAGAACCGCGTTAAGTCCGATCTCGAGCATCGCATCGAGACTATGGGCATGCAGGACCGTATCTTTGATATCGAGATTCCTATGGAGCGCGTCACCGAGATTAAAGAGGGTGGCAAGCGCGAGACCAAGGATTCCAAGATCTTCCCGGGTTATGTCCTGGTCCGCATGGAGATGGATGACGATGCTTGGACGTGTGTTCGTAACACGCCTGGCGTTACCGGTTTCCTGGGCGGCAACGGCAAGCCCGCTCCGCTTTCCCGCGACGAGTACAACAAGATGACTCGTCGTCCCGGTAAGGGCGATTCGCCCAAGCGCACCTCGGTTGATATTCAGGTCGGCACGTCCGTCCGCGTCACCGATGGTCCGCTTACCGACTTTGATGGCAAGGTCTCCGAGGTTAACACCGAGGCTGGCAAGCTCAAGGTCACGCTGATGATCTTTGGCCGCGAGACGCCGGTCGAGCTCGACTTTAACCAGGTCGCTGTCATCGCTTAAGTTTTCGTCCGTTCGCGCGAGCGTGCTTCTTCTGTGACTGCTCATCTCAGGAGTGCTTCTAACACGTGCGTGCTTACGATATAGCAAGTACTTCACACTCGTGATTCGAAAGGAATGACCATGGCTGAGAAGAAGGTTGCCAACGTCATTAAGCTCCAGATTCCTGCTGGTGCCGCTAACCCCGCTCCTCCCGTCGGCCCCGCCCTGGGCGCTGCTGGCGTGAACATCATGCAGTTCTGCCAGGCCTTTAACGCCGAGACGCAGGACAAGAAGGGCGACATCATCCCCGTTGAGATCTCTGTCTACGAGGATAAGTCCTTCTCCTTCATCACCAAGACCCCGCCGGCGGCTCACCTCATCAAGAAGGAGCTGAACCTCAAGTCTGGTTCCGCTAAGCCCCAGGCCGACAAGGTCGGTCAGCTCTCTCAGGAGCAGCTCACCAAGATCGCCGAGATCAAGATGCCGGACCTCAATGCCAACGACATTGATGCCGCCAAGAAGATCATCGCCGGTACCGCCCGCTCCATGGGCGTCACCATCGCTGAGTAGCGATTTCTTTAGGTAATGACGGGTGCTCCGACCGGGGCGCCCGTTATATGTGTGCAATAGGGCACACGATACGATGTGGGAGGGCATAAGCCCGTTTAACCACAGGAGGTAATGCACATGGCTAAGCATGGTAAGAGCTATAACGCCGCAGCCGAGAAGATCGACCGCGCCACGCTCTACACCCCCCTTCAGGCTGCCAAGCTCATCAAGGAGCTCGACACCGCCAAGTTCGACGAGACCGTCGAGGCCCACTTCCGTCTGGGCATCGATACTCGTAAGGCTGACCAGAACATCCGTGGTTCCATCTCCCTGCCCCACGGCACCGGCAAGACCGTTCGTGTTGCCGTCTTCGCCGAGGGCGAGAAGGCTCGCGAGGCCGAGGCTGCCGGCGCCGACATCATCGGTTCCGACGAGCTCGTCGCCCAGATCCAGAAGGGCGAGATCAACTTCGACGCCGCTATCGCTACGCCGAACATGATGGCCAAGGTTGGCCGCATCGGTAAGATCCTTGGTCCCCGTGGCCTCATGCCGAACCCCAAGCTCGGTACCGTGACCATGGACGTCGCCAAGATGGTCTCCGAGCTCAAGGCCGGCCGCGTTGAGTACCGCGCCGACCGTTACGGCATCTGCCACGTGCCCCTGGGCAAGAAGTCCTTCTCTGAGCAGCAGCTCGTCGAGAACTACGCTGCCCTGTACACCGAGATCCTGCGCGTCAAGCCCTCTTCCGCTAAGGGCAAGTACGTCAAGTCCATCTCCGTGTCTTCCACCATGGGCCCTGGCGTCAAGGTCGATCCCGCTGTCCAGCGTGACTTCCTGGCTGAGTAACTAACAGTTACTGCCTGATCAAAGCAAGCATTGCTAAAGAAACCCGGTTCTGCCTCGTGCAGGACCGGGTTTCTTGCTATCTAGGGCCAAAACCACCACAAAGGTGCTTCTCCCCTTTGTGGTGGTTACCAGGGCGTTCTGGCGGTAGAGGACTCGATGGCCTCGTGGCGCTTGAGCTCGCGGCGCATTGTTTGCGAATTGAGCCAGGCTGCCTGCCAGCCACGGATGGGATAGCGCGCTTCGTCCAGCTCAAACTGCGTATAGCCGCAGGCGTTAATAATCGTTGTCCCGCATGTATGCTGACGCTCACGTTGAAAGTCGTGACCATAGCATTGGTGCACATGCCCGTGCACCATATAGTCGGGATTCCAGGACTCGAGCGCCGTGTTAAAGCATTCGAATCCTCGATGTGGTAGATCATCCAGATCGCCCACGCCGGCGGCGGGTGCATGGGTGAGCAGGATGTCGCAGCCGCCGACCATCCTGATTTTACGCGACAGCTTGCGCATGCGCTTGGCCATCTCGCGCTCGGTGTACATGTTGGCACCGTCTCGATAGCGCATGGAGCCGCCAAGCCCCGCAATGCGGATGCCGCGATACACGTACACGGTGTCTTCGACACAGATGCAACCACCCGGTGCATGACGTGCGTAGCGGTCATCGTGGTTGCCGCGCACGTAGATGAGCGGCTTATTGATGACCGTAACCAAAAACTCAAGATAGTCCGGGTCCAAGTCGCCAGCGGACAAAATCAGGTCGACACCCTCAAAGCGTTCCTTGCGAAAACACTCCCAAAGGCATCGTTCTTCGGTATCGGCTACGGCAAGGACCTTCATAGGGCACGGACCTTCGGCTCATCGTCGAGTTGCGGAATGGTGCCCACTACGTTGTCGGCCAGCCAATTCATCTCGACAATCTGCGTGCTCGGCAGCGGGGGAAAGCCCTCGATCTGCACCACGCCGTCTTGGCTATGAAGCTCGCCGCCAAATGGATTGATGGAGCCCTCGACGATGCCATTGCGGAGCAGCTGAACAAGCTTGCGCGTCTGATAGGGCAGGCCCGGAGCGTAGCGAATGTCGATGACGCCTGAGCTCATGCCGTACCAGTAGTTGACGGCGCGAACCTGGCTGTCGTCACTGGTCTCATCCCAGGTGCCATGCAGCAGGCTTCGCACGATAAGCTCGTAGTATCGGCCCCAGTTCCATACCGGCATGGCGATGCCGACGACCTTGCCATCGACCAGGCGGTGGAGTCCGTAGGCCGTAGGGTCTATGAGCGACTTTGACATGTCAGCGCCGGTCATGACGCTCACGCCCTCGCGACACATTGCCTCGGCAAGACCGCCGGCGGGCACATCGCCCCAGGTGAGGATTACCTGCGCGCGAGGGTCGAGCAGCGAGGCGCCGATGGCAAAGGCGTTGATCTCGCTAAGTGCGCCCGACGCAAAGACCGACGCGTGGTAGCCAATGCGATGGTTGTCTGCCATGCTGGCCGCAAGGGCGCCCAGTAGGAATTTGGCCTCGTACATCTTGCCAAAGTATGAACGCACGCTTTGGTGGGGAAGGCCGATGGAGCAGTTGAGGAACCGAACCCGGGGATACTCAACGGCAGCCCTGAGCGTGTATTCCATCAGGCGGTGCGAGGTCGAGAAGATGACATTCGCCCCATGTTTGACAGCCGTTTCCACGGCGGCGTAGAACACGTCCGGATCGTGGCAGTCCTCGAACGCCTCGGTGCGCACGATACCGCCAAAGTGCTCATCGAGATACTGGCGCCCTTGGTCGTGCAGGCTGTCCCAGCTCGACGTCGCACAGGGGAACTCATGGATAAAGGCGATGCGCAGGGGATTGGCCGCCGAATAGACGGTCTTGCCCATAAAGAAGTTGAGCACGCCGGAGGTGGACTTGGCGGGCGACTCTTCCTCATCGACACTCGGCGCTTCGACAAGATCGACCTTGTCCTCGTCATTTTTGCCGGCAATGACCAGCTCGCGCCAAATCTTGCACAGGCGGTTTACGACGATATCCGTCGGCGTATCCAGCAGGCGGTCCTGGTTATACACATTGAGGTAGACGAGCATGGCGTCGGCGGGCGTAATGTCCAGGTGGTCGCCGCCCGCGCGAAGGTAGGCGCGTTTAAAGAGTAGGAAGGTGTGGCGCAGGTAGTCGACCTTTTTCTGTGGCCACTTTTCGACAAGGTTCTGGCCGAGCATCTTAGCGAGCGTTTCGTAGCCGCCTTCGCGCGAAAACTCGATCTCGTATAGGGGGCAGACGCGCCAAAACGCGCAGAACTCGCCGTACAGGCGACTTTCGACGGAATCCCATTTTCCGGGGTAGAGGCGGGTGACCTTGGCCGAAACCGTCGGGGCGTCCAGGAATTTGAGGACGCTGACGCGCTTGTTGCCCTCTTGGACGTAGAACCGATGCATGAACTCGGTGACGATGATGGGGTCGCGATAGCCCTCGGTCACCTGGATGTCGTAGAGGTTGGACCACTTGCGGGCGAACTCGGTGTTAAACGGCAGCAGAGGCATAAAGTTACACGAAAAGGCAGACTGACGGCCCTTGGTAACCGTGCCGACGACCATTTCGAGCGGAATGTCCCTCAGACCGACGCTCTCTCGCTGGCCTAAGGGAAGCTGGGCAACCAAGCTATCGAGGTCCGTGAGGTACGGATGCTCGCTTTGGCTGATGGCGCGACGGCGTCCCTGCTCGCCGCGCTTGCGTGCTTGACGATAGGCCTCTTCCATGGTGTCTACTCCCTTAGTCGTTTAAACAACGATATAAACCATGGTACCACGATGCGAAACCACCACGAAGGTGCCCGTCCTCTTTGTGGTGGTTTTAGGCGATGATGGGGGCGATGGCGCGGATGCAGGCGTCGGCTGCCGTGAAAGTAGTGCTGTCGTCGCTGACGATAAAGATGATCTTGCCCTTGATGCCAAAGTCGCCGATCTCGCTAAAGAGCACGTAGGGCTCCTTGTCAAAGCCCGAGATGGGAAGCACGGCGGCCTTGGTGGCGTCGGTGAGCTCATCTGCCAGCGCGTCCAGTGAAGCCCACTTGGACGTGTCCTTGACCGCGACGGGCACGGCAACGCGCCCAAAGGGCATGAGGTGCACGAGCGTGTTCTTGGAGATGTTGGAGTTGGGGACGATGATGGTCTGCCCGCAGGCATCTTCGATGGTCGTATGGCGCCAGGTGATATCTTGGACCACGCCCGACACGCCGCCGACCTCGATATTGTCGCCGGGTTTGATAATGCCCATAAACGTCACCTGCATGCCGCCGATGAGGTTCGAGAGCGTGTCCTGAAAGCCGAGTGAGATGGCGATGCCGCCGACGCCAAGAGCGGCGACGAGGGCGTTTGCGTTAACGCCAAAGCAGTTGTCGAGGATAAAACTGCCGCCGATCGTCCATATGACGGCGCGCGCGATATTGATGAAGATGCTGGATGAAGGGAGTGGGTTATCGTCGCGGTTAAGCAGGTGGCGCAGGGTCTTGGACGCGACCTTGGCGGCAACGGCGGTGCCGATAGCCAAGATACCTGCCCAGATGATGTTGTGGACCCATCGTTGTGCAAAGAAATGAAGAATTGGCTCAAACAATTCCATGTAGGAAACCTCCTAATGATTGTCCAACCATGATACCCACCAAGAAGCCTGTCCGATCACATCGGACGCGCCGATAACTTGAGAAGGGGTGGCCGCAGCGGCGTAGGCTGGGGCGCCGGTGAGCGCACCGGCGAGAAGCGCAGCGGTCAAGGCAAGACGGGGAAGGAGTCTTCTCATGGCAGTTTCCTTAGTTCTTAACCAGTGGTTTCTGCTGACGCTGGATTATCGACATAATATGCGAAAACCGCCGCAAAGGTATCTGTCCCTTTGCGGCGGTTTTGACGTTTGCGCAGATAAAACCTGCCAAAATTAACCTGTCCCTTATTGGCAGGTTTTAGCTCAGCAGCATGCGGTCGTTGGCGAGCTCGCCGCCCGAGACCTCCTCGAACTTCTGCAGCAGGTCGGCCACGGTGAGCGATTTCTTCTCATCGCCGGCCACGTCGTAGATCACGTGGCCCTCGTGCATCATGATCAGACGGTTGCCCAGGCGGATGGCGTCGTTCATGTTATGCGTGACCATGAGCGTGGTCAGGTGGTTCTCGTCTACGATCTCCTCGGTCAGGTTGAGCACCTTCGATGCCGTCTTGGGATCGAGGGCCGCGGTGTGCTCGTCGAGCAGCAGCAGGCGCGGCTTGGTGAGCGTGGCCATCAGCAGGGTGAGTGCCTGGCGCTGGCCGCCCGAGAGCAGACCGACCTTGGCGTTGAGGCGTGTGTCCAGGCCAAGGTCCAGGCGTTTGAGCAGCTCAACGTACTCGTCCTTCTCGGCCTTGGTGACACCCCACGAAAGACCGCGACGCTGACCGCGGCGCTTGGCGAGGGCTAGATTCTCGGCAATCTGCATGTCGGCTGCGGTGCCGCGCATGGGGTCCTGAAACACACGGCCCAGGTACTTGGCGCGCTGAGACTCGCTCAGACGCGAGATGTCGGTGCCGTCGAGCTCGATAACGCCCGAATCGAGCGGATACACGCCGGCGATCATGTTGAGCAGCGTGGACTTGCCGGCGCCGTTGCCGCCGATCACGGTCACAAAGTCGCCGTCGTTAAGGGTAAGGTCGACGCCGGTGAGTGCGCGCTTCTCGGTGACGGTGCCCTTGTTAAAGGTCTTTTTGACGTGCGAGAGCTTAAGCATCTGCCTCATCCCCCTTCGTGTAGGAGCTGCGGAGCTTATAGCGCTCCCAAACCACGGGCACGCACAGGGCCACGGCAACGATCATGGCGGAGAGCAGCTTCATGTCGTTGGCATCCATGCCCAGCTGCAGCACGATGGCGCGAATGAGGAAGTACACCACGGAGCCAAAGACGGCAGAGGCAAGACGGACGCTAAACTGCGTCAGACCGCCGGGCAGCAGGCGGCCGAGCACCTCGCCGATAACAATGGCGGCAAGACCGATAACGATGGCGCCTGTGCCCATGCCAATGTCAGCGTACTTCTGGCTCTGACAGATGAGCGCACCCGAAAGGCCGATAAGGGCGTTGGAGAGCACGAGGGCGATCATCTTGGTGGAGTTGGTGTTGACGCCCAGGGCGCGGATCATGTACTCGTTGTTGCCGGTGGCACGCAGCGCCGAGCCGATCTCGGTGCCAAAGAACCAGTACAGGATGGCGACGATGGCCACGGCCAGCACAATGCCCAGGATGATGGCAACGGTGGACTGCGGCAGGCCCGTCATGTGACTGACGGATGAGAAGATGGTGCCCTTGGCAAGGATGGGCGTGTTGGATTTGCCCATGATGCGCAGGTTGATGGACCACAGACTGATCTGCGTAAGGATTCCGGCGAGGATCGCGGGAATCTCAAAAACGGTGGTCAAGATGCCCGTGACAGCGCCCGCGATGGCGCCGGCGCACATTCCGGCCAGCACGGCGAGCAAGGGGTCGACGTTATTGTTGACGATGAGCACGGCGCAAACGCAGCCGCCGAGGGCAAAGCTGCCGTCGCAGGTCATATCGGGGATGTCGAGCAGGCGGAACGTGATAAACACGCCGAGCACCATAATGCCCCAGAGGACGCCCTGCGAAATGGCGCCCTGCAATGCAATGAGCATGCTTCATACCTCCTAGGATAGGGTGGACACGTGATTTTCCATAATAGCGGTAACACTGCATAAAAGAGCTGCGGACGGATGTTTTGTCTCATCCGAAACAAGCAGGGCGAACGCCGGTCTTTAGCGTTCGCCCCTGTGGCTCAGATATTGAATAACGCGGCTATGGCACGAGCGCGGGCTCTAGATGCATTGCCACGCATGACGCTATGCGTCCAGAGCGGAGAGGTCGATGCCCAGGGCCTCGGCCATCTCGTCGTTCTTGACGACGACCAGGTCCTTGCTCGAGAGATGCTTGATCGGCATATCCTCGGGCTTGGCCTCGCCCTTCAGGATCTTGACGGCCATCTCGCCTGCAGCGTAGCCCAGGTCCTCATAGTTGATGGAGAGGGTGAACACGCCGCCGGCCTTGCACATGCCCTCCTCGCCGGTAACGAAGGGGAGCTTGTTCTCCTTGCAAATCTGGCCGACCTGCGAAGCGCCCGCGGCGATGGTGTTGTCGGTGGGGGAGTACAGCGCGTCGACCTTGCCCACGGCAGACTCGACAACGGACTGGATCTCGTTAGAGCTCGAGACGGTGTAGTCGGTGTACTCGAGGCCCAGCTTGTCGAGCTCCTTCTTGGCGGCCTTGATCTGGACGTCGGAGTTGGATTCGGCGGTGCAGTAGAGCAGGCCGACCTTCTTAACGTCGGGCAGGACCTTCTGCATCATCTCGAGCTGCTCGGCGACCGGGGTGAGGTCGGAAGCGCCCGTGACGTTGGTGCCGGGCTTGTCGTTGTCCTGGACCAGGCCGGAAGCGGCGTAGTCGGTGATGGCGCAGCCAACGATGGGGATATCGGCGGTAGCGCCGGCGGCAGCCTGCGCGGCGGGCGTAGCGATGGCATAGATCAGGTTGACGCCGTCGCCTACGAACTTGTCGGCAATGGACTTACACGTGGACTGGTCGTTCTGGGCGTTCTTCTGGTCGATCTTGACCTTGAGGCCGCTCTTCTTGATGGCCTTGACGAAGCCGTCGTTGGCGGCATCGAGCGCGGAGTGCTCGGTGAGCTGCAGAACGCCGATGGTGTAGTCGGAACCGGCGGCAGCGGAGCCGGAACCAGAGTTGCCGCCGCATCCGGCGAGCGGAGCGAGCGCGAGCAGGCCAGCGGAGACAAGAAGGCTCCTGCGGCTGATGGTGATGTCCTTCATATCATTACCCCCAGTATAAAAATGGCTGGAAACACTGCACTAGGAAAAAGTGCAAGTGGGACTATAGTAACGCCGATGTCCATTTTTACAACATCCTGTCGAGTTTTTTAATACTGAACCGGATGGGCGGTGCCGGGGAACGACGGACGGTAACGGGGCTTACGCTGCGGGCGCGGGACTGTCTTCTTCGTCTAGCGCGGCAAAGAGTTTCTTGCCGTCGAGCAAACGCGTGCTGACGTTTCTCATTCGGCTGACCTCAACGGTGCGCAGGGTATCGTCGGCGCCTCGGGTGTTGTAGACCGTTCCCAGCAGATACGAGACGCCATCGCGCTGCCTGATGGCAAAGGGCCGGACCGTCATCCGCACCACCTCGGTTTCGCCCCGGGTCAGGACGTTTGAGATATCAAAGCTGACAGTTGTTCCATGGTCGATGGCCTGTTCGACGAGCTCGCACGTGTCGATACGCTTGGCGTGCGGACGCGCTGTCTTGATGGGCACGTCGTTGGCGGCCGGTGTCGGTTCGGGCATATCGAGATAGCCGCGAACATCGGCGCTCGCCATGGCGACCAGGTGCTGTGCCATGCTCTTTCGAATGGCTATGGGCGTCGATCGGTTGCGCATGACCATGCCGTGGAGCCGTATAATCTCCTCGTCGGCAAGCGGGCGGGTGAGGAGCCGATAGCCCACGCCGCGTTTATAGTCGATTTCGTATCCGGCGTGACGAAGTGCGGATATCGAGGTATAGATGCTGCGGCGTGCCGCCGAGATGGGCATGCGGGCGGGGTCGTCGGGATGGGCGAGGAGCTCGACCAGCTCGTCGGAAAGCAGCGCCTTGTCCTCGCCGGTGTTCTCGCTCAAGAGCTGCAGGATGCGTACGGCGCGATAGGCTGCCATCGAGGCGGAGCCCCTGGTCGTGGTCTCGTAGTTTTCAACAACGGCTTCGGTCATAGCGCCCACGTCCTTTCCTTTTTTGGTGATGGCAGATCAGAGCCTAGGGCGCGGGGCCTGGCCAAGGACACGTGGCGCCTTGGACGGTCGATGGTTGCCGGCAAACGGCGGGTCGAGTTTTCAACAACCCTGCCTAACTGACCAAAACCTTGCCAAAAGCTTGACGGATGCTGTTGAAAAAAAGCGCCCCTCGGCTTGCCGAGAGGCGCTGGCATGATGCGCTGGAACGCGTTTGGTTGCGCTATGGCGATTAGAAGTCGGCGTTGCCCACGGTGCGCGGGTGCGGCAGGACGTCGCGGATGTTGCCCACGCCGGTGAGGTACATCACCAAGCGCTCAAAGCCCAGACCGTAGCCGGCGTGCTTGCAGGAACCGTAGCGGCGCAGGTCAAGGTAGTACTTGTACTGCTCGGGATTCATGCCCAGGTCCTTGATGCGGGCCTCGAGCAGATCCAGGCGCTCCTCGCGCTGGGAGCCGCCGATAATCTCGCCGATACCGGGAACCAGGCAGTCGGCGGCGGCGACGGTCTTGCCGTCCTCATTCATGCGCATGTAGAAGGCTTTGATTTCGGCCGGGTAGTCGGTTACGAAAGTCGGGCGTTTAAAGTGCTCCTCGGTCAGGAAACGCTCGTGCTCGGTTTGCAGGTCGATGCCCCAGCTCACGGGATAGTCAAACTTGTGACCGGCGGCGACGGCCTTCTCCAGGATTTCGACGGCCTCGGTATAGGTGACGCGGGCAAAGTCGGAGTTGGCGACATGGTCCAGGCGCTCGAGCAGACCCTTGTCCACAAACTTGTTGAGCATATTGAGCTCGTCGGGGCAGGTGGCCATGACGTCCTTGAGGACGTACTTGAGCATGGCCTCGGCGTTGTCCATGTAGTCGTTGAGGTCGGCGAAGGCCATCTCGGGCTCAATCATCCAAAACTCGGCGGCATGGCGCGTGGTGTTGGAGTTTTCGGCGCGGAAGGTGGGGCCAAAGGTGTACACGTCGCCAAAGGCCATGGCGAAGTTTTCGGCATTGAGCTGGCCGGAAACGGTGAGGCTCGCATGCTTGCCAAAGAAGTCCTGACTCCAGTCGACCTCGCCGGACTCGGTGAGGGGCGGGTTTTTGGGGTCGAGCGTGGTCACGCGGAACATCTCGCCGGCGCCCTCGCAGTCACTCGTGGTGATGATGGGGGTGTTGACGTAGACAAAGCCCCGCTCCTGGAAGAAGCGGTGGATAGCGGCAGCCGCGACAGAGCGGATGCGGAACACGGCGCGGAACAGGTTGGTGCGCGGGCGCAGGTGCTGCTGGGTGCGCAGGAACTCGACGGTTGCGCGCTTCTTCTGCAGGGGGTAATCCGGGGCGCTCGTGCCCTCGACCTCGATGGAGGTGGCGGAAAGCTCGAAGGGCTGGGGCGCATCGGGGGTCAGCTTGACGGTGCCGGTGCAAATGAGTGCGGCCGAGACGTTTTGGTGGGCGATCTCGTCGTAGTTGTCGAGTGCCTCGCGGTTCATGACGACCTGCAGGTCGCGGAAGCAGCTGCCGTCGTTGAGTGTAACGAAGCCAAAGTTCTTCATGTCGCGGACGGACTTGACCCAGCCGGCAACGGTGACGGTCTGGCCACCGAGCGACTCGGCATCGGCATAGAGCTGCGCGATTTTGGTGCGGTTCACGTATCCTCCCATAACGGTTGAACGGATTATTCCCAAACAGTTAACCATTCTAACCCGCGAGTGGGGGCGTAGCAAAACGTCAGGCGTGATGTATGGGCGCGACGTGGGCACCGCGCAAGCGCCGATTTTGCGTTGCCTAGTGCCCGCAGATGGCTTGGCGTATGAGGGCAGCGTAGGTGTCGATTCCCGCCTGGGTGAGGTGTGTGCCGTCGTCGACGAGGTATTCGCTGTGGCCCTCGGAGGCACCGTTCCAGTCGATAACGCCGGCGTTGTCGTTTTGGGCACAGACGTCACGAATCGTCTGGTTATTGCGGTTCTGTAGCTCGAGCGGTACGCGCACGGTCACAAAGTAGATGGGCTTGCCGCCCACGGCGTTAATCACGTCCTGCACCTGCTGGGGGTCGCGGATGAGGCCGTTAGTGCCAAGCGCGCAGATGGCCACACTCGGGTCGTAGTTGGCGCTGTCCTGCGCGTAGACATCCTGGAAGGTGTAGAACTGACGGCTCACCACGCCGTCGATGTAGGCGTTGGGAAGTGCCGCCTGAATACCGGACTGTGCGCCCGCAGTGACCGAGTCGCCGATCATGAGCACGCGGGCATCGCAGGTCCCGGTCGCCTCGTCGTAGGTAAAGCTCTTCCAGTCCAAGTTCTTGGGGACCTTTTCGGCGATAGGTCCCTCTTTGGGTTTTTGCTTGGTGGCGTCATCGGATGCGGTGTCGCTGGGCTGGGAATCTTTACCGGATGCGGGCTCGGCGCCCTTGTCGTTGGCTCCGTTGTCCTGGGACGAGGTCGCGTTCTGGGCAAGCTCGGGACGGAGCTGCTCGGCGCGGGCGGTGGCGATGCCTGCCCAATCAAGCGGCGCGAAGGCAAGTGCGGCGACGCATGCGGCGCCAAGCGCGGGGAGCACCATGGCGGGCGCGAGGACGTGCTTTCTTGCCGTACTGTCCTGTTGGGCCGGCTTGTGGGACCAAGGGCGTTCGACTAGGCGATAGAAAACCTCGGCTACCGCAAGGATCAGTACAAGCTGTAATACCTGCTCCCACCAGGCGATGCGGGTAGTGCGGGTTGCGGGGTTCATAAGAAGCAGTAGGGGATAGTGCACCAGATAAACCGAGAACGAACGCTGCCCCAACCAGATGAGTGGTTTGGCCGACAGCAGGCGGCGCACGATGCACTCCGTATTCTGCACGCAGATGATGAGGAGTCCGGTGACGAGGGCAAACAGCAAAAAGCCGCCGCGGTAGAGCCAGGCGCTCTCTCCGGTCAGCATGAGTGCGCCGGTTATAACGGCAACGAGCCACGCGATAGAAACCGCGTTGACCTTTGAGATGCCCCTGTTGGCGCCGGGGGTATGGATGTCGCCGCTCAGCATCTCGCGCAGACGCGGCGCGGCGATGGCGGCTAAGGCTCCGCATAAAAGCTCGGCGGCACGGGCGTCGGTTCCGTAATAGACGCGTGATGTGTCGGCGGTGGGATTAAACATGAGGACCATGGCTGCCGTCGATACAAGCGCGAATGCGATCGTGATGCCGATAGCGGTGTTGCGCGACCTGGTTTTGCTGCACAGCACCATAAGGATGACCGGCCATACCAGATAGAACTGCATAATGACAGCGCAGAACCACAGGTGCGTGAGCGGCGAGGGGAGCCCCGCAGCGGCGAAATACGAGACGTTGCGGAAGATGTAGAACCAGTTGCTCAAAAAGAGTGCCGATGGCAGGGCGTCCTGTTGCACCTTAGGGAGTAGGCTCGGGGCCGCGATGTAGGTGGCGACGGCGGTAAGCGCGATGGTCACGACGATCGGCGGCATCATGCGCGCAATGCGGCGGCAGATATAGCGCGGGTACGAGAATCCGTCGCGTGCCGTGGCTCGCATAATGCTTTTGGTGGCGAGATAGCCACTCAGCGTAAAGAAGAGTGTAACACCCAAAAAACCGCCGGTCAGGCGGCTGGGGCGAAGGTGATATAGGACGACGCCGGCGATGGCGAGGGCGCGGAGCCCGTCGAGCGCGACGATGCGTTGGTTGCGTTGAGGCGCGGCATGTGCGGCGCCCGTGGGTGTGTTTTGCATCGATCTTTCCTCCAATGTCGACCTAGCAGTCTAGCGCTCTGCGCGGACAAAGGAAGGGGGTTCGTGCGGTTGAACAACATGTCGCGGGGCGATGCTTCGCTACGCAAAAGCCGCACCTGCGTTGATGCTCAGCTGCCTATATAGAAACGTTTCAGAAGCTCTACATAGGCAAAAACAACAACACAGATGCGGCAAAGATGCACAGACGGTTGAGCCTTTATGCGATGATGCTCGGCTACTTGGTCTTGGCAACCAGCAGCGGATCGCCAAGCTTGACGAGCGGATTGCCGCCGATAAGCGTGCCAGACTCGCCGACGTGGTCGATGCTCTTGAGGCGGTCGAGCTCAGAGACGATGACGGTCACGATGTCCTCGTGGCCGGCGGCCTTGATAGCGTCGCGGTCGAAGCTGATGAGCGGCTGGCCGGCCTTGACCACATCGCCCATCTCGACAAAGCGGGCAAAACCCTTGCCGTTCATTTCCACGGTGCCCAGGCCAACATGGATGAACACGCGAAGACCGTCCTCGGTGATCATGCCGATGGAGTGGTTGGTGACGGTGGTGGCGCCGATACGGCCGTTAGCGGGGGCGTAAATGGTGCCGGTAATGGGCTCGATGCCGTAGCCCTGGCCGAGCATGCCCGAGGCGATGGTCTCGTCGGGAACATCACTCAGATTGACGAGCACGCCGTTGACAGGAGCGTAGATGACGCCTTCGCGGGTGGCGAAGCTTGCTGCGGGCGGAACGGACGCCTCGCCCGACGAAGTGAACGTGGACTTGAGCGAATCGAGCAGACCCATAGATGCCTCCAACGTATCAGGCGCGCATGTTGCACGCGTGTGGTTTGCCGGAAACGTTTCGTACGTGTTTCCCAGCACGGTCAGCGCTCCTATTTTACGCTGCTTGACGATGGTCCTGAGCTGGGATTATGTGATATATCAGTTGATGGCCAACTTATTGCGGGGGTGTTTCTGCGCCGCGGGCTCAAGTGGGGTACGCTAAGGTGCGAAAAACGAGTGCGCACGAATCGCACGGAGGGAGCACCTATGATTATTGAGAACCATGCGCTGTGGGGCGAGGAGCCGACCGAGGATTATCCGGCGACGTTTACGTATCTGGGTGCCGAGCCGCTGCCCGACAAGCCCAATGGCCGCCGCCCCGCGGTGATCATCTGCGGCGGAGGCGGGTTTACGCATATCGCTCCGCACGAGCAGGACCCGGTGGCGTTTGCATTTTTGGACCGCGGCTACCAGGCCTTTGTGCTCAACTATGTGACGAGCGCTACGGGCGACGTGAGCTTTCCGCACCCGCAGGCGGACCTCGCCAAGATGGTCGCTACCGTGCGCGCCAACGCCGACGAGTGGCATGTCGATCCCAAGCGCGTGTGCATCGTGGGTTTCTCGGCGGGCGGCATGATCTGCGCCTCGTTGGCAACGCAGTGGAAGACCGGACCCTTCGCGGGCCTTGCCGGGGCTCGTCCGGAGGATATTCGTCCCGACGCCGTGGTGCTGGGCTATCCGTTACTCGACCTTGCCTATGTGCGCGATATGCAGACGCGCGATCCGCGCATCGACCTGCGCGTGCCCAAGACGGGTGGCAAGACGGGGCGCGATTTGCTCAACGACTATCTGTCGATGGTGACGGGCGGCGAGGCGACCGATGAGCACCTGACCGACATTTGCCCTACCACGCACGTTACGCGCCAGATGCCCCCGACCTTTGTGTGGGGCGTTTCGGACGACAAGACGGCGCCGGTCGCGCAGGTCTACCCGTTTGCGCAGCGCATGGCCGAGGAGGGTGTTGCATGCGAGATGCACGTCTTTGACCAGGGTGGCCACGGCCTTTCGCTCGGCAACGCCAATACCGCGGTCGACAACGAGGACAAGCAGGTTTCGGTCCGTCCCTGGATCCGCCTGGCCTTCCGTTTCCTGGAGCGCCATCTGTAAGAGGACGGACATCCCCTCAATAACTTGCGGTGAAATAGCTCCTATTTAAGCCCTCAACCTGCCCAAGCAGGAACTATTCCACCGCAACTTTGTTTTGATGCCCCGCCCGGAAACGGTATCCCGGAATTCGCCCGGATGGTGGGGTGCGCTTTCCAGAAGGGCGCCGCTTGGGAAACTGTGACCCGTGATCCACCGGGGACGGAGGAGAGCTGACCATTTTGGGTGGCGGCAGTCGGCTATTTCAGCGTAATGCAGGATGCGAGGAGGTTGGCGTAATCATCGCCGCTCATTCCGAATGGCCTATCGTCGATTGTCTTTCCGTTCCACTCGCCATATGACCCGCCCCAGACTCGAACGGTATGGCCCTGTGTGTCGCCGAGCTCCTTATAAAAAGCGCATCCAACACCGGGCAGGCCATTTGTGTCAGCACAGATGCCGAAGTTTGGACATAAGTTTGGGTCGTTTTTCCCGTTTGGATAAAAGCTATCTTTTGCGGTTACTAGGACCATGGTATATGCACCCATCCCGTCCCCCTGGTCTGCATGGTCGGTTGTTTGAACCGTAAATTGATCGATGGGGAACCAGTCGGGAAGGACCATAGTGAAGTAATCGGTTTCGATGGTCCTTGCCCGTTTTGCCTCCTCGGTCTTCCTCGCCTCTTCCTCCGCTTGGCGCCTTGCCTCCTCCTCGGCTTGCTTGGCTGCCACGGCGTCGTCGCGGCGCTTGGTCGCGGCGGTCGCGAGCGCATCGGCGTCAATATTGAAGCCGGCCTTCTTGGCGTCCTCGTCCTCCTCGGCGTACTTCTTTGCCGCGGCGATCTGGTCGTCGGTCACTTCGGACGCCTCGACCGGCTCCAGCGCCACGTCGCCCGCATCGACGATCTTCTTCTCGGCGGCCTTCTCGCCCAGCTTGATGTCGAGCTTGTCGGCGGGGACGGCATAGACCGTGCCGTCGGCGGCGATGGGGGAGGCGGCGACCTCGACCTTGTAGCTGCCGCGGCGAAGCTCGACGCCCTCGCCGCTGCTGTCCACGTAGCGCACGGCGTCGACCTTCTTGCCGCGCTCTTCCTTGCCAGTAATATGAACCGGCAGTCTGCTCGCGCCTGCCGAGGTGTCCCAACCCTGGGCCGAGACGCTAAAGCGCACGGCGTGCTTCGCCGCGAGCGCCTCCTGCTCCGCCACCTCCCGTGCCTGCTCGGGGGCGTAGATGCCGAAGTAGTAGCCGGCGCCGCCGCCCGCGGCGAGCAATGCGGCCACGACCGCCGCGATCACGAGGGGCTTCTTTGAGCGCTTGGCCTTGGCCGGCACCGGCGTCGTCGGTCGCGCCTCGGCTGCCGGGGCGGATTGATGGTCGCCCTGCGATTCGGCCGGGGCTTCATATTCGGCGGCAATGGGCTCGCCGCACACGGGGCAGAACCTGGCCCCGCCCTCGACCTTCGACCCGGAATTTCGGCAGAACATGTGCAAACTCCCCTCAAACGACGCCCGCGCGAATACCGGGCGCATTTCCTTCTGTTCTCATGCTAAGGGCGAACGCTCGCCTGTTGTTGCGCAACATTGCTGGGCTCTCCGTTCGGAAACTGCGTCCCGTTTCTGCTGCAGATTCCGGGACGCAGTTTCCGCTAGAGACCTCAACCGGAAAGCGCATCCCGTTTTGGCGCTTCAGAGTGGGACGCAGTTTCCCCGAGAGGCTCGATCGGGAAATCGGGGACCGGAATTCGCCTGAGTAGCGGGATGCAGTTTCCGCAGCAGACCTGTCTGGGAAACGGCGAACCGGACCCCCTCGTGCCTCGTTGCTCCGCATCCCGTCTATTTGCGAAAAGCAACCTGTCCCCCTTGCACCAATCTGTCGATTGAACATCGTTGCGTGTTCGCGCTATCATGCATGGTTAAATTGGTTAGCCGTGGCAAACGGTTAGCCAAGGTAAACTAAATGCAACGCCCTGTGGGCGCCGGGGGAGGAACACGGACGTGAGGCTCGATACACTCGAGATTGGAAAGGACGCCGTTGTCGCATCGGTGGCATCGGACGATCAGGCACTCCGACAGCATATTTTGGACATGGGCCTAACGCCGGGCACCGAAGTCACCATGATGAAGTACGCTCCCATGGGCGACCCGCTCGAGATTCGCCTGCGTGGCTACGAGTTGACGCTGCGCAAGGACGATGCCGCTCGCATCGAGCTCGTGGGTGTTCACGACACAGATACGGGTCCGCGCGCTAACGCCGCAATCGGTACGACGGAGCACCCGGCGCTCGGCGAGGGGACGTATTCGCCCCGCGCGGCCAAGACGGCCGTGCCCGAGGGTGCGCCGCTGCATTTCGCCCTCGCCGGCAACCAAAACTGCGGTAAGACCACGTTGTTCAACCAGCTGACGGGCTCCAACCAGCACGTCGGTAACTTTCCCGGCGTGACGGTCGACCGCAAAGATGGCACCATCCGCAACCACCCCGAGGCAAGCGTTACCGACCTGCCCGGCATCTATTCGCTGTCGCCGTACACGGGCGAAGAAATCGTGAGCCGCCAGTTTATCCTGGATGAGCATCCCGATGCCATCATCGACATCATTGATGCTACCAACATCGAGCGCAATCTGTACCTGACGCTGCAGCTTATGGAGCTCGACCGCCCCATGGTCATCGCGCTCAACATGATGGACGAGGTGACGGCCAACGGCGGCGCCGTGGACGTCAATCTGCTCGAGAGCCTGCTGGGCGTGCCTGTTGTCCCCATTAGCGCTGCCCGCAACGAGGGCATCGGCGAGTTGGTGGATCATGCCTTGCACGTGGCGCGGTTCCGCGAACGCCCCGGCCGCCTGGACTTCTGCGCGCCCGATGGTCCAGACGGCGGCGCGCTGCATCGCTGCATTCACGGCATCGCCAACCTTATCGAGGACCATGCCGCGACGGCGCATATCCCGGTGCGTTTTGCGGCGACCAAGCTGGTTGAGGGCGACGAGCTGGTAACCGAGGCGCTTCACCTGGATTGCAACGAGCTCGACGCCATCGAGCACATCATTACCCAGATGGAGGGCGAGGCCGGCACCGATCGCCTGTCCGCGCTGGCCGATATGCGCTTTAGCTTTATCGGCGACGTGTGCGGGCGTTGCGTCGTCAAGCCGCACGAGAGCCGCGAGCACGTGCGCTCCGTCAAGATCGACCGCATCCTGACGGGTCGCTATACGGCCATTCCGGCGTTCCTGGTGATTATGGGTCTCGTTTTTTGGCTGACGTTTGGCGTGATCGGCGCGGCGTTGCAGGGACTCATGGAGGACGGCATCGCTGCCATCATCGCCTCGGCCGATGCGGGCCTCAAGGCGTTCGGCACTAACGACGTGGTGCGCTCACTGGCTGTCGATGGCGTGCTTACGGGCGTGGGCAGCGTACTGACCTTCCTGCCGATTATCGTCGTGCTCTTTTTGTTCCTCTCCATTCTGGAAGACTCCGGATACATGGCGCGCGTGGCCTTTGTCATGGATAAAGTGCTGCGTCGCTTTGGCCTGTCGGGCCGCAGCTTCGTGCCCATGCTCGTCGGTTTTGGCTGCACCGTGCCGGCTATCATGTCGACCCGTACGCTCCCATCCGAGCACGACCGCAAGATGACGGTCATGCTCACGCCGTTTATGAGCTGCTCGGCCAAGTTGCCGGTCTACGGTCTGCTGTGCGGGGCGTTTTTCCCGCAGGCGACGGTTCCCGCCATGGTCTCGCTCTATCTGATTGGCATTGCGGTCGGTTGCATCGCGGCTTTGGTACTCAACCGCACGGCATTTAAGGGCGACCCGGTGCCGTTTATCATGGAACTTCCCAATTACCGCTTGCCGAGTGTCAAGACGACGGTGATGCTGGCATGGGATAAGGCCAAAGACTTTATTACCAAGGCCTTTACCATTATCTTTGCCGCTACGGTGGTCATCTGGTTCCTGCAGACGTTCGATATCCGCTTTAATGTGGTCGCCGATCAGTCGCAGAGTCTACTTGCCGGTCTGGGTAGCATTATCGCGCCGGTGCTGGCGCCGCTTGGGTTTGGCGACTGGCGCGCCTCGACGGCGCTCGTCACCGGACTTATCGCCAAGGAGAGTGTCATCTCGACTCTCACGGTGCTTTTGGGTGCAACCTCGCCCGCGGCACTGTCGACCATGTTTTCGCCGTTTACCGCCTACGTGTTCTTGGTCTTTACGCTGCTGTACCCGCCCTGCGTGGCTGCCATCGGCGCCGTCAAGAGCGAGCTGGGCGCGCGCTACGCCGTGGCGGTGTTCGCGTTTCAGGTGGCAGTCGCCTGGATCGTGGCGTTTGTCGTGCACTCGGCGGGCATATTGCTGGGGTTGGCTTAGGGGCGCGTTGATGCTCCGCGCTTTTGGGCGAGCAACAATTCAATAGATATGAGTCAAAATACCGACAATTGTCGGCCTGCGGGGACTGTCCTACGCTGCAGATTGCCGTTCGCTGCCTATTTACTGCCGTTTACGGATTCGTAAATACTTGCAATCGTCGGTCGATTTAACCGCATTACGCGATGCCGATGCGCATTTTGTGTGCCCCTTTCTACAATCACCTTGTGTCTATTGCCGAACATGTCTTCCGTTTCGCCTGTGTGGGGACGTGGGCTGCAATAGTCGTTTATAGAGGCTCATTGAGGAGGGAATTGATGAAAGAAAAATTCCAATCGTTCGGAAAGGCAATGCTCGTTCCGATTACGCTCATTGCCATTTCCGGTCTCTTTTTGGGTATCGGTAGCGTTTTTACGACCGAACTGACCCTTGTGTCCCTTGGCGTTAATTGGGACTGGTATGCCGCTTCGCCGCTCTTTACGTTCTTCTCGGTATTTAAGGGTCTCGGCGAGGTAATCATTGGAAACCTCGGTGTTTTGTTTGCCGTCGGCTGCGCCTTCTCCTTGTCTCGCAAAGAGAAGGGCTGGGCGGCCTTTTCTGCCCTTGTCTGCTATCTCACCATGCTCAAGACGGTTGAGATTCTGCTTGGAGCAGCTGGCTTGGCTGCCGACAATACAACGGTGGAAGCTCTTCAGAAGGTCGGCCTTACGTCCATTCAGGCGAGTGAGCAGTCCGCACTCTACACTACCTCGCTCGGCTTTTTTGGCTACAGCTCTGGTGTCTTTGGCGGCATTATCGTGGGCTGCCTGGTCGCTTGGATCACCGGCCGTTTTTACAAGACCAAGCTTCCAACGGCGCTGGCGTTTTTTGCGGGCAGTCGAACGGTCCCCATTGTATCGCTGGTCGCCGGTGGCATCCTGGGCGGCATCATGTACTTCGTCTGGCCCGTCATCGGTGGATGCTTCTCGGGTATTGCGACGTTCGTGAAAGGCTCCGGTCTGGTCGGTACGTTTGTCTATCGCTGGGTGCTCGAGAGCCTTGTGCCGTTTGGCTTGCATCCGCTGCTCGAGACGCCCATGTATTGGACTGAGCTTGGCGGCTCCATGGTCGTCGATGGAACGCGCGTGGTGGGCAATAGCGCCATTCAGCTTGCACAGCTCGCTTCTCCCAGCAGCGATAAGCTCTTGGTTAGGGCCTTTATGGCTGGCTATGGCATTAACGATTACGCGTTGTTCCCGGGTATCGCCCTTGCTATGTGGTCTTGCGCCAAGCCCCAGAACCGCAAGAAGGTTGCTGGTCTTTTAATCCCCACAGTGATTTCGACTGTTTTCTTTGGCGTTACGGAGCCTATTCTCTTTACGTTCCTGTTTGCCGCCCCCTGGCTCTACTTTGGCGTTTACGCTCCGCTTTCCGGACTGGGTGAAGTTCTCTCGGAGGCAATGGGCGTTTCGGTGTACCAGGGAAATATCAAGGATCTGATCCCATTCTTATTCCGCCCCGAGAAGCTTAATCTGCTTCCGTACCTTATTCTGCTCCCCGCCTTTTTCCTGGCAGCTTTCTTCCTCTTCCGGTTCTTTATTACTAAGTTCGATATCAAGACGCCCGGTCGAGACGATGGTGACGATATTGAGTTGATCAACAGCAGAGCCGAGTTCGAGGCAAAGGCCGCTGAGGCAAAGGGCGAGTCTGATAGCACTCCCGAGAAGGCAGTCCAGGGCCGTGCGGCCAAGGACAGCGCGCTTGCTGTTGGCATTGTCGAAGCGCTTGGTGGAGCCGACAACATTGATGATCTTGACAACTGCATCTCACGTCTTCGCGTGATTGTCAAGGATGGTTCTAAGGTTGCAGACGACGAGGTGTTCACCAAGAATCTTGAAGCTATGGGCGTTATCCGCCTGAGCGACAAGGCAATCCAGGTCATTTACGGTCCTCGTGTCGGCGAAGTCGCTTCTGAGGTGCACGAAGTTCTCGGTGACGAGTAAAACGCGCAAGTGGCTTTCAATTGCATAGCGCAATTCCAGGGCTTGGCTTCCTATCGCATGATTTAGGGGGCCAAGCCTTCTTGTTTTAGATTGTCAAGGCAGATACTCAATAGTTCTTCGAATGCGAGAATACAACTTCCGGTAAAGCAGTTAGGCTTAACGTTCTTAAGATCCATTGGGTGATCGTCATGTATCGTAAAGATCGCGTCTGCCGTCTTGGCGAGCTCGCTGTCTTCGTTGCCGGTAAACGCGAGGGTTGTAATGCCCGCGTCGTGGCAGGCCCTTGCGGTTTCCAGGATGGCTTCTGTTTGGCCCGATTTGGATATGAGCATCATGCAGCTGAGCGTATTTCGGTTGGATTCGACAAACTGATCGGTTTCTAGGAAGTCCTGTATGACGGCCAAAAAGCCAAGTCCAACGAGCTTGGTCGCCATGTACTGCGCAACGATGCGTGAGAAGCCCTCTCCGTTTACTCCGATCATTCTGTTGCGATGCAGTGCGGCGATGAATACGTCTACATCTCCGGTGTGGCATACGAAGTGGACGCTACTGTCTTTGAGCGATTGATTCATTTCGCGGGAGACATGCTGAAGGTGCTTGAGGTCGTACATCATTTCGCGGTAGCCACGGTAGCCGAGCTTTTTCGAAAGCCTGATGACTGTCGTCATGCTGGTAAAGCATGCCATGGCGACGGGTTTTATGCCAATATCATCGAGGGTGTCGATATTGTTGAGTAGGTATTCGAGTACGCTTTGCTCGGTTTCGGATAGCTTTGCGGCTGAGTAGAGCTTGGAAATCTGCTTTTTATCAACCATCGGTGCTTCCTTCCCGCCGGACGTGTGTGGCCGCTTCCGTTGCGTAAATAATAACTCCTTGGGGAATTCCTTTCCCGCCTTGCAGCCGGGGCGGGAAGCGGCCTTCCATGCTGGATACAATATCCATACACAGGCGAACCATGCAATATTGAATGTGCTAATTGGGGGTTTCGATATGAAACTTACGGTCATAGGGGGCGGTGGCGTCCGCTCCATGTTTTTGGCAAAAAGCATAGCCCAGCAGGCGTCATCGCTTGGAATCGATGAACTTGTGTTTATGGACAATGATCCCGAGAAGCTGCGCATCTACGGTGGCCTTGCCGCCCATGTCTCGGGCATGCTTTGCCCCACGCTTAATTTTTCACTGACGGGCGATGCAGTCGAGGCCGTTAAGGACGCCGATTACGTGATTACGACGATTCGCGTCGGTGGGGACCATATGCGCGTTCGTGATGAGCGCATTGCTCTTTCACATGGGGTTCTTGGCCAAGAGACGACTGGCGCAGCCGGCGTGTCTTTTGCCATGCGCTCCGTCCCTGCGCTTGCTTCGTATTGCGAGTTAATCAAGAAGTACGCAAAGCCGGGCGTCAAGGTGTTTAACTTTACTAATCCCGCTGGCGTCGTATCTCAGGCCCTACGCGATATGGGCTATGATTTTACTTATGGCATTTGCGATGCCCCCTCGGGCATGTTGCATCAGTTTGCCGAGTATAAAGGCGTTGATCCCGCATCGGTTCAGGGCGAGTGCTATGGACTCAACCACCTCTCGTTCTTCCGCAATGTGACGGTTGACGGCGAGGACATCATGCCCGACTTGATCCACGACGACGGGGCATATGCTCATACAGATCTTAGGTTCTTCGAGAAGGATCTCGTTCTAAATCGCGGATGCGTGCCAAATGAGTACCTATACTATTTCTACTATCGCGAGCGCGCCGTTGCCAACGTTCTCTCTTCGCCCCAGACGCGCGGCGAACTCATCGAAGAAATTAATCGAGAAATGACGAGCGAGCTTGCATCTATCGATATTGAGAACGACTTCGAAAAGGGTCTCGCGTGCTTTGAGAAGTGGTACGGAATGCGCGAAAACAACTACATGGCGGCCGAGACAGGTATTCACCGCGACAAGCCGTGGACGTTTGACGTGTACGGCAAAGATGCTGGCGGATACGCAGGTGTCGCGCTCCGTTTCATGGATATTGCTCGCTCTGGCAAGACGCAGCAGATGATCCTGTGCACCCCCAACAATGGCGCCATCCCCGGCCTTCTCGATACAGATGTCATTGAGTCAACGTGCGATATCTCCACCGATGGCTGTGTACCGCATCGCGTCGAAGCCGATTCTGTGCCCGCGGGAAACCTCGAATTGATTCGTCGCGTCAAGTACTACGAGCGCACCGTGGCGCGTGGCATCGTTAACCGATCGAAGCGCGACATTGTCGAGAGCCTCGCGATGCACCCGCTCGTTAATTCGTACTCCTTGGCGAAAGATATCGCCGCGCAGTACTTTGAACTTAACCGCGACTACATCGACGGCTGGACAGACTAGTCCGGACGTTAAAACTAGAAATTATGGATGGGCGGACCGGCGTTTATATTGGCGCCCGTTCGCCCTGCCTAGTAAGAAAACGGGTATAGAGTGAACTTGCGAGAGAACTTCAATGTCTTTCTGGAATCGGGCGATCGGGCGAAGGGATGCCGGAGTGGCTGCACGATGGCGTTATATATCCCCTTGTTTGTTATGAGCGCGCTTCAAATTGGTGTATCAAACGTTGCAACTGAGCTCGCCTATATCAATCCGTCCATTACGCTTATTTGCACTGCGGTCGCGGCCTTTTTAAACCTGCTTCTATCGAATGTGGCTTTTTCATTATTTGCCGTCGACCGGTCCAAAGAGACGGTGCAACCGGCTCGAACCCCTCCGGTTTACCTCTTGGCCTCGACGGTTCCCCTCCAGATTTCTGGGGCGCTACTACTTTATTTGGTTCACTTGATTTTATCGGCAATTGTAGTCTTTGCCTCGCTTGCGAGCAGTCAGCTCGGGGTGTTGTGCTCACTTGTGGTGGCAGTAATCGTGACGCTTCTTTCCGCGTCGTTCGTATTCGTGTTAATTGAAGATGCGGATGTGGAGCAGAGGGGACTACGAGGCATTCGGTTTGCACCACGCTACATCATGCGTTCGGTCACGGTGCTTCGTTCCTCCTGCAGAGAAATCGCGCGTCCCGCAACGCTGCTGGTGGTATGGAATCTGGTTGCAAGTTGCGCTATCCAGGTTCTTGTTGGATGGGTAGTTTCGAGTGCGGCGCTGCCGTCGGCACTTTCAGTGACGGCGCTTGTACATGAGGGACTTTATTATGGGGCGTTTGCTTATATGCTGCTTTTGCTAGTTCATTGTGCGGTTGCGAGTTGGCTCGAAATTGACGTGCTCATGGGGGTGTCCTTGTGCGTATCCGAGCAGGCGCGTTAGCCCGAAGATGAAGCCACGTTTTCGACATCGAGTTCCTGCGTACCGTGCTTTCTGAGCAGAATTGGCGCGCCGTCTGTTAGCGATCGTTTTCCAAGAATTCTTTTGTTGCGTATTTTATAGACTTCTCATTGCTATAATCGCCCACCGCTCAAGATAATCGGAGAGGTTTTCCTATATGGCTCAAACAAAGCAAGGTGGTATCACGCTCGGGCAGTGGCTCCCGCTTATCGGGCTCGCTTGCTGTGCGTTCGTGTTCAACACGTCGGAGTTTATGCCCATCGGCCTTCTGACTGATATCGCCGCGTCGTTCTCGCTCACCGAGGCCCAGGCAGGCATCATGATCTCGGTCTATGCTTGGGGCGTCATGCTGCTGTCGCTGCCACTCATGGTGTTTGCCTCGCGCTTTGAGTTCAAGCGGATGCTGCTCGGCGTGCTCGCCGTGTTTTCTCTGGGTCAGTTCCTGTCCGCTGTGGCACCGACATATCCCATCCTGGTCTGTGCGCGCCTGGTGGTCGCTTGCGCACATGCCGTGTTCTGGTCGGTCGCCTCGATTATGGCCTCGCGCCTGGTCGACACCCGTCACGGGGCGCTTGCCATCAGCATGATCGCCACGGGCTCGTCCATCGCGCAGATTTTCGGCCTGCCGATCGGCCGCGCCATCGGCCTAGCCGTGGGCTGGCGCATGACGTTTGCCGTGGTCGGGGCCTTCTCTGCCGCCGCGGTGGTGTACCAGGCAGCGGTGTTCCCGGCCATGCCGGCGGGTGAGCGCTTTACCGTCAGACAGTTGCCCGAGCTGCTCAAGAACCCGTTCTTGGTCGCGCTCTACGCGGTCACGGTTTTTATGGCGACCGGCTATTACGCAAGCTACAGCTATATCGAGCCGTTCCTGGCGCAGGTCGCGCACGTCGACGCGGGCGCCATCACCATGACGCTGACGGCGTTTGGCTGCTCCGGTCTGGTGGGCAGCTGGCTGTTTGGCCGCCTGTTCGACGGGCACCGCTTCCCGTTCTTGGCTATCACGCTCTCCGGCGTGCCAACGGCCCTGTTGCTCATGGGTTCGGCCGCATCGTCGCTCGCTGCGGTTCTCGCTGTGTGCGCGCTATGGGGCTGCTGCGCTACGGCCTTCAATGTGGCGTTCCAGGCCGAGCTCATCAAGTACACGCCGGCGGATTCGTCGGCTGTCGCCATGTCGATCTTCTCGGGCCTGTTCAATCTCGGTATTGGTACGGGCACCGCAATCGGCGGCGCTGTGGTTTCGGGCCCCGGTATCGCCTGGATCGGCTTCGTGGGCGGGGCGATCACCGTCGTGGGCGTCGTCCTCGCCATCACCGTGCTGTTCCCGGCCATACGCCGCGCAAAGCCCGTCGCCTAGCCACATCCTCCTCATCAGTTGCGGTGAAATACGGACTGCTGGGCCCAATAAACCCGGCATACAGTCCGTATTTCACCGCAACTTAGAAAGGGGTTGGGGTAGCTAATTTGAGACGGGACTATTTTAGCTACCTCGCTGAGCATACGTAAAAGAGGCCGAGGCCGCTCCGGTGTGTGCTGGAGCGGCCTCGGTTTTCGTTTTTCTGTCTACGTATGATCGACCTAGAGCTCGTCTTGGGGGACGACGGCTGTAAGTTTTTCGTTTTCAAATACCGCAGCAAGCCCATGTTCGGGGTCAAAGCGATAGTTGCACATGAGCGCCGCTTTGCGAGCATCGTCGCTTCGAAGTGCCACAATGCTGGTCGGAATAACGTATCTAAAAATGTTCGTAATGGGACTCTCGATCTGATTGCCGTCTCTTTCGAGGCAATAATCTTCGATTGCTTCCTTGCTGTCCTCAACGGTATCCCAGCTTGCAAGCAGGGCGTCCTTTGCTTCCTTTTGAATCTCGAGGACGTCTTGGTCCGAGTCGCACTCGTAATAGACGGGGAGCGAGAAATCCCTGCCCCACAGATTCATGCCGTTAGTCATCGAAGCCGCCAATCTGATTCAGTATGTTTTTGATTTCGCTTACGCCGCCGAGATGGCTGCACACCTTGTGAACTTCGGTCGGAACAAGAGAGCACGTCTTCATATCATTGTGCTCGTGCCAGGTGTACTCATTTGCCTCGCGCCATTTCTTGACATCCTGGTGCGTCCAATCATCTTTGCTATCGCGATGCTCAAGGTTCCAAGCTTTTGCGCATTCAATGTCTGCCTTTTCATAGTTGCCGATAATGCGCTCGCCGTTCTCGCCCATCTGCGAAAGCCTGTGCTGGCCCATACCCTGTATGATTACCCTTGCTTCCTCAACAAGGCTGAAGTCAGGAATGCCATTTTTGTATTCGATGCCCCTAAGACCTTTGTTTCGAAGGATCTCGCGGACCCTATCGGCTGTGGGAATAAACATCGATTCCCCTCGATCGCCCGACCATTTGCCATGGGGATTATCCATGCTCGGTGTACGGTCCAGCCTCTCCTTATAGCTCGAAGGATAATCGCACGATTCCACCGAGGGTCTAATCAATTTGTCGGGATCGATGGATTCGCTACGGCTGGCATTTTTAACCTCTGCCTTGGTTTCCTTTGATTCGGGGCCAATGAATTTATCGGGATTGAACCCAAGTTTATCGCCTAGCTCGGCCACGCCGTCTTTTATTTGCTTGAACTCCATTAGCTCACCTCGCTATTCTCGTTCCAGCTGTGCCAATCGGAATATGCTTGGGTATCTTGCATTTGCAGATACAGGACATCGGTCATGATGCCCTGGATGATGGCCTGCCTGGTGCGGCTGTCGATATCGCGGTCGATGGAGGACCTGAGTGCCGCGTCCGCCGTCATTGTCCATTGTTCGGCTTCATCGCTGCACTCGCGTTCGTCCTCGACCGCTTTGACAACGTTGGGAAACAGTGTGCTCATTATGGGTCCCAGCTTGGTCATGCGCGGTTCGGCGGGTGGGTTTTGGACGGTGCGCAAGATCTTGACCTTTGTAGACGCGTCGATATGGAGGCGATCGAGCCGCTCTCGAACGCTATGCAGCTCCGCCTTGGTTCCGATGCTGATTCCGTAGGCCAGCATGCGCGCTACGGCAAGGGCATCATCGCTCTGGTTACTTGCGGCATCGTCGACGGGGCGGCTGTAGGTAAAGTGCTCGCCATCCTCTGCTTTGGCGATCTTGCAGAGCACCGGCTCAACCCAATCGTTTTGGTAAATGGCCGCAACGCCCTTAGGCAAGCGTGCCAGTTCGACGATCTGTTGGTCGTTGAGGTTGGCAGCGCGACCGGCGAGCTCGCGGTCCGAAAGATCGGGCAGGCGATGGATGATCTTGGTATTTGTGTTGCGAATGGCTGCCATATCGAGAAGGCCGGGCGCCTGGTCGGCGATAATGAAGCCTTCGCCGTATGTACGCATCTCGGCGATGGCATTTGAGATCATTTCGACGCTCTTGCCTGTCAGGTCGCCGCTCTCCGAGCCTTGGCTGCTCGACGATCGCTTAAGCAGGTTGTGCGCCTCTTCAAGCACGGTCAGATGACGAAGCGGCTGGTTCATGCCCTTTTTCTCGGCTATGCGATGTTCTTGAAGTTTGAGTACAAGAAGACCCATGAGTAGGGATTTTGTTTCGGCGGAGCCAATGCGCGATAGATCGATGACTGTGTTGGCGTCAAAAAGCACGCTAGCATCGACTTCGTTCGACGAAAGCATCATGCCGTTGAGCCCGTTGGTGAGCGAGTTGAGACGTGTGAGCAGCGACCCCTTGTAGGCGCCCTTATTTTCGGCATCGTACTCGCTGGAGTCGAGAATCTCGCGGACGTTGCGGGCAACATCTGCAAAGCAGGGAAAGAGATCGGCTCCATATGGGTTATCAGAAGCGGCAAGATCCCATCCGCAGTCTTCGTATGACCTGGCGACAGCGTCTTTAAGGACGGCGGGCATAGCGGCGTACATGGGCCAGCAAACATTAAAGATCTCAACGAGTCGGTCGAGGTGCTCCAGCGCATGGATGCCGGACGGGAAGCTAAAAGGATTGATGTGCAGGAGCGGCGTGAATTCTGGATTGGTTCCAAAGACGTTTACGTCTTCGCGGCCCCCGTACACGTCCTTGTATTCGCCCTTGGCAGGTTCAATGACAAGGAATTTGACCTGCCGATCGAGCGCCTGATCGAGGATGCGGCAGACGGTATTGGTCTTTCCTGCGCCGGTGCTGCCCGTAACAAAGGTGTGCGAGGCGAGCGAGTCTTTTGACAGGAACGTCCTAATGCGTTCCTCGCGATGCATGTGGAAAACCTTGCCTATGCAAAGACCTTGTTGGGGCTGCGTGCCATCGAACGTCGAGACATTGCGCCCAAAAGAAGCGCACTCGATGACGGGCAGGCCTGGGACGGACTTCTTGGGAAAGTTGAGCGAGTAGGCAAGCTCCTTGCCCGATAGGGCGGCGGTTGCATCGACTGTTGCCGGATAGACCGAAAAGCTCGGATGTTGATCGAGCAGGGCGGGGGAGAGGGCAAAAACAGGATGGCGCAAATCGCGAAGGTAGGAGCAGATTGCCGCGGCATCGGCACTTTGCTCTCCGAGGTCTCCACGCCAGAGGTTTACCGCAGCCTGAGACATATAGGACTCTTTGCCCTGGGTGAGGGCGAGGTAAGTGTGGGCAACGTTGTTCGCGACGTTGTGGTCTTCTGATAGCACGTAGGCGCAAAAGTCCCACATGCCGAGTGCCGAGGCAAGGTCGTAGCGCTTCATTTGCAACTCGAGTATTTCGAGCGCGTGTTGGATGGAGTAATTCTTGAACGTCTGTGTGATGCCTTCGTCGGCGCCGATGGTAGCGGTGACCGTGCTTGAGCGTGCGAACGTTCCGCCAAAGTTTGCACCTAGATTTACTGCCTGCGAAACACCGGAAGTCACGGAGGCTCCCTTAGAGACGGCCTTGCCAACACCGCTGGTGACGGCTTTGCCGAGCGAGTTGGATATGGCCTTGCCGGTAGATGAGCTCGTACCTTTTGCTGTAGACGTGGAGTGCGACGAGCTCTCGGTGTGGCTTGCGGATACGCCGAGATTGCCGCCGCCGTATACGCCTGCGGATGCGCCTGCGCTTACACCTAGGCTTACGCTCCCGCTCGAGGATTCATTTCTGCCGTCGGCGACCGCATCCGTGATGCTTTCGGTCGATGTGGACGAGTCGGTTACGCTCTCGTTGCTCGATTCCGAGACCGACCCGTTTGTCGAGTCCGTTTCGTTGTAGTTTTGAGCAACAGCCTGATTGCTCCCCACCTGCCTGCCGGCACTCACGCCTGCATTGATGCCAATCGTCGCGGACGATCCGATGGAGTCGTTTTGGTGGTAGGTGTAGTTGGTCGTCCATGAGGCATAGGGCGTCAGAAGTGAGTGGAGTTCGGCAAGACGGAGCTTGCGCGATTCAATATCATGGATCGGGGTTGCGAGCAGCACGATAGTGTAGTCTTCGCTCGGCCTGCCAGGCACAATGCCGTCGAGAACTTTCTCAATGGTTTGCGTGACGAACTTCTCGTTCTTTTCGGCTGGAATATTCGAAACGGCGGCAACCGAAGACGAGCGTCGATTGTCTAGACACGGAATGGGGCCGCGATTGGCGGGTCCCACTTCGGAACCGGGGAAGTTGCCCCTCAGGGCATCCGACATGCGCCGAGAAAAATTATCGGCGTCGATGTTGTCACGGGCATTGTCACTATTGACGACTGCAAGGAATACCTTGGTGCTTGCACTGGTTCGATTAAAAACCAGCGCAATGTTGCAGTCTTCGTCAGAAAGAACGTCGTACACATTTACAAGCTTCTCGAGACTGTCTTCGTTCGGGTCGACGATCCACTTCGTGATATTCATGAAGCGGATGTTGTTGTCGGCGTTAAAGCCCGTGGGGTATTCGATAGAGGGGTCAATCGGCGCGTATACATTTCGCAGCTGCGGCAGATAGGCGTTGTGAAGCTCAACGGCGGCAGTTGCCAAGAGCCGATTGGTGAGCTCGACAGCTTGCTCGTCTGCCGGATTCGGCTTTTCTGACAAGTATGCTGTTCGCTTTTTGTCGACCTCATCGAGTTGGGAGCTGCTGAGTACCGAGACGGTTGCGACCGCGTTGCCGGCTATATCGGCAGCGCGCATAATCGCGTTTTTGATGCCCATGCGATCAGCCTATTCCTTCCAATTAATGACGCGCGCAATGTACTCTTTTCGATTATTGAGCGTCTCGAGTTTTGCCTCGAGAGCGTTAATCTCCGCGGTTTGCCTGTTGATGTCTTCGACATGGCCATGGAGCACCGGGTTGTAGTCGGTGATATTGCTCGTAATTTGGCCGAGCAGCTCGTTGAGCCATTCGGTAAAGCCGTAGGTATGCTCGCGCTCTGTTTCGGCGCGTGCTTCGCAGAAACACCGTGAGATTTCGCGGTTGAATTTGTCTTCGACTTTCCTAAGCAAAAGCTTGTCGGATTTAAAGATGACACGGTCCATGAGCTTCAGTTCGGTAAAGTCTGCCTTGCTGAAAATGGGGCCCTTTGTCTTATCGAGCGCGAGGCCACGATATTTAAGAATGATATCGCCGACCTCTTGGCGCTTCTCTTCGGAAAGAGGATTGTCGCTGCTGGTAGCGATGCGATAGAGGGCATCGCGGCTATGCTCCGCACAATCCTTCCAATAGCTTTGCGACAGCTCGTCGATGGTCTGAGCTATTTGCTCGGCACATTTGTCATAGTGATTGATGACCTCGTTAAAGAGTTGGTCGGCGGCATCTTTGTCGGCTGTTCTTTCGGCAGCCTTTGCGTCGGATCTTTTTTGGAGCGCATCGGTGATGTCATCACAAAGGCCTTTGCCAACCTCCGCTAACCCAAATGTTGGCTGGGGGTCGATGCCCTTTTGCGTGTTGGCCGGGCTTCCTTTTATCGATTCGCCGAGCCTATTGAAAAAGTTAGGGGCGATTGAGTCAAACGCTTGCGCGGCTGCGTTCGACCGTTTTGAGTATCCGAGGCGCTCTCGCTTGTCTTCGGTAATGACGCCTTGACGCGCCTGAAGCGTGTCAAGGTTGGTTTTCCACTGCTCGGCGGAAACGTTCCTGTCGATGGCGCCGGCATAGCTGGCCGAGGAGTCCAGCCTTGCATGCTCTCTGCAGTCTTCGAGTTGGTTGATGAGATTGCGCTTATCCTCTTCGAGCTCGGCTTCTCGCTGTGCTTTCTTTTGTTCGAGGTCGGTTTTCTTATCGGCAATTTCTTCTTCGGTTATGCAGACAATTTCTTGTAGGAGCGATTCCGACCTGCTGCATTTGTTGTAGGCAGAGTACCGCTCGGCAAACAGCCGTATTTCATTTTCGATACAAAAGAGTCCGCTGTTGGCAAGAAGGAGGTCCTTGCAAGCTTCGGATTCGCGGTTGGTTCTGCGCGAGATCTGTCCCGGAAGGATGTCGTAGCGGTAGAGCGTTTTGTAGAAGCGGCTTGTTGGATCGGTGTATTTACGCTGCTGGTCTTCGAATTTTTCGGCATAGTTGTCGCTTATAAACTCACTGGAGTTCTTTGAGCCTAGGCCGAGGATGGAAGAAACAAAGTAGATACCTTGACCATAGAGGCTGGATGGAATGGACTGACGCATGATGTCCGAGACTCGTTCGTCGTCGAACCCGCCTTTGGGAAGGTCGGCGGAATCGGCCTTGTTAACCACAATCATGGTAAAACGCTCGTCAATTGCGGGAATCTGCTCTATTTCGTTAGAGAGGTTCTTGTTGTCCTTCGTATCGAAAGAGCTGTACTCTGCAACGAAAATGGGAAGGCCATTCGAGAGGCCCTCCATTGCCTGTTTGAGCACTCGGGCGTGATCGGCGTTGGAGTCGGAGTTTGAGCCCGGGGTGTCAAAGATGACAAACTCCCTGTCGTGAGGCCATGGATCGGTATCGCTAAAGGGCACCTCGATTCTGATCAGATCGGAGATGGTCCGGTCGTCTTCATCGGCATGGTATGAGTTAAGAACCTTGAGGGCGCTGTTCATATGGGAAGCCATACCGGGCATGGAGTCGGCGACTTTGGCTGCAATCATGTCGTATAGGGGCTCCCCCACAAGCTCTTTGTTTTCCATGAGGCCATCAAGATCAAAACGTAGCAAGAATCGCCTGTTGCCACAGGAGAATTGAACCATCGCGCGATCTCGGTCTTTTGAACGTTTGATTTGAAATATGCGGGCCGTTACAGGCTCGTCGCCGCTGGGAAGGATCTCCATGCCAATGAGGGCGTTGATGAGCGTCGATTTGCCTGCACTATAGCTGCCGAGCACACACAGCGGGATGACGTCGCTCGAGACATCGGTGAACTTCCTAATTTGCTCAGAGACTTTTGTTCGCTCGGAGACTGATTCGTCTACGAGCCCCTGGATTTCTCTGAAGACTTCGACAATCTCCGGCAAGACGTCTCGGGCGTTTGATAGATAACGCTCGTCTCGTATGGCCTCGTATGTGTTGGCGCGTGGTCCTTCGGTACAGATGGCGAGCAGCTCCTGCCATTCGTCGTCCGCACCTTCAAAATGCAATTCGATTTTATCGCCGCCGCCGAACTCTTTGGCGAGGATGTCGATGATCTCTTCGGCCTTAAAGGGGAAGAATCCGTTAACGATCTTCGTGCTATGGAGCGCGCTATTGGGGTTTGAGGAGGTCGTTATTTCTTGCCAACCGTTATCCCATCGGAAGAACCGGACAATTTCTTGATATGGATTGCTGACGATCTTGATTTTAATGTCTGCCATCGTTCAACTACCTTTGTAGGTCAGGTGTGGGAATATGCTGCCTTCATCATAGGATAGCCACCCGTGCGGACACCTCTCTATTCGCTTAGCGGCATCTCGGCGGTACCATTTATTTGGCAAGATCCTCGCCATCACCGTGCTGTTCCCGGCCATACGCCGCGCAAAGCCCGTTGCCTAATCACGTTCCCTCATCAGTTGCGGTGGAATAGTTCCTGTTTAAGGCCTCTGAAGGCCCAAGCAGGAACTATTCCACCGCAACTTATTTTGGGGAAGAGGATACAAGCCGGGCATACAATGGATGTCGTTGTGTTGAGCTTGCCGGGAGGTTGCTATGTGGGCATACGAGACGACGTTCTATCAGATCTATCCGCTGGGCTTTTGCGGAGCTCCGCGCGAAAACGCCGCGCCCGTTGCCGAGGATGAACTCGCCCAGGCTGCCAACGCCGCGCCAAACCCCGATGCGCCCATCATGAAGATCGCCCAATGGGCCGACTACCTGCAGGAACTCGGTATTGGCGCTGTGCTCATCAACCCGCCGCTCGAGTCTGATAGCCACGGCTACGACACGCGCAGTCTGTGCCATATCGACCGTCGCCTGGGTGGGGATGCCGATTTTGCCGCCGTGTGCGAGACGCTGCACGCCCATGGCATCCGCGTGGTGCTCGATGCCGTCTTCAACCACGTCGGTCGCGGCTTTTGGGCCTTTCGCGATGTGCAGGAGCGCAAGTGGGACTCGCCCTACAAGGATTGGTTCCACATCAGTTTTGACGGCGATTCCTGCTATGGCGACGGCTTTTGGTACGAGGGCTGGGAGGGCCATTTTGAGCTTGTGAAGCTCAACCTTCAAAACCCCGCCGTGGTCGATTACCTGCTCGAGTCCGTGCGCCGTTGGGCTGACGTGTTTGGCGTTGACGGCCTGCGCCTGGACGTTGCCTATATGCTCGACCGCGACTTTATGCGCCGCCTGCACTCCTTTACCCGTGAGCTCAAGCCCGACTTTGTGCTGATTGGTGAGACGCTCCACGGCGACTATAACCAGATCGTCAACGACGAGATGCTCGACTCCTGCACCAACTACGAGTGCTACAAGGGCCTGTACTCCAGCTTTAACTCGGCCAACATGTTCGAGATTGCCCATTCACTGCATCGCCAGTTTGGCGGCGATCCGTGGTGCATCTACCGCGGTAAACACCTGCTGTCGTTTGTCGACAACCACGACGTGCCGCGCCTGGCGAGCATCCTGACGGACAAGTCCTGCCTGCGCCCCGCCTACGGCATGCTCTTTGGCATGCCGGGCATCCCATGCGTCTACTATGGCAGCGAGTGGGGGATTGCCGGCGAAAAGGGCGGCCCCGATGGTGACTGGGCGCTGCGACCTGCGCTCGATGAGCCTGCGCCCAACGAGCTGACGGCATTTGTTAAGCGGCTCGCGCACCTACGCTCGGCAAACGACGCGGCGGCCCGTGCCCTCAACTACGGCGCGTACCGCAACGTGGTGATCCAGAACAAGCAGCTGCTGTTCGAGCGCGCCTGCGACGACGCGACGGTGCTCGTGGCGGTCAATGCCGTGAACGAGCCCTATACCTTTGGAGCCGGCGAACTCAACGGCTCCTTCGTTGACCTGCTTGCCGACGATGCGCCCACGGTCGAGCTTACGGGTACTCTCGAGCTTGCACCCTATGAGGTGCGCTATCTGCTGAGGGCCTAGCCCATGACCGCGCCGGACGAGGGCTATCAGCATATTGAGCATGGGTTTGAGCCCGTGTTTGACGAGCGCTCGCGCGTTTTGGTGTTGGGCTCGTTTCCCTCGGTGCTCTCGCGCGCCAACGCCTTCTATTACGGTAATCCCCAGAACCGCTTTTGGCGCGTGATGGCCGCGTGCCTCGGTGTGCCTGTACCGCCCAACGAGGGCGACCCTTTGGCAAGCGGTGAGCCTGCGACGCTCGAAGCCTCGATTGCCGCCAAGCGGGCCATGCTGCTGAACGGCGGCGTGGCCCTGTGGGATGTGATCGAGAGCTGCGACATTAAGGGCTCAAGCGACGCGAGCATCAAAAACGTCGTTCCGGCGCATGTCGAGCGCATTACCGGCGCAGCTCCCATTGAGCAGGTGATATGCAACGGTGGTACAGCTGGCCGGCTCTACAAGCGCTACCTGCAAGAACGCACCGGGCTGCCGGCCATCGTTCTGCCGTCGACAAGTCCCGCCAACGCGGCATGGCGTCTGGAGCGGCTTGTTGAGCGCTGGCGCGATGCCGTTGATTGGGGCGCTCGTTAGTTTAGATATTTGATTGAGCGTGAGCGCCAAGGCGTTTTATAACGGCTTGCCAGATTGGCGTCGGCACGGCTGGATCGGCAAAAACCATGCCATTGGTGTCGACGCCCTCGGCACTGCCGCCGCCGAGTCGCTGCGCATGCTCAACCGAGCAACCCATACGCACCGCACCCACGAGCTTGTCCATGGCTTCGGAAAACGGTCGGCGCAAGAGGCCCATGCGTGGGGAGCGGCAAAGCGCTGCGATGCCGGTGCCGGTGCAGACGACAATGCCACCGCACCACGACAACCCCCGACGCTCGCACGCTTCGCGCAGATGGCCAACGACTGTGTGCGCCCGCTCGGGACTCCCACAGCCGGCTTGAACAACGACATAGACGCGCGCTTCCGTGTCCCCAAGGCAATCAAGCGCCTGCTCAACGACGCTCATCGCCTCGTTATTGAGCGCATTCTCAACAGCGAATACAATGCCGTCCGCAGTGCTGCCGCCATCATCCGTCCCCAGGGCGACCAGACGGGGGAGCGAAGTACCGGAAAGCCGGGCATACGCCGCGATGGCATCCTGGAGGTCCCAAAGCAAAAACTCAAGATCGGCGCTCTCGGGAATGCTGATATATGCAATGGTCTGCAGCGTTTTGGGCTTATCGCCGCGTGCGATCGTCTCCATGCCATCTCCTTTCCAGTCCGTTTCCGTTTAGGTTACACCGTCTGGCGGTGCCTCGCCGCGCTATCCTAGTGCAACCCTTACGAAAGGAACGCCATGCGCCTGCCCATGAATACCTCGCTTGCCACGCTCAAGCCCTCCGGCATCCGCCGAATCAACGCGCTCGCCGCTCAGCATCCGGGATGCATTGCACTTGCGCTCGGCGAGCCCGATTTTCCTACGCCCGATGTGATTAGCGCCGAGGTGACTGCGTCGCTCAATCGCGGCGACACGCACTATCCGCCCAACAACGGTCGCCCCGCCCTGCGCGAGGCGTTGTCTGCTTACATGGGGGACGCGGGCCTTACGTTTTCGGCCGACGAGGTCATCCTGACCGACGGCGCGACCGAGGCCCTGTCGGCAACATTCATGGCTATGCTCAACCCCGGCGACGAGGTTATTATCCCCACGCCGGCCTTTGGCCTGTACGAGAGCATCGTCGTAGCCAATCACGCCAAAGCGGTCTTTTTGGATACGGAGCCTGCGCAATTCCAGATTGACGAGGAAGCGCTTCGCGCCTGTGTGACCCCGGCGACCAAGGCCATCGTTATCTGCTCGCCCAACAATCCCACGGGCTGTATTCTCAGCGCGGCCTCACTCGACGCCGTAGCGCGCGTGGCAGACCAGGCGGGCATCTACGTGGTCTGCGACGACGTGTACAACCGTTTGATCTATGTGGATGGCTACGAGCGCTTTGCCCAGCGCCACCCGGAGCTACGCGAGCAGACGGTCGTCATCGAGAGCTTCTCCAAGCCCTGGGCCATGACCGGCTGGCGCTTGGGTTGGCTCGCAGCCGCAGCTCCCGTTATCGCCGAGATTGGCAAAGCTCACCAATATCTGGTGTCGAGTGCCGTCTCCTTCGAGATGGACGCCGCAGCTCGAGCCCTGACCGTCGACCCCACTCCCATGCTCGAAGTCTACCGAGCCCGCCGCAAGCGCGTGCTCGCGGCCTTGGACGCCATGGGCCTCGACGCAGTAGAGCCCGCAGGAGCCTTCTACGCTTTCCCGAGCATCAAACAATTCGGCCTAACAAGCGAAGCCTTCTGCATCAAAGCCATCAAAGAGGCCAACGTAGCCCTCGTCCCCGGAGACTGCTTCGGCACCGAAGGCCACATCCGCCTAAGCTACTGCGTTTCCGATAAAGACCTGGACGAAGGCCTAAATCGCCTGTCCACCTTCGTTTCAACCTTGTAGACATCAGGGACGCAACGCATCAGCCTACCGACATAAGGGCTATGCGTGGGGCGCGTCGCTCAACGGGCGCGAAGATTCGCAGCAAAGTTACCGTAGCTCCGGCCCGAGGGGACGGGTCGAGATTTTCGTAGATTCCGCACGAGCCGAAGGCCACTTAATGTGGCCTTCGAGCGAGCCCAGGACTTGACCGAACGAAAATCTCGACCCGTCCCCTCGTGCCGGAGCGTATGCAGGGTTTGTGTACGAATCTTCGCGCCCGTTGACCGACGCCGGGGTCCCCGCCATAATACTTTCGGTTCACGCACGAATCCGCTGCCAGAGACAGCCGGCGCAAACGGGCTTTGCCTGCGAGCTTAATGGGACATCCCGCCAGCCGAGGTGGTCGAGTAGATATGTCTTCTCGCCCCCGTCGCTCATGCAGCGCGGGGGCTTTCTTTTTGGACATGCCCCCGTCACGTCCTTGTGGCGGACCGTGCCCGGAAAGAATTCGAGGAGGTGTAATTCATGCCCCAGCAGTACAAAATCGACAAGGTTGCAGAGATCGAGTCCCGTATCGCCGAGAACGCCGGTCTGTTCGTCGTCAACTACAACGGTCTGACGGTTAAGCAGGCTCAGGAGCTGCGTCATCAGCTTCGCGAGTGCGGCGCCGAGATGAAGGTCTACAAGAACAACCTGGTCAAGATCGCTCTCAAGAACCAGGAGCAGCCCGAGCTCGACGAGATCCTCGCCGGCCCCGTCGCTTATGTGTTCTACGAGTCCGAGCCGGTCGAGGCCGCTAAGGCCCTTAAGGACTTCTCCGCTCAGTCCAAGGGCGTCCTTGAGATCAAGGGCGGTATCTCCGACGGCAAGGTCGTTTCCGCTGATGATGTTAAGGCTATCGCCGAGCTGCCCACCAAGGATCAGCTTCTCGGCCAGATCGCCGGTCTCATCTCCGGTTTCGCTCGCGACATCGCTGTCTGCGTCAACGGCGTTTCCTCTGGTCTCGCTCGTTCGATCCAGCAGGTTTCCGAGCAGAAGGCAGCCTAGTCGCTGTTTTCACCCGCGGCGGCAACGCCGCACCCCTGGCGCATTCGCGCCGTGTTTTAACTGATCTCCGTGCACAGACACGGAAACCGAAAGGACTTAGAAATGGCTAAGCTTACCACCGATGAGATCATCGATGCTCTTAAGGAAATGACCCTTCTCGAGGCTTCCGAGCTCGTCAAGGCTATCGAGGACACCTTCGGCGTTTCCGCCGCTGCTCCTGCCGCTGTTGTCGCCGCTCCTGCTGCTGGCGCTGCTGAGGCCGAGGAGAAGACCGAGTTTGACGTCGTGCTCGAGGGCTTCGGCGACAACAAGATCCAGGTCATCAAGGCCGTCCGTGAGCTCACCAGCCTTGGCCTGAAGGAGGCCAAGGAGGTCGTCGAGGGCGCTCCCAAGGCTGTTCTCGAGGGTGCCAAGAAGGAGGACGCCGAGGCTGCCAAGGAGAAGCTCGAGGCTGCTGGCGCTGCTGTCACCCTCAAGTAATCAGGCTTTCTCGCCAGATTTCTTTGCAGACGGGACTCGCATTGCGAGCCCCGTCTTTTTTGTTTTGGCCCCTCATTTCCATTGCTCGGCACGCAGAACACCGCTGTCTTCGTCATGCCAATCCCGTTACCGCTGGGGCGTAAAATTGCACCATTCGAGCAATAATTTGCGTTGACCTGCTGAAGAATTGCGTTTGCCTTACGGCGACGTATGTCTCCGGCGGTAAGATACTTCGGTATCGCAATTTGGTCTGCGGCCGCTGTGCCGCACGCATAGGGCGCATTCTGCGCCTGCGAAAGGATCCTTGAATAACATGAAGGCAATCATCCCCGCCGCCGGTCTTGGCACGCGTTTTCTGCCTGGCACTAAGTGCACGCCCAAAGAGATGCTGCCGGTGCTCGACAAGCCGGTCATTCAGTATGTCGTCGAGGAGGCACTCGACCCCGAGGAGGTCGACGATGCCATCATCGTTACCTCTCCTGGTAAGCCCGAGCTGCTGAGCTACTTCCAGCCCGATCGCTCGCTCGAGAACCTGCTGCGCGAGCGCGGCAAGAACGCCTATGCCGATGCCGTCGCCCACGCTGGCGGTATGCCGGTCGACTTCCGCTATCAGTACGAGCCCAAGGGCCTCGGCCATGCTATCCGCTCTGCTGCCGACGCCGTGGCAGGGGAGAACTTCCTGGTTCTTCTGGGCGACTACGTTGTGCCTAACCGCGACATCTGCGACAAGATGCTCGCCGTTTCCAAGGAGCACGGTGGCGCTTCGGTTATCGCCGTCGCTGCTTGCTCGCCCGAGGAAGTCAGTCGCTACGGCGTTATCGCCGGCGAGCGCGTCGGTTCGCTCGAGGGCGCCGAGGGCGTTGCCGATGCCGAGCCGGGCGCTGTCTGGCGCATCGGCGGTCTGGTCGAGAAGCCTGCTCCCGAGGCGGCTCCGTCCAACCTGTACATCGTCGGCCGTTACCTGCTGAGCCCGCTGGTCATGGACCTGCTCGCCGATCAGCAGGCTGGCAAGGGCGGCGAGATCCAGCTGACCGACGCCATGGCACGTTCGCTCGATCGTGAGGCCATGTACGCTGTCGTCATCGACCCGCTTTCGGGCTACGACACCGGCACCCCGTCTGGCTGGATGGCCACCAACGCCCTCATGGCTGCAAGCGATCCTCGCTTTGCCAGCGCCTTCTGGGACGCCATCGACGAGCGCGGCGGCTTGATGCGCAAGTAAGCCCTCGGTCATCGACATTTACGGGTGCGGACTTCGGTCTGCACCCGTTTTTTATAAGAGCTGCGATTGTCGGCTCTCTGTTCACAGAAAATATATGAACAGGTGTTCGATGTACACCTATCTACCTGCGCATTTTCTGTCGAAAAACTTTGCTACTCCAAAAACTCAATCGCGTCAAGGCTTTTCTTGCCCAACGGTCGGTACCTGATAAACTATTAGGTTGCGATAACTGGCGAAGCTATGCCTCGCCAACCCACCGAGCATTTCCGTGAAGGAGGAAAAACCTGGTGACCTACGCATACACTGCCACTGAGCGCAAGCGCGTCAGCTTCGGGAAAATCCCGGAGGCCATGGAGCTCCCCAACCTTATCTCTGTTCAAAGGGAATCCTTTGAGCGTTTTAAGGACGAGGGCCTTCGTGAGGCGTTCAAGGAATCCAGCCCCATCCAGAGCCAGAACCATGTTCTCGAGGTTACCTTCGGCGAGCATCAGTTCGGCGACCCCGCGCACACCGTCGAGGAGTGCCGCGAGAAGGATATGACCTATCAGGCTCCGCTTCTGACCGACGTCCGTCTCACCAACAAGGAGACCGGCGAGATCAAGGAGCAGCTCGTCTTCATGGGCGACTTCCCCATGATGACCGATCAGGGCACCTTCATCATCAACGGTACCGAGCGTATCGTCGTCTCGCAGCTCGTCCGCTCCCCGGGCGTGTACTACAGCTCCGAGATGGATTCGGGCAAGCAGATCTACAAGGCCCAGATCATCCCGTCCCGCGGTGCCTGGCTTGAGTTTGAGGTCGACAAGCGCGACCAGCTCATGGTCTCCATCGACCGTAAGCGCAAGCAGAGCGCCACGATGTTCCTGCGCGCCCTTGGCATCGCTGTCACCAACGACGACATCATCGAGTTGCTCGGCAACTCCGATGTGATCAAGCGCACCCTGGAGCGCGACACCGCCCTCACTCGCGAGGACGCCCTCATCGAGATCTACCGTCGCCTGCGCCCGGGCGAGCCTCCCACCGTGGACGCTTCCCGCAGCCTGCTCGAGGGCCTGCTCTTCAACCCGCAGCGCTACGACCTGGCCCGCGTCGGTCGTTACAAGGTCAACAAGAAGCTCAACCTCACCACCGAGGAAGAGGTCACGGTGCTCACCGACGAGGATATCGTCGCGACGCTGCGCTACCTCCTGTCCCTCGCTGCCGGCGAGCAGGGCTTCAAGGTCGACGACATCGACCACTTCGGCAACCGCCGCATCCGTACCGTCGGCGAGCTCGTCGCCAACCAGTTCCGTATTGGTATGAGCCGTATGGAGCGCGTCGTCCGTGAGCGCATGAGCTCCCAGGACATCGACGAGATCACCCCGCAGTCGCTCATCAACATCCGCCCGATCGTGGCCTCCATCAAGGAGTTCTTCGGTTCCTCGCAGCTCTCGCAGTTCATGGACCAGGCGAACCCCCTGACCGGTCTGACCCACAAGCGCCGTCTGTCCGCACTCGGCCCTGGTGGTCTTGCCGGCCACAAGTCCGGCTCCAGCCGCCGCACCAACGTGCCGACGGCCGTCCGCGACGTTCACAATTCGCACTACAGCCGCATGTGCCCGATCGAGACCCCCGAAGGCCCCAACATCGGCCTGATCGGCTCGCTCGCCCTCTATGCCCGCGTCAACGAGTACGGCTTCATCGAGGCCCCGTTCCGTCGCGTCGAGAACGGCGTTGCCACCGATCAGATCGACTGGATGACCGCTGACGAGGAAGAGAAGCACGTCATCGCGCCGGCCAACACGCCGCTCGATCCCAAGACCAACGAGTTCATCACGACCGATGCCGAGGGCAAGATCGTCCGTCCGCACGCCGTGATTGCCCGTACCCGCGACTTCGACGGCTCCTTCGGCGCTCCCGCCGACGTGCCCGTCGAGGACGTCGACTACATGGACGTCTCGCCGCGTCAGATGCTCTCCGTCGCAGCCACGCTGATCCCGTTCCTTGAGCATGACGACGCCAAGCGTACGCTGATGGGCGCTAACATGCAGCGTCAGGCCGTGCCGCTGGTTCACCCCGCCGCTCCCTATGTCGGTACCGGCATGGAGCGTCGCGCCGCTCTGGACTCCGGCGAGGTCACCCTGGCCAAGAACGCCGGCGAGGTCATCTTTGCCGACGCCGCCAAGATTATCGTCAAGCATGCCGGCGGCATGGACGAGTATCACCTGGCCAAGTACCAGCGCTCCAACCAGTCCACCTGCATCAACCACCGTCCGCTCGTGCGCGTCGGTGACACCGTTGAGCAGGGCGAGCCTCTGGCCGACGGTCCTTCGACCGATCATGGCGAGCTCGCACTGGGCCAGAACCTCACCGTGGCCTACATGCCGTGGGAAGGCTTCAACTACGAGGACGGTATCGTCGTGTCCGAGCGCCTGGTGGCCGAGGACCTGCTGACGACCATCAACATCACCCGTCACGAGATCGACGCCCGCGACACCAAGCTCGGCCCCGAGGAGATCACCCGCGAGATCCCGAACCTCTCCGAGGACATGCTTGCCAACCTCGACGAGGACGGCATCATCCGTATCGGCGCCGAGGTCGGCCCTGGCGACATCCTGGTCGGCAAGGTTACGCCTAAGGGCGAGAGTGCTCTGACCGCCGAGGAGCGCCTGCTGCGCGCCATCTTCGGTGCCAAGGCCCACGATGTCCGCGACACCTCCCTTAAGATGCCTCACGGCGCTTACGGCCGCGTCATCGACGTCGTCCGCTTTAGCCGCGAGAACGGCGACGACCTGGCCCCCGGTGTCAACGAGCAGGTGCGCGTCTACGTCGCCCAGCGTCGTAAGATCCAGCAGGGCGATAAGATCGCCGGCCGCCACGGCAACAAGGGTGTTATTTGTAACGTTCTGCCGGTCGAGGACATGCCCTACATGGCTGACGGTACTCCGATCGACGTTATCCTCAACCCGCTGGGCGTTCCTTCGCGTATGAACGTCGGCCAGCTGCTCGAGTGCCACCTTGGCTGGGCTGCTGCCTGCGGTTGGGATACCGAGCAGGCCGACTCCGACAAGTACGTCCCCGGTCCGTTCTTCACCGCCACGCCCGTCTTCGACGGCGCCAAGGAGGACGAGATCGCCGAGGTCATCCGTCGTGCCAACAAGAACATGCTCAACAAGGCTACCGCTGCCTTTGGCGATCACATGCGCCCCGAGTTCGTCACCCAGCTTGACGAGCGCGGCAAGACCCGTCTGTTCGACGGCCGCACCGGCGAGGAGTTCCGCGAGCCCATTACCGTGGGTACGTCCTACATTCTCAAGCTCGGCCACATGGTCGACGACAAGATCCACGCCCGTTCGACCGGCCCTTACAGCCTGGTTACCCAGCAGCCCCTGGGCGGCAAGGCTCAGTTCGGCGGCCAGCGCTTCGGCGAGATGGAAGTTTGGGCACTGTACGCTTACGGTGCTTCCAACGTCCTGCAGGAGATCCTGACCGTCAAGTCCGACGATACCGTGGGCCGCGTCAAGACCTACGAGTCCATCGTCAAGGGCGAGAACGTTCCTGTCCCGGGTATCCCCGAGTCCTTCAAGGTTCTCGTCAAGGAGATTCGCTCCCTCGCACTGGACATCGAGCCCATGCACGATGCCGACGAGGACGCCTCCGCCCCTGTGACCGCCGAGGAAACCTCTGCTCTCGACGACCTGGCTGCGCTTGCCGGCGTTGACGCCGACGTCGAGGCCGAGGATGCCGAGACCGCCGAGGCACCCGAGGCTGTCGCCGCCACGACCACTGATAAGGAGTAGTTGACTGTGGCAGATTTCGAAGCTACTGATTTTGACTCGGTAAAGATCTCCCTTGCCTCCGCCGACCAGATCCGTTCCTGGTCGCACGGTGAGGTCAAGAAGCCGGAGACCATCAATTACCGTACCCTCAAGCCCGAGAAGGACGGCCTGTTCTGCGAGAAGATCTTCGGTCCCGCCAAGGACTGGGAGTGCTCCTGCGGCAAGTACAAGGGCATCCGCTTTAAGGGCATCGTCTGCGAGCGCTGCGGCGTCGAGGTCACCTCGGCCAAGGTGCGTCGCGACCGCATGGGCCACATCGAGCTCGCCGCTCCTGTGTCCCACATCTGGTACTTCAAGAGCCCCACGAGCTTCCCGATGAGCCGTATGCTCGACATCAAGTCCAAGGACCTCGAGAAGGTTCTGTACTTTGCCAGCTACATCATCACCGAGGTTGACTATGAGGCTCGCGAGGCCGACGCTGACGACCTGCGCGAGGAGCTCGCCGCCGATCTGGAAGAGATCGATGCCGAGTGCGCCCGCCAGATCGAGTCCCTCAAGGAGCAGGGCGACCCCGAGAACTTTGACGAGTTCTCCGACGAGGAGCCGCTGACCCCCGAGGAGATCGCCTCTGGCATCGTTGACATCGAGGAAGAGTGCAAGGACGAGAAGCAGCTCCGCACGGACGCCTTCAACGCCTTCATGAAGCTCTCCGAGCGCGACCTTATCTCCGATGAGCCGCTGTTCCGTGAGATGACCCGCTACTACTCCATGTACTTCAAGGGTGGCATGGGTGCCGAGGCCGTCCGCGACCTGCTCGCTGCCATCGACCTCCCCTCCGAGGCCGAGAAGCTCAAGGCCATCATCGCCGACGAGGACTCCCAGAAGCAGAAGCGCGAGAAGGCCGTTAAGCGCCTCGAGGTCGTTGACGCCTTCCTGAAGGGTGGCAACAGCCCCGCGAACATGATCCTGGACGTCATCCCGGTCATTCCGCCCGATCTGCGCCCGATGGTCCAGCTCGACGGCGGCCGCTTCGCCGCGTCCGACCTCAACGACCTGTATCGTCGCGTGATCAACCGCAACAACCGACTCAAGCGCCTGCTCGACCTGGACGCCCCTGCGATCATCGTGAACAACGAGAAGCGCATGCTCCAGGAGTCCGTGGACGCCCTGTTCGACAACGGCCGTCGTGGTCGCCCGGTCTCTGGCCGTGGCGGTCGCCCGCTCAAGTCGCTCGCCGAGGCCCTCAAGGGCAAGCAGGGTCGTTTCCGTCAGAACCTGCTGGGCAAGCGTGTCGACTACTCCGGCCGTTCGGTAATCGTTACCGACCCCAAGCTGCTGCTGCACCAGTGCGGTCTGCCCAAGACCATGGCGCTGGAGCTCTTCAAGCCCTTCGTCATGAAGCGCCTGGTCGAGCTTGGCAAGGTCGAGAACATCAAGGGCGCCAAGCGCGCTATCGACCGCGGTGCCACCTTTGTGTGGGACATCCTCGAAGAGGTCATCGACGGCCGCGTCGTGCTGCTCAACCGTGCACCGACCCTGCACCGTCTGTCCATCCAGGCCTTTGAGCCGGTGCTGGTCGAGGGCAAGGCTATCCACCTGCACCCGCTGGTCTGCTCGCCCTTCAACGCCGACTTCGACGGCGACCAGATGTCTGTCCACGTGCCGCTGTCTAGCCAGGCTCAGGCCGAGGCTCGCGTGCTCATGCTCTCTGCGAACAACCTGCGCTCGCCGGCATCCGGCAAGCCGGTTAACATCCCCTCGCAGGATATGATCATCGGCGTGTACTACCTGACCCAGGTCCGCGACGGTCTGCCGGGCGAGAACCACGTGTTCGCCAGCTTCGACGACGCGCTGCACGCCTATGACTGCCGTTCCGAGGTCGACATGCAGGCCAAGATCCAGGTTCGCGTGTCCGCCGCCGATGCCAACGTCATCAACGAGGACGGCACCCGTATCTTCCGCGTCAAGAACGGCAAGAACGAGTTCGTCGACTACGACGTCACCGGCAACAAGACCGCTCGCTTCGAGACCTCTATCGGCCGCATCATCTTCAACCGCCAGTGCCTGCCCGAAGACTACGAGTTCATGAACTACAAGATGGTCAAGGGCGACGTGGCCAAGCTGGTTGCGGACTGCTGCGATCGTTACCCCGAGGCCAAGGTCGGCCCGATCCTCGACGCCATCAAGTACTCCGGCTTCCACTACGCCACCCGCGCCGGCCTCACCATCTCGGTGTGGGACGCTCTCATCCCTGCCGAGAAGCAGGAGCTGCTCGACCGCGCCCAGGCCAACGTCGACCAGATCAACGAGTACTTCGAGGAGGGCTTCATCAACGAGACGGAGCGCCACATCGAAGTCGTTAACGAGTGGACCGCTTGTACCGATAAGGTTGCAGCGCTCATGCTCGACATGTTCGACGAGGAGAACCCGCTGTACATGATGGCCGACTCCGGCGCCCGTGGTTCTAAGACCCAGCTGCGTCAGCTCGGCGGCATGCGTGGCCTGATGGCAGACATGTCCGGCGAGACGATCGACCTTCCCATTAAGGCGAACTTCCGCGAGGGCCTGCTGCCGCTCGAGTACTTCATTTCGACCTACGGCGCCCGTAAGGGCCTGGTCGATACCGCATCCCACACTTCGGACTCTGGTTATCTGACCCGTCGTCTGGTCGACGTGGCCCAGGACGTCATCGTCCGCGAGGAGGACTGCGGTACGCACGAGGGCGTCACCTACAACCTCATCATCCCCGGCACCACCGACCTCAACACCGACCTCGTCGGCCGTTGCTTCATTGAGGACGTCGTGGCTCCCGATGGCACCGTGCTCTTTGAGCAGGACGGCTACATCGAGAAGGTCGCCGACATCCAGAAGATGGTCGATGCGGGCCTTAAGAAGGTCAAGCTTCGCGCGCTGCTCACCTGCCGCTCCAAGTACGGCGTGTGCCAGAAGTGCTACGGCTGGGATCTTTCCACCCGTCGTCCGGTCGCCATCGGTACCGCGGTCGGCATTATTGCCGCCCAGTCCATCGGCGAGCCCGGTACGCAGCTTACGATGCGTACCATTCACTCCGGCGGCGTCGCTGGCGTCGACGATATTACGCAGGGTCTGCCTACGGTCAGCCGTATGTTCGATATCGTCGGCAACGTCAACGAGAAGATCCTGGGTCGCGAGGCCGAGCTGGCTCCGTACTCCGGCCACCTCTCGATTAAGCCCGAGAAGTCCGAGTACGTGCTGACGCTCACCGACTCCGAGGATCACACCCGTGTCCTCGACGAGCGTCGCGTCCCCGCTTCGGTGCGCTTTATGCCCGAGATCGAGGACGGCTGCGAGGTTCGCGCCGGCGATCAGATCACCAAGGGCTTCGTCAACTTCCGCAACCTGCGCAAGCTGACCGACATCGAGTCGACGATGCACACCTTCGTCGAGAGCGTCAAGGACGTCTACACCAGCCAGGGCGTCGACCTGAACGACAAGCACATCGAGGTACTCGCACGTCAGATGCTGCGTCGCGTTCAGATCACCAACCCCGGCGACTCCAAGTACCTGCTTGGTCAGTACGTCGATCGCTACGAGTTCGCCGACGAGGTCGAGCGCGTTGCCCGTCTGGGCGGTCAGGCTCCCGTGGCTGAGCCCGTCATCCTGGGTACGCTCAAGGTCGCGTCCAACATCGACTCCTGGCTGTCGAGCGCTTCGTTCATCCGTACCGCTGGCGTCCTTACCGAGGCTGCCATCGAGGGCAAGGTCGACCACCTGCTCGACCTTAAGTCCAACGTCATCGTCGGTAAGAAGATCCCTGCCGGTACCGGCCTCAAGCCGTACGCCAACGCCAAGCTGACGTATCGCACGGCCGACGGCTACGTGGACATCGACGGTCCGGCTTCGCCCAACGCCAAGTCGCTGCCCGAGTGGGCTCCGGTGGAGCTCAAGGACCTGGACGAGCAGCTCCCGCAGCAGCTCGACTGGGCCGGCTACGACGAGTTCGGTGGTGCTGACGGTTCGTTCACCCGTAACGGTCACACCATCTCCGCCGAGAAGGCTCGCCTGTACCTGTTCGACGACCTGGGCGTGTCGCAGCGCTGGACCAACAAGTTCAGCGAGGTCGGCATCGAGACGGTCGGCGACCTGGTCGGCAAGTCCGAGGAGGATCTGCTGCGCATCGATGGCATCGGTGCCAAGGCGATCGAGGAGCTCCGTGACGGTCTGGAGGCCCACGACCTGCTCTACATCCTCGAGAACAACGACGACGTTGCCGACGAGGAAGACCTCTCGCAGCTGCTGCAGATGGTCTTTAGCCCCGACGGTCCGGACGACATCCTGCTGGGCACCTCCGCCGCGCCGACGCATCACGCCGACGCCGACGAGGAGCTCCTGGGCGCCCCGATCGACGACAAGAAGGCTCCCGCCAACGGTGCCATCAACGAGGACATGGCTTCCCTCGACGAGCTGCTCAACCAGCTCGTGGACACCGACGACGCCGAAGAGGCCAAGGACAACGACGAGGAGTAATTAGTTCCGCCGTTCTAACGAACGGCGGCGACCTCCGTCGCTGCGCGGCCCCCAGAGCTACAATCTGTCATTCAAAAGGCAGGGCATGACCAAAAGGTCAATGCCCTGCCTTTTTCATGCCACCTTGTACGCTCTGGGGGCCGCTCGCTTGCGTATGCTCAACCTGTTGCGTTCCGTTGATCCCTTGGGGACCTGCCAAAAAGGGACAGGTTTATTTTGGTAGGTTTTTCCTACTTGAATTTGAAACAATCCGTTCGGTCAAAGCGTATCTATGGTGAGGGCCTCATCGAGAACCATTAACGTCACCGGGAGGTGATTATGGAAGAACAAGCTTTTAGACAGGCGGTCGAAGATCACCGGGATGTCGTGTTTCGAATTGCATTGACGTACCTGCGCGATCGCGCCGACGCCGACGATGTCGCTCAAGACGTCTTTCTGAAGTTGCTCAAAAGCGATACGCATTTTGAAAGCTGGGAGCATCTTCGTCGATGGCTTATCCGGGTCACGATCAATGAATGCAAATCTCTCTTTCGAAAGCCGTGGAGACGCGTGGAGGATATTGAAAGTCTGGCCGAGTCGCTTTCGACAGCGCAGGATGAGACCAAGGCCGTCTTGTCAGATGTCATGCGGCTTCCGGAACGATTCCGTATCCCCATCGTGCTCTATTACTATCTGGGCTTCTCGACTTCAGAGATTGCCGAGTTGCTGCACGTACCAGCCGCGACAGTTCGAACGCGTTTAGCTCGCGGCAGATCGAAACTCAAGTTCATCCTAGAGGAGGGCGACCGTGAAATCCAACCAAATCAAGCAGGCCTTCGAGTCCGTCCAAGCCGATAGCGATCTTGCTGACCGTGTTCTTTATGCCGCTGCTGGTGAGCCGCTTCGCCGAAAGGGTCACGCGAAGCCTCTGTATGTTGCCGTGATCGGATGCCTTGCCGGAGTGCTGGCGACCGGAGGGGTCGCCTACGCCGTCGTCAATTCCAGTTATTTTGCCTCTGCCTGGGGAAACCATGGCAACGGAGAGTCCATTACCTGGACTCAAGGTGGCTCGTCGGGGACTAAATATACCTACACCAGAGAGTTTGGTGATGGTATCGCGCCCCAAAGCTTGGAGGGTTCAGTACAGAAGGTCAATCTGTCCGTCGAGGGCAACGGCTATACGCTCGATATCCATGAGATGGCTATCGATAAAAACGGCTGCGGTGCTGTGACGTTTACGCTGTCCAATCCAAATGGCGTTAAATACTACAAGCCAGCAGCAGAGACAGGCGAACTTGTTCTCTATGGTGAAGAAGAACAAGGCGTCGGCACGCCCAGCATGAACTTCGGCGAGGAATGGGCTGACACACGCTGCACAATTGATAAGGACACATCAAGCGACACGGTCATTAATGGCACGATGTACTTTGCTTCTATGGATCGCGAGCGAGATTTGCAACATGCGGTCACCTGGAATATCCAGTGGACCGAGGGCGAAGGTGAGGACGCGAAACTGTTCGAAGCATCGACGCCCGAGTTTAGCATCGGAGCGTACGTCGATACAAAGGAGCTCCGCTCCGACGGCTCGCCTCTTGAGATCAGCCCGTTTTCCATCCAGACGCACATCGACGATCTGGGCATTGACGCAGTCACGAAAGAGTTGACCGTTACCTACAAGGATGGATCGGAGCAGATTATCGAAGACGATGCTGCAGGCGCGTACAATTCCTATGTTTCGCTGACGCGCAATAGCGGGGAGAACATCTCGGTTCCGACAAAACTGATCAATGTCGATCAAGTGGTCTCGGTAACCCTTGAGGGCACGAGATACACATCAACAGGAGAGACCGAAACAGAAGTACCCTTTACCATCGTCTATTCGTAAGGTCTAGGCCGCTTCCCAAGAGGGGAAGCGGCCTATTTTGCGTTATATGGACGGTTATTTTGAGCGATATTCGCCTGAATTTCGGAAGTATGCGGCAAAATCTCGATGGGTCACCACACCGCATATGCTCAAGCGCTCTGCCTGCGGGTTTATTATCGCAAAACCCCGGCGTGCTCGGCAGGTCCAGAATTTACCGCATACTTCCGAAAGCGCCGCCGATTTCCATGCGACAGGTGAGAGCAGATCACCGCTGGAGCGCGACATTTTCCCAGATAAAACCGACCAAAATAAACCTGTCCCTTTTTGGCAGGTGGCGTTGCCCCGCCGAGCACGTCGGATTCCCGGCCCGGGCGGCGCGGGGGTTAAGTTTGTCGCGAGTTCCGCACGAGCCGGAGGCCACTTAATGTGGCCTCCGTGCGAGCCAGGACTGTAGAGCAGCAAACTTAACCCCTGTGCCGCCCGGCCCGGGAATCCGCCCAAGCGCACAGGAGGGGATTCCTTTTGTGTAGGCTTTGCGGAAATGTGCCAATTTTGGGATACGCCCGGCGGCGTGGTCTGTTGACGGCACAGCTAACGGCACGTATCCTATCGAACTGCGTGTTTCGTAGGGGGATGCTGACCCCTCGATTCAAGCCGTTGCACTTTACAGAAAGCTGGAATCATTCGAGAAGGAGTACGCTTTGCCTACTATTAACCAGCTGGTTCGCCAGGGCCGTCGTTCCGTGCCCAAGAAGTCCAAGAACGCTGCTCTGCAGCACAACTCCCAGAAGCGCGGCGTGTGCACCCGCGTCTTCACCACGAGCCCCAAGAAGCCGAACTCGGCTCTTCGTAAGGTTGCCCGTGTTCGCCTTGTCAACGGCATCGAAGTTACTGCTTACATCCCGGGTGAGGGCCACAACCTGCAGGAGCACTCCATCGTGCTCGTCCGCGGCGGTCGTGTCCGTGACCTCCCTGGTGTCCGTTATCACGTCATCCGTGGCGCCTACGACGCTGCTCCGGTCCAGAACCGTATGCAGGCCCGTTCCAAGTACGGTGCTAAGCGCCCCAAGGCTAAATAAGCCAGATAACGTTTTGATACTTTCGCCGTGTGCCGCCTAAGCGCCGCACGGTAGACACTTAAGGAGATTTCACATGCCGCGTCGTGCAGCAGCTAATCGTCGTGAGGTTCAGCCTGACGCCGTTTACAACAACCGCCTGGTGACTCAGCTCATCAACAAGGTCCTTCTTGACGGCAAGAAGGCCACCGCTGAGCGCATCGTTTACACCGCTTTCGAGATCGTTGCCGAGAAGTCCGAGGGTGGCGACGCTCTCGCTACCTTCAAGAAGGCTATGGACAACGTCAAGCCTACGCTCGAGGTTAAGCCCAAGCGTGTCGGTGGCGCTACCTATCAGGTCCCGATGGAGGTCAACTCCCGTCGTTCTACCGCTCTGGGTATCCGCTGGATCGTCAACTTCTCCCGCGCTCGCAAGGAGAAGACCATGGCCGAGCGTCTCGCCAACGAGATCCTCGACGCCTCCAACGGCCTGGGCGCTTCCGTCAAGAAGCGTGAGGACGTCTTCAAGATGGCCGAGGCCAACCGCGCGTTCTCTCACTATCGTTGGTAAGTTAAGGTAAGGAACTAACATGGCTAAGCCTAAGTACAAGCTTTCCGATACCCGTAACATCGGCATCATGGCCCACATCGATGCCGGTAAGACCACCACGACCGAGCGTATTCTTTACTACACCGGTAAGACCCACAAGATCGGTGAGGTCCATGAGGGCGCTGCCACCATGGACTGGATGGTTCAGGAGCAGGAGCGCGGCGTAACCATTACCTCCGCTGCTACCACCTGCTTCTGGAACAAGGACGGCAAGGACTACCGCATCCAGATCATCGACACCCCGGGCCACGTTGACTTCACCGCCGAGGTCGAGCGCTGCCTGCGCGTCCTCGATGGTGCTGTCGCCGTCTTCGACGCCGTTGCCGGCGTCCAGCCCCAGTCTGAGACCGTTTGGCGTCAGGCTTCTACCTTCAACGTCCCCCGTATCGCCTTCATCAACAAGTATGACCGCGTGGGTGCTGACTTCTTCAACGCTATCGAGACCATGAAGGATCGTCTCGATGCTAACGCCGTGGCCGCTCAGGTCCCGATGGGCGCCGAGGACAACTTCTGGGGTGTCATCGACCTGGTCACCATGACTGCATGGGACTTCAAGGCCGACGAGAAGGGCATGACCTACCCCGAGCCGATGGACGAGATCCCGGCTGAGTTTGCCGACATCGCTGCCGCCAAGCGCGAGGAGCTCCTTGACGCTGCTGCCAGCTTTGACGATGAGCTCATGGAGAAGATCCTCATGGAGGAGGACTTCACCGTCGAGGAGCTCAAGGCTGCTCTGCGCAAGGGCGTTCTTGCCAACGAGCTCAACCTCGTCTTTGTGGGCTCCGCCTACAAGAACAAGGGCGTTCAGGAGCTGCTCGACGCTGTCGTCGACTACCTGCCCAGCCCGCTCGACGTTGAGGCCGTCACCGGTACCGATCCGGACACCGGCGAGGAGATCCAGCGTCATCCTTCCTTCGACGAGCCCTTCTCCGGCCTGGTCTTCAAGATCATGACCGACCCGTTCGTCGGTAAGCTCACCTACGTCCGCGTTTACTCCGGCCGCGCTGAGTCCGGCTCCTACGTGGTCAACGCTTCCAACGGTCAGCGCGAGCGCCTCGGCCGCATCCTCGAGATGAACGCCGCCGAGCGTATCGACCGTGACGACGCTGCCGCCGGCGACATCGTCGCTTGCGTCGGCTTCAAGAACTCCACCACCGGTGACACCCTGTGCGCCGAGGGCAAGGAGATCGTCCTCGAGAAGATCGAGTTCGCTAAGCCCGTTATCGACGTTGCCATCGAGCCCAAGACCAAGGCCGAGCAGGACAAGATGTCCCTGGCTCTGACCAAGCTCGCCGAGGAGGACCCGACCTTCCAGGTGTCCACCAACCACGAGACCGGCCAGACCATCATCGCCGGCATGGGCGAGCTGCACCTCGAGATCATCGTCGACCGTCTGCTCCGCGAGTTCAAGGTTGACGCTAACGTTGGTAAGCCCCAGGTTGCCTACCGCGAGACCGCTGGTCACGACGTCGAGAAGGCTGAGGGCAAGTTCGTCCGTCAGTCCGGTGGTCGCGGTCAGTACGGCCACGCCGTCATCAAGCTCGAGAAGATGGAGGAGGGCTTCGGCTACGAGTTCGTCAACGCTATCGTCGGCGGCGTCGTGCCCAAGGAGTACATCCCGTCCATCGACAAGGGCATCCAGGAGGCCCTGAACACCGGTGTTATCGCCGGCTTCCCGGTCCTCGACGTCAAGGTCACCCTGTTCGACGGTTCTTATCACGAGGTCGACTCCTCCGAGGCTGCCTTCAAGATTGCCGGTTCCATGGCTATCAAGGACGCCCTCAAGAAGTCCGATCCGCAGCTGCTCGAGCCGATCATGGCTGTCGAGGTCGAGACCCCCGAGCAGTACATGGGCGACGTTATGGGCAACCTCTCCGGTCGCCGCGGCAAGATCGAGGGCATGGAGGATCGCAAGAACAGCAAGCTCATCCGTGCCAAGGTGCCGCTGGGCGAGATGTTCGGTTACGCTACCGACCTTCGCTCCCAGACCCAGGGCCGTGCATCCTACACGATGCAGTTCGACTCTTATGAGCCCGCGCCCAAGTCCATCGTGGACGAGGTCATGAGCAAGAACGCCTAAGTTCGAGCTCCCTGTTACGTAATCTGCGAGAACATCTCTCGCACTCTTTGGAGGTTTAAGTTGGCTACCCAGAAGATCCGCATTCGCCTCAAGGGCTATGATCACGAGGTCGTCGATCAGTCCGCGAAGCTCATCGTCGAGACCGCTCAGAAGACCGGCGCTCGCGTTTCCGGTCCTGTCCCCCTGCCCACCGAGCGCAACCTGTACACGGTTATCCGCTCGCCGCACGTGAACAAGGACTCCCGTGAGCAGTTCGAGATGCGCACCCACAAGCGCCTCATCGACATCCTCGACCCCACCTCGGGCACCGTTGATTCGCTCATGCGTCTCGACCTCCCCGCTGGCGTCGACATCGACATCAAGCTCTAAGCGATATCGCTCATAGCTTACAGAGCCCCGCTGCCATTACGGTAGCGGGGCTCTTTTGTTTTGTATGATGGCCTCCGGGGCCCGGATAATGCGGCCGAATGGGTGGCTGTGGCGCCTTATTTACCAATGGGACGCAGAGATGCCTCCTCAAAATGGAAGGATCGCAAGTCGTCTTCTGTCTCGATGCACGCGCGACCAAAGTCATCGACGGTTTTAAAGATGCCACGCGCCAGCTCGTCACCGGCAGGGGAACGGGCGATAACGTGCTCCCCAATCCAATTGAGATGACCGATATAGTCATCGCGGACGGGCGCGAGCGGTCCAGCGTCTTCTTCCATGGCTTTGAGACGCTCTGCCCATGCATCTACAGCTTCTATAACTGTGTGATAGACCTCATCGAGGAGCATATCGACGGAGGGAACGTTCTCGTTGAGATCCGAGAGACCGATTGCCGGCAGGCCGCCATCGGGAACCTCCGAAGGCACATAGTTCACATTGACGCCAATGCCGCAGACGGCGAAGGGCATGCCCTCGTTGTCACGAGCCGCCTCGACCAAGATACCGCCGAGTTTGCGCCCTCGCGCGACGAGGTCGTTGGGCCATTTGAGGCCAATCTCGTTTGCAAGACACTGCTTTTCGAGTGCCTCGAGCACCGCTAGGCCGCTGACGGCGGCAAGACCAGAGTACTTTGCAGGATTAACGCATGGACGCAGGACAATCGAAAGCAATAGGTTGCCGGCGGTTGAATCCCACTTGTGGCCGCGTCTGCCGCGTCCTGCCGTTTGCGCGCGGGCGGCAAGTCCCGTACCGTGCGGCGCACCCTGTTTTCCTGCTTCGAGCAGGTCATCGTTGGTCGATCCGGTTACGTCGACTATCGTTAATTGGGCATCCATAGCGGCTGCTACCTCCTTAATGATCAAGTGAATGACGCAATGGTGTCGAGAGATAGACACAATGTGAAGCCTTTGTCGCATTTGGACAATTTAATGTTAACACGTCAACAAAGCGAAGAATGCGCTATCCTCTCTTGGTCGATGTAAACACGTCAACAACTCAAAGGAGGTTAGTGATGGGTTTCACGATACTGGGAACGGGCTCGGCCCTTCCCGAGCGCAGCGTTTCCAACGACGTGCTGTCCGAGTTCCTGGACACCTCGGATGAGTGGATTTTTACCCGCACGGGGATCAAGAGCCGCCATGTGTGCACCACCGAGTCACTCGACGACCTTGCCGTGGCGGCGAGCGAGCAAGCGCTCCAGGCGTCCGGAATCGATGCGAGCCAGTTGGATCTTATCGTCTGTTCGACGACGACGGGCGATCATCTCGTTCCCGCCGAAGCGTGCGCCGTTGCCGAGCGCCTGGGTGCCACATGTCCTGCCTTCGACGTTTCGGCGGCTTGTGCCGGCTTCGTATTTGCGCTCGATGTCGCCGAGGGCTATATCGCCCGAGCTCGCGCCAAGCACGTGCTGGTCGTTGCCGCCGAGCAGATGACGCGCGCGCTCGACTGGACCGACCGTGCCACGTGCGTGCTCTTTGGCGATGGCGCGGGTGCTGCGGTCATAGAGGCTGGGGGAGACAGCCCCCTTGCCGTTGAGCTTTCGACGGCGCCCGACGTCGAGACGTTGCGCGTTCCCGGTCTGGTCGGCAACTCGCCATTTAAGGCTTCCGCAGATAGCGAGAGCGTGCTTTCCATGAACGGCCGTCGCGTCTTCAAGTTTGGCGTCAATGCTATCTGTGACACGGTCAACAAGCTTGCCTGCGACGCGAGCATCGCGGTCGAGGACATCGACCACTTTGTATTCCATCAGGCTAACGAACGAATCTTGAGCCAGGCAGTCAAACGCCTAGGTGTGCCGGACGACCGCGTGGTCCGAACGTTGCGTGAAACCGGCAACATCTCGAGCGCCTGCATTCCGCTTGCTCTCGATCGACTTGCAAATACCGGCGCACTGCACGCGGGCGACACCATCGCCCTGGTCGGATTTGGCGCCGGCTTGGATGTGGGTGGCTATCTACTTCGCTGGAAGTAGTTGCACATAGGAAATGAAAACGCCCCTGGGGCACAAACAAAGGAGAACTACCATGGCAGATCAGAAGACCTTCGAGCGCGTTTGCGACGTTATCCGCGAGACCGCCGGCCTTGACGATGTCGAGATGAAGCCCGAGTCCACGCTCGAGGAGATTGGCCTCGACAGCCTGGGCACCGTCGAGATCCTCGTTGCCGTCGAGGACGAGTTTGGCATTGAGCTTGATACCGAGGAGAACCCCAAGACGGTCGGCGAGTTCGTCGATACGGTCGAGGCGGCATTGGAGAAGTAGTGATGCTCAAGTCTCCTCTCTGCGATCTGCTCGGCATCGAAAAGCCCGTGTTCCAGGGCGGCATGGCCTGGATTGCCGACGCCTCGCTGGCATCTGCCGTGTCCGAGGCGGGCGGCTTAGGCATTATCGCGGCCATGAATGCCGATGCAAACTGGCTGCGCGATCAGATTCACGAGCTGCGCGCCAAGACGGATAAGCCCTTTGGCGTCAACGTTATGCTCATGAGCCCGTTTGTCGACGAGGTCGCACAAGTGGTGATTGATGAGCAGGTGCCCGTTGTGGTGACCGGCGCCGGCAATCCCACCAAGTACATGAAGGCGTGGAACGAGGCGGACATCAAGGTCATCCCGGTCGTTGCCTCGGTGGCGCTGGCTCGTCTCGTGGCGCGTCGCGGAGCCACTGCCGTGGTTGCCGAGGGCACCGAATCAGGCGGCCATATTGGCGAGACCTCGACGATGGCGCTTGTCCCGCAGGTTGTCGATGCGGTCGATATTCCCGTGGTTGCGGCTGGCGGCATCGCCGATGGTCGCGGCGTGGCGGCGGCCTTTATGCTCGGCGCCGCCGGCGTCCAGGTGGGAACACGCTTTCTGGTTGCAAACGAGTGCACCGTATCCGAACAGTACAAAGAGCTGGTGCTCAAAGCGGGCGACACGTCGACTCGTGCGACCGGTCGCTCGACGGGACATCCGGTTCGCGCCCTCAAGAGCCCCTTCACCAACGCGTATGCCAAGAACGAGGCGGCGGGCGCAAGCCCCGAGGAGCTCGAGGCCATGGGCACGGGCGCGCTTCGTAAGGCCGCAAAGGACGGTAATTACGAAGAGGGTTCGTATTTGTGCGGACAGATTGCCGGCATGGTCAACGAGCGCCAGAGCGCTCGCGAAATCGTCGACGATCTGGTCGATGGCGCCGAGCACGTCCTGAAGGGTGCGTCCGCATGGGTAGCGTAGCGTTTCTGTTTGCCGGCCAGGGTGCCCAGCATCCCGCGATGGGCGTCGGCCTCATCGAAGCATCGCCGGCGGCCGCCGAGGTGTTCGCCATTGCCGACGAGGTGCGCCCGGGGACGAGCGAACAGTGCCGGAGCGCCTCCAAGGAGGAGCTCTCACAGACCGAGAACACGCAGCCCTGCGTGTTCGTGCACGACTTGGCTGTCGCCGTCGCCCTGCGCGAGCGCGGCGTGGTGCCTGCCGCCTGTGCGGGATTCTCGCTGGGCGAGGTCGCTGCACTCACTTTTGCGGGGGCATTTGATACGCGAGCGGGTTTTGATCTCGTGTGTGAGCGCGCGGCATTGATGGCCACGGCGGCCGAGCGTCACCACGGCGGCATGCGCGCCGTCATCAAGCTCGATGCGGCGCAGGTCGAGGGCCTGGCAAAACAGGCAGGCGAGGACTGCTGGCCGGTCAACTACAACAGCCCGCAGCAGACGGTTGTGGCCGGAGCGCCCGAGGCACTGCATGCCCTCGACGTCTTGGTAAAAGAGGTCGGCGGTCGCGCCATGAAGGTCGCGGTGTCGGGTGCATTCCATAGCCCCTATATGGCCGAGGCGACTGAGGGGCTGGCGACGTATATCCAAGACGGTCACGCGCCGTCTCCGCTGCTCATTCCGGTCATGGCAAATATGACGGCGGCGCCCTATCCGGCCGACCCGCAGGCGGCATCGGAGGTGCTGGCCAACCAGGTGAGTCATGCCGTGCGTTGGGTCGACACGCTGCATGCTCTGCAGGATCAAGGCATCGACACGTTTATTGAGGTCGGCCCCGGCAAAACGCTGTCCGGCCTGGTCAAGCGTACGTTGAGCGACGTTCGCGTGTATTCGTGCGAAACGGCCGAGCAGGTCGCGGCTATTGCCGACGAGCTCGCATAGTCAACAGGGCTGTAACCCGAAAGGAATGACATGGGCAACTTGAACAACGGCGCGCTCGAGCGCAACGACTTACGTCGCGTGGCGCTGGTCACGGGCGGCTCGCGCGGCATCGGTCGCGCTTGTGCCGTGGGCCTGGCGGAGGATGGCTACGATATCGCTGTCGTCTATGCCGGCAGCGTCGATGCGGCGCACGAGACGTGCGAAGCCTGCGAGGCGTCAGGCGCCACGGCGCGCGCATATCAATGTGACGTGGCCGACCCCGATGCCGTCAACACATGCGTGGAGACGGTCCTGAGTGACTTTGGCTCCATTTGGGCGCTCGTCAACAACGCCGGCATCACGCGCGACGGCCTGCTCATGCGTATGGGCGATGACGCCTTCGACCGCGTGCTCGATGTCAATCTCAAAGGCACGTTCAATATGACGCGCGCGCTCACCAAGACCTTTATGCGTCAGCGCGGCGGTTGCGTCGTCAACATGAGCTCGGTCGTGGGCCTGATGGGTAATGCCGGGCAAACCAACTACGCTGCCTCCAAGGCGGGCGTGATAGGGCTTACCAAGGCGGTGGCGCGCGAGCTTGCGCCCCGCGGCGTACGAGTGAACGCGGTCGCCCCCGGGTTTGTCGAGACCGATATGACGGCAAAGCTCTCGGAGAAGGTGCGTGCGGCAACCGAGGAGCAGATCCCCCTTAAGCGCATGGCGCGCCCCGAGGAAGTAGCCGGCGTGGTGTGCTTTCTGGCGAGCGATGCGGCTGCCTACATTACGGGCGAAGTCGTGCGCGTCGACGGTGGAATGGCGATGTAGAAACCAGGGCCGAAGAACGGCTTGAATGAGGAGACCAAGATGGAACAGAGAGTTGCAATCACCGGCATCGGTGCTGTATCGCCGCTCGGTAACACCGCGCTTGCCACCTGGGCGGCCATGTGCGCCGGGACCTGTGGCATCGGTCCGATTACGCACTTCGATACGGATGCGTTTGCCGTCAAGGTGGCGGCCGAGGTCAAGGGCTTTGACGGCAACGACTACTTTGGCAAGCACGATGCCAAGCACCTGGACCCCTGCGTTCAGTTTGCACTGGCGGCGTCGGACGAGGCCATGCACGATGCGGGCTTTGATGTCGAAGGCGCCATCGATCGCGAGCGCCTGGGCGTCTACGTGGGTTCAGGCGTGGGCGGCATGCAGACGCTCGTCGACAACGTCCACACGATCGCCGATCGTGGGCCCCGCCGCGCATCGCCATACATGATTGCGATGATGATCCCCAATATGGCTTCGGGCAATATCGCGATCCGCCACAAGGCAAAGGGACCGACCCTGCCCGTCGTGACTGCTTGCGCGACCTCGGCCCATGCGGTGGGCGAGGCGTTCCGCGCCATCAAACACGGCTATGCCGATGCGATTCTCGCCGGCGGTACCGAGGCCGCAATCATCCCCGATGCCGTTGCGGGCTTTACGTCCTGCCGTGCACTCACCACTAATCCTGACCCGTCGACGGCGTGCCGTCCGTTCGATGCGAATCGCGACGGCTTTGTGATGGGCGAGGGCGCCTGCGTGCTGGTACTCGAGAGCATGGAACATGCGCAGGCGCGCGGTGCGCACATTTATGCCGAGGTCGTGGGCTACGGCAACACCGATGATGCCTATCACATCACGAGCCCCGATCCCGCGGCTGCCGGCATTGCCCGCGCGATATCGCTGGCGGTGGCCGAGGGCGACGTTAAGCCTTCCGAGGGCCTCTACATCAACGCTCACGGCACCTCGACCAAACTCAACGATTCGTCCGAGACGGTGGGCATCAAGCGAGCGCTCGGCGAGGACGCGGCGCGCGCCGCACATGTCTCGTCGACCAAGTCGATGACCGGCCACATGATCGGTGCCACGGGCGCCATCGAGGTCATGGCCTGCGCCATGGCGCTCGAGCAGGGCGTGGTGCCGCCGACCATTAACTACCACACACCCGATCCCGCCTGCGATCTTGACTACACGCCCAATCGCGCGGTTCGCGCCGACCTTACCTGGGCGCTTTCGACCAACCTGGGCTTTGGCGGGCACAACGCCGCCATCGCGCTGCGTAGATATACAAGGAGCTAGAGCATGGATTCCAAAAGACTTGCCGAGATAGCCGATGTTATGGAGGACCGTGGCCTCACGCGTGTACGCGTTGAGGAGCCCGATGGCACCGCGGTCGAACTCGAGCGCGCGAGTGCGGCGCAGCCGGTTGCCGTGCCCATGCCTATGCCGGGTGCCGTGACCGCTCCGGCGGTGGCTCCTGTCGCCATGCCCGCCGCCGCACCGGAGCCCGCCGCGCAGACACCTGCCGCCGCGCCGGAGCCTAAGGGCACCGAGGTGACCGCTCCCATGGTCGGCGTTTTCTATGCTGCCCCGGCGCCGGGCGACGAGCCGTTTGTGCACGTGGGCTCCAAGGTCAAAGCCGGCGAGACCCTCTGCATCATCGAGGCCATGAAGGTCCTCAACGAGGTGACGGCAGAGGCGGATGGCGAGGTGCTCGAGATCTGCGTGGCCGACGGCGACCTCGTGGAGTTCGGCAGCTGTCTTATGAGGATCGGATAGGTGATATCCATGAACAAAGAAGAGCTCAAGAAGCTGTTGCCGCATCGCGAGCCGATGCTTTTGCTCGACGAAGCCGAGCTGGTGGGCGACGAGGCCCACGGCAAGATCACGATTACGGGCGACGAGTACTTTTTGCAGGGGCATTTTCCGGGAAACCCGGTCGTTCCCGGCGTGATTCAGTGCGAGATGCTCGCCCAGAACTGCTGTGTGCTGCTGATGGGCGATGAGGAGGCGCGCGGCGCGACGCCGTTCTATACGAGTCTGGACAAGGTGCGCTTTAAGCGCCCGGTACGCCCGGGCGACACGGTGGATCTGGTGTGCTCCATCACGCGTGCGCGCGGGCCGTTCCGCTTTGCGACGGGTACTGCGAGCGTCAACGGTGAGGTGTGCTGCCGCGCCGATATGTCTTTTGCACTCATGCACGAAAGTTAAGGAAGGCTTCATGTTCGACAAAGTGCTCATCGCCAACCGCGGCGAAGTCGCGGTCCGTGTTATCCGCGCGTGCCGCGATATGGGCATCAAGACCGTCGCCGTTTATTCCACGGCCGATGCGGACGCGCTACACGTGCAGCTTGCCGACGAGGCGTATTGCATCGGCGGCCCGCGTCTTGCCGAGAGCTACCTCAACGACGATGCCGTGCTCACCTGTGCCGTGAAGTCGGGGGCAAAGGCGATCCATCCTGGCTACGGTTTCTTTTCCGAGAAGGCGAGCTTCGTGCGCGACTGCGACAAGTACGGTCTGGCGTTTGTTGGTCCCTCGGCCGAGGTCATCGACAGCATGGGCGACAAGGACGCCGCACGCCGAACGGCTGCCGCGGCGGGCGTGCCCATCGTTCCGGGCTGTGATTTGCTCAAAAGCCCCGAGGAGGCGACGGCCGAGGCCGAGCGCATCGGCTGCCCCGTGCTTATTAAGGCGCGCGCGGGCGGCGGCGGTCGCGGTATTCGCAAGGTCGAGCGCGTGGAAGATGCGGCAAAGGCGTTCATCGAGGCGCGTGCCGAGGGCGAGGCCGTTTTTGGTGACGGCGAGTGCTACATGGAGAAGTTCGTCGCGCCGGCGCATCACGTCGAGGTGCAGATTATGGCCGATAAGCAGGGCCATGTGTTTTCGCTCGGCGAGCGTGAGTGCTCGGTGCAGCGCCGCAACCAAAAGCTAATCGAGGAGAGCCCTGCGCCGTGCCTCGACGGACGCGATGATATTCGCGCGCGCATGCACAAGGCCGCGCGCGACCTGGCTCGTGCCGTTGGCTATGAGGGCGCTGGCACCATTGAGTTTTTGTACTCAGATGACGGCAATTTCTACTTTATGGAAATGAACACGCGCTTGCAGGTGGAGCATCCGGTTACGGAGTTTGTGACCGATACCGACCTGGTCAAGTGGCAGCTGCGCGTGGCAGCTGGCCAGCCTCTGCCCTTTGAGCAGGAGGACATGCCGGTGCGCAACCACGCCATGGAGTGCCGCATCAATGCCGAAACGCCGGACTTTCTGCCGTCGTGCGGAACGGTCACCGCGTTGCGTGTGCCGGGTGGTCCGCGCGTGCGCTGGGATTCGGCCTTGTTTACCGGAGCGAAAGTTCCGCCGTACTACGACTCCATGCTCGGCAAGCTCATCGTGTGTGCGCCCACGCGTGACGGCGCCATTCGCAAGATGCGCTCGGCCCTGGGCGAGCTCGTGATCGAGGGCGTGAGCGAAAACAGCGAGCTTCAGCTCGACGTGCTGGCAAACGACGAGTTCTTGTCGGGCATGTATCACACCGATCTGATGGGGCATCTCTATGCTGATGAATAGAAAAGCGAAGACGGTCAATGTCCTCGAGGGGCCGATCACCGAGTCGTGCGCCGAGTTCCCCGCGCGCCACGTGTTTATCAAGTGTCCGGAGTGCCGCCGTGTGATCGATGAGGCACGCCTGCACGACAACCTCGAGGTGTGCCCCCGTTGCGGCAAGCATTTTCGCGTGAGCGGGCGCGACCGTATGCGCATGACGGTCGACGCGGGTACCTTTGAGGAGTGGGATGCCAATCTGGTGTCGGAGGACTTCCTCTCGTTTCCCGGCTATGCCGACAAGCTCAAGAGCGTGAGCGAGCGTTCGGGCGAGCGCGATGCCGTTGTGTGCGGCAGGGGCAAAATCTGCGGATGCGATACGGCGCTCTTCTTTATGGACGCCAACTTTATGATGGGCTCGATGGGCTCCGTGGTGGGTGAGAAGATCTGTCGCACATTTGAGCGTGCGACCGAGCTGGGATTGCCAGTTGTCGGCTTTACCGTTTCGGGCGGCGCCCGCATGCAGGAGGGCGTGACCTCGCTCATGCAGATGGCCAAGATTTCTGCGGCGGTTAGGCGTCACAGCGAGGCGGGCGGCCTGTATATCACGGTGCTCACCGACCCCACGACCGGAGGCGTAACCGCGAGCTTTGCCATGGAGGGCGACATTATCCTGGCCGAGCCCGATGCCCTGACGGCATTTGCCGGCCCGCGCGTGATCGAGCAGAATATGCACAAGCGTCTGCCTAAGGGATTCCAGCGCTCCGAGTTTTTGCTGGAGCACGGCTTTTGCGATGCCGTTGTTCCGCGTGGCGAGATTGCGCTCACGGTAGGCGAGCTGCTGGCGCTGCACGAAGGGCACGCGCCCGGCATGGGGGCACCGCATGAGATCGTGCATACGGGTCGTCGCGGCAAAAAGCTGGGACACTTGTTTAAGCGCTCGGCGGCACCAAAAACCGCGCTCGAGATTGTCAAGCAGACCCGCTCGGCAGATCGCGCCACGGCAGGTGAGATGATCTCGCTGGGCCTGGATGGATTTGTGGAGCTGCACGGCGACCGTTACTTTGGCGACGACGCCGCTGTGGTGGCTGGCATTGGCTGGAAAGACGGACGCCCCGTAACGGTCATCGCCATCGAGCGCGGCACCACGACCAAAGAGCGTATGCGCCGCAACTTTGGCATGGCGCATCCCGAGGGCTACCGCAAAGCGCGTCGCCTTATGCGCCAGGCCGAAAAGTTTGGTCGACCGGTTCTATGTCTGGTCGATACTTCGGGCGCGTTTTGCGGCATCGGTGCCGAGGAGCGTGGCCAGGGCGAGGCGATTGCCCAGAATCTCATGGAGATGAGCGGCCTTAAGACGCCGATTGTCTCGGTGGTGACAGGCGAGGGCGGCTCTGGTGGCGCGCTGGCGCTGTCCGTGGCCGACCGCATCCTGATGCTCTCGAGCTCGGCTTATTCGGTCGTGAGCCCCGAGGCCTGTGCGTCGATCCTGTGGAAGGATACCGAGCGCGCGAATGAGGCCGCCGAGGCGCTTAAGCTCACGGCCCCCGATTTGTTGGCGCTCGGCATCATCGACGGCATTGTCGACGATAGGGGCCTGTCGCATGAGGAGATCGCCGGCGCCGTCATGTCCTCGGCATTTGCCGCCTTCGATACGCTTGGGCGGCTCGACGACGCGACCCTCACAAACCTCCGCTACCAAAAGTACCGCGCAATCGGTCAGTACCGCACGATGTGACAAAGGGACAGTCCGCATGTCACATTGGGAAAGGCGTTCCATGCCACAAGTTTCTAACACCTCGTTTGCGACGACGGTTTCATCAAACGCCATGGCCGTGGTGGACTATCTGTCCAAAAGCATGATGTCGGCGCTGCCGTTTATTGTCTGCGCGGCGTTGTTCCGCACCGTCGCCGTCATTATGGGCGAAGGCATGCTGGGCCTGTGGTCTGCCGATTCCGAAATCTATCGCCTGTTCTACAGTTGGCTCTATAACGCCGGCTATTACTTTTTGCCCATCTATCTTGGTTGGGCGGCCGCCCGTCAGCTCGGTTGCTCGGAGCAGCTGGGCATGATGCTGGGCGGCGTATTGATTGCGCCCGATCTGCTTAAGCTCGTCGATGCCGCATCGACGACGGGGGCATCGATGACTTCCGTGTATGGCCTGCTTCCCGCGCCGGTCAACGATTACACGACGACTGTTATTCCGGTTCTCATCTCGGTGCCCGTGCTATGGCGAGTGGAGTGTTTCTTTCAGCGCGTTATCCCTCAGGCCGTGGCATTCTCGTTCGTTCCGTTTGCGACCATGCTTGTCATGGTTCCGGTTTCGCTGTGTATTACGGCGCCGGTGGGCAGCTATCTGGGCATGCTGTTGGGCCAGCTTATGTTTATGCTTGGCAATTCCGGTGGCATCGTGTCGTTACTCACGCTCATGGGGCTTGCCGCGGGCTGGGAGTTCCTTAAGATCGCGGGTGTCAGCAACGTCGTCCTATCGCTCGCCTACGCGCAGTTTATGAGTGTGGGAACGGATTCGTGCATCCTGATCGCCGCGACGATGGCAACGTTTGCCGTTTGGGGCATGCCCTTTGGTGCGTCGCTCCGCGTTGCGGATAAGGACGAGAAGGCGCTCATGCTGGGCTATTCAATCTCGGGCGTGCTTGGCGGCGTAAGCGAGCCGGCGCTGTACGGTTGCGGCTTTAAATACGGCAGGTGCCTGACGTGCATGGCCATTGGTGGTGCCGTCGGAGGCCTTGTTGCGGCCGTGGGCCACGTTACGGCCTATACCATCGGCATGACGAATGTCCTCATGGTCATTGGCTTTGCCACAGGTGGTTTTTCGAACCTGCTGTGGTGCTGCGTTGCCGGCGGCACGGCATTTGCGGTGTCTGCGGCGCTGAGCTACTGCTTTGGCGTGGTGCCGGCGAAGGGGCAGGCGACGGGGGACGGAGCCGATTCGCCCGAAACAGTGGCGAGCGCTGCTGAAGTAAGCGCATAAACCAGTGCGACAAAAGGACGATCCCTTTGTCGTGTTCCAAGGCCGCGGCCCGTGTGGGCTGCGGCCTTTTTGTATCTGGGGGACAAAGTGGCTACACTACAATCCGGTCAAGCAATAGATATATAAGTAGTACCGTGGGGGCGGATGCAGATGGTCGAGTGGATTGTTAAGCGCGCGCAGGGCGATCGTGCACGTGTGGGCACGTTAGCGGGCATGGTGTGTATTGTCGCCAATGTGGCGCTTTGTGCTGCAAAGGGTGCCATTGGTGTGGTTTCGGGATCGGTTTCGATTGTGGCGGATGCCATGAACAACCTGTCCGATGCCAGCTCGAATATCGTGAGCGTGCTGGGCTTTAAGCTGGCGAGCAAGCCGGCCGACCCCGAGCATCCTTACGGCCACGGTCGCTACGAGTATCTCTCGGGTCTGGTCGTGGCGGCGCTCGTGCTGCTGATTGGCGTTGAACTGGTGAAGTCCTCGGTTGAGCGCGTCATCCACCCCGAACCTGTCGAGTTCTCGCTTGCCCTGGTGGCAGTTCTAGTGCTTTCGATGGTCGTAAAGTTTTGGATGGCGGCCCTCAACCAAAAGCTCGGCGATCGCATTGAGTCCGAGACGCTGCATGCGACCGCGCAGGATTCCAAGAACGATGTTCTTGCCACGGGCGCCGTACTGGCGTGCGCAATTGTTTCGCAGGTGACGGGCATCAACCTTGACGCTTGGGTCGGCCTTGCCGTTGGTGCCTATATTGGCTGGAGCGGTTTTGAACTCATCCAGGATACGGTGAGCCCGCTTTTGGGCCAGACGCCCGATCCTAAGCTGGTCAAGCACATTCGAGACAAGATCATGAGCTATCCCGGCGTTTTGGGCGTTCACGATCTGATGGTTCACGACTATGGCCCGGGCAGGAAGTTCGCAAGCGCTCACGCCGAGATGGCAGCCGAGGCCAGCCCTCTGGAAAGCCATGACACGCTCGACAATATTGAGCAGGCGTTTAGGAACGAAGACGGCATGATCGTCACGCTCCATTACGATCCCATCGTGACCGATGACCCCAAGCTGGCAAGCATGCGTTTGCGCATCAACGCCATGGCTCAACAGATCGATAGCCGTCTTACAATTCACGATCTGCGCTGTGTGCCGGGTCCTACGCACACCAACGTGATCTTTGACTGCGTGCGACCCTCGGATCTGCAGATGAGTGCCGAAGACTTAAGGCACGCGCTGGCACAACGGGTCGAATCGGAATACCCCAAGTCGGTCGCCAAAATCACGATCGACGAAGACTACGTAGGCCATACCCACGAGTAGGGTTGCACCGGTAAAGCTAGGTATACAGAAGGGGAGAGCATGAAGCGTCTATATCTACTTCGTCATGGCCAGACGGAATTCAACGTCAAAAAGCTCGTCCAGGGTCGCTGTGATTCACCGCTCACCGATTTGGGCCGTCAGCAAGCCGGGACGGCAGCCGCATGGCTCAAAGCCCACGGCGTCGTCCCCGACAAAGTGGTCTCATCACCCTTAGGTCGAGCCATGGACACGGCAAGTCTCGTCGCATGCGAACTCCTCGGTCCGGACGCCGCCGTCGAGCCCTGCAAAGGCATTATCGAGCGCTGCTACGGCACCTTCGAAGAAGGCCCTCACGACGCCCTGCCCACCGACGTCTGGGATCCCGGCGAGGATTTGGTCCCATTTGGCGGAGAAGGAAGTCATGCCCTGCAGGAGCGCATGGTGGGCACCCTCACCAATCTCATGGGCGCCGAGGGCGTCGAAACCCTCCTAGCAGTAAGCCACGGCAGCGCCAGCCGCCAATTCATCAAGGCCGCAGCCCCAGAGGGCTTCGAGCTCCCGACAAAACTCCCCAACTGCGCCATCATGATCTTCGATTTTGACGATGCGCGAGAAGAGGACGATACGCCCCAATGCAAGTTCACCTTACAACAAATTGTGGATCCCCAACAAAGTAATTAGCTGAGCGAGCAAGGTTTAGCAGACATCAACGTGGCGTTCCCAGTGTGCGGCGGAGGGGGCGGGCCTGAGACATATTAAGGTTGTCGCGAGTTCCGCACGAACAGGAGAGCACTTAATGTGCTCTCCGCCGTGAGCAGGACTGTAGAGCAGCAACCTTAATATGTCTCAGGCCCGCCCCCTCCGCCGCACACTGGGAACGTGCCACGCACTTTACCTGCGTAAACAATGTGAGTGAAATATGAATCTCGATGGATACGCCCGCAGCCGTGTATACTAAACAGCTGTGTGAAACCAGGGGAGTATTCTGGCTGGACAAAATGCCTGCTTAATAGGGTTGTCAGGTAGTCCGGACGCAATACAAGGCTGGGGAGCACGTCGTGTAAGTAGTGGTCCTCTAGGGGCGTACGCTCGGTGGTGTACGCATTGTCCCAAGACCACGCGAGAGTTGGGATCATATCTTGATCAGCATGATTCTCGGCCGCAAGATTGGCATGACCCAGGTTTGGGACGAGGACGACAACGTCGTTCCCGTCACGGTCATCCAGGCTGGCCCCTGCGCTGTCTCGCAGGTTAAAACTCAGGCAACCGACGGCTATGACGCCGTCCAGATCGGTTTCGGCGACATCAAGGCCAAGAACGTGAACAAGCCCATGGCTGGTCACTTCGCCAAGGCTGGCGTCGAGCCTGTCCGTTTCCTTCGTGAGGTCCGCGTCGAGAACGGCGAGGAGCACAAGGTCGGCGAGGTCGTCACCGTCGCTGATTTCGCTGATGTCGAGAAGGTCGACGTCATCGGTACCTCCAAGGGTAAGGGCTTCCAGGGTCGCATCAAGCGCTGGGGTCAGCGCCGCGGTCCTATGACGCATGGTTCTCACTTCCAGCGTCACCCCGGTTCTATCGGTCAGTGCGCCTATCCTGCGCGCGTCCTCAAGGGCGTCAAGATGGCCGGTCACATGGGTAACGAGCGCGTTACCGTCAAGAACCTTTCCGTTGTCCGCATCGATGCCGAGCAGAACCTCATCTTGGTCAAGGGCGCTGTCCCGGGTGCCAAGAATGGTCTCGTCGCCATCCGTATGGCCTAAGGGCCCAGCCCATTTAGCCCAGCGTCATACCAAGGAGAACACTTAAATGGCAAAGTTTGAAGTAAAGAACAGCGAGGGCAAGAAGGTCGCCGAGGCCGAGCTCGCCGCTGAGGTGTACGGCATCGAGCCGAACATCCACGTTATGCACCACATCGTCAAGTGCCAGATGGCCTCTTGGCGTCAGGGCACCCAGTCCGCTAAGGGCCGCTCTGAGGTTTCCGGTGGCGGCAAGAAGCCTTGGCGTCAGAAGGGCACCGGCCGTGCCCGCCAGGGTTCCATCCGTGCTGCCCAGTGGCGTCACGGTGGCGTTGTCTTCGCCCCCAAGCCCCGTTCCTACGCTAAGCGTATGAACAACAAGGAGGTCAAGCTGGCTATGCGCTCCGCGCTGTCCGCCAAGCTGGCCGATGGCGAGCTCGTGCTCGTCGACGACTACGGCTTCGAGAAGCCTTCCACCAAGGCTGCCGTCGCCATGCTCAAGGCTCTCGGCCTTGAGGGCAAGCGTCTGACCATCATCGTTCGCGATGAGGACGTCAACGCCTACCTGTCGTTCCGCAACATTCCCAAGACGTTCATCATCACTGCCGACGAGGCCAACACCTACGATCTCGTCAACAACAACGCCGTGCTGATGCCCGCCGACATCGCCGCTCACTTCGGGGAGGTGCTTGCATAAATGACCGCCCACGAGATCATCATCCGTCCGATCGTGTCCGAGCGTTCCTTCTCCGGCATGGAGCTGAACAAGTACACGTTCGAGGTCGCCAAGGATGCTAACAAGTATCAGATCAAGGACGCTGTCGAGGAGATCTTCGGCGTCAAGGTCGTTCGCGTGAACACCCTGACGGTCAAGCCCAAGACCAAGCGCGTGCGCTATGTCGCCGGCAAGACCCGTTCTTGGAAGAAGGCCATCGTCACGCTGGCCGAGGGCGACACCATCGAGGTCTTTGGCAACCAGGCCTAAGACTCGCTGCTGTTGAGTGAGCTCATGCCTCCCAAATAGGGGAGGCGAGAGCTCAAGGTTTTGGGCGTATAAAATGGACACGCCCGGAACCGTGTATACGTCCGGTGTCATCGCACCCGAGGCAGAACCTCGAATCCCTGTCTGCGATGGCTAACGGATTCCTATTGAAAGGGATTGTAATGGCTGTAAAGCACCTTAAGCCGACCTCCGCTGGTAGGCGTTGGCAGACGATCTCCGATTTCTCCGAGATCACCTGCACCAAGCCCGAGAAGTCTCTTCTCGAGCCCCTGCCCAAGAAGGCCGGTCGTAACAACAACGGCCGCATCACCACCCGCCACCAGGGCGGCGGCGTGAAGCGTCGTTACCGCGTGATCGACTTCAAGCGCAACAAGGACGGCGTGCCCGCCAAGGTTGCCACGATCGAGTACGATCCGAACCGTTCCGCTCGCATCGCTCTGCTGCACTACGCTGACGGTGAGAAGCGCTACATCCTGGCCCCCAAGGGCCTCGAGGTCGGTCAGACCATCATGTCCGGTTCTGACGCCGACATCAAGCCGGGCAACGCTCTGCCCCTCGCCGACATCCCCGTCGGTACGCTCATCCACGCCGTCGAGTTCCAGCCGGGCAAGGGCGCTGCTATCGCCCGTTCCGCCGGTAACTCCTGCCAGCTGATGGGCAAGGAGGGCAAGTACGCTATCGTCCGTATGCCTTCCTCCGAGATGCGCCGCATCCTCGTTACCTGCCGCGCCACCGTCGGTGAGGTCGGCAACGCCGATCACTCCAACATCGTCATCGGCAAGGCCGGCCGTAAGCGTCACATGAACGTGCGCCCGACCGTCCGCGGTACCGTCATGAACCCTGTCGACCACCCGCACGGCGGTGGCGAGGGCAAGAACCACACCTCTGGTCGTCCCTCTGTTACCCCCTGGGGTAAGCCGACGAAGGGCCTTCGTACGCGCAAGAAGAAGAAGGTCTCGAACCAGCACATCATTCGTCGCCGTAAGAAGTAATTTCGGATACCGAGTTTTAGGAGAAAGCACTTATGAGCAGAAGTCTCAAAAAGGGCCCGTTCGTGGAGACTCGCCTTCTCTCGCGTATCACCGCGATGAACGAGGCTGGCAAGAAGGACGTCGTGAAGACCTGGTCCCGCGCGTCCACCATCTTCCCCGAGATGGTTGGTCACACCATCGCCGTCCACGACGGCCGCAAGCATGTGCCCGTGTATGTTACCGAGTCCATGGTTGGTCACAAGCTCGGCGAGTTCGCGCCGACTCGTACGTTCCGTGGCCACAAGGCCAAATAGGGGGTTAACCGTAAATGGCAACTAAGTCTATTGAAACTGAGGCCACCGAGGTTCGCGCCGTCGCTAAGTACGTGCGTGTTTCCCCCAGCAAGGCCCGCCTGGTGGTCGATCTGATCCGCCGCAAGCCTGTCGCTCAGGCCTTCGACATCCTCCACTTCTGCGACCGCGCCGTCGCCGTGGATGTCGAGAAGGTTCTCCGTTCCGCCGTTGCGAACGCCGAGAACAACAACGGTCTGCGTGCCGACAACCTGGTTGTCGCCGCTGCCTATGTTGACGAGGGTCCGACGCTTAAGCGCATCCGTCCCCGCGCCAAGGGTTCCGCTTCTCGTATTCTGAAGCGTACTTCCCACATCACCGTCGTCGTTGCTCCTCGAAAGGAGGCGTAAAGCTGTATGGGTCAGAAAGTCTACCCCACCGGCTTCCGTCTTGGCATCACCGAGAACTGGCGCTCCCGCTGGTTCGCAGAGAAGGATTACGCTAAGACCCTCGGTAACGATCTCGAGATCCGCAAGTACCTCGAGAAGCGTCTTTCCCGCGCAGCTGTCTCCCGCGTCGAGATCGAGCGCGCTGGCGACAAGGTGAAGGTCATCATCCTCACCGCTCGCCCCGGCGTTGTCATCGGTAAGAAGGGTGCCGAGATCGATACCCTCCGCACCGAGCTCGAGAAGGTCGCTGGCGTTTCTAAGGGCCAGCTCTCCGTCGACGTTGTCGAGATCAAGCGCCCCGAGCTCGACGCCAACCTCGTTGCTCAGTCTATCGCCGAGCAGCTCGAGGGCCGCGTTGCCTTCCGTCGCGCTATGCGCAAGGCTGTCCAGTCCGCCCGCAAGGCCGGCGCTAAGGGCATCCGTATCCAGTGCTCCGGTCGTCTCGGCGGTGCCGAGATGGGCCGTCGTGAGTGGTACCGCGAGGGTCGCGTGCCTCTGCACACCCTCCGTGCCAAGATCGACTACGGCACGGCTGTCGCCAGCACCACCATGGGCGCTTGCGGCGTGAAGGTCTGGATCTACCTGGGCGAGAAGCTCCCGGGCCAGCCTGTTCCCAACCCTGCACTCGAGGGCTCTTCCCGTCCTCGTCGTCGTAACTCCGAGAGGAGGGGTCAGTAGTGCTTGCCCCTAAGCGTATTCTTCACCGCAAGGTGCAGCGTGGCTCCATGAAGGGCCAGGCCAAGGGTAATACCGAGCTGCATTTCGGCGAGTTTGGTATCCAGGCTCTCGAGGCCCATTGGATCACCAACCGTCAGATCGAGGCCGCTCGTATTGCCATGACCCGCTACATGAAGCGTGGCGGTCGTGTCTACATCACGATCTTCCCCGATAAGCCCATCACCAAGAAGCCTGCCGAGACTCGCATGGGTTCTGGTAAGGGTAACCCCGAGGAGTGGGTGGCCGTCGTCAAGCCCGGCCGCATCATGTTCGAGGTCAAGGGCGTGCCCGAGGAGGTCGCTCGCGAGGCTCTGCGTCTTGCACAGCACAAGCTTCCCATCAAGACCAAGATTGTTGCTGCTAAGAACGCTGAGCAGCGCATCGAGAAGGAGATGGCTGAGGAGGCCGCTCTCGAGGCCAAGTGGGCTGCTGAGGACGCCGCCGCCGCCAAGGAGGAGAACTAATGAAGCCCGCAGAGATTCGTGAGCTCTCGGACGCTCAGCTCGTTGAGAAGCTGAAGGAAATGCGCGCCGAGCTCTTTAACCTTCGTTTCCAGATGGCCACCAGCCAGCTGGACAACACCGCTCGCGTCAACACCGTGAAGAAGGACATCGCTCGCGTCCTCACGGAGCAGCGCGCCCGCGAGATCGCAGCGGAGAAGTCCGCTGTCGCCGAGTAGGACCTAAGGAGAGAACATGACTGATTCGCGTAACTCGCGTAAGGTCCGTACGGGTGTCGTTACCTCCGTCTCCGGTGCCAAGACCATTGTCGTCACCATCACCGAGCGCAAGCGTCACCCCAAGTACGGCAAGATGATGACCAGCTCCAAGAAGCTGCACGCTCACGACGAGGAGTGCACGGCTGGCGTGGGCGATACCGTCCGCGTTATGGAGACCCGTCCTATGTCCAAGATGAAGCGTTGGCGCCTCATCGAGGTCGTCGAGCGCGCTAAATAAGCAGTCGCTCTTACGACTTGTACGTTTCCGAAGATGTGCGTATGCCTGGCTTGCATACCACGGGCCGTATAAAGGCTGCGCACCTCTCTTCGGTTCTTAGTTCGGAGGAACATCTACCATGATTCAGATGCAAACCATGCTGAACGTCGCCGACAACTCCGGCGCTCGCAAGATTCGCTGCATCAAGGTGCTTGGCGGTTCCAAGCGTCGTTATGCAGGCATCGGCGATGTGTTTATCGGTGCTGTCCAGGAGGCTACCCCTGGCGCCAACGTCAAGAAGAAGGACGTTGTCCGTTGCGTCGTCGTTCGCACCGTTAAGGAGATCCGCCGCAAGGATGGCTCCTACATTCGCTTTGATGAGAACGCCTGCGTTGTCATCAACAACGATGGTTCGCCCGTCGGCACCCGTATCTTCGGGCCCGTCGCTCGCGAGCTTCGTGACAAGAAGTACATGAAGATCGTCTCGCTCGCTCCCGAGACCCTGTAGTTAGGGGAGATATATGTATATCAAGAAGGGCGATAAGGTCCAGGTTCTCTCTGGTAAGGATCGCGGCAAGCAGGGCGTTATCCTGCGTGCTCTCCCCGCCGAGAACAAGGTCGTTGTCGAGGGCGTTTCGGTCGTCAAGAAGGCCGTCAAGCCCAACGCTGCCAACCAGCAGGGCGGCATCGTTTCGCAGGAGGCTCCCATCGACGCCTCCAACGTCAATCTCGTCTGCCCCGAGTGCGGTAAGGTTACCCGCGTCGGTCACGAGAAGGACGGCAAGAACAAGCTGCGCGTCTGCAAGAAGTGCGGCCACAAGTTCTAAGCTGCCCGCAACATCAAGTTGCTAGCAAAGGCCCGGATGTCCCACGGCACCCGGGCCTTTTTCTATCCCTACTCATTGGGGACAGACTTAAATTACTCATTGGGGACAGACTTACATGAGTGATTGCGCTCATTGGGGACAGACTTAAATGAGTGATCGATGGGGACAGCCTTGCAACGAAAGCGGTACATGGGGACGTTCCCTATGTGCCGGTAGTTCGGGGCGGTCCTTTGATGTCCGATGCCCCCGGAGATGTCGAGTATCACGGACTACTCTGTCTTTTGGGGCTTTGGTGTTCCGTCTCTTTATGTTTCGCAAGGATCGTCGCATGCGCATTTACGCGCATAGACTTGCGCGATAATGCGCATAACCGCGCAAATATCTGTCAACTATGGCTAAATAATGACCAAAAAGCAAATAGACACGCAAATACAAGTAAATGCGCGCGCATTTGTGCGAATATAGGGCTGTTGGAAATGAAGAACTTCCGATGACTCAGGAGGCACATATGGCAGATTCCAAGCAGGCTCCACTCGACTCCGCGGCAGCCGCAAAGGCAGCGTTCGCTTCGGTCCAGGGCAAGCCGTTCCCAAACGACATCTTTACGGCTCCCGAGCTTCGTTGGGCTGTGATCGGATGCGGTGTTATCGCCAACCAGATGGCCCAGTCTCTTGCCCTTGCCGGTCGCAAGCTCGCGGGTGTCGCCAACCGTACGCTGTCCAAGGCCCAGGCTTTTGCCGAGCAGTATGGCGTCGAGAAAGTGTACGAGTCGGTTGAGGACCTCTACGCCGATCCGGACATCGACGCCGTCTATATCACCACGCCGCACAACACGCATATCACCTATCTGCGTGCCGCGCTGGCTGCCGGCAAGCACGTACTCTGTGAGAAGGCCATTACCCTCAACTCTGCCGAGCTCGACGAGGCCCGTGCCATCGCCGACGAGCATAACGTGGTCCTCATGGACGCCACTACGGTGCTCCACATGCCGCTGTATCAGGAGCTGCGCCGTCGCATGGATGCGGGCGACTTTGGCCGGATGAACCTCGCCCAGCTCAACTTTGGCAGCTATAAGGAGTACGGCGACCTGACTAACCGCTTCTACAACCGTAGTCTTGCCGGCGGCGCCATGCTCGACATTGGCGTGTATGCCCTGTCCGTCATGCGCCTGTTTATGGCCAGCCAACCCACCGAGGTGGTGTCTCTGGGCAATACCTGCGAGACTGGCGTTGACGTCGCGGGTGGCATTGTCTGCCGTAATGCCGAGCAGCAGCTGGGCGTGGTGAGCCTTACGCTCCACTCCAAGCAGCCCAAGCGCTCGGTCATCAGCTTCGATAAGTGCTATGTCGAGGTCAACGAGTATCCGCGTGCCGATCATGCGACCATCGTGTGGACTGCAGACGGTCACCGTGAGGAGGTCCACGCCGGAACCGAGGCCTACGCACTGTGCTACGAGATGGCCGACCTGGAGAAGGCCGTTGCCGGCGATGATTCGAAGCGCGAGCTTCTGGGCTATGCTTCCGATGTTATGGAGCTGATGACCAAGCTCCGCGCCGATTGGGGAGTCGTGTACCCCGAGGAGGAGTAAGCGATGCTTGCGGAAGATAGGCTCAACGCGATCGTGTCAATGGTGCAGCAGGCTGGCTCGGTTACCGTGCCGGAGCTTGCTGAGGCCCTGGGCGTGACGGCGTCTACTATTCGGCGCGACCTGCAGACGCTCGACCGAGCACACCGTATCGCCAAGGTGCACGGAGGTGCGACAAGTCTGGAGCGCGCGCACGTGACGCGCGACCTGACGATCAACGAGCGCAGCGATCTCCATAATGATGACAAGGAGCGCATCTGCGCCCGTGCGGCGGCGCTTGTGGAGCCCGAGAGCTTTGTGTACATCGATTCAGGTTCGACGACGCTTAGGCTCATCGAGCATCTTCCGCGCCTTGAGGGCGTCACCTATGTGACCGACTCCGTGCTCCATGCTCAGCATCTCGCTCTGCGCGGCATGCGCACCGTGGTGCTGGGCGGCGAGCTCAAGCCCGAGACCGAGGCGCTCGTTGGCCCCGATGCCTTGGCAACCCTGGACCGCTATAACTTCAACTGCGGCTTTTGGGGTTCTAACGGCATTGCCGCCGAGCAGGGCTTCACGGCGCCCGATATCGAGGAGGCACAAGTAAAGCGTATCTCGATGCGTCATACGGCCAAGCGCTTCGTAATCTCGGACGCCAGTAAATTTGGCATAGTGGCGCCCGTTAAGTTCGCGGACTTCCGCGACGCAACGATTATTACCGCAGGCGAGGTGCCAGCCAAGTACCGGGCAATGGACAACGTCATCACGGTCTAGCGACAGGGCAAGGTCAAAACCATTTAGGTTCCTCAATAGAAAAGCGGCAACACCCTCGATGGGCGATGCCGCTTTTGTTGTCTACCGGTTTTGTCTAAGTCTGTAACAACTGGACCGTCAAAAGTGGGCCAGGTGTTACAGATTGAGATACTTCCGAACCTTGCCGTCCCTTTGTCTCGATCTGTAACATCTGGGACCGATTTTGACGAGTTATTGTTACAGATTGAGATTTTCCCTTGAGGGGGATTCGAATGTCTCGATCTGTAACAGATAGACCGGAAAATGGGTTCTAACTGTTACAGATCGAGACGTTTTGGGACCGCGGCTGAGCCATCGCAGTCAAAACCACCACAAAGGTGCCTGTCCCTATTTGGCAGGTATTAGGGTTCCCAGGGGCAGGGGGCTTCGATGTGGATGTGCTCACCGGTTACGGGATGCGTAAAGGACACGCTGTGGGCGTGGAGCATGAGGCCGCAAGGACGCGGCGTGCCGTACAGGTCGTCGCCAACCAGGGGATGACGCTCGCTCGCCAGATGCACACGGATTTGGTGCTTACGGCCGGTGAGCAGCTCGACATCGATATACGAGCGCGTGGGCAGGCCACGACGGCTCTTAAGACGCTTGAGCACCTTCACGCGCGTCTGAGACGGCTTGCCGCTGGCGCCGACGCGCATCTTTCGGCTGTCGTGACGGTCACGGGCGATGGGCTTGTCGATGAGCTTTTCGTTCCAGTCGATCTTGCCCTCGGCGAGCGCCAGGTAGTGCTTTTCAAAAGCGCGGTCGATGACCATCTGGTCAAAGGCGGGCTGCGTCTGCTTGTCGAGCGAGAACAGCACCACGCCGGTGGTGTCGCGGTCCAGGCGGTTGAGCGGCTGCATGTCGGTCGCGGCAAAGCCGTCGCCCATCGCCAGCAGCAGGTCGCTGGCGTAGTCGGTGAGCGTGCGCTCGCCGGTGCCGTCGCCGTGGACGATCATGCCGGCGGGCTTGTCGATGGCCATGAGCCAGGCGTCGCAGTAGAGGACTTGAGGTTCTTCGTTCACGTGTAAGCCTTTCGGTTAGCTGATTCCCACAAACATGCAGCCCGAAGTCGCCCCGCGTAAGCGGGCGGCGGGCTTGCGGCCGGCCCGCGCTGCTTCGACGGCACGACGGACACGGGCGACGGCACGGCCCACCTCATCCGTCTCGAGCAGTGTTCCGTCCACCATGAGGCGACGCACGCCGGCATCGAGCAGCTGAGGAACCTGCGGCGTGAGGTCGATGGGGTAGGCATCGTACAGGCGAGAGCGGCCGTGGATGTCGGTGCGGACGGGCATGACCTTTCCGTCGATATTCTTGAGCGAGAGCTTGCGGGCACGCAGACGGCAGTTGACACAATCGTGGATGCAGCCGTTGGCAACCTGCAGAATGCAATGCTCGCTTGTCATGACGCGCGGGCGGCCAAAGACGGTGATGCCCAGAGCCGCGGGCGCGGCGGCACCGAGCGAGACAATCTCGTCGAGCGTGATTTCGGGCGAGAGCCAAAACGCACCGGCTCCGCGTTCGGCAAGTGCCTCCATGCAGGGCGTGTTGTGCACCGGCAGGCAAGAGCGAATCTCGGCTGTGGCGCCGGCATGCGCGGCTACGGCGAGCTCGGAGATATTGCCGACGGCGACGGTGGCCCCAGCCTGCATCCACGGGTCGACGCGAGCATGGTCGACGGCGCGGCAGACCTCATCGAGCACGGGAACAATACCCTGCTCAAGCGCATCGGCGGGGGAGAGCCCGGCCGCGTCAAGTGCGTCAGTGGTCATATAGATGCGCGCGGCGCCCTCGGCACGAGCTGCCTCGGCGGCTTCGAGCGTGGTGACGGCGGCGCAGATTTGCGGCTCGTCACGGTAATGCTCGGGCATGGCGCGCGTACATTTGTCGAGCACCGGCAGCTCGAGCGTTTTCGCGCGTTCCTCGTACGGCGACAGAATGGCCTCCTCCAATGCTTTACAGGCAGCGGCGCGCACCTTGTGCACGGCGGAGAAGCCCATACCGCAGCCGGCGTCGAGCGAAATGTCAAAGCCCGCTGCCTCAAAGGGCGAGGAACCCATGCGGCCTACATGCTCAACCAGGTCTGCCGCCTCGACCGCGCGCGTCTTGGCGGCCTCGACGGTAAAGCCCGTGGCCGTGGCGGTGAGCGCGGAGTTGTCACAGCAGGTGAGTGTGACAGTAAACGGCTCGCCCAGGCGCGCCACGACGGACACATCAACAGCTCGGCGGCGCAGCACATCGCGCTTGAGCGCGGCGCCGGCGGCGTCGATGGCACGCTGACTGCGAATCACGCGGACGCGGCAGCCCTCGGGCATGCTGCGGGGCACGCGACATTCGATGATGTCGCCCGCGGCGGCATCATCGGCGGCAATAGTGGTCAGGAACTGGTCGAATTCGTCGTCGTGGCGAAGCTCCAGCAGGTCGCCCTTGTCCACGGGCTCAAACAGCTCAATGCGGGCGATGGCGGCGCGGCGACGGCGGTCGTCGGGCTTAAGGCCGCGTACATCGCGGTTGGCCAGACGGCTGCCCAGCACCGTGCCCACGATCTGGCCGCGATTGTTGGAACGCTCATAGCTCATCATTTCGTCGCCCGAGGTGCCGTCCTGATAGGCGTGCGTAAAGTCGCGGTTGAAGCAGCGCTTGAGCTGGCGCTGGCGGGCGGCTTCCTCGTCCTTGGCAACGGTGGCTCCGGATAGCATGTCGTCAATTTCGTGACGATACACATCAACGATGGAGTACACGTAATCGGGCGCCTTCATGCGGCCCTCGAGCTTGAGCGACGCGGCGCCGGCGTCATACAGACGGCGAACAAGCTGTGAGGTGTTGGTGTCACGCGGGCATAGCGCACGCTCGCGGCCGGCGGGGGAGAGCGCGCGACCGTTCTCGTCGATCAGCTCGTAGGGCAGGCGGCAGGGCTGGGCGCACATGCCGCGGTTGGCCGATCGTCCCGCCATGGCAAAGCTCGAAAGCAGGCACAGGCCCGAGTAGCAAAAGCAGATGGCGCCGTGGCTAAAGACCTCAAGGTCCACATCGGGCGCGGCATCGTGAATGGTGGCAATTTCGTCGATGGAAAGTTCGCGCGAGAGAGTCACGCGGTCGGCGCCCTGCTCGCGGCACCAAAGGGTTCCGCGGTCGTCGTGGATGTTTGCCTGGGTTGAGATGTGCGTCTCGATGCCGGGCATCGTGCGCTTGACCTCAAAGAACAGGCCCCAGTCCTGGATGATGAAGGCATCGGCGCCCAGCGTGGAGCAGCGATGGATGAGTTGCAGCGCATCGCCCATCTCGGACTGCTTGATGACGATGTTGACCGTGACGTAGACGCGCGACCCGGCTAGATGAGCGGCGCGGCAGGCTTGCTCAAAGGCCTCGTCGGTAAAGTTGGTGGCCTTGCGGCGGGCGTTGAAGCTGCCCATGCCGCAGTAGATGGCGTCTGCCCCGGCGGCGAGTGCGGCGGCAAAGGGCTCCGGGCCTCCGGCGGGGGCCAAAAGCTCGGGTCTGCGGTTGGTGGTTCGACTGGCGGTTGCGGTCATATCCTGCCTTTCAAAATGCTTAGATACTCAAAAGTATAGTGGTGCTGTTGCGGTGGACGAGCCCTGTGGCCCAAGCAGGATAAAGTCTTCAGCAGCCCTTGCAGCAAAAATGATCCGTTTCCCTCCGTCCCCTATGGATTGCCTGATCCGATGGGGACGGAGGGAAACGGATCATTTTGAGCTTCACCGTCCGGTCGTGCCGTTCAGCGGCCGACAGGCGCCGTTGGGCGATAAATTATTCTCGCAACGTGATAATAATCTTGCATCGCGCGGAAACCTTGAGTACTATCCCAAATCAAGCGCGGTGTTCAGACCGAATTGTGCCTCCCGGTGCGAACGCCGCGCTCACGCTCTCTATCTGATCGTAAGGAGAAAAACATGAGCAAGACCGTCGTGTCTTCCGATAACGCACCCGCAGCCATCGGCCCGTATTCCCCCGGTATCCAGACCGGCAACATGGTGTTCCTGTCCGGCCAGCTGGGCATCGACCCCGCGACCGGCAAGCTGCCCGAGGGCGTCGAGGCCCAGGCCAAACAGTCCCTCGCCAACGTCGAAGCCCTGCTGACCGCTGCCGGCGCCACCTTTGCCGATGTCGTCAAGACCACGGTCTACCTGGCTGACATTGCCGACTTCGCTGCCGTGAACGAGATCTACGCCTCCAAGTTCGAGGCCCCGTTCCCCGCACGAAGCGCTTTCCAGGTTGCCGCCCTTCCGGCCGGCGGTTTGGTCGAGATCGAGGTCGTCGCCGCTCTCTAAGACGTTGGCAACAACTAAACATGACATGCAAAAAGACCCTGCAGTGCGAGCTGCAGGGTCTTTTGTCAAGCGATGCGGCAAAATGATCCGTTTTCCTCCGTCCCCAAGGGATCGGTGGGTTAGCCTTCCTTCCGAACTTTTTGCAGGTAGCGGTAGACGCTTGGCTCCGAGATGCCCAGCGCGGTGGCGGCGCAGGCCACGGCGCCCTTGAGCATGAACACCCCGTTGCCGTTGAGGTGGCGAATGACGTCCACGCGGTCGCTCTGACCAAGCGATGCTACATCCAGCCCGCGCGCGCTCAGCAACTCGGCAATGCTGCGGTCGATGAGCTCCTGCGTGGACTCCGAAAGGCTTTCGACCTCGATAGACGCAGGCTCCGCCTGCCTTGGCACAGCGTCGAAGCACGCCATGAGCTGCTGCGCCATGGCGTTGATGGAGCGCACGGTCGAGAGGTCGGTGTTGACGCAGAGCATACCGACGATCTCGTCATTCTCGCGGATAAAGTACGTCGCCGACTCCAGCGTCTTGCCACCGGCACCGCGCCCCTCGTAGCCCGTAATAAACGGCAGGTCGCGATACTTGGCATCGTGCATGATCTTGAGTGCCAGATCGGTGGCGGGACCGCCGACCTTGCGACCGCTCACGATGCCGTTGCGAATATCGACGATGGCGTGGTCGGGATCCGAGAAATCATGCAGCACGATCTCGCTGTTCTTACCGAGTATCTGCTCCAGGAAATCGACCATCGGCAAAAAGCGACGTACGGTCTCGTTCACGGGCAACTCCTTTGGGTGAAATCGGAAATGTTCATAACAATTTTTTCTCATGGTAACACGCTGCTCTTCATCTCGTATATCCGCAGGTACATTGCGTAATACAGACGAACGGTAGGAATTTGGCGGTAAACGGTTGACCAAAAGAAAAGTTAGATGTTATTTTGACCAGACACTTTCCTGACCTGCGGAAACGCATTATCTCAGCTGAAGAATAGTCTGATAACAAAAAATTATTATTGAGAATGAGAATCATCTTTAATACGATATGCAACGAAGGCACAACCTCAACCCCGCACTGCGTCACAATAGAGCGTTAGATGCGAAAACAACTATTTCGAGGATTGGTGGTCAAATGACCCAGGAGACGGTTAAGAACGGCACTGAAGCCCTGTTCACTCGTGAAGGCATGCCTCCCGTTAAAGAAATGATCCCGTGTGCCCTTCAGCACGTACTGGCTTCGTTTGCCGGTATCATCACCCCGGCTGTCATCATGGCCGGCGTCTACGGCTTTAATAGCCAGCAGAGCACCGACATCATCCAGGTCGCGCTCATTCTTTCGGCGATCGATACGGCCCTTCAGGCCTTCGCTCCCTTCCGTCGCATCGGCGGCGGCCTGCCCATCGTCATGGGCGTTTCGTTCGCGTTCCTCCCGGCCCTCCAGGCCATGGGTGCCTCGGGCTTTAGCTTTGGTGCGCTGCTGGGCGGCGAGATCGTCGGCGGCGCTGTCGCGGTCCTCTTTGGTCTGGCTTACAGCAAGATTAAGTGGCTGTTCCCGCCCGTCGTGACCGGTACGGTCATCTTCTCCATTGGCGTCTCTCTCTATCCCACGGCTGTCAAGTATATGGCCGGCGGTATGGGTACGCCGCTGTGGGGCACCCCGCAGGCCTGGTGCGTCGCTCTTATCACCTTCGCCGTGGTCTTTGCGCTCGCCAACTTTGGCAAAGGCACGCTCAAGCTGGGCTCCGTGTTCTTTGGCATGATCGTTGGCATGATCGTTTCGATCCCCTTTGGCATGATCGACTTCTCCAGCGTCGCCACCGCTCAGGTCTTCGCCCTTCCCAAGCTCATGCCCTACGCGCTCGAGTTTGATCCCGAGGTCTGCATTACCCTCGCCGTCGTGTTCCCCATGGTTGCCATCCAGGTTATCGGTGACGTCTCCGCCGCCTGCCTGGGCTCCATCGACCGTATGCCCACCGAGCGCGAGCTCTCCGGCGCTATCGTGTCCCAGGGTCTTACCTCTATGGTCGGCGGCCTGCTGGGCGGTCTTCCCACCAGCGCCCTTGGCCAGAACGTGGGCATCATCTGCTCCAACAAGGTCGTCAACAAGTGGGTCTTTGTGATCATCGCTGCCGTCTTTGCCATCGCCGGTCTGTTCCCGCAGCTCTCTGCCGTCCTTTCCGCCATCCCGCAGCCCGTCATCGGCGGCGCAACCGTCGGCGTCTTTGGCACCATCACTATGAACGGTGTGCGCATGTTCACCCGCGAGGGCCTTACGCAGCGCACTACTACCATCGTCGGTACCTCCGTCGTCTTTGGCCTGGGTATCTGGATGGCCAGCGGTTGCCTTGCCGGCGAGGGTATGCCCACCTGGGTGTCCACCGTCATCGGCTCCAATGCCGTAACCCCCACCGCCATCATGGCCATTGTCCTTAACCTGATCCTTCCGCAGACGCCGGTCGTGGCTCAGCACATCGATGCTGCCAAGGACGCTGCCGTTGATCTGGTCTTGCCCGAGAGCAAGAAGTAACCAATTCGGTGCTATTCGTCGGCGGACGCATCGCCTCGTCCGCCGACGCCATGCGGCGCCAAGCCGCACTTCAAAGGGTTTGTCCCTTTGGTGAAGCGTTGACGGGAGAGGGCCCGTTTCCGGTGTAGGCCGGCGCTTCGCACTCCGCCATGTCAGAGGTGTCAAACCCCGCCTCTGATGTTGAAGGGAGCATTCATGCTTCTGGTCGCTAACGGTTCCGTCTTTACCCGCAATTCTCAGACCCCGTTCATTCCAAACGGTGCGGTCGCCATTGACGGAGATACGATCGTCGAAGTGGGCCCCGAGTGCGAGCTCAAGGCCAAGTACCCGGATGCCGAGTACGTTGACGCCCGGGGCAACCTCATCATGCCCGGACTCATCAACTGCCACACCCACATCTACTCGGGTCTGGCCCGCGGTCTTGCCATTAAGGGCTGCAACCCCACCAACTTCCTGGAGAATCTTGAGCAGCAGTGGTGGAAGATCGACGACAACCTGACGCTCGACGGCACCAAGGCAAGCGCCTATGCCACGATCCTGGATTCCATCCGCGATGGCGTCACCACGATTTTCGATCACCATGCGAGCTTCTGCGAGATCCCGGGAAGCCTCTTTACCATTAAGGACGCAGCTCAGGAGCTGGGCATGCGTTCGTGCCTGTGCTACGAGGTCTCCGATCGCCGCGGCCAGGAAAAATGCGACCAGGCCATTGCCGAGAACGCCGAATTTGCCCAGTGGGCCGCCAAGGAGCGTCGCGATAACGACAACCACATGATTGCCGCCATGTTTGGCGGTCACGCCACCTTTACGCTGTCGGACGAGACCATGGACAAGATGGCTGAGGCCAACAACGGCCTGACCGGCTTCCATATCCACGTGTGCGAGGGCATGAATGACGTGTGGGACTCCCGCCTCAACCGCGGTGGCATCAGCCCCGTCGAGCGCCTGCTGCAGCATAACCTGCTCGGTCCCGACACCATGCTCGGCCACTGCATCCACGTGACGCCTGCCGAGATGGATATCGTCAAGGAGTCCGGTACCTGGCTCGTCAACAACCCCGAATCCAATATGGGCAACGCCGTGGGCTGCGCCCCCGTGCTCGAGTTCTTCCGCCGCGGCATCCCCGTGTGCATGGGCACCGACGCCTACACCCACGATATGCTCGAGAGCCTTAAGGTCTTCCTGATCATTCAGCGCCACAACGCCGCCATGCCCAACGTGGGCTGGTGCGAGGCCATGACCATGCTGTTCGAGAACAACGCCAAGATGGCCAGCAAGTATTTCGATCGCAAGCTCGGTGTGCTCGAGGCCGGCGCTGCCGCCGACGTCATCGTCATGGACTACAAGCCCTTTACGCCGCTGAGCGAGGAGAACATCGACGGCCACATGCTCTTTGGCATGATGGGCAAAAACTGCCGTACCACCATCATCAACGGCCGCGTCCTGTACAAGGATCGCGAGTTCGTTGGCATTGATGAGGACAAGATCAACGCGTGGACCATGGCCGAGTCCAAGAAGCTCTGGAGCACGCTCAACGATCGTGCCTACTAATTCACAAGTAGATTCACGCGCGTCGGATGTTTCGCCGCATCCGACGCGCGTATAGGCGGCCTCCGCGGGGTCGCCGGCGCTTGTGCTAGCGCTACACCGTATTTGCGCCCGCCGCGCGGTCTCGCCGGGCGTTACAGAGAGGAGCTCACTATGAGCGACATCATGAGGCCGATCCCGTTTTCGCAGCTGATGAACTGGATCATCGAGGAGCACAAGACCCAGGGCGCTGTCTTTGGCGTTCGCAAGATGGTCACGGCCAACCAGGAGGGCGCGCTTCCCATTTTTGACGAGCGCATCGAGACCCCGTTTGGCCCGGCTGCCGGCCCCAACACGCAGCTTGCCCAGAACATCGTGGCATCCTACGTGGCCGGTTCTCGTTTCTTTGAGCTCAAGACCGTTCAGGTTATGGACGGCGAGGAGCTCTCCAAGTGTGTGAACAAGCCCTGCATTGTGGCGCAGGACGAGTGCTACAACTGCGAGTGGTCGACCGAGCTCGAGGTTCCGCAGGCCTTTGCCGAGTACGTGAAGGCATGGTTCGCCTGCCACCTGATCGCTCGCGAGTACGGCCTGGGAAGCCCGGACGGCTTTGTCTTCAACATGTCGGTGGGTTATGACCTCGAGGGTATTAAGAGCCCCAAGGTCGACGCCTACATCGAGGGCATGAAGGACGCTAGCGGCTCTGACGTCTGGAGCGAGTGCCGTGCGTGGACGCTTGCCAACCTGGACAAGTTTGAGCATGTCGACGCCACGTTTGTCGAATCCATCCCGGCTCGCGTCTCCAACTCCATCACCGAGTCTACCCTGCACGGCTGCCCGCCCGCCGAGATCGAGCGCATCGCGACCTATCTGATCACCGAGAAGGGTCTCAATACCTACATCAAGTGCAACCCCACGCTGCTGGGCTATGAGTTTGCCCGCCAGCGCCTCAACGAGCTGGGCTTTGACTACATCGTCTTCGACGATACGCACTTCCGCGAGGACCTGCAGTGGGCCGACGCCGTGCCCATGTTCGAGCGCCTGATTGCCCTGTGCGCCGAGCGCGGCCTGGAGTTTGGCGTCAAGCTGACCAACACGTTCCCCGTCGACGTGACCAGGAACGAGCTGCCCTCCACCGAGATGTACATGTCCGGCCGTTCGCTGTTCTCGCTGACCATCGAGGCCGCCCGTCGCATTACCGAGCAGTTCGATGGCAAGCTGCGCATCAGCTACTCCGGTGGTGCCACGGTCTACAACATTCGCGCCCTGTATGACGCCGGCATTTGGCCCGTTACCCTGGCGACCGACGTGCTCAAGCCCGGTGGCTACGAGCGCTTTAGCCAGATGGCTGGCGAGTTCACCGATCTGGACGGCAAGCCGTTCGCGGGCGTCTCGCTCGAGGCCGTGACTGCGATTCAGACCGATTCGCTCACCAACCCGCTCTACAAGAAGCCGCTGCGCCCGCTGCCCGACCGCAAGGTCGCCGGCAAGAGCCCGCTTTCCGACTGCTTTACCACGCCGTGCCGCACGAGCTGCCCCATCCAGCAGGATATCCCCGCCTATCTGGCGGCTGTTGACGAGGGTCGCTACGAGGACGCACTCAACATCATCATCGAGCGCAACGCCCTGCCGTTCATTACCGGCACCATCTGCCCGCATCCCTGCGGCCGTGCCTGCGAGCGTGCGTTCTACGAGCCCGAGGGCGCCCAGATTCGCGCCAGCAAGCTCAAGGCCGCCCGTGAGGCCATGACCGCCGTGCTGCCCAGGCTGCGCGCCCAGGCCATCGCCAACGACGGCGAGCGCAACGTTGCCGTTATCGGCGGCGGCCCGGCCGGTCTGGCGACGACGTTCTTCCTGACGCGTGCCGGCGTGCCCGTCACCATCTTTGAGGCCCGCGATTCGCTCGGCGGCGTGGTCCGTCACGTGATCCCCGAATTCCGCATTGCGAGCGACGATATCTCCCACGATGCCGAGCTCTGCCTGGCCTTTGGTGCCAAGGTGCAGCTCAACGCTCGTGTGGATTCCATTGACGAGCTCAAGGCTCAGGGCTTTACCGACGTGGTCGTGGCCACCGGTGCCTGGATGCCCGGCTCTGCAGGCTTGGGCGAGGGTGCCGAGCTCGACGTGTTGGAGTTCCTCGAGGCCGCCAAGAAGGGCGAGAAGCTCGAGCTGGGCGAGGACGTCGTGGTTATTGGCGCCGGCAACACCGCCATGGACGCCGCCCGCGTGGCCAAGCGCCTGGCAGGCGTGAAGAACGTGCGCCTGGTGTATCGTCGCACCAAGAAGCAGATGCCCGCCGACGAGGAAGAGCTCGATCTTGCTCTTGCCGACGGCGTTGAGTTCTGCGAGCTGCTGGCGCCCAAGGCACTCAACGGTGCCGTGCTGACCTGCGACGTCATGGAGCTCGGCGAGCCGGATGCAAGCGGTCGTCGCAGCCCTGTTGCCACGGGCGAGACCGTCGAGCTTCCTGCCACCACGGTGATCTGCGCCGTGGGCGAGGGCATCGATGCCAGCCTGTACGATGCCGCGGGCGTCGAGCACGACCGTCGCGGCCGCCTTGCCGCCACTTCCACCGGCGTCGAGGGCGTCTGGGCTGCGGGCGACTGCCGCCGCGGTCCCGCCACCGTGGTCGAGGCTATTGCCGACGCCGCCGAAGTCGCCCGCGCCATCGCCGGCGTGGACTTTAACAAGTACGCCGACCAGAATGCTCAAGCCGGTCGCGAGGACGCCTGCTACGAGCGCAAGGGTACGCTCTGCCGCGACAAGCGTAACTGCACCAAGACCCGCTGCCTGGGCTGCGGCTCGGTGTGCGAGGTCTGCTGCGACGTGTGCCCCAACCGCGCCAACGTTGCCATTAAGGTGCCGGGCCTGGCCAAGCACCAGGTGGTACATGTCGATGGCATGTGCAACGAGTGCGGCAACTGCGCCGTGTTCTGCCCCTACCAGGAGGGTCGTCCCTACAAGGACAAGCTCACCCTGTTCTGGAGCGAACAGGACATGGAGAACTCCGAGAACGAGGGCTTCCTGGCCGTGGGCGAGGACCACTTTAAGGTCCGCGTCGCCGGCACGGTCCGCACCGTCTCGGTCGATGCCGTCAACACCGGTCTTCCCGAGGCCGTCCGCCTGACCATCAAGGCCGTGCGCGACAACTATCCGTATCTCCTTAAGAAATAGGCGAGTCTCTTATGGCCAAATCCATTCAACATAACGTGGCCTACGTTGCCTGCGGAAGCGGCTGTGCTTCCGCAGGCGGCGACGCCCGCTGCAGCGAAGGCTGCATTGGCTGTGGCGCCTGCGTCACGGCCTGCCCCCACGGCGCCATTGCGCTGGTCGATGGCGTCGCCCGCGTGGATCGCTCAAAGTGCACGGGCTGTGGCCTGTGCGGCATGGCGTGCCCGCAGCGCGTGATCGCCTTCGTTCCCGGTTACCAGAACATTCTGGTGCGCTGCAACAACACCGATAAGGGCGCCATTGCGCGCAAGATCTGCGACACGAGCTGCATCGGTTGCGGCATGTGCGCCAAAAAGTGCCCCGCCGGCGCTATCCGCATTGAGGACAACTGCGCCCATATCGACGGCGCGGACTGCCTGTCGTGCGGCATGTGCGCCGTCGTCTGCCCGCATGGCGCCATCCACGACCGCACCGGCATCGCCGCCGGCGTGTAGAAGGGAATCACCATGGCACAGGAATTCACTTTTACCGTTAACGGCGTCGAGCACACGACGACCCAAAACAAGCCGCTGCTGCGCTACCTGCGCGACGACCTGCATATTCACTCCGCCAAGGACGGCTGCTCCGAGGGCGCGTGCGGTACCTGCACCATCCACGTGGACGGTGCGGCCGTCAAGGCCTGTGTGCTGACCACCGCCCTTGCCGCCGGCCGCAACATCGTGACCGTTGAGGGCCTGCCCGAGGACGTGCGCGAGGCCTTTGTGTACGCCTTTGGCGCCGTGGGCGCCGTGCAGTGCGGTTTTTGCATCCCCGGCATGGTCATGGCGGGTGCGGCGCTCATCGCCGAGGATCCCGAGCCCACCGAGGAGCAGATCAAGTACGCCATTCGCGGCAATGTCTGCCGCTGCACCGGCTACAAAAAGATTGTCGAGGGCATCTCGCTGGCCGCTGCGGTGCTCCGCGGCGAAAAGCAGATCGACGAGGACTTGGAGCGCGGCGATGACTACGGCGTGGGCAAGCGCGCCTTCCGCATCGACGTGCGCAAGAAGGTGCTCGGCGAGGGCAAGTATCCCGACGACATCGACGAGCTCGACCAGCCGGGTCTGACCTACGCCAGCGCCGTGCGCTCCAAGTATCCGCGCGCCCGCGTGCTCTCCATCGATACCTCCAAGGCCGAGGCCCTGCCCGGTGTGGTGGGCATCCTGCGCGCCGAGGACGTGCCGGTCAACCAGGTCGGCCACCTTATCCAGGACTGGGACGTCATGATCGCCCAGGGCGATATCACCCGCTGCGTGGGCGATGCCATCGTGCTGGTGGTTGCCGAGGACGAGGCGACGCTCGAGAAGGCCAAGAAGCTCGTAAAAATCGATTACGAGCCGCTGGAGCCCGTGCGTAACATTGTCGAGGCCAGGGCTGCCGACGCTCCGCGCCTGCACGACAGTTTCTTTGCCTTTGGCAACACGGTGGAGCTCAAGGACAACGTGTGCCAGAGCCGTCACGTGACGCGCGGCGACGCCGCCAAGGCGCTGGCAGAGAGCGCGTTCACCGTGACACAGCGCTTTACCACGCCCTTTACCGAGCATGCCTTCTTGGAGCCCGAGTGCGCCGTCGCCTTCCCGTACGAGAACGGCGTCAAGGTGCAGTCGACCGATCAGGGTGCCTACGACACACGCAAAGAGTGTGCTCACATGTTTGGCTGGGATAGCGAGCCCGAGCGCGTGGTCGTCGAGACCATGCTCGTGGGCGGCGGCTTTGGCGGCAAGGAGGACGTGTCCATCCAACACCTGGCCGCGCTCGCCGCCTATAAGTTTCAGCGTCCTGTGAAGTGCAAACTCACGCGTGCCGAGTCTCTCGCCTTCCATCCCAAGCGTCATGCCATGGACGGCACCTTTACGCTGGGCTGCGACGCCGAGGGCAACTTTACCGGTCTGGACTGCGAGATCAACTTTGACACCGGCGCCTACGCGTCGCTGTGCGGCCCGGTGCTCGAGCGCGCCTGCACGCATGCCGTCGGTCCCTACAAGTACCAGAACACCGACATCCGCGGCTTTGGCTACTACACCAACAACCCGCCCGCCGGCGCGTACCGCGGCTTTGGCGTGTGCCAGTCCGAGTTTGCGCTCGAGAGCTTGATCGACTTGCTGGCAGAGAAGGTCGGCCTGGACCCGTGGGAGATCCGCTACCGTAACGCCATCGAGCCGGGCGAGGTTTTGCCCAACGGCCAGATTGCCGATTGCTCCACGGCGCTGAAGGAGACGCTGCTCGAGGTCAAGGATGCCTACTACGCGCATCCCGGACACGCCGGTATCGCCTGCGCCATGAAGAATGCTGGCGTGGGCGTGGGTCTGCCCGATGCCGGCCGCTGCAAGATTCGCGTCGAGGATGGCCGCGCCGTGGTCTATGCCGCCACGTCCGACATCGGCCAGGGCTGCAACACGGTCTTTTTGCAGGACGTTGCCGAGGCCTGCGGTCTGCCGCTGAGCTGCATTGCCAATGGCGAGTGCTCTACCGAGAACGCGCCCGACTCCGGCACCACGTCTGGCTCGCGTCAGACGGTCGTGACCGGCGAGGCCGTGCGCGGTGCCGCCTTCTTGCTGCGCGATGCTATGGTTGGCATCGAGGCCGGCAAGCCTGCGCCTACCGCCCCGGTGAGCGCCCATGGCGACGGCGTCAAGATCGAGTACGACGACGGTCGCGCCTACCAGCTGCGCACGCAGGAACTCGTCGCCGGCCAGGGCATGCATCCTCAGGACCCCGCGGCCGCCATCAAGGCGCTCGAGGGATGCGAGTTTGGCTACGTGTACCTGGAGCCGACCGACAAGCTGGGCGCCGACGTTCCCAACCCCAAGAGCCACATTTGCTACGGCTTTGCCACGCATGTGGTCATTTTGGACGACGACGGCCGCGTGAGCGAGGTCTATGCCGCGCACGATTCCGGCAAGGTGGTCAATCCCATCTCCATCCAGGGTCAGATCGAAGGCGGCGTGCTCATGGGTATGGGCTATGCGCTTACCGAGGACTGGCCGCTCAAGGACTGCGTACCCCAGGCAAGGTACGGCACGCTCGGACTGTTCCGTGCGCCCGAGATTCCGGATATCCACGCCATCTACGTGGAGAAGGACGAGCTGCTGCCCGTGGCATACGGCGGCAAGGGCATCGGCGAGATCGCAACGATCCCCACGGCGCCCGCCGTGCAGAACGCCTATCGCGCATTTGACGGCAAGCTGCGTCCGGATCTGCCCATGGTGGATACACCGTACAGCCGCGCCCGCCACCGCGGGTAGGGTAGAGTGCGGACGGCCATTGCTGATGGGCCGTCCATGCTCAGCATCAACTGCATACGCTGCGCCTTTGGCCCCGGCTCCATCGCGAGTCGGGGCCTTTTGCTTGGAGCGGAAACTGCATCCCGGAATTCAGGCAATCCGGTGGTCAGGGGTTGAGCGAGCGTCGCGCTAAGGATGCCAAGCGTAAAACCTTCAATGAAAAGAGCGTAAAAACTACATCGGTCATGGCGTAAAAACTACATTGAAAGTAGCGTAAAAACAGCATTGAGAATGGCGTAATTTCGTATATCGCATGATCGCCCGAGCTTGCACACGGCCTTTTGCGAGCTCTTGCCATGAACGAGAGCCAGGCTGTCACGTAGAAGACGCTCATAAAGGACGCCTCGTACGGTGAGGCGGGCCCCGACGAGAGGACCATCGCTGCGTACCTGGATCTCTTCAACAGGCTCAAGCTGACCGAGGACCTGTGCGGATGGGAGCCGCCCATGCGCTCGAAGGCCCGCGTTCGCGTGCGCCCCAAGCGCTACTTTTGCGACCCGTCACTTGCGGCGGCGTTGCTGGGGGCTACCCCTGAGCGGCTGCTTGGCGATATGCAAACGCTGGGGATGCTCTTTGAGAACCTCGTTCTGCGCGACGTGCGCGTGTTCCTTTCCACCTACGGCGGTGTCGACAACAGTGTCCATTATTTCCGAGATGAGAAGGGCCTTGAGGTCGATCTGATCGTTGAGCACGACGGGCGCTGGGGAGCCATCGAGGTCAAGCTGAGTGATGCGAAAGCAGACGATGGAGCGAGAAATCTCAAGGCGCTGGAGAGGAAAGTGCTCTCCAATCCTGCCGCTCAGAATGCCGCGCCGGCGTTTTTGGCGGTCGTGGTTGGAAAGGGGAGCATTGCCTACACACGCGACGACGGCGTGGCGGTGATCCCCATGGCGGCACTTGGGGCGTAGTGGTTTTGCGGGAGTGCCGTGCTTCCTTTACCGAAAATCCATTTGGTAAACCTGGCAGCCGTGGGTAGAATAAGGTCGACGGCAGCCCAAGGGTGATAGCTGGGCAGCGCCGTTACTTCGATTAAGGGGTCAATGCCTTAGTGGCGTCGACCCCTCTTTTTCTGCTTCGTACGCTGCTTGAGTGCCTCGGTAAGCCCGATAAGCGCCGTGAGGAGCGAGACCAAAGCGGTCAGGAGCTTCACGAAATCAGTCAGATCGGTCATGGGCATCACCTCCCGTCGCATGGAGGGCGCTGCCCGGCACATGGAGCTGCCGTCAACAATAACCAGTCTATCAAACTGCAGTCATAAATACGAATATATGTTCGCTAATAACAGCGACGTGGCCATCTCAAAGCGCGGCTTTACGCAAGGGTGCCGGGTGGCCGCGCTGGGCGATTTCGTGTCCGCACGAGCGCTTATCCTTACGGCAATGTAGCCGCCTATGTAGCAAGCGGCAGGCAACGGAGAGAGGCCATAACCGTGTCAGCTGAAAAGACGCCGTGTATCTCGGCTATCGATACGACGAACTTTGCGCGCCAGATTGTGCTGGACTTTGAGTTTGCGCCGGCGCCAAAGCAGCGCCAGCGCCGTGGACTGCGCCATGAGATTATCGAGGTCGGCGCCGTCAAGCTCGATTATCACGGCAACGTTATGGGCGAGTTCTCGCAGTTTGTGCAGACGGAATTTACCGAAGGCGTTGCGTTTCCCGTCCGCGAGCTTACGGGGATATCGGCTGTGGACACCGCGATGGCCGATCCGCTCTACGTGGTGATCAAAAGGCTCAGCGATTGGATCGGTCGCTACTCCGCCCAAGTGGTCTGTTGGAGCGGGACGGACCGTCGACAGCTTTTGACCGAGTGCCAGGCAAAGCGCATCGACCTTTCCACATTTCCTACGGACTGGGTCGACCTGCAGGCGTTTTACACCTCGATCATGGATGTAGGCAGCCACGGGTGTGTCTCTTTGAGTGACGCGGCAACGTGGTTTGGCATCGAGTTCGACGAGTCGACGGGCCACGCCCACAGCGCCCTGGCCGATGCGCGCGTAACCGCCAAGTTGCTCAAGCAGGTGATGGACGGGAACTACCGCGTGAGTCCGCGCGCCCAGGAAGTCCGCCAACGGTGGGGGATGGGCGAGCGAGCCCAGACGTGCCTTTCCAGCAAGTGCCCCGAGCTGAGCGACCTGCTGCTGAGGCTTAAGGCGGAGGGGAGATAGGCCTTTTGAGAACGCCATTCGGTTTGGCATGGCGGGGCTGTAAGCGCGACTTCGCCCTGCTGTTTGAATCGAAGCGTCAACCAGTATGACGGGCTGTCTGATCTGTCTGCCTACGCCATCGCGATCCCGCGCGCCGCACTCAGTAGCTCATACTCCCTTTGATTCCACTGATGCAGCTCAGCGGCATCGACGGCGTCGCGGCACAGGTCCAGGAATACCTCGGCTCTCTCGCAGAAGCACTCGCGGGCAAAGGCGCCGGATCCGTCCGCGATGCACTTGCCGTCGGCAAAGAGCTTCCAACTCGACGGCTCGCGCGAGTCATCTCCGAGTAGCTTGATCTGCAGTACGTGCGGATTGCCGGCAGCGCAGAGCTCTTCCTCGAGCACCTGCACGGTAAAGCGCATCTGGTGGGAGAGGCTGCTCTTGGCCATGGCCGAGGCGTAGCCGCTTGGCTCGTCCAGAAGATGCGTTCGTTTTGGCTTGGTTGCCAGGTTGTGGAAATTGCGCTCGCTGCGCACGGAGAAATTGTCCATACGGACTCCTTTCATCGATGTTGGCAGGGCCACCGTGCCTCTTGGCCGGTTGGCGTCGGGATCGTGGAGCCAACTCTCTACCCCGACTCTGGATAAAACGTGCCCGCTCCTTGCGGGCAAAAGGAAGTCTATCAGCGCACGCGGACAAAAATCAACCCCGTGCGGCAATGAGCGCGCGGGGTTGATTTGGTCTACGGCCCTCAATTTTTGGCATTTGTTATTCGTCGTCTCCGTCGTTGGGGTCGCCTTTGAGGGTGTTGATGTCCAGGTGCTGGTTGTCGTCCTCTTTTTGCTGCGTTGCCGATTCGGACGCGGTGGGGCCGCGGAATAGCTGGAATCCCTCAAACGCGATCACGCCGAGCAGAGCGATGATGATGGCGATAAAGACAACCTTTGCCGCCTGCGAAAACTCCGAAAAGCGCGGCGGTTCTTCTTCGGTGTGGTAATCGGCAGCGCGCTCATCATCGGTGCCGTGAGTATACGACGATGCCGAGGCTGCCTTTACGCTCGTTTGGTTGTAATCGGGAGCGGGCGTGGCGGCAAACGGGCCGCGAGAATAGCCGCTCGACGTTTGACCGTAATCCTCGGTTTCGATGCGACTGGCGCGAGGCTGTTTCCTCGGGCGGTTGTCGTATGCGGAGTCGCGTTCCTCGGCAGCCGCAAACAGGGGGTTTACCGGAATGTTGAGCGCCGGCATGCCGCCCGAGGTCTCGTCCAGATCTGCCGCCGCCCAGGAATCAAAGGCAAACTGGCGGTTGGAAAGATCATCCAGATCCATGACAGGCGGCTCGAGCTCGGGCTCGGGAGCCGTGTATGCCGACCGCTGCGGGGCAGCGTAGCGAATCGTGTTGTCTGCCGTGGGGCGCTGTGCCGCTGCAGCGAGAAACGCCGCCGTCTCGGACGGATCGCTAGCAGGACGGGTTGCAGGGGCGGCTTTACGCGTCGTCTGCACGATGGGACGGGTGGCAAAGTCGTCCGCGGGCACGGATGCCGGCGCGGGCGTGGCGGAAGGTGCGGGCTTTGCGCTTGTCGGGCGAGCTCCGCCGCCCATGAGTTCCTCGGCGGTCCAGGGGCGGTCGCTCATCACGTCGTCGAGGCTCAGCGCAAAAAGGTCCTCTTCGCCCTCGTCAAACGCGTGTTTCGCATGCCTGGCGCCAGAAGCGGTGCCTCCGCGGCCGTTGCGTGATGCGTTGCTCGACCCCATCTTGTCCCATCCTTTCGAAATACTCACATTCATCGATTATATGGAACTTGCCTTGCGGCCGACTCTCGGATTCGCGCATTCCAGAACTCGCGCCCAAAAGGGGAGGGGTGACCCGGCCGAGTTGCCTACTTGTCGCCGGCGGCAGCCTTCGCCTCGTTGAGGTAGCTATAGAAGCTGTACTTAGAGATGCCAAAGAACTCGCAGGCGCGTTCGCTCGACTTGGAGATGAGGAAGGCGCCGCGACGGTCGAGGTAGCCAATGGCGCGGATGCGCTCGTCTTTGGTCATGAGCGCCGCGGGCTTGCCCACAAACTGTTCGCACTCGCGCAGCAGGTCTTCGAGCAGGTCGCCGATGTTTTTGGTGATGGGCTCGGGCTCGGTGTAGCCCGAGCCGCCGGTGCCGGTAAAGGCATCGAGCGAGCGCTCAAAAGCCTTCATGAGCGTAATATCAAAGTTAATGCCCAAAATGCCGACGGGTTTGCCCTCATCGTTGCGGATAAAGATCGTCGAGGACTTGAGCAGCTTGCCATCGGTGGTTTTGGTGAGGTATGGCTCGCGGTCATGCACGTCGGTGGTGCCCTCGTGCATGGACTCAAACACAATATGGCTGGGGCCGTCACCCAGTTTGCGCCCGCTGACGTGGCCGTTTTCGATCACTACGATGGAGTGGTCCACGTCCTCGGTCTCCAGATCGTGGACGACGATTTCGCAGTTGGGGCCAAACTGGAGCGCCAGGCCGTGTGCAAGGCGCTTGTAAAACTCAATCTGTGCGGGGGTCATGGGTGCCTTCCTAAAAATTAGTTTGGGCTCACTTTGCCATAAACCCCACTTGTTCGCAAATAACGAAAGCGTCGCTGCGTTATGTAACCGTTCGGCGGCGAAAAAGTACCGATTACGGCAACAAACAATTTGTTAGGTTTAGCAATCAAAAAGTGTGATAGAACAGTGATAACAAACTTTTTGTTTGGCATCCACATAAAAGTTCAGTCGCAGGAATGGGAATGGGCTGAAACGCGTATGCGGGGGCCGGCAAGAGAGAACTTAAGGAGTTCACCGTATGGCCGATAAGATCCAGTGGGCGGGCAACACGATGCCCAAGAGCGATGACAAGCACTTGGGAATCATGAGCCTCGACCACGTGAAGAAGGCCCGCGCCTTCCACCAGTCGTTCCCCCAGTACACCGTCACTCCGCTTGCCCGCCTGGACGGCCAGGCCGCGCGCCTGGGCCTGTCCAACCTGTGCGTTAAGGACGAGAGCTATCGCTTTGGCCTCAACGCCTTTAAGGTCCTGGGCGGTTCGTTTGCCATGGCCAACTACATTGCCGACGAGACCGGCAAGGACGTTGCCGACTGCACCTTCGATTACCTGACCTCCGATCAGCTTGCCAAGGATTTTGGCCAGGCTACCTTCTTTACCGCCACCGACGGCAACCATGGCCGCGGCGTGGCATGGGCTGCCAACAAGCTGGGCCAGAAGGCCGTCGTGCACATGCCCAAGGGCTCCACCAAGCCCCGCTTCGATAACATCGCCGCCGAGGGCGCCACGGTGACCATCGAAGAGGTCAACTACGATGAGTGCGTGCGCATGGCCGCCGCCGAGGCCGATGCCTGCGAGCGCGGCGTCATCGTTCAGGACACCGCCTGGGAGGGCTACGAGAAGATTCCGTCCTGGATCATGGAGGGCTACGGCACCATGGCTTCCGAGGCTGCCGAGCAGCTGCGCGAGATGGCCATCAACCGCCCGACGCACGTTTTTGTCCAGGCTGGCGTGGGCTCGCTCGCCGGCGCCGTGGTGGGCTACTTCACCAACCTGTATCCCGATAACCCGCCCACCTTCGTTGTGGTCGAGTGCGCTCCTGCCGCCTGCCTGTACAAGGGCGCTGCCGCCGGCGACGGCGATCCGCGCATCGTGGACGGCGACATGCCCTCCATCATGGCGGGCCTGTGCTGCGGCGAGCCCAACATCCTGGGCTGGGATATCCTGCGCAACCACACCACCGCCTTCGTGTCCTGCCCCGACTGGGTCACCGCTCGCGGCATGCGCACCCTGGGCGCTCCCGAGAAGGGTGACCCGCGCGTCATCTCCGGCGAGTCCGGCGCAGTGACCACCGGCCTGGTCGAGACCCTCATGCTCGATCCCGAGTATGCCGAGCTCAAGGAGCTCATCGGCCTGGACAAGACGAGCTCCGTGCTCTGCTTCTCCACGGAAGGTGACACGGACCCCGATCAGTACCGTCGCATCGTCTGGGAGGGCGAGTACCCCACCTGCTAGCGAGCCTAACCTGTCCGGGTGGCGGAGCATATGTTTACTCCCTGCTCGGACAGTCCTGCTCGCACGGAGAGCACATTAAGTGCTCTCCGGCTCGTGCGGAACTCGCGACGGAGCAAACATATGCTCCGCCACCCTACGCTTACTTGCTTGCCGGGTACTCGACCTCACGCTGCTTGGCACAAGTGATCTATCTGAAATATCTACCTGTAGGTAAATCCTTGTAGAAAGGTTAACTGTTATGACTAAAGAACTCGATTTTGATGCCATTAAGGCTGCTGCTGAGTCCCACCGTGCTGATATGACGCGTTTTCTTCGCGCTATGATCTCCCATCCCTCTGAGTCTTGCGAGGAGGGCGAGGTTGTCGCCTGCATCAAAGCCGAGATGGAGAGCCTTGGCTATGACGAGGTCAAGGTCGACGGCCTGGGCAATGTTATGGGCTTTATGGGCGAGGGCGACAAGATCATCGCCATCGACTCCCACATCGACACCGTCGGCATCGGCAACATCGAGAACTGGGATGCCGATCCCTATGAGGGCTACGAGACCGACGAGATCATCTACGGCCGCGGCGGCTCCGACCAGGAGGGTGGCATGGCTTCTGCTACCTACGCTGCCAAGATGATGAAGGACATGGGCCTCATCCCCGAGGGCTACAAGATTATGGTCGTCGGCACCGTCCAGGAAGAGGACTGCGACGGCATGTGCTGGCAGTACATCTACAACAAGGACGGCATTAAGCCTGAGTTCGTCATTTCCACCGAGCCCACCGACGGCGGCATCTATCGCGGTCACCGCGGCCGCATGGAGATCCGCGTCGACGTTCACGGCACCTCCTGCCACGGCTCCGCTCCCGACCGCGGCGACAACGCCATCTACAAGATGGCCGACATCATCGCCGACGTCCGCGCCCTCAACAACAACGGCTGCGACGAGTCGACCGACATCAAGGGCCTCGTCAAGATGCTCGACCCCAAGTACAACCCCGAGCACTTCGAGGACGCCCGCTTCCTGGGCCGCGGCACCTGCACCGTCAGCCAGATCTTCTACACCAGCCCCAGCCGCTGCGCTGTCGCTGACTCCTGCGCCATCTCCATCGACCGTCGCATGACCGCCGGTGAGACCTGGGAGTCCTGCCTGGACGAGATTCGCAACCTGCCGGCCGCCAAGAAGTACGGCGACGACGTGAAGGTCTCCATGTACATGTACGACCGTCCGTCCTGGACCGGCGAGGTCTACGAGACCGAGGCTTACTTCCCCACGTGGATCAACAAGGAGACCGCTCCGCACGTCAAGGCCCTCGTCGACGCCCACAAGGCCATGTTCGGTGACGAGCGCATCGGCTGCGAGCCCAGCATGGATAAGCGCACCGGTCGTCCGCTGTGCGACAAGTGGACCTTCTCCACGAACTGCGTTTCCATCCAGGGCCGCTATGGCATCCCCTGCGTCGGCTTTGGCCCGGGTGCCGAGTCTCAGGCTCACGCTCCCAACGAGGTCACCTACAAGGACGACCTGGTCACCGCTGCCGCCATGTATGTAGCTGCCCTGAACCTCTACGATCCGAGCCAGGCCGATGGCGACGCCACCGTCTTCCGCGCCGGTCTGACCAACAACAAGATCGATTAGTCCCATTCCTCGATCTTGTTGAGCCGGGGACAGCCTGTGTCCCCGGCACCCCCTGTTGACTTGGGGCCCGCGGTCGTTATCTCCCATGCTTCCTCGACGGTAGCGGGTCCTCGTCATAGCGCTCTGCATGTTCTAGCCACACGCGCATGCCGGAGCATATCTACTCATTGCGATCGTTTCATCTTTGGAAAGGATATTTACATGGACGCTAAGTTTACCGAGCTCGTCGAGCAGTTGAACGGCCTCGATTTTAAGGGTATGTACGGCAGCGACTTCCTGCACACCTGGGATAAGACCACCGATGAGCTCAAGGCGCTCTACATCGTCGCCGACGCCCTGCGCGAGCTGCGCGAGAACAACGTTTCGTCCAAGATCTTCGACTCGGGTCTGGCCGTCTCCCTGTTCCGCGATAACTCCACCCGTACGCGCTTCTCCTTCTCCAAGGCCGCCAACCTGCTCGGCCTTGAGCTGCAGGACCTGGACGAGAAGAAGTCCCAGATCGCTCACGGCGAGACCGTCCGCGAGACCGCTACCATGATCTCCTTCATGGCCGACGTCATCGGCATCCGCGACGACATGTACATCGGCAAGGGCGACGCCTACATGGCCGAGGTCTCCGAGTCTGTCCAGCAGGCTTACGAGGACGGCGTTCTGGATCACCGCCCCACGCTCATCTCCCTGCAGTCCGACTCCGATCACCCCACGCAGTCCTCTGCCGACATGCTCTACCTCATCAACGAGTTTGGCGGTCTTGAGAACCTCAAGGGCAAGAAGGTTGCCGTTACCTGGGCCTATTCGCCCTCTTACGGCAAGCCGCTGTCCTGCCCGCAGTCGCTGATCAGCCTGCTGCCCCGTTTTGGCATGGACGTCACCCTGGCCCACCCCGAGGGCTACGACCTCATGCCCGAGGTCGTCGAGCGCGCCAAGGGTTATGCCGCCGAGTCCGGCACCACCTTTAAGCAGGTCAACACCATGGCCGAGGCCTTCGAGGGCGCCGACATCGTGATCCCCAAGAGCTGGGCTCCGTTTGCCGCCATGGAGAAGCGCACCAACCTGTACGCCGAGGGCGACGACGCCGGCATCGCTGCGCTCGAGAAGGAGCTGCTCGCTCAGAACGCTACGCATCAGGATTGGTGCTCCACGACCGAGCTCATGGAGAAGACCGCCAACGGCCAGGACACCATCTTTATGCATCCGCTGCCCGCCGACATCTCCGGTGTCTCCTGCGAGCACGGCGAGGTCAACGCCGACGTCTTCGACATGCACCGTGTGGGCATGTACAAGGAGGCCAGCTACAAGCCGTATGCCATCGCAGCCATGATGTTCCTGCAGAAGGTTGCCGATCCCGCCGCTACCCTCAAGGCCCTCGACGAGCGCAACACCGCCCGCTGGTTCCAGGCCTAAAGCTGGGCTGAGAAATGGCTAAGCGTATTGTTGTCGCCCTGGGTGGAAACGCCCTCGGCGCCAACCTTCCCGAGCAGATGGAGGCCGTCAAGACGACTTCCAAGGCTATCGTTGACCTAATCGAGGAGGGCAACGAGGTCGTCGTCGTGCATGGCAACGGTCCCCAGGTGGGTATGATCGCCAACGCGATGGCAGAGCTCACGCGCTCTAACCCTCAGAAGTACATTCCCTGCCCGCTGTCCGTTTGCGGCGCCATGAGCCAGGGCTACATTGGCTATGACCTGCAAAATGCGCTGCGCGAGGAAATGCTCGACCGCAACATCGACAAGGGCGTCGCCACCGTGCTCACCCAGGTCGAGGTTGCGGCAGACGACCCGGCCTTTGCCGACCCGGTCAAGCCGATCGGTCCGTGGATGAGCGAGGCCGAGGCCAAGGAGCTGGAGGCCGACCGCGGCTACCAGTTCATCCACGACGAGAAGCAGGGCTTCCGTCGCGTGGTTGCCTCGCCCAAGCCCGTGAACATCGTCGAGCTCGACACCATTAAGTCGCTCGTCGAGTCCAACCACGTGGTGATCTCCTGCGGCGGTGGCGGTATTCCCGTCACCAAGGCCCAGGGCAACCACCTTAAGGGCGCTGCCGCCGTCATCGATAAGGACTTTGCGGCCGAGAAGCTCGCCGAGCAACTCGACGCCGATGCCCTGATTATCCTGACGGCCGTGGAGAAGGTTGCCATTGGCTTTGGCACCGACCACGAGCAGTGGCTCGACACACTGACCGCGGCTGACGTAAAGCGTCTGTCCGAGGCCAACGAGTTCGGTCGCGGCTCCATGCTGCCCAAGGTTCAGGCTGCCTCGACGTTTGCCGAGAGCAAGCCGGGCCGCACGGCGCTCATCACGCTGCTCGAGAAGGCGCGTGACGGTCTTGCCGGCAAGACCGGTACCACGTTTACCGGCGACGCTGAGTAGGCATATCTGCACCATTGAGGAGGGTGCCCTGCGTCGCGGGGTGCCCTCCTTTGTGCTATGGGGAGCCAAGGGGCGTTCGCTGGAAAACGAGTGCGTGCCTGTTCCGACGGAGTGCGAGCTTGCTATGGTGGGTATAGCAACTATGATGTCCAAGGTAGCCAGGGGAGGTTTGCGGAGATGAAACTCGGTTGCGTCATTATGGCTTCGGGCGAGGGCAAGCGGTTTGGCTCTAACAAGATGCTTGCCGATATCTATGGCAAGCCGCTGATTGCCTGGACTATCGATTCGGTTCCCCGGGGCTTTGACGTTGTGGTTTCGACGCGTTGGCCCGAGGTCGCCCAGATTTGCGAGGACAAGCATTGCCCGTGTGTGCTGCACGATGGCGAGCTGCGCAGCGAAAGCGTCCGTGCGGGCCTTTCGTGGGGAGTCGAACGCAACTGGAAAGGTTGCCTCTTTTTGCCGGGCGACCAGCCGCTCGTGAGTTCGGATTCTTTTGAGGCTATGGTTCGTGCATTTGACGAGCGTGGCCGCAAGCATCCGGTGCGTCTTGCGTGCAACGGTGAGCCTTCGAGCCCGGTGCTCTTTCCGGCGGAACTGTTCGATGCACTTATGCGTCTTGAGGGCAAGGACGGCGGCGGTTCGATCCTCAAGGGCCGTATCGACGTGGTGCTGGTCGAGGCGCGTGCCTACGAGCTGTGGGACGTCGATACCGCCAAGGGACAGCAACGCATAACGGAGCATATCGCTGCCTGCTCGTATTTTGATCGCGTGGCCAACTGTATTAATCAATAAGGAGCAACATGATCATCATCAAAAACGGCGCGCTCGTGACGCCACAGGGACTTTGCCGCGCCGATCTTGCCATGGAGGGCGATAAGATCGTGCGGATCGCCGCGGCGATTGAGCCGGGCGCCGACGATACCGTCGAGGATGCCGCGGGCTGCTGGGTGTTTCCCGGCTTTATCGACGGCCACACGCACATGCAGTGCTGGACCGGCATGGATTGGACAGCCGATAGCTTTGAGACCGGCACGCGCGCGGCTGCCTGCGGCGGCACGACGACCATCGTGGACTACGCGACGGCCGATCGCGGCGTGACTATGCCCGATGCCTTGGCCGAGTGGCATCGCCGCGCCGACGGAACCTGCACGGCCAACTACGCCTTTCATATGGCACTCGCCGAGTGGAACGAGCGCAACCGCGCCGACCTTTCGGCCATGCGCGAGGCGGGCGTATCGTCGTTCAAGACCTACTTTGCCTATGACCACCTGCGCTTGGACGATGCCGAGACGCTCGAGGTGCTCGAGGAGCTCAAGCGAATTGGCGGCATACTATGCGTGCATTGCGAGAACGGTACGCTGGTGAATGAGCTGCAGAAGCGCGTGTTTGAGCAGGGTGTCCACGGGCCCGAGGGCCATGCGCTCAGCCGTCCGGATGTGTGCGAGGCCGAGGCAGTGAGCCGTCTGCTATATCTGGCGCACCTGGCCGGCGACGCACCGGTCAACGTGGTGCACCTTTCGACCAAGCTGGGGCTCGAGGCCATTCGTGCCGCCAAGGCGCGCGGGCAGAAGAATATCTATGTCGAGACCTGCCCTCAGTATCTGATGCTCGACGATACGTGCTATTTGGAGCAGGGCGAGGACGGCTTTGCGGGCGCCAAGTATGTGATGAGCCCGCCGCTGCGCCATGCGGGTGACCGCGCAGCCCTGCGCGAGGCGCTTGTGGCCGGCGAGATCGATACGATTGCGACCGACCACTGCAGCTTTAACCTGCATGGGCAAAAGGACCGCGGGCGCGACGACTTCCGCGCGATTCCCAACGGCGGGCCCGGTGTGGAGCATCGCCCCGTCGCGATCGCTACGAGCTTTGAGGGACAGCTGGGTCCCGAGGATCTGTGCCGCTTGATGAGCGAGAATCCGGCGCGCGTCTTTGGCATGTATCCGCGCAAGGGCTGTCTTGCCGAGGGTGCCGATGCCGACGTGTGCGTATGGGATCCCAAGGCGCGCTGGACGATCAGTGCCGCGACGCAGCATCAGGCCGTGGACTACACGCCGCTCGAGGGCTATGAGGCGCACGGCCGCGCCAAGGCTGTGTTTGTGAACGGCGTGCTGGCCGCGCGCGACGGCGAGCCCACCGGAGCCCAGCCCGGTCGCTACGTGCCCCGCTAACAGGAAGATCACCGGATTCCCCTCCGCAGTTGCGGTGGAATAGTTCCTGTTTAGCCGCCAAATAGGCCGTTTCAGGAACTATTCCACCGCAACTTATAGGTCTGCTGGGGCAGCGCCGGCTATTTGAGACTGGTGGCGACGATGGGGCGGCCGAGGGCTGTCTCAAAGCGGCCTGCCATAGCCGGGTCGCTGAGCGTGTCGACTTGGTTGAGCATGATGCGGGCATTGTTGAGGTTCAGCATCTGCAGCTCGGCATTGAGCACCATGGCGACGTGCTCTGGGGTGGCAGCGTCGGTGGGCTCGCAGCCGCAGCGCTCGCAGAAGAGCTCGGGGCGGTGGGCAACCTCGGCGACGGGCTTGCCCAGCCCCGAGGCGCCGACGACCCAGACAACGTTTGCCGTGGCGGCGGGAATTACCGGCTCCCAGGCGGCATGTGCCTTGAGCGGGAGTCGCTTGCTGCCATCTGCTTCGGCCAACACATAGTCAAAGCGCTGCGCCAGCTCGTTGAGCGGCTCGGCGGGGGCGGAGAGCTTGCCCGTCTCGGGGTCCAAGACACCAGCTTGGCAGATGCTTCCGCGGACAAGTCCCGCGCAGGCCTCGCAGGTGCAGCCGGGAACATGCGGGGTCCCCGGCTTCCAAGGCACGGCATCCAGGCGACGGCTCGACCCGTCCCACGGCACGCCGGCGACGGGAAACATGTGCGTGGTGGTACAAAGAAGCACCCTGCCGCCGGCGCGCATGAGCTCGAGACCCAGCGTCTTCAGCAGCGTCGACTTGCCGCCGCTGCCGATAATCGCGGTAATGCCTGGCTCGATCCTGAGCGCCGAGGCAAGATTGCCGCTAACCGTTTCCATCTGTTCACCGCCGTATAATACTGTGATAATAAATAATCATCAGAGTAGCGGTCGAACCGCTTTTGCTCTGCTCAAACCGTAGCACAGGGAGGTGCCCCGGGAATGCTCGTTTATGTTCGCGGCGCCGGCGATATCGCCACGGGCGTCGCCGCTCGCTTGGTGCGCTCCGGCGTGTCGGTCGTTATGGCCGATATCGCGGTTCCCACGTGCATCCGCCGCACAATCAGTTTTTGCGAGGCCATTCGCCTGGGCGAGGTCGAGGTCGAAGGCATTCGCGCTCGCTTGGCACAGACGCCGGCTGAGGCGCTTGCGATTACCGAGGCTGGAGACGTCGCCGTTGTGGTGGACCCCCAGGCCAAGATGCTCGGCGAGCTTAAACCCGCTGCCGTGGTCGACGCGATTTTGGCCAAGCGCAACCTGGGCACTACGCGCGACATGGCGCCTGCCGTCATCGCCGTGGGGCCGGGCTTTACCGCGCCGGTCGATTGCGACGCTGTGGTCGAGACCATGCGCGGGCATTTCCTCGGCCGTGTCATTACCCAAGGTTCGCCCCAACCCAACACGGGCGTGCCGGGTGTCATCGCCGGCTATGGCAAGGAGCGCGTTATCCACAGTCCCGCCGCCGGCGTGTTTCGGTCCGACCGCGCAATCGGCGACATCGTGAGCGCCGGAGACGTGATCGGGTATGCGGGTGATACTCCCATGGTCACGCAGATTGACGGCTGCTTGCGCGGTCTTTTGGCCGATGGCGTTCAGGTGATCGAGGGCTTTAAATGCGCCGATGTCGATCCGCGCGGCGATGCCAGCTATATCAACTACATTTCGGACAAGGCGACGTCGGTCGGTGGCGGCGTGCTCGAGGCGCTCGCCATGCTCACCGGTGTATTCCAGGGATAGGAAATTGCAATGGAAAAGCTCGATGTGGTGAATGCTGCGCTTGACGCTCTGAAGGCCGGTAAGACGTGCGAGTTGGTGGTAGTTGCCGGCACGGCAGGGTCATCGCCGCGCGGCGTGGGCGCTTGGATGGCCGTCTTTGCCGATGGCAGCCAAACGGGCACCATCGGTGGCGGCAAGATTGAGCTCTTTGCGCTGGACGAGGCGCGCGAGCTTCTGAGCGCGGGACAGTCGCGTCTGGTCCGCTACACCATGGGCGGCGAGAACTCCGATACCGGCATGATCTGCGGCGGAGCCATCTGCCTGTGCTACCTGCATCTGGATGCAACCCAGGCACCGTTGTTCCGGGAAATTGCCGACGTCTTGGCCTATCGGCGCATCGGCGACTTCGTCATCGACTTTGAGCCGTTTATCGCGAGCGCGCTCGAGGGCGATGTGGCCGAGTACCATGGCGAGGAATCGCGCCACACCATTGCGGGCTGCCCCGAGCTTTCGCTGGTAGAGGAGGGGAGTAAGGTCACCTACACCAACGCGGCCTCCGAGATTCCCGCGGCGCACATCGAGACGCTCTGCCCCGAGGGCCTGACCTACATCTTTGGCTGCGGACACGTGGGCGCCGCGACGGCGCGCGTGCTCACGGCGGCGGGCTTTGCCGTCGTGGCTTGCGATGACCGCCCCGGCACGTTGACGCCTGAATGGATGCCCGGTGTCTACGATCGTCGCCTGGTCGATTACAAGAACCTGAGCGAGCTGTGTCCCATCGGTCCGCGCGACTTGGTGGTGGTTGCTACGGCGGGTCACAAGTCCGATATCGACGTGGTGATTCAGGCCATGCGCGCCAAGCCCGCCTATCTGGGCTGCCTGGGTTCGCGCCGCAAGACGGCCTTTGTGCGCGCCCGCCTGGAGCAGGAGGGCTTTACGCAGGAGCAGGTCGACGAGCTGCACCTGCCGATCGGTGTCGCCATCGAGGCCGAGGACCCCGAGGAGATCGCCATCTCCATCGCCGCCGAAATGATCCACCTGCGCCGCACCAAGCTCGTCCCCCGCAAGCGCTAGTCGCATCCCCATATATGAGTTGCGGTGAAATAGTTCCTAGATAAGCCTGACGGGCGGTTAGTCGGGAACTATTTCACCGCAACTGCTGTTTGACCCCGGGGGATGCAGGATTGCGGGTCAAAATGCTACCTGTGCCATATGCCCTATAATGTCCGCCCGTTGAGCGGCATGGGGCCGCTGCCTAGGGTATGGGAGGCGCAAATGGCAGAGTCGGCAGCAGAGGACGCCCTGTTCGAGCGTACGGGAAAAGTATCGTTTGTGCAGGTATTGCCCCATGCACTGCAGCATGTGCTGGCGGCATTCGCGGGTATCGTCACGCCCGCTATCATCATCGCGTCGGTCTGTGGCTTTACCCCTCAAGAGGAAGCCGCCGTCATCCAGGCGTCACTCGTCCTCTCGGCGCTCGATATTTTCCTTCAACAGTTCCCCATAAAAGGTGTCGTCGGTTCGGGCCTGCCCATCGTGATGGGCGCGAGCTTCACCTTCGTGCCGGCGCTCAAGGCAGTTGGTCTTGAGCTTGGCTTTGAGGCCGTGCTGGGCGCCCAGGTAATTGGGGGCGCACTCGTCGTGCTCTTCGGCCTACTGTTCAGGCGCGTGAGCTTTCTGTTCCCGGCCCCGGTGCTTGGCACCGTCATCTTTGTCATTGGCCTGTCGTTATGCCCAGTGGCAGTTGCCTCCATGGCGGGCGGGGAGGGCGCTGCCGATTTTGGCAGTGTCACCAACTGGGCCGTCGCGCTCGTGACGTTTGTCGTCACCTTTATGGTCGGCAACTACGGCAAGGGCGCGCTTAGGCTGGGCAGCATCCTGGCCGGTATCTGCGCGGGCTTTGTTTTGGCTGCGGTGTTGGGCATGGTCGATTTCTCGGCCATCGCGACTGCCAGCTGGTTCGCCCCGCCGGCTCTGGGCGCCCATCGCCTGGTGTTCGATCCGGCCGCGTGTGCCGTCGTGGGCGTCGTCGCCATTGTCAACGCCGTGCAGGTTATGGGCGAGTTTGCCGCCGTGTCGTCCGCTGCGCTCGATACCCCTGCGACCGATAGCCAGATCTCGGGTGGCCTGATCGCCAACGGCCTGGTCGGTATGCTGTCAGGCTTTTTGGGTGGCGTCCCCACGGCAACCTTTGGCCAGAATGTGGGCATTATCGCCGAGAACAAGGTCGTCAACCGCATGGTCTTTACGCTTGCCGCCGCCATCTTACTCATCGCGGGCCTGCTGCCCAAGTGCGCGGCAGTGCTCACGTCCATTCCGCAGCCGGTAATCGGCGGCGCTACGATCGGCGTGTTCGCGACCATCGGCATGAACGGCGTGGTCATGTTTGCCCGCCACGGCCTGTCTCAGCGCGATACCACGCTCATGGGTCTCTCTATCGCCTTTGGCACGGGCATCGAGCGCACGGCCGGCGCGCTTGCCGGCGCTGGATTTCCCGCATGGGTCGGCACTGTCTTTGGCGGATCCTCCATTGCCGTCGCCGCACTTGTCGCCGTCGTCCTCAACCTGGTCCTGCCTCGCCAAAGATAACGTCCCATATATGAGTTGCGGTGAAATACAGACTGTTTAAGCCGGTTAAGCCGTCAAACAGTCCCTATTTCACCGCAACTGCCATTTTGATCCCTTGGGGACGGAGGAAAACGGATCACTCAAGGAGTCAGGCGACCCAAGTGATCCGTTTTCCTCCGTCCCCTAGGGATCAATATGTGCGGGGGAGTTGTGGAGTTGTGCAGGCAGACGAGGTTTTTCTGGAAATACGCACCCAATGCGCGTATAGTACCGATTGTTTTGTCGGCTCCTGCTGCGTCGAGTCCAAACCGCGAAATGCCATGAGCGGCGCGGATGCAGCCAGGAGGCACGAGGACAACCCATCGTGGCCACGCCCCGTGCTTAAAACCCCAAGAAGGAGTGAACAATGGCAGAAGAGAAGTATGTGCCGCGTCTGAAGACCAAGTACAACAACGAGGTCAAGCAGCAGCTTCAGGACAAGTTCCAGTACGAGAACGTCATGATGATCCCCAAGTTTGAGAAGATCGTCGTGAACATGGGTGTCGGCGAGGCCGCTACCGATTCCAAGGCCATCGACGGTGCCGTGCGCGACCTGCGCGCCATCACCGGCCAGCAGCCGATGATCACCCGTGCCCGCAAGTCCATCGCTACCTTCCGCCTGCGCGCTGGTATGCCGATCGGCTGCAAGGTTACCCTGCGTGGCGACCGTATGTGGGAGTTCTTCGATCGTCTGACCTCCGTCGCGATCCCCCGTATCCGCGACTTCCGCGGCATCTCCGCCAAGAGCTTCGACGGCCGTGGTAACTTCTCCATGGGCGTCACCGAGCAGCTCATCTTCCCCGAGATCGACTTCGACTCCGTCGATCACCAGCGTGGTATGGACATCACTTTCGTGACCACCGCCAACACCGATGAGGAGGCCAAGGCCCTTCTGGACGCCTTCGGTTTCCCGTTCAAGAAATAGGTTCACCTGCCCTATAAGCGCCGTTCCCACAAGGGGGCGGCGCTTGGGGCGAACAATACTCTATGTGAGGAGGATATAAGTGGCTAAGACATCGATGATCGTCAAGTGCAATCGCAAGCAGAAGTTCTCTACTCGTGAGTACACGCGCTGCCAGCGCTGCGGCCGTCCGCACTCTGTGTACCGCAAGTTCGGCCTGTGCCGTGTCTGCTTCCGCGAGCTTGCACTCAAGGGCGAGCTTCCCGGCGTTAAGAAGGCCAGCTGGTAAGTCACTACCAGCGTTTCAAGCATCCGTTTGGAACAGGGAAAACGCGCTAGTTAGGCTTTGCCGTTAAGGGCGGCGAAGAACCAAGAGCACGTGTTCATCAAGAACGAAGGAGAATCTGTATGAACCTTACAGACCCGATCGCAGATATGCTTACGCGCATCCGTAACGCTAACTCTGTGAACAAGGCCACGGTCTCCATGCCGAGCAGCAAGAAGCTCGTCGAGATCGCTCGTGTTCTGCACGAGGAGGGCTACATCGAGGGCTACGATGTCGAGGACACCGTTCCCCAGAAGACTCTGCACATCACGCTTAAGTATGGTCCCAAGAAGGCTAAGGTCATCAACGGCATCCGCCGCATTTCCAAGCCGGGCCTGCGTAAGTACACCGGCGTTGCCGACATGCCCCGCGTCCGCGGTGGCCTTGGTACCGCCATTATTTCCACCAGCCATGGCGTCATGACCGACCGCGATGCTCGCAAGCACAACGTCGGCGGCGAGATCATCGCTTACGTCTGGTAATTCGCTCGGTAGGTAGAAGGAAAGGAGATCACCGTGTCTCGTATCGGTAATAAGCCTGTCCAGATTCCCGCCGGAGTCGAAGTGGCAGTCAACGGCAACAACGTTGTCGTCAAGGGCCCCAAGGGCCAGCTCGAGCTCGATGTCTTTGAGAAGCTCGCTATCAACGTCGAGGACAACGTCCTCACCGTTTCCCGTCCCGATGACGAGCGTGAGACCCGTGCCCGCCACGGCCTCACCCGCGCCCTCATCCACAACATGGTTGTTGGCGTTTCCGAGGGCTTCGAGAAGAAGCTCGAGCTCGCCGGTGTCGGTTACCGCGTGCAGCAGAAGGGCAAGAACCTCGAGTTCTCCCTGGGCTTCTCGCACCCCGTGATCGTCGAGGCTCCCGAGGGCATCACCTTCGAGGTTCCCGACAACACCCACGTGAACGTCAAGGGTATCAACAAGCAGCAGGTCGGTCAGATCGCCGCTGAGATCCGCGGCCATCGTCCTCCCGAGCCTTACAAGGGCAAGGGTATCCACTACGTTGGCGAGCACATCCGCCGCAAGCTGGGTAAGGCCGCCAAGTAGTCGTAACCGACTCACTCGCATAAGACCAGCACCCCGTCAGGTGCTGGCAAGATCAACCTTTTTAGGAGTTTACGTATGAACAAGCATAAGGCGAAGCTGGAAGGCCTCAAGCGTCGTCAGCGTCGTGTTCGCGGCAAGGTCTCGGGTACCGCCGAGCGTCCGCGTCTTCGCGTGACCCGTACTAACGCCAACATCTATGCCCAGATCATCGACGACAGCAAGGGCTCCAGCCTGACGCTCGTCTCCGCCTCGACCCTCGAGGCGGAGTTCAAGGGCACCCACACCTCGAACAAGGAGGCTGCGGAGAAGGTCGGTCAGCTCGTTGGCAAGCGCGCCATCGAGGCCGGCATCACCAAGGTCGCCTTCGATCGCGGTGGCCGTATCTACCATGGCCGCGTCAAGGCCCTCGCCGACGGTGCTCGTGCCGCCGGTCTCGAGTTCTAGGAGGTATGTAGCACATGGCTCGTAATCAGAAGCAGCAGCGCGAGGCCTCCGAGTTCGAGGAGCGCGTCGTTTACATCAACCGCGTGTCGAAGACCGTCAAGGGTGGTCGTCGCATGAGCCTCGTCGCTCTCGTCGTCGTTGGCGACGGCAAGGGCAACGTTGGCGTTGGCATGGGCAAGTCCGCTGAGGTGCCCCTGGCCATCTCCAAGGCGTCTCTCGATGCCAAGAAGAACATGTTCCACGTGCCGGTGACCGAAGAGGGCACCATCCCGCACGAGGTTCTCGGTCACTTTGGTGCCGGCCGCATCATCATCAAGCCCGCTGTCGAGGGTACCGGCGTTATCGCCGGCGGCGCTGTGCGCCCCCTCTTCGAGCTTGCTGGCATCAAGAACGTCCTGTCCAAGTCCCTCGGTACCGACAACGGCCTTAACATCATCAAGGCTGCCGTCGAGGGCCTCAAGGAGCTCTCCAGCCCTGAGGACGTCGCGGCTCGCCGTGGCCTGACGGTCTCCGAGATGTTCGTCGGTAAGGAGAACTAAGCATGGCTGACACCATCAAGATCAAGCAGGTCCGCAGCACCAACGGTTGCAAGCAGGACCAGGTCCGTACTGTCCGTGCCCTCGGTCTCCACAGGATCCGCGAGGTTCGCGAGATTGCTGACAACGAGTCCGTCCGCGGCATGATCTTCAAGGTCAAGCACCTTGTCGAGATTGTAGAGGAGTAGCAAATGCAGCTTCACGATCTTACTCCCGCGCCCGGTTCCACCAAGAACCGCAAGCGCGTCGGCCGTGGCAATTCTTCGGGTCACGGCACCACTTCTGGCCGCGGCCAGAAGGGCCAGGGTTCCCGCTCTGGCGGCACCAAGGGTGCCGGCTTCGAGGGTGGCCAGACTCCGCTGGCTATGCGCCTGCCCAAGCTTCCGGGCTTCCGCAACCCCCGTCGTATCGAGTACACCGCTGTCAACGTCGAGCGTCTCGAGCGTAAGTTCGAGGACGGCGCTGTGATCGACGGTGCCGCTCTTAAGGCCGCTCGCATCACCAAGAGCGAGTTCGAGCCCGTCAAGGTGCTCGGCAATGGTGAGCTCACCAAGAAGTTCACGGTCAAGGTCGACAAGGTCAGCGCTTCTGCGCAGGCCAAGATCGAGGCCGCCGGCGGAAAGGTCGAGCTGCCGTGCTAAATGGTCTTAAGAATGCTTTCCGCATCAAAGAACTGCGCGAAAAGATTCTTTTTACCATAGCTATGCTCGTCGTGTACCGCATTGGTGCGCACGTTCCTGTGCCCGGCATTCCCTTCCAGGGGATGCTGGGCCTTTTCTCGACCGGGAGCAACTCGGTCGCCGCAGGTGCTATGGCCCTCCTGAATCTTTTCTCTGGTGGCGCGTTGAGCTATGTCTCGGTGTTCTCTTTGGGCATCATGCCGTACATCACGAGCTCGATTATCCTCCAGATGCTCCAGGCCGTCGTGCCTTCCCTGCATGAGCTTGCCCGCGAGGGCGAGGTCGGTCAGACCAAGATTACGCAGTATTCGCGTTACCTCACCTTGGCTCTGGCTATCCTCAACTCCGTGGGTTACCTCTTCCTCTTTAAGAGCTTCGGCATTAGCTTCAACGGTGCCGGTGCTCCCGAGATCATCTTCGACCTCATGATCGTCGGTACGCTCACCGCGGGCGCCATGCTGATCATGTGGATTGGTGAGCTCATCACCCAGCGCGGTATCGGCAATGGCATGTCGCTGATCATCTTCGCGAACATCATGGCCGGTCTTCCGCAGGCGATCTTCTCCAGCACCGAGGGTAACGCCGGTGGCATCATCACCATGGTGATCATCTGCGCCATCATCCTGCTGGTCATCCCGCTGATTGTTTTCCTTGAGCGCGGCCAGCGCCGCATCCCGGTCTCCTACGCCAAGCGCGTCGTTGGCCGTCGCATGATGGGTGGCCAGACCACCTACCTGCCCATCAAGGTCAACACCGCGGGCGTCGTGCCGATCATCTTCGCTTCGGCGCTGCTGTACTTCCCGGCTCAGATTGCCGTGTTCTTCCCCGGCATCGGCTGGATTCAGGCAGTTGCCTCTGCGCTTTCGACCGGTTGGCTCAACTGGGTGCTTAACGTTGTCCTCATCGTGTTCTTCGCGTACTTCTACACCTCTATGGTGTTCAACCCCGATGACACGGCCGACAACCTTAAGAAGCAGGGTGGCTTTATTCCGGGCGTCCGTCCGGGTAGGGCTACCGCGGCCTACATCAAGAACGCGCTCAACAAGATTACGCTTCCCAGCGCTGTCTTCTTGGCGCTCATCGCCATCGTGCCTTCGATCATCTTCTCCTTCACGGGTAACCAGCTGATCCAGGCATTTGGCGGCACGTCCATCCTCATCATGGTCGGCGTTGTGCTCGACACGGTCGACAAGCTCGAAGGCCAGATCAAGATGTATGATTATGATGGATTCTTTAAATAGGCTAGAGGAGGATTGCTCATGAACCTCGTATTGCTCGGAGCTCCGGGTGCCGGTAAGGGCACCGTCGCACAGGAGCTCGTCGCCGAGTTCGGCGTCGCTCACATTTCCACGGGCGACCTGCTGCGTGCTGCCGTCAAGGGTGGCACCGAGCTTGGTATTCAGGCTAAGAAGTACATGGACGCCGGCGAGCTTGTTCCCGACCAGCTCGTAATCGACCTTGTCAAGGAGCGCCTTGCCGCCGATGACGCCCAGCAGGGCTTCATCCTCGACGGTTTTCCGCGCAACACTGCCCAGGCTGTGACGCTCGATTCCGAGCTCTCCGCCATGGGTCGTGAGATCGACTGCGCCCTTCTGGTCGACGTGGCCCCCGAGGTCATTATCGACCGTCTGTCTTCGCGTCGCACCTGCCGCGCCTGCGGTTACACCGGCACCGCTGCCGATGCTACCTGCCCCAAGTGCGGTGGCGAGATGTATCAGCGCGACGACGACAAGCCCGAGACCATCAAGAACCGTCTCGACGTCTACGAGAAGTCCACGAGCCCGCTCGTCGACTACTATCGTGGCCAGGGTCTGCTCAAGTCGGTCAACGGTGACCAGGCTCGCGAGACCGTGTACGGGGATGTCAAAGAGGCTCTCGGTCTATGATCAAGATTAAGTCTGCAACGCAAATCGAGCAGATGAAGAAGGCAGGAGCGCTATCTAAGATGGCGCTCCGCCACGTTGGAGCCATGGTTCGCCCTGGTGTTTCGACCTTTGAGCTTGATCAGCTTGCGGAGCAGATTATCCGCATGCATGGTGGCACCCCGGCCTTTAAGGGCTACGGCGGGTTCCCCGGTACCATTTGCGCATCGATTAACGATGCCGTGGTGCACGGTATTCCCAATCCCGACATGATCCTGCGCGATGGCGATATCATCTCCATCGATACGGGTGCCGTTGTCGACGGTTGGGTCGGCGATAACGCTTGGACGTTTTTCGTCGGTACCCCCACGCCCGAGGCCAAGGCCCTGTGCGAGGTTACGCTCGATTGCCTTAAGGCTGCAATCGAGCAGGCTGTTCCCGGTAACCATATTGGGGACATTGGTTATGCCGTCCAGTCCCTCGCCGAGTCTCACGGCTATGGCGTGCTTCGCGATTATGTGGGGCACGGCATTGGCCATGTGATGCACGAGGACCCCAATGTTCCGAATTACGGAAAAAAGGGGAGGGGCGTTCGTCTCCAGGCCGGTATGGTCATTGCCATCGAGCCGATGGTCACGATGGGATCCAATCATGTGAGCACGGGCTCCGATGGTTGGATCGTTACGACCAACGATCACCTGCCCGCCGCGCACTACGAGAACACCGTCGCCATTACCGATGACGGCCCGGTGATTCTAACCACCGATGCGCAAGGCGCTTGGTGCTCCTTGCAAGGCGGCGAGATGTAGAGGCCGCGTTCAAATTCGTCGGCATTTACATTTCAAAGTAACAAGTTTCACTTAGTTGTGGAGCCATTACGAAGATATTACGATACGTGCACGCGTATTGTAGAATACTCAATCGCTGTCGTTTTCTAGAGAAAGATGATTGCTTGTGAAGAAGGAAGACGCAATTGAGCTCGAGGGTACGGTAAAGGAACCGCTGCCCAACGCCATGTTTAAGGTTGAGCTCGAGAACGGTCATTCGGTTCTGTGCAACATTTCTGGCAAGATCCGAATGAATTACATCCGTATTCTCCCCGGTGACAGGGTTGTCGTGGAGCTTTCCCCGTACGACCTGACCCGCGGCCGCATCACCTATCGCTATAAATAGCGGCACGCATACACGCACTCCTTTTCCGACTGCAGGCTTAGCTCAACCTACGGTCGGATTGTGTGTGAAGACCAGCCATAGTTTTAAACGCCTGCGGCTGGGCGAGTAGATAGTAGGGAAGTAGTTTGAGCGCTACCGAAAGGAAGAACGATGAAGGTACGTCCTTCGGTCAAGAAGATGTGCGATAAGTGCAAAATCATTAGGCGCCATGGCAAGGTCCTCGTCATTTGCGAGAACCCCCGTCATAAGCAGCGTCAGGGTTAAGAGAGGAGACTACGTTGGCCCGTATTAATGGTGTCGACCTCCCGCGTGAGAAGCGCGTTGAGATCGGTCTGACCTACATTTACGGCATCGGCCGCACCACTGCGACGAAGATTTGCGTCGAGTGCAACGTTAACGTGGATACGCGCGTTAAGGACCTCACCGAGGATGAGGTTAACGCCATCCGCGATTATATCGACAAGAACCAGATCATGGTTGAGGGCGACCTCCGCCGTGAGCGCAACCAGAACGTCAAGCGCCTTATGGACATCGGCTGCAACCGCGGCCTTCGTCACCGCAAGGGCCTCCCGGTCCGCGGCCAGCGCACCCACACTAACGCTCGTACCCGCAAGGGCCCGAAGCGTCAGATCGGTGCTAAGAAGAAGAAATAAGGAGCGCTAGATAGATGGCTACTGCTAAGAAGAACGTTCGCGCTGCCCGTCTGAAGCGCGCGGACCGTAAGAACATTTCCGTGGGCCAGGCTCACATTCGTTCTACGTTCAACAACACGATCGTTTCGATCACCGATCCCCAGGGCAACGTCATTTCCTGGAAGTCGGCTGGCCAGGTGGGCTTCAAGGGCTCCCGTAAGTCCACGCCGTTCGCTGCCCAGATGGCTGCCGAGGCTGCTGCCAAGCAGGCCATGGAGCACGGTATGAAGAAGGTTTCCGTCTTCGTCAAGGGCCCCGGCTCCGGTCGTGAGACCGCCATCCGCTCCCTCCAGGCTGCTGGCCTCGAGGTCTCGAGCATCCAGGACAAGACCCCCATCCCGCACAACGGCTGCCGCCCCAAGAAGCGTCGCCGCGTGTAACTGAAAGGATCGTATCAATATGGCAATCGACAGGACTCCTGTTCTTAAGCGCTGCCGTCAGCTCGGGATCGATCCCGCTGAGCTCGGTTACAGCAGCAAGAAGGAATCTATCCGTCAGCCCAAGCGCCGTCGCAAGGAATCTGAGTACGGCATGCAGCTGCGCGAGAAGCAGAAGGTCAAGTTCATCTATGGCGTTCTGGAGAAGCAGTTCCACGGCTACTTCAACAAGGCCCGTAAGATGAACGGCGTCACCGGTGAGAACCTCATGATCATCCTTGAGTCTCGCCTCGACAACGTCGTCTTCCGTCTTGGCTTCGCCCGCACCCGCAAAGAGGCTCGTCAGTCCGTCCGTCACGGTCACTTCACCGTGAACGGCAAGCGCGTGGACATCCCGTCCTACCGCGTCAAGGCCGGCGACGTCGTCGCTGTCGGCGAGAAGTTCCGTGACCTCCTCCCCATCAAGGAGGCCCTGATTTCCTCCGAGCGTTTCGAGGTCCCTGGCTGGCTCGAGGTCGATATCGAGAAGCTGTCTGGTAACGTGCTCGCTCTGCCGACGCGTGAGCAGATCAGCGGTGATATCAACGAGCAGCTCATCGTCGAGCTCTACTCTAAGTAGTCCATCCGGGCTGCTGAGGCTGGAGGTAATACATGTCAGAATTCATTAGGCCTCAGGTTCAGGTCGAAGAGATTAACGAGACGTCTGCTCGTGTCTCCGTTGAGCCGCTCGAGCGTGGCTACGGCGATACGCTGGGTAACTCCCTTCGTCGCGTTCTTCTGTCCTCGCTCGAGGGTGCCGCCGTCGAGGCTATTCAGATCGATGGCGCGCAGCACGAGTTCATGACCATCCCTAACATGGTCGAGGATGTCACCGACATCGTCCTGAATGTCAAGGGTCTTGTCTTCAGGGCTCTCGGCACGACCGACGAGGCGACCGCCACCATTTCGGTTGACGGCCCCTGCGAGGTCACCGGTGCGGACTTCTTTATTCCGTCCGAGTTTGAGCTGGTCAACCCCGAGCAGCACATCGCTACGCTCACCGAGGGTGGCCATCTCACTATGAGCATGCGCATCGGCTATGGCCGCGGCTATGTCTCTGGCGAGGCTAACAAGCGCGACAACGATCCCATCGGTGTGATCCACGTCGACTCGCTGTACTCGCCGGTGTCCCGTTGCGCCAAGCTCGTTGAGGCTTGCCGTGTCGGTCAGCACACCGACTACGACCGCCTTGTCCTCGAGATCGAGACCAACGGCTCCATCGCTCCGCGCGACGCCGTGGTCCAGGCCGCCAATATCATCAACCAGCATATGGCTGCCTTTATGAACCTTGCCGAGACCCCCGAGGTCGAGGAGGAGGCTTCGATCTTCGCTCCCGAGGTCACCAACGACAACGCCGAGCTGGACAAGCAGATTGAGGATCTGGACCTTTCCGTCCGTTCCTACAACTGCCTTAAGCGCGCCAGCATTCACTCGGTCCGTCAGCTCGTTGAGTTCTCGGAGAACGATCTGCTCAACATCCGTAACTTCGGTGTTAAGTCGATCGAGGAAGTGAAGGACAAGCTTGAGTCCATGGGCCTGAGCCTGAAGGCTTAATGCTTCGCATATTTGAGGAGAAACTAGACCATGCGTCACAACGTTAAGAAGGGCCTGAAGCTCGGCACCGATGCGAGCCACACCAAGGCCATGAAGAAGAGCCTGGCCAAGGCCCTCTTCGAGAACGACCGCATCAAGACCACCGAGACCCGCGCTAAGGCGCTGCGTTCGGTCGTCGATCCGATCATCACCTGGGCCAAGAAGGGCGACCTGCACTCTCGTCGTCTGGCCATCGCCAAGCTCGGCGATAAGCAGCTCGTTGCCGAGATCTTCGACAAGGCTGCCCAGGGCATGTGGCAGGACCGCAACGGCGGTTACACCCGCATCATGAAGCTCGGTAACCGTAAGGGCGACAACGCTCCTATCGTTATCATGGAGCTCGTCACCGAGCCTTGCACGCCTAAGGCCAAGAAGGCTGCTCCGGCCCCCAAGAAGGCCGCTGCTCCCAAGAAGGTCGAGGCCGTCGAGGAGGCTCCTGCTGAGGAGACCGCTGAGTAGACAATCCGTCTGCATAGGCTATATTCGAGGGGTACGTTCGCGTACCCCTCTTTTTTTGTCGCGATACCGTTTATTGTTTGTTGGGAGCGTCCATGACCGCGCCGTCTGATTTCAATTCGACCCCAGAGCTCGATGCCACGCTCGTATTCCGTGTTGCCTATGACGGCTCGTCGTATAGCGGATTTGCCGAGCAGCCGGGTCAGACGACCGTTGCGGGCGAGTTGCGCCGCGCTATCGAGACGCTGCTGCGCCGCCCGATCGATCTGACGTGTGCGGGGCGTACCGATGCCGGCGTGCATGCGGTGGCCCAGTACATTAGCGTGCCCGTAACGGACGCTGAGCTGGCTCTGACGCGCCGTAGGTGGCTGAGGGCTATGGATGCCCTCCTGCCTAAAGATATTGCCATAAACGAGGTCTACAAGGCTCGTAAGGGCTTTTCTGCGCGCTTTGATGCGCGCTCCCGTACGTATACGTACCGCATTGCCGATCGCGATGCGCGGCCCGTGCTGTCACGCGGCGCTGTGTGGTGGCATCGCTATCCCTTGGACGTCGAGGCTATGTCTGCCGCGTGCCCTGCGCTCTTGGGCGAGCAGGACTTTAAGAGCTTTTGCAAGGTGGCGTCTGCCGTGGGCAAACCCACGCACCGTTGCGTGATGCGTGCCGAGTTTGGCCACGAGGTCGCTTTTGGCGAGGATATCCTCACGTTTACCATCGAGGGCAATGCGTTTTTGCATTCGATGGTGCGAACCATTGTAGGCACGCTCGTGGAGATCGGCATGCATCGTCGCGATCCCCAGTGGATGCGCGAGGTCATTGATGCCTGCGACCGTACCGCTGCGGGTCCCACGGCGCCTGCCTGTGGCCTTACGTTTATGGGCGTGGATTACGATCCCGCCGAGCTTGTCGTGCTCGACTAGGGGAGTGCTCGGCGCGTCCGTACCTGTCACATACTATGTGTGAGCTGCGCGTGTGCAACATCTGTTCTTGGCGTGCAACATGTTAGGCGGCTCGTTGCTTTTATAGCTCGGGTGTACCATGAACGACGGTTTGATTTGGCGCTGTCGAGAGGACGGAAAACTTGGTTCGACGTGGTTCGCATCCGCGACTTTCGGTGATCCTTATTGTTGAGGGTTCGCCCAGCTATGCGATGCGCGCACTCGAGAGCGTCCAGAACCAAGACCTCTATGACCTGCAAATTGTCGTGGTTTGTCGCGACGTTGCACCGGGCGTGCGCCATTCGCTCGAAGTTGCCGCGGGCAGGGATATTCACATCGATTTGATTGACGTCGAGGATTCGGCGCGCGGAGCATGTCTCAAGGCCGGTTTTGCCGCCTCGCGCGGATTGCAGATTGTTGCCATGAACGCCGACGAGTGGTTTGCCCCACAGTCCCTTTCCAAGATGGTCGATGTTGCGTGCGATGCTGCGGCAGACATGGTGATTCCCACGGCATCGCTCGACCGCTACGATGCTCATCGTGAGCGCCATTCGCGCGTACTGGATGCCACTTCTCTTGCGATCGATGACCGTGCTTCTTTGGCGGCTGGTCTGTCTCAAATGATTTCCGGCGGCCTGATTGCCCAGACTCCCGGTGTGATGTACAGCCGCTCGCTGTTCGAGACATGTTTGTCGCGCGACCGTGCGTTTCGCTCGATTGGGTTTATGACATGCGCTCTTTCGCAGGCGCAATGCATATCCGGGTGCGGTGATGCCTGTTTCCATGCGGTGGCGCCACGGCTTACAGATGCTTTTGACCCCACATTGTTTGCCAAGCTTACCGATGACGCCCGGGCGCTCGACGAGCTTATTGATTCGCTTGCAGAGGCGAACGGTGACGCGCAGCTAAAGGTGGCGAGCCATATGTTTTACTTCGCCGGGCTGGTCGCCTGCATCGAAAATTTGTGCTTGAGCCCGCATGGGGTTTCTTCAATTGAGCGTTCCGCTCGTATGCGTGATATGCTCGAGGCATCTCGAACTCGTCAGATGGCCGCGGCACTCAAGGATAACCATCGTGGGCTCGGACTGTTGTTTGGACCGATTGCCAGTGCCAAGCCTGCGCGTTGCGTGATGTATACGCACCTGGCCGCTTTTTTTAACCGGACGGGCGTCAAAACTGCTTAAGACGGCTATGTTCGAAACAATCTTGCATGGAATTGTTTCGAAATGCGTTCTTATTCACAAATACCCTTAAATAGCGCTAAACTATACAATCACTGATTGATTGTCTCGCCATCTATGGAGTGAGGTTTAGTATGGCTAAAAAACGCAATGGGCGCCAGGATGCCATCAGAGATATCGTGCGCAACAAGGATGTTCGCACGCAGCGCGTACTGGTGGACGAGCTCCGTGCCATGGGGTTTGATTGCACGCAGGCGACCGTTTCGCGCGACATTGCCGATATGGGGCTGCGCAAGCTTCCCGAGGGCATCTATGTTCTGGCCGAGGACTTGCATCTGCAGCGTATGGTCTCCGAACTGGTAACGGGCGTTCTACGTACCGACAACCTGGTTATGATCAAGGCTCAGCCCGGTACCGCTTCGGGCATCGCCGCTGCGGTCGATGCCGCTGAGCTGCCCGACGTGCTCGGTTCGCTCGCCGGTAACGACACCATCTTGGTTATCGCCCAGACCGCCGAGGACGGCGAGCGCCTGGAGGCCCTCATCAACAAGCTGAGCAACTCTCGTAAGTAGGCGAGGCGGCGCGTGAGGACAGCGCCGTACGAGCGCATATAGCGACTTTTATGGGGCGTCGACGATGTTCGGCGCCCTTTTTTATTGTCGCATCGTGTTGAGGCGCGTGCGAGGTTTCTCGTGACAAAAAGGCGCCCGAGCAGCTATCGATCTGCTCGGGCGCCTTTGATTGGCTATGGCTGGGTGCCTACTGACCCGTAGAGGGATCGGGCGTGGGCGTAGGCGTAGGCGTTGGAGTGGGGGAACCGCCCTCGCCGCCACCTTCGCCACCGCTACCGTCGCCGCCGGTCGACCCGCCGGTCGACCCGCCGGTCGTACCGGTGCCACCGGAGGTTTCGCCGCCTGTGGTCTCGGTCGTCGTGGTGGTAGTGGTCGTCGTTGTGGTGGTCTCTTCCTCCTCGTCGTCCTCCTTATCGCTGCTTTCCGCCTTCTTGGCGTTGTTGGTGCCGTAGAACTTCCAGACGTTGTTGTTCTTATACGTGGGGGCAGTGCCCGTCGGGAACTCCTCGCGGTCGGTGCCGGCAAGGACGGTGTTCATGAACTTCTTAAAGACGGGCAGGTTGGTGCTGTCACCCAGCAGGTCCGTGCCGTACTTTTGGATGGGAATCTCACCTGCGGAGTAGCCGGTCCACAGGGCGCATGCCAGCTGCGGGGTATAGCCGCAGAACCACAGGTTAGTGGTGTTGTCGGTGGTACCTGTCTTGCCGGCATAGGGCTGGTTCACGCTCAGAGCGCCGGCGGCACCCGTGCCGCTGCCCTGCATGACGCCGGTCAGGACGTCGGTCACTGCCGCGGCCTCGCCGGTGGAGAGCACCTGCGAGGGGTTATCGGTGTGCTGGTACAGTACCGAGCCAGTTCGCGAATCAATCTCGGTGATGGCGATCGGCTGGCGATAGTAACCGCCGTTGGCAAACGTGGCATAGGCCGCGGCCATCTCGAGCGGCGAGATGGAGCCGGTACCGAGCGTCATGACGGGAACGTCCTCGATATTGTCCTTAGAAGGATCGATGCCGAGCTTTTTGACGAGCGACATGATCTTGTTATTGCCGATAGCCTCTGCAACCTGGATATAGCCGGTGTTGGAGGAGTACGCCGTCGCCTGCTTGAGCGTGATGGTACCGTAGCTTTGGTTGGCGTAGTTCTGCACCTCGGTCGTGGTGCCCTTGGCCTTGAGCGGCGAGTTGCAGTTGAGGGTGACGTTGGGGTTCATGCCGTTTTGGATGGCAGTGGCCAGCGTAAAGGCCTTAAACGTGGAACCCACGGGACGCTTGGCCGTGGCGTGGTTCACGTGGTTCTCGTCGGCGTTATAGTCGTAGCCGCCCACCATGCACTTGATGTAGCCGGTCTTGGGGTCGACGACGACCATGCCCATGTCCAGGCCGTCGAGCGAAAGCGTGTCGAGCTGGGCACGCACGGCCTCCTCGGCAGTCTGCTGCATCGTGGGGTCGATGGTGGTCTTGACGGTTAGGCCGCCCTTAAACAGCACGTCGGTGGAGAACTCCTGCTCCAGCAGCTGCTTAACATAGGCGACAAAGTAAGGCTGCGAATACACGTCGACGCCGCTGCCCGAAATCTCGGTTACGTTGAGGGTGATAGGCTCTGCCTGCGCGGCGTCGTGCTCCTCCTGGGTGATGTGGCCCAGGCGCAGCATGTTGTCGAGAACCTTGTTGCGGCGAGAGAGTGCCAGATCGGGATTGACCGTGGGGTCGTACTGCGAAGGCGAGTTGGGAAGGCCGATGAGCAGCGCGGCCTCGCTCAGGGTGAGGTCGGCGGCGCTCTTGGACAGATAGGTCTCGGCTGCGGCCTCGATGCCGTAGGCACCGTGGCCGTAATAGATGGTGTTGAGGTACATCATAAGGATCTCGTCCTTGGAGTACATCTCCTCCATCTTGATAGCGATGTAGGCCTCGCGCACCTTACGCTCGATGGTCGAATCGAACTGCTCCTCCTGCAGGATGGTGTTGCGTACCAGCTGCTGGGTGATGGTCGATGCGCCCTCGTGGCCACCGGAGACGGTTGCCACGGCAGCACGCGCGATACCCCACAGGTCGATACCGCCGTGCTCGTAGAAGCGTTCGTCCTCGACGTCGACGGTGCCCTGCAGCACGTACGGAGAGACCTGGTCCTTGGTGACGGACTTGCGGTTTTGCGTGTAGAAGCTTGCGATCTTGTTGCCGTTGCAATCGACGATTTCGGTGGGTTCACTCACCAGATAGGCGTTGGCGTCGGTATAGTCAGGCAGATCGGACAGCCAGCGGTTGACGTTGCCGATCATGCCGATGCCAAACGCTACGCCCGCGATGAGCAAAAAGCCCAAGAACGAGAGCAGGATCATGGGCAGGGCATGCGTCTTGGAACGACTGCGTCCCTGTCGTTGGCGAGGACCCATATATTGACCTCCAGGTATGTCGTGCCGGGCGGCGGGTGCGCCGCTGGGGCAGGATGGACATAAGTTATTACACGATAAACCAAACGAGGCGCGCGAGGCCTCGTGTATGCTGGATGACGGCATTTTTCAGAGTGAATGCATACCTTGTTGGTAAGGAGTTTCCGATGGCGATTCGGACGATGGGGCCGAGTGGACAATGCGATAACGAGCCGGGGGCTGCCGAGGCGGCGCTGCCCGAGCTGTTGGCGCCTGCGGGCGGGCTCGATCAGATGCTCGCTGCCATCGCGGCGGGCGCCGATGCCGTCTATGCTGGCCTGGGCGGGTTTAACGCCCGCGTGAGCGCACACGGCTTTACCGACGACGAGTTTTTGCGCGGCTGCGTCGTGGCGCATGCGCACGGCGTGCGTGTATACGTGACGCTCAACGTGTTTGTGTTCGATGACGAGTTGGCCGACGCGGTGGCGCTGGGGGCGCACGCGCATGAGTTGGGTGCCGATGCCTTGATCGTGGCAGATGCCGGTCTGGCCTGCGCGTTGCGCGCGGCGATTCCCGGGGTCGAGATTCACCTGTCCACGCAGGCGGGCGTACATAGCGAAGGCGCCGTGCGCCTGGCTGCCGACGAACTGGGCGTCGAGCGCGTGACGACTGCCCGCGAGCTGGCAGTCGACGAGATTGCCGCCCTGTGTGCTACCGGCGTGCCTATCGAGGTGTTCTGCCACGGTGCGATTTGCATTGGATATTCGGGCGCCTGCGAGTTTTCGGCCCTGCGGCGTGGACGATCGGCGATGCGCGGCGACTGTACGCAGCCGTGTCGCTTGGCGTACGACCTGGTGGACGAGACGGGGGAGAGCGTCGTTTCCGTGGAGGGCGATCGTCTGCTGTGCCCGCGCGACTATCTGGGCATTGCGCACCTGCCCGAGCTTGTTGGGGCCGGGGTGGCGTCGCTCAAGATCGAGGGGCGCATGAAAAACCCCGACTACGTGTTCAACGTGGTACGGGTGTGGCGTCGTGCACTCGATATGCTGCGCGATGGCGCGTGGGATGCCGCTGCCGTGTCGGCGCTCGAGCACGAGCTGGGCAGGTCATTCAACCGTGGGTTTACCGATGCGTATCTGCGGGGGCGATCGGGTGCTGAGCTCATGAGCTTTGAGCGTGCGATTAACCAGGGCGTGCGCGTGGGCCACTTGGTGGCGGTGGGTCACGAAGAGGTGACGGTTGAGCTTGATGCCGCCGTGGCGGCGGGCGATACGCTCGAGATCCGATTTTACCCGGGTGCCGACGCGCGTCCCGATGTGCCCAAGCGCTGGCCACAGGTGCCTTGCCCCGTGGATGCCGCTGCGGGAGAGCGCATCGTCGTGCATTGCAAACGCAAGGTGGGCGCGGGCTGCGAGGTCTATCTGATTCGCAGTGCCGGCGTGCTGGGGCAGACGGCAACGGTGTTGGAGCGCATGCGGGTCGAGGCAGATGCGGTCGCGCCTGCTGAGCAGTCCGTTGAGGTGCTGCCGTTTGAGGGCGTTCTGGCAGATGGCGATGTACCGACGGAGTTGGCGGGACCGGCGGAGCCGGCAAAGCATGAGGCTTTTGCTCGTATGGTCTTTGCCTGGGAGCTGATGGATGTGGATCCGCGCGATGAGCGGGATCTGTCCGATGCGACGGTGGTGCTCGACGAAGTGTGCCGCGCAGGCGACGCCGAGCGGACCCGAGCGCTTATGCAACGTGCTGGGCGCGTCGTCTGCCGCAATCTGGGACAGGTGGCGATGGCCCGTGAGCTGGGCACGGCGTTTGACGTGGCGGCGCCGGTGTTCTGTGCCAATCGGGCCACGCTTGCCTGGCTGCGCGGGCTTGGCGCGGGGTGGGTATACTTGCCTGCCGAATTGCTCGGCAATGATAGGGAGCGAATTGCCGAGCTGGCTGCTGAACCCGGCGTCTTGGGTCCGGTCGACGCCGACTGTCCCGAGCTCATGGTGTGCGAGCACTGCCTGCTGACCGCCGAGGGCGTCTGCGCCACCGATGCGACGGGGCAGGCCCGTTGCCGCGACTGCTTGCGTCGTCGGCAGGTGCGCTATCTGGTCGAGCGTGACGGTACGCGTCTGCCAGTTGCCATCGACGCATGCGGCAGGACGAGGATTTTCCTGTCGTAGGTGCCGCGTCGCGTCAGTTTGTTATCATAAGAGAGTTTATGGACTTCCAGCACCGCCGTTTTCGGCGAGGGTGCTATAGCAAAAGGAGGATACCCAATGCTGTCTGTTGACGAGCAAATGCGTATCATCACCTCGGGCGCCGCGCAGATCGTTCCCGAGGCCGACCTTCGCAAGAAGCTTGAGAAGGGCGAGCCCCTCAACATCAAGCTCGGCGTCGATCCCACCAGCCCCGACCTGCACCTGGGCCACGCCGTGCCGCTGCGCAAGATGCGTCAGTTCCAGGACCTGGGCCACAACGTCACCCTCATCATCGGTAACGGCACCGCACTGATCGGCGATCCTTCGGGCAAGAACTCCACCCGCCCGCAGCTTTCGCAGGAGCAGATCGAGGCCAATGCCGAGACCTACGTGAGCCAGGCCATGAAGATCCTGGATCCCGAGAAGACCACCATCGTGCACAACGGCGACTGGATCTTGTCGATGGATCTGGCCGGTCTGCTGCAGGTATGCTCCAAGTTCACCGTCGCCCGTATTCTCGAGCGCGACGACTTTACCAAGCGCTACCAGTCTCAGACGCCGATCGCCCTGCATGAGTTCCTGTATCCCGTGATGCAGGCTTACGACTCCGTGCAGATCAAGGCTGACGTGGAGATGGGCGGCACCGATCAGCTCTTCAACCTGCTCGCCGGCCGTGAGCTCATGGAGAAGATGGGCATGGAGCCGCAGATCGCGCTTACCATGCCGCTGCTCGAGGGCACCGATGGCGTGCGCAAGATGTCCAAGTCCTACGGCAACTACATCGGCCTGACCGATGCTCCCAAGGATATGTTCGGCAAGACCATGTCCATCCCCGACGAGATGATCGGCAAGTACTATCGTCTGGCCAGCTCGCTCACCCCGGCCGAGGTCGACAAGATCGACGCCGCCCTGGCCGACGGTTCCGCCGACCCCTATGAGCTCAAGCGCGCGCTGGGCCGCGACCTGTGCGACACCTATCACGGCGCCGGTGCCGGTGACGAGGCTCAGGCCGAGTTCGACCGCGTGTTCAAGGAGGGCCAGCTTGCCGACTTCCCCGAGAAGCACGTTGAGCTGACCGTCAACGACGAGGGCCAGATTTACCTCGCAGGCCTGCTTAAGGACCTGGGCCTTTCGGCGAGCGCCGGCCAGGCCCGTCGCGATATCGACGGCGGCGGCGTCAAGATCAACGGCAAGGCCGTGGCTCCCAAGAGCTACAACATCGACCCGAGCGCCCTCAAGCTGGGCGACACCCTCTCCGTAGGCAAGCGCAAGGGCTTCAAGTTGGTCTAGCAAGTAGGCCAACCTAACATGTGCAATAGGGCCGCAGCCGGAACGATTCCGGCTGCGGCCCTTTGAGTTACGGTGAAATAGTTCCTAAAAATGCCATACGGGCGCCCAGGTAGGAACTATTCCACCGCAACTTTTTTCCTCCGTCCCCAAGGGATCATTTGGCGGTGCCGTTAAGCGGAGAGGCGTATTGCTGACCTATCGTTTGGGCATACAATTGCTATTGGCTTGCTGCGGTGAAGGTTTGTCCGCCCCGCAGCGTTTTCTACGGTTAAAGGAGTATGTATGTCCGTTGAGGTCATGAGGTCTGTGATTGATGCAGCCGAGGGCCGCGTGCCCGTCGATACGCTGTTTACCAATGCGCAGATTGTCGACGTATATGGCCAGCGCGTGGCGCCCGGTAGCGTTGCCGTCAAGGATGGCGTAATCGTCGGCGTGCTCTACGACGGTCGCGACGATGCCGCCGGCACCTACGAAGCGACCGAGGTCATTGACTGCCAGGGTCGCTATATCGCCCCCGGCTTTATCGACGGACATCTGCATATCGAGTCCTCGAACATCCGTCCCGCCGAGTATGCGCGCATGGCGGCGACGCGCGGTACCACCACTGCCATTGCCGACAGCCACGAGATCGCCAACGTTTCCGGTCTGGACGGCCTGCGCTTTATGATCGAGGACGGTCGTCGTGCTCCTATTTCCATCAAGTACATGATGCCCTCGTGCGTGCCCGCGCTGCCCGACGAGCAGGCCGGTGCCGTCATCACCGCTGCCGATATGCAGGCGTTTTTCGCCGAGCATCCGGGCGATGTCTTTGGTCTGGGCGAAATGATGAACCTGCCGGGTGTCTTTATGGCCGACCCCGAGACCTGTGCTCGCATCGACGCCGCCAACCAGACGCCGTCCAAGCAAGTCGACGGCCATGCGCCACTTGTTGCCGGCAAGGACCTCAACGCCTATGCCGCAGCGGGCATTATCGCCGACCACGAGTCGACGATTCCCGAGGAGGCGCTCGACAAGCTATCTCGCGGCATGTATGTGATGCTGCGCGAAGGCACGTGCAGCCATGACCTGGCTAACCTGTCTCCGATGCTGCTGGAGAACCCCGCCCGTGCCCGCCGCTGCTGTTTTGCGACCGATGACCGCGCTCCTTCCGATGCGCTTTCGACCGGCATGATCGACAATGCCTGCCGTGTGGCTATCGAGGCCGGTATTGACCCCGTGGTTGCCATCTCTATGGCGTCCCTGTCCACAGCTGAGGCGTTTGGCCTGGACCACGGTTGCCGCGACCCGCACGAGCTGCGTGGCGCCATCGCCCCGGGCAAGCGTGCCGACCTGCTGGTACTCAACGACCTGACGTTTGCAACAGCTCCGCATCGCGTGTATGCCGCCGGTGCGCTCGTGGCACAGGACGGCACTTTTGTGGGCGAGGTTGCGCCCGAGACCGCCGAGGTCGCAGCGCTTGCCGATGAACTGCGTGCTTCCGTTAAGCTGCCGAAGCTTTCGCTCGACGTATTCGACTATGCCTTTAAGCCGGGCGAGGCTGTGATTGACGTGGTGCCGGGCAAGGCCATCACGGGCATGGTTCGCCCCGAGAACACCGAGGGCCTGCGCCGCATTATGCTGATCGAGCGCCACGGCCGCGGCGTGTCGCTGCAGGCCGAGGGCGCCGACGGTGACGGCCCCGCTGGCCTGGGACTCGTTGGCAAGCATATCGGCCGCGGCTGGGTGCGCGGCTTTACCATCACGGGTGGTGCCATCGCCTCGACGATCGGACACGACTCGCACAACGTGTGCGTCGTGGGCGACAACGCCGCCGATATGATGGCCGCCGTTGAGGCCGTGGGCCAGGGCGGTCACGTGCTGGTGCGCAACGGCGAGGTCGTGGCGCGCATTCCGCTGGCGCTCGGTGGCCTGATGAGCGAGGGCACGGCCGAAGATGTCGCCGCGCAGCACGACGACTTTATGGTCAAGGCGCGTGCCATGGGCATCGAGCCGCCGCTCGACCCCATCATGGGCATCATCTTCCTGCCCCTGCCGGTGATTCCGACGCTCCGCATCCGCCCCGAGGGCATGTTCGACGTCACCACCTTCACCTACGCCGACTAGTTATCGGGGATGTTCTTCAACGATTAGTCGTCGGGGACACTCTTTGACGTGTCGCCTGACGCCGCGACCATGAGGCCTCTGGCATGTGTGAGCTATTTGCTAGGTCCTTGTAACGTTTGCGCCCGCGGAGTCTTATCTGAGCTCCCTTTGGGTACGTTGGAATCGGATATACGTCCGATTCCATCAAGCCCGAAGGGAGCTTTTCTATGTTTAAACTGATTGCATCCGATATGGACGGCACGTTGCTTGACAAAAACGGCCAGGTGCCTCCCGAGACCTACGAACTGATTCTGGCGCTACGCGAGCATGGCGTGCATTTTGCCGCATCGTCAGGCCGCCGCTACGATCGCCTGTGCGAGTTCTTTGCGCCCGTTCGCGACAAGATGGACTTTGTCGCAGCTAACGGTGCCCAGGTCTACGCCGACGGCAAAATGGTAGACCGCGAGGTATATTCGCACCTGGCGATTCGAAAGCTCGCCCAGGCCGTCGCGACGTTTCCCAATCTGCATCTTGCGCTCTTCGACCGAACCAAGTCCTTTTTGCTCGATGACGAGTGCAAGTTCGTGCGCGAGGTCGATAAGGACCTTCCCAATGCCGAGCGCATTTGGGAGCTGCCCGATCCCAGCGTAAATATCATCAAAGCGAGTATCTTCTGCGACGACGGTGCCGTTATGGACAGTGCGTACGTGCTACAGCGCGAACTCGGTCAGCTCTTTACTTTTGCGCCTTCGGGCAACGCGTGGATCGACGCCATGCAGCCCGGCGTGTCGAAGGCTTCGGGTATCGCACAGCTCGCGGAGCATTATGGCATTGGGCGCGATGAGGTTATGGCGTTTGGCGACTCGATGAACGACTACGAGATCATTCGCTTTGTCGGCACGGGTTGTGCGATGGAAAATGCACGCCCCGCGCTCAAGGCCGTTGCCGATCGCGTGGTGGGGCGCAACCGCGACCACGCCGTCCAGCAGGAGCTCCGCCACGTTTTGGAGAGCCTCGCCTGATCCGGCAGTTGGGGACGTTCCTTTTCCGCCGGCAGTGGGGGACAGTCCTTGCAACTTTTTCGCGAAGAGTGTCCCCAACGACTAGTCGTTTAAGAACGTCCCCAATGACTAGCCGATGACTAGGCGAGGGTTGCCATGATGGTGCGGGCGACGCCGTCGTGGTCGTTATCGTATTCGGTGATGGCGTCGGCGGCCTCGCGGTCCTCGGGCTCGGCGTTGATCATGGCCATGCCGTGGCCCGCTGCCTGCAGCATGGGGATGTCGTTGATGTTGTCGCCGAACGCCCAGGCGTCGGCGAGACGCTCGCCCAGGTGCTCGCATAGCCACGTGAGGGCCGTTCCCTTGGTGGCGCCCTCGCCCATGACCTCGATATTCATGGCGTACGAACGCGTGACCTCAATGCCTCCGAGCGTTTCGAGCTCCGTCGCGATGGCGTCGCGATCGGCTGGGTCGTGCCAGTACATGGCGATGCGTTCGAGCGTCTCGACCTCGTCGATCTTGCTGTCGATATCCATGTCGATCGGTGTTCGCGTACGCTTGAGCGAAGTCGCGATGTGGGGGTCGCCGCCGCAGAATTCGTCCAGGCGCGTGTAGAGCGAGCGGGGGAGGAAGCACTGCCCGTCCGCGAAGATATCGAAGGTGACGTCATGGCCGGCGGTGATGCGATGGACGCGGTGGGCGATGGCGCGGTCGAGCGGTCGGCTCAAAATGCGCGTGGCGCGCGAGGCGTCGGTGGGCACATCGTCGTCGAGCTGCCAGACGCTGGCACCGTTGGCGCAGACCGCGTAGTGTACGGCGGGGTGGGCGAGGATGGGCTCAAAGATGCCCGACAGCGGACGCCCCGTGCAGGGCACAAACTCAATACCGCGGCGCGCAAGCTCGTCGAGCATCGCCCAGGTGGCATCGCTCATCTGCTTATCGCTCGTCAGCAGCGTTCCGTCCATATCGGAAAATACAATCATTTGATGCAGCCCTTTCTGCTGGCATAAAAAGCGTGGCCGAGGGCGGTGATGCCCTGGCCACGTTCGGGTTCTATAACGGTCCGTGTCTTAGCGATCGGCGAGCGGCTTGTACTCCAGCGGATCGATCACCGGACGGTATGCCGGGCGGATGATGCGATGCGCGCAGAAGAGCTCTTCCATGCGGTGCGCCGACCAGCCGGCCATGCGGGCGACGGCGAACAGCGGCGTAAAGAGCGTCTCGGGCACGCCGAGCATCTTGTAGATAAAGCCCGTGTACAGGTCGATGTTGGCGCAGATGGGCTTGGTCATGCCGTGATCGCGCATCACCTGCGGGGCCAGACGCTCGATGCGCTCGATGAGCGCGAACTCCTCGCCTAGGTCCTTCTTGGCGGCAAGCGTGCGCGCGTAACGGCGGCACACCTCGGCGCGCGGGTCGCTCAGCGTGTAGACGGCGTGGCCCATACCGTAGATGAGGCCCGTGCCGTCGAAGGCCTGCTTGTCGAGGATCTTGCCCAGGTAGGCTGCGACCTCGTCCTCGTCCTCCCAATTGGAGACATGCGCACGGATGTCCTCGTGCATGGACACGACCTTGGCGTTGGCGCCGCCGTGGCGCGGGCCCTTGAGCGAGCCGATGGCCGCGGCGTAGGCGGAATACGGGTCGGTGGCCGAGGAGGACAGCACGCGGCAGGCAAACGTGGAGTTGTTGCCGCCGCCGTGCTCGGCATGCAGCATGAGCATCACATCGAGCAGCATGGCTTCGTCGCGGGTGAACGCCATGCCGCCGCGCAGGACCTGCAGAATGGTCTCGGCGGTGGAGAGGCCGGGCGTGGGGTGCGGCACGTGAACCTCGGAGCCGCGAAGCTTGGCAATCGAGGCCATGTGGGCGAAGGCGGCGATGCGCGGGAGACGTGCGAGCATGGAAATGGCGACGTCGATTTCGTGCTCGGGCGTGATCACGTCTGGTTCGGCATCGAAGGCGTAGAGCAGCAGCACGGCGCGCTGGAGCACGTTCATGATGCTCGACGACACCGTGGTCATAGGGAACTCTTTGACGTACTCGTCGCTCAGATGTCTAAAGGCGCCCAGGCGCTCGCAAAAGCCGTCGAGCTCTTCCTTGTTGGGCAGCGAACCCGTGATAAGCAGATAGGCGACTTCCTCGTAGCCGTAGCGATTCTCGGCCTGGGCATTGTTGACCAGATCCTCGATGCTGTAGCCGCGAAGCGTGAGCTTGCCCTGATCGGGCACGACCTTTCCGTCGACCTTGTTGTAGCCGTGCACATCCGAGATGCGAGTGAGGCCCGCGACCACGCCCGAGCCGTCGGCATTGCGCAGGCCGCGCTTGACATTGTGCTCAACAAACAGGCCCTCGTCATAAGGGTCGGTCGGCAGGCCGTGGTAGAGGCTTTCGCTCTCAGGCGAAATCTGGCGGCTTGCTTCGTAATCCAGAACCAGGCGGCTCAAGTGGTCATCGAAGCGGTAATAGATTTTCTTGGCGTCGTAGGCCATGCGCGCTCCTCTCCGGGCCGCATCGGGGTGATTTGCATGGGCATGCGCGCGTCAGGCTATCCCCAGCGGCTTGCTCGCTACAGGCGGTACATAAAGTTAAAGACGTCCTCGCGCTGGATGGACACGTTGACGCCCGAAAGCTCGCCGGCCTCGGCCAGCGCCTTCTGCAGCTCGGCGAAGTCGAGCTTGGACTCGGCGGTATCGGCCAGCATGGTCATGGTGAAGATGTCCTCGATAATGGACTGCGTGATGTCGCGGATGTCGACGTTGGCCTCGCCTAGGACACGGGTGACGCCGGCGACGATGCCGGGGCGGTTCTTGCCAAGGACGGTGATGACGATACGGGAGGACGAGATCTCGGCCATGGGAAACCCTTTCGCGTGATTGCGGCGCGCGCGGGGCGCTCCGCTACGGTACAGTGTTCATCATTGTACCTGTCTGGCGCAAAAAAGGCGCGCTCGCTGCGGCGTTACATGCCTGCAACATGAGCGTAAGGGGGAAGGCCGCACGGGGAAGAGCCGTCTGGCGCGTGTCCGGCTCGTGTTGGGTTGATTTCCGATCTCAGCCGAACACATTGAGCGGACAGGCCGTTCCCGCAGTCAGCCGAACGCCTCCGACGGCTGATTCCGAACTGGAAGCGGAGGGCATCCCCGCCCTTCGGTAGGGGATACCGTGACCTCAGTTGGGATGGGCCCAGCACTGCCGCGTACTCGGTGAGCTAGAGCCAACTGTTCGTCTTCACGTCGCGTATGGCGATATTTCGGTCGTCCGGCTCGGTGATGCCGTAGCCGAACGCCTGGAGCGTCTCGATGGACTCCTGGATCCTCTGTTGGAACATGGGACCCGGATCGACCCTCGGCCCGAGGTGCCCGCGCCAAAGGCACGGCGTGGCGCGCAGCATGTTATGGATTTTGGAGATGGGCTCGATGTCGGCGTAGACGTTGAGCGTCGCCATGGCGTCCTTGTGGCCGAGGATCGATTGGAGCGCCTTGATATCGCCGCCTTGGCGGATCCACTGCGTTGCGAACGTGTGGCGAAGGCCGTGGAACGTGATCAGCTCGTCGTTGGTGCCCATGAGGCCGTTGGTCTCCGAGAACGTCTTGAACGCCCTGCGGATATAGCTTGTCGTCGCGAAGGTCGCGCCCGGCTCCGACAGGATGTAGCAGTCCCCGATCTCGACCGCCCCGGTAAGGCCGCGCAAGCGCAGCTTTCCGCAGTCGATCTCGTGGGTCTCCTTCAGGAAGGGGAGTAGGCCGACCGGGTCGATGGGGATACCCCTGGCGTCATGGGTCTTGGTGTCCTTGATGAACGAACCCATTCCCTTCGCGTACGCCACCGAGTGTCTGATCGAGATCAGGCCCGTCTCGAAATCCACATCGCACCACCGAAGGCCGCAGACCTCGCCGATTCGCATCCCCGTGTGCAGGGCGAGTACGACCGCCCTCTAATCCTCGGCGGACCAATCGAGTCCGAACTCCTTTCGGGCATCCTCTTCGCTCATGACTTCGAGAAGGTCTCCGGGTTGGCAACGAAGGGCGAGGCATAGCTGCTCGAGTGTGTTGAAGCGAATGCCGCGAATATGCCCTTTTTTAATACGGGACAGGTTCACGGGCGTGGTTCCAATCCTTTCGGCAAGTTCGTTCGAGGAAATCTTTCGCTCGGCCATGATCTTGTCGAGGCGAACAATTACGGGCATGGCGTTTCCTTACGCAATCTCGTCGGAGTCGAGGTACAGCTCTCGGGCGTACAAGAAGAGCTGGGAAAGCATGAACAGGACGATGCCGAGAACCAGAGAGGTCCAATCGAATGATGAAGCGATCTCTTGGGCGCCGACGGCCCCCTCGCCGCCAAACATCGAAACGGAGGTTTTGAGTGAGCCGGCGTAGAGGCTGGTGGCAGCTTGAACAACGAAGAGAATGCCGAGCACCTTCAAGCATGTCGCAGACCCTTTCTTGAAGGGGTCTCCGCTCTTGATCGTCCACACGAGAACGGCGCTGAGGATGGTCGTAGCGATACCGATGACGGCAGGGACCAATGTCGAGATCGCAAGGGCTGGATACGCGGGGGAGTCTGCAATTACAGGGTTGTCGAGCACTTCGATTGCTGGCTTTAAGGAGAACGCCACTTGTGCGATGGCGGTGGCGCAAAGGGTCGCAGAGGCTATCGCACATGCGATGCGGAAGGAATGAAGCCGGGGAGTGCGATTGTCGGAACTCATAATAACCTCCGAAGAATTTAAAAAACTCAGGTTACTTTTTAACAGTTTATGTTAAATTGACTTTGCCGGCAAGTAATAAGGGCCGAGCATTTTGTTCGGCCCCTCTGTTCCGACTGGATGAGGTTAAGGTTGGCGATGAATATGCTCAAAATCTCGAAGGCGATCTTTAGGTCGCTTCTCTCCTCCAGGTCGCTCTGTGTTGTCGTTGTTGCGTTGATGGTTCTTTGTGCTCTGCCCGTCTTCAGGAGCGCGGCTGGCATCGACGGACGGGTCGAATACCTCGAGTCGGGAATAACCCGTGTTGAGCAGGAATTGTCAGCATCCTATGCGGATGCGCTTGTGAATGCGGGGGAGGACGGTGTCTATACCTCTTCATCAAGCATGCCCGCGCTTCTGTACCCTCTTGCCGCGGGACGTCTTATCTTGGCACCGCTCTCTCCCCTACTTCCGTTTCTGCAGATATCGGATGGAGAGTACACCTATTATGACGGATCGAAGGAGTACTTGCTATGGGTCGCAACGGCCGTTGCCGTCTCGTTCCTTGCCGCGCGTCTTAACAAACGTGAAAAGCTCATCATCCAGGCACCGATGGGCGAGCTGGGTAGACTTGTTGCATCGAGCGTATGGGCGAGTGTTTTTGCAATGCTTGCCGTCCTCGCCATCAATCTTCCAGGGATAATCGCCGCGCTTGTGAAGAATGGCCCGGGCTCGCCGTTCTATCCGATAGGCTACATTCAATATGCGACTCCGGTTATCAAACCGGCTTGGCTGGTGTTCGCGCAGACGGCCATCTTGCAATTCTTGGTGGCAGCGTTCATCTCGCTTGTCGTTCACCTTGCCGTGAAGATTGCCAATAACCCTACGCTTGGAATCGTGTTCGTATGTGCCCTGATGGGGGTGACGATGGTTCCCGGGTATTACGGAAGATCCATCGCTTTACGTGAGTTCGCCCTGTTGAATCCCCTTACGTATGCGAACACTGAGTTGACCGTCGGCGCCTATAGCCCGTACCCGACAACGCAGATAGTGAATCTGCCTGGACTTTGCTTCGAGCGTGGCGCGATTGCCCTCGTATGCGCAATCGGGATCGAGGTGCTGGCAATTAGCCTGCTTTGCGTTGCTGGAAAGAGCGGCTGCGCGTGCCCGATATCCCCGATTTGTCTTGAGAGAGGTTCCTTCACTGCATCGAGAACGGCAACTCGTTCGAGCGCTTGTGCCTCCGCCGTTGCATACGTAAGAACGATGGGGAAACTGCTCCTGCGTTCTCCTACCCTCGCCGTATGCGCGATTGCAATGTCGACGACGATGCTGGCCCCGGCTCTGGTCGAGATGTTTCCTGACGCTGATAACGTTTCCGCTGTTCGGTATAGGGATGGGGAGCTCCGTTCAATAGATCGGTATCTAGAGCAGAACGCTGCGAATATGGACGTCGAGGGCAAAGCGGCCCTGGAAGACATGCGGGATGCTCTTTCGGGTTTCGTGTACGCGCCTATGCCTGCGGAGGGGTTTCGAAGCCTTGCGACGTACGAGCGCGCTCGAGGTGAGCTGGGCGCGGCAGATGCGACTCTCCTGCAATCGATCGGAATCGAGCCGGAGACTCCTTCTCGTGCGGAGGCGCGCGCCCTTCTGCTTGAGTCGATCGCGAGCTTGCCGGACCCCAAGGTTTACGAGTTAAGTACGAAGATGCCCCCATTAATCCTCCTTTCGTATCTCCAGGCAGCGCTTCCCTCCTTATTTTTGCTGTTGCCCGTGGTTGTCACATCGCTCGCGTGCACCCACCTGCAGTGTCGTTCCCTTCTGGTTCTCCAGATCCCCGCAACAGCGCATGTGCGTTTTCTGACGGCTGTTGCGCTGGCTCTCCTGCTTGGCTTGGTGCTGCTTTTGGTGTCGATGGTTCCCGCTGTCGTTGTGTCCGTGATTAAGAACGGTGCGGGTGGATCGGAGTATCCCGTCGCTCTCATTCGGGCGGGAGCTTCGACAACGTCCATGGTGGGGGAGGCGGTGTTGTGCAGTATTCCGTTGCTGGTCATGGCATACGGCGTGATTTCCGTCGTCGCTGCGTTGACAGCAGCGATTAGCCGCAACCCCGTTGTCACCGGAATGGTTTGCGCGGTTCTCTTGGTGTTGGGTTCGTTGAGCGCTCATGTTGAAAGCGTGGGCATGGGCGTCGCGCTGCTGGCTCCATTCGCCTCGTTTGATCCCGCTTCCCAGGTGGGGACGATTGGGTTCCTTGGGCGAGGGACGAACGCGATGCCTTTTGGAGAGGTCGTCGGCGCATCGGGCGCTCTGCTGGTGGTCTTGGGCGCCGTATCTCCGTTGATGGTGCGCCTGAGTGTTCCAAAGGTCGAAAGGGGATGATCTCGATGATTGACCTTCAAACGCTGACGATCTCTTATGGAAAGAAGGTGCTCGTAGATTCGGTGAACGCTGAGTTTGCCCCGGGTACGGTCTACGGTCTCGTCGCTCCGAACGGGCATGGAAAGACGACGTTGCTGCGTGCGATGGCAGGTTTGCCGGGTCCTCGCGTGGACGGGAGCATCGTTCTGGATGAGGTGCAGGGTACGGGTGCGAGAGAGGTCCGTTCTATGATCTTCTATGCACCTGGTGAGGGGACGCTGCTGTATCCCGGATTGCGTGCGGAAGATCACCTCAAGATGGTTTGCGATATGTGGCCGCATGCTCGCGATATCGAAGAGATAGTGGAACAAACGCAGATAGGCGAGTTCGCGAAGATGAGGATCCGCACTCTGAGCCAGGGCATGAAGCAGCAGCTTACCCTGGCGATTGCGTATGCGACGGGCGCGCGGTGCCTTCTATTAGATGAGCCCATGAACGCGCTCGACCCCAGCAGGGTGGACTTGCATTCCGAGATTCTCAGGAAGCTGGCCGATTCTGGCACGTGCATCATCATGTCATCCCACATCTTGGATTCGGTCGATAGGCTGTGCGATGAGATTCTGTTTTTGAAGGATGGGAGGCTCATTAGAAGCATTCCGCAAGATGATGCTGCGCCGAAGTCTCCTGGATCCCATTTCGCAAAGCCTGCCGGACGCGCCGAGGGTGCGCTAAGCACGTATCGGCGACTCTACGAAAAGGGCGGGTTGAAATGCAAGTTAAAAATCTATGTGGCCAATGTGATACCGTTGAACCCGCATATCGATACCGCTCAGCCATTCGCCTCGCCCCCGTCGCACGTATCTTCATCCGGTCTGTTACTTTTAATCTAACAATTCTTTGAGGAACGTAGGTGCTTCTAAATGTACTGTCGACTTCTTCTCAAACTAATCCTAAGAGACAAGGCCGTATGGATTTGTACGCTCGTTCTCGCTGCAGCCTTCTCCATCCCCATTGCGTTCAATTCACCCATCTACGGGCCCTTCTTTATGAAACAGGGCATGCAGGGCTTCGTCGACGCATTCAATACGCGCGCGCCCCAGGCCAGCGGCACAGACCTATCTCCAGAGCAGCAAAATGACGCGGAGCTTGCAAGATACGCGAACGCCGCCCTCGCCGCTCAAACCGACGCCGCCTTTCTCGACTCTGCCGAGAGCTACTACGCGCTCATGGACGAAGGCTTCCAATCCGGATCCATCGTGGGAGACCGAGAGACCAATGACGCAGACCTCGCGTATTGCCGCGCTCTGAGCGGCTCCGGCATCACGGATATCCCAGCCTCCGCAAACGACCTGCCATTCCTTTCCTTCCTGCCTTACGCCATTGCCCAGGCGCCGTCTTTCCTTCCCTTCATCCCCTTCCTTCTCTCGTCGATACTCGTGCTCGGCGCCACAAGGCCCGGGACCCTGGCGGCAAAGGCGCCCGTGCCCAAATTCCGGCGCCTTATTCAGATCGTGTTTTCGATAATCGTCGCGGGGACCGCGATGCTCCTCGCCGGCCTCGCACCCGGGGGCATTTACGCCTTGGCCCTAAACGGCTTCGGGCAAACTGGGTACCCGATCGCCTTCTTCCATGACGGCGCGCTTACCACCACGACCGCGGGAAACGTCTTCACAGCCCTGCTTCTCGCGCTGCTTGCGGGCGGAACCTTGATATCCGTTTGCTCCGCCGTCCTATCGACCGCAACGAGGCGCGTCCTCGCGGGCCCCCTTACCTCCGCGCTGCTTGTCGCGGCCCCGGCATTCCCGTTACTGTCCGATTCGGCACTAGGGCATAATGCCGTGCTCGGGCTCCTGCCACTGCCCGTATTCTCGCCTATCGAGGCAACGGGCTACGTGGGATGCTTCCCGACAGAATTCATTGGCTCCGGTTCAGGCAGCGCATCGATGCTTGCCGTGGCCCTGGCATACGTCGCGGTCTTTTTTACGGTCGGCGCCGTTGCGGCACGTTCCCCCAAACAGCCTGGACCCGCGAAAAAGCACCATGGGCTCGAGCTTCTAGACGCGAGCGTGGGATACGGAAGCACGACGATACTTTCAATCGGGTCGCTTTTCCTGAGCCCGGGAACGGCGGCGGGCCTCGTTGCTCCCAACGGCTCGGGGAAAACCACCCTTCTTGAAGCGCTGTCGGGCCAATTTCCCACCCGCATCCGCTCGGGAAGCCTGGCGGCAGACGGAATCTGCCAACGTCGATCAGCCGAATTCGCAGAACTCGTCTACCTGAGCTCTTCGGGCAGCGCGGATCTCTACCCCACGCTATCGGCCCTCGAGCACCTCTCTTTCGTTAGGGAGGCGTGGAAATCAGCCGCCGACATCGACTCGCTCTGCAACTCCCTCGGAATCTCCCCATATCTCGACAAGCCGGCCCGTAAACTCTCGACAGGAATGAAGCAGCAGGTAAAGCTTGCCATGGCGATAGCGACCGATTGCCCTTACCTCATCCTCGATGAACCGCTGAACGGCCTCGATCCGGGAAAACGGAAAACCTCCTGCGACGCGATGCGCAGCGAAGTGGCGCGGGGACGCAGCGTGCTCATTTCAAGCCATCTACTCGACGACCTGGCAGACCTCACCGACTCGTTCTACTTCATCGAGGCCGGCACGCTCGTGGAAAAGATCAAGTCGTCCTCGCAGACGCTCAAGCAGGAATACCTCGATACATACGAGCGAGGTGAATGACATGAAACTATTTGAACAGCTGAAGTCCAATGCGTCGCGCATGGCTGTCTACGCCATCCTCGTGGCAACGGCTTTATGCGGAATCGCGGCACCCGTCTATGCGCTCAACGGGGAGAAAGGCGATGTCGAACCCGCGTACATGGCTTCGACGGTTAAGGACCGGTACAAAGCCTTCTCTGGAGACACGTTTTACGTAGCAGAGTACGACACGACCTACCGTCAGCTTCGCTACAACAAGGGCTACGACTATCTAGGCGCAGAGGCAATCAGCTATACGTCGGGTTGGTACCGCTCCAACTATGGACACATAACCCAGTTCAAGTGTAACTACCGTGTGTACAACTAAAGCAACCGGCCGGGACGAGGGGTGACGCAAAAGCGTCGCCCCTCGTTTTTAACCATGTCAACTGAACCTAGTTCAGTTTGGTTGATTTCCGATCTCAGCCGAACACATTGAGCGGAAAGGCCGTTCCCGCAGTCAGTCGAACGTCCCCGGGGCCCTTCTCAGGCCCCGGGGACGGCATTTTCCCAGTTGAAGGAACGGTGGAGATGTGTTTCGATGGGTCAGATTCGTGTCGTTCCGAAAAGACCGTGAACCTTTTGTGGGACACGCGGCGCCGTGGTACCATAGCCGAGTTTGTTGTCTTGGTCGGAAACCAAGACGCCTTATGCGCTGATCGGTAACCAGCGCCTGACTAATAAGGAGTCCTACCATGAAGCAGGGTATCCATCCCCAGTATGTCGAGTGCACGGTGACGTGCTCCTGCGGCAACACCTTCAAGACGCACGCTACCGTGTCCGAGATGAAGGTCGAGCTTTGCAACGAGTGCCACCCGTTCTACACCGGCCAGCAGAAGTTCGTCGACACCGGTGGACGCGTCCAGCGCTTCGCCGACAAGTTCGGTGGCGCCGCTGCCGCCCAGCTCAAGAAGGCTGAGGAGGCCAAGGCTGCCAAGGCCGCCAAGGCTGCTGAGGCCGAGGCCGCTCGCAAGGCCGCCGCTGAGGCTAAGGCTGCCGAGAAGGCTAAGCGTGCCGCTAAGTTCGCCGAGGAGGCTGCTAAGCAGGCCGCCGAGGCTCCCGCAGAGGCTCCCGTCGAGGAGGCCGCTGCCGAGGCTGAGACCACCGAGGCTGCTGAGTAAATAGCTCGCTGAGCAAACACTCGCATTCATGGCTAAAGGGCCGCGTATCCATTTGGGTGCGCGGCCCTTTTCCTTTATTGGTGCAAACGAACCTGTCTCCATGGCACCAGATTGGTACGAAGGGGACGGATTGGTTTGCGCCAAATGGCAGAGAGACAGCGTTTTCCCAGATAAAAGCTGTCAAATTAAACCAGTCCCTTTTTGGCAGGTTGGTCGTAGTTATTACGTGGCGGTCGAGGTCGACCGTATAGGCCGCGCCTTGTTTGGCTAAAGTACAATCATCTGTGTTTAACTCGCCCGCAGCTGCACGGCGTGGGCGATGGCCAAAAAGGAAAACCACATGGGATTCATGTCAAAGCTGCTGTCCTTTGGATCCGATAAGGACCTGAAGCGCTACTACAAGATTGTCGACAAGATCAACGGTCTTGAGCCCCAGTTTGAGAAGATGACCGAGGAGGAGCTCCGCGCCCAGACCGATAAGTTCCGCAAGCGATACGCCAACGGCGAGTCACTCGACGATATGCTCCCCGAGGCTTTTGCCACCGTGCGCGAGGCTTCAAAGCGCATCACGGGCATGCGTCACTTTGACGTACAGCTCATTGGCGCCATGGCGCTTCATGAGGGTCATATTGCCGAGATGAAGACCGGCGAGGGCAAGACACTCGTTTCTACGCTGGCCGGCTACCTCAATGCCATCTCCGGCAAGGGCGTGCACGTCGTTACCGTCAACGACTACCTGGCCAAGCGTGACTCCGAGTGGATGGGTCGTATCTATAAGTATTTGGGTATGACCGTCGGTCTGCTGCAGAACAACATGCCGCTCGAGCTTAAGCGCCCGGCCTACCAGGCCGATGTCACCTATGGCACCAACTCCGAGTTTGGCTTCGATTATCTGCGCGACAACATGGTCACCCGCCCCGAGCAGCGTGTTCAGCGCGGTCACAACTACGCCATCGTCGACGAGGTCGACTCCATCCTGATCGATGAGGCTAGAACGCCGCTCATCATCTCGGGCGCCGGTACCAAGTCGGCTAGCACCTATAAGGATTTTGCGCGCGCCGTGCGCGGTCTGGAGCGCGGCGAGGACGTGTCGCACGACATGCTCACCGCCACCGAGGACGTGGAGCCCACGGGCGACTACGTCATGGATGAGGCCAAGCACACCATCGCCGCCACCGAGCGCGGCCTTAAGAAGATCGAGCGCCGTCTGGGCATCGAGGACATCTACGCCGACCTTTCGGGCCAGCTGGTCAACCACCTGCAGCAGGCGCTGAAGGCCCAATACATGTTCCACCGCGATAAGCAGTACGTGGTCACCAACGGCGAGGTCAAGATCGTCGACGAGTTCACCGGTCGCATCATGGAAGGCCGCCGCTATTCCGAGGGCTTGCACCAGGCCATCGAGGCCAAAGAGGGCGTGCTCGTGCGCGAGGAGAACCAGACGCTGGCCACCATCACCTTGCAGAACTACTTCCGTCTGTATGACAAGCTCTCCGGTATGACCGGTACGGCACTCACCGAGGATGCCGAGTTCCGCGAGATCTACAAGCTGCCCGTCGAGGTCATCCCCTCCAACAGGCCCGTTCAGCGTGTTGATCACGAGGACTTGGTGTACCGCACCGTCCAGGCCAAGTACAACGCCGTTGCCGACGACGTCGAGCGACGTCACGCCAAGGGTCAGCCGGTCCTGGTGGGCACCGTCTCCATCGAAAGCTCCGAGAAGCTGTCGGCCGCCCTTACCAAGCGCGGCATCGCGCACGAGGTCCTCAACGCTAAGCATCACGAGCGCGAGGCTCATATCGTTGCCCAGGCCGGACGCTACGGCGCCGTGACCATCGCTACTAACATGGCCGGTCGTGGTACCGACATCCTGCTGGGCGGCAACCCCGACGAGCTGGTGCGCGAGCGCCTGGAGTACGCGGGCCTGACCATGGAGGACGTGACGCCCGAGCAGCTCGAGCAGTTTAACGCCGAGGCCAAGGAGACCTGCAAGGCCGAGCGCGAGCGCGTGCTTGCCGCAGGCGGCCTGACCGTCATCGGTACCGAGCGCCATGAATCCCGTCGTATCGACAACCAGCTGCGCGGCCGTTCCGGCCGTCAGGGCGACCCGGGCGAGACTCAGTTCTACCTGTCGCTCGAGGACGACCTCATGCGCCTGTTCGGCGGCGACAAGATGGACCGCGTCTCCAAGATGATGGTCACCGCCGACATGGGCGACGACATGCCCATCCAGCACAAGATCATCTCCAAGGCCGTCGAGAGCGCCCAGCACAAGGTCGAGAGCATCAACTTCTCCATGCGTAAGAGCGTCCTTGAGTACGATGACGTCATGAACAAGCAGCGCCAGGTCATCTACGCCGAGCGTAACAAGATTCTGGATGGCAAGGACCTGACCGACCACATCACCGAGGTCATGCACGACACCGTGTACCGCTGCGTGCAGGAGTTCTGCACCAAGGACAGCCACGATGGCGAGCGCGATCTCGAGGGCCTGCGCAAGTGGGTCGTGGAGTTGACCGGCCATATCGATACGCCCAAGTTCCCCGACGAGGACTTTGAGGCCCTGGCTGCCGATGTCCTGGCCTACGTTGAGAAGTGCTACAACATGAAGGCCGAGCGCCTGGGTGAGGATCTCATGCGCGAGCTCAACACCCAGGTCATGCTGCGCGTCATCGATACGCGTTGGATGAACTACCTGCAGGAGATGGACTACCTCAAGACCGGTATCGGCCTGCGCGGCTTTGGCCAGCGCGACCCGCTGGTCGAGTACAAGACCGAGGCTTATGGTGCCTTCCAGATGCTCGTCGACACTATGTACGAGGATTACCTGCGCACCGTCCTGCGCATCGAGATCAAGGCCGCCCCGCACGCCGTGGAGCACAAGGAGGACCCCGCGCTCGAGGGCGCGCACTTCTCCGGCCCCGCCGATGTCGATGGCGACAACGGCAACTCGGTGCTGCGCAAGCAGGCACAGGTGCAGGCCCGTACGGCCGTCCAGGGAGGCCCGGCTGCTGTCAACAACGGTGGCAAGGTGACCACCTACCGCAAGGACGAGAGCGACGATCCGTACGTCAACGTTGGTCGCAATGACCTTTGCCCCTGCGGCAGCGGCAAGAAGTTCAAGTACTGCCACGGCAGGAATCGTTAATGGCCGAGGCTTTAGAGGTAACGCCCGCCGAGCTGGACGCGTTTGCGGACCGGCTCGGCGAGGTCGAGTCGTATCTTCATTTGGACGAGAAGCGCACGCGTGTGACCGAGCTCGAGGCCAAAAGCGTGGCCCCTGGCTTTTGGGATGACGCCGACGCCGCTCGCGCCACCATGGAGGAGATCGCTCGCGCCAAGGAAGATATCGCTGCCGTGGATACCGCGCGCGGCGAGCTATCTGACGCCCGTGCGGCGCTGGAGCTTGCCGAGGAGATGGGCGACGACCCCGATGCCGCCGCATTGCGCGAGGAGGCTGCCACGACGGCAGAACGCCTGGCCCGCGCTATCGACGAGCTCGAGCTTTCGAGCTGGTTTACCGGTGAGTTCGATCACGGCGACGCGATTGTGACCATCAAGCCCGGACAGGGCGGCCTGGAGGCGCAGGACTGGACCTTCATGCTCTTTAAGATGTACATGAAGTACTGCCAGCATCGCGGCTGGAAGGTCACCATTAACGACTGCCCCGCGGCTGAGGTCATCGGCATCGACCGTGCGACCTTTACCGTCGAGGGAAAGGACGCGTTTGGCATGCTGCGCGCCGAGGCCGGCGTCCACCGTCTGGTGCGCATTAGCCCCACCGACGACAAGAAGCGCCGCCAGACCACGTTTGCCGGCGTCGAGGTCATCCCCGTGCTGCCTGACGATATCGACATCGAGATCAGTCCCGACGATATCCGCGTGGACGTGTATCACGCGAGCGGCCCGGGCGGCCAGGGCGTCAACACCACCGACTCCGCCGTACGCGTTACGCATTTTCCCAGCGGCATCGTTGTCACTTGCCAAAACGAGCGCAGCCAGATTCAGAACAAGGCCGCGTGCATGCAGATTCTCAAGGCCCGTCTGTACGAGATCGAACTCGAGAAGCGCGCCGAGGCGCTCGACGAGATTCGTGGACCCAAGACCACGATCGGTTTTGGTAACCAGATTCGCAGCTACGTGCTCTACCCGTATCAGATGGTCAAGGACCTGCGTACGGGCGTGGAGACCAGCAACGTCGAGGCCGTTCTTGACGATGGCGACCTGGATCCGTTTGTGATCGGCTACCATCGCTGGGCAACCGGCAACGCCGATGCGGAAGGCTCGGACGCCTAGGCACATGGTTGGCTTTGGGTCGATGCAAACACTTCGCAGGGGTGGTATTTGCTCGGTGAATCGGTAGAATCGAATACAACAAGAAGTTCAAAGCGCACTCGTTTGGGTGCGCTTTTTTGAGGGAGGCAGCATGGCATATCGTCTGGACATCAAGCGCATTCTTTCGCTGAACTTCTTTCACGATCTGCCCAAGATTATGCTGGGCTGCGCTCTGGCCGCTATCGCGACGGACCTGTTTTTGATCCCCAACGGTCTTGCTGCCGGCGGCGTTACGGGTCTCGCCACGATTATCCAGGCGGTCGGCGCCTCGCATGGCATATCGCTTCCCGTCGGTATCCAGACCATCGTGATGAATGCCTTGCTGCTGCTGGTTGTTATGCGCGAGGGTGGCATGTTCTACGTGGTCCAGACGGCGACGGGCTTTGTGCTGCTGGGCTTCTTCACCGACCTGTTCGCTCCGTTTGTGGCGCCGCTGGCACATGCCGACCTGATGCTGCCCGCTATGTGGGGCGGCATCATCACGGGCATCGGCTACGGCATGGTGCTGCGCGCCGGTGCCAACACTGGTGGCTCAGACACCATCGGTCAGATTATCTCGCGCAACACATCGCTGCCGGTTGGCTCGACCGTCATGGCGATCGATGTTGCCGTGTGCGCGCTGTCGGCCCCGGTCTTTTCGGTCGAAAACGCGCTGTATGCGGGCCTTTCGATGGTCATTAGCGGCTACGTGATTGATGCCGTGGTCGACGGTGGCAACAGGCGCCGTATGGTGCTCATCATCTCGGACAAGTTTCCTGATATCGCGGCCGACATCATGTATGGCCTGGGTCGCGGCTGCACCAAGTTTAAGGCGACCGGCATGTACTCGGGCGCCGAGAAGCCGGTGATCATGGTAATCGTGAGCCGTCGCGAGCTCAACACGCTCAAGACGATCGTGCGCGAGCGCGACCCGCATGCTATCGTGACGGTGGCCGATGTCACGGAGACCTTCGGTGAGGGCTTCAAGGACATTAACGCGTAGGGCCGACTGCGTTCCATCCAAAAGACGTTCACATTGATAAACCGTTTCATCAGCGGTTCTGCCTGCTCAATTGCTCAAATAATGATAAAAAGTCTGGTAAAGCCATCAGTTTCCAGCATAATGAATGACGTACGTGCATCGCGGCTGGGTTGGGATGACCTACTGTGCCGTGCGCATCTTGTCTAAAGAGGATGAAAGGAAGGCACAATGAGCGACGAAGAGCTCAAAAAGGTTGCCAACGAGGTAAGGAAGGGCATCGTCACCGGCGTGCACGCTGCCAAGTCCGGCCATCCGGGCGGTTCGCTCGGCGCTGCCGACATCATGACCTATCTGTACTTTGAGGAAATGAACGTCGACCCGGCCGACCCCCGCAAGGCCGACCGCGATCGCTTCGTGCTTTCCAAGGGCCACTGCGCACCTGGTCTGTACGCCGTGCTCGCCGAGCGCGGATTCTTCCCCAAGGAGGATCTCGAGACGCTGCGCCACATCGGCAGCCACCTGCAGGGTCACCCCAACATGAACGACACCCCGGGCGTCGATATGTCCACCGGTTCGCTCGGCCAGGGCATCTCCGCCGCCGTGGGCATGGCCGTTGCCGCCAAGCACTGGGGCGACGACTATCGCACCTACGCCCTGCTGGGCGACGGCGAGAGCGAGGAGGGCCAGGTCTGGGAGGCCGCCATGTTTGCCGGCAACCAGCAGCTCGATAACCTCTGCGTGATCGTCGACCACAACGGCCTGCAGATTGACGGCCCCGTCGAGGAGGTCAACGACCCCATGCCGCTCGCCGACAAGTTCCGCGCCTTTAAGTTCCATGTGGTGGAGCTCGCCGACGGCAACGATTTCGATCAGATCCGCGCCGCCTTTGCCGAGGCTCGCGCCACCAAGGGTCAGCCGACCGCCATTATCGCCGAGACCATGAAGGGCAAGGGCGTCTCCTTTATGGAGAACCAGGTGGGCTGGCACGGTAAGGCCCCCAACGATGAACAGTTTGAGCAGGCCATGGCAGAGCTCACGGCCGCCGGAGAGGAGCTCTAGGATGGCAGACGTCAAGAAAATCGCCACGCGCGTAAGCTACGGCGAGGCCCTCGTCGAGCTCGCCAACGAGCACGATGACTTTGTGGTCCTCGACGCCGACCTGGCCGCCGCCACGCAGACCGGCAAGTTCAAGGCGGCCTGCCCCGACCGCTTCTTCGATGTGGGCATCGCCGAGAGCAACCTGATGGGTGTTGCCGCCGGTATCGCGACCACCGGCCGCGTTGCCTTCGCGAGCAGCTTTGCCATGTTCGCTGCTGGCCGCGCCTTTGAACAGGTCCGCAACTCCATCGGCTATCCGCACCTTAACGTTAAGATCGGTGCCACGCACGCCGGTATCTCGGTGGGCGAGGACGGCGCCACGCACCAGTGCTGCGAGGATATCGCCCTGATGCGCGTCATCCCCGGCATGACCGTGATCGTTCCCGCCGACGACGTCGAGGCCCGCGCCGTGACGCGCGCCGCCTACGAGTGCGACGGCCCCGTGTACATGCGCTTTGCCCGTCTGGCCTCGCCGGCTATCAACGACCCCGAGACCTACAAGTTCGAGGTAGGCAAGGGCATCGTCATGCGCGAGGGCGCCGACGTCACCATCATCGCCTGCGGCCTGATGGTCGGCGAGGCGCTCGAGGCCGCTGAGCAGCTTGCTGCCGAGGGCATCGATGCCGAGGTCATCAACATGCACACCATCAAGCCCATCGACGCCGACCTGATCGTCAAGAGCGCCACCAAGACCGGCCACGTCGTGACCGTCGAGGAGCACTCCGTGATCGGTGGCCTGGGCAGCGCCGTCGCCGACGTCCTGTGCGAGCAGTGCCCGACGCCGCTCAAGAAGATTGGCGTCAACGATACCTTCGGCGAGTCCGGCCCGGGTGCCGAGCTCCTGCACAAGTACGGCCTGGACGCCGCCAACATCGTGGCGACCACCAAGGAGTTCTTGGCCTAAGGCATTTTGGGTTGGCCTTAATTTGAGAGCCGTTCCCGCATTGGATAATAAATAAGCCGGGGTGCCTTCCATGTGGGGAGGCACCCCGGCTTTTTGTTTAGGGGAAAGCAGGGAAGAAGCTAGAGAGGTTTTACAGTCGGGGCGAGGGTGCCGGCAAAGATGTCGTCTGCCTTGAAGAGCGTTTTGGATTCCTGTGCGTTTGTCGCTTTCATTTCGGAGACGATGGTATCGAATGAGACGGCTCCCAAGGACTGTAAATCGAGAGTCTCGCGGGCGGCATCATCAGAGCAGGCGCTCGAGCTCGATGAGTATTTGGAAAGATGAGCCCTCGCGGCGTCGTAGGACCAGCGCGTAATCCATATTTCTACATAGCGACCGCCGCCGAGGTTGATGTCCTTTACACACCCGCCGCCGATATCGCCGCCACCCCATACCTCATGGTCGTATCCGGTAAGACTGCCGATGTATTTGTCGGGATAGGCGGTCGAGTACAGTCCTATCGAATCCCCGTCGACCTTCGCCGTGACCCTGCCGTCCCAGTACTCGGGCAGGTCGACACTGAAGGTTTGGGCCTCGATGTGGCGTGCGGCGGCTTTGCGCTGTTCCTCGGCCTGGCGCGCCGCTTCCTCTTCGGCGGCTTTCTTGGCCGCGACGGCGGTGTCGCGGCGGTTTGTTGCGGCGTGTTGCAGCGCATCGACGTTGGGCGCGTCCTTGCCCTTGTATGCCATGGCGAGCGTCACGGCGTCGTTGATCTCGTCGTCGGTCACGTCGACAGCATCGATGGGCGTAAAGTCCAAAACCGAATCCTGCTCGGCGAGTTCTGCCAAGTCGATCTTCTCGCCCTTGGCAAAAGCGTCGTCGAGCGTGAGCTCGGCCTTTGTGCAAGGCACCTGGTAGATAGTGCCATCGGCGGCGATAGGGGAGCCGGCCGCCTTGAGCGTGTACTTGCCCTGGATAAGCTTGATGCCTGAGCCGTCGGAAGCGACATATTCGACCTTATCGATCTTCTTCCCATCGACCGTCTTGCCCTTTACGCGCACCGGCACACGCGAAGCGCCGTTATCGGTGTCCCACCCTTCAGCCTTTACACTCACCACGAGCGCATGCTTGGAATGAGCCGACTCATACTGCTCCTGCTCCTGAACATGCTGCTGATACAGGTGATACGCCAGCCCGCCGCCCCCGCCAACAACAAGTATCGCCGCGCAGACGATAGCGATCACGACGCTCTTCTTGGGCTTCTTGCTGGGGGCGGGCGAACTCACAGGTGCCGGCGCAATCGCAGGGTTGGCTACGGGCATATCCTGTGTCCCGTCAAGCGCAGCCCCACATCCCACGCAAAACCGTGCACCATCAGCAAGCTCAGCACCACAATACGGACAAACCATACCAACCTCCAGCAAGCCTAGAGCTACCCATCTAGCCCAACTGTAAAGCGAAAACCCCACCCCAAGTTGCGCAACAATGAGCCCCAATATAAGTTGCGGTGAAATAGGGACTGATTAGGGCTTTTAACTGCTAAAACAGTCCCTATTTCACCGCAACTTATATTGGGGCCTTATCAAGCAAGGCTTCTATTGGGAAAAGGGCCCAGCACGACAAAGTGCAATTCAGGCCCTCCCAACTTTGTATGCGCAGCATCACAACGTAGATGCGCCGGCCCCTTAGTAGCCGCAGGCCGGGCACAGGGTTACCTCCCAAATCTTTCCGCAGCGCAGGCCGGCGTTTGTCCGCAGCTCCGCAGGAGCAGGACAAATGCCGGCCATGCGCGAGGACGATTTGGGAGGTAACCCTGTGCGCGGCCGGACAGATCCCAAAGCCCGCCATGCTTCTTATGTGCAGCAAAGGCAATCCTGCTAAAATACAAAGCGCTCATGTAGTTTAAACGCACGACGATAAGGAGCACCAGTGGGTAACCACTTCCGTACCTCCGGTGCGGGCGATGAAGCCCCCAAGACGCAGCCGAGCGTCGCGGGCAGTCGTTTCGCCACTCCGGATTCAGAGGATCAGCTGTTTAGCCCGATCCCCGCACAGCCGGCAGATCAGGCACAGCCGGCGGCAGATCCCTTTGCCTACAACCCCAACAACGATGTTGCGCTTTCCGGCACGGCCGGCTTTGAGCCCGTTCAGGCGGTGACCGCTCGCGTGGCTCAGCCTCAGATGAGCGCAGCCACGCCGCAGCCTACCATGGCCGGCATCCCCGATCCCATGGCCCCTGCGGCTCCCGCGCCGCAGCCCGCGCAGTCCGGTCTTTTTGCCGGCATTCCCGACCCCACGCAGCCTGCGGCTCCCGTGGTCGAGCGCGATCAGGCTGCCGAGGTCGCAAGCCTCGACAATGCGCTCAACAACCCCGACTTCACGTCGGTGTTTGCGCCCATCGACCCGCAGGCTAGCCGCAAAAAGATGGCCAAGCAGGCCGGTGTCGAGCCCGTCATCCTTATGGAGCACGTCACCAAGATCTATCCGGCGCAGCCCAACAAGCCCGCACTCGACGACATCAACATCGAGATCTATCCGGGCGAGTTCGTCTTTTTGGTCGGTCACTCCGGCTCGGGTAAGACCACGCTGCTGTCGACGCTCAACCGCGACGTCAAGCCCACAAGCGGTCGCATTTTGGTCGCTGGCCAGGATCTCATGAAGATCAAGAACCGCAAGGTTCCGTTCCTGCGCCGTCAGATTGGCGCCGTGTTCCAGGACTTTAAGCTCCTGCCGCAAAAGACCGCCTACGAAAACGTGGCGTTTGCCCTGCAGTGCATCGGCAAGCCCAAGGGCGTCATTCGCAGCCAGGTGCCCGAGGTGCTGCGTCTGGTCGGTCTGGCCGACCAGATGGACTCGTTGCCCGATCAGCTTTCCGGTGGCGAGCAACAGCGCGTGGCCGTTGCCCGCGCTATGGTCAACCGCCCGCCGCTGCTGATTTGCGACGAGCCCACGGGCAACCTCGACCCGGCGATTTCGCTGGGCATCATGAAGCTGCTCGAGCGCATTAACCGCACCGGTACCACCGTGATTGTCGCTACGCACGACCGCGAGATGGTCGATAGCATGCACCGTCGCGTGATCGCCCTCGAGGGCGGCCACGTAATCCGCGACCAGGAGAGGGGAGGTTACGGCAACTATGGCACCAACTAACGTGGGTTACTCGCTCAAAGAGGCAATCAGCCACTTCTTCCGTAACTGGACCACCTCGCTCGGCGCCGTCATCACGATTTTCCTTTCGCTGTTTATCATCGGCCTGTTCATTATGGGTTCCGCGATGCTGAACTCCGTGATCGGCACCGTCGAGGATCAGGTCGTCATCAACGCCTTTATTAGCGATGACGCCGACCAGGCAGATGTTCAGGCCTTTGAGGCCGAGCTCAAGACGTGGAGCAACGTCAAGTCCGTGACGTACAAGGACAAGGACGACGCGCTGGCCGAGTACACGAGCAAGATGTCGGGTAACGCCGACGCCACCATGAGCGCGCTCGACGGTCAGAACCCGCTGCCGGCTTCGTTTGCCATCGAGATGGACGATCCGTCCATGGTCGAGAGCACGGCCCAGAAGCTCAAGAAGAACGCCGATTTTCAGAAGATCGCGGACGACGGCGACGTTAACGCGAGCGTTCTGTACGGCCAGGAGGAAGTGAGCCGCCTGTTCCAGGTGACGAACTACATCCGTATCGCCGCTGTGGTGCTCGTCGGTCTGCTGACCTTTATCGCGTTCATTTTCATTAACAACACGATCCGCCTGTCCATTACGGCGCGTCGTCGTGAGATCGCGATCATGCGTCTGGTGGGCGCAAGCAACGGCTTCATTCGCGGGCCGTTCATTACCGAGGGCGTGCTGCAGGCCATTTTGGGTTCGCTGCTTTCCATCGGCGTGCTGGAGCTGCTGCGCAACCTGATGGTTCCGCGTCTGCAGGAGAGCATCGGCTGGATGTCGTTTGCGCTGCCGATGCAGTACTACCTGGTGACCTACGCCGCGCTGATTCTGGTCGGTGTCATTATCGGTCTCTTTGGTTCCGCCATCGCCATGCGCCGCTATCTGCGCGTGTAGGTGTGCTTGGAATTCGTTCCTTCAACGGGTCGTCTCTTTTGGGGGCGGCCCGTTTTTTGTCCCCTAGGGATCATTTGGGTAGACTCTTGGGGTGTAAACGGCCATCGATAGTAAGGAGGCGCCATGGGGCGCAATAACAAGCATAAGCGTGGAGCTCGCAATAAGCGCGGGCCGGTGCGCAGCGAGCGTCGCCCGAGTCTGACCGGACGCGTACAGCTCCATGAGCATAGCGCCTACGTTGTAACCGAAAACGGCGACTACAAGGTCATGGGCCGCGGCAAGCGCGAGATTATGGACGGCGATACCGTTGCCGTGAGCATTAAGAACAGCCCGCATGGCGAGCGACGCGCCGTAATCGAGGGCGTCGTCGAGCGTGCAGCCATTAGTGTGGTGGGCGCGTACCAGACCGCCGGCCCGCTCGGGGTGATCGAGCCGCTTGATTCTCGCCTTAAGGCCGATTTCTTTATTCTGCCGGAGGACACTTCGGCGGAGCGCTTGGGCGTTCATCCGGGTGATGCGGTCGTCGCACGCATTCTGACATATCCGACGCGCCTGGAATCGGGCACCGTGACGATCGAGCGCCGTATTGGCGGCGACGATGCGCCCGATTTGGGCGTTCAGTATGTGATGGCGCGCTATGGCTATACCGATACGTATCCCGAGGCCGCGCTAACCGAGGCCGAGGCACTTTCGCTCGATGTGGCCTCGGCACTCAAGGACCCGCTCCGCCGAGACCTGCGCGACCGCTTTGTCATTACGATTGACCCGGTCGACGCGCGCGACTTTGACGACGCCATCTCGCTGGAGCGTACGCCCGAGGGTGGCTACAAGCTGGGTGTCCATATTGCCGACGTTTCGCACTATGTTGCCTGGGACGGACATATCGATCTGGAAGCCCGCCATCGCACGACGTCGGTGTATCTTGCCGATCGCGTGCTGCCCATGTTGCCCGAGCGCCTGTCGAACGATTTGTGCTCGCTGCGTCCCGACGAGGACCGCCTGGCGTTTACCGTCGACATTGAGCTCGACGCGCAGGGTCGCGTGCGCCATTACGATCCCTATCCCAGCGTGATTCGCTCGCGCGTGCGCATGGACTATGACGGCGCCGAGGCGCTGATGGTACGTGCCGGTGCGGTGGAGTATTCGGTGCTGGAGGGTGCCGCCGAGGATGTTGCCGCGGTCGAAGCCTCGCGCGAGGAAGCGCTCGAGCGCGGGCTTGCGTGTGAGGAAACCGCTCGCGGCTATAACGTCGACTTGGGGGATTTCCTCGTAGCTGCCAACGAGCTCGCTGAGCTTCGCCGTCGTATTCGCCGCGCACGCGGTTCGGTCGACTTTGATACGGCCGAGATCCGTGCGCTGTTGGATGAGGACGGTGTGCCCGTGCAGATCGTGGCCCGTGAGCGCTCGTGCGCCACGTCGCTGATTGAGGAAGCCATGCTGCTGGCCAACGAGTGCGTGGCGGAGTGGCTGGCCGACCGCGATATCGAGGCCTGCTATCGCGTGCACGACGATCCCAGTCCCGATAGCCTACACGGTGCCGCCGTGGCGCTGGCACAGCTGGGCATCATCGATGACCGTCGCGCGTCCGGCATTGCTCTGGGAAGCCCCGATGAGCTGCAGGCGGCGGTTGATGCCGCAGCCGGTACGGCCAACGCGCCGCTCGTCAACACGTTGCTGCTGCGCAGTATGCAGCGCGCACTGTACAAGCCGCGCAACGAGGGTCACTTTGCACTTGCCGCGCCGTGCTATTGCCACTTTACGAGTCCCATTCGCCGCTATCCCGACCTGGTGGTGCATCGCGTACTCAAGCTGCAGCTGGCCTACGAGCGGCTGGGCGGCAAGGACGCCTTGGTGCGTACGCCGCGGCTGATCGGTAAGGGTCGCGATTCCCTGCCGCGCATCCTGCCGCAAATCTGCCGCGCGTGCAGCGATGCCGAGCGCGCCGCCGACGCCGCCAGCCATGCGACGCAAAAGATCAAGATTGCCCAGTACTACGAGGACCGCCTGGGTGAGCGCTACGCCGGAACGATTTCGTGGGTCAGCAGCATGGGCCTCTTTGTGCGTCTGGATCTGACACAGGTCGAGGGTTTGGTTTCGATCAAGAGCCTGGGCAACGAGTGGTTCGAGTTTGATGAGGACGCGCTCACGCTCACGGGCGCCGACACGGGGACTCGCTATGAGCTGGGGCAGCGCGTGATCATCGAGGTCTCGCGCGTCAACACCACGCGCGGGCACTTGGATTTCAGGCTTATTCATTAGCCGGAATTTGGTGATTGATAGAGAACGGGGCGGTCTTTTGAACTGCACCCCAAAACTTGGACGGCTTAAATAAGAACTACGCCGCAAGGGACTGTCTCCGGAACTCCTCCGGGGTCAGTCCCTTCAGTTTAACCTGGCGCCTCCTCGTGTTCCAATGGACCACGAAGTCGTCGAGGTCCGCCTTGAAGGACTCGAAGTCCGGCCACGTCCTTCCGCGGAAGAACTCGTCCTTGATGTGGCCGAACACCTGCTCCGTCGCGCCGTTGTCGATGCAGTTGCCCTTCCGGGACATGCTCTGCACCACGCCGGCCTCCTCCAACCGCCTGCACCAACCGGCCTGCTGGTACTGCCAGCCCATGTCCGAGTGCAGGATCGGCCTGGAGCCCTCGGGCTTCCTGGACACGAGCTGGTCGAGCAGCTCGTGCTGCTGAGCCATGTTGGGGTGCAGCGACGTGGACCAGGCGACGATCTCCTTGCTGCCGAAGTCGTAGACCGGCGCGAAGTAGGCCTTGCCCCAGGGCTGCTTGAACTCGGTGACGTCGGTGCCCATCTTCTCCCACGGCCCGTCGGCGGCGAAGTCCCTGCCGATGACGTTCTCGAAGGTCTTTCCGACCTTGCCCCTGTACGAGTTGTACCTGTGGTAGTCGGTCTCGCGGCGGATCCCGCAGCTGATGCCCATCTCGCGCATCATCTTCAGCACGGTCTTGTAGGCTATGCGCACGCCCCGCTCGGCGCGCAGGCACATGGCGATCTGCCTGTGGCCGCACCCGTTGGCGGCGCGCGAGAATATCTCGGCGGCGGCCTCCCAGAGCTCGGGCCTGGTGGGAGCCTTCGGGTGCGACAGCGCGTAGTAGTAGCTCGACCTCGCCAGGCCGGCGCACTCCAGCAGGCACCCCAGCCCGTACCCCTCTTCGCGCAGGGCGCTCACGGCCTCGACCTTCGCCCTGGTCAGAGTCCGTCCCTCTCGACCAGGGCACGCAATTTTTTTAGGTAGGCCACCTCGGTCTCGAGCCTTCGGCAGCGCTCCTCGAGCTCCTGCTCGCGCGTGCGCGGCCTCGCCTTGGAACCGCTCGGCCGGCCCTTGGGCCTCGGGCGCAGGGCCTCCGCGCCGCCCTCGCGGTAGAGCGCGCACCATCTCTTGAGCGGCGTCAGGGACATGACCCCGAACGCCTCCATGGCGTCCCGCTTGCTCATGCCGCCGTCGACCACGGCCGAGGCGGCGGCGACCTTCTGCTCGTATGTGTACCTGGCCTGCTTGCCGTCCATGGATAGCAGCACCTCGCTTCCGAACGACCGGTATACGCAGAGCCATTGTCTCACGGTGTCGCGCGGGACCGACAGCGCCTTCGCCGCCGACTTGTAGCCGTGGCCTCGCTCGAAGAGCCCGATCGCCGCCTTCCTGGCCACGATGTCGTGCTTCACCCTCAAGTCGACACGCATAAAAAGCCTCCCATTTCTCATGTCTAAGAAATGGGAGGCAGTTCATTTTGGGGCCGCCTTTTTTGTGGCGGTTCAATCGTCTTGCCGCCCGCGCTTGCGTCTTCCGCCTGCTATAGGGGAGTTAAAACCTACCAAAATAAACCTGTTCCTTTTTGGAGGTTTACGAGAGAGCGGGGATGAGATGACAACGGTGTACGGGTATGCGCGGGTGAGCTCGCGTGATCAAAATCTGAATCGGCAGCTGGATGCGCTGGGCGCCTATGGCGTGGAACCGGCGAATATCTTTGCCGATCATGCGAGCGGCAAGGATTTCGATCGACCGCGGTATCGCGAACTGCTGTGCGCGTTGGATTCCGGTGATGTGCTGGTGGTACTTTCCATTGATCGGCTGGGCCGTAACTACAGCGAAATCCTCGAGGAATGGCGGTGCATAACCAAAGAGCTCGGCGCCGCCATCGTGGTACTGGACATGCCATTGCTCGACACGCGCGCCAGAGGCTGTGGTGGGTCGGACGTGACGAGTGCGTTGATTGCCGATATTGTTTTGCAGCTGCTGAGCTATGTGGCGCAGGTGGAGCGCGAGAACATTCACCGGCGCCAAGCCGAGGGCATTGCGGCGGCGCGAGCGCGCGGCGTGCGCTTTGGTCGGCCCCGCAAGCCCTGTCCTCCGCAATTCGGGCTGGTGCGCGATACCTACGAGGCGGGTGATATCACGCGGAGTCAGGCGGCAAAGCGGCTAGGCGTGTGCGTGGGGACGTTCGATCGCTGGATGCGCGAGATGGAGTAGGGGCGCCACGGTCCTTTGGCGCCCCGATTCGAACATTTTGGATTTCGCTACGGCGACAACTGCATTTGGGGGTACACTCGCTGCTGCTCAAAAAATGACGGAGGTTAGCCCTTGGCACGTGTGAAGCACATAGTCGGATGGATTTCGGTTGTCCTGCTGGTCGTGACGCTGGCAAGTATTTGGATGCTGACGGAGCAAAACGTGGAGCAGACGTCTTCGCTCAGCGAGTCCACTGCGCGCGCGGTGGAAGGACGGGTCGCGGACGTGCAGCCCGAGACTGCGGGGGAGACCCAGGCGGGAGATGCCGCCGGGGGCGCGGATTCGACGACTGCCGCCGTTCATCCCGACCCGCTTGCGCCCGTTCGTCTGTGGATGGGTGCCAACATTCGTCGCGTTGCACATACCGTTGAGTTCTTCTTTGTAGGACTGTTTGCTTCGTTGGCGGTGGTGTGCCTGGGCGAATGTCTGCCATGCGCGCGATTCCGGTACGCACTCGCTGCGCTCTTTTGCGCCGTCTGTTCTGTCGGCGACCAAGTGCACAAGATCTTTGTTCCTGGTCGTCATTTCGACATGATCGACCTGGGCTTCGATGCCGCGGGTTACGTTGTCGCCATGCTGTTGGTGTTGTTGGCCGCCGTGCTGGTTCAGCGCACGACCTGTCCCATTGGCGCCCATGCGAAACGTCGTTAACAACCCTGTTACGAATAATGCGACCTCGATGAATCATTTTGTGTCGCGCGTATTTCCGAGCGGTCGGATTTGAGGGGCGAGCGGTAGAACGCTCGCCCTTTGTGCGCCACGATGCGGCACAATGTACCGTAAAAGCTGTTTATATCCGGTACGAATCGTTCGTTGGTCTTTAATTCTTCTCAACGGAGGTGTTTGAGATGACAAACGGATTGCTTTTAAGGCTTCGTGAGCGTGAGCTCAGCGCGAGTCCGGCGGAACGCAATGTCATCGCATACGTGAGTGCTCATCCGCATGAGGTGGTCGGGCTGTCCGTCCGCGGTCTTGCCGATGCCACGTTCTCCTCGCCCTCGAGCATTTTGCGTTTTTGCAAGCGCTTGGGTTTTGCGGGCTACAAGGAGTTCCAGCGCGAACTGATTGCCGAACTGGCGCTCTTGGGTGACAAGAAAGACGTTGCCCTCGAGGACATCTCCATGGACGACAGCGTCGAACGTATCGTGGGGAAGGTGATGAAAAGCAACGTGCGCACAATCGAGGCGACGGCGCGAACGCTCGATTACACCGTCTTGGAGCGATGCGCGGCCCATCTTAAGCGGGCACGCGCGGTCAATCTGTTCGGTATCGGTGCCTCTCGTTTGGTCGCGCACGATCTAGCGCAAAAGCTCATGCGTGTTGACAAAGAGTGCCATCTGTACGACGACTGGCATGATCAGCTCCTGTGTGCCAAGAACATGCATGAGGGCGATATGGCAATCGCCTTTAGCTATTCGGGCTTAACGCAAGAAGTGCTGGACTGCACCGTCGAGGCTCAACGTCACAACTGTCCCGTTGTGGCCGTGACCAAGGTAGACGGATCATCCAAGCTTGCCACCATGGCCGATGCCGTGCTCGGCGTTGCTGCAAGCGAGCCCTTGGTCCGCAGCGGTGCCATGGCCTCGCGTATGGCCCAGCTTATGGTTGTCGATGCCCTCTACGCTGCTTACGTTGCGAGCGATTACGAACGGGCGACGCATGTCATTAAGCAAAACTACATCGAGAAACAGGAAAGATGAGGTGAATGAAATGCTCGATTTAACAAAATTCACGACCGAACAGCGTAATCAAAGGTCAATGGACCTCGATACGATGACATCGCTGCAAATCGTCACGACGATGAACGATGAGGATCTTCGTGCCGTCCAGTCGGTCACGAAAGTGTTGCCCCAGGTTGCCGCAGCAATCGACTGGGCTGCTGAGACACTCGAGCGCGGCGGGCGCGTCTTTTACATGGGTGCAGGCACCAGTGGTCGTCTGGGCGTGCTCGACGCTTCGGAGTGCCCGCCCACGTTTGGTGTGTCACCCGATCTGATTGTCGGGCTCATTGCCGGAGGCGAGACGGCGTTTATCAAGGCTGTCGAAGGTGCCGAAGACAGCGAGGAGCTTGGCGCGAGCGACCTGCGGGAGCGTCGACTCTCGGACAAGGATCTTGTCGTTGGCCTGGCGGCAAGCGGTCGTACTCCTTATGTGGTGGGCGGCCTTGTGTACGCCAAAGCAACTGGGTGCAAGACCATTGCAATTGCCTGTAACCAAGGGTCGAAGATCGGGGAAAGCGCAGATCTTGCCATTGAGCCTGTGCCAGGTCCCGAGGTGCTGACCGGCTCAACGAGGCTCAAGGCGGGAACGGTCCAAAAGCTCATTCTCAATATGATTTCGACCGGTGCCATGGTCAAGATTGGCAAGGTGTACCAAAACCTGATGGTCGATGTGCAGCAGACGAACGAGAAGTTGGTGGTGCGCGGCCAGAACATCGTGATGGAGGCGACTGGCTGCACGCGCGAGCGCGCTGTTCAGGCGCTTGCAGATGCCGGCGGCCACGTAAAAACCGCTATTGTCTCGGTGCTGCTGGGCTGCGATGCCGAGCAGGCTGCGGTAGCTCTTGAGCGGACGCGCGGCCATGTCCGTGCTGCGGTGAGTGGCCATGAGAAGAGCAATGCCGATGCCCAATAGGTGCACGGCGTGAGCAGATATGACATCAAGAAGAGATACCCAATACAAGGAGGAGTTATGACGAACAAAGAGCTGGCTCAAAAGCTGCTGGACCTTTTGGGCGGTAAAGACAACGTGCTGGCAAACGCGGCGTGCATGACGCGCCTGCGCGTGTCCGTCAAAGACACGGACAACGTCGACACGGAGGGTATTAAGGCACTCGACGGCGTGATGGGCCTTGTTGAGGACGACACGATGCAGATCGTGCTGGGTCCGGGCAAGGTGAATAAGGTGCTCGAGGAATTCTCCAAGCTCACCGGCCTTGCGAAAGGCGTTGCTGACGAGAGCGTAGTTGACGCTGCGGCCACAAACAAGGCCGCGCAGAAGGCCAAGTACGAGTCCAAACCGGTTCAGGCCTTCCTTAAGAAGATTTCCAACGTCTTCGTCGCTCTGCTTCCCGGCATCATTGCGGCTGGCCTCATTAACGGTATCTGCAACGTCATCAATGTCTCGACGGCGGGTGCGCTTGCGGGCGAGTGGTGGTATCAGGGCATTCGTTCCATGGGTTGGGCCCTCTTCGCCTATCTGCCCATCTTGGTGGGCTATAACGCGGCGCGCGGGTTTGGTGGCTCCGCTGCGCTGGGCGGCATCGCCGGCATGATGTGTATCGCCAACAGCGCCATGCCCCTGCTTGCGCCTGGCACGGCCGATCCTACCGCTGCCATTCTGCTGCCACTCACCAATGCGCAGTACAACCCCGCAGCGGGCGGTATGATCGCGGCTCTCATCGCTGGTGCGTTTTTCGCCTGGATGGAGCGTCAGATTCGCAAGGTCATGCCCAACGCGCTCGATACGTTCCTGTCCCCGCTGCTGGTGCTCATCATCGGCGCCTTTGCTCTGATGCTTGTCATCCAGCCGGTTGGCGCTTGGCTGACGACCGCGATCTTTAGCGTCCTCACCTTTATCTTCGAGAAGCTGGGCGTCCTGGGCGGCTATATCCTGTCGGCAGGCTTCTTGCCGCTGGTGTCCGTCGGCCTGCATCAGGCGCTCACGCCGATCCACGCTATGCTCAACGATCCCGACGGCGCTACCAAGGGCATCAATTACCTGCTGCCCATCCTTATGATGGCTGGCGGCGGCCAGGTCGGTGCCGGTTTGGCGCTGTACTTTAAGACCAAGAACGCCAAGCTCAAGAAGTATGTCGCCGAGTCCATCCCCGTTGGCATCCTGGGCGTGGGCGAGCCTCTGATGTATGCCGTTACGCTGCCGCTCGTTCGTCCGTTTGTGACGGCCTGCCTGGGTGCCGGATTTGGCGGCGCGCTCGCGGCGCTGCTTCACATCGGCACGGTTTCTCAGGGCGTTTCCGGTCTGTTTGGCCTGCTGATCGTCGTTCCTGGCCAGCAGCTCGGCTACGTTGCCGCTATGCTGCTTGCCTATGCCGCCGGCTTTGTCCTGACGTGGTTTTTTGGCGTCGACGAGCAGAAGATCAACGAGTTTTTTGGCGAGTAGCCTGATGCTGCGCGCCATGTCATTCGAACGTCTTGACGTGCCGCAGATCTCTTGATGCTATGGTTGTGCCGGCGGGGCTAACTGCTCCGCCGGCCTTTTTTAAAGGAGCGTTGAAGCGTGAAAACGGGTATTTCGATTTATCTTTCCAGCCCTCTGCAGGATATTGAGCGGACGATTGAGCGTGGTGCCGCGGCGGGTGCGCGCTATGCGTTTACCTCGCTGCATATTCCCGAGGATGGGGGAGCGGCATATGCCGATAAGGTCCGTCATGTGCTGTCGCTGCTTTCCGCCCGCGGCATTGCGCTCATTGCCGATGTAGGGCCGCGCACGTGCGATTTGCTCGGGCTTGAGCGTATCGAGGATCTGCGTGACCTGGGGCTCGAATACCTTCGTTTGGACTATGGCTTTAGCGCCCAGCGGGTCGCGGAGTTGTCCGGTGTATTTCACATTGTGGTCAATGCATCGACGGTGAGTTCTGATGAAATCGCATCGTGGCGAGAAGCCGGTGCCGATGTGACTCGTTTTGCCGCCTGCCACAATTTTTATCCCAAGCCTTATACCGGTTTAGCTCTGGAAGACATTGCTCGGACGAATCTTCGTCTTGCGGCGCTTGGCTTCGAAATCATGGCTTTTGTGCCGGGTGATGCCAACGTTCGCGGGCCGGTATTCGAAGGACTGCCGACGGTTGAGGAGCAGCGCGATCGCGCGTCAAAGGTTGCCCTCAACATGCTTGAGCTTGCACATGGCGCCGATTGCGACATTGTGTTGGTCGGCGACCCCGATCTTTCCGATGCGGGCTGGGCGCAGTTTGCTCAAGTTTCCGCCGGATACGTGGATTTGCAATGCGAGCTTGACCCCGGCTATGTCTATGTGCGCGGGCAGATTCATCACGACCGGCCCGATTCGAGTACCCTCATCTTTAGGTCTCAGGAGTCGCGCACGACGCTTAAGCCGGATTCCGTGCCGACGGATACCGGTGCCGGCCTGCCGCGAAAGACGGGGTCGATCGCTGTGAGCAATAGCGGCTATGGGCGCTACGAAGGCGAGCTTGAGATTGCGCGGGTCGATCTTCCCGGTGACAAGCGCATGAACGTTGCGGGCCATATCACGCCCGAGGCAATGGAGCTGCTGCCGTTCATCAAACGCGGATTCGGGGTACGGTTCGTTTAGCGTGTGACCCGTGGGCTACAATTGGCCCATCATGCTAAGGCGCCTCGTATGGTGCGCACCTGCGTTGGCCGATCTATATTCGGAGGATTCCCATGACCGTACTGTTTGTTGAATATCCCAAGTGCTCGACCTGTAAAAAGGCCAAGGCATGGCTGGACGAACATGGGGTTGAGTATATCGACCGCGATATCGTTACGGACAATCCCGCGGCCGATGAACTTGCGACCTGGATTGCTCGTTCGGGGCTGCCGGTGCGTCGCTTCTTTAACTCGTCGGGCATGAAATATCGAGAGCTGGGCCTGAAGGCGCGTCTGGATGCGGGTATGACGGACCAGGAATGCTATGAGCTGCTGGCGACTGACGGCATGCTGGTTAAGCGCCCGCTGCTGGTGGGCGACGACTTTGCGATCCCCGGCTTTAGGGAAGCGGCTTGGGCCGAGGCGTTGCTGTAGCGGCTGCGGAAAGTGCGTCCCATTTTGAGTGCTGATTCTGGGATGTGCTTTCCGGTTGAGCGCTCTATCGGAAATGACATCCCGTTTCGAGTGCTGATTCTGGGACACGGTTTCCGGTTGAGGGCTCGACGGGAAAGTGGGGACCAGTTTGAGCTTGAAATCTGGGACGCACTTTCCGCCGGCGGGCCTGCCCCGGTCAGTCCGCCAGCTGCGCCCATTCGTGTGGGTCGTAGATCTTTACGTGCTTGTTGGGCGCGCCGCTCCAGTACTCTTCGTCCATAAAGGGCAGGTATGCCTGAATGCCGGGGCAGATAAACGGAATCCGTTGCCGCTGCAGGCGCTCGCGCTGTCGCCGCTCCAGGTTCGTCTCGGATATGACGGTCGGCATGCCGGACAGCTCGACGAGGCTTGCCTGGATGCGCTTGAGGTCGGGGAGCGCCGCATGCCATGACGTCCGCATGATCAAAAATGAGGCGCGGCGGTAGTTTGCCTGCATCACCGTGATGGCGGGGCGCAGCGTGGGATGGATTTTGTCCCGTTCGGGCCAAAGGTCGACAGTGATCTCGAGGCCCAGGGTCTCCCATAGGTAATCAAGCTCTTCGTCCATGGCGCCTCGATATCTACGCGATCATTGATACTTCGATTGTGTTGCCTGGTGCTATCGTTTTCGCGGTAGAATCTGCCAACGGTTGACGGCTACCGCTCGCGGCGTTTTGCCCTTCGTGTACAGCGGTCGGCTTCACAGGTCCTTCACGGGTTGGACGAAATTAGGCCAATTTGGCCGAATTTCAAAAAAGTCAAAATTGGGGCTTGCGTCATGGCGTGACTTCCCGTATATTTCTTTCTTGCGCAAAGGCACAGCCGAGCGCAGCGATGCAGTCATTGGGATGTCGTCTAATGGCAGGACAGCGGATTCTGGTTCCGTCAATGGGGGTTCGACTCCCTCCATCCCAGCCATTGCATTTGCTACATATGGCCCGTTCGTCTAGCGGTTTAGGACGCCGCCCTCTCAAGGCGGAGATCACCAGTTCGAATCTGGTACGGGCTACCCACAAATTAACGCCCGGGCCTCGCAAGAGACCCGGGTTTTGTGTATCGACCGTATATACGGCGCCTGCCGTGTTCGCTCAGATCGAGGAGTAGCCATGGATCTGCCCATCAGCTTGCAAGACATCACGTATGCCGAGAACTATCTGGCGCAGGGCGACCTGGCTACGGCGACGCCGCTGTTGGAGCGCCTGGTGGAGCTCGCCGAGGAGTATATCGACGCCGAGTGCAAGACGGAGGAGAAGCGCCAATACTTTAGCTTCGATAGCAAGTTTGAGCGCTTGGCCTATCGCCGCGTGGAGAAGGATCCGCGCGAGCTCGTGCAGGTCGAGGTGCCGTTTGACCGCCTGTACTCTGACATGGCGTTTGCCTACATTCGCCAGCAGGATTATGTGAGCGCTCGTAATGCCCTGATGCAGGCTGTGCGTTGGGACCCCATGAACTGCAATTATCGTTTGGACTTGGCCGAGCTGTTCCGCGCACTCGAGGACAAGCAGGAATGGGCATCGCTCTCGTTTTCGGTACTGGAGCGTGCGAGCGACGGCAAGTGCGCCGCCCGCGCCTATTCCAACCTGGGCCAGTACTTCTTGGAGCCCGAGACCGAGAATGTCTCGGCCGCCGTGGGTTGCGCGCGTCTGGCACTGCGCTTAGCGCCCAACGATGCACACACGACGCGCCTGCTCAACAAGATTCATACCACCTATCCGGATGCCGCCGAGGAGAGCGACGAGCACGTGATGGGTGAACTGGCCCTGCAAGGCGTGCCGACCTCGCCTTCGGCCGAGATTGCTATCTGCCTGATTATGTGCGCGACCGATGCTGCAAGCGACGGCGACAAGCAGGAGGCGACGCGTCTGACGGTGCGTGCTCGCGACTTGGTGGGCGAGGAGGCCTGCGCGGCGATTATCAAACTGGTGCGCGAGAGCGACGCCGAGCTCAATGCTGAGCGCAAGGCAAAGCGCGACGCCGCGGGCTCAAACGTCGATGGGACCGAGGAGGCCGGCGATGCCCAGTAAGCGCGAGCGCAAGCTCATCTCCAAGAATCGCTCGGCACACCATGAGTATTTTATCGATGAGACCTTTGAGTGCGGCATTGAGCTGAGTGGCACCGAGGTCAAGTCGATTCGCGAGCGCGCGTGCCAGATCACCGACACCTTTGCACTGATTCGTGGCGGCGAGTGCTGGCTCGTGGGCCTGCATATCCACCCTTACAGCCATGGTGGCGTGTGGAATCGCGACCCTGATCGCCGCCGTCGTCTGCTGCTGCACCGCAAGGAGATTGATTTTCTTGACGGTAAGCTACGTAATCGCGGCTATGCCCTGGTGCCGCTGGAGCTGTACTTTAATACCGACGGCCGCGTAAAGCTGCTGCTGGGCCTAGGCCGCGGCAAGAAGCTTTACGACAAGCGCGAGGATATGGCCAAGCGCGATGCCCAGCGCGAGATTGACCGCGCCCTCAAGGAGCGTAATCGCTAGGCACTCTGTACAAGTTGCGGTGGAATACGGACTGTTTTGCCTGTTTGAGGGGCTATTTAGTCCCTATTTCACCGCAACTACGGGTGTCTCATCTTGCTTACTGTTCTGACACATATGTCTCAAAGGCGGCGTCCGTTATGGGCGCCGCCTTTTTTGTGGGTACATACATCCATAAGGTACCAACCCGGGTTAGGGGAGTGATCGTTATGGACAAAACTGCGTTCTTTACCATGCCGAGTGGTCTGTACATGGTGAGCGCTGCGGCAGACGGGCTGCGCGCCGGCTGCGTCATCAACACTGCGGTGCAGGTGACGTCCGCGCCGCCGTGCATCTCGGTTACCGTGAATAAGGACAACGTCACCTCGGGCGTCATCGCATCGGCCAAAGCGTTCGCGCTGACCGTGATCGATCAGACCGCCGACATGCTCTACATCGGTAACTTTGGGTTCCGCACCAGCAGCGATTATGACAAGTTTGCCAAGTACGAGACCCGCGAGACGGCTCTGGGCATGCCCTATGTGCCCGAGCACGCGGCGGCCCTGTTTAGCTGCCGTTTGATCGACACTGTGGATGTGGGCACGCATCTGCTGTTTATCGGCGAGGTCGAGGATGCCGAGCGCCTGAGCGACGAGACACCGCTCACCTACGACTACTACCACAAGGTCCTGAAGGGCAAGACGCCTCCGAAGGCCTCGTCCTATCAAGGCTAGAATTGTTGTAAAAACACTTGCATTATTTTATTGAGAACATATACTAATAAGCGAAGTACATCACCAGTCACGTTCGAGAGGAGAACATCATGGCTGAGGAGAAGAAGACGTATAAGTTCGTGTGCGTCGTTTGCGGTTACGAGGTTGAGGTCGATACGCCCGAGCTGCCCGAGGATTATGTGTGCCCGGTGTGCGGCGTCGGTCCCGATCAGTTTGAGCTCGTCGAGGAGTAGCTCGCAGGCACACGGCGAAAGCTGAACATAGCTCTGTCCAAGGGCCCCGGTCGGTCATCCCGGCCGGGGCCCTTTTCTTCCGTCCCCAAGGGATCGCGGCTGCTGTTAGCCGATCCTGTCTGTCGTGAGCCCGGCCGACCGTTTGTCTTAACCTGTAACATCTAGACATCAAAAGCGGGTCTAGATGTTACAGATCGAGACGTTTGCCTGGGTAGGTGCCCCGCCCATCACATCCCTGTCAACAACACGACATCGAGAATCGTCACGACGACACCGATCCCTACAAGCAGCGCGTTGAGCGGGCGCGAGTTGGCGTATTTGCCCATGACACGGCGTGAGCTGGTGAGTCGTATGAGCACAAAGACCGTAATCGGCAGCTGAAGTGACAGCAGTGCCTGACTCCAGATGAGACCTTCAAAAGGATTCGGGACGACCAGGCACGCCGCCACTGCACCGACGAAACAGGCTGCCACCCCGATCGAAGAATGTCGGTCGTGGATGTCGTATTCCTCGTCGAACATGCCCGCGGTGATGGTGCCCGCTGCCATGCCCGCTGTCACGCTACTCGAGAGGCCCGCGAACAGCAGCGCTACCGCAAAGATGGTCGAGCTCGCCGGGCCCAAGATGGGGGAGAGCGTGGCCGCCGCGACGGCGAGGTCGTCTACGACAATGCCGTGCGCAAAGAAGGTCGTTGCGGCCAGGATGACCATGGCCGAGTTGATTGCCCAGCCCACGCCCATCGAAAAGAGTGTGTCGAAGAGCTCGTAGCGCAGACGTTCTTCGATAACCTGCTCGCCTTGGCCTTCGAAGTGCATGGATTGGATGACCTCGGAGTGCAGGAAGAGATTGTGGGGCATAACGACCGCGCCTAGGACACTTACGATAATCGCGGCCGAGCCGGTGGGCATACTGGGCGTGATCCAGCTTGCGGCGGCCTGCGGCCAGTCGACCTTGACCAGCGCGAGCTCGGCCAAAAACGAGAGTCCTACCACGCCTACGAAGGCGATGATCCATCGCTCGGCGCGCTTGTAGGAGCTCGTCATGAGCATCGCCATCGATACTGCCGCCACGATGACGCAGCCCGCGCGCACGGGCAGCCCAAAGAGCATCTGGAGCGCGATCGCACCGCCCAGGACTTCGGCCATGGTGGTGGCGATGGTCGCGAGATAGGCACTGCCGAGCACCGCGCGCCCAACGAAGCGGGGGAGGTAACGTGTCGTGGCCTCGGCAAGACAGGCGCCCGTGGCGATACCCAGGTGTGCCGCGTTGTGCTGCAGCGCGATGAGCATAATCGTGGACAGCGTGACGATCCACAGCAGCGCGTAGCCAAACTGCGAGCCCGCGGCCATATTGGAGGCCCAGTTGCCCGGGTCGATAAAGCCGACGGTCACGAGCAGCCCGGGGCCGATATGCCGCGCAATGTCTAGGCCTCCGTGACCACCAGTGCGTCGGGAGCCAAAGTGTTGTTTGAGATGGTTGAGCATGGTGCGCTCCTGTGTATGGGCGGCGTGGCGTCGCATCTGGGTCGTGCGGCGCCACGCGTCGGATTTGGGTTGGGGCTACTTGCGCGCTTTGCCCTGATTGGCCACGGCGTTGATCTTGGCGGCGATGGTCGCCGGGTCGCCGATGTAGCGCTTGTCGATGACGTTGAAATCGGTGTCGAAGGTGTAGACGAGCGGCACGCCGGTGGGGATGTTGACCTTGAGGATCTCCTCGGGCGTGAGGTGCTCGAACTTCATGACGAGAGAGCGCAGGGAGTTGCCGTGTGCGGCGATGAGTACCCGCTTGCCGGCGAGCATCTGGGGGCGAATCTCGTCTTCGAAATAGGGCCAGGCGCGGGCAATCGTATCCTTGAGGCACTCGGTATAGGGCAGCTGATCGGGTGCGACATCACGGTATTGCTCCTGGGCGTGGGGGTCGCGCGCGTCGTCCGGCTCGAGCGCCGGCGGGCAGACGTCGAAGGAGCGGCGCCAGATGAGCACCTGCTCGTCGCCGTGCTCCGCCGCGGCATCGGCTTTGTTGAGACCCTGCAACGCTCCGTAGTGGCGCTCGTTGAGCTTCCACGATTTGATGATGGGCAGCCACTCGCGATTCATCTGGCCGAGCACGATGTTGAGGGTGTGGATTGCGCGCTTGAGGCGCGAGGTGTAGCAGACGTCAAAGTCGAAACCGGCTTCTTTGAGGGCACGGCCGCCTGCGGCGGCTTCTTCGCGGCCCGTGTCGGTGAGCTCAACATCGGTCCAGCCGGTGAACAGGTTGAGTTTGTTCCACTCGGATTCTCCGTGCCGGATAAGGACGAGTTGCATCGTCTGTTGGTCTGTCTGGTGTGCCATAGGGGCCTCCTTAATGTGGCACGGCGTGCGTGCCGTTTGCTTGACGCCGCAAAGGATACCCGTTTTAGGCTAAAAAGTTAACCAAGACTAACAAAATTGCCGTATTTGAATGGGATGGTGAAAGGGGATTGCCGAAATGTCTTGATCTGTAACAACTAGGGATGGAAATTGGGCCTAGGTGTTACAGATCGAGACAGGAAGAAATGGTCCTATGGAAAATCTCGATCTGTAACAGCTGACCGCCAAAACCGGCCCTTCGTGTTACAGATTGAGACAAACCAAAACCGTCCTGCAGAAAATCTCAATCTGTAACATCTAGGCGCCAAAAATGGGTCTTCCTGTTACAGATTGAGATGTTTGAAGCGGTGAGCTTGCAGGCCGAACTTGGGGCCCTTGTTGTCGCCCTTGAGGTCGGCGGTGTCCACTCGTAGGGCGTGCGTTACGCGATTGTTTCGAAACGGGTGGGAAACACAACGGGCCGGCGATGCTCCTAGTATGCCTATTCAATTGACTGTCTAAATATCTAGGGGAGGATCGCGATGCAGGCAGATTCCGTTCAGCAGCAGGGCCTTTATCGCCCCGAATTCGACCACGATGCATGTGGCATCGGCGCGCTTGCCGATATCAACGGTGAACGTCATCACCAGATTCTGGACGACGCACTGTCCATTCTGGTCAACTTGGAGCACCGCGGCGGCACGGGACTCGAGAAGAACACCGGCGACGGCGCCGGCATCCTGTTCCAGGTTCCGCATCACTTTTTCCGTAAAGAGGCTCAAAAGTGCGGCCAGATTCTGCCGGCAGAGGGCGACTATGGCGTGGCCATGCTGTTCTTCCCGCAGGACGACAAGGGCGTAGAGGATGCCCGCCGCGTGTTTGAGGAGGGCTGCGCCGAGGCCGGCGTGCCGCTGCTCTTTTGGCGCGAAGTGCCGGTCGACCCGCACGACCTGGGCGAGACGGCCCGCGCCTGCATGCCCACTATCCTGCAGGCCTTCCTGGGCCGTCCGGACGACACGCCGGCAGGTGACGCCTTCGAGCGTCGCCTGTACGTGTGCCGCCGCACCATCGAAAAGAAGGCCGACGCCGAGTTCGCCTTGCGCGACAAGATCTTCTACGTGTGTTCCATGAGCTCGCGTACCATCGTGTACAAGGGCATGCTGGTCGCCACGCAGATGCGCCGCTTCTTCATCGACCTCAACGACGCCGCCGTCAAGACGGCCGTAGCGCTCGTCCACTCGCGCTACTCCACCAACACCACGCCCAGCTGGGAGCGCGCGCACCCCAACCGCTTTATCATCCACAACGGCGAGATCAACACCCTCAAGGGCAACGTCAACTGGATTCGCGCCCGCGAACCCAACCTGTACAGCCCCGTGCTGCAGCACGATCTTGAGCGCGTGATGCCCATCATCAACCGCGAGGGTTCCGACTCCGCGATTCTGGACAATGTGCTTGAGTTCCTGGTCATGAACGGTCGCCCGCTTACGCGTGCCGCGTCCATGTTGCTGCCCGAGCCGTGGGACCACAACGACAGCCTGAGTGAGGAGCGCCGCGCCTACGACGCTTACCAGTCCATGCTCATGGAGCCGTGGGATGGCCCGGCGGCCATCGCCTTTACCGACGGTCGCACCCTGGGCGCCGCCCTCGACCGTAACGGTCTGCGTCCCGCCCGCTACTATGTGACGCGCGACGGTCGCTTTATGCTGGCAAGCGAGGTGGGCACCATCGAGGTGAGCCCCGAGAACATCCTGACGAGCGGCTGTCTGGGGCCGGGCCAGATGCTCGAGGTCGACTTTGCCCGCGGGCGCGTCATCTACAACGACGAGCTGCGCGCCCGTTACGCCAAGGAAAAGCCCTACCGTGATTGGATTGCCGAGGAGACGCTGACCGTCGACGCGCTCGATAGGCCTGCCGCGGCAACGCCCGCCGAGGATGCCGAGGTACCTGCCGCCGTGCGTATGGCCAAGCTCGGCTACCACTGGGATGACGTCGACGAGGTCGTGCGTCCCATGGCCCAGCAGGGCAAGGCCCCGCTCGCCTCGATGGGCATCGACGCGCCGCTGGCTTGCCTGTCCAAGAAGACGCGCTCGTTCTTCGACTACTTCTATCAGCTATTCGCTCAGGTCACGAACCCGCCCATCGACGCCCTTCGCGAGCATATGGTGACTTCGACCACGCTCTACCTGGGCAACCACGGCAACCTGCTCGAGGATTCCCGTACGGCCTGCCAGCTGGTGCGCTTGGAGCGCCCGTTGCTCAACGAGGAGGAGTTTGACCGCATCTGCGCCATCGACCGCGTGGGCTTTAAGACTCGCCGCTTCCGTGCCGTCTACCGCCGCGACGCCGGCGAGGGCGCACTGCAGGCTGCGCTCAAGCAGCTTGCCGAGGACGTTGAGGCTGCGGTCCGCGACGGCGTGAACATCGTGGTACTGAGCGATCGTGCCGCCGCGGGCGAGGTGCCCGTGCCGTCGCTGCTCGCTGTGGGCTGCGTGCACAACCACCTGATCCGCGCCGGCGTGCGTACCTTTGCCGACATCGTGGTGGAGTGCGGCGACGCCGTGTCCCCGCACGACTTTGCGGCACTGGTGGGCTACTCCGCGAGCGGCATCTATCCGTACAACGCACATGCGTGCATCTGCGATCTGGCGGCGCGCGGCGACCTGGACGTGACGGCCGAGCAGGGCATCGCCAACTACAACAAGGCTGCGACCGCCGGCATCGTCTCCATCATGTCCAAGATGGGTATCTCCACGGTGCAGAGCTACCACTCCGCGCAGATCTTCGAGGCCGTGGGCTTTACGCCGGAGTTCGTCAACGCGTACTTCGCCGGCACGGTGAGCCGTGTGGGCGGTATGGGCGTCGAGGACGTTGAGCGCGAGCAAAACGAGCGCTACGACGCCGCGCTCGCTATCCTTAAGAGCCCGGCTCCCGATCAGCTGCCCACGCTGGGTCTGACCAAGTGGCGCCCGCTCGGCGGCGAGGATCACCTCATCGATCCGCAGACTGTCTACTTGCTGCAGACCGCCTGCCGTGAGGACAGCTACGACACCTTTAAGGAGTACAGCGCCCGCCTGCACCGTACCGGCCGTGCCGTGCGCCTGCGCGACCTGCTGGACTTTAATGCCAGCGGCCGCACTCCGGTGGCACTCGACGAGGTGGAGCCCGCGCTCAACATCGTCCGCCGCTTTAACACCGGCGCCATGTCGTATGGCTCCATCAGCAAAGAGGCACACGAGTGTATGGCCATCGCCATGAACCGCCTGCGCGGCCGTTCCAACTCCGGCGAGGGCGGTGAGGATCCGCGTCGCGAGACCCCGCTGGCTAACGGTGACTCCAAGAACTCCGCCATCAAGCAGGTAGCAAGCGCGCGCTTTGGCGTGACGAGCCGCTACCTGTGCAGCGCCTTCGAGATTCAGATCAAGATGGCTCAGGGCGCCAAGCCCGGCGAGGGTGGCCACCTGCCCGGCAAGAAGGTCTACCCCTGGATCGCCGAGGTCCGTCAGTCCACGCCCGGCATCGGCCTGATCTCGCCTCCGCCGCACCACGATATTTACTCCATTGAGGACCTGGCAGAGCTTATCTTCGATCTTAAGAACGCCAACCCCGGTGCGCGCGTGTCGGTCAAGCTGGTCAGCGAGGCCGGCGTCGGCACCATCGCCACCGGTGTGGCCAAGGGTGCCGCCGACAAGATCTTGATCAGCGGCCACAATGGCGGCTCGGGTGCCGCTGCGCGCGACTCTATCTGGCATGCGGGTCTGCCGCTGGAGCTTGGCCTTGCCGAGGCTCAGCAGACGTTGCTGCAAAACGGCCTGCGCTCCCGCGTGGTGCTCGAGGCCGACGGCAAGCTCATGGACGGCACCGACGTCGCCGTCGCCTGCCTGCTGGGTGCCGAGGAGTTTGGCTTTGCGACCATGCCGCTCATCTCCATGGGCTGCCTCATGCAGCGCGACTGCCAGCAGGACACCTGCCCGGCCGGCATCGCCACGCAAAACTGCCGCCTGCGTCGCGGCTTCCGCGGCAAGCCCGAGCACGTCGAGCACTTTATGCTCTTTGTTGCCGAGCAGCTGCGCGAGGTCATGGCGAGCCTGGGCTTCCGCACCGTCGACGAGATGGTCGGCCATCCCGAGTGCTTACGCCAGATCGAGGTCCCGGACAACCGCAAAGCAAACCTGCTCGATCTGTCGCCCGTGCTGGCGAGCGCGACCTGCGAGTTCGGTGCCCATATTCCGGGCGCCGACGGTCGCCACTTCCTGCCGCAGATGGCTGCGGACAGCGAGCTCGACAAGACGCTCGACTCCACGTTGTTTGTGCCCTATACGGCCGATGCCCGTGCGCACCTGCGTCCGATTTGCTTCCGCGCCGATATCGCCAACGTCAACCGCTGCGTGGGCACCATCTTGGGCAACGCGGTGACCAAGGCGCATCCCGAGGGCCTGCCCGCCGGCTCCATCACCATCGATTGCGACGGTTCGGCCGGTCAGAGCTTTGGCGCCTTCCTGCCGCGCGGCATTACGCTCAACGTGTGCGGCGACGCCAACGACTACTTTGGCAAGGGCCTTTCGGGCGGCGAGGTGTCGGTGCGCCCCAACCCGCATGCGACCTACAAGTTCGACGAGAACATCATCGTGGGTAACGTTGCGTTCTTTGGTGCCACGAGCGGCCGCGGCTTCATTAACGGTCTTGCCGGCCAGCGTTTTGCCGTGCGCAACTCCGGTGCCACCGTGGTGGTTGAGGGCTGCGGCAACCATGGCTGCGAGTACATGACGGGCGGTCTGGCGCTCATCCTGGGCGAGGTCGGGCAGAATTTTGCCGCCGGCATGACGGGCGGCGTGGCCTATGTCTTTGACCAGTACGGCACACTCAGCGCCCGTGTGAACCACGAGAGCGTTGAGCTCAAGGCCCCGACGGCCGACGAGCTGGCGCAGATTCGCGAGCTCATCCAACAGCACGTGGACGCGACGCAGAGCCCGCGTGGCATTAAGTTGCTCTATAGCTTTGAGACGATGAGCAAGCACTTTGTGAAGGTCATTCCGACCGAGTACGAGCGCGTGCTGGCGATTGTCGCCGCGGGCGAGGCGGCCGGCAAGACGCATGCGCAGGCCGAGGAGCTGGCGTTTGACATTGTGACCGGTCGCGCGAGCGCCGCGGATGTCACTCGCTTTGATGTCGCGAGCGGTGTTGCGGGCGCTGCGTCCGTGGCTGCCAGCTCTGTTGCTTCGACCAAGAAGGAGGCGTAAGTGCCATGGGTAAGCCCGGTGCTTTTCTTGATATCGATCGCGTGACCCACGAGCTGCGCCCCGTGGAGGAGCGCAGCCGCGATTTTGATCCACTGTACGTGGAGCTCGATGACGATGCACGTCGCGCCCAGGCGAGCCGCTGCATGATGTGCGGCGTGGCGTTTTGCCAGATGGGCGCGAGCTTTGGCAAGGCACGCCCGAGCGGCTGCCCGCTGCACAACCTGATTCCCGAGTGGAATGAGCTGGTGTACCGCGGCCGCTGGGACGAGGCTGCCGAGCGTCTGTCGCTCACCTCGCCCATGCCCGAGTTCACGAGTCGCGTGTGCCCGGCGCTGTGCGAGGCCGCGTGCAACCTGGGTTCGGTCGATGGCCAGCCCACGACGATCCATGACAACGAGCGTGCGATCAGCGACCATGAGTGGGCAAATGGCGGTCCGCGTCGCTTTGAGCCGGCGGGGGAGGGCGCACCCACGGTTGCCGTGGTGGGCTCCGGTCCTGCTGGTCTGGTGGCAGCATGGGAGCTTGCGCGTCGTGGCGCCCGCGTGACGGTGTTTGAGCGCGATGACCGTCCGGGCGGCCTGCTCATGTACGGCATTCCCAACATGAAGCTTGAGAAGTCCGTAGTCGAGCGTCGCGTGGCGCTCATGCGCGAGCTGGGCATTGTGTTTGAGCTGGGTGCCGATGTGAACGATCCCAAGGTTGCCGCCAAGCTCGATGACTTTGACGCCGTCGTGGTGGCTGCCGGCGCTCGTGCGCCCCGCGGTCTTTCGGCTGCGAACGTGGATGCTCCGGGCGTGGTGTACGCGGTGGACTACCTGACGGCTTCGACTGTCTCGGTGCTCGATGGCGGCGAGCCCGCGGTGAACGCGCGCGGCCTGGACGTTGTGGTCATTGGCGGTGGCGACACTGGAAACGACTGCGTGGGTACCGCCGTGCGCCAGGGCGCGCGCAGCGTGCGCCAGTTTGAGTTCTTGCCGGCTGCGCCCGATAAGCGCGCGGCGAGCAACCCTTGGCCGCAGTGGCCCAACGTTAAGAAGACCGACTACGGTCAGCAGGAGGCGATCGCTGCCATGGGCGGCGAGATGCGTGCCTGGGGCGTGGATACGCTCGAGGTGCTGCTGGACAAGAAGGGTGCGGCTGCGGGTCTGCGCGTGGTCGATCTGGACTGGTCGGCGGGAAAGCCCGAGCGCATCGCGGGCTCCGAGCACGAGGTGCCGGCGCAGCTGGTGCTCATCGCCTGCGGCTTTACGGGTCCCGAGCACGGCGTGTTCGATGCGGTGAGCGTGCCTGTTGCCTCCGCTGGTCGTCCGCTGCCGGTGATGGCTGCCGAGGGCTCGCACCTTGCGGCTCGCACGGAGGGTGTCGCCGCGGATGCCGCGCCGGTGTATGTGGCCGGTGACGCCCGCAGCGGCAGCTCGCTTGTCGTGAACGCCATGGCCGATGCCCTGGCCTGCGCAGCCGAAGTCGCCGAGGCGCTGGAGCTGTAAAGTAGTCATTTAAGAACGTCCCCAATGACTAGTCATTTTTTGTCTAGTCGTTGGGGACACTCTTTGCGAGCGATTTACTCGTTTGTCGACGTACGGGTGTTCATTCGTCGACGTTTGCGACTGTGCTACTCTGCTCTTTCTGTGGTGGCTGCGGGCATCTGGCTCAAAAGGGCGGGCTGGCTGTCTATGTCTACCTGCGGTTTCTTTGCGGTGCGCTCATTCGGTCAAGTGTCCCGTCAAGTGTTTGGTTAGCATCTGGTTTGCAGTCGAAGGCCTATTTTGCCCGCGCCTGCCTCGGTTGCTCGCCCTCCTCGTAAGCTCAAATTGAGGTCTATCAGTTTGAGGAGGATGCCATGACTGACCAAGTTTTTGACCGAGCACAGCTGGCCGAAGCCGTCGGCAACGATATTGCCGACATGGCTCACTTTTGGATGCTGCGGAAGTTTCAATTTCTGGAGCCGGCGCGCGAGCAGTTCGAGATTATCGTCGATCCGTGGCTCAGCTATTGCGAGGAGCCTTCTCAAAGCGAAATCATGGCCTACAACATGGCGTTTACCGATTGGCTGCTGTTTGAGCGCCCCTATTACCACGGCAAGACGCTGTTGGAGCTGTATGTGGACGAGCCGCCAGCGTCAATTTCTCCTGCTTCGCTCGGGCGACTAAAACAGGTGCGTGACACGCAGTATTTCTCGCGCTTTGGCATTTTGGACAAGGATCCCGCGACTGGCATGGTCGTGCTGAAGGATACGCGCACCGACCGTCGCTTTGACGCCTACGACCCACATATCGTGCAAAAGGAGCACTGGAACGATGGCGCGATTGCGGTGCGACTTGCGTGCGTCGACGATGTCTGGCTGACGGCGGGGCAGCTCTACCTGTATGACATCGCGCGCCTGAGCGACACGGCGGTCGACGGGCCGGGCGCGGTGCATCCCGAGGACCTAGAGGACGGTTTCGACACCTCGTGCATCAGCTTCTTTTTGCGCCTGGTCCGCGACATCATGGGCGCCCAGGGGCGGTACGTGAAGTCGCTCAATATTTACGAACAGGAATGGGAGTAGGGGGTGGGCTGTCGCCCGCCTTGCCCTCTGTCTTCATGCCTCAATCTGTAACGTTTAGGGACAAAAAACCGGTCTACCTGTTACAGATCGAGACGTTTGGCACCTGACTGGGGAAATGTCTCAATCTGTAACATCTACAGGCCAAAACTCGACCTAACTGTTACAGATTGAGACAAAGGTTGGACGCACGACCGAAAATCTCGATCTGTAACGTTTGGCAGCTGCTTGTGCTCGTAACTGTTGCAGATCAAGACGTTTGTCGGCGGCGGCAACGGCGGCGATGGCCCATTTCTCCGATGTGGTGGTGATGAAAGTGTCTAATACCGTTCTTAAACACAAGCAGGCGACACGTAACACCTTGGCGCGGAATAGGATGCTTGCCAGACTCGCGAAGGCGGCTGAACAAGGCGTGCTGCTTGTGACGCACGACAACGCCGAGCTCATGTGGCTGCGGCGTCATGTGGGAACCGATGGTATTGCGGAGCCCGAGCCGTATTTGTTTTGCTTTCAACATGATTGGGATGTGCTGACGCCGGCGGAGCGAGCGCTGCGTACCGTCAAAGGGCTTGCGGAGTTTTATCCAGATTGGGCGTTTTGGGGTTATGACGCGGCGCTTTTGTGGGGTCTGGAGGTGCCGAATGATCTGCTCGGGCCGCGATTTCTTGTTAAGACAGGTTGCTCGGTGCCGTTGAGTGCAGGATACCGGTTGTTGCGTCCGCAGGCGGCGGGCGCGCTTGAACAAGTCGACGGCGTGCGGGCGACGCCGTTTTGGCGCACAGTGGAGGATTGCCTGTTGCGTGCGCCGTTTTCGTATGGCCTGGCGATTGCCGATCCTGCGTTGCGAGCAAAGGGCGTATCGCGCGATGACTTTTGTTAGCGGCTTCGTATAGATTGTGAAGGCAAGCGCGGGTATCGCAGAGCGCAGGTGATCGCGTCGTATGCGGACGGGCTGTCCGAAAACGGCGGCGAGTCTCGCTTTCGGGCGTTCTTTATTGCATACGGTTTTCCGGTGCCAGAGTTGCAGGTGGAGTTTCGCGACCCGCTTAATTCGAGCCAAGTGTTTCGCGTCGACTATTTTTGGCGGCTCGAGGACGGGGCATGTGTCATCGGCGAGCTCGACGGAAAGGGAAAATATACCTTGCAGGATGGTGGGGATCGGGAGTCGGTCGACCCATTCGTGGCAGAACGTCAGCGAGAGTCTCATCTGACGATGCTCGGGCATAAGGTGCTTCGGTTTACGTTTGATGAACTCAAGAACCCGGGGAAGCTGGCTGAAAAGATGAGACTGGCGGGCATTCCGCAGCGGGTTGATCTGGCGGAGGAATGGAAGCGGCAGTGGTATGGACACTGAGGGGTACGACTAACGCGGATGTGGTTGTTCCTGCCGAGTTTGTCTCGATCTGTAACAACAAGGGGCCGTTTGGCCTCGTAACTGTTACAGATCGAGACAGAAGGTTGGCTGCCGCTAAAAGATCTCAATCTGTAACATCTAGAGGCCGAAAACCTGTCTACCTGTTACAGATTGAGACATTTCCCGGATGTCGCTGGGGTGGGACTGCAACGCATTCCGTTTCCCGCATCTCCTCCTTTCTCCGTTAACCGATATGTCCGCAGCAATCCCGCCCCGCTGGGTAATAATGGACAAATGTTGAAGTTTTCTGAGAGGGAGGAGCTCGATATGGCGACTGCCGATCGTCCCACGTTGTTTATCAATGCGACCGTCTTGGATGGCTCGGAGCATATGGAGCCGCAGCCCGATATGGCCGTGGCCGTTGAGCGCGGTGTCATCACCTGGATGGGGCCGAGCGCTGTGGCGCAGGCGCCTGCAGGTGCCGAGGTCATCGACCTGACAGGTGCGTATCTCATGCCGGGTCTCATCAATATGCACGTGCATCTGTGCGGTTCGGGCAAACCGGTCTCGGCGGGAGATGCCGGCGCGCTGATGAAGAAGCTCGACAATCCCGTGGGCCGCGCCATCGTCCGCCACATCCTCAAAGGCAGCGCCCAGCAACAGTTGGCAAGCGGCGTGACTACGGTGCGCGGTGCAGGCGACCCGCTGTTTGCCGACATCGCCGTGCGCAACGCCATCGACGCCGGTAAGTATCAGGGTCCGCGTCTGGTGACACCGGGAACGGGTGTCACGGTGCCGGGTGGCCACGGTGCGGGCCTCTTTGCGCAGGTGGCCAATACTCCCGCAGAGGCAGCCCAGCAGGTGCGCGACCTGTATGCGCGCGGTGCCGACGTTATCAAGCTGTTCGTGACGGGTGGCGTGTTCGACGCGACCGAGGTGGGCGAGCCGGGCGTGCTGCGCATGCCGGTCGAGGTTGCCGCTGCGGCGTGCAGGGCGGCGCACGAGGTCGGCCTTCCGGTCATGGCCCATGTCGAGAGCACCGAAGGTGTGAAGGCCGCGCTTCAGGCCGGGGTCGACACAATCGAGCACGGCGCTCCGCTGACGCCTGAGATTCTGGAGCTGTACCACGGCGCCGCGGGAACTCAGCTCGAGGGACGCGCGCCAAGCGCGACCTGCACGATCAGCCCCGCACTGCCGTTTGTGTTGCTCGATCCGGAAAAGACCCATTCGACCGATACACAGAAGAAGAACGGTGACATCGTGTGCTCGGGCATTATCGAGAGCGCTCGTGCGGCGCTGGAAGCCGGTGTCAAGGTAGGCCTGGGCACGGACTCGAGCTGCCCGTTTGTGACGCAGTACGACATGTGGCGTGAAGTGGCCTATTTTGCCAAGTATGTCGGCGTGAGCAACGCCTTCGCGCTGCATACGGCTACGCAGGTCAATGCTGAGCTACTGGGCCTGGGTGACGAGACCGGTACGATCGAGTGCGGCAAGGCCGCCGATATCCTGGTGACGCGCAAGAATCCGCTCGATGACCTATGCGCTCTGAGTGAGCCGATGCATGTGATGTGCCGTGGCGATCTGGTGCGCAAGCTCAAGGTGAAGCGCATTCCCGAGGTTGACGCGGAGCTCGACGCGATTATGGCCATGCCGGCAGAGGCGCTGGCCGAGGAGCTCGCCCGCGACGGCGTAGCTTAGGCGCAGGCGCGACGGCTTCATCGAATGATGTCGCCCCATGCAAAAAGCCGAGGTCTCAACACGAGGCCTCGGCTTTTATTTTGTCCTATGGTGTAGCGGCTAGGAGCGGGTTTCCATCTTGGCGTGGCACTTGGGGCAGGTGACGCGGATCTTGCCCTTGCCCTTGGGGACGGACAGCATCTGGCCGCAGTTGGGGCACTTGAGGTAGGCCGTGGTCTTGCGACCCTTCCACATCTTCTTGGCCGTGCGCTTGGCACGCTCAAAGTCTTCCTTGCTGGTGCCGGCCGTGCGCGAGGCGTTGGCAGCTGCAGTCCCGCTGCCCAAGCTGGCGACGAATTTGCCGAGGCCGGGGACGTTTGCGGTCGCCGTGACAAAGGCATCGTTTTCCTTGCGGCGCGCGTCGATGTTTTTGGACAGGCCGCGCAGCACACCGAGCGCGATCACGGCGATGGCGATCCAGCTGAGCCACTGGATACGTGCCATCGATCCGATCATCGCGATGATAATGCCTGCGAAGCCCAACATGACGGTGAGTTCGTCGGCGCCGTTGCGACCCTTCATAAAGTCATTCATGCAGAACTGCCTTTCATTTCGCTATGCTGCACGCCTTTATACCCCTTTTGGTGCATTGGGGACAGGTTAATCTGCGCCAAGGTGGTGCAAACGCACCTGTCCCCCTTGCCCCAATTACTTGGAGAGCTTATCGACGACGCGTTCGATTTCGGCGAGCTTGGCGGCTTTGAGGTCTTCGTCGCCCGATTCGATTGCCGAAGTCACGCAGCCCTCGATATGCGCCTTGAGCACGTCGGCGTTGATGCGGGCGATGAGCGCCTGCGTGGCCATGAGCTGCGTGGAGATGTCGACGCAGTAACGGTCTTCCTCCACCATTCGCAGGATGCCGTCGATCTGACCGCGTGCCGTCTTGAGCATGCGGGTCACCGATTTATGGTCTGCCATCATGGTGGGTCCTCGTTTCTGGTCGATGGGGTCGAATGCTTCTGGTAGCTGCTACGCGGCGGTCACGGACAGGGCGTGGAACTTCTCGCCGGCGGCCTCGACGGCGGCGGCGAGCTGCTCGGTGGTCACGGTGTCGGCGCACTCTACCTGGACGGTCTGGGTCTCGTGATCGGCGTCGGCGTCGGTCACGCCTGCAACGTTGAGCAGCGCGGTCTCGACAGTGGCGTCGCAGTGGCCGCACATGAGGCCAGACGTTTTAACGATGTAGTTCATGATTATCTCCTTTTCGTTGAGTACCTAAAGTTGCGGTGGAATACGGACTAAATAGCGGTTTAGCTAAGCATGTTACGCCTTATTTCACCGCAACTGATGGCTTAAAGGTTCGCAGGCGCAGCGCATTGCTCACAACGCAGACGCTCGACAGGCTCATGGCCGCGGCGCCAAACATCGGCGAGAGTTGCCATCCGGTGAGCGGGAAGAACACGCCCGCGGCGAGCGGAATGCCGATGCCGTTGTAGAACAGTGCCCAGAACAGGTCCTGCTTGATGTTGCGGATCGTGGCGCGCGAAAGCTCGATGGCGCGGACGACGTCCATGAGGTCGCTGCGCATGAGCACCACGTCGGCGCCCTCCTTGGCGATGTCGGCGCCGGTGCCGATGGCAAGGCCCACGTCGGCGCGCGCCAGGGCGGGGGAGTCATTGATGCCGTCGCCCACCATGGCGACCTTGCCGCCCGCATTCTGCAGTTCGCGCACGTGGCGTTCCTTGTCGGCGGGGAGGACGTCGGCGATAACCTGCTCGCTGCTCAGCCCCACGCGGCGAGCGATGGCCTCGGCCGTCACGCGGTTGTCGCCGGTGAGCATACGCACATCGACGCCGAGCTTGCGCAATGCGGCAATGGCAGCAGCGCTCGTCTCTTTGACCTCGTCGGCCACGGCGATGGTGCCGACAAGCTCACCGTTCTTGGCAAAGAACAGCGGCGTTTTTCCCTCGGCAGCGAACTGCTCGGCAAGACCGGCGGGCACCTCCGCGCCCAGCTCGTCCATCAGACGAACGTTGCCGGCGGCGATGGCGTTTTGCCCCTCGCGCGCCGTGACGCCGCGACCGGGCACGGCGGCAAAGTCCTCGACCATGCGCGCGACGATTCCGCGCGACTCGCACTCGGCCATAATCGCCTCGGCCAGCGGGTGCTCGCTCGAGCGCTCCAGCGCGGCAGCGAGCTTCAGTAACGCCTTTTCGCTCATGGCGGGCGAGCCGTCAGCGCGCGTGGCCACCACGATATCGGTCACGGCCGGCTTGCCGCGGGTGACGGTGCCGGTCTTATCGAGCACCACGGTGCCCACGTTGCGCAGATTCTCCAACGCCTCGGCGCTCTTAAACAGAATGCCCATCTCGGCTCCCTTGCCGGTGCCAACCATAATGGCGACGGGCGTGGCCAGGCCCAGCGCGCACGGGCAGCTGATCACCAACACGGCCACGGCGGAGGTGAGCGCCTCGTTGATGCTGCCAGTCAGTGCCATCCACACCGCAAAGGTCACGGCCGAGATCACAAACACCACGGGCACAAACACGCCGGCGACTCTATCGGCCATGCGGGCGATGGGCGCCTTGGTGGCGTTGGCGTCCTCGACGAGCTGGATGATTTTGGCGAGCGACGTGTCGGCGCCCACGCGCGTGGCACGGAAGGTAAACGATCCGGTGCGGTTGACCGTGGCGGCGTTGACGGTGTCGCCGGCGGTCTTTTCCGCGGGGATGGACTCGCCGGTGAGCGCACTTTCGTCCACGGCCGACGCGCCCTCGAGTACCACGCCGTCGACAGGGATAGACTCGCCGGGGCGCACGCGCAGGACCTGGCCGGGAAGGATGGCGTCGACGTCCACAGTGGCCTCGGTGCCGTCGTCGTCAACGACGGTCGCGGTTTTGGGCGCCAGGTCGACGAGCGCCTCGATGGCGCCGCCGGTCTTGGATTTGCTGCGCGTCTCGAGGTATTTGCCCACGGTGACGAGCGACAGGATGGTGCCGGCGCTCTCAAAATACAGGTTGTCCATGCTCGTCATCATGGCCTCGTGCACCTGACCTGTAGCCAGCTGGTCGGCCATGATGAACATGGCGTAGAGCGACCAGGCGATCGACGCGGTGGCGCCCACGGCAATAAGGGCGTCCATGGTGGGCGCGCCGTGTGCGAGCGATTTAAACCCGTTTATAAAGTACGCGTCGTTGACATAGACGATGGGGATGAGCAAGACGAGCTCGGTGAGCGCCAACGTCATGCTGTGGGTGTGGTCGGTGAAGACGCTGGGCAGCGGCCAGCCGAGCATGTGCCCCATGCCTATGTAGAACAGCGGAATGAGAAAGATGATTGAGATGATGAGACGGGTGCGCATAGCGGAGGCAGTGGCCTCTAGCTTTTTGGTGGGCGACTCCATATGAGCGACGCCGGATCTGGCTTGCGCGTTGCCGCTTGAGCCTGCGCCCGCTTCGACGGGTGAGGCCGAGTAGCCCGCGCGGTCGACGGCGGTGCAGATATCGTCGGGGGAGACCTGTGCGGGGTCGTAGTCGACCATCATGGAACCGGCGAGCAGGTTGACCGCGACGCTTTGGACGCCGTCGAGCTTGCTCACGGCGCGGTCCACATGCGCCTGGCAAGCGGCGCACGTCATGCCGCCCACGTCAAACTTATCTTGAGCCATGGCTTCTCCTTTCTGTGGCGTAGTGTTGGAAATGTTAACCTGTCGATACTATACACCCATACCCCCTGGGGGTGTCCAGTACAGAAAGAAATGTATGACATTTCGTTACAGATGAGGGTGGCTGCTCAATCGTTGGCAGTCCCTGTCAAACATCTCAACCTGTAACATCTAGCGGGGAAAATGAGCTCTAACTGTTACAGATCGAGATGTTGTTTTGCGAGGTTTGGGTTTGTCTCAATCTGTAACAGTTAGACCGGTTTTTGCTGAGCAACTGTTACAGATTGAGACAATCGGCCCAGACTCGCCCCGTTCGCCCCGTCATCTGTGGTTTACGTGGGGGCATGCGGAGTACGGGTATACTAACCGGCGGCGAATCTGCTCCATCGCTTAGAGCTGCTGCGTCTGGACGGCGCGTGATAGGGCTGCCAAAGCGATCGCCAGCGTGCTGAGCAACGTCCTCTCTGTGCGCACCTGTTTTTGTATGTATTAGCGCACTACCAAGCACGCTCCGCGCGGCCGCATGCCGTGCCCATAACGCGTGCAGATAAGGAACAACAACATATGCGTAATTCTGTATCCGACGTCACGGACGCCGAGATTCTGGACGAGACCCGCGAGGCTATGGCCCAGGCTGCCTTCGATGCTGCCGACGAGGCCAGCGCCGCCGAGACCGTCGAGTCCGCGACCGAGAACCTGCCCGCCTTTGACGAGCTGGGTCTTTCGGACGAGATGCTTCGTGCCATCGAGAACCTGGGCTACACGGCGCCTACGCCTGTCCAGGCTGGCTCGATCCCCGTGGTGCTCGAGGGCCGTGACCTGCTTGCCGCCGCTCAGACCGGCACCGGCAAAACGGCTGCCTTTTTGCTGCCGACCATGAACAATCTGGAGCACATTGCTCCGCCCAAGCCCGTACGCGAGCGTGGCGGCCGCAACCGCCGTCGCGGTGCCAAGAAGCCCGAGGGCAACGGCCGTGGTCCTGTGATGCTCGTCATCACCCCCACGCGCGAGCTTGCCCAGCAGATCGATGAGGTCGCCAGCAAGATCGCCGACGTCACCGGCCATGTCGCCGTGACCGTCGTGGGCGGCGTGAGCTACAAGCCCCAGACCGCGGCGCTCAAGTACGGCTGCGACATTCTGGTCGCCACGCCGGGCCGTCTGGTCGATCTGATCGAGCAAGGCGCTTGCCACCTGGACGAGGTCAAGGTGCTGGTACTCGACGAGGCCGACCGCATGCTCGACATGGGCTTTTTGCCCGCCGTCCGCCGTATTGTGCGCCAGACGCCGGCCGAGCGCCAGACGCTGTTGTTCTCGGCCACGCTCGACGAGGAGGCCGTGGGCGAGATCACCGACCTGGTGAGCGACCCGGCCCGCGTGGAGATCGCGCCTGCCACGTCGACCGCCGACACCGTCGACCAGTTTGTGTTCCCGGTGTCCATCGAGGCCAAGAACAACCTGCTGCCCGAGTTCCTCAAAAAGGAGGGCCCGGAGCGCACTATCGTCTTTATGCGCACCAAGCACCGCGCCGACAGCTGCTGCCGTCGTCTGGAGCGCAAGGGCATCAAGGCCGCCGCGATTCACGGCAACCGCAGCCAGGCCCAGCGCGAACGCGCGCTATCGGCCTTCCGCGACGGCACCGTCGACGTGCTGGTGGCAACCGATGTCCTCGCCCGCGGCATCGACATTAGCGATGTGCGCTACGTCGTGAACTTTGACGTGCCGGCAGAGCCGACCGACTACATCCACCGCATTGGCCGCACGGGCCGCGCCGGTGAGCTGGGCTGGGCCATTACGTTTGTGACCGAGCAGGACGTCGATGAGTTCTACGAGATCGAGAAGCTCATGGACAAGACGGCCGACATCTACGAGGCCGGCGACCTGCATGTGGGCCCCAACCCGCCCGCGGTTGACCCCGAGCGCGACCCGGCGGCCTTTAAGGTGAAGAAGAAGACCAAGCGCGGCAAGTCCAAGAGCAAGAAGAAGCTTGAGCAGGCACGTCGCGACGGCAAGCGCAACGGCGATGACTACGGCGATGTGGCCGGTCGTTCCAACCGCGGTCGCGACGAGCGGCGCGGCGAGCGCCCGAGCCGCCCCAAGCGCGGCGGTAAGACCCGAGTGCGCGAGGGCGTTCAGGCTCGCGTGGACGAGGCTGTGGAGAGTGTGGCTCGCGAGGTGGCTGCCGAGGAGCGCGCCGGTGCTGTTGAGCAGGGCCCGCACGGCAACCGTGCCGAGCGTCGTGCCAAGCAGTTCCAGGGCGAGGCGCATCGCCGTCGCCGCGAGGACGAGGACCGCGGTGGCCGTCGCCGTGTTGAGCGCGAGGACGAGGGCCGCGGTTCGCGCGACGGCAAGCGCGGCTCGGGTGACCGTCGTCGCTCCGGTCGCGATGGCGAGCGCGGCGGGCGCGATGAGCGCCGTGGCGGCGAAGGCCGTGGTTCGCGTGACGAGCGCGGTACCCGCGGCGGCGAGTCCCGCGGCGGCAAGCGCTTTGACGAGCGCGGAGGCCGCGAGGGCGGCCGCGGTGGTGAGCGTCGCGAGGGCGCTCGTGGCAACGGTGGCCGCAGCGGCGCCGGTCGTTCGAATGAGTCGCGCGATCGTCGCGACCCGCGTGCCAGCCGCGATCGTCGCGATGACTGGCGCAACTACGACGACACCCGTGAGGAGCGCCGTGGCGGCTATCGCGGCGGGCGTGGCGGCAACCAGGCCGGCTCCCGTGGCGGTCGTGCCGGCGGTCGCGATAACCGTGGCAGCTATGGTAACAATCGTGGCGGCAAGCGCGGCGGCAGCTCTCGTCGTCCCGGTGACGGCGGCGGCAAGCGCAAGTAACATACGCGTCGCACGCTAGAGCGAAGCGAACTAAGGGCCCCGAGCAGACTATGCTCGGGGCCCTTTTTGGTGCAAAGGGGTCAGGTTACTTTGCACCACCCCATTGCACCAAACAAGGAGTGTCCCCGGGTGCCGGCAGAAAAGGATCGGCCCCAAGTGCCACCTAAATACCGTTTATCGAAGAAAAAATACCGTTCGTCGGTCATAATGGTTGTTCCGGCTTTGGGCTTGTCTACAATAGCTCCCGTAAAAGAAATGCGGAAGGTTACCGAGTCCCTCGGACGTGGGCCTAACCAAAGTCTTTGAACGGGTGTGTCTCTATGGATGCATTCGCTTGATTTTGGTTGGGCTATATTTATGAAGGGACATGCCACCATGGGTTTCTTTTCTCGCCTGATGGGCGGTTCGGATGAGCAGAAGACTGCAGCTTCCGAGTTCGAAATCCTTGCTCCCGTTTCCGGCGAGCTTGTTCATCTAGAAAATACCAATGACCCCGCTTTTAGCAGCCGTGCAGTGGGCGATGGCGTTGCCGTGGTTCCTCAAGAGGGAACGGTGTGCGCTCCCGTTTCCGGTACCGTCGCGGCGCTGTTTCCGACTGAGCACGCGCTGGGCATCATGTCCGACGACAGCTCTGCTCAGGTGATGCTGCATATCGGAATCGACACTGTTAAGCTTGAGGGCAAGGGCTTCCATGCGCTTGTTGCCCAGGGTGACCATGTCGACGCGGGCCAGCCCCTCGTCGAGGTCGATTTCGACGCGGTTCGCGCCGCCGGCTTCGATCCCACGGTCTTCGTTATCGTGTGCGAGCGCTCGGAGAACTCGACTCTTCGTGAGCATGCTGCCGGCCCTGTCGCTGTTAAAGAGCCTGTCGTCTGGCTTTCCGAGTAAATTCTTGTGGTGGGTACCGTGGTTATCAAGCGAGTTTTTAACAACAACGTCGCAATGGTCACTTCGGACGATGGCTCCGAGCTCATCGTCATCGGTCGAGGCCTCTGCTTTGGCCGTCATGCCGGCGATGCCATCGACGGGGCGTCGATCGAAAAGACCTACGCGTTGCAGGAGGGAACTTCTCAGGATTCGCGTACGATTGACCGCTTGGCACATCTTTTGGAGTCCATCCCCACCGTCAACCTCGTGATTGCCGAGGACATTGTTCAGATGCTCCGTCGAGAGCTCAATGTTGATATCAACGACAAGATTCTCATTGCTCTCGCAGACCATATCAGCCTTGCTTTGGAGCGCGAGCGCAAGGGCGTCTCCTGTGAGAATCCGTTGCTGCTCGAGATTCAGCAGTTCTATCGCAAGGAGTATGCACTTGCGGGCCGTGCGCTGCAGATTATCAAGGAGTATATGGGCATCCAGATGAGCGAAGAAGAGCAGGGCTTCATTACGCTGCATATCGTCAACGCCACCATGCCGCAACGCTCCGATCGTTTGATTGTTTCGGTCCAGCTTGTTCGTGACGTGCTCGCGATTGTTTCCGAGCGCTATGCTACGACCCTCGATGACACCTCGCTGCCCTATGAGCGTTTCGTTCGTCACCTGCAGTTTTTCGCGCAGCGAGCGCTCGATCCCGCGGCCGGGCAAATCAATGGCGACGCGCTGTTCCGAATCGATGAAACGGCGTATCCGTGCGCATTCTCGTGCGCGGACGCCATAGCCGCCCACTTGTCGTCTACCTATAACGTTGTCGTTACCGATGCCGAGAAGAGTTATCTCGCATATCACATTGTTAACCTGCTTGGAGAACCTGGTCTCTAGGCATAACGTGCCCACACATCGATTGATATAAGGCAAGGCTCACGGTCTTGTCCAGGGCACATCTGTCTTAATTTGCGGAAAAGGAAGGGGAGTACCGCTATGACCGCAAAAAAGAAGTTCAATTTCAAAGCGCCGTTGGAGGTGTTCGCGAAGTCGATCGTTCAGCCGATGATGTATCTCTCGGTTGCCGGCATTCTGCTCATCGTGGGCATTATTCTGACCAACAAGACCATTTGCGCCTTGATCCCCGTACTGGGCTCCGGTCCGTTCCAGCTTGTGGGCGCCGTTGTCTATCAGTCGCTGATGTTTATCATCAACAACCTCTCGATTCTGTTCTGCGTGGGTATCGCCGGCGCCATGGCAAAGAAGAACAAGGGCCATGCTTCGCTGATCGCCCTGATGTCGTTCTTCCTGTTCCTGCAGGCTAACAACATCGTGCTCAACGCCACCGGCTCTCTTGCCGATGCGAACGGCATGCTCGGTCTTACCGGAACCGGTCAGAGCACCGTTATGGGCATTCAGGTGCTCGATACCGGCGTGTTTGGCGGCATCATTCTTGGTTGCATCACCGGTGCCGTGTTCAACAAGTACTCGAACAAGCAGTTCCCCATTGCCCTTTCGATGTTCTCGGGCGTTCGCTTCCCGTTCCTGATCATGATTATCATTTCCTGGATCATGGGTGCTGGCTTCTGCATCGTTTGGCCTCCGGTTCAGGGTGCCATCTCCTCCGTTGCCGGCATCATTAAGGAGTCGGGCAACATCGGTCTGTTCATCTACGGCATGCTCAACAAGCTGCTCGTTCCCACCGGTCTGCACCACCTCATCTACACCCCGTTCCAGTTCTCCGATGTGGGTGGCACCCTGACGCTGGGCGATCAGGTTATCGCCGGCGCCTACCCCATCCGTGTCGCCGAGATGGCAATGACGGGCCAGCCCTTCTCCGATAGCACCTACTTCAACAGCTACACCTTCAACAACCTGTGGCCCTACATCGGCATCGGTCTCGCCTTTATCTTCACCGCTTACAAGGGGAACAAGGATAAGACCAAGGCTGTTATCATCCCGCTGATCATCACCGCCGTGCTCTCCTGCGTGACCGAGCCCATGGACTTCCTCTTTGTCTTTGCCGCTCCCGTGCTCTTTGTCGTTCACTCGGTTCTTTCCGGTATCTTCCTGGTTCTGCTCAAGGTCCTCTCCGTGCCCGCTTCGACTGCAGGCGGCATCATCAACATCGTGGTTTCCAACCTGGTCCTGGGTGTCGACAAGACCAACTGGCCGGTTATGCTGGTGCTTGGAGTCGTCAACGCCGCTCTGTACTTCTTCCTCTTCACCTTCCTTATCAAGAAGCTCAACCTCCACACGCCTGGTCGCGAGGAGGAGTCCGAGCTCGCCGAGTCCGTTGCCGAGGGCGAGGCCGCCGCGTCTGTCGCGGTGAAGCAGGGCGCTGTTGCCGCGGCTCCCGCAGAGGGCGTCGATGCAGGTATTGCCGACCTGGTCGCAGGTCTTGGCGGCAAGGACAACATCGAGGAGCTCGAGAACTGCTTCACGCGTCTCCGCGTGAACGTTAAGAACCCGGACCTCATCAATGAGGACCTCATCAACCACGTGCCCAACAGCGGCATCAACCGCAACGGCAATAATATCCAGATCATCTTTGGCATGAAGGTCGCCGAGATGCGCGACAAGGTCGAAAACGCAATTGAGAAGGAGCAGTAAACAATGATCATTACTCTGTGTGGTGGCGGATCCACCTTTACCCCCGGCATCGTCAAGTCCATCGCCCTGCGCAAGGACGAGCTCGACGTTGACGAGATTCGTCTGTACGACATCAACGAGGAGCGCCAGCGCAAGATCGGCGTGCTCGTGGACTGGATTTTGCACGAGGACCTCGGCCTGGACATCAAGCTCACGGTGACTACCGACAAAAAGACGGCTTTTACCGACGCGAGCTTCGTATTTGCCCAGATGCGCGTGGGCGGCTACGCCATGCGCGAGCAGGACGAGAAGATTCCGCTGCGTCACGGCTGCGTGGGTCAGGAGACTTGCGGTTGCGGCGGCCTTGCCTACGGCATGCGCACCATCTTCCCCATGGTCGAGCTGATCGATGACGTTGAGAAGTACGCCAAGAAGGACTACTGGATTCTCAACTACTCCAACCCTGCTGCCATCGTCTCCGAGGGCTGCCGTGTGCTGCGTCCCAACGCTCGCATCATCAACATCTGCGACATGCCGATCGCGATCATCGACGTGGTTTGCGCTGCGCTCGATATCGACAAGAAGGATGTCGAGTACGATTACTTTGGCCTCAACCACTTCGGTTGGTTCACCTCGATCCGCCACAAGGGCGAGGAGGTGCTCCCGCAGCTGCGCGAGTACATCAAGGAGCACCAGATCCTGCTGCCCGACTCTTACCTCAAGGGCATGGGCTCGCTCATGGCAAAGAAGCCCGAGGAGGCCACTGACGAGCACCCCGAGCAGAACCGTCACACCAAGGGCAGCTGGTACTACGTCTGGAAGGGCGAGTACGAGATCATGGAGTGCTTCCCGGAGTACCTGCCCAACACGTATCTGAACTACTACCTGCAGCAGAAGGAGTTCGTCGAGCATTCCAACCCCGAGCGCACCCGTGCTAACGAGGTTGAGGAGACGCGTGAGAAGAACCTCTTCGACGGCATCGACCACTACGAGAAGACGGGCGAGATCGACGAGAGCACGTTCTATGCGGGCAGCCACGGCGACTGGATTGCCGACCTGGCTATCGCTCTGAAGAACGACACCAAGCAGCGCTTCCTGGTCATTTGCGAGAACAAGGGCGCTATCCCCAACATGCCCTACGACGCCATGGTCGAGCTGCCTGCCTACATTGGCAAGAACGGCCCCGAGGTCATCAGCCGCGACAACATTCCTCTGTTCCAGCAGGGCCTCATGATGCAGCAGCTGAACTCCGAGAAGCTCGTGGTCGAGGCTACGATCGAGGGTTCGTACGAGAAGGCGCTCAAGGCCTTTACGCTGAACAAGACCGTGCCGTCGATGAAGGTCGCCAAGGAGGTTCTCGACGACATGATCGAGGCCAACAAGGGTTACTGGCCCGAGCTTAAGTAAAAGCAACAGGGTCGCTGACCGCATACCATGAGCAATGCCCCGTCCACGTGATTGCGTGGGTGGGGCATTGTCATTTGGTAACGCGTTTTATCAAATATGGCATTTATCTGCGGTAATGTTCTATTTCACCGCCGAGGGTGACTTTTCATACCGCCTGCCGAACTGCGTGGAGACCTAACAACTTTTTAGGTCAGTGTTGTGCGTGTAGCAATTTCGCCCGGCCTCGCCTCCGGGCTGCCGCATGAGAGGGGATCTTATGGCACGACTGCACGTAATGGAACGCAGCCACGCTCAGGCCGTCATGGACGACCTGCACGATGCGCTCGGACGCCGTCTGGCGGTGAGTTCGCTCGCCCCGTGCCCCGTTGAGTTTACGGCGGCGCTCGTCAACCTGTGCTCCACCCAGAGCTGCGGCAAGTGTACGCCCTGCCGCGTGGGCCTGAGCGCGCTGAGCGATCTGCTCGCCGATGTGCTCGAGGGCCGCGCCGACGAGTCCACGCTCAATTTGATTGAGCGCACGGCCCGCACCATCTATCTTTCGAGCGACTGCGCTATCGGCTACGAGGCCGGCGCCATGGCACTCACGGCCATTCGCGGCTTCCGCGACGATTTTGAGCACCACATTCGCGAGCACTCCTGCGGCTTTGACCGCGAGGCCCGCGTCCCGTGCGTCTCGGGCTGCCCGGCGCACGTCGACATTCCCGGGTACATTTCGCTCGTCGAGGCCGGCCGCTATGCCGATGCCGTCAAGGTCATCCGCAAGAACAACCCGCTGCCGCTCGTTTGCGGCCTGGTGTGCGAGCATCCCTGCGAGATGCACTGCCGTCGCGGCATGGTCGACGATCCCATGAACATCCTCGCCCTCAAGCGTTTTGCCGTTGAGCACAGCGACCTCAACGATTACAAACCCAGCGTGGCCGACAACACCGGTAAGCGCATCGCCGTGATCGGCGGCGGCCCGGCTGGCCTTTCCTGCGCCTACTACCTGGCCGTGATGGGCCATAAGGTGATCATCTTTGAGCAGCGTCATCACCTGGGTGGCATGCTGCGCTATGGTATTCCCAGCTACCGTCTGCCGCGCGAGCGCCTGCAGGCCGAGATCGACTGGATCTTGAGCGCCGGCATCGACGTGGAACTCGACCACTCCGTCAACGGCGAGGAGCTTGCCCGCCTGCGCGACGAGTTCGATGCCGTCTACCTGGCCATCGGTGCCCACAGCGATAAGAAGCTCGGCCTTCCGGGCGAAGGGGCGCCCGGCGTGGAGTCGGCCGTCAAGATGCTGCGTGCCATCGGCGACGATGAGCTACCCGACCTGAGCGGCCAGCGCGTGTGCGTCATCGGCGGCGGCAATGTGGCCATGGACGTGGCGCGCTCTGCCGTGCGCTGCGGTGCCGAAAAGGTGAGCATCGTCTACCGCCGTCGCATCTGCGACATGGCGGCCCAGGATGCCGAGATTGCCGGCGCCCAGGCCGAGGGCTGCGAGGTTCTGGAGCTCACCGCACCGCTCGCTATCGAGACGGGCGAGGAAGGTCGCGTGAGCGGCCTGCGCGTGCAGCCGCAGATTATCGGCGAGCCCCGTCGTGGGCGTCCGGCCCCGCGTGCCGCCGCCACGCCCGAGCGCGTCATTCCCTGCGAGCGCGTGTTTGTGGCCATTGGCCAGGACATCGATTCCAAGCCGTTTGAGGACATGGGCATCGCCTGCAAGTGGGGCTGCGTGGTCACCGATTCGGATGGCGCCGTGCCTAACTTCGATGGTCTCTTTAGCGGCGGCGACTGCCAGACCGGCCCCGCCACGGTCATCCGGGCCATCAACGCCGGCCGCGTGGCTTCGGCAAATATCGACCGCTACCTGGGCTTTGACCACAAGATCAAGCTCGACGTTGAGCTGCCGACCGTGCAGTTTAAGGGTAAGCACGAGTGCGGCCGCTGCGAGCTGGGCGAGCGCGAGGCCGGCGAGCGCATCCACGATTGGAATCTGGTCGAGCAGGGCCTCACCGAGGAGGAGGCACGCCAGGAGGCAAGCCGCTGCCTGCGTTGCGACCACTTTGGCTTTGGCGCGTTCCGCGGAGGGAGGAACCTGGAATGGTAGAGCCCAACAAAACCACTGTCAGCGACAACACCGAAAGCGGAGCACTCAACATGGTCAAGCTCACTATCGATAATTGCGAGGTCGTGGTGCCCGAGCACACCACGATCCTGGACGCGGCCAAGTCCGTTGGCATCCAGATTCCCACCCTGTGCTACCTGCGCGATCTAAACGAGATTGGCGGTTGCCGCGTGTGCGTGGTCGAGGTTGAGGGCTGCGACCAGCTGGTTGCTGCCTGCAACAACTACGTGCTCGACGGCATGGTGGTCCACACCAACAGCCCCAAGGCCCGCGAGGCGCGTCGCACCAACGTGCAGCTGCTGCTGTCCCAGCACGACTCGCGCTGTACGAGCTGCGTGCGCAGTGGTAACTGCAACCTGCAGACCATCGCCAACGACCTGGGCATCTTCTATCTGCCGTACGAGCAGCACCTGGCACGCGAGGGTTGGGACTTCGATTTCCCCATCATCCGCGATAACGACAAGTGCATTAAATGCATGCGTTGCATCAAGGTGTGCGAGAACGTGCAGGGCTTAGGGATTTGGGACTTGACCAACCGCGCCACGCATACCGCCGTGGGCACCCGCGGGCGTGCGCCGATCGGCAAGACCGATTGCGTCGCGTGCGGTCAGTGCATCACGCATTGCCCGACGGGCGCCCTGCGCGAGCGTGATGATACCGAGACCGTGTTTGACGCGCTCGCCGATCCCGACAAGATCGTGCTGGTGCAGATTGCGCCGGCCGTGCGTAGCGCCTGGGGCGAGGAGCTTGGCATTCCGCGCGAGGAGGCTACCGTCGAGCGTCTGGCTTGCGCGCTGCGCCGCGTGGGCTTTGAGTACGTGTTCGATACCGACTTCTCGGCCGACCTCACCATTATGGAGGAGGGCTCCGAGCTGCTCGAGCGCCTGGGTAAGGCCGCCGAGGGCGACAGCCGCGGTTGGCCCATGTTCACGAGCTGCTGCCCGGGCTGGGTACGCTTTGTGAAGGCACGTTACCCCGAGTTTGTCGACAGCCTGTCCACGTCCAAGTCGCCGCAGCAGATGTTCGGCGCCATCGCCAAGACCTACTACGCCAAGGTGCTGGGCGTGGAGCCCGAGCGCCTGTTTGTGGTGTCCGTAATGCCGTGCACGGCCAAGAAGGCCGAGTGCGCGCTGCCGAGCATGGTGGGCGAGGACGGCACGCCCGATGTGGACGTTGCGCTGACGGTGCGCGAGATGGCGCGCATGATCCGCGCGAGCCACGTGAGCGTCGACACACTGGTTGAGGAGCCGCTCGACACGCCGCTGGGCTTTGGCACGGGCGCGGGTGTGATCTTTGGCGCCACGGGCGGCGTGATGGAGGCCGCCGTGCGCTCGGCCTATTACCTGGTGACGGGCAAGAACCCCGACGCCGACTTCTTTACCGATGTGCGCGGCCTGGACGGCTGGAAGGAAGCCGTGGCCGATATCGATGGCACCGGGGTGCGCGTCGCCGTGGCACACGGGCTGGGCAACGCCGCCCGGCTGCTCGACGCGATTCGCGACGGTCGCGTGAGCTATGACTTCGTTGAGGTCATGGCGTGTCCGGGCGGCTGCGTCGGTGGCGGCGGTCAGCCCATCCACGACGGCTGCGAGCTGGCAGCCGAGCGCGGCCAGGTGCTGTGGGGCCTGGATGCCGCTGCGGACATTCGCTTCTCGCACGAGAATCCCGATGTCCAGGCGTGCTACCGCGAGTTCTTGGGCGAGCCGCTCTCGCCGCTGGCCGAGGAGCTGCTACATACCGACCATCACGCATGGACGATGCCCAACGAGGGGACGTGCTAGCGATGCGCGCGTTTGATTTTGAGCTGTCGCGCCGGGGGTTTGCCTCGGCGTTCGCCGCGGGCGCGCTGTCGCTTGCGCTCGCGGGCTGTGGCGGCGGGGCTGCCGGTGCCGGGTCCGCCGCGGGTTCGGCTGCCACGGACGGCGCCGGTGCTGCTGCAGAGCCGGTCGAGGTGCACGTCGCCTCGCTCAAGGGGCCGACCTCGATTGGTCTGGTGCAGTTTATGGACCGGGCGGCCGATGGCGAGACGGACAATGAGTTCGACTTTGCGATCAACACTGCCGCCGACGAGATTGTGCCCAAGGTCATTCAGGGCGATATCGACATTGCTCTGGTACCCGCCAACGTGGCGAGCGTACTCTACAACAAGACCGAGGGCGCGGTGCAGGTCATCGACATCAACACGCTGGGCGTGCTGAACGTTGTGACGGGCGACGCGAGTGTGGCCTCGTTTGGCGATTTGGCGGGCCATACCGTCTACATGACGGGCAAGGGCACCACGCCGGAGTACGTCATGAATTACCTGTTGGAGCGCGCGGGCCTGACCGGCCAGGTGACGCTCGAGTTTAAGAGCGAGCCCACCGAGGTGCTGTCGGCCCTGCTTGCCGACCCGTCCGCCGTGGGCGTGCTGCCGGAGCCGTTCAAGACCGCTGCCATCGCCAAGAGCGAAGGCAAGCTGTCAGTGCCGGTAAGTCTGACCGATGTGTGGGACGAGCTGGCGGGTGACACGGGTTCGCGCCTGCTGACGGGCGTGACCGTGGTGCGCCGCGCGTTTGCCGAGGAACATCCCGAGGCTGTGGCGGAGTTCTTGAGCTGCCATGCGGCGAGCGTTAAGGCCGTCAATGCGGCGCCGGCAGACTGGGCGCAGGCCGTGGTCGATGCGGGTATCGTCGATAACGCCGCGATTGCCGAAAAGGCGATTCCCGGGTGCATGCTTGTATGCCAGACGGGCAAGGATATGAAGGCGGCACTTAGCGGGTATCTGCAGGTGCTGGCCGACGCGGACGCGAGCGCCGTGGGCGGCAAGCTCCCGGCCGATGATTTCTACTACATGGAGTAGCCCGTGCGTGCGTTTGCTCGACAAATGACAGAGCGTATGAAGGCGGTGGCGGCAGCAGGTGCCGTCGCCGCCTTTTGGCTTGCCGTGTGGGTCTTCGCGGCGGCGCTGGTGGCGCAGCCACTGATCTTGCCGGGGCCGGGTGCTGTTGCCTTGGCGCTGCTGCGCCTGGTGTGCGATGGCGGTACCTGGGCGATTTTGGCGGGCTCGGGCGCGCGGATACTGGGTGGGCTGGCGCTTGCCGCGGTGTGCGGTGGCGCGCTTGCCGGAATTTCGTCGCGCTCGCGGGCGTTTGCCCGCTTGGTGGCTCCGGCGCTTTCGTTTGTTAAGGCGACGCCGGTTGCCTGCGTGGTGGTCCTGCTGCTTATTTGGTTGGGATCGGCGCGCGTGAGCATCGCCGCGGTCTTTTTGATGGCGCTGCCGGGCGTGTATTTTTCGCTGGCCGAGGGCTTGGCACAGGTGAATAAACCGCTGGAGCAGATGTTCCGTCTGCATGGCGTGCGCGGCTGGCGCCTGTTTTGCGCCCATACCTGGCGCGAAGTCCTGCCGTTTGTGCTTTCGTGCGCCCGTGCCGTGATCGGCATGAGCTGGAAGGCCGGCGTGGCAGCCGAGCTGATCGGCATGGCGGTGGGCACCGTGGGTGAGCGTATCTATCAGGCAAAGCTTTTGATTGAGACGGCTGATTTGCTGGCGTGGACCGTGCTGGTCGTTGCCGCCTCGTGGGCGTGTGAGCGCGTGCTGGTGTGGCTGCTGCGGGTTTCGGGACCCGTGGCGTGGCGCGCGGCCGTGCGGGCGCATGGGCATGGGCTGCGCGGGCGTGCGGGGGCTGCGAGCGATAGCGCTGCGGCGGAGCTTGCGCTTGCCGTGGGCGATCGTGCGCCCTGGGCGCCGGCGCTGGACGGTCTGGTGCTCAACGTGCCTGCGGGTGGGCGTATCTGTGTGATGGGCGCCTCGGGCATGGGCAAGTCGACGCTGCTTTCGTTGGCAGCGGGGGAGTGCGCGCCGTGCTCGATGGTGTTTCAGGATGCACGCTTGGTCGAGTCCGCCTCGGCGCTGGATAACGTGCTGGTGTGCGCCGATGCATGCGTGGACGCCTCGAGTGCTGCGGCCCTGTTGCGCCTGCTGGTGCCGGGGGTCGATGTGCATGTTCGCGTGGCCGAGCTTTCGGGCGGGCAGCGCCGTCGCGTCGAGATCGCACGAGCCCTGCTGTGCGGCGGCTGCGCCGTTATTCTGGACGAGCCCTTTACCGGTTTAGATACCGCTGCGCGCGATGTGACGGCCGAGGCTGTGCTCGACTTGCTCGACGGTCGCATGCTGTTGCTTGCCACGCACGATGTCGCCGACGCTCAGGCCCTCGATATCTCGGACATCATCACGCTCTAAATACTAACTCAGCAACAAAATGATTCGTTTTCCTCCGCCCCCATGGGGTCGGGTGTGGTATTCTATCTGCGGGGTAATACTTAGGAATACCAAGTAATACCAACGCCGCAGAAACAAACTACGGATGCGGGCCAATCGGGTTGCCTTCACAGCCCGTCGCCCAGCCGCGTGGCCCGCATCTATCCGCACTACCGTCGTTTCAAAAAGGAAGCGCCATGGCAGAACACATGACCCCCGTAGTCGCGAAGGTCTTGCCCGAGGAGAAGGCAGCCTTCGCGGCGGCAACCCAGCTCGTGGGCACCACGCCGTCCAACGCCATTCGCATGTTTATCGCCGCGTTCAATCGCTGCGGCACCTTCCCGTTCGACATCTCGCCCAGCGGGGCTTTTGGCATTGCGCCCGATTCTCATCAATAAGTGATCCGTTTTCCTCCGTCCCCATGGGATTAGCTCTCTGCCGAGTTGTGGTAGAACTAGGGAACGGTTTTGAGGAGGTTGGCATGCTCAATGCGATGATTTGGGCGCTTGCCTGTTTTGGCGTCGTCGCTGCCGATATTGCCCTGAGCGTCGTTTTGTTCTCCGCCCTTGGCGTCGCATCGGTGTTCATGGGTTTTTCGATCGATGACCTCGACATTCAATTGCTTCAGGCCGTCGCGCAGACGGCATCGTTTTTGATGGCGCTGCTGTGGTGGCGTTATCTGTGGCCGCGTTCGTTTATGGCACGCTGGCAAAGCGAGCGTCCGCTTGGCGGGGGAGCGCGTGGGGCGTGGAAACGCATTGCCTGCGTTATCGTGATTGGCCTGGCCCTGCAGGTGGTCGTTGGCTACGTGACCGACGCCGCGCTGTCGCTGTTGCCCGAGGCTGCGGCCGACTACAGCGAGCTTGTCGAGGAAACAGGCATGGGCGACACCAGCTATCTCGCCGTCCTGACTACGGTGCTCGGTGCCCCATTTTGTGAAGAGCTGCTGGTGCGCGGCATTATTTTTGAGTTTTCGCTCCGAGCATTTAACCCGCAGTGCCGCCCACTTTGGAAGCGCCGGCGTCGTGCGAGCGCGCAGGACGGCACCATGGTGCCCTGGGCGGCCCCAAGTACGTGGGGTATCGCCGCGGCGATTGTGCTGCAGGCGGCAATCTTCGGTTTTATGCACATGAACTGGGTGCAAGGTTGTTACGCGGGTGCCGCCGGCCTCATCTTTGGCTGGGTGCTCGTGACGACCGGAAAGCTCCGCTACACGATCCTGCTGCACTTTGCCTTTAATGCCGGGTCGTATCTCATGACGTTGCTTTGGTTTGTGAATACGCCGTTCGACGTGACAATTACGGTCGCTATCGCCGGCATCATCCTCGTTGAGGCAATGCGCTCACTGCGCCACGCGTGTGGGATGGACGCAGCGAGCGCCCCGCTGCCCTAGTTGCGACGCCCACCTCCGTTGGCGCCCTGACGCCCTTGGGCCGCGCGGTTGCGGCCTGCGGTGTTTTGCGCGCGCGACATGCCGCCGTGCCCCTTGCTGCCTTTGGGTCCCTTGCCGCCAGCGCCACCGTGGGCCTTACCGCCCTTCTTGCCGGTGCCATGCCCACCGCCAGCAGACGTCTCGCCCGGGCGTGGCGGCACGGGACGAATCAGGCAATGCTTGGTGTAGCCGATCAGGTCGCGACGGCCGGCCTTCTCCAGTGCCTCGCGCACGAGCTTGTAGTTCTCGGGTTTGCGGTACTGGATGAGCGCACGCTGCATGGCCTTCTCGTGCGGGTCGCGGGCCACATAGATCGGCTCCATGGTGCGTGGGTCTACGCCGGTGTAGTACATGCAGGTCGACATGGTGGACGGCGTGGGGTAGAAGTCCTGCACCTGCTCGGGCATGTAGCCCATGTCGCGCACGGCCTCGGCAAGGTCCACGGCTTCTTTCATGGTTGAACCAGGGTGGCTCGAGATTAGGTACGGCACTACGTATTGCTTAAGACCGTATTCGCGGTTCAAACGCTCAAATTTACGGCAGAACGCGTCGTAGACGGCGCGGCTCGGCTTGCCCATCACGGACAGCACCGCGTCGCTCACATGCTCGGGCGCTACACGCAGCTGGCCCGAGACATGGTACTCCAGCAGCTCGCGCAAAAACTCGTCCGAGGCGTCGGCCATGGTGTAGTCAAAGCGGATGCCACTGCGGACGAAGACCTTCTTGACGCCCGGCAGCTGGCGCAGATCGCGCAACAGCTGCGTGTAGCCGCTCTCGTCGACCACCATGTTCTTGCACACGCTCGGCCACAGGCAGCGCTTGTTCTTGCACACGCCGTGCTTGAGCTGTTTGTCGCAGGCAGGGCGGCTAAAGTTTGCCGTCGGTCCGCCCACGTCGTTGATGTAGCCCTTAAACTCGGGATCGCGCGTGAGCAGCTCGGCCTCGCGCATAATCGAGTCGTGGCTGCGCATCTGCAGCACGCGGCCCTGGTGGAAGGTGAGGGCACAAAACGAGCATTCGCCAAAACAGCCGCGGTTGGAGCTAATTGAAAACTTGATCTCGGCAAAGGCCGGCACGCCGCCCGCCGCGTCGTAATCGGGATGCCAGTCGCGTGCGTAGGGGAGTTCGGCCACCTCGTCCATCTCGTCGGTGGTGAGTGTCGCCGATGGCGGGTTCTGTACCACATAGACGCTGTTGGGGTAGGGCTCTACCAGGCGATGCCCGGTGATGGGGTCCATATTCTGCTGCTGCACGTTAAAGCTGCGCGCGTAGTTGAGCTTGTCGGCGGTAAGGTCGTCCCAGCTGGGCAGCAGGTCGTAGTCGTAGACCTCGTCGAGCGAGCTGGTGCGGTAGACGGTGCCGTTGATATAGGTGATCTGATCGACGGGCAGCCCCGCGTCGAGCGCGTCGGCGATCTCGACGATCGCGTGCTCGCCCATGCCGTAGATGAGGATGTCGGCGCTCGAGTCGAGCAGTACCGAACGCTTGAGCTTGTCTTGCCAGTAGTCGTAGTGGGCCAGGCGGCGCAGGCTCGCCTCGATGCCGCCGATAATGATGGGGGCGTCCTTGAACGTCTGGCGGATGAGGTTGCCGTAGACCGTGACGGCTCGGTTGGGACGGCGCCCTTCCTCGCCACCGGGGGTATAGGCGTCGGTGTGACGGCGGTGCTTGGTCACCGAATAGTGGTTGACCATGGAGTCCATGTTGCCGGCACTGACGAGAAAGCCCAGGCGAGGCTCGCCGAGCACGGTGATGCTGGCGGGATCGGTCCAGTCGGGCTGGCAGATGATGCCTACCTTGTAGCCGTGCGCGTCGAGCACGCGGCTGATGATGGCCATGCCAAAGCTCGGATGGTCCACGTAGGCATCGCCGCAGATGTAGACAAAGTCGCACTGGTCCCAGCCGCGCGCATCCATGTCGGCGCGGCTGACGGGGAGGAATTTGTCGCGGCCCGGGCGCCAGGGGCGGACAGGCGCTGCTGGGGTATGCGTGGTGTGCCCACCCTGCGCCTTGCCGCCGCGCTTTTGCTGCTGGCCCTGTTTGCCCTGCTGACTGCGCTGGTTGTTCTGAGCGTGCTGAGGCTTTTTTGCCACGATCCCTCCCGGTGTTTGTATGCTGCACGTAATTGTAACCAGTCTTTTTGGGACGGCGCTAAAAAGACTGGTGGAGTACACGAGGCGTCGGGTGTCGGCGCCGCGCCCGCCGTTTGTTTCCAGACTGTGTATCCGCGCGTTGGAGAACCCGTCTCGCGCGCACGCCATGTTGTCAATGGGTTACAGTATGAACGGCGGCTATGTTTCCGCCAACGCACGAGAAAGTCGTCAACAAGGAGGATGCACGACGATGCAGCGTGCCAAACAGATATCGGAGTCTATTGAGCTGGGCATCATCTTGGCGCTCGCCGGTGGCTTTATGGATGTGTATTCGTACATTGGGCGCGACCATGTTTTCGCAAACGCGCAGACGGGCAACATCCTGCTCGTGGGCGTGAGCATCTCCGAGGGCAACTGGGCACTTGCGGGGCGCTACTTCTTCCCTGTGGTGTCGTTTGCCGTGGGTATTATGCTTGCCGATCTGGTACACGAGCGGTTTGGCAGCGTGATCCACTGGCGTCAGGTGACGGTGTTCTTTGAAGCCGTCATCTTGCTGGGCGTGAGTTTTATTCCCGGTGGCGGTTACAACCTGCTCGCCAACTGCCTCACCTCGTTTGCCTGCGGTATGCAGGTCGAGAGCTTCCGCAAGATCCACGGTCACGGCATCGCTACGACCATGTGCATCGGCAACTTGCGCAACGCGCTGCAAAACGTGGACGATTACATCATCACCCACAGGCGCGGCTTTTTGGAAAACGGCCTGCTGTACTTTGGCGTGATCTTTACCTTTGTGTTTGGCGCCGTGCTGGGCAACTGGTGTATTGAGCGCATGGGCCTGCACGCCATCGTCGTAGCGAGCGTGCTGTTGTTTGTCGCGTTTGCCATCATGTTCATCGACCGCGAGCGCGACTTGCGTTTTCGCTGGAAGGTTGCGGCCGAGGCTTGGAAAGAGGGCTGTCGAAAGTAACCGAATGCGGCAAAGGGGCTGTCCCTTTGCCGCAATATTTTTCATCATCTGTTGAAACGCTTTAACAAATTTGACGTTCTCACGTGTTTTTCGTTTCAAAAGCGTTAGGATGGGACTCATAGCGTGGGGCGTAATGGGTGCCCCGCACACGATGGGAGGCTTTCAATGGCTAATCGTTTCGTTCTCAATACCATCTCTTATCATGGTTCCGGCGCCATCAAGGAGATCCCCGGCGAGCTCCAGCGTCGCGGCTACAAGAAGATCTTCGTCTGCTCCGACCCCGATCTGGTCAAGTTTGGCGTTACCGCTAAGGTGACCGACGAGCTCGACGCCGCCGGCATCGCTTGGAGCCTCTACTCCGAGATTAAGCCCAACCCCACCATCCAGAACGTCAAGGACGGCGTCGAGGCCTTCAAGGCCGCCGAGGCTGACGCTATCGTGACCATCGGTGGCGGCTCCTCCATGGACACTGCCAAGGCCATCGGCATCATCATCAACAACCCCGAGTTCGCCGATGTCCGCAGCCTCGAGGGCGTTGCTCCCACTAAGAACCACGCCGTGTTCACCATCGCCGTGCCGACGACCGCCGGTACCGCCGCCGAGGTGACCATCAACTACGTCATCACCGACCCCGAGAAGGTCCGCAAGTTCGTGTGCGTCGACACCAACGACGCCCCCGAGGTCGCCGTCGTCGACCCCGACATGATGGCCTCCATGCCCGCCGGCCTGACCGCTTCCACTGGTATGGACGCTCTGACCCACGCCATCGAGGGCTACACCACCAAGGGTGCCTGGGAGCTCTCCGACATGTTCCACTTTGAGGCTATTAAGCTGATCAGCGAGAACCTGCGCGACTCCGTCGCCGAGGCCAAGTCCGGTCAGCCCGGCTCCGGCCGCGAGGGCATGGCTCTTGGCCAGTATGTTGCCGGCATGGGCTTCTCCAACGTTGGCCTGGGCATCGACCACGCCATGGCTCACACCCTGTCCGCTCACTACGACACCCCGCACGGCGTCGCTTGCGCTATGCTGCTGCCGATCGCCATGGAGTTCAACAAGCCGGTTTGCACCGAGCGCCTGGCCAAGGTCGCCGTCGCCATGGGCGTTGACACCACGGGCATGAGCACCGACGAGGCTGCCGATGCCGCCATCGCCGCCGTCAAGCAGCTCTCTGCCGACGTGAACATCCCGCACGTCTGCGAGGCCATGAAGGCCGACGAGATCGAGGTCCTGGCCAAGGACGCCATGGCCGACGCCTGCTTCCCGGGCAACCCGCGCGAGGCGACGCTCGACGACGTCATCGAGCTCTTCAAGAAAATCTGCCCGGCTGCCTAACTGGTTCGGCGGGCCCCTGCCCGTTAGCCCCACAATCGTCCTCGGACATGTCGGAGGCCCCGCTGCGCACTACGTGCGGCGGGGCCTCCTTCTGTCCTGCGGAAAGATTGTGGGGCTAACGGGCAGGGGCCCGCCGGCTCGTTATCGTGGCGGGCGCAGTTCTGAAGAGCTCGATGGGTCATCTCGCTAGGTAAAAAGATGGTTCGCGGTGGTATCGTTGCTGTGGGTTTAATTCGATATGAAAGGGTGACTTTGGTGTCCAAGATGGATTCTACGCTCTCCTATATTACTGACCAGTTGAAGGCGCTTACCTCGATTGCTTCGCCTACGGGCTATACCCGTGCGGCGACTGATTATCTGATGGAGGCGTTGCGCGATATGGGCTTTGGGCCTGAGCGCTCCAATAAGGGCAACGTGCTGGTTGAACTTGGCGGCGAGGGCGAGCCGCTCGTGTTGGCGAGCCATGTCGATACCCTGGGCGCCATGGTGCGCTCCATTAAGGACAATGGTCGCCTGCGTCCCACGACCCTTGGCGGGCATCAGTGGTCTACGGCCGATGGCGAGAACTGCACCGTCTACACACGCGATGGCAATGTCTACACAGGTGTGGTCCTCAATACCGAGCCTTCGGCGCATGTGGCCGACGAACCGGTCAAGGCCATCGAGAAGAACATGGAAATCCTGCTCGACGAGAATGTCGATAGCAAGGATGACGTGCTTGAGCTGGGCATTCAGACGGGCGACATCATCGCTATGGATCCGCGTACCACGGTGACGGAGAGCGGCTACATTAAGAGTCGCTTCTTGGATGACAAGCTGTCCGCGGCGATTTTGCTGGGTTTGGCCCGCGCCGTCGCCGACGGCGAGGTAACCCTTTCGCGCAAGGTGTCGCTGCTCTTTACGGTGTACGAGGAGGTCGGCCACGGCGGTGCCTTTGTGCCGGCTGACACGCGCGAGATGATCAGCGTGGACATGGGCTGCGTGGGTGACGACCTGGGCTGCACCGAGCGCATGGTTTCGATTTGCGCCAAGGATTCGGGCGGTCCGTACAACTACGACCTGGTAACCACGCTGTCCAACATCGCGCGCGAGCTGGAGCTCGATTACGCCATCGATGTGTACCCGCATTACGGATCCGACGTCGAGGCCACGCTCTCGGCCGGCTACGACATCCGTCACGGCCTGATCGGCCCCGGCGTGTACGCGAGCCACAACTACGAGCGCAGCCACATCGACGGCGTGCGCAATACCTACGAGCTGGTTCGCGCCTACGTTCAGCGCTAGGGGAGTAGCTTGCGACTCGGCTGACCAATCGCTAAGGCCCGATTTCTCGGGCCTTTTTTCGCTTTGGATCGTTTAGTATTATGATGTATGTAATCTATTAACTAAACGTTTAAATTACTTAACGAGGTGATGCGGTGTATGGATACGTCTGAGTACTTGTCTATGGGTGATGCTGCCCGCCTGCTGGGCGTTACGAAAGCCCGCATATCTCAACTTGCCGCATCGGGAACGCTCGCGTGCGATATTGTGGGCGGACGGAAGATGGTCGAGTACAATTCCGCGGTCGCTTATCAAAAGGTCCGCAAACGTGGACGCCGTCCTGCGGCCGATGTGGGGCGCAAGTTTACGCTGATGTCCGCCGATTACGAGGTTGCGCGTGTCTCATTTGATCCGACGCGTGAGTTCCCCTTCGAAATCGCCGAGGTACTCGATGCGCTGAGGATGCCGTTTGGCACGTGCTCGAGCTCTTCTCCTACGGTGAATAAACGGGAGCTCAACGTGTGGTGGAGCCATCGGTCGGTGCCCGATGTTCGCCCCGGACTCGTCTCGCGCTATCGTGAACTGGGAATTGCCAGTGGCATCGAGGTTCCGGTTCGGTGCCTGGGCCTATCGCTTTCGGATTGTTATTGGCTGCGGCCGGCAGAATGCGACGGGCTCAAATGGCAAAACCTCAATTACTTTGAGAATGGTTTTGAGCGATCGGCGCCCGAGGGCCGTTCTGGTTGGCTGGAGGGCATCGGCTTTAAAAATCCTGACAACACGTCCGAGGGCGAGCTTCCTAAATCGTGGATGATTCGCAACGGCGTTCGCATCCTGGTCAAGGGGTGTGGCGCGGACGATCAGCGTCCCTTTAACGAGGCAGTTGCAACGGCTCTACATCGTCGCTTGCTGTCGGAGGGCGAGTTTGTTCCTTATACGGTTGAGCGGATGTTCGATGGCCCTGTGTGTCTGTGCGACGACTTTCTTGACGGCCGCGAGGAATATGTTCCGGCTGTTTACGTTAAGGACGCCCTTGGCGGCCAGCGAGGAAACTCGACGTACGACCGGTACTGCCGCTTCCTTGGTAAGCATGGAGCAGACGAGGCTGCTGTGAGAAGGTCTATGTCGCAGATGATTGTCTGCGATGCCCTTTTGGCCAACAGCGACCGCCATTGGCGAAACTTCGGCATCATCCGCAATGTCGACACCCTGGAGATAAGGCCTGCTCCGCTGTTCGATAGCGGCAACTGCCTGTGGTACAACGTACCAACTGCCGTGCTCGCAGCTGGGGAGTTTGGGTTTTCCGCTAAGCCGTTTGGGCCCGACCCTTTCGTCCAGCTGGCGCTTGCGGACTCGCTCGATTGGTTCGATTCATCGCGGCTCAACGGATTTGTAGATGAGGCGATCGAGATTCTTTCGCAGAGCGAATGGGCGACGGCGGAGGGTCGACTCGAGGCCATTTGCCGCGGCCTCGAGCGTCGCGTAATCGAGGTTGGTGCCGCTGTTGAGGTGCTTCGACACGTACAGCGATAAACCCGCGGCTATTTAAGTGCGCCGGTTACGGTGCCGCCGCCCAGGACGACGTCGCCGCGATAGACTACAACGGCCTGGCCGGGGGCGATGGCTCGTTGCGGCTCGTCAAAAGTTAGCAGCATTTGCCCGACTTCGTCACGCGTCAGGGTCGCTGCCTGGTCTTTCTGACGGTAGCGGTACTTGGCACCTACGCGAATGCCGCCGGCGTCGAGCTCCGCCTCCATGTGTGCGTCCGGCGCGCTCCAGATCCACTCATCGGCAGTTAGCGCCGAGGCGGTCAGGTCCTCGGCTTCGCCCAGATGCACGGTGTTGTTGGCGGCGTCGACGCCCGTCACATACACGGGATGCGCCATCGCGACGCCCAGGCCCTTGCGCTGGCCGATGGTGTAGCGCAGCGCGCCGCTGTGGCGCCCGACCACGTTGCCGTCGCGCCACACAATGTCGCCCGGTGCAGCGGGATGTCCGCAGCGGCGCTCGATATAGCCCGCGTAGTCACCGTCTGGAATAAAGCAGATGTCCTCGCTTTCGGCCTTCTGGGCGTTGGTAAAGCCCTGCTCGGCGGCTATGCGGCGCACGTCGCGCTCTTTGTCTAGGCCTGCCAGCGGAAAGATCGTGTGTGCCAGGCGTTCCTGCGTAAGCGAATACAAAAAGTAACTCTGGTCCTTTTTGGGATCTTCGCCGCGATGTAGCTGCCAGGTGCCGTCTGCCGCCTGGCTTGTTTTGGCGTAATGTCCCGTTGCGATGTAGTCGCAGCCCATGTCCAGCGCCGCATCGAGCAACGCGCCAAACTTAATGTGGCGGTTGCAGATAATGCACGGATTGGGCGTCAGCCCCTCCTGGTAGGCGTTCACAAAACGCTCGATAACGCTGTGGTCGAACGTCTGCTGCAGGTCGAGCACGTGATGGGCAATCTCCAGCCGCTCGGCGATGGCCTTCGCGTCGGCGATGTCGCGGTCGACTTTGCTCATACCCGTGGCGGGGTCGGGTGCGGGGCAGGTGAGGCGCATGGTGGCACCGACACATTCGTAACCCTGGCTTTTGAGCAGGTACGCGGTCACGCTGGAATCGACGCCGCCGCTCATGGCGACGAGCACGCGCTTGTTGTGCATGGGGAGGTTCTCCTTGGTGGCATGTGGCCAAAAAAGAAAAGCGGCGCGGGAGGCTGGTTCCGCGCCGCAGACATTGTAGCAAGTTCGGGCGTCATGTGGGACACCCTGTTGGGTTGAGCCCAGACTGCCGGAAGAGAGAGGGGAGACCGGCGTGCCTTAGGCCTATCGACAAGTGACGGGCCCTTAGTCCTGGAACAATGCCGTGGACAGGTAGCGCTCGCCGGTGTCGGCAAGCAGGGCCACGATGGTCTTGCCCTCGTTCTCGGGGCGCTTGGCCAGCTGCAGCGCGGCCCACACGGCGGCGCCGGATGAAATGCCCACGAGCACGCCCTCCTTGTGGCCCATGGCGCGGCCGGTGGCAAAGGCGTCGTCATTCTCGACGGGGATGATCTCGTCGTAGACCTGGGTGTCGAGGACGTCGGGCACAAAGCCGGCGCCGATGCCCTGGATCTTGTGCGGGCCGGCCTGACCCTTGGAGAGCACCGGGGAGGTGGCGGGCTCGACGGCGACGACCTTAATCTCGGGGTTCTGCTCCTTGAGGAACTCGCCCACGCCGGTCACGGTGCCACCGGTGCCAACGCCGGCGACGAAGATGTCGACCTGGCCGTCGGTGTCATCCCAGATCTCGGGGCCGGTCGCGGCCTTGTGAATGGCGGGGTTGGCGGGGTTCACAAACTGGCCGGCGATAATGCTGTTGGGAGTCTCCTTCTGCAGCTCCTCGGCCTTGGCGATGGCGCCCTTCATACCCTTGGAGCCGTCGGTAAGCACGAGCTGCGCACCGTATGCCTGCATCAGCTTGCGGCGCTCGACGGACATGGTCTCGGGCATGGTGATGATCACCTTGTAGCCGCGGGCGGCCGCCACTGAGGCGATGCCGACGCCGGTGTTGCCGCTCGTGGGCTCGATGATGGTGTAGTCGCCACCGCGCACGAGCTTGCCGGCCTTTTCGGCCTCGTCGATCATGTTCTTGGCGACGCGGTCTTTGACGGATCCGGCGGGGTTGAAGTATTCCAGCTTGACGAGCACACGGGCCTTGAGGTCCTCGTCGGCCTCAAAGTGGGTGAGCTCCAGAAGCGGGGTGTGGCCGATAAGCTGATCGATGGACGTGTAAACCTTGCTCATGGTGAACCTCCAAAGTGTTCAAGTTGCTGGTTGCCGTGTGGTTTTACGGCGTGTCTAGCAGCTAAACCCATAAACCTTATAGGTTGTTCGTTTAGCTGTTGGCAAGCATAGTAGACACTAAAGCCTAGTAATGCAATAGGAAATAGAAGATTATTACAAGCTGATTAACCATCTTGACCGGAACGGGTATTTTCAAACCCAATTTTTCGGCTAGAATTTCAACGGACTAAAAGACCGAAAGGCAGCACTATATATGTTGGTTTCTACTAAGGGCAGGTACGCCCTGCGCGTTATGGTTGACCTGGCCGAGCACCAGGCGGCCGGTCGCATCCCGCTCAAAGAGATCGCGGCGCGACAGGGGATTTCCGAGAAATATCTCGAGAACATCTTGGCGACGCTCGTGCGCGCCAACATGCTTTCTGGCATGCGTGGCAAGGGCGGCGGCTACGTGCTCACGCGCCCGCCCGAACAGTACACGGTGGGCGAGATCTTGCGCCTGACCGAGGGCAGTCTGGCGCCGGTCGCCTGCCTGGATGGCGACTGCAAGGGCTGCTCGCGATCTGATGAGTGCCCCACGCTCGACGTGTGGAAGAACCTGGACAAGCTTATCAACGACTACCTCAACGGTGTGACGCTCGATCAACTTGTCGCTCCCAACCATGGCTACGACTACGTCATCTAACCCATACTTGCCATTTGGGGACGGGGTGGAAATGGTAGATTTTCTTGCCCTCTGAGACTTGGCAAATAAGAAGGCCGCCCATTTTTGCGATGGGCGGCCTTTAATTTGGTCCGATGCGTCTGTGTATCGGGGCGTTCTACTCTTCGGCAAGACTATCGAGGATGCTGCGCATGATGGACACTAGGATGCTGCCCATAAAGGCCGAGCCAAAGCCGGCGATGGAGATGCCGACGCCCAACAGGTTGACCGACAGGTAGCTGGCGAGCTCCAGCATAAAGCTGTTGAGCACGAGCTGGAAAATGCCGAGCGTAATGATCGTGAGCGGCAGCGAGATGACCGTGAGGAACGGTTTGACGAACGAATCGACGATGTTGAGGAACAGCCCCACAAAGGCAAAGCAGACCCAGGCCTCGGCAAAGCCGAAGGGCTGGATGCCGGGGACGAGGAACGTGGCGATCGCGATGGCGATCGAGGTGAAGAGCCAGTTAAGCATAAAGCGCATGGCGTGAATCCTTTCTTGCGCCGGGGTTGCTGGCGTCGCGTGAAGCGGCTTGCGGCGGCGACTTGGATGGTTGCGCGGGCGCGCCGCGGTGTTTGGGCGCCCATTGTCTCAAATATTCGTGGAGCTTACGTGCGCATTCGGTTTCTAAACGGCGTTCGTCCTGAAAAACGTGCCGCTGACAGAGAGTCTTGTCACTTTAGTTTGGTGGTGTGCTACACTGCTACGGGCAAATGGCCCATGCATAGTTTTATTGCATATTTACGGGCGAACGATGCCCGATGTCAGTATCAACTTCGATGCCTTATGGCGGGTTTGGCGGTGATCGATGAATATCGAGAACATGTTTGACAAGCCTGATGTCAAGCAGCTGGTCCACGCATTTAGTCTTTTGGATGACGAGAACGATATCCAGGCGTTTTTAACCGATATCTGCACGCCGCGCGAGATTTGCGATTTATCGCAGCGTCTGCAGGTCGCGCGCTATCTGGATGAGGGCGAGCCCTATGTTGAGGTTCAGGCGCGCACCGGCGCTTCGTCCACCACGGTGAGCCGCGTGTCCAAGGCGCTTAATGGCGAGTACGGTGGCTATCGCAAGATCCTCATCAAACTGGAGGATGGCGAGTAGGCCAGCGGCAAAAACGAATTGCGCAGAACCGTCCCTTCGGGGGCGGTTTTTTGATCCCTTGGGGACGGAGGAATCAAATCTGTTGGCGTGGGGCAAATCTGTCCGCGTGGGCGGGTAGGATGGATGCAATGATTATTGCGAACGGTTTGAGTGGAGGACCATGCCTGTTCGAATCTATACCACCAATACCGGTACGGACTTGAGCGATGCCGAGGCGGCGCTGCTCGCCGACCTGGTTGCCCGCCACGGGCGTGCCGTTCTGTTGGCGCCCTCGTTTGCCGAGCTTGACCTGTGCCGTCACGACGCCGCGGTTGCTGGCGCCTCGCTGGGTATCGACTACAAGACGCCCGCGTCGTGGCTTCGTTCGCTGTGGGAGCTTATGGGCGATGGCCGCAGCTTCGTCGACAACATGCAGCGCCAGATGCTGTTCTCGGACATGATCGCCCGTCGCGACGATGCCGGCCTGCAGCCGCTTTCGCACAGTCAGGGCACGGTGCGCATGCTCACGCGCATGGCCCGCGATGTGCTGCCGGGCGTAGCGGGAACGGGTGCCGAGCGCTGCTGCGGCGACGTTTGCCAGCCCGATCCCAAGAGCGACGCCGAGGCTCGCGTGTTCGAGCTGTTGAGTGCCTATGCGAGTGGTTTGGACCGTCGAGACATGGTCGAGCCCTGCGAGGCGGCTGACCTTATGGCCGAGGTGCTGGCCGACAACCTTCCGGCGTGCGCCCGCGCGGTATGTGTGCGCGGTATCACGTCGTTTACGCACGGCTTGCTCGAGCTGCTGTCTGCCGTGGCGAATAACGGGGGAGAGGTCGTTGTGCTGCTTGCCCGCGAGCAGGCGGCGATGCGCGAGGAGCTTGCTGCCGCATTTGATGCCCGCGGCGTGCTGTTTGAGGTCGCGCCGCTGGGGGAGGGTGCCGCCGCGCCCCAGACTGCCTCCAAGTCCGCCGCTCAGCCTGCCTTTGTAGAGGTTGCCGGCCCTCACGCCCGCGCCCACGCCTATGTGGATGCAATCGATGAGCTGGTAAAAACGTGTGAGGACGCCGAGGTCGACGGCGGTGTCGCGGCGTCTGCGGACCCCGTGCGTGTGCTCGTGGTGTCTGCCCGGGCGCCCCAGCTGTTCGGTGAACTCGCTGCCCGTTTGGCGGCACGTCATATTGCGGCCGAGACAACCGAGTTCACGGCGTTTTCCCAATCCATCGCGGGCGGGCAGTTCACGGCGCTCGCCAATCTGATCGAGCGCATGAAGGCCGCCGACGAGGGCACCGCCTCCAAGACCGAGTGGTGGCCCGCGCCGGAGCTTACCGACTGGATTTACAGTCCGCTTTCGGGTGCCGATGCCGCCAGCGCGCGCACCTTCGACAAGAACATGCGCCTGTCGCGCGGCAAGACCACAACGGCCGTCAAGAGCCTGCTGCAGAGCGTGCAGGGCCAGGTCAGGGGCACGCGCAAGGCCGCCAGTGATGATAACTGGTTTAAGAACGTGCCGTGCGTGGTCTCGGACGTGTTCCAAGCGCTGTGGCGCGACAAACCCGTGACGGCGCTTAAGGCAATGCTCGCCGTCGCCGAGGCGTTGCCCGATCGCGCCCTTGGAGGCCTTGACGGTCAGGCTCGTCGCCAGGCGGAGACCGCCCTGCTGCGACATGCCATCGACATCCTTATGAACGATGCTCGTGCGCTCGACGTGTCGCAGGCCGCGACCGTGCCCGTGCTCGACGACGTTCGTACCAAGGTGGACACGCGCAGCACCGCATACGATTACGAGACCTACGAGGTCGACCGCGCGCCGCGCGCCCAGGTGCGCTTTACGCCGCTTGCCGATGCGGCAGCCCTGCGCCCCGGCAGCTACGATGCCGTGCTGTTTGCCGATGTCGATTTGGACAGCTATCCGCTCTCGCACGAGGAGGGCCCGCTGGCCACGCTAACGGCCAAGCTGGGGCGCAGTGGCGTGACGCTTGAGCCCGCGGCCCTGCTGCGCGTGCGCTTTGGCCGCGCGATGCAGGCGTCACGCGGCCCCGTTGTGCTCGCCCGCGTGACCCACGATCGCCAGGCGCGCGAGTGCTATCCGGCTGCCGTGTGGACCGAGCTGCGAGCGCATGCCGAGGCCGCTGGCGCCGCCAAGGTTGCGTGCGTGGGCGAGGGCGGTATCGCCGCCGATTTTGATCCAGCTGCAGGCGAGGGCATCGAGTGCAAGCGCGTCGCGTGTGAGGCTCCTCAGCATTTGAGTGAGGCGGCCGTGCCGTACCTGGTCCTGCGTCGCCGCGATGGCGAGGGCGAGAACGCGCCGCTCGTGCCGCGTCTGACGTCCGCCTCGCAGATTGAGGCGTACTCGACGTGCCCGCTGTGCTGGTTCGTGTCGTATCGCGTGAAGCCCCAGTCCATCGACGCGGGCTTTGGAAATATGGAGAAGGGCAACTTTGTCCACGATGTGCTGGAGCATCTGCATGCCCGCCTGCCCCAGGAGGGCATGGAGCGCGTGACGCCCGAGAACCTGCCGCGCGCTCAGGAGCTGCTGCGCGAGGTCTTTGACGAGACGTTGGCCGAGCATGCCGGCAAGCGAGGCACGGAGGGCCCGCTGGTGCCGCTCTCTGCAGTGGAGGAGCGCCAGGTTGCCGAGATCTTGCCGCAGTTGGAGGGCGTGCTAGCCTACGAGTCCGAGGCGCTTGCCCCCTTTGCCCCGCGCTACCTGGAGTTTGCCTTTAACGATCTTAAAGTTGAGTATGCCGGCTGGCCGCTCGGCGGGCGCATCGACCGCGTGGACGTGGATGCCGAGAACCGCGCCGTGGTGATCGACTACAAGCATCGCACGGGCGTTGAGGAGTTTAAGCTCGCCGACCCTACGGTGCGCGACGAGGAATCGGGCACGGCGCCCATCGACGATCCGCGCTGGTTGCCGCCACATACCCAAACGCTCATCTACGCCCAGGCCATGCGCCGGGCGCTGGATTTGGACACCCGCGCGGCGCTCTACTTTTCGACCAAGGGCGGCAAGCCGGCGTTGCGCGGCGCCGCGAGCGCCGAGCTGCTCGAGGAAGAGCGCGGCGACGGTCGCATCCCGGGCCTTAAGAAAGGTTTCCCCGGCGAGGGTGGCAGCATGGACTTCGACGCCCTGCTCGATCGCGTGGAGGCCGGCATCGCCGAGCGCCTGCGCGAGCTCGAGGCAGGCAACGTTGCCGCCGTCGACCCGACGTCGGCTCAGGCCGCGCATGCGCGCTGCTCGTATAACCACGAAGGAACGTTTGTAAGGAGGGATGTGTAGACCATGGATCTTTCGACTTTGATGCCGCAACAGCTGCAGATCGTCAAAACGCTCGACCGTCCGCTGTTTGTCTCGGCGGGCGCCGGTTCGGGCAAGACCTTTACCCTCACGCGTCGCATCGTCTACGCGCTCTCGCCCGAATCCGGTCCGTTCGCTGAGCATCTGGACCAGGTGCTCGCCATTACCTTTACCAAAGATGCCGCGGCCGAGATCCGTGACCGCGTGCGCCGCGCGCTCATCGACGAGGGCATGGACGAGGAGGTCCTGACCGTCGACGATGCGTGGATCTCGACCATTCACGGCATGTGCTCGCGTATCCTGCGTGCACATGCGTTGGAGCTAGGCATCGATCCCGAGTTCACAGTGCTCACCGATACCGACGAGCTCATGGATCAGGCTGTTGAGCATGTGCTGGCCCGCGCGACGGCGCCCGATGCCGTCCCCGAGCTCGCCGCCTCGCTCAAGGCCCTCTACGCCTGGTATCCCATGGCGGGCGAGGGTGGCCCCTTTGGCGCCGGCACGACCATCAAGGGTCTGGTGCGCGACCTGCTGGAGCTCTCGAGCCAGCTGCCGGGCGGCATGGACGACGTGAGCGTGGCGCGCGGCCAGGCCGACACTTCGGCCCTTGCCGACGCCTATCGTGCGGCGTTTGGTGCGAGCAAGGCCGCGACCGAGAAAGCGCAGACGGCGCTCGATGCCATCGATGCGTTCGAGGCGAGCGGCAAGACCATGGCCGATGCGGCGCGACTCATGATGTCGTGCACCATGCCGCGCGCGAGCAAGGCGTTCCCCAAGGAGCAGGTCGAACTGCTCAAGGCCGAGGCTGCCGATGCATTTATCAATATCGTGCTTGCCTGCGGTGGCCCGGCGCTCGATGCGCTGGTGGGCCTGGCCCGTTCCGTGGAGGCCGAGTATCGCGCACTGAAGGCTGCCCAGTCTGCCCTCGACAACAACGACCTGCTGCGCATGGCCTACGAGGCCCTGCGCGATTACCCTGCCATTCGCGCTGCGTACGAGGGCCGCTTTAAGATGGTCATGATCGACGAGTTCCAGGATACCGACCAGATGCAGGTCGATTTGATTCGCTATCTGACGGGTGCGGGGGAGCGCGCGTTGTGTACCGTGGGCGATGCGCAGCAGTCCATCTATCGCTTCCGTGGCGCCGAGGTCGAGGTGTTCCGTCGCCAGGAGCGCAAGGTGGGCGCCTCGGGGACGGCCGAGGCAGCGGACGTCGCTGGCACTGCTGCCGATGTTCCCGCCGGTGAGCTCGTCAAACTCGTGCGCAACTTCCGCAGCCACGACGAGGTGCTGCGCTATGTGGCCCGCGTCTTTGATGGCGACGACGGCGGCCTGATGCAGGGCTTTTTGGATCTTGAGGCGAGCGACGGCCGCAAGGACACGCTGGTGGCAGACGCCTCGCGTCGCCAGGCCATCTTTGTTGCCGGCGGCAGTACGCAAGAGCGCACGCAGGCCAAAGCCCGTGCGATCGCCGAGCGATTCCGCGCGCTTGCCGATGCCGGCCAGCCCCAGGGCGGCATGGTGCTGCTGTTGGGCCGCATGACAAACGCCGACGTCTACGCGCAGGCCTTCCGTGACCAGGGGCTCGACTGCGTCATCGCGGGCGGCTCGGTCTTTGCCCAAGCCGCCGAGGTGCAGACGGTGCGCGCCCTAGTCTGCGCGCTCGCCAACCCGGCCGATACGGCGCAGGGCCTTATGTCGCTGCTGGCCTCGCCGATGTTTGCGCTGGGCGCCCAGGAGTTTTTGGCGCTGGCGACCAAGCTCGATAGCGAGACGGGGGAGACCTCGCGCCGCAACATCGATGCGGGCATCATGAGCGATTTCGATGTGCCGGGTTTGCAAGACTTGCCGCTCGTGACGCGCGCCCGCGAGGTTCTGCGGTATGCGCTTCGTCGCGTGGGCCGCGATTCGTTTACCGCCATCGCGCGCGACGTGGTCAACGCCTCCGGCTGGTTCGTGCGTCTGGCACAGCGTGGTCCCGAGGGCAAGGCCATTGCCGCCAACGTGCTCAAGGCGCTCGATGCCGTGGCTGAGGCGGAGGCCGAGTTCGGTAACTCGCCGCGTTCCATCGCGCTTGCTTTCGACCGCTTCTTGGCGGGCAAGGAAGCCCCGGGCGCCCTCAACGAGGAGGGCGACGGCGCGGTGCGCATCATGACCGTGCATGCCTCCAAGGGCCTGGAGTATCCGGTCGTGGCGGTTGCGGAGTGCTTTGGCGTGCGTAAATCCTCGGGTGCGGCACAGATGGGTCGCGTCGAGGGCGGAGCGCAGGTCGTGGCACTGCCGGCACGCTTCGACGGCGTTAAGCTCGCTGACGGAACCTTTGTGAAGGGCGACGACGTTAAAAAGCAGTTTGAGCATGCGTTTAAGGGCAAGGGCACGTCGCTGTGGCTGCCGCCGGAGCTCATGGAGGACGTCTGTGCGACGGGTTCTCCCGCCGAGGCATTCGTTCGCCTGCGCAACGACGACCTGCAGCTCTCGCTCGAGGAGCGGGCCCGCCTGCTCTATGTTGCCATGACGCGTGCGCGCGAGCTGGTGATCTTGGCGATGGATGCCGGCGTGAGCCGTGGCAAGGTGACGGCGCCGGCCTTCGACGTCGAGACCGATCTGACCTACGACGTGCTGCGCCGTATTTTGCCGACCGATGCTCTGGACATGCCGCAGCTCGATAGTGACCGTTTGACGTTCGACAACTCCAAGCCGGGCGACTACGAGCTCATTTCGCTCGCGGACTTTACCTTTGGCGAGCAGGCGTTTGAGGCCAACGCTTCACTGGATGCCGAGGGCAGGCTTGTCCGCGGCGATGCGGAGCCGGAGGGTGCCGGTGCAGATGCCCGCGCCGCCATTCCCGGTCCTGCCGACCCCGAGCCCGATGCGTTTGAGCTCGTGTATCCCCAGGCGGTGGGCGTGCGCATGGGCATCTGTCCGTATCCGATGCGTGACTCGTATAGCTACTCGTCAATCGCCGCGGCACTCCATGCCGAGACGGAAGACCGTGCCGCCGAGGCTCGTGTTCCCATGGACGAGGCAGGCGATGATGCGGAGTCGGATGGTTCCGAGATGACGGATGCAGACGTGGCCGCCGTTGAGCCCGTCGGCAACCCCATGGCGCTGGGCTCGGCCTTCCACGCTGCCTGCCAGTGGCTCATCGAGATGGGTGCCGATGCGTTGCCCGCCGCGCGTGCCGATGCGCTGGCGCGCCTGTGGCGCCTGACGCCGGAGCAGCGCGAACGCTTCGACGTTGCCCTGGACCGCTGGCTCAAGTCAGCTGTTCGTGCCGACCTGCTTGCGTGGCCGTGCGTTCGCGCCGAGGTGCCGTTCTTTTCGCTGGGCTGCGAGGACGAGGACATCGCTCGCTACGGTTCATATGCCGAAGGCGCCATCGACGCTTTGGCGACGAACCCGGCGGATTCGTCACGCGCGCTGGTCATCGACTACAAGACGGGCGGCACGCCGGACGAGACGCCGGAACAGCTGCAGGAGAAGCACGCCCTGCAGGCGCGTGTCTACGCTGATGTTCTACACAAGGCGGGCTTTGAGGCCGTGACGGTCAAGTTCGTTCGCGTGGAGCAGGCGAATCCAGCCCTCTTCGTCGAACCCGCCGAACCCCAAGTAGTCACCTACAATCTCTAGCCCTCAGATAACTTGCGGGGGGGGGAATAGTTCCTGTATTGCGGCCCAGTTGGCCTAAGCGGGAACTATTCCACCGCAACTGCAAGAGGAGCCGTGTTGGTTTGGCTAGGTTCGGGTGCTGTCCGTGCCGTGGGGTAAAATCGTTCAGTCAGAACACGAACCCGCATCGGAGCTCATCACATGGCATTCGTCCATCTGCACAATCACACCGTTTTCTCCATGCTTGACGGCGCAACCCGTATCCAGGATATGGTTAACCGTGCCGTTGAGCTTGGCATGCCCGCCGTGGCCATTACCGACCACGGCTACATGTACGGCGTACCCGACCTGGCGCTGGCCTGCGACGCCGTCAACCACAATACGCCCGAGTACAAAACTTGGAGCCACGACAAGGCCTTCTTGGAAAAGGACCGCCGCGACGAGCTGGTGGAGCCCGATCCCGAGGCAAACCCGCGCGAGCATGCCCAGTATGTGAAGGACATGGCCATGTGGGACGAGAAGGGCAACATCGACGAGCTCAAGCCGCCCCTGGTCATCAAACCCATCTTTGGCTGCGAGGTCTACTTTACGCCGGACGAGACGCTCGCCCGCGACCACAAGCCCGAGCTCTACCACATGATCCTTCTAGCCAAGGACCAGGAGGGCTACGTCAACCTGATGCAGACGGTTTCCGAGGCCGCCGTGCAGGGCTTTTACTACAAGCCGCGCGTGACGCTCGACAATCTGCGCCGCCATGCCAAGGGCATGATCTGCACGAGCGCCTGCATCGCGGGCATCATTCCCAAGTACATCGACCGCGGTGACATGGAGGGCGCCATCAAGTGGGCCGAGACCTTCCGCGACACCTTCGACCCCGGCGATTTTTACATCGAGATTCAGGAACACGGCATTACCACCGATAACGGCCTGACCGACGAGCAGATGGACCGCACGCTCATCGACATTGCCAAACAGGTGGGCGTCAAGGTCATCGCCACCAACGACTTCCACTACCTGCGCCGCGAGGACGCCCCCGTGCAGGACGTCATCATGTGCATTGGCATGAACGCCAAGGTCGACGACCCCAACCGCATGCGCATGACCGGCTCGGAGTTTTACATGAAGACCGAGGAGGAGATGCGGGCGATGTTCCCGTATTGCCCCGAGGCCTGCGACAACACGCTCGAGATCGCCGGCAAGTGCTACGTAGAGCTGGATTGGGACTCCATCATCCTGCCGCGTTTCCCGCTGCTCGACCCCGGCGAGACGCACGAGAGCCAGTTCCGCCGCGAGTGCGAGAAGGGCCTGCGCCAGCACTATGGTGACGACTGGGCCACGCGCGAGATCGGTGGCGTCAACATCAAAGAGCGCTTTGAGTACGAATACAAGGTCATCTGCGACAAGGGATTTGCCGCCTACTTCTTGATCGTTGCCGAGTACGTGCAATGGGCCAAGGACAACGGCATCGGCGTCGGCCCCGGCCGTGGTTCTGCCGCCGGCGCTATCGTCGCCTACGCCATGAACATCACCGCGTTCGACCCGCTCGAGAACGGCCTGATGTTCGAGAGGTTCCTGTCCCCGCAGCGTACCGAGATGCCCGATATCGATATGGACTTCGACGATGAGCGGCGCCTCGAGGTCGTGGAGCACGTTCGCCAGCTCTACGGTCCCGAGAAGGTCACCCACGTCATCACCTACTCGACCATTAAGGCCAAGCAGGCCATTAACGACGCCGCGCGCGTCCTAGACTACCCGGTCTACATGGGCCAGCGCCTGTCCAAGATGGTCTCGAGCGACCCCAAGGTCAAGCTCAAGCAGGTGCTCGACAAACAACCCGGCAAAGAAGATCTGTTTAACCCCGATTTTGCCGAGGCCTATAAAAAGGACGACGACGCCCGCCGCATCATCGACACGGCGCTCTCGATTGAGGGCCTCACCCGTGGCGAGGGTGTGCACGCGTGCGCCGTTCTGATCTGCCGCGACCCCGTCAACGAGCACGTGCCCACCAAGCTCGATACTAAGGGCGGCGTCGAGATTACCCAGTACGAGGGTCATACCGTTGCCGACATGGGCCTGCTCAAGATGGACTTCCTGGGCCTGCGTACGCTGACGGTTATCTCCAAGGCCAAAGCAAACATCAAGAAGAACTTCGGCATCGACATCAAAGAGGAAGAGATTCCCTTTGACGATTCCGAGATCTTTAAGCTCATGGGCTCCGGCCACACTGCCGGCGTCTTCCAGGTCGAGTCCGCCGGCATGACCGCCACGATCAAGAACATGAAGCCCACTGAGTACAAGCACGTCGTGGCATTGATCGCCCTGTACCGCCCGGGCCCGCTGGGCGCCGGCATGGTTTCGTCCTACATCAACCGTATGAACGGCAAGGAGCCGGCCGTCTCCTACGACGACCGTCTGGACGACATCCTGGGCGAAACCTACGGCACCATGGTCTACCAGGAGCAGGTTATGCTCATCTCCGTCGAGATGTGCGGCTTCTCCAAGGGCGAATCGGACTCGCGTATCCGTAAGCCCGTGGCTAAGAAGAAGATCAAGCTGCTCACGTCGACGGTGCTCCACTGGGAGGATGGCTCGGACGAGACCACCTACGACCACTGGATGAACGGCGCTATTAAGAACAACTACACGCGCGAGGTCGCCCAGAAGATTTGGGATGATGTTCTCGAGTTCGCGTCCTACGCCTTCAACAAGTCGCACTCCGCCGGCTACGCCATCCTGGTTATGCAGACGGCATGGCTCAAGGCTCACTATCCACACGAGTACATGGCGGCCGTTCTGACGTCCTACACGGGCAAGACTGACAAGATCGTGCACTACGTCTCGGCATGCCGCCACGACGGCATCCCCGTGCTTTCGCCAGATGTCAACGAGTCCGGTACCGAGTTCACGGCTACCAAGGAGGGCGTGCGCTTTGGCCTGGCCGGCATCCGCGGCGTGGGTACCGGCGTGGCGCAGGCGATTATCGCCGAGCGCGAGGCGGGCGGTCCGTTTAAGACGCTGCACGACTTTGTCGAGCGCGTGGACTCGAGCCAGGCCAACCGCCGCGTGATCGAATCGCTGATCAAGGCAGGTGCCTTCGACTCCACGGGCTATCCGCGCCGCCAGATGATGCACTTTGTGGACAAGAACAACCCCGAGAACATCATCGACGCCGCGATAAAGCGCCAGAAGGACCGCGCGAGCGGCCAGACCTCGTTCTTCGACATGTTTGGTGATGTTGAGGGCTCGGGTTTCGAGGTCAGCGTGCCCGATCCGGACGGCCAGGAATGGGACCGCCACCTCAAGCTGAGCCAGGAAAAGGAGGTTCTGGGCATCTATGTCTCGGACCACCCGCTGCGCCCGTTTGAGTATGCGCTCAGCAAAGCGCGCGACTTCTCGTTCTCGCAGATCGACACCGGCTACGAAGTTCAGAATCCTACGGGCGGCACCATCAACCAGGAGATTCCCGAGGGTAAGGCGCTGTGGTGGGCCGGCATGGTCTCGAGCGTGTCCAAGCGCGTGACCAAAAACGGCGACCCCATGGGCATCGTGCAGCTCGAGGACATGGAAGGCGAGGCCACCGTCGTCGTGTTTCCCAAGACCTATAAAGAGGCCGAGGGATACCTGTACGGCGAGGTCGATCCCGAGACCGGTGCGCAGCTGTCCGACGCCTTTGTACGCATCAAGGGCAAGCTCGAGCGCTCGGACCGCGGCGACCAGATCATCGCGCAGGAGATCGTGCCGCTGGAGCTCAACGAGGAGAACAACAAGCCCAAGGTGTTTGAGGTCATGGTGCCCAACAGCCGCTTTAGCCAGGGCAATATGGCGCGCCTGGCCACGGTGCTCACCACCAACCCGGGCGGCGACCGCGTGGAGATCTTTATCGAGCAGGTGGACGGGCGCGTGCTGCGCGCCGAGGTTCCTGCCAAGGTCAACGCGCGCTCGATTCCGCTGCTGGCCGAGGCCAAGGCCATCGTGGGTAACCAAGGCAGGGTGACGGTGATCTAGGGACGGCGTTGCTGGTCCGCGCGAGATTGGAGGAAGTGATGGCGCAGGGGACGTTTGTGCAGGCGCTCCGGAAAGAGGCGGCGCTGAGCGGCACCTTTATGAAGGGCCGCTCGCTCATGCTCAACGGCGCCGTGCTGTCGATCGAGGACAGCGGCTCGCGCTTCTCCAAGAACGTGACGGTTGAGGGCTCAGTGCGCGGCTCGCGCGGTGACCTGTACAAGACGCACGTGGCGCTCGACATGGACGAGCACGAGGTGATCGACTACGACTGCGATTGCCCCGCTGCCTATCGCTACCCCGGCATGTGCAAGCACGCCATCGCCACGGCGCTAGCGTACCTGGACGCCAGCGGCATTGAGCCTGTTGAGGGGCTGCGCACGCCGGTCCGCACGTTTACGGCGGCGCCCAAGCAAGCCGCGCGTCCTGCGTCTGCCGCACCGGCGGTCAACCCTAACTTTCCCTTCCCGGCGCCAGTTCCCACGAGCCCGAGCCTCATGAAGGTGCTCTCCGATCTTTCGGACGCGCGCATGGATGAGTTGGCGGGCATGCGCCGCAAGCTCGCCGGCACTGTCGACCCCGATGCCCCCAAGGCGGTGTTGGAGTCCTCGCTGGTGCCGTACTACAATCCGCTGTTTGCCGACCGCTTTAGCTGGGCGCTCGAGCTTCGCATCCGCTGCGGCTCGGTGTCCTACGTGGTCAAGGACATCGACGGCATGGCCGCCGCCTACGTGCGCGGCGGCACGTTCTCGTACGGCAAGAAACTCACGTTTGTCCATGCGCCCGAGGCCTTCGACGAGGTTTCGGTGCGCCTGCTCGACCTTGTTGTGGCAACGGTTGTGTATCTGAGCGACATCACGAGTTCGCGTTCGGCGTCGTACGATTTTGCACGCAGCGGCTTTGTCGCCGAGCGCCAGTTGCCGCTGTCCGAGCATGACATCGTATACATGCTGGACTTGCTGCGTGGCCGGACCATTTCCTTTGAGCCCGCCTGGTCGCGGGGAACGACGACGCATCGTTCCTACGAGGTTGCGGTTGAGTTGTCGCCGGTGGGGGTGGACGAGGTCTCGGCAAAACAACCGCCGCTCCTTGCCGCCAAGATCGCGCCGGCGGCCGGTGGCAGCTACGACCTGCGCCTGCCCGCCGATATGTACTGCTTTGCCTCGGGCGACGTTGCCTATCTGGTCGACACGCACCGCGCGCGCCGCGCCGATGCGGCGTTTGCTCAGCATGCGGCGCCGTTCCTATCGCGCTTGCTGCCCTGTCGCACGCCGGTCCATATCGCCGCCGAACAGGTGGGCGAATTCTGCCGCATGGCGCTGCCCGTGCTGCGCGAATACACTGACCTCACCGCTCCCGCCGTGCTCGACACCGTGGCGCCCGAGCCGAGCTTTGCCATGGCAATCGGTGTCGACGATGGGCTTGTGACCTGCAAGATTACGGTTGCCTACGGTGACTGGTCGGCAGATCTCTTTGGCCTGGGCGCTCCGGGCAGCCCCTTCGAAGAACAGCGCCCTGGTGTGCCGCCGCGCGACGAGATAGCAGAGTTTCGCGTTATGGACACGGCGGCCCTGTACTTCGATTTCCACGAGGGCGGCCTAGCGTTTGAGGAACGCGATGACGAGAGCCTGTTCCACTTGCTGACCGAGGGCCTGTCCGCCCTGTCCGAGCTGGGCGAGGTCATGCTCAGCGACCGCCTGCGCCAGGTCTCGGTTCGCCCTGCGCCCAAGCTTTCGGTGCGTGCCACCGTCAAGAGCAACCTGCTCGATGTCGAACTGGGCGCGAGCGGTCTTTCGGCGGCAGACCTTGCCATCTACCTCGACTCCTACAAGCGCCACCAGACGTTTGCGCGTCTCACGTCGGGCGACATCATTCGCCTGGACGAGGGTGCCCGCGCCGCGTTTGGTCTTGCCGAGGACCTGGGCGTCGATGCCGTCGACCTGCTCGACGGCGTGTCGCTTCCCGCGTCGAGTACCCTGTTCGTCGACAGCATGCTCGCGCGCACGCCTGTGCTCGAGGCCGATCGCGACGCTGCGTTCCGCCGTACCGTCGAGCGCCTGGACACGCTCGGCAAGATGGACTTTACGGTGCCGGCATCTCTCAAGGCCACACTACGTGGCTACCAGGTCGACGGCTATCAGTGGCTCGGCTCGCTTGAGCACCTGGGCCTCGGCGGCATCTTGGCCGACGATATGGGCCTGGGCAAAACGTTGCAGATGATCGCACATATCCTGGCGCGCGTGGAAGCGGGGGACACTAAGCCCACGCTTGTGGTGTGCCCTGCGTCGCTCGTGTACAACTGGACTGCCGAGCTGGAGCGCTTTGCGCCTTCGCTCGACGTGTGCGCCATCGTGGGTGCCAAGGCACAGCGCCGCGTGCAGATAGCCGGCGTGGCCGAGCATAACGTGGTCGTGACGTCATATGACCTCATGCGCCGCGATATCGACGAGTATGCCGAGCAGGACTTTGCCCGCGTTGTGCTCGACGAGGCCCAGTACATTAAAAACCCGCTCACGCAGGTAGCGCGCGCCGCCAAGCGCCTGCCAGCCGGTGTGCGCTTTGCCCTGACGGGCACGCCCATCGAAAACCGCCTGTCCGAGCTCTGGAGCATCTTTGACTTTTTGATGCCGGGCCTTTTGGGGACGCGCGAGTCGTTTGCCAAGCGCTTCGAAAGCCCGGTCGAGCACGCCGAGGGCGATAGCGCCGCTCGCCTGCAGGCGCTCGTGTCGCCGTTTGTGCTGCGCCGTGTCAAGGAAGACGTGGTTGCTGACCTGCCCGAGAAGATCGAGGACACCGTCATGGCGCAGCTCACCGGCGAGCAGCGCAAGCTCTACCTGGCCAACCAAGACCGCATCGCCCAGCAGGTGCAGCACCGCGAGGCATCCGAGTTTAAGAAAGACAAGCTCAAGGTGCTCGCCGAGCTCACCAAGCTGCGCCAGATCTGCTGCGACCCGCATCTACACTACGAGGACTACAAGGCGGGGAGCGCCAAGCTCGACGCTTGCATGGAGCTCGTGCACGGTGCGCTCGACGGCGGGCATCGCATCCTGTTGTTCAGCCAGTTTACGGGCATGCTCGACATCATCGGCAAGCGCCTGGCCAAGGAGGACATCGGCTTTCTTAAGCTCACGGGCGCTTCGTCCAAGGAGAGCCGCGCCAAGATGGTCGCGCAGTTCCAGGAGGGCGAGGTTCCGGTGTTTCTGATCTCGCTCAAGGCGGGCGGCGTGGGCCTCAACCTGACGGCGGCCGACGTGGTCATTCACTACGACCCGTGGTGGAACGTGGCCGCGCAGGACCAGGCGACCGACCGCGCGCACCGTATTGGCCAGCAACATACCGTGACCGTGTACAAGCTCATCGCCAAGGACACGATCGAGGAGCGCATCATGCAGATGCAGGAGTCCAAGCGCGATCTGGTCAACAGCGTGCTCGGCGGCGACGGCATCTCCTCGGCGCTGTTTACCCGCGAGGATGTTCTGGCACTGCTCGGCGGCGACGGGCGCTAACCTCGCTCGTTATGTGTTCATTTGCCATGCCGTGGATGGTTCGCCTGCCTTTGGGCATAAGAACCATCGAGAACATCGGCACATCAGCAAAGGAGAACATCATGGCGAAATTCTTTAAGGACCCCGACGGCAAGTTCATTGCTGCCCTTGGCAACGACGTTGCAACCCCCGCCGGTTGCACGGAGCTGACCGCGAACACCGAGGACGCGGCGCACGAGAAGCACGTGCCGGTCGTCGAGAGTGAGCGCGACGGTCATGTGATCCGTGCGCGCGTGGGCTCGGTCGAGCATCCTATGGTGCCCGAGCACTACATCGAGTGGATCGCCCTTGAGGCCGAGGGCCGTCTGGAGGTCCATTACCTCCAGCCCGGCATGAAGCCCGCGACGTTTTTTGCCGGCGGTTCCAAGACCGGTACCGTTTATGCCTATTGCAACCTGCACGGGCTGTGGTCCGCGACGTTCTAGGAGCGCGCCCCCGCTCGGGGTATCATAGCTAGCATATGCACATGCGAGCGCCGACTGCATCATGCGGCCGGCGCTTTTACTACGACAGCGATGGTTTACGACGGAAAGGGCTGAGCCATGAAGCTCGCACTTGCACAGATCGATATGCGCCTGGGTGATATTGAGGGTATCTGCGGTCGCATCGAGGACCAGGCGCGCCTGGCCCACGAGCGCGGTGCGCGCGTGCTGTGCGTGCCGGCTCCGCTCTTTATGGGCGCTCTGCCCGGCGGCCTGGTGGGCGCTGCCGACTTTGAGCACGACATGCTTGCCGGCTTGACCGGCGTCGCCGAGCGTATCCAAGAACTTGATATGATCTGCATCGTGCCCGCGGCGGTTTCGTTTGAGGGCCAGCCCCTGCTCGACTACATGATGCTCAAGGACGGCCATGTGGTGCCGGCCCGTTCGAGCATTGCCCTGCAGCGCGGTGGGACCGGCGATGCCCGTTGGGCGCCGCCGGTGTTTGACGTGGACGGCGTGCGTATCGCCGTGATCTTCGACCTGGACCGCGAGCTCGAGATGTTGCCGACCGGCGTCGACCTCATCGCCTATTTTCAGTTCAACGCGTTTGATATGACCGACCGCGAGACGGCCGCCATTGCCGCCGTTCGCAGCGGTGCCTACCGCAAGATCGCGTCCAAGCGCAGCGTATGGTTTGCCTGCATGGCACCGGTCGGTGCCTATGACGAGTCGGTGTATACCGGCGGATCGTTTGTGCTCGACGATTGCGGGCGCGTGGTGGCCCAGGCGCCGTGCTTTGAGGAGAGCCTGCTGGTTCAGGAGATTCAGCGCGGCGTAATGCTCGATGCTCTGGAGGACCACGAGCTGCCCGAGTTTCGTTCCGAGGAGTGGTTGTGGCAGGCGCTGGTGCTCGCTGTGCGCGACAACGCCCGTGCCCATGGCACGTCGCGCGCCGTGGTGGCGCTCGAGGGCGATCTGCCGTCGTCTTTGCTTGCGGCGCTGGCTGTCGATGCATTGGGCTCGCGCAACGTGATCGGCCTGGTGTTGGACCGCAACCGCATCTTTACGCCGGCGCAGGAAGAGGCCGAGGCTGCCCGTTGCGCCGCCGTTCGCGCGATTGCCGAGCGTCTGCATATTCGCACGGTTGAGCGCGATGCGCCGGATGCGGCGCGCGTGCTCGACCGTGATGTGTCGGCAGGCGATGCCGAGCGCCTGCGTTCGCGTACGCTGGGCCTCATGTTGGAGGACACGGCGCTCGAACTGGGCGCGATGGCTCTGAGCCCGCTTTCCAAGACCGAGTACGCGTTGGCGGCACCCGCGCTTTGCGGTGGCTACCAGGGCGATTATGCGCCCTTTGGTGACGTATACCTGTCGACGCTCGAGTTTGTGGCGCGCGTGCGCAACCGTACGTCTGCCGTGGTGCCGCAGGAACTCGTGACGCTCAACGCGGTGGAGGATTGCATGGAGCGCGTGCTGGCGCGGGCGCTCTCGACGCTCGACGGTCCGGTCGACATGCTCGACCGCGCGGCGCAGCTGCTCGGCGGGCTTGAGCCGGGCGAGGTCGATGGCACGCTCGAGGCGCACGTGGACCGCAGCCGACCCTTCGACGACATCCCGATGGCCGCCGGCAAGCCCGAGGCTTGCTCGCTGCTGCTGATGCTCGTGCGTCAGGGCGAGGCCGCCCGCCGCATGCTGCCGACGGCGCCGATTGTCTCGGCCCGTTCGTTTGTCGAGCGCGCCTGGCCGTATATGCTCGCGTGGTCCGACCTGGGGCTGGGCGGTAAAGAGCGCATGACGGTCGATTCGTTGGCGCGCGCCGAGGTGCGTCGTTTTGACGACGACGATACGAGTGACCGTATGCGTGGTGAGATGATGGGCATTTTGGGCGAGCTGTTGGGTATTTCGCCCGAGCAGATGGAGGAGCTGCGCTCCGAGGATGGCCAGCGTCGCCTACATGAGGGTATGAAGAAGTTTGAGGGTGAGGTCCAGGACGCCATCGATAAGATGATGGGCGGCCAGGGTGGCCCGCAGGGTGGGCCCCAGGGCACGCCGATGCCGCATCCGCCGGTGGATCCGAGGCAGTTTCCATTCTTCTCGCAGAACTAGGCCGCTGCGCGCCCGCCAGAGCGGCAATCTGCCTTTCAATCGTCGGGCATGACCGCCAGGTCAATGCCCTCCTCTTTCAAGGCACCTTGCTCGCTCTGGCGGGCGCTCGCTTGCGTATGCTCAACCTGCATTTAATCTCGGCTGACTTATGGGGCTGGCGTTGTGTTATTCTAGAACAGACGTTCGTGAATAGTGCGCGGGGCGTTGCCTTGCGCTGCGCTTGTGGCGAGGGGAGGTTGGCTTGGTCATTTTGGGTATCGACCCCGGTTTGGCCCATACGGGTTGGGGGATTATCGAGGAGCGGCGCGGAGAGGTTCGCTGTCGTGCCTACGGCTGTATCGAGACCAGCGCGGGCAGTCCGCTCGCGGTGCGCCTGTCGCATATCGCCCGCGACCTCAAGGGTGTCGTGGAGCGTTATCGACCCGATACCGCTGCTATCGAGAGCATCTATTTTGGCGCCAATGTCCGCTCGGCCATCCCCACGGCGCATGCCCGCGGTGCTGCACTCGTGGCGCTTTCGGAATGCGCGCTCGAGATCGGCGAGTACACGCCTATGCAGATCAAGCAGGCTGTGGTGGGTACCGGTGCCGCAGATAAGCGGCAGGTCGCCTACATGGTGCGCACGCTCACGCAGCTCGATCACGACCCGCATCCCGACCATGCCGCCGATGCCCTGGCCTGCGCCATCTGTCACGTTAACCTCAGCCGCACCCGGGCGCTTACCGGTGGCGAGTTCTATCAACAGAGAGGAACCGGATACTGATGATCTCCCAGCTCCATGGAACGCTTGTCGAGGCCACGATGAGCTCGGCCGTTGTCGATGTATCGGGCGTGGGCTTTGAGCTCGGCATCTCGGGCAGCACTGCCGCCACGCTGCCTGCACCCGGCGGAGAGGTGCGCCTCTATACCCGTATGCAGGTGCGCGAGGATGCCATGACGCTCTTTGGTTTTGCCTCCAAGGACGAGCGCACGATGTTCGATCGGCTCGTGTCCGTGTCGGGCGTTGGCCCGCGCCTGGCGCTTGCCGTGCTCTCCACCTATACCGTGGGACAACTGTATTCCCTGGTGATGGCCGAGGACGACAAGGGTATGGCCAAGGTGCCCGGTGTGGGCAAAAAGACCGCGCAGCGTCTGATTCTGGAGCTCAAGAGCACCTTTGCCAAGGACAAGGGCTTTGTGCCGGTCGACGTGATTCCCGGCCAGGTTGCGATGCCGGTTCCCGCCGCCGCTCCTTCGGCGATCGATGACGCCCGTGCGGCACTCCTTTCCATGGGCTTTAGCCCGCAGGAGACCGATGTCGCTCTGAGCGGGTATGATGGGCAGAATATGCGTGTCGAGGATCTGCTCGGCGCGGCGCTTAAGCGACTTGGAATGGATGCGTGATGTGGGAAGCCGATGACTCTCAGGACCTGTGGGCGACGCCCGGTAACTCGCCGGCGGCATCCATGGCGCATGGCGAGCGTATGGTGGGTTCGGAGCTGACGCCCGAGGACCTCGATGTCGACCGTACCCTGCGCCCCCAGCGCCTGGATGACTACTGTGGCCAGGAGCACATCAAACAGAGCCTGCGCGTGCTGATCGAGGCCGCGCAGAGCCGTGGCGAGACGCTCGACCACGTGATTTTCTCGGGCCCTCCGGGTCTGGGCAAGACCACGCTGGCCACGGTTATCGCCAACGAGCTGGGCGCTCAGATTAAAACCACAAGTGGTCCGGCTATCGCGCGCACCGGCGACCTGGCTGCCATCCTTACCAACCTGCAACCGGGCGACGTGCTGTTTATCGACGAGATCCACCGCCTCAACCGCTCGGTCGAGGAGGTCCTGTATCCCGCGATGGAGGACTTTGCGCTCGATATCGTGATCGGCAAGGGTCCGGCTGCGCGCTCGATTCGCCTGGATATCCCCAAGTTCACGCTGGTGGCAGCAACGACTCGCTCGGGCATGTTGACCGGCCCGTTGCGCGACCGCTTTGGCATTTCGTATCGTCTGGATTACTACACCGTTGAGGAACTCGCCCAGATTGTGACACGCTCGGCGACCATTCTGGGTGTGACGATCGACCATCCCAGCGCAGTCGAGATCGGCTCGCGCTCGCGTGGTACGCCGCGCTTGGCCAACCGTCTGCTCAAGCGCGTGCGCGACTATGCGCAGGTGCGTGGCAACGGCCCCATCGAGCTCGATATCTGCCGTCAGGCGCTCGAGTTCTTCGAGATCGACGAGCTCGGCCTGGACTGGATGGATATTCGCATCTTGGAGACGCTTGCCAAGACGTTCTCCGGCCGCGCCGTGGGTCTGACGACGCTTGCCAGCGCGGTGGGCGAGGACCCGGGAACGCTCGAGGATGTCTATGAGCCTTATCTGCTGCAGTGCGGGTTGATGATTCGCACGCCTCAGGGCCGCCAGGCAACGCTTCGCACCTTTGAGCATTTGGGTATTGAACCGACCCTGTAGGAATGGGCTTGTTTTAGCGCATCTGTAGGCTATCGCTGGGCATCGGGTAAACATATCGCCGTTCGTCGGTTACGGGCGTTTTACTATTGCGCGCGCGTGCTATGCTGGATTGGTCTTTTTCTCATCCGGTAACGAAAGGACCGCCCATGCCTACTGACATCGAAATCGCACGTTCTGTTACGCCGCTGCCTATTACCGAGGTGGCCAAGAACGCCGGCGTCGACGTTAAGCATCTGATTCCGTACGGCTTTGACAAGGCAAAGGTCGACTATTCCCTGCTCAACGAGCCAACTGATCACCAGGCCAAGCTTGTCCTCGTGACCGCTATCAATCCCACGCCCGCGGGCGAGGGCAAGACCACCACGACCATCGGCCTGGCCGACGGTCTGCGCCGTCGCGGCGTCAAGAGCGCCGTGGCACTGCGCGAGCCTTCGCTCGGTCCCGTGTTTGGCGTGAAGGGCGGTGCCGCCGGTGGCGGTTGGGCCCAGGTCATCCCCATGGAGGACATCAACCTGCACTTTACCGGCGACTTCCATGCCATCGGTGCCGCCAACAACCTGCTGGCAGCCATGCTCGACAACCATATTCAGCAGGGCAACCAGCTCGGCATCGACGTTAAGCGCATCACCTGGAAGCGCGTTGTCGACATGAACGACCGTCAGCTGCGCCATGTTATCGACGGCATTGGCGGCAAGGCCCAGGGGGTGCCGCGCGAGGATGGCTTCGACATCACTGTTGCCTCTGAGGTCATGGCAATCCTGTGCCTGTCCACGAGCATCAATGACCTCAAGGAGCGCCTGGGCGAGATTGTTGTCGGCTACAGCTTTGCCGGTGAGCCCGTCCGCGCCCGTGACCTTAAGGCTCAGGGTGCCATGGCGGCCCTGCTCAAGGACGCGCTCAAACCCAACCTGGTTCAGACACTCGAGGGCACGCCTGCGTTTGTCCACGGCGGTCCCTTCGCCAATATCGCCCACGGCTGCAACTCCATCATGGCCACGCGTATGGCTATGCGTTTTGGCGATGTCGCCATTACCGAGGCCGGTTTCGGCGCCGACCTGGGTGCCGAGAAGTTCCTGGACATCAAGTGCCGCATGACGGGCGTTCGCCCCAGCGCTGTCGTGGTCGTCGCCACTGCCCGTGCGCTTAAGTACAACGGCGGTGTTGCCAAGGCCGACCTCAACGAGGAGAACCTCGAGGCCCTTAAGGCCGGCATGCCCAACCTGCTGCGCCATGTCGACAACATTCAGAATGTCTACGGTCTGCCCTGTGTGGTCGCCATCAACCGCTTCCCGACGGACACCGAGGCCGAACTCGAGCTCATCGAGTCCGAGTGCCAGAAGCTCGGTGTCAACGTTAAGCTGTCCGAGGTTTGGGCTAAGGGCGGCGAGGGCGCGCTCGACCTGGCCGATGAGGTCATGCGTCTGATTGAGCAGCCGAGCGAGCTCAAGTTTGCCTACGAGGACGGTGCCGATGTGGCTGACGCCCTGGAGGCCGTTGCCACCAAGGTCTACCGCGCCGACGGCGTCGACTTTACGCCGGCTGCCAAGCGCCAGCTCGCCGAGCTGCGCGAGAACGGCTTTGGCAACCTGCCGGTGTGCGTGGCCAAGACGCAGTACAGCTTTAGCGACAACGCCAAGGCGCTGGGCGCTCCCGAGGGCTTCCGCATCACCGTGCGCGAGCTCAAGGTTTCCGCCGGTGCCCACTTTGTGGTCGCGCTGACCGGCAGCGTCCTGACCATGCCGGGCCTGCCCAAGGTTCCCGCGGCCGAGAACATCGACGTCGACAACGACGGCAATATCACCGGCCTGTTCTAAGCCCGCCTCCCATAGCCGTTTGTCCGCCCCGTCGCGCCACCAAGGCCCGGCGGGGCTTTTTGATTCGCATGCGACGGGGGAAAACGGATCATTTTGCGGCTGTTGGGTCAATGAGGCTATCCGTATGGGGTCGTTCGTCCAAAACTATGCCGGTTTACTACGATGAATCGGTATACCTCGACCATATCTGGATTTTCCGAAAATGACCGATTCGTCTACCTGCGGTTTTGTTTTTCCAAAAAGCGTCGTGCTCGCCCTTAACCGATTCAGCGTAGTAAACCGGCATAGTTTTGGACGTGGCGGCAATGTTGCGCAACAAGAATCACGATTTCTCCCGTACGGTGTAGTTGGAAGAACTGCGCGGGCGCATTGCGGCTGCGACGAGAGACGGGAGATGCGATGTATTGCACCAAGTGCGGAGCTCAGATACCCGATGGCTCCACGTTTTGCACGAGCTGCGGCGCTCGCGTGGGCGGAGTTGAGGACCAGGCGGAGCCTGTGGCGTTTCCGGTAGGGGATGCGCCGGCGGCCGCTCCTGCGGGGCAGCACGCTCCTCAGGGTGCCTCGGCTCATATGGCGGCGCAGTCTCGTTATGAGGAACCTATGACCGAGTCAGCCGACGCCGCTCAGCCGTTTGTTCCGACGCCGCAGCCCACGAAGCCCAAGCACAAGGGCCGTATCGTCGCTGCCGTTATCGGCGGTGTCGCCGTTGTCGCCATTGTCGCCGCCATCGTGATCGTGCCGCGCATCGGCTCGTCGTCCGAGGTGACTTCGGGTGGCAAGGGCTACGTTGTCTGCGCATGCGAGACCAAAGTGCTGCCCAAGAACAGCAAGGGCAAAAAGCTCAAGAACTATACCGTCGAGCTGACGCCGGTGTCCGGCAAGGGCAAAAGCTACACCATCAAAGTGGATGGCGATGACGGCTTTGCCATGGAGGACTTTGGCGAGCTGCCCGACCAGAAGTACCAGATGACCATCACCTCGGGCAAGGGCAAAAAGAAGAGCACGACCACCATGAAGGTGGACTATGCCAAGGAAGGTTCGGACGCCCCTAAGAGCGTTGAGCTCACGCAGTCCAAGAAGGAGGCCAAGGCCTCTGCCAAGGCGGCGGTCAAGACGGCAAACGAGCTGTTCACCGATAAGATTCTCGAGTACCAGAAAAAGTACGGCGAGGGCGAGGCTGTCGAGATTGATGATTCTCAATCTACGTATGGAGCCCAGGGTGTTGCCTATGCCAAACTTGTTGACTTTGATGGCGACGGCCAAGATGAGCTACTGATTGAGTATTCCGATGAACCGGTGGACCGTGTGGATAACGCGGCCGCTGCGCATCTTGAAGTCTGGGCGTATAAGAATGGCAAGATTGAGAAGGTCTATACGCCGGATGTTAGTGTGGCTCCCCATCAGGCGTATGTGTCTTTCGCTCCTTTTTCTGGCGTTTATGGCGTGCTAGTTTACGATAAGGATTCGGTAAACGAAACCATCGCATCGGTCGCCACGACGCTGGAGCAGCTGAAGTCTAAGGATGCCGGCGACGACGCGCAGGTGGGCTACGAAGCCGTTTCCGCCACGCAGGATGTCAACTTTACGGCTGCGGTGGGCGAAGGCCCGCTGAATCCGTCTCCCGATGACACATGCCAGATTACGGCTACGTGGACCTATCCCCAGGTGAAGGGCCAAGGCGTGGGCGTCGCCAAGTTCAACAAGGACATGGTCCAGCTCGTTGCGGACACGCTCGATGCGAGCAGGCAGGCTTCGATGGATGACGAGGACAGCCGCGTGACCATGATGTATACCGCCGAGATCGTCTCGATCGATGGCGATATTGCCTGTGTGCGCACGTTTACCGACAGCTATCAACCTCCGTATCGATCGGAACGGGTGACGAGGTCGGCGTACTACAACCTCAAGACGGGTGAACAGGTTTCGCTCGAGGACTCACTTGCGCAGCATGGGCTCTCGTATGACACCCTCAAGAGCGAGGCCAAGCAGGCAATTAAGACGGCAAAGCCGAATATGGACTCCGTGTCCGAAGACAACATCGACGATGACGATAACTACACCGAGGATCATTTCTACTATGACGGCAAGGGCTATATCATCGTCCTCGATACTGGTGAGTTTGACTGCATGGCATGGGATACGCACGACTTGGTTGCGCACGCCTTCGACTCGAGCTATTCCTGCGGTCAGGATGTAACGCCCGAGCGGGCTAGGGCCACGTACGTACCCAACGAGTAAAGTAAAGCCGCAAGAAGCGAATTACAAAGTCTCCCGGTGGCGCAAAACACAGCGCCACCGGGGACTTTTTGATCCCAATTGGCCCCCAAATAAGCTATCTGGGCCAGCCGCGCCACGAAAAGCGCCCATCTACTACGTTTACCAGGGTTGGACCGACCATGGAGCGTTTTTTAACAATGCGGCAAGACGTTTACCTGCGGTTTTGTTAACACAAATATGGCTATGGTTGGCACCCTTGGGTTAAACGTAGTAGATGGACGCATTTTTTGGTGCACAGTTCAAGAAGGGATCATTAACCGCGCTGGAGGCCGAAGAGTTTGGCGTTGCGCTCGGCGACCATCATGTTGATGTCGGCGATTTCCATCTCGCCGTCAATGTAGGGCTGGTAGGTGCCATATGGATCGCCTGCTCCCAAGCTGCAGCTTCCGCAGTTGTCGCAACTGCCGTTGCCGCAGCCAGCGAGCGCCAGCTTAATGATCTCCTCACGTTCGGCGCGCGTTGTGTCCTTGATGAGCTTGCTTTTTGCCATGACGTTCCTCGATTCGCTTGTGACCGTCGGCCGCGCATATCTTGTAGATACCGGCGGGCTTTGCCCATCATAGGCTTTTGCGCGGGTAGAATGCATGGGTAACTTGATGCTTACGGGCGACGGAAAGGAATCGTTGCATGGACCAGGATAAGACGACCGTAATGGGTGGCTACGGCTCCCCGCGGACGGGCAATGGCGCCGATGAGACCCGCGTCGTGCCGAATCCCGGCTACGCTGCCCCCGATACGACGCAGGCGTCGGCCGATCCCACACGCGTTGTAAATTACGGAAACGCAGCGCAGGACCCGTATGGTGCCTCGTCGCAGAGCCCCTACGGCAACGCGGCGGCAGACCCTTATGATGACTTGCTGCAAAATCCCATTCCGCAACCTCAGCAGACGACATATATGCCGCGTACGGCACAGCCGCGCTACGAGTCGCGCGACCGATATGCGCGCGAGCCGTATCGCGAGTATCCCAAGTCCATCCCTCAGTATGGCGAGGACGAGGAGAAGAAGCCTTCGCGTTCGTCGAGCGTGATCAAGAAAATCCTGATCGTGCTGGTGATCTTCTTTGCCCTGTCGGTTGTGTTCGCCACTGTGTCGGGCATGCTCAACAAGCGGGGCGCCACGACTGATACCACGGCCGAGCAGACCGAGACTACCCAGTCCGGCACCGTCGATCTGAGCGATATCCCGGGTCAGTACTGGTCCAACGCCAAAAAGCTCCTCAAGTCGCGCGGGGCTGATCTTTCGAACGCCGTAATTCTGACCGACGACGGCTCGACGCCCGTTGTCGATGCCAACTGGGTCGTGACGTCTGCCTACTATAACGACAACGGTAACCTCGAGATTCAGCTCACGCGCAAGGACGGCTCGTCGGGTAATGCGTCCGGCGACCAGGGCGGCGCGGACAGCTCGAGCTCTAACACGCTGGAGGACCTGAGCAACAAGGCACAGGAGCTGGGAGATAAGGCTCAGCAGCTGGGCGACACAGCTCAGAATCTCGGCGATACTGCGCAGAATCTGGGCGATATGGCAACGAACGCCTGGGATGCCCTGCAAAACGGTATTTCGGGCGCGCAGGGGAACTAGCGGTCGAGCGGCTAGAGCCTTTTAGCAGTGCAAACAAAAACGGGACGCAGGATTGCGTGACCGGGCGCGTGGGCGCGTTGGTCGGCGGTCCTGCGTCCCGTTTTGCCGTCGATTACAGCTGCTCGGCCGGACGCTCGGGTGAGCTAAAGCCCGAGTCAAATGTGACGACGCACGAGACATCGGGCCGGCGCTCGTGCACGATGCGCGTGACGAGCCCCAGCAGCTCATCGTCGGATATGTCAAAGCCGTCGGGACGCACCAGGTCAAACGAAACGAACCCGTCGTGCTCGTGCAGGTCGTGGATGGAGAGTGCGGGGTCGATCTGCATGATGCCGCGCTTGACCCAGCCGCGCAGGTCGTCGCCGGTGGTGGCGATGGGGTCGCAGTGTAGCGTGATGTCGATGCCCACCTGCCGTTTGATATCGTGCTCGATGGTGTCCAGAATCTCATGGTGCTCAAAGGCATCGCCCTCGCCGGGCATCTCCACGTGGGCGCTGGCAAACTGACGACCGGGGCCGTAGTCGTGCACCATCAGGTCGTGCGTGCCTAGGACCTGGGGGTACGACATGATCTTGTCGCGGATTGCCTGGACGAGCTTGGGGTCGGGCGCTTGCCCCAACAGCGGGCTGATGGCGTCGCGCACCAGGCCCATGCCGCTGATGCAGATGAAGATGCCCACGCCCAGGCCTGCCCAGCCATCGAGGTCAAAGCCGGTCGTCTGCGAAATAAGCGCTGCGGCCAGGACCGAGGCCGAGGCAATGACGTCGTTTTTGGAATCCTGCGCCGTGGCGATGAGCGTCTCGGAATCGATGCGGTTGCCCAGCGTGCGGTTGAACGCCGCCATCCAGAACTTGACGAGCATGGACAGGATAAGGGCTGCCATCGAGAGCGCCGAATATGCGGTGGGGGAGGGCTTGATGATCTTGGTAATGGACTCGAGTGCCAGGTTGATGCCGACGGCGCAAACGAGAACGGCGACAAACAGCCCCGCCAGGTACTCGTAGCGGCCGTGGCCATAGGGGTGGCCTTCGTCGGCCGGACGGCTGGCAAGGCGGAATCCGAGCAGGCTCACGATGTTGCTCGAGGCGTCGGAAAGGTTGTTGAAGGCATCGGCGATAAGCGAGACGGAGCCCGCGAGCAGACCAGCTATGCCCTTGGCCAGGCACAGCGTGATGTTGAGGCCGATGCAGATGAGGCTTGCGGCAAAACCCGCGTTGGTGCGGCAGGAGGTATCGACCGGCTCACTTTCGCTGCCGGGAACAAGCGTATGTACCAGCCGATTTACAAATAGCATAACGATCGTCCTCACAATCATGTTTAAGGGGATAGTGTAGCTCGCGCAGGCGCAGCGTGTACCGATGCTCAGAAAATGCAGCAATGGTCTGCCGGCGCTAACGGGCGCGAGGCGGAGGGGGCGACTGCCCACGCGCCCTCGAGTTCACTGCGCCTTCTCGTTCGACCGAGCGCTCTATTTTGGGCCACATGGGTATGGGCACGTGCCGATTTGCTAGACATACTTAATGTCGACAGCCCTGTGCAAAGGAGGACGTTTCCATGGACGAGATGTTTGCCATTAAATGCCAAAACTGCGGCGGCCCCATGTATTCGCACCAGGCAAAGCGCAGCTTTGAGTGCGCCTATTGCGAAACGGTTATTCCGTGGAAGGCGGACGCCGGGGAGCCCAAGAGCGCCCTGGGTATCCGTCATACGCCGCTGACGGTGGTTGACGGGCTGCTCAAGCTCACGCACGTCTCGCAGCTCGAGCGCCCAGAGGACCCGGACTGGTATTTCTTCAATTCGTACTGGCGCAATCAGTCGGTTCTTGAGCACCTGCTGTGGGAGGACCGCGGCACGGCGCAGGAGATCCAAGAGGCGACGCACGTGAGCATTCCCTGCCCCTTCTGCGGCGCGTCCTTTGAGGGGTCATCGACCCAGCGCGTGTTTGAGTGCCCGTCCTGCGGAAATAAAATCGGTATGGCTGACCTTCTCAAGCCCGGCACGTTTAGCAAGCGCCTGACCATGGGCGTGGGTGCCGAATACGTTCCCGAACAGGGCGTCCCCTGTGAGATATCGCCACAGCAGGCACGTGCCAACGCGCTGCAGCTGGTGCGCCAGTACCCTGATGCCTTTGCCGGGCACGACGTGGAAGACGCGATTCAAAACGACATGATGCTCTTCTATTTCCCCATGGCGCTGGCGGACCTGCGCATGATGGCGTCCTTCCCGGGCAAGGGCCTGAGCAAGGAGACCCTGGTGTATTACGAGGTGCTCGACTGGGCATATCCCAGGGCCAACTACCTGGATGTTCGCCTTATGGGCATTTTGGAGCCGTGGGACTTTGGCAAGGTTGGGCCGTTCGATCCCGCTATGCAGGAGGGCGACTTCCGCGTCGTTTCCGTCGATGCGTCTACCAAGGACCAGGTGGTCATTGATAAGCTGGCGCTCGATGTTGCCGGCAACGATGCCGAGGCGGTGCTGGGGCTCAATAAAAAGAGCATCCGCACGTGGGCGCGCAAGGCCCGCAAGCATAAGGACGGCCTGGTGATGGTGCCGGTCTACTTTGTCGATCGTCCGGCGACGGACAGCCGCGATGGCGAGCAGGTGCGCATTGCTGTAAATGGCCAGACGGGTCGCGCGGCAGCGGTGGTGTTTAGCGACAAGCGCGAGACGCATGTGGTGGCACCGCTCAATCCCAACGTGATGCTGTCGAGCGAAAGCACCGTGCACGCCACGCCCATCGAGGTCAAATACGTTAAATCGCCGTTCCTATACCAGATCGTACGCCGTGGAGGCGGTGAACAGCCGAGGCAGGTGGCGGCCGCAGCCGAGGGTTCCTACCGAGATGAAAAGCCCAAACGCAAGGGTTTGTTTGGCGCGATATTTGGGAAGTAGGGGAGCGGTACGGGACAGCGCGCAGTAGTGCGAGCTGTCCGTCGTGGTAGATCTAAATAAACAGTGGGACGGCTGCAGCCGACCCTTTAAGACGGTAGCCAATGGGACTTCATCAGGCGAACGTCGCATTCTGTAATCATCATTTATGCGGTCCCTTAATCATTTGCGTTGACTGACATTGTCTTCGTTGAAGACGTGTCCTAAAACAAACACCGTTCTATCAGCTCTTTACCGCGCAGGATGTCGATCCACTCCCGTGGAATTGCGTCCATGCCGTATGCCGTGCCGGCGAGGGCGCCGGCGACGGCTGCGGTGGTGTCGGTGTCGTCGCCCAGGTTGACGGCGGTAAGCACGCAATCTTTGTAGCCGCTAGTGTTGACGAAGTACCAGGCGGCTGCCTTAAGCGTGTCGCGCACGAAGCCACCTGACCTGATTTCCTGCTCAGACACGCCTTTCAGATGGAGTGCCCACGAGGGAAGCGTGCCGTTCATCACGCCCCTCATCAGCTCGACAAATATGATGCATGCGTCGGTTGATGTTCTGTGGGCGTGCGTAATCGCGGAGACCTTGCCGATCTCTTCGTCTGTCGCATCGGTGAACGCCAGGGGCGCGATGCGCATGAGCGAGCCGTTGCCGTTGTCGCGCTCGCCGGAGCCACCTTTGCCGGTGTGCAAGGCGCGGGCGCTTGTGCCGCCATAATCGAAAACGCCGTCGATCGTATACTCGCCACGGGCAATCCAGCTTACGAACTTGTCGCGCATGTCTGCGGTGTCGATATGCCCGAGCTCCCTAATCGAGTCACAGGTAGCAAGCGTCATAGATGTGTCGTCGCTCCAGGTGCCGGCGGGCTGCCCGTGCGTGCCGTAGCCGATCATGTCGGTGCATTCGAACGTGCCACGAGGCCTGAACTCGTAGGGAACGCCCAACGCGTCGCCGACGGCAAGTCCGTAGATGCAGTCGCGTAGCGCTGGTTTCGACGTGTGTCCACGTTTCGTTGTAGGGGGCGCTGGCGAGATGAGCCGAAATCCCTCCGAATTGCTCTTGCGTCGTGTGGCCATGTCCTCGGCAGAACGCACTTTAGGTGCGCTTTCGGTGATGGCCTGATTGATGCCTGTCATGGAAAACTCCTCTTGCACTTCGGATTGGAGATGCGTGGCAATCAGCGGCAATATGTTCAGTTCGATTCGCGACGCAGTGCGTCGCGAATCGAGAGAACTCAATGGTCAATATGCCAAAATGGTATGCCTAGACGTCCTTTACACGGCAACAGGCATTTCTTTCGGGCGCCCTGCCTTTGGTGCGTCGGCGAGTCGTGCCTCGATGGAAGCTTTGGACACCATGCGCTTGGTGCCGTCCTTCCATGAATCCAACATTCCTGCATTTATCAGTTGCGATACCCGTGCTGAGCTAACACCGAGCATACGTGCGGCATCCGCTGCGGTGACGGCGGGGATGTCGCCGAGCTCGCGGCTGACGGCCACGGCGATAATCTTGCCGCCGTGTTGTGGCTGGTGTCCAAAGTCCGGCGCGGGAAGATCGACGCCGCCCATAAGGTGATCGTCGACCATACATGCGAGAAAATCGGCGGCGCTTTCGACGGCGTCGTTTAGGTCGGATCCGAACGTTCCACCTCCGCCCAGCGAGCCACATGGCACAGCGTCGACAACGCCGTTCGAATCAAAGAACTCGAATTCCCATACGTAAACCATGTAGGACCTCCTCTAAAAAGCGATGCGAAATGTGATGAGGATGAGCTATCGAAGCCCTGCCTGCCTTAGGATTCTTTTGGCAATTTGATCCTCAATCTCTCGGTGGCGTTTCACGAGCACGAGTTTATCTCCTTTGACGAACTTCTCGTGATTAGTGCCTCCTTTCGAGATGAAGCCGGCTTCGTCGAGGATACGGATCAATTCGCGTCTCTGCATCTCAGCCTCTTTCAATAACTATATATTAGCACTTCCTAAGGGTTTTTTAGGCTTTAATCTTAGCTATTGCTAATCCTTTTTTGCGGCCCATCCTTGGATAACGGCTTATATTCGTTGTTGTATTAGTCTATTTGCTCGTGCGGACACGTTTTGGTGCCCTGCGCGTGACCGCAAAAAGGGTTTGTAGTGACTAAAATGTGGTCATAGAGATAGTTTTATCGAACTCCATGGGGGTGGCGCGCGTGGATAACAATACGTTGCTGTTTCACGATAAGGGTGCCGGCGTTTTCAAGGGAATAAGCATCTATCCCAATCGTATCGAGGCGGTCGTGAAGAACAACTTCTTCGGTACCCATACCAAGATCGTCTACCTCAAGGACATTACGGGTGTCAACGGGGTCAAGGGTAAGCGCGTGCTCCTCCGTAATAGGTTGCTTACCGACTGTTCCTACAGGCTGAGCAGTCACTCCCAGGCTCAGGAATTTGTGAACGCGCTGAACATGGTGATGTAGCCTATGGTGGCGTTCGGACCAAGGTAAAAATCAGGGGCGCAGAACGGTGTTCTGCGCCCCTCATCGAGTTGATGCGCCCAAAAGGCCGGCTGGCCTATTCGCTAGCGCCTTCGTCACTTTCATGGTCGTTGGCAAGCATTGCCGCGCCGGCGACCGTTGTCGCCACGGCGGCGGCAGCGAGCCCGGCGGCAATGCCAGAGTTGTCGCCTGTGCCGGCAAGCTTTTCGCCTGAGCCCTTGCGCTTGTTGCCCTTGTCGTTCTTGTCGGCGCCGCCTGCGTTGGTGCCGTTGCCGTTGCCGTCGCCGGTGTCCGTAGCGCCTGCGTTGCCCGAAGCCGTCACAGTAAAGCTTGCGGCTCCGTCACTGGTAAGCTTGTAGTTTTGCGCCGCGTCGCCCAAAAGGCCGTTCACGTGCACCCAGTACGTTCCCGCGGCAAATGTCTCGCCCTCTGCCATTGCCGTGCCCGGCGCGCCGTTTGCATCGTGCATAAACTCGAGTTGGGCCGTGCAGGCATCGTTTTCGAGCTTGCCCTCGAGTGATGCCGCAATCTTGGCGCGCACGTCTTCGCCGGCCTTAAGGCCTTCAAGCCCCTCAAAATGGGGCGTCAGCGCGCGCGGGTCGATATCGATGGGCACGGAACCCTGCAGCCCCGTAACGGTCTCGTTGCCCAGGGCGTCGACATCCACATATTCGATGGCAAACGCATGGCCCGAAGCCGCCACGTTGAGTACGTTGCTGCTGTCGACGAGGCGGAAATGACCCTCGCCAACGGTTTTGCCGTCCTGGAGCGAGGCGTCGCTCAGCGGGTCGCCATATGTCATGTGCATGCGGGCTGGGAGGTAGCACGAAGCTGTCTGCTTGTGCTGTGTATCGTAATCGTAATTGCGCTGGTAGATGCTTCGGGCCAGTGCCGCATCAACAAAGTCGGACGCAATGATGCCAATGTGCTTACGGCAGTCCTCTTTTGTGCCCTCAACTCCGGTATTGTTTATATACGAGCTCTTGTACAGGTGCTCGTCGACCACTCGCGCCGCGGTAAAAGGGTTGTTTTGCGTGCAGCTCGTGTAGTTGATAAACCAGCAGCGCTCCGTTGCCTGCACCGTTGTCCCGTCCGCGGCGGTGATATCTACGGTGCTGCGCTTGAACTCGGCCGCCGCCTTCAGGGCCATATCGACCCAGTCGATTTTACTGGACCCCGTGCAGTTGTAATGGTCTTGGGCATATACCGCTGTGCTATAGGGCTCTTTGTCGCCCGTATTGCCCGCAGCCTCAAAGCCTTGCTCGTATTTCACGAGGCACATGGACTTTCCGGAATGCGCCTTGATTTTGTCGTCCCATTCGGTGAGGTCGAGGCCCCACGTGTGGCCGTCTACGCTGTCGCCGGCGAGCCTAAATCGACGCAGCAGGACGATCTTTCCGCGCACCTCGTTCAGTGTGGGGACATGGCTCGACGTATAGAACAGATCGGAGTTATTGTCCATAACATTGGCGAAAGCCGTCGTAACGCTTTCGTCGGTAGCTTCGTCGTTGCCTCGTGACACAAGCATGATGAGCGCTTCTGACGGGTTTTCGTTCAAAAATGTTTTGAAGTAACCGATGACATCGGAGAGATGTATAAAGCCCCCGTCTTTTTTGAGCAGGTAGCATATTCCATGGTCGATGCCGGGGTCGCCTTTATCGTTGTTCTTTCCAAGTCGGATATCAAAATAGCGAATGCCTTCGAGCAACTGCGTGGGGATGTAATCCTGCTGGCACTTTGCAAGCGAGGTTTGGGGCTCGGTGTCGTTGTCGACGCTGCAGGTGCTCGAATCATGCGTGCCCGGGATGCTCAGCTCGTCGAGGTATTTGTTGCCGTCGACGTATTTCATCCAGCATGGTCCGTCGACGTAGCTGCTATACGTGATCCAGTCGATACTTCTAACCGTGGTATTGATCTCGCCCTTGTCGTAACCGACAAGCTCGAGCTCCCACGGAATGCTCTTCCTCTTGTGGCAGATCTTGTTGTTGTCTTGGTCTTTGCCGTCCTTTTCTATGGCCAGGTAATTAATGTCTTTTTTCTCGTTTGTGCGGTCTCGGATGATGTAGGTTCCGTTTTGCTGGCGATCGAACGCAAAAGAGCGGCTGGGCTTGTCGTCATGCTCGCCACTCCATACGTGGATGACCTTTCCATCTTTGTCCGAGTCGCCATCGACCGACCAAATGCTGTAGCCCGTCTTCTTGTGCTCTTCGAAATTGAGCAGGGTGCGGATGGCATACCAATTTCTATTATCTGTATCGGTCTCTACGTGCTCAAGGATGAGCTTGCTGGACGTGCCGTCGTTAAACAGATGGCAGACGTTGCCCTTGAAGTTGCCGTCTTGGTTGACGCTTGCGGTACGAAAGTAGCCCGCGGGGCGAAGGCGAATGACGAACTTGTCGAGGGTGGCCGCCGGTGTGGGTGCGTCTTCTGCAAATGCCGCGCGCACGGGAAGGCCCAATCCCGCGGTTTCGGGCAGGCTTACAAATGGCGACAATGCTGCGAGTCCTAGGCCCAACGTGAATGCTCGACGGCTGATGGCGTGGTGTTCGGTCATAACTCCTCCGTTCGCAGGGTGCGGTTATGCACTCATTTTGGTAACTATACCGTCCAGATGTCTAAACGTGTTGGCTTAATTGTCTGCGCGGCACAATAAATCGGTGGGCGGACGTGTTGGGGTGCTTGCCGTTTTCGTACCGTTGCCACATTTGGGGTGGTTCCGGCGTCCGGCATCCTCGCGTTCGTCGGCTACCGGCATAAGAAAGGGAGGGTCGGTTTACCGGCCCTCCCTGGGTACGAAGCGCTGGGGTATCGTCGCTTGTTTGCGCTGTGCCCGTGTTTCCTGCTGCGCTCGCCAGTCGTTTAGCGTTTAATCTCGATATCGTCGAGCTTAACATCCATGGCCTCGGTCTTTGCCTCGGCGATGTCGTCGGCAAATTCCAGAGACTTCATCATGGTCTCGACGGCGTCCTTGTGCTCCTCGACGTTGTCGATGCGCACGTAGACGCTGCCGCCGCCTGCTTCGGTGAAGTACTCAGTCGTCACGCCGCCCGAGTGTGTATAGGAAGCGTTGCGCCAAGTCTTGTCGTTGTACTTGACGGGGTCATTCTCGGTCCACTCAAAGCTGGCATTCCACTTTGCCTCGTAGTCGAACAGCTCGTCGGCGTTCTTGTCAGAGTCGAAGACGGGGATGAAGCGATCGCTGGCGTGCTCGCTCTCGGTGAATTTAAACTGGGCCCTGTCGGCCGTGTCGCCGGCAACGTCGGTGATCTCGACGCCCTCGGGGACCTCGACCTTAAACCAAATGAAGTCGGTCCTCATATCCACGGCTGGCTTTTCTGCTCCGCCGCCACCGCCACTTCCGGTAGCGCCGCCGCTGCCACCGCAGCCCACCAGGGCAACCGCGGCAAAGAGACTGATGCAGAGGGTGAGAATCGCAAAGGCCTTCTTTTTCATGGTCGTGTCCTCCTCGATCTGTAACCGCCCATGGATTACCTGCCTTTACTGTACGCGCGGACGGCTCGCTAGGGTGGGCCATGTGTCCCATTCTGGGTGCCGGATTTGCGCCGATAAGTGGCAATATGCGCGGACGCAAAAGAGGGGAGGGGTCGATGCCGCCGACCCTCCCCGGGATGAGGTGCCCGTTCATTTAATGGGGCGTTCGTGCGGGCGTGCGCGAACCCTTGCTACTTGATCTCGATGCTCGAAATCTCGACGCCGCGGGCCTCGGTGACGGCCGCCTTGATGTCGTCGGGGAACTCGATGGAGTTGAGGAGCGTCTCGGCTTCTTTCTCGTGAAGGTCGACGTTCCTAATCATGATATAGACGCTTCCCGTGTCGACGTCGGTAAAGAGGTGGGTATAAGTGCCGCCGTTGTCCTTGCACGTTCCGGTGAGCCATGTTCTGCCGTTGTACTCGACGGGGTCGCCATCCTCCCACTGGAACGTTCCGGTGTGCCTTTCGGCCTGCTCTGCAAAGGACTCTTCGGCCGTCATCTTCTCTTGCCAAACGGGGATGAAACGGTCGACTGTGGTGTTCTCGTTCTCGGGGAAGGTGAGCTGGACCCTGTCGGCGTTCTTGCCGGCGGAGTCGCTCACGCCAACGCTCTCGGGCATCTCGACCTTAAACCAGATAAAGTCAGTCTTTTCGGCGACGGGGGCCTTTTCCTTGCCTTCGCTCTTTGAGGTGCTGCCGCCTCCGCCCGATGCGTTCCCGCCGCAGCCGACAAGGGCGAGTGCGGCAAAGAGGGCGATGCACAGGGAAAGGATCGATAGGGTCTTTTTCTTCATGGTGGCGTCCTCCTTGTCTGCCGATGACATCACGGCGCCGCGGGTTGTTGGAGCCGTTGGTGTATGTTGCTATTCGCAAGCGTGGCGGATGTCGTTGTGTGTGGTGCGGCGATACCTCCGTTCTTAGTTTTCGGCCGTTGAATGGCCGTGCCCCAACGGGTTCCTTACTTATAGATATGCCCCAGCTTGTGCTGCCCGGGAGTCTCGAAAGGTGGGCCATATGTCCCATGTTTGGGGCACTGGGCGCATGGGGCGGCACGGCTCGGCATCGGCTTTTTCATGTTGCGCAACAGCGCCCTGGGTGGGGGCGTATAGACTTGGCTGTGACAAAAGCTAAACCACGAAAGGTCAAACGATGTTCTGTCAAAAATGCGGACAGCAAGTACCTGATGGATCGACGTTTTGTACGCACTGTGGGGCCTCGCTGGCTGGCGGTTCCGTGCCGACGCCTACGGGCGCTGGCTCTTCCTCTGCCCCGGGCTTAACCCAATCGATGCCGCCGGTCGCGCCTGCGCCTCAAAAGCCCAAGAGCAAGGCGCCGGTCATTATCGCTGTGGCATGTGCTGCTGTGGTCCTCATCGGTGGCGGCACAGTGTTTGCGCTTACGGTGCTCAACGGGTCCAAGAGCTCCGGCACGCAGATTTCGGTGATCGATACTGGATCTTCGGACGAGAAAGATTCTTCTGCCAAGAAGAAGAGCGACAAGTCCAAGTCCAAGGAATCCTCGTCGTCCGATGACGAGGCCGTTCCCGAGGACGAATCGGCATACTACGGTTCGGGCGATTCGGACGATTACCTGACCGACGTGCATACGTACACGAACGACATGCATCCTTATAGCATGTCGATTCCCAATCGCTTTGAGATGGAAGATACTCCCAGCGGCAGCGGCACCAGGTATGAGGATCCGGAGACGGGTTTTGTGATCAACCTGTTTGGCTACGTCAACATTAACGAAGAAACCGCACACGAGATGTTCGTCGACGCGGACACTTCGGGCAAGGCCGATCTCTATACCGCAGAGGGCGACAACTGGTACGTGGTCTCGTGGCGCGAGGGCGACACGATCATTTACGAAAAGACGATCGTCACGGATTCAACGATTGCCACGGCGCATCTGGAGTACTCGACTGCAAACCGCGACATGGGGTCGAAGATTATCGACACGCTGCTGCCGACGTTTCAGGTGGACTAGGCGCCCGCGCCTATAGCCGGCAATCGGAAACGCCGATAGCCAGAGCTCCTGACAGCCTTTGTCTTATGGGCTAGACTGGCTTGGACAAGATCGATGAATGGGACAACCGCTTCCTGGCGTCGTTGCCCCATTTTTATTTTGGCGTGTTATGGCCTCGACTGCCGGCGCGCCAGATAGAGGTGTTCCGATGAGCCAAGAGATGATGGATAAAACCTGTCGCGGTTTTGCCGAGGCGCTTGCCGCGCGCGAGCCCGTTCCCGGCGGCGGCAGTGCCAGCGCGTTTGTGGGAGCACTGGGCGCCTCGCTTTGCGGGATGGTCGCGCGCTACGGGGCAACCAATCCCGCGCTTGCCGATCGTGCAGACGATCTGACACGCGCATTTGCCCAGGCGGATGAGTTGGCTCAGGAGCTTGTGGGTTTGGTCGCCGAGGACGTTCGTGCGTACGGCCAGGTGTCTGCGGCATACGGTATTCCGCGCGATGATCCGGCTCGACCGGCTGCGATTCAGGACGCACTGCACGTGGCAGCCATGCCGCCGTACCGCATTATGGATGCGTGCGGTCGTGCGCTGGCGCTGCTCGAGGACATGGCGGACAAGGGCTCCCGACAGCTGCTCTCCGATGTGGCGTGCGGTGCCGTGTTTTGCCGCGCCGCCATGCAGGGCGCGAGCTTGACGCTCTTTGCGAACACCACGTCTATGAAGGATCGTGTCCGCGCCGAGGAGCTCGAGGCGGCGTGCGATGAGCTGCTCGATACGTGGCTGCCGCGCGCCGATGCGCTGGCGCGCCGTGCTGCCGATGCCGCCAGGAAGAGGGGATAGCCATGGCCGAGCCGTTGAAGGGCGCTCCCGTCGCCCGCGCGTTGACTGAGGAGCTTGCCGCTCGTTGTGCCGTTCTGCGCGAGCGCGGCGTTGTGCCGACGCTTGCTATCGTGCGCGTGGGCGAGCGCGAGGACGACCTGTCCTACGAGCGCGGTGCCCTCAAGCGCTGCGAGAAGGTTGGCATTGAGGCCCGCCGCGTTTTGCTTTCTGCCGATGTTTCGCAGGACGAGCTGATGGCTGCTATCGAGGGCATCAATGCCGACCCTGCTGTTCATGGCTGCCTGATGTTTCGTCCGTTGCCCGCTGGGCTTGACGAGGATGCAGTTGCCGCGGCACTCGATCCCGCCAAGGATGTTGACTCCATGACGCCGGCCTCGCTGCTTACCACGCTCTCGGGGCGAGGCGAGGGCTTTGCTCCCTGCACGGCAGAGGCAGTGCTAGCGTTACTGGACCATTACGGCGTTGAGCTGGATGGGGCCAAGGTCGCGGTCGTCGGTCGATCGCTGGTGATTGGCCGTCCCGTTGCCGCCATGCTTACGGCTCGCAATGCCACAGTGACGACGTGTCATACGCATACGCGTGACTTGGCTGCCGAGTGCCGTTCTGCCGACATTATTGTTGCCGCGGTTGGACGTGCGCGCACGATTGGCGTGGATGCGGTTCGCGAGGGCCAGACGATCATCGATGTGGGCATTAACTGGGACGAGGCCGCCGGCAAGCTGGTCGGCGACGTCGATTTTGATGCTGCGGAGCCGATCGTTAACGCCATCACGCCCGTGCCGGGCGGCGTGGGCGCTGTAACGACAGCGATTCTCGCCAAACACGTGACCGAGGCGGCGGAGCGCGCATCGAAATAGACGTTTTGGGCTGTTTGAGGGGTTAGCCATATACCACGTGGGCAAAAAACGCCAAATATGAGTACTGTTGCCAAGATAGTCACATATGCTTTACGTCTTTTGGACTCCCTAACGATATTCATTCTCGTTGGGGAGCCCATTTTATTGAACCTATGGGGAATAACGTTGTCTTGCTTTTGGACAATTGGGGATTTCCGGCACTCATTACAAGGAAATTTGCTGCTACTAAATTGGTGACAGTACTCATATTTGGCATTTTTTGCACACAGGGGTCCCGAAGGGGTCTCGAAGGGTCGCGGTTTAGCCCTTTTTGCGCCGAAGCGATACACTGTTGCCGTTTGATTTCTTCGCTCAAGGAGGATGCGCATGCCGTGCACAACGATTTTGGTTGGTAAGAACGCGAGCTACGACGGGTCGACGCTTGTCGCCCGCAACGAGGACTCGTCCAACGGGGTGTTTGAGCCCAAGCGCATGCGCGTGGTGCATCCCGACGAGCAGCCACGCGTCTACACGAGCGTCCTGAGCCACCTGACCGTTGAGCTGCCCGACAATCCCATGCGCTACACGAGCGTCCCAGACGTTATCCCGGGTCACGGCATTTGGGCAGAGGCCGGTTTCAACGAGCTCAACGTTGGCATGTCCGCGACCGAGACGCTCACCACCAACGAGCGCGTCCGCGGCGCCGATCCGCTCGTGGACTACGTGCCCGCCAAGGGCAACGAAGGCGAGGACGGTTATGTTCCGGCGCAGCCTGGCGGACTGGGCGAGGAGGATATGGTGACCCTGGTGCTGCCGTATGCTAAGTCTGCCCGCGACGGCGTGCGCATTCTGGGCGAGCTGCTCGAGCGCTACGGCACCTACGAGAACAACGGCATTGCCTTTAGTGACGTGGACGAGATCTGGTGGCTCGAGACCATCGGCGGCCACCACTGGATTGCCAAGCGCGTGCCCGACGACGCCTATGTGACCATGCCCAACCAGCTGGGTATCGACAGCTTTGACCTGGACGATGCCGAGGGCACCCAGGCAGATCATATGTGCTCTGCCGACCTGCGCTCCTGGATGGCCGAATGGCATCTGGACCTGACACTGGGCGTTAAGGGCGATGGTCCCGCCGCGGTCTTTAACCCGCGCGAGGCTTTTGGCTCGCACAGCGACAGCGACCATGTCTACAACACGCCGCGCGCCTGGTATATGCAGCGCTGCCTCAACCCCAGCGACGTGTGGGACGGTCCCGACGCCGACTACACGCCCGAGAGCGATGACATCCCCTGGAGCCGCGTGCCCGAGCGCAAGGTGACTATCGAGGATATCAAGTACGTGCTTTCGAGCCACTACCAGGGCACGGAGTACGACTGCTACGGCAGCAAGGGTACGCCCGCCACGCGCGGCGCCTATCGTCCCATCGGCATCAATCGCAACAGCCAGCTCGCCGTGTTGCAGCTGCGTCCCTATGCGCAGCCGGCGTATCGCGCCGTGCAGTGGATGGCGTTTGGCTCCAATTCGTTTAACGCGCTCGTGCCGCTGTACGCCAACGTCGAGACCATGCCCGAGTACTATGCCGACACGCAGGCTCGCGTGACGTCCGAGAATTTCTATTGGGCAAATCGCCTGATCGGTGCCCTGGCCGATGTTCGCTTCCATGAGTGCGGTCGCGCGGTCGAGGATTATCAGGAGAAGGTCGGCGGCATGGGCCACAAGCAGATCCACGACGTTGACGCTGCCGTAGCCGCGCTGTCCGAGGCCGAGGTGCCCGCCGAGCTCGCCCGCGCCAACGAGGAGTTTGCCGAGCGTGTGCGGGTGGAGACCGATGCTCTGTTGGGCAAGGTGCTCTACACCACGAGCTGTGCCATGAAGAATTCCTTCGCGATGAACGATAACATTAGGTAAAAGCCGCATTGCAGCGAACGAGCGGGGCAAACGCCGTCGAAGGCTTTGCCCCGCTCGACTCCTATCTTGCCGGTAAAACGATTTTGTGTCGTTCGCCCAATCTTGGGTACAAGAAGTCCAATGCAGTTGTTCATGATTGGAGCCAACCATGGTTATGAAACTCGATCAGCTTGTTAACGGTGCCATCAACGTGGGCTTCGGCGCCGCTGCCGTTGCCGTCGAGGGCGGCAAGAAGGTCCTCGACGACCTCAATACCAAGGGCGAGCAGGTCCGCAAGGACGCCGGCACCCCCGATATCGCCCGCAGCGTATCCGACATGTTCGAGCAGGCCGGCGGCACCATCTCCGACCTCACCGAGCGCCTGGGCACGCAGGGCGAGACTGCGGCTCAGCGCGTGCTCGACGAGCTCATCCTGGCCCGCGTCCGCGTTATGACCGCCCCAGAGCGCACGGCCTTCCTGGCCCACGTGCGCGATATCGTCGATTCGGTCGAGGACAACGTGACCTCGGTGCCCGTCGAGTCTGTTGAGCCCGACGATGCAGAGGACGCCGAAGAGGCCGAGTAGCAGCGCAGATGGCAGATTCCACCACCGATTACAACAATCTAGATCCCTTGGGTGACGAGGCGGCGGTTGTCGATGAGGTCGATGCCGCCGTATCTGGCGCTCGCAAGAAGCCGCGTGCTGTCGATATGGTCCCCGAGGAGCCCGACGCGATGGCGCCGGACGAGGAATACCAGCTCACGCCGGCGGGTCGCCGTGAGCGCATTGGGCAGATCGTTCGCCTGGTCAAAAAGTACCGCGTATGGGATAACCTCACGCCGGTGCGCCTGCGTCGTCTGCTCGAAGAGCTTGGCCCCATGTTCGTCAAGATGGGGCAGATTCTGGCCAATCGCTCCGAGATTTTGCCGCAACGGTTTTGCGACGAGCTGCGCCGCCTGCGCTCCGACGTAGAGCCGGTGCCGTATGAGGTAGTGCTTCGCTGTTTGGAAGAGGAATACGGCCAGCGCCTGGGGCAGATGTTCGACGCGATCGACCCCAATCCGCTCGGAAGCGCGTCGCTCGCGCAGGTGCACCGCGCCCGCCTGGTGACCGGCGAGGATGTGGCCGTTAAGGTGCAGCGCCCCGGCGCGCAGCAGGTCATGGCACAAGACATCGACATCATCCGTTCGGTGGTGCGCATCGTTTCCAAGTTTGTCAACACCGATCAGTTTGTGGACCTGCACGGCGTGGTCGAGGAGCTGTGGACCTCGTTTCGCGAGGAGACCAACTTTTTGGCCGAGGCCAAAAACCTCAACGATTTCTATGACTTCCACAAAAGCGTGCATGGCGTGTCGTGTCCCAAATCCTACCTGGACCTTTGCACCGAACACGTCGTGGTTATGGACTACATTGACGGCATCTCCATTGCCGATCCCGAGCGCCTGGTGGCCGAGGGCTATGACTTAGAGAAGATTGGCGCCGCGATCGTCGAGGACTACTCGACGCAGGTGCTCGACGATGGCTTTTTCCATGCCGACCCGCACGCGGGAAACATCATCCTCAAGGACGGCATTGTCTACTTTATCGACCTGGGCATGGTCGGGCGCATGTCGAGCCACGACCGCGGTATCGTCAAGGACATGATTTTCGCCGTGGCCGAAGGTGACGTTCCCAAGCTCAAGGATTCGCTTATGCGCTTTGCCGTGACGCGCGGCGACTCGGCCGAGCTTGACCATTCGGCCTTTTTGTCCGACTTGGACTTTATCGTCGCCGACTTTGCGGGTCTTGACCTTAAGGATCTTGATATCGGTGAGTTTTTGACCTCGCTGCTAAACCTGGCGCGTAAGAATGACGTTGAACTGCCGAGCGTGGTGACGATGTTTGCTCGCGGCATGGTGACGCTCGAGGGTCTGCTGACCGAGTACATGCCCAACGTCAACATGATCCAGATCATCCAGACGCACATAAAAAACGAGAAAAGCACCTATGTGCGCGTCCGCGAAATGGGGCGCGATCTTGCCGCGAGCAGCTATCGCGCGGCAAAAGGCTCGCTCGAGGCGGCCGAGTATCTGGGCTTGGCATCGCGCATGCTCACGCGCGGCCAGCTTAAGGTGAACACGCAGATCATGAGCAGCGATAAGGCGCTGCGACAGCTGGGTGGAATTATCGACCGCATGTCGATGGCAATTGTGATTGCCGGCCTGTTTATCGGTTCGTCGGTGGTGTACTACGCGCGCATCGAGCCGGTTGTGTTTGGTATCCCGGTCATTGGCTTTATGGGCTACGTGAGTGCGCTGGTGCTGGCGCTGATGCTGGGCCGCGAGATCTGGCGCAACAGTCACGGCGGAAAGCATTAGCGATTTCCTGGGGTCGGGGAAACGGGTTATTTTGCCTCGCGTCGCGCCGGCGTGGCTGGTTCGAACAAAACTATGCCGGTTTACGGGGCTGGAGTGCCGAACCTCGACCATGCCGGAATCCGTGCTTTTAAAACCGCAGGTAGATGAGTCGTTGGTTTTCGAAAATGGCAGATATGGTTTCGAAGTGCTGAATCAGCCCCGTAATCCGGCATAGTTTTGAAACGGGCTGTTCTTGCAAGGTCCGACGACAGTCCTTCCTATCGCAAACCATAGCTTTTACCTTGGGCTTCGCCTGTGTGCGGGGCCCTTTTGCGTGCTAGCATATTGACGGTAATAATCGATGGCCTAGATGGTGGTGCGGAGACGCACGAATGCGCGGTTTTCCTGCGCGTTTGGGAGAATCGGGGTGCAAGTCCCCAGCTGTACCAGTAACCGTAATTCCTCTTGGCCTGGGAAGTTCGCGCCGCAGATCGGACGGCGCGCCCGGGTCGGTAAGGTTAAGTCGGATCGCCTCCCATCTTGTACGCGGCCGCGGCGTATGCCGCCGGTACGCGTTGGGCTCTGGAGGGAAGGGGGACCCCGATGGGGGTACTCGAGCGCAATATGCGCGACGATGTGGGGCAGCCGCTGGGCAATGCTCCAAGTGCAGACAGTAGGAGACAAATGGATATGTTTGAGGACGATCGCCAGCGCGCCTCGTGGCGTCGTCATGGGGCGATTGCCCGTGGCGTAGCCAAGCGCGGTCTAGTGGCGTTCCTGGCCTTTGTCATGGCCTTTGGCACCACGCCGGCGCAACTTTGGGCCGAGGGCGCCGAGGGCATTGCCGAGGCCGTGGCGCAGGCTGCGACGAGCGGCGAAGGTGCGGCTGCTGACGATGGCGTGACGAGCGATGCCGACGTTACCGCCGCCGATGATGCTGCCGAAAATGTCGCCATCGGCGATGACGCAACGGCCGGTGATACTGCCAGTGCGGAGGGTTCGGCCGCACCTGCATCCGTCGATTCCGAGCAGGGCGATGCATCCGACTCCGTCGCTACTGCTTCTGCTCGTTCGGCATATGTAGCCGTTGACTCGGTTGAAATTGTTGACGCCGATGGCAACGGTCTAGCCTACGGCAGCGGTACCGCCAAGGTAGGGGATACCGTTAAAGTCGCCGCCTATTATTACGATGAGTACGCCTATGAGGACGAGGAGATTTCCTCGTCCGAGTACGCGCAGCTGGGCTACCAGTGGTATGTCGGCAATAGCCGGTCTGCCGCACCGGCTGCATCGACCTTTACCGCTCTCGAGGGGGCAACTGCTCGCGAGCTCAAGCTGACCTCCGATCTTACTGGCAAATACGTTGCGTGTCGTGTTACGTATGGCGACGGTGCCGGTGACTACGAGTTCACGGCAAGCCTCAAGAATCCCGTAGAGGCTCTTGCCGAGCCCGAGGCTCCCAAGTCTGACGAGGCTAAGAAGCTGGATGAGGCGGTTGCGAAGCTCAAGGCCGATGGCTATTCGGGCTGGTATCCCAATCCGTCTCAGGGGAGCGATGCCAACATTTGCTCCATGCTTTCGGCGAAACTTGCCAACTTGGGCTACTCGGATATCAAGGTTTCGCTTGCGGGCGTAACCTATGGTGGTCGCGATCCCAAGCAGGATGGCGGCATCGCGGACGATGGGAAGATCTCCTATTTCTTCCTGTCTCCCGCAGATAAGACCTCCGCGCTCGACTACTCGCTGCTTCGCCAGTTTACGCCGACGTATACGCTGACGCTTGGCTCCGAAAGGGTGTCCTATACGCCCGGTCGCGCATCGACGCTCGCGTGGGACGGTGGCAAGGTCGTTGCTTACCTAAAGGCGGCGTGGGCTCATGTTGAGGGGCTGCCCGACGAAATCGAGGCGGATGTTAGCCAGGGAACGCTTCCCAGCTCGATCAGCATCAATGGTGTCAAGGTTGCTTCTATTAGCTGGATGAGCCTTAATGGCTCCGTTGCCAAGGTGAATTCGGGCTATGGCGATCCGACGGTTACATATACCCACGGTATGACCGACCAGACTGCTCAGTTGACGGCTACGCTCTCGCTGGCGGTTCCTGGCTACAATAACGCCCCGTCGAATGGGACGGCCTATCTGGTCTCTTATACCGTTAAGGCAAAAACGCAGGAGCAGATCGATGCCGAAAAGGCCGAGCTGTCCGCCGCGCTCGACCGCATTGTGCTCAAGGATTTTGAGAGCGAAAAAGAAATCGATGCCAATGCCGTTGAGGGTGATATCCAGCTGCCTAACACCCGTCGCTCTGGTATCGATGCTCCGTCCGGCGCCAAGCTTTCCTATGCATCGAGCAATGAGACCGTCGCGAAGATCAACGGCTACCGCGTGGTTATTACCCGCGATATCGAAGGCGCCACGAATGACGCAGTCATTACAGCTACGCTTGCCAAGGATGGCATAACCGTAACGCGCGACATTGCTATCAAGGTCAAGCCCATCGCTGATTCCGAGATTGACCAGGCTGCGGCATTTATGCAGCAGGTTAAGGACGCCTACGCAAAGTCCCTGCTCGGCGCTAACGCTTCGGTTGATGCGATTACCGAGAATCTGTCCACCTTTGCCGAGGCGGTGCCTACGGCAGACGGCGGTATTGAGTACCGCAAGGGTAAGGACAGCAAGCAGTCCGGCGTCGTGACGGCAGACCTCCCTGGGTATGACGCCATGTCGGGAAATGACTGGCGCACGTACCGTACGAGCGACACTGCGGTCATTTCGAACGAAAACCTTAAGGTGACGCGTCCCGAGGCCGATACCCTTGTTACGGTCGAGAGCAATCTGACGTATGCCAAGTATGAATCCCTGGCGAAGGCGCATCCCGAGAACGCTAAGCTGCAGAGCCTCGTTAACCAGAGCGTTAAGGCGACATATCGCGTTGTTGGCACGGTTGACCACTCCGACCCCAAGATTTCCGTTGGCTTTAAGCTTGTTGGCGTCGATGCCGACGGCAACGATGAGGTCTGGGCGGATTCGACAAAGAGCGTCGTTTATGGTTCGACCGCAGGCGATGTGATTGAGGACGCCTTAAAGGGCATGACGCACACCGCGACTGGCGTGGGTACTGCCGATTACTATCTGAGCGATATCACTTCGGCCGATGGTCGCAAACTGGGCTGGGATGCGTCGACGGGCAAGTATTGGCAGCTTTTTGTTAACGGGAAGGCGTCTGAGGTTGGCGCCGGCCAGGTTCGCCTCGCGCCCGGCGATAGCGTCGTGCTGTATTACTCCGCTTTTGGCGCAAGCCCTGACGATGCGAATAAGGCTACCGTCAAAGCCTCGGTGAGTTTCATCGGACCGGATGAGAATGGCGGCAATTCCGTATGGGCGTTTGCCGGCGACGTCAAGATGTCTGATGGATCCACGGCAGCCGATCTTACCGAGCAGGAGCTCAAGGCCGCAGGTCTCACCTATGACAGCCAGGATACGTCCGGTGCTTCGTTCTACCTTGCCAGCATCACCCGCAACGGCAAGACCTATGGCTCGGATCAGTCGACCGGCAGGTACTGGCAGCTCTATGTCAACGGCGAGTATTCTCAAAAGATGGCGGGCCAGATTACTCTCAAGCCGGGAGACAAGGTTCAGTGGGTTTACGCTGCAGATAATGAGAAGCCTCTGGAGGGTCTCATCGTCAATCCCTTTGCTTCCCGTCCGGACTGGACTGCCAGCTGGAACGGCTTTGGCAACGCGGGTGGCACGACGCTCGTGAACACGCCGACACCCACCGAGTCTGCCGCGGAGCTGTGGAAGGTCAATCTGGCCACGGCTGCCGATAAGTGGGTTTCGCTGGGCGACCCTATCATCGCGGGCGGCTACGTTTTTGTTACCACGAACTCCGAGCTCGTCAAGATTGACAACACGGGCAAGGTTGTCGCGCGCGTTTCAAAGGGCGGTACCACTTCGTATTTTTCGCGTCCCGTGTACGCGGATGGTCTGATTATCTCGGCGAACGACGACGGCTCTGTGTGCGCCTTTTCTGCCGAGACGCTTGAATGCGTCTGGAAGACCTCAGCGCTTGAGACTCCTGCTGCTGGCGGACGCTATCAGGCAAATTCGACCATGACGGTGGCAAACGGCTGCGTTTATGCGGAGTTCGTCACGGGTGCAGGCGCTTCTGGAACCGCGGCTGGCGGAGCCATGGTCTGCATCGATATTGCTACAGGTAAGCTTGTCTGGTCGGAAGTTACTACCAAGACCGGCTCCTCCACTGGTGAGGGTTATTACTGGGCCGGCGCCGCCGCTTCCGGCTCCGATCTTGTCATCGGAGACGAGAGCGGTTGTGTGAAGCTGATCGACGGCAAGTCCGGCAAGGTCAAATCTTCTGTGAGCCTGTCTGGAAATCCCGTTCGTGCAACGATCGTTTCTGCCGGTACCGAGGGTGGCAACCCGGTCTTTTTGGCGATCGGTCGTCAGCCGGCTACGCTCTATAAGATCGTTCGCGAGGGCGATGCCCTTCGTCTTGCTGGCTCCTGTGAGTTCGCAAAGGTCTCGACCTCTACGCCTGCCGTGGCAAACGGCAAGGTCTATGTCGGCGGAAGCGACTCCTCGAATAACGGCCAGTTCACGGTTGTCGACCTTGCGTCCATGAAGGTCGAGAAAACTCTCGATATGGGCAAAAAGGCCGAGGTCAAAGCCTCTCCAATTGCATCTGTGCAGGGCAGCGATGTCTACGTGTACTTTACCTGTAACAAGACTCCGGGCGCTGTCTACTGCTTTAACCAGTCAACTGGCGAGGCAGTGGAGATCTATACGCCGTCTGGCTCCAATGCGAACTATTGCACTGCAAGCGTGATCGCCGATGTCCAGGGCAACCTTTACTACACCAACGATTCCGGTACACTATTTGCTCTCAAGGCTGCTCCGGGTTATACGGTGGCCTTCGATACGCGCGGTGGCAGCACGGTTCCCAGCGCTATGACCGCACAAAACAAGACCATGGTTGCCCCTGCGAACCCCGAGCGCTCCGGTTATACCTTTGCAGGCTGGTATAAGGATGTCGATTGTACTCAGGCTTGGGATTTCTCTAAAGACGTCGTGACGGCCGATATGACGCTCTATGCCAAGTGGACCAAGAATGCCGTTAACCCTGGCGGTAACGGTGGCTCTGGCTCCAATGGCGGCTCGGGTAATGCCGGTGCTGGTTCTGGCTCCGGTAGCGGAACGAATGGCCAGCAGAGTGGCGGTGCCGTTGCTCCGGGTCAGACGCCGGTCTCCACGACAACCACGACCGAGACCAAGGACGGCAAGGATTCCAAGAAGGATTCCGACAAGTCCGACAAGAAGTCCGATAAGAAGGACGGCAAGTCCGACAAGTCTGACGCTGGTTCGTCCGCCGCGACCGCTGCTAAGAAGTCCACAGCGGCTCCCGCGCAGGAGTCTGGCTTCAACCCGCTTGCCATTGTCGGTGTTGCTGCTGGCGTGATCGGTCTCGCCGTCATCGGCGTGTTCGTGCTCACCAAGCGTCGGTAGGTGAGGGCTGTGTCCAATAAACCTCAGGACGCCGATTCCAAGCAGCCCGACTCGTCGTTCATCCAGCTCGACGATGCAAAGCAAAAGGGCGCCGCTCCGGCGGCGTCCGCCCCGCGGCGCAAGGCGCTTGTTGGCGCCCTGACGGCCGTCTGCATTGCGCTGATTGTCGTCTCGCTGGGCTTTGTTCGCCCTTCCGTCAGCGGTGCCTGGTCCATCGATTGGATTGTCGAGACCGTGACGGGGGAGAGTGTCGTTGCCAAAGATGCGTCGGCTTCCGGCTCGACTACCGCTTCGGGCAAGGCTGCGCCCAAGGACTCCAATTCTTCGGACAATGCGAAGGATGGGTCGAAGGACTCAAAAAGGGATTCGAAGGAGAAGAAGTCCGAAGGCAAGGGCGGCAAGAAGTCCAGCAACGCGTCTGCCGGACAGGGATCCGAATCCACCGGTGGATCGAGTTCTTCTGACGGCTCTTCTTCGGGCGGTGGCTCGATGTCTGGCGGTGGGTCTGCATCCAACAGTGGCGGCGCCTCTGCGGGCAATCAGGATGGCTCGCAGCAGTCTGGTTATGTCACAGTGACGGTCTCGGTTACGTCGAGCGCCGTGGGCAATCCTGTGTCTTCTGGCGGCACCTTCACCTTTAACGAGGGCGCTACGGTCTACGATGCCCTGTGCGCCCTGGGCCTTTCTGTGAATGCGCACGGCTCGTCGTACGGCACGTATGTCGCCGCTATCGGCGGCCTGGCCGAGAAGGAGCACGGCGGCACGAGCGGCTGGATGTACTCCGTTAACGGTGTGGCGCCCAACACGGCGTGCAGCAACTACGTTCTCTCGAACGGCGACAACGTAGTCTGGTATTACGTTACAGGCTAGAGGCCTCGACATAGCGCGCCAGACGGGCGGTTCGGACAAACATCCGGGCCGCCCGTTTTTATGCGAATGGGACGTCGTTTCCCAATCGAGGCTCAACCGGAAAATGCATCCCGCTCTGTAGGCGAATTCCGGGACACAGTTTCCGCATCAGCATCCATTGGGAAAGCGGGGACCTCGGACGTTTTTCCGGACCATGTCCCGGCGCTATACCGCATGGCCCCTCTCCTCGCGATACTCCCTAATGGTCTTCCATCCTAGGTCTTTCGTGAGCTTGTCGTCCCTATATCACTCGATATATTCGCCGAGCAGGCGGGAGAACTCGTCGAACGGCACGCCGGTCCAGTCTCTGCCCTCGAAGAAGTCGCACTTGAGCGTGCCGAAGAACCCCTCGGCGCGCGTCGTCGTCGGGGCTCCGGGCCCTCCTCGACATCGAGCGCACCACCCCGGGGCCGCATGCCTCGCGCTGCTCGCGCCCCATGTAGACGGCACCGCCGTCGGTGTGCGCCGTGAGCGGCCGCCCCTCCCGGAACTGTCCGCATCAGTGTAGCCAATCCACCGGGAGACCCTCGGCTGAACCTGGCAGTGCGCACTTTCTCCGTGGGCGGGCGCAACAGGCTTTGGGTGGGCGACATCACATAGGGTGCGCATGCATTCCACCTTGGGCTGCATGTCTCCAGTGGAATACGAGCGACAGTACGCTTGAGGATCCTTAAAAGAAAGTCCAGTTTATCCTTCCCACTCCAATTGGGAATCCTCCGATGCGCCTTCGCACGCTCGCATGACCTCGATACCATGTGAGCGTGCGAACTCGACGAGCTCTGCGTTGCGGGCGTTTATGGTGCCGAAGGCGGCGGGGCACACGATAAGGCGCGCGCAGTGGACGAGGAGCTCTTTGGCGCGGGCTATGGTCTTATCTCCGATCGGCTCGAAGGCGCACTCGGCCACGCATTCCGCCGCCAGGTCGCGCGCGAGCTCGCAGTCGATGTCCCCTTCGTGCAGAACGCCCGCGTAGAACGCCTTGCCCTGCCGGATGAGCTGGCGAAACACAGCCGACCCCGTACCTGCGCCGGCGATGACGAACGTGTGCGCATCGCCGTGCGGGCGCCCAATTTCCACGCTGCCGAAGCGCTCGTTGAAGGTGCCATATTGAAGACCGTAGAGCTCGCCAATCGTCTCGCGCGTGAATATGTCCTCGGGTGCGCCGGCGCGGAAGACCTGGCCGTCCTTCACGCAAATCACCTTGTCGGCGCTTTTCTGCGCGAGCTCGAGTTCGTGGATGGACATGATGACAGCCACATTCCGCGATTTCGTAAGGTGGCGAAGTATTCGCAGCAGGTCGATCTGGTAGCGGATATCGAGATACGACGTGGGCTCGTCGAGCACGAGCACACGCGGATCCTGTGCGATGGCGCGTGCGAGCATGACGCGCTGGCGTTGCCCGTCGCTTATCTGCATGAAGTCGCGCTCGGCGAGCTCTTCCACATGTGCGGTTTTCATGGCCTCATCGACCCGACTATGGTCGTCGGGCGAGAGTGTGCCCATTCGCCCGGTGTAGGGATGCCTTCCCGCCTCTACGATATCGCGGCAGGTGAGGAGCTCGGTCCGGGGGCGATCCGTCAGCATAACGGCAAGGTTCCTTGCGAACTCTGCCGTCTTCCATCGGGAAATCTCCCGCCCGTCGAGCTCGACCGCTCCGGCAAGCGGTGCAAGATGGCGTGTGATGGTTTTCAAGATGGTCGACTTGCCCGAGCCGTTCGGCCCGATGAGCGCCACGACGTCGCCCGCGCGAACCTCCAGATCGACGCCTTCGACTACGACCTTCTTATCGTAGCCCGCCGACAGGCCGCTTATGCGGAAAAGCGGCGCTCCGTCAGCCTGCGTTTCGACCGGGGTTTCGAGGTTCGACTCCGCTCGGAGGAGGCGTTCCGCGCGCAGTTCCGCACGAGCCGAAAGTGCCTTCTGGCGCTTTCGTGCGAGCTCAGGACTGTTTAAGCATGGAATGTCCCCTCCGAGCGTTTTGGGCCGCGGCACGAATTCCCCCATCTACCTCACCCGCTTCTTCAACATGAGCGCGATAACCACCGGCGCGCCGAAGATGGCGGTGACGGCGCTGATGGAAAGCTCGACGGGAGAGAACAGCGTGCGCGCGATCAAATCGCAGCACGCGCAGAAGATGGCGCCTCCTAAGAAGCACGCAGGAATCACGCGGATGGGCTTCGACGACTTTAGCGCCGACTTCACGAGATGCGGAACCGCGATGCCTACGAACGACACCGGACCAGCGAACGCGGTCACGCAGGCGGAGAGCATGCTCGCTAGAAGGACGAGCACCACGCGGAAGCGTGCGACGTTCACGCCGACGCTTTTCGCGTAGGCTTCTCCCAGCTGGAAAGCGGAAAGGGGCTTCGATATCGCGAATACGCATGCGCTCACGGTGATCACCACGACCGCGATGACCGCGACGTCGTCCCAGCTCGAACCCGAGAAGCTACCCAAAGACCAGTTGTGCAGGTTCACGATGGACTGGTCGTCGGCGAAGGCGATGAGGAAGTTCGTCGCCGCCGAGCAGATGTATCCCACCATGACGCCCGCCACGATGAGCATGGCCATGGAACTTATGCGCCGTGCGATGAGGAGCACGAAGCCGATGGTGATAAGCGAGCCCAGAAACGCTGCGGCCACCATGGCCGGCGAGGACATGGCCCGGTTCGCGCCCAGAAGTACGATCATCGTAAGCGCGACGACGAACTTTGCGCCCGAGGAGACGCCCAAGATGAACGGGTCGGCGATGGGGTTGTTGAAAAACGTCTGCAGCAGGAACCCGGAGAGCGAAAGTGCCCCGCCGAGAAGCACGGCTGAAAGCACGCGCGGCAGGCGAATCTCCCAGATGACCTGGCTTTCCATGGAATTGGCCGTGCCGCCTGAAAGGATGCCGGGGATGTGGTCTGCGGGCACGAGCACGCTCCCGATGCACAGGTTGGCCCCGACGAGCACGATGAGGGCAACAGCGAGCAGCGCCGTCACGACGCGACACCGCGCGGCGCGCCCCGATTCGTCGTATGCCATGGAAAGCCGGCTTCTCATGGCGCTAGCCGAGCTTTCTCAGATAATGGAAGTCGCTCGCGTCCTCGCCGGTGAACGCCCCGTGCAGCTCGTCGATAATGTCGGCGGTAGAAGTCATCTGCTGGTACATGTCGGCGCTTGTGACCCAGACGTTGCCGTTCTTCACGGCTTTGAACTGCGACAATAGCGCGTTTTTGCCTACGAAGTCGTTCAAGGTGGCAACCGATTCGTCGATAGTGCCGTTGTAGACGATGATGTCGGCATCCTTCGCCGTCGCGTAGAAGCGCTCCATTTCGAGCGTTACTGACGAACCTGACGTCGACGCCGTCTGCGCGTCATCGAGCGCGTAGCTGCCGCCTGCAAGCTCGATCATCTGCGCCACGTAGTCGCCCGCCCGCCGCGTGACGGCGGCCCCGTTCGAGTTAATGTAGAAATACGCCACGGTTTTACCTGACGACGCGAGCCCCGACGTTTGCTCGACGCGGGCCTTCTGCTCGTTGAACAGGTGCGCGGCCTCGTCTTCCTTGTCGAACAGGACGCCGAAAAGCTTAATCCACTCGACGCGCCCGAGTGCTTCGGGCTCGCTCGACGACTGTTCGGTGAGCACGACGAGCCCGAGCTTCTGCAGCTTTTCCTTCACATCGGGCGTGTGGTTGATCATGGTGTTCTCGATGGCGAGCGTGCAGCCCGAGGCCGATATTCGCTCGTAGTCGGGCGCGCTGTACTTGCCGCCGTAGGCGATCGCCCCACTTTCGAGCGCGCTTTTGAAGCCCGCGACCGAGCAATCGTCGGCTTTCGTGCCCGACATGAGGATATTGTCGTTCGCATCGAGCGCGTCGACCAGGCACATCGTCGCCGACGACACGAGGTACACCTTGTCGGCGGGGCGCCTTATGACCGCGATGTCGGAGCTCAACCCATCAGGTACCTTCGCATCTTGCGGCACCACGAGGAAGCGCTCCCCGTTCGAAACGCAGATAAGCCGCAGGCCGCCTTCGAACTCGTCGACAGTGAAGTGCTCGGCGTATTCTAGCTGAAGCGTTCCCGTCGGCTCCCAGCCGCAGCCCAAATCGGTGTTGTGGAAGTCGGCCGCGGCGCCTGAAGCCGTTCCCGCAGGGGAGCCGCCACTTGCATCGTCGCCCGATTTCTCCTTCATGGTGGATGAGTCGAAGTGGAGCGTGTAGTCGATGGTGTGCGGCGTCGACATGGCGACGGTCTCGGCCGACACGGCGATGTCCTCGTCGAGCGTGACGGGTATCTCGAATGTGGAGTTGCCGCCGTCGTTTACGGGCGCGTAGTCCACGCCGTCGACGGTCATCTTGTCGTAGTTCGAACTCGACCAGGTGATGGTCGCGGTGTAGGTGTCGCCATCCTTCACAATTGTGGTGGGTGAGGCGATGCTTGCGCGCCCTGACCCGCCGGAAAGCGAGACACTCACAGTGTATTCCTGAGAGCCCGTCGTGCCACCGGTCGCGTTCGGGCTCGCACTGCACCCCGCGAAGGGAAGCGTGAGCAGGGCGACGAGAACGCAGGCGATTACGCGCGCCGCGATGCTGCGGCGCTTCCTGTTTTCCCCCTTGGGAAGAATCGACCGCATGGCGTTACTTCAGTGCGTCGGCGCGCAGATCGACGCCGGCGGATTCGAATACGAGCGTGCGGTCGTACCACCGCTCCCTTTTAATGCTCCACGCGGCGCAGGCGGTGTCCTCGTCGAGCGCATCAACGGGCACGTCGTAGGTGTACTTGCCTTCCGCGTTTTCCACATAGGGGATGAAGTCGGCCTCGCTCGCAGCGGCAGCCTCGTCGCCCGTGCCCATGAAGAGCTTGCCGTAGCCCGTGCCGGAAAGTGTCATCACGCAGTGCATGGAGCCGTTTTCCACGATGAGCTGGGCGTCCACAATCCTGAACATGTTCGAGCTGGAATCTACGGTGATTGGATAGGTGCCGTCAGCCACCTTGTCGGCGGTAATGGGGGCAGCGCTTGCGCCCTCGGGCGCATCGGCCGCCTGTTCGGTCTTTTCCTGGGAATCGGCATCGCTTGCCTTTGCGCTGTCGATTGAATTTCCGCCGCAGCCGGCGAGCGAGAACGCGAAAAGCGCCGCCGACAGGGCGAAGACGAGGGTTTTCTTCAACATGGAGGGGTTCCTTTCAATCGCTTCGACCGCCCGCGCCGTGCGGTGGGCGGGCGGGATGCGAATGCAACGGGCATGCGTCGTCAGTCGGGGAAAGGCGCATGCCCGTTGCACGGGGACGCGACCGGCGCCACCGTGCGCGGCGAGTTTACAGCTTGGCGATGGCGTCGTCCACGTGCGAGACGTAGATGTCGTCGACCGCGACGTTCTGTCCCAGACCCTGGAGCAGGCACGTCACTTCGAAGCCGGCGGCCACGAACTTCGCAGCCCAGCTGTCGGGGTCGGTCTCGTCTGCCATGTCGTTGTTCGCGTGGTCGCCCGCGACCACCATGAACGGCGCGAGCACGGCCTTCTTGTAGCCTGCGGCGCTCGCGGCGGCGATAACATCCTCGCAGGTCGGTTCAGCCTCGACGGTGCCGACGAAGAACTGCGTCAAGCCCTCGTTCTTGAACACTTCCTGCATCTTGGCATAGTCGGCGTTGGAATCGGCTTCGGTGCCGTGGCCCATGAGGCACAGCGCCGTCTTGCCGTCGTCGAAGGACGCCATGTTCTCCTTAATGGCTGCGGCCACCTTCTTGTAGTCATCGTCGGAGGTGAGCAGCGGGTCGCCGAGCGAGATTTTGTCGAACTTGTCGGCGTACTTGTCGAGCTCGTCTTTCACGTCGGTGTATTCCAGGCCACCCATGAGATGCGTCGGCTGCACGACGATTTCCTTCACGCCGTCTTCCACGCAGCGGTCGAGCGCCTCGGTCATGTTGTCGATCGTGATGCCGTCGCGCTTCTTCAGCTTGTCGATGATGATCTGCGCGGTGAAGGCGCGGCGGATGTCGTAGTCCTGCCAGTACTTCTCGCGGATAGCGTCTTCGATGGCGCCGATGGTGATGTGGCGCGAGTCGTTGTAGCTCGTGCCGAAGCTCGTGACGAGGATGACCGGCTTCACGGCCTTCTCCTTTTCACTCGATTTCTCGGAACTCGCGGAGGTGTTGGAGCAGCCCGCGAGCGCGACTCCGGCGAGCGCGACGGCTCCGGTTGCTGCGGCGCCCATGAAGCCGCGGCGTGACATCTGGTCGGACATGGTTTTTCCTTTCCTCGGTTTGCCGGTCCCCCGGCGACAGTTGCTTGTCGGCACAAGCGAAAGAAAAGCGCACCCCTCGGGGTTCACAAGGAGCTAACGCCACGGCGATGCCGTGAGGAAAAGGCGAAGCAGTCTGGCTTGGGGCGCGAGGCGGTTCGCCCGCGCGTCCTATACAGTAATGTCCCTTGCCCAGGATTCCCACCTGGTTCCCTCCGCAAGCCAGCGCGGGCTGTGCGGGCGCCGCGCCGGTCATTTCCTTTTATCCGATTGTCATATGCTCGTTGCCGAAACTTTTACTATGATAGTGGGCACTTGTGAACGTGTCAAAGCCAGGGCGGGCTGCATTGCGCCTCCTGCCTGCGTATTTGCGCCGATTGCCGCCGCAGGCGCCGTGTTTTGCCCGCTGCGCGAATGGCGGCGTAAACGGTTGCGATGAGAAACGGGAAGGGAAGGCTCGGATGATTCATATCGTTGGCGCAGGCTCGGGCGCCGCCGACCTTATCACGCTGCGCGGGGCGCGTCTTCTGCGCGCGGCCGACGTGGTCGTTTGGGCGGGAAGCCTTGTGAACCCCGAGCTGCTCGCTGAGTGTAAGGAATCCTGCGTTGTCTACGACAGCGCGCACATGACTTTGGAGGAAGTGCTCGACGTGATGTGCGCGGCGGATGCACGGGGCGAGGAAGTGGTGCGCCTGCACACGGGCGACCCGTGCCTGTACGGCGCCATCCAGGAGCAGATGGACGCGCTCGACGCGCGCGGCGTGGACTACGAGGTGGTGCCCGGCGTGTCGAGCTTTTGCGGTGCCGCGGCGGCGCTTCGCCAGGAATACACGCTGCCGGGAATCAGCCAGTCGGTCGTGATCACGCGGCTTTCCGGGCGCACCCCCATGCCCGCGGGTGAGGACATGCGCACCATGGCGGAAAGCGGCTCCACTATGGTCATCTTCCTGAGCTCGGGTATGCTCGCCGAGCTTTCCGCCGAGCTTTTGGCCGCGGGCCGCAGCTCCGACGAGCCGGCGGCGCTCGTGTACAAGGCGACCTGGCCTGAGGAGCGCGTGGTGCGCTGCACAGTGGGCACGCTCGCCGATGCGGGCGCGCGAGAGGGCATCGACCGCACGGCGCTCGTGGTGGTGGGCCGCGTGCTCGGAGCTCGCGGCGGGCTTGCGCACGACGGCGCGCAAGCGGAGTCGTACGAGCGCAGCAAGCTTTACGACCCTTCGTTTGCTACGGGGTATCGGAAGGCGAGCAGCTAGCGTGGCCTTCGAGCACTACATATATACCGGGACGACCCGCCTGCGCTGCGGCTACACGACGGGGAGCTGCGCCGCGCTCGCGGCGAAGGCCGCCTGCGAGATGCTCTTGTCACGAAAGCCCGCCGGCCGCGTGTCGATCGTCACGCCCGGCGGGCTGCCCGTCGAGACGGACGTGGTCGACGCATGCATCGGCGAGGGGTGCACCCAGTGCGCCGTGCGAAAGGACGCAGGCGACGATGCCGATGTGACCGACGGCGTGCTCGTGTACGCGCGCGTGGAACATGCGGGGTCGGGCACGGGCGCTGCGGGCAGCAAGGGCGTGCCCGCGCGCGAATCGGAAGTTTCCGTCGATGGCGGCGTGGGCGTGGGGCGCGTGACGTTGCCCGGGCTCGAGCAGCCGGTGGGGGCGGCCGCCATCAACGCGACGCCGCGCGCGATGATCACTTCGGCGGTGCGCGAGGTGTGCGCCGCGCACGGCTTTTCTGGAAATATTGCTGTGACGATTTCGGTACCCGAGGGTGTTGCCCTTGCCGAAAAGACCTTCAATCCGCACCTGGGGATAGAGGGCGGAATCTCCATCCTGGGCACGACGGGCATCGTCGAGCCGCGCAGCCTCGCTGCCTTGCGCGACAGCATCGAGCTCGAGATCCGGCAGCATGCGGCTATGGGGCGGCGCGGAGTCGTGCTCACGCCCGGCAACTACGGCGAGCAGTTCATCTCGGGGCATTTCCACCTAAACGGTGCGCCGATGGTCTTCATCTCCAACTTCGTGGGCGATGCGATTGATTGCTGCGTTCGCGAGGGATTTACCAATGTCCTTCTTGTGGGACACATCGGCAAGCTGGTGAAGGTCGCGGGCGGAATCATGGACACCCATTCGCGTACCGCCGACTGCCGCGCGGAGATTCTGGCCGCCCACGCGGCCTTGGCCGGCGCGGACGCGAAGACCGTGCGCGAAATCATGTCGTCGGTCACGACCACGGCGGCGCTCAAGGCAATCGAGGCCGCCGGCGTGGGGGACGCTGCGCGCGCCTCGCTCGCTGCGGCAACCGAGGACAGGTTGCGCCGCCGCGCGGCGGGCGCATGCGATATCGCCGCGGTCGTGTTCGACGCCGAGCGCCGCGAGCTTTTCCGCACGTCGGGCGCCGATGCAGTTATCGGGGAATTGGGGGCGACGTATGAGTAAAGGCGTGCTGTACGGGGTGGGTACGGGGCCTGGCGACCCCGAGCTTCTCACGATCAAGGCCGTCCGCACAATCGAATCGTGCCCGGTCATCGCCGCACCGCAGACGGCGGACGGGGTCATGGTCGCGCTCGACATCGTGCGCGGCGCCGTCGACCTTACAGGCAAGACGGTGATCCCCGTGCGATTCTCGATGACGCGCGATCTCGAGCGCCGAGCGGCCGAGCATGCCTCGCTTGTTCGCGAGCTTGTCGCGCACCTGGATGCGGCCCGCGACGTCGCGCTGCTGAACCTGGGGGACCCGAGCATCTACGCCACATTCCAGCGCATAGCGCCCGACGTGCGCGCCCGCGGGTTCGAGGCGCGCGCCATTCCCGGCGTGCCGAGCTTCTGCGCGCCCGCCGCGGCGCTCGAGCGCGACCTCACGCCCGAGATGTCGTCGCCTCTGCACATCGTGCCCGGCGGCTACGACGACGTGCGCCGCGCAATCGGCTGGCCGGGGACGAAGGTTGTCATGAAGGCGCGCCGCTCGCTTGCGGACACGAAGCGCATCCTTCGCGAGGAGGGCGCCTTCGACGGTGCCGAGCTCGTAGAGGACTGTGGGCTTCCGGGCGAGCGCGTGTACCGCTCGCTCGACGATGTGCCCGATCGGGGCAGCTACTTCTCGACGATGGTGGTGCGCTAGATGAGGGTTTCCTGCATAGCGTTCACTGAGAGGGGGTATGCGTTGGCGGAGCGCACCGCACGCGCGCTTTCCGATTGCGCGCAGACAGGTGAAGATGACCCTGACTGGGACGTTTCCGTTTCGCGTGGGTTCGGCGAGGGGAAGGCCGACCTGCGCGCATGGACGGCGCTCGCGTGGGAAGCGTCGGACGCGCTTCTGTTCGTGGGCGCGGCGGGCATCGCCGTGCGGGCGATCGCGCCGCATGTCGCCTCGAAGGCAAGCGATTCCGCGGTTGTGGTGATCGACGAGGCGGGGCGCTTTGCCATCCCGCTTTTGTCGGGGCATTTGGGCGGTGCGAACGAGCTTGCGCAAACCGTGGCACGCGCGGCAGGGGCCATCCCCGTCATCACCACGGCGACCGACGTCCGCGGCGTGTGGGCGGTGGATACGTGGGCGCGCTGTGCGGGGCTCGCCGTTTCGAATCCCGAGGCTATCAAGCGAGTGTCGGCGCGGCTGCTTTCGGGCGGGCGCGTGACGCTCTATTCCGATATGCCGATTTCGGGACAGCCGCCTGAGGGGGTTGACATTGCGTCCGACCGCGCTCGGGCCGATATCGTCGTGTCGCCGTTCGCTGGCGCGAATGCAGGTGCGTCCGTTCGCGCGGCGGAGACAACGGGCGAGGTCGTACCCGCCGGTGTGACGGGGAAGCCGGCGGGCGTGCGGGCGCAGGCGCCTGCGCCCGAGCCGCTTCGCCTTGTCGTGCCCTGCATCGTTGCGGGCATAGGGTGCCGTCGCGGTGCGTGCGCCGAAGCGATCGGGGAGGCGTTTCTTCTCGCGTGCGGGCAGGCGGGCATCTCGCCTTCGGCCGTGCGCGAGGCGGCGACGATCGACGTGAAGGCGCGCGAGGAGGGTCTGCTCGCCTTCTGCCGCGCGCGCAATATCCCGCTCGCGACGTATTCCGCAGAGGAGTTGTCGCAGGTCGAAGGCAGCGTTTCGCCATCTGATTTCGTGCGCGCGACGGTGGGGGTCGACAACGTGTGCGAGCGCGCGGCGCTCGCGGACGGGGGCAAACTTATCTTCCCGAAGCTCGCTCACGGCGGCGTTACCGTCGCGTTTTCCAAGGTAACTATCGAACTTTCGTTTAAGGAGCGGTGATGGGAAAGCTCTTCGTGGTGGGGATCGGCCCGGGCGGCCCCGACGGCATGACGATTGCGGCTCGGCGCGCGCTCGAGACGGCCGACATCGTTGTGGGGTACACGAAATACGTGGAGCTCGCGCTCGCCGCCGTGCCCGACGCGGCGCATCTCGCGACGCCGATGATGCACGAGGTCGAACGGTGCCGTCTGGCGCTTTCGCGCGCGCAGAGCGGAGAAGCCGTGGCGCTCGTGTGCAGCGGTGACGCGGGCGTGTACGGCATGGCGAGCCCCGTGCTGGAGCTTGCGGAGGACTACCCCGATGTAGACGTGGAAGTTATCGCCGGGGCCACCGCGGCTCAGAGCGGGTCGGCGGTGCTCGGCGCCCCGCTTGCCCACGACTTCGCGGTCGTGTCGCTCTCCGACCTGCTCACGCCGTGGAAGGTCATCGAGCGCAGGCTCGCCGCCGTGGCGAGCGCCGACTTCTGCATCTGTTTGTACAACCCGCGCAGCAGAAAGCGCGCCGACAGGCTCTCGCGCGCGGCGAAGATTATGCTCGAATGGAAGGCCCCCGACACGCTCTGCGGCTGGGTACGCAACATCGGGCGCGAGGGGCAGCAGTCGGGCATGTGCAGGCTCTCCGAGCTGGGGGAGTTCGACGCCGACATGTTCACCACCGTGTTCGTCGGCAACGCGGACACGAAGCGCGTAGGCGGCCGTATGGTCACGCCGCGCGGGTATCGGGAGATTCCATGCGAAAGGTAACGATCATCGGGGCGGGGCCCGGAAACCCCGACTTGCTCTCGCGCGCGGCGCTCGACGCGATCGACATCGCCGACGTGGTCATCGGCGCTCATCGCGCGCTCGTCGGCATCGACGTGCCGCCCGACGTGGTGAGATGCGAGCTCGTTAAGACGGCGGACATCGTCGCCGCGCTCACCGATGCGGCGTTGTGGCAGCGCGCCGTGGTCGTGATGACGGGCGATGTGGGGCTGTTCAGCGGCGCGCGCCGCCTGGTGGAGGCGCTCTCCGGCGACGCGCAGGTGGACGTGCGCGTCATTCCCGGCATAAGCTCAGCGTCGTATCTCGCCGCGCGCCTCGCGCGTCCATGGCAGGATTGGCGCTTCGCGAGCGCTCACGGCGTGGCGTGCGACATCGTGGCCGAGGCCGAGCACGCAGGTGAGCTCTTCCTCGCCACGTCGGGCGGGGAAGACCCCTCGCGGCTTTCGGGCGAGCTTGTGCAGGCGGGCTTCGGGGACGCGCGCGTGACGGTGGCCGAGCGCCTGTCGTACCCCGACGAGCGCATCACCTGCGCGACCGCAAGTGAAATCGCAGGTCAGACGTTCGACGACCTGAACGTGATGCTTATCGAGTTCGCAGGCGGCGCTGGGTCGCCTGCGGGCTCTAGCGCAGCCTCCGAGGCGCCGGCCGGCGCGTCTGCGCCCGCGACGGCTTCTTCCGCGGCGGACTCTGCGGGCGCATCCCGCGCCGCGAGCCCCCGCTGGCCGTACGCTTCCTCGGGCATTCCCGACGAGCTCTTCATCCGCGGCGACGTTCCCATGACCAAGCAGGAGGTGCGCGCCGTCGCGCTCGCGAAGCTGCGCCTTACCGCGACCGACACCGTGTGGGACGTCGGCGCCGGCACGGGGAGCGTGTCGATCGAGGCGGCGCTCGTCGCGCGAGCGGGGTCGGTATGGGCGGTCGAGCGCAACGCGGCCGGCGTGCGGCTCATCCGAGAGAACGCGGATGCATTCGGGTGCGGCAACGTGCATGCGGTCCCCGGTGTCGCCCCCGAAGTGCTCGCGAAACTGCCCGTCCCCGACGCCGTGTTCGTCGGCGGGAGCGCGGGCGAGCTTCCCTCCATCGTGGAGGCGGCGCTCGAGAAGAACTCGCAGGTTCGCCTGTGCGTGCCATGCGTCACCGTTGAGACGCTCACCGAGGCGTGCGCGCTCCTCTCGGGTTCGCGCTTTAAGGGGTTCGAGGCGTGCCAGGTGTCGGCCGCCCGCGCCGAGGCTGTAGGCTCGCACCATCTTATGAAGGCGCAAAACCCCGTGTTCCTCGTCAGCGCGCGTGGTGCGGGCGCAGATGCCGAGGAGCTTGCCGAAGTCGGGGCGCTTGCGGAGTCGCCTGTCGGGGAGGACCCCTCTGCCGAGGGGAACCCATCCGTTGAGGTGGCCTCGCTTGCTAACTGCAACGCCGCAGGTGGGGAAGGCGGCGCCCGGTGAGCACGTCCATCCCACGCTTCATGGTCGCTGCGCCCTCGAGCGGGAGCGGCAAGACGGTGGTAACGTGCGCGCTCCTGCGCGCGCTCGCGCGCCGCGGCCTTGCATGCGCGGCTTTCAAATGCGGCCCCGACTACATCGACCCGCTCTTTCATCGCCGCGTCGTGGGTGCGCGCTCGGGCAATTTAGACGGCTTCTTCACCGACGCCCCGACGCTGCGCGCCCTGCTCGCACGCGGCGCCGCGGGCGCGGATGTCGCGGTGCTCGAGGGGGTTATGGGCTTCTACGACGGCATGGCGCCCGGCGTGGCCGACGCGAGCAGCTACCAGGTTGCGCGCGACACGGAAACGCCGGTCGTTTTAGTGGTGAACGGGCGCGGGGCGTCTTTATCGCTCGCCGCCGTAATCCGCGGCATCGCCGAGTTCCTGCCTTGTGCAAACGTGCGCGGCGTCGTGCTGAACAAGACGAGCGCCGCTGCCTGCGCCTACGCGGCGCCTGCGATCGAGAAGCACACGGGCGTCGCGGTTTTGGGGAATATCCCCGCCGACGAGGCGTTCTCGCTCGAAAGCCGGCATCTGGGGCTTGTGACCGCCGACGAGGTCGAGCAGCTCTCCGCGCGCATCGACAAGATGGCCGAGCTGGTGGAAAAGAGCGTCGACGTCGACCGCTTGCTCGAAATAGCGGCGACGGCACCCGATATCCGCGAGGAACCTTACCGGTTGGAGCCGATCGCGGGAGCGCGGCCCATCGTCGCCGTTGCGCGTGACGAGGCGTTCTCGTTCTACTACGAGGAGAACCTGCGCGCGCTCGAGGACCTGGGTTGCGAGCTGGCCTTTTTCAGCCCCCTGTGTGATAGCGAGTTGCCCCGGGGGACAAGCGCCCTCTATCTGGGGGGCGGCTACCCGGAGCTCCATGCGCGGCAGCTCTCCGAGAACGCGCCGATGTGCGAGGCGGTGCGGCGCGCGGTGGAATCCGGCATGCCGACGGTCGCCGAATGCGGTGGGTTTCTGTACCTTCAGCGCGAAATCGCCGATAGCGAGGGGCGGCGCTGGCCTGTTGCGGGCGCCCTTGAGGGCGCAAGCGAGAACGGGGGAAGGCTGTCCCATTTCGGGTACGTGGAGCTCACTTCCCAACGCGACGGGCTCTACGGGCCGCGCGGCACACGCATCCGCGCGCACGAGTTCCACTACTGGCAGTCCACCTGTCCGGGCGGCGACTTCTGGGCGCAGAAGCCCCGGCGCGACAAGGGCTGGCCGTGCATGACGACCACCCCGTCCCTGGTGGCGGGCTTCCCGCATGTGTACTATCCTGCTAACCCCGACGTTGCGCGCGCGTTCGCGTCTGCCGCAGCGTCGTTCGCAGAGAGGAGACGGCATGGCTGAAACAACCGAAACCGCGCTTGCCTGCATCCGCGAGGAAGTCGAGCGCGTTTTCTCGTCGGCGCCGGGCGCCGTGCTCGAAGCCGCGCTCTCCCGGATCGCGCCCGCAGACGAGTGCGCCCGCGCCGCCGCGTATGCCGCGTGGGACTCCATCGCGCACCCCTTGGGGGGATTGGGCGACTTTGAAGACGCCGTCGCGTGTATCGCCGCAGCTCAGGGGAGCGCCGAGGTGGCCGAGTTCCCCCGTGCGCTCGCGGTATTCTTCTCCGACAACGGGGTCGTTGCCGAAGGTGTGTCGCAAAGCGGGCAAGACGTGACGCGAGCCGTCGCGCGCAACATGTGCGAGGGGGCCACGAGCGCCTGTCGCATGGCGGCGTTCGCGGGTGCCGAGGTCGTGCCCATCGACGTGGGTATGGCCCGGGGCATAGAAGACGCGCGCATGGTGCGCGCGAACGTGCGGCGGGGGAGCGGCAACATCGCGCACGGCCCCGCTATGTCTCGAGATGGGGCCGTGCGCGCGATCGAGGTCGGAATCGCCGTCGCGTGCGGGCTTGCCCGCGCCGGCGTGCGCCTTCTCGCCGCGGGCGAGATGGGCATCGGCAACACGACCACCTCGGCGGCGGTGGCCGCAGTGCTCATCCGGGCGGACGCGCGGAGCCTCGTCGGGCGCGGCGCGGGGCTCTCGGACGCCTCGCTCGCGCGCAAGCGCGACGTGGTCGAGCGCGCTATCGACGCGAACTCGCCCGATCCCGCCGACCCGATCGACGTGCTCTCGAAGGTGGGCGGCTTCGACATCGCGGCGATGTGCGGCTTCTACCTGGGGGCCGCGGCCTCGAAGGCGCCGGCGCTCCTCGACGGGGTCATATCCTGCACGGCGGCCCTGTGCGCGGCGCGCCTGTGCCCCAACGCCTTGGGCTACCTCGTGGGCACCCACGCATCAAGCGAACCCGCAAGCCAGGAGCTCCTTCGCGAGCTCGGCATAAAGGCACCCCTCGACGCAGGTATGCACTTGGGTGAGGGCGCGGGCGCCATGGCGTATCTGCCCCTTCTGGATTCGGCGCTGCGCGTGTACCGGGATGGGAAGACGTTCACGGCGACTGGCATGGCTGCTTACGAGCATTTCGAGGCCGGGAAATGACGGTGACACTCGTTATCGGCGCCGCCGCGAGCGGCAAGAGCGCCTATGCCGAGTCCCTGTGCCTCGGGCACGACGGCCCTCGCGTGTACCTGGCAACGATGGAGCCCTTCGGGGAAGAGGGCGCCCGCCGCATGGCGCGCCATCGGGCGCTGCGCGAGGGCAAGGGGTTTTCCACTCTCGAGCGCACGCGTGACGTGGGCGCCGCAGCGCCCGGGCTTCCGCGCGGCTGCACGCTTCTTTTGGAGGACGTGGGCAACCTGGTTGCGAACGAGCTCTTCGCGGAAGGCGGCTTGTCCCCACGAGACCCCGACGCTGCGGCGCGCGAGGTGCTCGGAGGCATCGAACGTCTCGCTCAGGCCGCTGCGTATACGGTGGTGGTCACCGTCGACGTGTTCGCCGATGGGATACGCTACGATGAGGGGACCGAGGCATGGAGGCTCGCGGTCGCGCGCGTGAACGCGGGCGTGGCGGCGCTGGCCGACCGCGCAGTCGAAGTGGTATGCGGGATTCCCGTGTGGATGAAAGGCGAAGGACCTACAAGGTGAAGATAGTAGAGGCAATCGGCGCGGCGTTCGGAACGTTCTCGCGCATCCCCGTCCCGAAATCGGCCTGGACCGATTTCGGGTCAACCCATGCGCTTGCCGCGTTTCCCCTGGTGGGCCTTGCAGAAGGCTTCCTCATGACGGCGTGGGGACACGTTGCGAACCTGCTCGGCGTGCCTGCGACCATCGTCGCGGCCGTGCTCGTGGCGCTGCCTGTGGCGGTGACGGGAGGCATCCACCTAGACGGGCTCTGCGACACCTCCGATGCGCTTGCAAGTTGGGCCCCGCGCGAGCGAAAGCTCGAGATCATGCACGACCCGCGGGCGGGCGCCTTCGGGGTCATCGGTGTTGTTGTGTACCTTATTCTGCAGTTTTCCCTGTTCACCGCGCTGCCGCTTACGGCGGGGGCGTTCCTCGCGCTTCTGTGCTCGCTCGTGTTCTCCCGCTCGCTTTCGGGGCTCGCCGTTGAATGCTGGCCTGCCGCGCGGGCGGACGGCATGGCTGCGGGGCTCTCGCCTGCGAAGAAGCGCGCGGCGATCGTCGTGCCGCTTTGCGCTTTCGCTGCGGCTTCGGCTGCAGGGATGGTCGCGTGCGCTCAGGCCGTCGGCGCCCTTATGGCGGTGACGGGGCTTTTGGCGCTCGCGTGGTACCGCCATGTTGCCCTGTCCCGCTTCGGCGGGGTGACGGGGGATTTGGCCGGATGGTTTCTGCAATGGGCCGAGCTCGCGATGCTTGCCATGCTGGTGGCGGGGGGCATGCTCCTATGATACTCGTGGTAGGTGGCGCGCATTCGGGGAAGAGGACCTTCGTGCGCGAAAAGCTCGGGTTCGCGGCGGACGATTTCGTCGACGCGGCGCAGCTTGCGGAGGGCGGCGTGCCCGCTGCTTTTGTCGGCCGCGTCGCATACCGTGCTGAGGAACTCGTATGCGCGCTCGACGCTGACCGGGCGCTCGAGCGGCTGATCGGCTTCGACGTAGTGATTCTGCCCTTGGTCGGCTCGGGGGTCGTCCCCATGCGTGCGGGAGACGCCCAATGGCGCGAGCGCGCGGGGCGCCTGGGATGCGCGCTCGCTGCGCGCGCCGACGTCGTCGTGCGCATGACGTGCGGGATACCCCAGGTCATCAAAGGAAACCTTGACGATGCGCCTCGAGGGACGCAGGGCGTGGGCGCGCCTTTGGAAGTCGTTTTCGTGCGCCATGGTGCCACGGCGGGCACGGAAGATCATCGCTACAGCGGGGCGGGCACCGACGAGCCCCTGTCGAGCGCGGGCGAGCGCGCTTTGCGCGACCTCGCGTGCGATCGTGACGTATTCCGTGTTATCACGAGCGGCATGGCCCGCACCGACCAGACGGCGCGCATCCTCTTCCCGAACGCGGAGCTAATGGCGTGCCCCGGTCTGCGCGAGATGGATTTCGGCGACTTCGAGGGGCGAAGCGCCGCCGAGCTTAAAGAGGATGCGCGCTACCGCGCCTGGGTAGACTCCTGGTGCGAGACGCGCTGCCCGCATGGCGAGGGCAAGAGCGATTTCACCCGCCGCGTCGTCGCGGCGTTTCGGGAGGCGTGCAAATCGGAGCGTGCCCAGGGAAGTGGGCGCGCCGTCTTCGTCGTTCACGCGGGTACCGTGAAAGCGCTGCTCTCCGAGCTTGCTGTCTCGAAAATGGGATACTTCGACGTGCATACCGAGCCGGGCGGCGCATGGGCCGCCACCTGGGATGGGCGCTGCCTTCGCGACGTTCGCCCCGCTTCGGGGGGCGATGCCCTGTGATGACGATTCTTGCCGTCGCCGCCGGGTTCGCGGCCGACCTTGCCTTTGGCGACCCGCGCTGGCTTCCCCATCCCGTCGTCGCCATGGGGCACGCGATCACATGGGCCGAAGGCCGCCTGCGGCACGCGTGTCCGCAAACGTCCGCGGGCACGCGTGCCGCAGGGCTTGTGCTCGCCGTGGCGCTTCCGCTTGCATGTGAGCTTTTGACTTGGGGAATCCTACATCTTTGCGGCATGGTTCACTTCGGCTTGCGCTTCATGGTCGAGGCATGGGCGAGCTATCAGATTCTCGCGACATGCGAGCTGCGCCGCCAGAGCCTGGCCGTGGCCCGCGCGTTCTCGAAGGGCGGCCTTGTCGCGGCGCGCGAAGCCGTCGGGCTCATCGTGGGACGCGACACGTCTGTTCTCGACGAGCACGGCGTCGCGCGCGCCGCCGTGGAAACGGTGGCGGAGAACGCGAGCGACGGCGTCATCGCGCCGCTTTTCTACCTTATGATCGGGGGTGCACCCTTGGGCATGGCGTACAAGGCGGTGAACACGCTCGACAGCATGGTGGGCTACAAAAACGAGCGCTACATCGACTTTGGCTGCGCTTCGGCGCGCCTCGACGATGCGGTGAACTGGATTCCCTCGCGCTTATCGGCCCTGCTCATGATCGCCGTGTGCCCGATCGTCGGGCTCGATGCGCGCGGGGCGGCGCGCATCTGGCGCCGCGACAGGCGTCGCCATGCGAGCCCGAACGCGGCACAGACCGAGTCAGCGTGCGCGGGCGCGCTCGGGCTGCGCCTGGCAGGACCCGCGGTGTATTTCGGCAAGCTCGTTGAGAAGCCGACGATAGGCGACGCGTCCCGCGAAATCGAGTGGGGCGACATCGCCCGGGCGACAAGGCTCATGCTCGCCGCGTCCGTATGCGCGCTCGTCGTCTTCGGTGCCGCGCGCGCGGCGGTCGTGCTCGCCGTGGGGGCGATGGCATGAGGGAAGACCACGCCGCGCCCCGGGCTGCCAGGGGAATCCTGCGCGACCGTGCGCATGGGGGTAGTACGCAATCGCTCGGCATCGCTTGCGAAGGGGGAGCCTCCGACCTCATTGACTTCTCGGTGAACGTGAATCCGGCAGGGCCCTCGCCGCGCGCCCTCGCCGCAGCTTGCAAGGCGCTTTCTCGAATCGACACCTACCCCGATAGGGAAAGCCTCGCCCTCGTTCGCGCCCTAGCGCGCGCCCAGGGCATACCCGAAGATAGTATCGTCTGCGGCGCGGGCGCGTCCGACATCATCTGGCGGCTCGCCGCGGCGGTGCGCCCGAAACGCATCGTCGTGTGCGCGCCGACGTTCTCTGAATATGCGGAGGCGGCATCGTACTACGGCGCATGCGTGCAGGAGTTCCCGCTCTCCGAAGCGGACGACTTCGACGTGCCCGCCTCCTTCGCCCGCGCGATTGAGGGGCCGGGAGACGTGGCGTACCTCTGCAATCCGAACAACCCGACGGGGCGCCTCGTCGACCCCAGCGTGATCGATGCCGCGGCTTGCCGCTGCGAGCAGGTGGGCGCGCTGCTCGTCGTGGACGAGTGCTTCCTCGGATTTGCGCCCGACGCCCGCGAAAGGAGCGTGGCTGCACGCGCCGCGTTTTCGCGCCATGTGGCCGTGCTCTCCGCGTTCACCAAGCTCTACGGAATGGCGGGGTTGCGGTTGGGATATCTGATCAGCGGAAACGCCCAACTCATCAAGGGGATTCGCCAGGCGGGGCAGGCGTGGCCCGTCTCCTCGGTCGCCGAGGCCGCGGGCATCGCCGCCCTGGAAGACGTTGAATACGTCTCGCGCACGCGCGATGTATTGGCGGGCGAGCGAGCGTGGCTTTCCCACGAGCTCTCCTCGCTCGGGCTTTCCGTCGTGCCCTCGGATGCGAACTTCCTTTTAGTCCGCACGCCGGCGAAAGACATCCCCGAGCGCCTGTATAAACAGGGGGTTTTGGTCCGCACATGCGACTCGTTTTCGGTACTGTCCCGTTTCTGGTGCCGCGTCGCGGTGCGCACGCGCAAGGAGAATGCCCGGCTTGCGATGGCGTTCAGCCGCGCACTTCGGGCGGAAGGTACATCGGGCGAAGGCGAACCCGACGAACGGGGCGGCGCTTCTTGCAGCGGCGCTATGGCGGGCGCGGATGGCCGAGGCTCGGCGAAGGAGGTCGATACCCGTGGGTAGGGCGAAGCCCATCATGATCCAGGGCACCATGTCGAACGCGGGGAAGAGCCTGCTTGCGGCGGGGCTGTGCCGTGTGCTTTCGCAGGACGGCCTGCGCGTGGCTCCCTTCAAGAGCCAGAACATGGCGCTCAACAGCGGTGTCACGGCCGACGGGCTCGAGATGGGGCGCGCCCAGATCATGCAGGCCGAGGCGTGCGGCATCGCGCCCGACGTGCGCATGAACCCCATCCTTCTCAAGCCCGAAAGCGACCACCGAAGCCAGCTCATCGTGGCCGGCAAGGCGCAGGGAGCCTTCGCTGCGAGGGATTACTTCGCGCGAAAAAAGGCGCTCATGCCGCAGATTTTGGAGGCGTTCGATTCGCTCGCGGAGGAAAACGACGTCATCGTCATCGAGGGCGCCGGCAGCCCCGCCGAAATCAACCTTTCCGAAAACGACATCGTCAACATGGGGCTCGCGCGCGCCGTGTCCTCCCCCGTGTTGCTCGTGGGCGACATCGACCCAGGCGGGGTGTTTGCCCAGCTCTACGGTACGGTCGCGCTCTTTGCGCCCGAGGATCGCGCGCTTTTGCGGGGGCTTGTGGTGAACAAGTTCCGCGGCGATGTGGAAATCCTGCGCCCGGGTTTGGCCCCGCTCGAGAAGATGTGCGGGGTTCCCGTCGTGGGGGTCGTGCCGTATCTTACGCTCGACCTGGACGACGAGGACTCGCTCGCGCCGCGCCTGTCTGCCCGCGAGGCGCGCGGCGTCATCGACGTCGCCGTCGTGCGCCTTCCGCATCTGTCGAACTTCACCGACTTCGACCCGCTTTCGCGCGTGCCCGGCATGGGCGTGCGCTACGTTTCCTCGACGACCGATCTGGGTCGACCCGACCTGGTGGTGCTTCCCGGCTCGAAGACCACGCTCGACGACGCGCGCTGGCTTGCGGCTAGCGGCATCGGAGCCTGTGTACGCGCGCTTTCGGGCGCGGGCACGCCGGTACTCGGCATATGCGGAGGCTACCAGCTTTTGGGAGACGAGCTTTCCGATCCGCACGGCAGAGAAGGCGCTGGCACCGCGCGCGGGCTCGGGCTCATCCCTGCAAGTACGGTGTTCAAGGAGGAAAAGCGTCTCGCCCAGTCGGAGCTGCGCATCACGGGCGCCCAAGGCGCGTTCTCGGTGTGGAACGGCATGACGGCGCGCGGGTACGAGATTCACGACGGCGAAACGACCGTCTCCTGCGCCCCTGCAGGCACGATTGACGGCAAACCAGAAGGCGCGGCCTGCGGAAACGTGTTCGGAACCTATCTCCACGGCCTGTTCGACGAACCGGGGGTGGCGCTCGCCCTCGCGCGCTCGCTCGCGCGCATGCGCGGCCTGCCCGAGAGCGTCGTTGGTGCTGCGGGCGCAGCATCCGCGGCCGATCACCGTGCGCGCGAGTTCGACCGCCTGGCCGACGTCGTGCGCGGGGCGCTCGACATGGAGTATGTCTACCGCATAATCGAGGAGGGCGTATGATCCACGTGTATCATGGCGACGGCAAAGGCAAGACCACGGCGGCGATGGGCCTCGCCCTTCGCATGCTCGCCGCAGGCCGCCGCGTCGTCGTCGTGCAGTTCCTGAAAGACGGCGAAAGCGGGGAGGCGCGCCTGCTCGCCGAGCATTTCGGCGTGCCCGTGTTCGCGGGGAAGGTGTCGGACAAGTTTACCTGGTCGATGACGTCGGAAGAACTTGCCGCGACGTGCGAGCTGCACGATGTGAACCTCGCTTCCGCGCTCGCCGAGCTCGAGGGCGCGCAGGAGGGGCTGCTCGTGCTCGACGAGGCGCTCGACGCGCTTTCGAAGGGGCTTGTCGACGAGGCACTCGTGGACTGCGCGCTCGATATGTCCGCGCGCGGCGTCGAAGTAGCGCTCACCGGGCGCGCGCCTTCCCGCAAGATCGTGGAGAAGGCCGACTACATAACCGAGATGCGGTGCGAGAAACACCCCTACTCTCAGGGGATATGTGCAAGGGAAGGAGTGGAGTACTGGATGGATTCCAAGGAGATGGCGCCCGGCGACATCGAGCGGCGCAGCTTCGAGATCATCACCGAAGAGCTCGGCGGCCGCACGTTCCCGCCGCTCGAAGAGCCCGTCGTGAAGCGCGTCATCCACACCACTGCCGACTTCTCGTACGCCGATTCCCTCGTGTTCACCCATGACGCCGCGCACTGTGCGCTCGACGCACTGCGCGCAGGGGCCACGGTGCTCACCGACACGAACATGGCGCTCGCAGGCATAAGCAAGCCCGCGCTCGCGAAGCTCGGCTGCAAGGCCGTGTGCTACATGGCCGACCCTGATGTCGCCGCGGCTGCGCGCTCCGCGGGCACGACTCGCGCCGTTGCGAGCATGGACAAAGCTTGCGGCATCGAGGGTCCGCTCATCGTGGCCGTCGGCAACGCTCCCACAGCACTTCTGCGCCTCGCCGAGCTCATGGACGCGGGGAAGATCGCGCCCGCGCTCGTCGTTGGGGTGCCGGTCGGGTTTGTGAACGTGGTCGAGGCGAAAGAGGAGCTACTCGCGCGACGCGTGCCGACCATCGTCGCGAGGGGTCGCAAGGGCGGCTCGACCGTGGCGGCCGCCATTATGAACGCGCTGCTCTACCAGATCACGCGCACGGGCGGCCCGAAGTGACGGCCCCCGCATCCGCGCCGGCGCTGCGCATCTTCGCCGGCACCACCGAGGGCCGCCTTCTGTGCGAATGGACGAGCGGGGCGGGCATCCCCGCCCGTGCCTACGCGGCAACCGAGTACGGAGGCGAGCTTTTGGGCGAGCTTCCGGGCATCGAGGTGCATGCGGGCAGGCTCGACGATGCCGACATGGAGCGCGAGCTTTCCGGCGCGCGCATCGTCGTCGACGCCACGCACCCCTTCGCTACGCTCGCAAGCGGCAACATCCGGGCCGCTTCGCTCGCCGTGGGTGCACGATGCCTGCGCCTTGCGCGCCCGGTCGAGGCGCTGCCCAAAGGCGTCGTGCCGGTCGCGTCGATCGCCTGCGCGGCGCGCTTTCTCTCCGAGAACCCGGGTCGCGTTCTTCTCACGACGGGGAGCAAGGAGCTTGCTCCCTACACGCGCGTCGCCGATTTCGCGGAGCGCTTCTTCGTGCGTGTGCTCCCGCTGCCCGGTGCTATAACGAAGTGCATCGACGCGGGGTTTTCGCCGTCGCACGTCATCGGCATGCAGGGGCCCTTCACCCGCGAGCTCAACGAGGCGATGCTTCGGCAGGTGGGCGCCCAGTGGCTTGTGACCAAGGACTCGGGAACCGTAGGCGGCACGGCCGAGAAGCTTGCCGCCGCGCGCGACGTGGGAGCGCGCTGCATCGTGGTCACCCGTCCCGCCGAGGGAGGCGGGGCCCTTTCGCTTCGGGAAGTGGAAGAAGCACTCTTACGAGAGTTCGCGCGCTAGGCGCTCGCCGCGTCTGCGCGCCCTCCCGCCCGCGTGGGGGGTGTTCCTGTAGTTCTGTCAAGAGGGATTCGCCCTTTCGATGAGCGTTTTTGGCAATGCTGACGCAGGCCGTTAGGCTGCGTACGGAACCTTGTCCCCCATGATCGCGTAAATCACCTCGAGCCGCTTCCTCGCCACGGCTTTCAGCGCCTTGCCGTGCGGCATGCCCCTGTCGCGGTAGCGCGCGTAATATTTGCCTCATCGGTTGCGGCTGCGCGCAAGGCAGTTGCTAGAGAATACGAGCAGGTTCTTCAGCCTCTTGTTGCCCTGCCGCGACGCGGACACCGACGGTATCGACGTGCCGGACCGCCTGTTGCGCGGCGCGAGCCCGCAGCGCGAGGCGAGCCTGTCGCGGCCCGCGATGTCGGCTATGTCTATGGACATGACCAGCTCGGATGCCGTGCGCGGTCCTATGCCGGGCACCGCGAACAGGCACCTGTACATCTCGTCGGCGGCGAACAGCGCGGATATCTCGGAGGTCGGCGACCCTGTCTCGGCGGCGTTCTCCGATATCCTTCGCGCGAGCAGCCGAACGGCGCGGTCCTCGCAGGCGACGGCCGCCGGGTGCGGCCTGCTTGACGATTCGACGGATTCGACCAGCGCCGCCACTTTGGCGCGCCTGCAGCCGCGCGTGAGCGTCCCGACGGCCTGCGACGAGGCCTCGGATATCGACCACGGGCCGCCGACGGCGACCATGAGCTTGAGGGTCGCCGCACCCGAGAGGTCGGCTTGCGCCTCGAATTCCGGGCACGATTCGAGCAATATGCTGCGGAGCCTGTTCTTGCTGCGCGTGTTCTCGCAGGTCAAAAAGTCCCTTTGCGCGGCGGGCGACCTGGCAGCCTCTATCTCGGGCGGCCTGTCGGCCACCGCAAGCAGCGTGTCGGGTATGCCCAGCGCCGTCTTGACTATGACCATCGCGCCGCGCTCGTCGGTCTTGGCGTCTCCGGCGAACAGCTTCGAGGCGCCGTGCGCGGCGAGCCCGGGCAGGTACGCGTGCGGCATCCCGGCGAGCTTGGTGCGCGAAAGCGCGAGCGAGCCGATGTTGCGGACCTGGTCGACGACGACCAGCGCGCCCGCCTCCTCCAGCTTGAGCCAAGCATGCAGGTTGTCCTTGTTCGGGAAAAGCGGCAGGCTCCTGCAGGCGGCGGGGGCGGACAGGTCGCTCCGGTGGAACTCCCAGAGAATCCCTTCGCGCTCCTCTTTCGTATGCATCGGACTCCCTCCTGGACCCAAATTGGGTCCGAGATTTTGTCCGAGGTCCCCAGTTTCCCGATGGGGCGGGTTTCGGAAAGCGTGTTCCGCTTTGAGGGCTCATTCCGGGATGGACTTTCCGCATGGGGGCTCATCTGGAAACTGTGTCCCGTTCTGCTGACCGATTCTGGGACATGCTTTCCGCTAGGACGGCGTTGCGGAAACTGTGTCCCACTCAGAGGGTGCAATCTGGGATGCAGTTTCCGGAACGGCGCCCCTGGGGAAACTGCGTCCCATTCCGGCGTTGTGGCTCGCCTCGTACGCTTTCCTCGGCAGGCTCGGCAAATAAAAACCGGTTGGAACGTGAATTCCAACCGGCTGCGAAGCGAGATTATGTCGGGCCGTCTACGACTGCGCGCCCTCGAGGAAGAAGCGACGGCTAAAGTAGTTGTACCAGGTGACCAGGAACGTGGCGATGGCCTTCATGGCCTGGTAGCCGATGCTCAAAAACGTGACGCCCACAAACATGTACAGGTCGTTGAGGCCCAAACCAATCACCGACAGGATGGTGAAGATCGTGAACTCGCGCTTGCGGCTCATGCCCTCGCGATGGTCGAACACGTACTTCATGCTGAGCCAGTAGTTGACCACGACGGACGTGGTAAACGAGATCGTGGTGCTCATCAAAAAGTCGAGGTGGAACAGCTCGACGAGCGCAATGAGCATACCCCAGTCGATGCCAAAGGAGATAAGACCCACGACAGCGAACTTGAGGAATTGCTTGGTATGAGGTTGTGCCAGTGCCTTGCGCACGTAATCACATCCAATGCGTTGACGAATCGAGCAACGAGATACTTTAGAGCTTTTGCATGGGAAACGTAAGGTCTTTGGCAAGAACTATACGAACTCGCCAAATATTCAAGAGGCAATCCGCAAACGTTGCAAATCTTGCCGTAAACGAGCAAGGCCCACGAACAACGCAGCGCTCGACGCGCGTCGTCCGTGGGCCCCGTAGTGCAACGAGGAGGCCGGGCTACTTGGTCTGCTCGCCCTCCAGGAAGATCTTGCGCGTTACAAAGTTGTAGACCATGACCAGCGCGGTAGCGCAAATCTTTGCGATATTGGCCTCGAGGCCCAGGCCGGCGTTGAGGGCCAGCACGATGCCATCGTTGAGCGCCAGGCCAATAACGGACAGCACGACAAAGATGATGAACTCGCGGCGGCGGCTCATGCCCTCCTTGTGCGCAAACACGTACTTCATGCTCGCGACGTAGTTAAAGATGAGCGAGACGATAAAGCCGCTGGTGTTGGCGATTAGGATGTTGAGGCCCAGACCGTAGTGGAGCAGATTCATGATGCCAAAGTCGATGACAGTGGCAATGACGCCGACGACGCCGAATTTCATGATCTGTGCAAGGAGCTTTTGCATGGTACCTGCCTTAGGGTGGCGCCGGGGCGCCGTGGGGATGACAAACCCAGAAAGTTTAGCCAATCCCCGTGGGCGGGGCTAGGCACGCTCCTCGATAGCACCGTTTCTATATGCATCGAGGAGCTGACGCAGGTCCTGAATCTGACTGCGAATCTTGGTGCCGGTGTCGGTGTCGCTCACCATGCGGCGACGGTCAGCCTCGTCAAAGCGGTTGGTCTCGCTTTCGATATCGACGTTGCGGGTGAGCGCCTCGGCAACGGTGGTAAAGGCCTGGTGCGACTTGAGGCGGCATCCGCGCGAGCTCGAGATGAGCGTGTAGCCGGCGATGCCTGTTTTGGGATGGTAGGCGCGACAGAAACCGCCATCGATGACCAGCAGCTTACCGTTGGCGCGGATGGGCTGCTCGCCTTTGTTGGTCTTGACCGGGGTGTGGCCGTTGATGATGTGGCCCGTCGGCGAGCAGGCCATGGGGGCGACGCCGAACTCGCGCATGATGTCGTCGCAGACCGAGGGCGACTTGGTAAGTGTAAAGTACGGGTCCATTGGCTCGACCCAGGTGCTCTTATCGGCGATATAGGCGCGCTCAAAGGTACGCACCAGGCGTCCGCTGGCGGGTGAGTTAAAGCCGATCCACAGGTACCACATCCAGTCGAGGGCGTCGCGGTCGCCCACGCGCCAGGCGCGGCGGGCGATGCGGTCGCAAAAATCGAGATAATCGCGGCCGGCGTGCCAGGTGCCCAGGCAGTTCATGCTGCTAAAGGTACCATCCTCGTTGAGCGGCACGCAGCCATGGAACAGCAGATTGCCGTTGGCGACCTTGTACATCGAGCCGTGGGTGTAGAGGAAATCGATATGGCGATGCAGGTGATCGGCGGTGACAAACTCGGACACGAGCTTGTCGATGATGTGTTGCTCCTGGGGCGTGAGCGTGTAGGGGTCCGTCGGGTCGACGGTGGGGAAGTCGTTGGTCGTGAGCGGCCACATGCTGCCGTCGGCGAGCGTGACCGTGCCAGTGTCGTGGTCGATTTTGTCGAGCAGCAGACGGTCGGTCATGTCGAACTCGGGGTGACGCTGGATAATCTGGCCCTCGAGTTTAAAGAGCAGCACGTTGATGGCCTTGATCAGCGGGGTGATGGGCTCGCCAGCGGTATAGGTGGCGTCGGCGAAGGCGACGAGCTCGCGCAGCGAGATGCCGTAGTCGTTCTCGAGGATTTCGTAATTGTCGTAGCGCAGGTTGTTGCGCAGCACCGTGGCGATGCAGGCGGGCTCGCCGGCGGCGGCGCCCATCCACAGCAGGTCGTGGTTGCCCCACTGGATGTCGAGCGAATGGTAGGTGAGCAGGCGGTCCATAATCTTGGCCGCACCGCCGCCGCGGTCGAAGATGTCGCCCACCAAGTGCAGGTGGTCGACGGCGAGGCGCTTGATGAGCGAGGCGAGCGACTCGATAAAGTCGTCGGCACTGGCGGTCTCCAAGATGGATTCGATAATGCGCTCGTGATAACGCACGCGATAGTTGTTCTCATCCGGATGCGTGTGCAGCAGCTCGTCGATGATGTAGGCGTAATCGCGCGGGATAGCCTTACGCACCTTGGAGCGGGTATAGCGGCTCGAAAGCGAGCGGGCAACCACAATGAGTTGGTCGAGCATAGTCTTGTACCAGGTGGGCGAGTCCTCGTGCTGGCTGCGGACCAACTCGATCTTCTCGCGCGGGTAGTAGATGAGCGTGCACAGCTCGTCCTTTTCGTCAAAGGTGAGCGTGTCGCCAAGGATCTCGTCGACATGTTCGCGCACGACGCCCGAGCAGTTGTTGAGGATGTGCATAAAGGCTTCGTACTCGCCGTGCACGTCGCTCATAAAATGCTCGGTGCCTTTGGGCAGGTTGAGAATGGCCGAGAGATTGATGATCTCGGTAAACGCGGATTGCTCGGTGGGAAATTGTCTCGACAGCAGACGCAGATACTTAAAGTCTTGCGGATTGCGATCGAATGCGACCATGAAACACCTTCCGATATGGTTGGTAAAACTGATAAAACAGCGTCAAACGTTTATCAGTATGCGCCGGCTTTGTTTCGATTTAGCGCCGGTGGCTGAATTGTCGGCTGAACGGTTTGCTAAATCGATTTAGTTGAGGTTGATGTGTCGGTTAAGTGGAGACGAAGGGGGTGATTTTGCCCATGTTGGCCCATGGCGGGGATGGGGATGTTGATGATAAAGATATTCAATGCCAATGGTTCGAATTGGTAAATAGTGGACATTTGTATCGTATTTAGGCTTGCTGTGCGATAATTTGCGTAGCAATACTTAAGGAGCCTCATATGAGTGATTTTGTCCTGACCTGTGAATCCGCCGCCGATCGAACCCGTGAGTTCTTTGCGTTGCGCAATATCCCTGTCGTGTGTTTTCATTACGAGATTGATGGTGTTGTCCATGCGGACGATCTGTACCAGTCGATTTCACCGGACGAGTTTTTTGCTCAGATTGCCGCGGGTGCCATGCCCAAGACGTCTCAGGTGAGCGTGGGTGAGTACGAGGAGTTTTGGGAGCCGTTTGTTGCCGAGGGTAAAGACGTGCTGCACCTTACGTTGTCGTCGGGTATTTCGGGCACGTATGGATCGGCCTGCGTTGCGGCGCAGATGCTCGCGGATCGCTATCCCCAGGGCGGCAAGGTGCGCGTCATCGATTCGCTGGGGGCGTCTTCGGGCTTTGGCCTGTTGCTGGAATATGCTGCCGACGTGCGCGATAGCGGGGCTTCGCTCGACGAGACGGCCGCTTGGATTGAGGAGCATAAACTCAACCTTCACCACTGGTTCTTCTCGACAGATCTGTCGAGCTATCTGCGCGGCGGTCGCATTTCGGCCGCGAGCGCGATCATCGGCACGGCGCTTAAGATTTGCCCACTTATGACGGTTGATTGCGAAGGTGGGCTGTCGCCACGTGAGAAGATTCGCACTAAGAAGCGCGCGATTTCCGAGATGGCTAAGACCATGATGGCACACGTGCAGGACGGTGCGGATTATTCGGGTAAGTGCGTCTTGTCCCATTCGGCGTGCCGTGAGGATGCCGAGGCCGTTGCGGCGCTGATCGAGGAACAAGTTCCGCAGCTCAAAGGCAAGATTGAGGTCAACAATATCGGTGCTCTGATCGGTTCGCACACCGGACCTGGTACGGTGGCGCTCTTCTTTATGGGCGATAAGCGCGTGGATTAACTTGGCCCATCACGTCGCGCACGATTGCTCAAACGAAAAAGGCCCGTCCCGTTGTTTGCAGGACGGGCCTTGCTGTTGCGGTTAGCGTTTCTTGCCGCGGAAGAAGAAGCCATGCAGTGACGGCTTGAGTCCACGGTTGGTTCGACGCTCCTCGATATGATCGTGGATCGAAGCGACGCGCTCGATAACCTCGTCGGGAATCGGCACGTCGGGATTCATGTTCTCGACCTGGCTGACCTCGGCGGCGGCGACTTGGTCGATAATGGGCACATCGTCGCGCGAGATGACGGGCGTGGCGTCTTCTTTCATCTTGCGGTAGCGCTGCATCATGTCGGTCTGCAGCTGCTGGGCCGAAGGCGGCGTCCAGATGATGGCGTTGGCGCCGGCGGCGATGGTCTCGCGGATGCTCTCGGGTGTTTTGCCGCCCGGTGCGATGAGCGGCAGGTTGGGATAGTGCTCGCGCAGTTCACGCAGGACCTGCGGCGTGTTCTTGCCGGCCGCGACGTTGAGGATCTTGGCTCCGGCGCGCACTTTGGCATGCGCATCATCGTCGCAACGTACGACCGTGGCGATGACGGGGATGTCGGCAATGTTGGTGATGTGCTCGACCATCTCGGCAGTGGCGGGGGAGTTGACCACGCAGCCCGCCGCGCCCTGCATCTCGGAGACGGCTGCCATCTGTACGGAGCGCTTGCCGGTCGTAGTTCCGCCGCCCACGCCTACAAAGACCGGGCACTCGGCGACGGTCAACAGCGCCTGCGTAATGGCCGGCTGTGGCGTGAAGGGGTAAACGGCAAAGACGGCATCGGCGTTGGAGTTGCGGATGACCGCGACGTCGGTTGTGTAGATAAGCGACTTGATGCGACGGCCGAAGAGTGTAAAGCCGCTGGCCTCCTCGATCTCGTCGGGCATGCGGAGGGCCGCCTTGCGCAGGCGCCCGTCGATGGGCAGCGGCTCCATGGGGAGCAGCCCGTTGGGGGTCACGGCTACCTGGGGCTCGGTGAACTCGTCTGCGAGCTCGACCTCAGAAAAATCGACCGAGGCGACGATGTCCTCGTGAACCTCGGCGGGCACATCGATGGGGGCTTGGTCGTTAGTCGCGGCAGGCGCGTCGAAGGAGCTGGTGCCGACAAAGGCGTCGACGCGCTCGTTCAAATCGTTGAGGGTATCCATGGATCCTCGATTCTATACGATGGTGGCCGGCAAGGTGCCGACAGCGTTGTGCTTGCTAAATCGTTTGACGAGTTGATTTTTCCCCGCCGCGCCATCCGTTAGACCGAAGGGCCGGCGAACGTGAAGGAGCTGTGGTGGCGGGTATTGAGGTGCTATCTTGAATGTCCCGTTAAAAAGAGAGGTGACGCGGAATGGAATTCACAGCAATGTTGGGCTCGATTGGCCTGTGTGTGGGCGCAATCGTAGCCGCCGCGGTCATCTACTTGGTGGTTACGGCCATTAAAGGCAAAAGAGCCGAGCGTAAGGAACGCGAGGCACTTAAGCAGCACCGTGACCAGCAGGACAAGCGCGCACGGAGATAGTTTGTTGAGTTTTGAATCCGTGCGCTAGCTGCGTTTTCGGATCAGGGAGATATAGAAGCCCTCAAAGTCGCGGCTGGGCGGAATGGTCAGCGTGCCGGGCATTCCGTTGGCGACGGACGAGACGTGGCCGGCGGCGATGGCCTCGGTGAGGGCGTTGCTCTCGACGCGCGGCTCTTCGCCAGCTTCCTGAGCACGGCGCGTTTCACTTTCGCTCGGCGTGCCATCGAGGGGGATAAGCTCGCAGTCCATGTGCTTGTCAAGGGTCTCTTGCAGGGCGTCTTCGTTTTCCTGCGGCATAATCGAACAGGTGGAATAGACGAGCGTGCCGCCCGGTTTGAGGGCTCCCATGGCGCGATCCAGAAGCGCGCGCTGCGAGCGGGCGCACTTGCCGAGCAACTGCTCGGTGAGGCCGAGCAGACTCTTCTCGTTGCCGCTGATGACGGTGCCCGTGCCGGTGCAGGGAGCGTCGAGCAGGATACGGTCAAAGCGGAAGAACTCGTCGAGCTCGCGTGCGTCGATGCGCATGACGGGCACGTTTTTTGCGCCTTGGCGGTGGAGGTTGGCTTCGAGTTTTTCGGCACGGGGAATGCTCATCTCGCAGGCGGTAAGGTGCGCCTGGCCCTGGGTGAGGGCGGCGATCTGCGTCGTCTTGCCGCCGGGGGCCGCGCACATGTCCAGGATGTCCTCGCCTGCCTGGGCGCCCAGGACCAACGGCGGCATCATGGATGACAGGCTCTGCAGATAGATCTTGCCGTCGCGGTAGATGTCGAGGTCCCATAGATCGGAAACCTGGGCCTCGGGCAGGATGAAGGCATCCTGGTACCATGCGACGGCGCGGTGCGCGATACCGGCCTCGTCGAGTGCGGCGGCGATGTCTTCGGCGGTCGCCTTGAGGGTGTTGGCGCGCAGTGTGACTGGGCGTGTCGCCGCGGCGCCAAAGCCCTCGGTCATGAGCTGAGCATCGGTGGGGGCATAGGCACCGGCGACCGTGTCGACCATAAAGCGCGGCAGGTCGGCGGCGCAGGGAAGGGCGGCAAGCTGGTCGGAAAGCTCGGTAGCAGCAAACTGCCTGAGCTTGAGCTCGGCCTTGACCTGCTTTTTCTGCTTACGACGACGCGGCTTGGACATCCGTCTTTCCTTCCCGTCCCAAATTGATTACTTTCCGGGCACGCCGCTACTGGCGTGCTTTAGTACTGGCGCTCGTGCTTGCTGAAGAAGTCGAAGCGCGGGGGCAGCGGCTTTACGCGGTGCTCGCCGGGCTTCTCGCCCAGACTCTCCACAAACTCGTCCGTGGAGGCAAAGATGTTGTCCCAGCTAAAGAAGGCGACCGGATCGACGTCGAAGTACTCGCAGATGAGCTCGCAGCCGGCCGGCACAATACCATGCATGAGCACGGTCGCCACGCGCAGCTCGGTAAAGGCGTCGACCAGTGCCTGCGTCATTGCGGCGTTTGCCTCGTTACCCTCGAGCTTGTTGGCGGCCTTGGAGGCGTCGCTCCAGCGCTTGTTGGCGGCACGCAGGTAGTCGTCGCACACGGCGAGCGCGCGGTGCGTCTCGAACTTGTACATGGCCTGCTCAAAGGCGAGAACTGCCTGTTCGGCGGCTTCGACCACGGTGGCGGAGGCGGCACCGGCGGGGATGCAGCCGTTGCGATAGGGGCTCTCGTCGCCTTCCTTGACGGCGACGCCGTAGAAGCAGCTGCGGGCCAGGCGGTTGAACACGCCGGTCAAAAGGGCGCTTTCCTTAAGGGCCGGATCGATGACACGCTTGTCGTCGCAGGCACGCACCTCGTTGCCGTCCTTGTCCTTGCCGGTCACGCGTGTGTCGTATGCCTTGGGACTAAAGCTCACCGGCTTCTCGGACAGGCCGAGCGACAGCCAATGCGCGCGCATCTGCTCGCAGGTGTAGTGGTTGAGCAGGTCGTCTGCCGGCGGGGGAGGCGTCTGCGAGGACGAGCTCGCCTTTTTGCCCATGTAGAGCAGGTGATAGCAGGCGCTGACGGTGCTCTGCGTAAGGTCCCAACCCAGGGCCTCCCACATGGCGGTCTGCGCGATGCAGTAGAAGTAGATGTTGTCCTGACCGATGAACTGGTAGATCTGAGCGTCGTCAGAGCACCACCAGTCGCGCCAGTCGAGCGAGCTGTGCTGGTAGGTGGGCGCGGGGACCTGCGTGGAATCGGCGGCGGGCTCGCCCATGAGGGCGGCATCCTGGGCGGCGACACCCTCGGTCACGCCGGCGGCCTTGGCATCGCGTGCAAGCACGGTGCGGGTGTAGCTGATGGGCGCCCACAGGCTCTCGGGCCAGCACCAGCAGGTGACGTCGTTCACGCCGTCGACCTCGGGCACCGGAACGCCCCAGTCGATGTTGCCGGTGATGCGGAAGGGCACGAGCGCCTTGCCGCTGCGGAAGCGCACGCCGCCGTTGGCGAGCACCGCGTGGGCGTCGTCGCGCTCCTTCCAGCTGGGGAAGGTGACGGTAAAGCTGCTCTTGTTACCCTCGGGCTCCAGCACGGTGTGCTCGGGGAGCTGGTCCTCGACGGCGTCGAAGGCCTCGCGGAACTTGTTCTGAATGTAGAGCTGTGCCGGCAGCAGCCACTCTTCCATGGTCTTGGAGACCACGGAGCGAACCTGCGGGTTCTGGGCGAGCTTGGCGGTGTAGGTCTTCATAAAGTCGAGGTAGGCGGGCAGGTCGAAGTAGAGGTTATCGACCGGGCGCAGCTCGGGCACCTCGCCGGTGAGCTGGCTCTTGGGCGCGATGAGCTCCTCGGGCTCAAACTGGTGACCTAGGTCGCACTCGTCGGCATAAGCCTTCTCGGACTTGCAGCCCTGGATGGGGCAGCGGCCGATGACCTGGCGACCGTTGAGGAACGTGCCGGCCTTGGCGTCGTAGAACTGCAGCGTGGAGCGCTTGGAGATGGTGCCCTGCTCGTGCAGGCGCTCGATAATCTCGGCGGTCACCTCGTTATGGATCTGGGCCGCCGGCTCAAGGCCCGAGCCGCCGTAGATATCGCAGCTGATGTTGTAATTGTTGAGGGTCGCGGCCTGGCGGGAGTGATTGGACTCGACGTACTCGCTAATGGACTTATCGTAGCCCTCGTTCTCCTTGAGCTTGCGGTAGCTCTCCATGATGGGCGAGCCGTAGCAATCGGTGCCCGAGGTGAAGATGACGTTCTCGCGGCCCAGGCGGTCGCGCAGGAAACGGGCGAAGAAGTCGGCCGGGACAAAGACGCCACCAACGTGGCCAAAGTGAAGGCCCTTGTTGCCGTAGGGCTCGCCGGCGGTAACGATGGCGCGGCGAGGCCAGCTGGGACGGTCGTTCATGGAGTATTTGGATGCCATGGGACTCCTTCGCATATGGTGAGGGCGCGGCCGGGCGCAAGGCCTGGCGACGCGGTGGTCAATTCGTGCATATCGTTCGACATTATCGCACATGCGGGCGGGTGCGTGACGGGGGCGCTATCCTAAGATGCTATGAATGAGATTTCCAACATACATGCGTTTGAGGACGAGGATTTTCTGCACGCCTGCTTTGTGTGGGGGATGACCGTGCTTGTGGTTTTTGCCGTGTGTTTGGTGCCGGTGTTTATGCTGCTGGGCGGGCCTGCGGATTTGGATGCGGCGGACGCGGGCGGCTGGATGGCAGTCTTGGGCTGGATAGTCGGCTTGGCTGCGGTTTCGGCGGCGTCATTTGCCGTGCACGAGCTTGTGCACGCGGTGTTCTTTAAGCTGTTTGCGCCCGACGGTGCTCGGGTGACCTTTGGGGCAAATCTCGAAACCTGCATGATTTACGCCTGCGCCGAGGGCGGGGTGTATTCGCGCCGGCGGTACATGGTCATTTGCCTAGCGCCGACGGTTGCCTTGACGGTGGCGTTTGCCCTGGGGTTTGCGTTCTCGGGCTATCCGCTGCTGTGCTACCTGGCGGCCGGCTTGCATTTGTCGGGCTGTGTGGGCGATTGGTATTACGTGCGGACCATTTTGCGTGACCGCCGCATTGTCGCCTGCGAGGACACGTCCTTTGGCGTGCGCTTTTTCGCAAGGTAGTCTTTTTGGGATGATTTTTCTGGGACGGGGATTAAAAAATCATTGCGGGGGAGGAGATGTTGATGAAGCCGTTGTTGTTGCACGCTTGCTGTGCGCCGTGCTCGCTTGAGCCGGTTCGCCTGCTGCGCGAGGAAGGGTTTGAGCCCACAATCTGCTGGACAAACCCCAATATTCAACCGTGCGATGAATGGCAGCGGCGTTTGGACGAGCTGCGCCGGTGGTGTGCCGATGGCGACATCGAGCTCATCGAGGCAGGGGAGGACCGCGAGCGCTGGGAGGCCGGTGTGGCCCCGTTGGGCGCCGATCGACCCCGTCGCTGTCGCGCGTGCTATGCCTTGCGCTTGGCCGAAGCGTGCCGCGTGGCCCAGGAGCGCGGGTTCGAATATGTGGGTACGACGCTCGCCGTCTCGCCGTATCAGCTGTTCGATACCTGTAATGACGTGTTGGAGCGTCTGGCTGCCGCCCGCGGTCTCACCCCGGTCATTCGCGATTTTCGCCCGTATTATCCCGAGGCAACACGCCGTTCGCGCGAGCTTGGCATGTATCGGCAGAATTATTGCGGTTGCCGATTCTCGGCCGTCGAGGCGGCCATGGATCGCGCCCGCATCCGCGACGAGCGCAAAGCCGCCAAAAAGTAGTTCATTTGGGCTGGCGGCCTGCTAGGATGTAGAGCGGACTTTATCTATATAAGGAGTATCCGACGTGTCTATGCGTACCGATGATTTTGACTACAACCTTCCTGAAGAGCTCATCGCCCAGGCACCTGCCGAGCCGCGCGACTCCTGCCGCCTGCTGGTGGTGGATCGCAAGGGCTCCGAAGCAGGAACGCCGCTGAAGCATGGCGGCACCGTTGAGCACCGCATCTTCCGCGACATCATCGACTATGTCGAGCCGGGCGACGTGCTCGTCATCAACAAGACGCGCGTGATGCCGGCCCGCCTGATCGGTCGCAAGTCGGGCTCGGGTGGCGTGGTCGAGACGCTGCTGCTCAAGCGCCGCGAGGATGTTGACCCGCTGGGCCATGTTTGGGAGTGTCTGGTCAAGCCGGGCAAGCGCCTGAAGCCCGGTGCTCAGATTGAGTATCGTGCGGGTGGCGCCCATGCGCCCGAGGGGGCTCCCGTGGTGCTGACGGCCGAGGTCATCGACTTTGTCACTGATAGCCGCGGTGGCCGTCTGGTGCTCTTTGAGCCGGCCGGTTGCAATGCCGCCGGCGACCCGCGCACGCTCGACGAGGCCATCCATGCGGCCGGCCACGTGCCGCTGCCGCCCTACATTACCGATTACGAGGGCGATCCCGAGAAGTACCAGACCGTCTATGCCATGAAGGAGGAGCACTCGGCTGCCGCTCCCACGGCGGGTCTGCATTTTACGCCCGAGCTTATGGCCGCTATCGAGGCCAAGGGTGCCAAATTTGCCGCCGTCGAGCTCGAGGTCGGCATCGATACCTTCCGTCTGGTGGAGGAGGACGATCCCACACAGCATGTGATGCACACCGAGCGCTACCACGTGTCGCAGGAGGTTGTCGACGCCGTGCATAAGGCAAAGGCCGAGGGCCATCGTGTGATCGCTGTCGGTACCACGGCGGTGCGCTCGCTCGAGAGCGCGTTTGACGCCGATGCGCCAGTGTCCGATCAGGCCGTGACGGCGCGCTATTTTGAGGGCCGCGAGGACGGCGCCGACACGCTCGGCCGCGGTGACATCGTGGTGCGCGAGAACGCGACGACGCAGCTCTACCTCATGCCCGGCTCGACCTATCACGTGGTCGACGCACTGATCACGAACTTCCACGTGCCGCGCTCTACGCTCATGATGCTCGTGAGCGCGCTTGCCTCCCGCGACCAGATCATGGATGCCTACGCCGCCGCCATCGAGGAGCGCTACCGCTTCTTCAGCTTTGGCGACGCCATGCTCATTCAGTAGGTTACGGCGTTTTCCAAACGCCGTAACCGGCCGACGCTGCAAACCCGCCAGAGCGGCAATCTGACGTTCAATCGTCGGGCATGACCAGAAGGTCAATGCCCTCCTCTTTCACGTCATCTTGCTCGCTCTGGCGGGTTTTCGCTGACTTTGCCAGAACATCGGTGTTGCCGTGGTTCAACCTGCCAAAAAGGGACAGGTTTATTTTGGCAGGTTTTATCTGGGCAAACGTTGTTGGCGCAATGGGGACTGGTTTATATGCACCAAGTTGGTGCAAAGTAGCCTGACCCCTTTGCACCAAAAAGTTGCGGTGAGATAGTGCTTGAATTGGCCTTTTTGAGGGCTAAACAGGAACTATCTCACCGCAACTGCGTTGGGGCGTTTTTGGCAACTGGTTTACTTGCTCATGAACAGCCAGATTGCGATGATCACCAGGATTGCGGCGATGATGCAGACGATGGCTCCGGTGAATTTGACGCGTGAGTCGCGGGTTCGCTTGCGCACGTCGTCTTCGGCGGCCTCGAGTTGGGCAACTTCGCGCTCGGTCTCGGTATGCTCGGCCTTGTCACGTGCCAAGGACCCGGCGAGCGATTCGGTGATCTCGGGATGGTCGTGCACCTCGGTCGCCTGCTCGATAATCGACTGCGCATGCGCGGCATCTGCCCGGGCGTTTGCGATGGCCTGCTCTTGCTCGCGGCGTGCCTTGTCCTGCGCGGTGATCTTTTCGCGCAGCTCGCGCTGACGCGTCGCGGCGGCAGTTTTTGCGGACTGCAGCTCGTCGCGCGCGGCATCTGCCTCGGCCGTTACGGCCTGGTGCGCGCGTTTAGCGTCGGCGATGGGAGCCTGTGCCTGCTCGACGGCCTGCTCGGCGGCGGCAAGTGAATGCTCAAGATCGACGGTCACGCGCGGAATGTCTTCCTCGGCCTTGCGGAGGGCGTCGGCAGCGTCGGAGATTTGCATAGACAGCTCGCTGGTGCGCACGGTGTAATTGGCGGGATTTGCCGAAGGGTTGCGCTGTAGCTCGGCATACTCGCGACGCAAGGTCTCGAGCTGTGCGCGCGTAGCATCGGCAGTTTGTCGTGCGGCGGCGACACCGGTATCGCGCTCAGCCTTCACTTTGTCGCGGATGCGCTTGGAATCTTCGAGTCGACGAACCAGGCGGTTGCCGGTCTCGCGTGAACTCGCCTCGCGGGCTTCCGCGGCGTCGAGTGCAGCCTTCAGGCGGAGTTCGGTCGCATCGTCCTCTGCTTTCATTTGCTCGAGCTGGCCCTTGAGCTCCGTCGCTTTGGCGGCATGGGCGTCGCGGTCAATCTCGGCGGCCGCAGCGGTCTTTTGTGCCGTGGCGATTGCCTGGCGCTGATCGGCGATGATCTGATCGTAGCGGCTTGCGATGTCCTGGCGCGTCTCGAGCTCCTCTGCCTGGTCGGCGATGCGCCGCTCAAGCTCGGACAGGTGGGCGCGGGCATCGGCGAGTGCCTTCTTGGCGGCGTTCATCTCGCGCATGGCCGACGCGCCCTGGGCGATAAAAGTGCCCACGGCGTTAGCTGTGTTTGAGACGGCGCTCCCCAGGTCGCGGCTCGTGGCGGGGGCATGCGTGGTGGTCGGGTGCGCGGCCTCGGCGGCATTCGTATCGGCAGCCTGCGGTGCGGCGATATTGCCGGTGCCGCCTTCGATCACGGAAAAGCCCGCTGCGTGCGGGTCGACCGCGTCGGTGCCGATCGTGGGGTGCTCGAGTTGCAGGAACGAGGGCATGGTGCTGCCCTGGTCGGCAACCGGGGTCTCGCCGGGCACAAACGTCGAGGCGGCCTCGGCGGCTTCCTCTTCCTCGGCGTCGACATCGGCATCGGCGACAGCGTCCTTCATCGCTTTGACGGCATCCATCATGGAGTCCATGACGGCGTCGAGCTCTTCTTCCGAAGACACCTCGATGGGGCCTGCTGCTTGCGGAGCGTTCTCAGCCTTGGGCTCAGTATCGCTCGGGTCCGGCTGCTCTAGCTGCTCTTCTTTGTCTTGCTCTGCGGCGACATTTGCGTCTGCGGCCTCGTCTGCGGCGGCAGGAGCCTCCTCGACAGCGGCATCAATGCCGCCATCGCTTCTGGTGGAAGTATCGCAGTCGTCAATGGTGTCTGCGGAATTATCAATATGCTGTTGAGTCTGGGGGTCCAGCTCGTCTGTCATAGGCATGTGCTCCTCATCGTTGTTCGTCACCCTATGATAAAGTCTCGCGCCGACATCCCGCGCCCCGCAGCAAAGTTTCAAAACGTGTTCGATGACTCGTTGCGTTAACAAAAACTCGGTCGCTCTATCCAATTTTTACTTGACATTCCCTTCGCCGAAAGACGTTGCACCGTTCGCCTGCCATGGGCTTTATTTTTCACTTGAACCCGCTAAAGTTGCATGTCAGCTTTTGGCGCGTGAAGTTGGATGCGCGCAGTCGACGGGCGGGCCCGTCGCGATTTGAAAGGACTTTGTATGGGACTTTTCACTGGTAAGACCGTGATCGTCACCGGCGGCGGCAAGGCCACGCTCAAGGACGGTTCCGCCGGCTCCATCGGCTACGGCATCGATATCGCTTTTGCCAAGGAGGGCGCGAACCTCGTCATCACCGGCCGCAACGTCGCCAAGCTCGAGGCTGCCAAGGAGTCTCTCGAGGCTGAGTACGGCGTCAAGGTTCTGCCTGTTCAGGCCGATGTCTCCGCCGGCCAGGACAACGAGGCCGTCGTGCAGAACGTTATCGACAAGGCGATTGAGGAGTTCGGTCGCATCGACGCCGTCGTCAACAACGCTCAGGCCAGCGCCTCGGGCGTGACCATTGCCGATCACACCATGGATCAGTTTAACCTGGCCATTTACTCCGGTCTGTATGCTACCTACCTGTACATGCAGAAGGCCTATCCGCACCTGAAAGAGACCAAGGGCTCCGTGGTCAACTTTGCTTCGGGCGCCGGCCTGTTTGGCAACTACGGCCAGTGCAGCTATGCTGCCGCCAAGGAGGGCATCCGCGGCCTGACTCGCGTCGCCGCCAACGAGTGGGGCAAGGACGGCATCAACGTCAATATCGTTTGCCCGCTTGCTTGGACCGCTGCGCTCGAGAACTTCCAGGATGCCTATCCCGAGGCGTTCAAGGCCAACGTCCACATGCCGCCGGCGGGCCACTACGGCGACGTCGAGAAGGAGATCGGCCGCGTGGTCGTTCAGCTCTGCGGCCCCGACTTTAAGTATATGAACGGCGAGACTGTCACCCTCGAGGGCGGCATGGGCCAGCGGCCGTAGGGGTTACGGCGTTTTGCCAAACGCCGTAACGGGCCGACGCTGCGCGGGCCGCATTTGGACAATCTGACGTTCAACTTCAAGGGCGCGACCGAAAGGTCAGCGCCCTTTCGTTTCACGTCACCTTGTCTCAAATGCGGCTCGCTCGCTGACTTATGCTCAACCTGCGGCGCCATTTTGCTTGAAGGTACCTTGCTCGCTCTGGCGGGTTTTCGCTTTCGGTGCCATAGCATCGGCGTTTGTGTTGTTGACAGAAGGCCTCTCATGGGTAGTCGTTGGGGATGTTCTTAAATGACTAGTCGAAAGGGACGCTCTTGTCGGCACCTGGGGACAGTCCCTGGGTGCCGGCGGATTGGGACACTCTTTTGCAAGATGGCGCTGAAGACTGTCCCCAACGACTAGTCGTTTAATGCGCCAGTTTCTGTCGAGTCGGTGCTTCTGGCGGGTTGCTCGTATAATGGTCTGCGTATGAACCGCAACCAAGGAGTTCCAGTTTATGGACCAGAGCCTCTTTAAATTCGACCTGATCGCCGAGGATCCGACGACGCATGCGCGTGCCGGCGTGCTGCACACCCCGCACGGCGACATCGAGACGCCGATCTTTATGCCCGTGGGCACCAAGGCAAACGTCAAGGGCATTCCCACCGAGACTGTCAAGCAGCTCGGCGCCCAGATCGTGCTCGCCAATACCTACCATCTGTCCATGCGTCCCGGCGAGGACACCATCGCCGAGCTGGGCGGACTGCACAAGTTCATGAACTGGCACGGCCCCATCCTCACCGATTCGGGCGGCTTCCAGGTGTTCAGCCACAACGACGCCGTCAAGCTTACCGACGAGGGTGTGCGTTTTATCGTCAACGACTACGACGGCCGCCACGTGTTCTGGACGCCCGAGGACAACATGGAAATCGCCATGAAGCTCGGCTCCGACATCTGCATGCAGCTCGACCAGTGCCCGGGCTATCCCGCCACGCGTGCCTACGTCGAGCGCGCGGTGGAGCTGTCGAGCATGTGGGCCGAGCGCTGCTATAAGGCTCACACCCGCGATGGCCAGGCGCTCTTTGGCATCGTCCAGGGCGGCATGCATCTGGACCTGCGCCTGCGCTCGCTGCGCCATCTAGAGGAGTGCGGCGACTTCCCCGGTTACGGCATCGGCGGCTACTCGGTGGGCGAGGACCACGAGACCATGTTCGAGACGCTGGCGCCGCTCGCGAGTGAGTACATGCCCAAGCACAAGCCGCGCTACCTGATGGGTGTCGGCAACCCGACTACGCTCGTGCGTGGTGTGGGCGTGGGTATCGACATGTTCGACTGCGTGTTGCCGACGCGCACCGGCCGCATGGGCACGGCGTTCTCGAGCGAGGGTCGCCTCAACTTCCGTAACGCCCGCTTTGCGCACGACGACGGCCCCATCGATCCAACCTGCACCTGCCCGGTGTGCACGGGCGGCTACAGCCGTGCACTCATTCGCCACATGGTCACGCAGAAGGAGATGCTCGGCGGCATCCTGCTTTCGATGCACAACATCTACTACCTGCTCAATCTTATGAAGCAGGCGCGTCAGGCCATTATCGAGGGCCGCTACGGTGCGTTCGTGAACGACTGGATGAACAGCCCTGCGGCGGTGGATTACTAAGAGCGGCGCGGGCGCTTGCAGAGCGCGGGCAACGGCAAGGGGCGAGCGCCGGCCGGTCATCACGTTCGCTAACACCGTCTGCGCGACCGCTGACCGATAGCTTGCAAGCGCTTGATGCATCGTGGGTACCATACCGAATGGTTGATGTTCGGGCGGGTGTTTGACGCATGGCGTCGACCCCGCCCGTTTCTCTTTTCGATAGGAGTGCCCATGATGAAGAATGATAACGTCGAGGGCGAGCCGGCCTACGACGAGACGTACCGCCGCGGCCCTGTGGTCATGCGCGGCCCCATGATTCCTAAGGACAATACGTACGCCAACTTGCTGGCGCCCGAAGAATCGACTGATTGGCTGCACGCCGACCCCTGGCGCGTGCTGCGCATTCAGGCCGAATTTGTCGATGGCTTTGGCGCGCTTGCCGAGCTTGGACCCGCGGTGACCATCTTTGGCAGCGCCCGCACGCCCAAGGCCGATCCGCTTTACAAGGCGGCGCGCACCGTCGGGCGCAAGATCGCCCAGCGAGGCGTGGCGGTCATCACCGGTGGCGGCCCCGGCATCATGGAGGCGGCCAATAGGGGAGCGGCGAGCGTCAACGGCAAATCGGTCGGTCTGGGTATCGAGCTGCCGCACGAGCACGGGCTCAACAAATACGTGAACCTCGGTATGGACTTCCGTTACTTCTTTGTGCGCAAGACTATGTTCGTCAAATACAGCTCGGGCGCCATCGTGTTCCCCGGCGGCTTTGGCACGCTCGACGAGATGTTCGAGGTCCTCACGCTGGTGCAGACGCACAAGGTCAAGCGCATGCCGCTCGTGCTGGTGGGCAGCGAGTACTGGCAGGGCCTGCTCGACTGGCTCAACGGCCCGGTGATGGATGCCGGCATGATCAGCCCGCTCGATCCGGAGCTGGTGCACATCACCGATGACCTCAACGAGGCCGTCGACATCGCTCTGAGCGGGTTGATATAGGGCGAGCGTTCCTGGCGTTGCGGCAATGTGGGTTAAAGTAATGTGAACGGCAATCTGATGCTATCTAACATCAGGATGCCATCCAAATTGGGTATACTGATGCAAAAGACGAGGCGAGGAGGTCGCGTATGTCTACTGCAACGGTTAAGCCTACGACGGTTCGCATCGAAGAGGGACTCAAAGAGCAGGCGACAGAGTTCTTGGATTCGGTTGGCCTGAGTCTCAATTCGTATCTCAACCTTGCTGTTCGGCAGCTTGTAAATCAGCGGAAGATTCCGTTTGAGATTGTGGGCCGGTCCGAAGTTCCCAACGAGGCAACGAGACGTGCCATGGTGATCGCCGAGGCTCGTGAGTTGGGGATTCTGCCAGACGACAGCCCGTCGTTCGACAGCGTGGATAATCTGATGTCGTTCCTCGATGAGGACTAGCGATGTTTGAGATTAAGGTCGAGGCTCAGTTTAAGGCGGATTACAAGCGGACGATGCGCATCCATCCGCAGCTAAAAACCGAGTTTAAGGCGGCAGTCGCAGAGCCTGCGGCTCACGGATCGCTTCCCGCGGAATATGGTGCCCACGAGCTTTCAAACCCGGGCGGCAACTACAACGGCCACATCGATTTCCATCTATCCGATGGCTTGGTCGATGTGGCCGTTCTCTACTTGTCGCATAAGACTAATCCGGTGATTCGACTGGTCAGGATGGGCTCGCACGAGGAGCTGTTCCAAGGTCCGCTGGGCTGATTGCCGATTTCTAAGTTGCGGTGGAATAGGGATTGATTTGCGGCTGATAAGCCAAAAACAGTCCCTATTTCACCGCAACTGATAAAGGTGCCCCTAGTGGATGGGCTGATAGCGGGGGCAGTAGCTGATGGCGATGGCATCGACGCCTACGTGGGTGGCGATGGTGCAGCCGATGGGGCCGGTGCCGGCGTCTACGTAGTCCCGGCCTGCGAGCGCCTGGTTAACAAGTTCCTGCTCCTCGGCGGCGCCGGTCGTGAGCACGCGCACGCTTGAGCCCGGATGCTCCGCCAAAAATGCGAGGCAGTCAGCCATGGTGTTCGCAACGATGCGCTTGGCGCCGCGGCCCTTTTTGATGGCTTTGATCTCGCCCGATTTCCACTCCGGCGAAACGGCCAGGCGAATGTTGAGCATCTGCGTGAGCTGGCCGGCGAGCTTGGGGGCGCGGCCGTTTTTGACTAGGTTCTCGAGCGTGCGGGGAATCAGCAGCAGGTGGGCGTCGGGCAGGGTCGCTCGGATCTGCGCCTCGGTCTCGTCCAGACTGCGGCCGTCCTCGCGCATGGCGAGCGCATACTCCACGAGCAGGCCCTCGGCACCCGAACCGGTGCGCGAATCGATGCAACGCACGTCGAGCTCGTGGGTGTCGGCCACCTGGCACGCGTTGGCGTAGCAGGCGGACCACTCGCTGCACAGCGAGATAAAGATGGCGCTGTCGTGGCCGTCGGCGAGCACACGGTCAAAGAGTGCCTTGAACTCGCCGGCGCTCGGCTGCGAGGTGTGCGGCAGCTGCTCGGAGCCGGCCATGCGGGCGACGTATTCCTCGGCGGTGATCTGCACCTGGTCGAGCAGGTCCTCGCCCTCGATAATCACATGCAGTGGAATCACGTAAATGCCGAGCTCTTGGGCACGGGCGGGGGAGATGTCCGACGTGGAGTCGGTTATGATGGCAAAAGACATAATTGCACCTTTCGTTGGGACGCCTGCGCGTCGCCTTCAGAGAGCAAAGTGCGTCAAGTATAGTGGAGTTGCTCTACATTGCTAGGTTCAATTGTTGAATAGTCAACAGTTTGAAGCGGTGGTGTGGAAATCATCAACTGGGGAAGAGGGGTGCCGATGGCGGCATTGCAACTTTGCGAGCGGCCGGTTGTGCTGTTCGATTTTGACGGCACGGTGGCCGATACGGGTCGGGCAGTGATGACCTCGACGCGCAAGACGCTGGCTGCGCGCGGGTTTTCGGAGGCGCAGATGGGTGACTTGCGCCGTATGATCGGGCCTCCGCTGTGGAAGAGCTTTCACGACTTTTATGGCTTTTCCCGCGAGGAGTCGCTTGTGGTGGCCGATGAGTACCGCGCCTTTTTTGATGAGCTGGGACCGGAGGAATATCCCGTGTTCGACGGGGTCCCCGAACTGCTCGATGGGATGGCGGCCCAGGGTCATCGCATGGCGGTGGCGACGTCGCGCATGGAGGCAAAGTGCATTGACATGGTGCATGAGCTGGGACTTTGCCAGTTCGAAGTCGTGGTTGGCATGAATCCGCCTCAGGGGCGCGAGACCAAGGCCGATTCGGTCCGCGACGCTCTGGCGGCGCTTGGTTCGACTGCCGACGAGGCCGTGATGATTGGCGACCGCTTTAACGATGTGGAGGGCGCGCACGCGATGGGCGTGCCGTGCGTCGGCATCTATTCGGGCGCGGCGGCGCCGGGCGAGCATGAGGCGGCGGGCGCCGATGCGGTGGTGCACTCGGTGGCCGAGCTTGCTAAACTTTTCGCTATATAAGAACTCAATGTGAGGGGCGGGCATGCTCGTCGCTCATTGGTAAGGAGGTCGTCCATGAATCAAGTGGAGCAGAGCGTTGCCGAGTACGTCGACGAGGTCTGGGAAGATGTCGTCGCCGATATCGAGCAGCTGGTGAGCTATCCGTCCGTGGCAGTTTCTGTCGATGCGGAGCCCAGCGCGCCGTTTGGCCGCCCGGTCCGTGACGCGCTCGATTGCGCGCTCGGCATTGCGCAAAAGCTCGGCTATCAGACGAGCGACGACGAGGGCTATGTGGGCATTGCCGATATCCCGGGCCGCGGCGACAAGCAGATCGCGACCATTTGCCATGTGGACGTGGTGCCCGCCGGCCCCGGCTGGAACACCGACCCGTTTGCGATGGAGCGTCGCGAGGGCTGGCTGCTCGGCCGCGGCGTTATCGACGACAAGGGTCCTGCCGTGCTGTCGCTCTACGCCGGCGCCTACCTGCTCAAGCACGGTATTACCCCGCGCTACACCTTCCGTGCGCTGCTGGGCTGCGATGAGGAAGTGGGCATGTCCGACGTTCACCATTATCTGGAGAACCACGCGAACCCCGACTTTCTGTTTACGCCCGATGCCGAGTTCCCGGTCTGCAATGCCGAGAAGGGCCAGTTTGGGGCGACGTTTGTGAGCTCCAAGATCGACGGCGGGCGCATTGTGTCCTGGAGCGGTGCCGAGGCGAGCAACGCCATTCCGTCGCAGTCTATCTGCGAGCTCGCGATTGCCGCCGATGAACTGCCGGCACCCGTTGAGAATGCCGACCGCCTGGAGATTACGACGCTCGATAACGGCCATGCGCAGATTTTTGCCCACGGCGTTGGCGGTCATGCCTCGATGCCCGATGGAACGATCAATGCCGTCGGCCTGATCGTGTCATATCTGCGCGAGGCCGAGGATGCGTTTGGTGCGCGTGACGAGCGCCTGCTGACGCCTGCCGAGCACGAGTTCGTCAAGTTCTTGGCCTTTGTGCACGCGGATGCCCATGGTCGTGGCCTGGGCATCGATGCGACGAACGCGGCGTTTGGCCCGCTCACGTGCAACCCCGGCGTCATCCGCGTGGTGGATGGCCACATTGAGCAGGTCATTGACGTGCGTTTCCCCGACAGCACGAGCGCCGATACCATCCGCGAGCAGCTCGAGCCACTCGTGGGCCGCTTTGGTGTGACGTGCCGTGTGGGTCGTGCCAAGGTGCCGTTTTCGGTCTCTGCAGACGACCCGGCCGTGAAGGCGCTGATTGACACCTATAACGAGTTTACGGGTAAGCATGCCGAGCCCTTCGCCATGGGCGGTGGCACGTACGCACGCAACTTTGCCCGCGCCGTCTCGTTTGGCCCCGAGGAGACCGGCCTGGAGCTGCCCGCATGGGGCGGCCAGATGCACGGCCCCAACGAGTGTGCCAACGAGGAACAACTCAAGCAGGCGCTCAAGATCTATATCGTGGCGATCTTAAGGCTCAACGAGTTGGAACTGTAGAGGTAGTCGTCTAATCATTGGGACGTTCTTAAACGACTAGTCAAAAGGGACGCTCTTGTCGCACGGACACGGCACTTGGGGCGCTCCTTTTAATATTAGTTGAACATTGTCAAGCGGCAAAATGGCCCTGCCGTCCGCGGAGCTACCGCGGACGGCAGGGCCCGGCTATCTTCACCCGGTGGCGGCGCCGCTTGAGGGCGTGTCTGCTCGACGCACGTTCGGCACTCTAATATCCGCGGGTCGGAACCGCATCTCGTTGCTACGGCTTGGGGCCTCCGGCGACTTCGCGGTCTGTTGTCGGGCGTGGCGGCTGCCCGCCGCCCATAAAAAGCACTGGAGTGGCCTCCCAACGGCCTCGAGCGCGGCGCGCCCCGGGGTCGGACTCCTATCTGCGGGGGGAGGTCACGAGGCCATCCCCGCTATCGCCCACGCCCGGCAGGCCATCTCCCGCGCCGTCGCGCAGTTCGCAACGCAGGGCCTCTTGCCCGCCGCGGACATCGCCTCGCGCCTCTCCTGCAGGCGGCGGTTGCACTTCGCGGCGTGCCTCGACACGGCCGGCGCGGCCCCGTGCCCGGGCCTCGGCCTCTTGGGGTGCTATGACCTGGGCGAGGTGACCGGGACGGGCGGCGAGGTGTTCGGGAACATCGTGGAGGAGCGCTTGGGCGATGCGCGGATTCGAAAGGACGCGCAATGGCGTGGACTGGGGGTGGTTCCCCGACCCGTGGCGCTTCGTGAGGTGCGGCTGGGAGCCGGGTGCCCGGCGGCTGATCCTCTTCCAAGAGCTCTCCGCCAACCGCAAGACGCCCGCCGAGACGGGCTAGATGATGGTGGGCGCATTGGCCTTCTCCGATAAGACGGGTGAGGAGCCGTACCTTCACAACGAGTTGATATGGTGCGACGACACGCCGGACGGGAAGCAGCCGATGGCGGTGTACCAGCGGGAGTACGGGCTTCAGGCGCGACCGGCGAGAAAGTCGCGGATGCGGAAGCTGAGCTACGAGTGACTGGCGGGGCTCCGGGAGATCGTGATAGACCTGGTGAGGTGCCCGCTCGCCTACGAGGAGTTCACCCTGAAGGAGTACATGAGGGAGCGCGACGGCAGCTGGATCGACGAGATACCCGACGGCAACGACCACTGCATCGACGCGGTGAGGTGCGCCGTGATGGACGACGTGCTCAGGGGGTGATGGCCGTGGGTTTCTCAACATTCGCCTTCAACGGAGCCCTGCTTGGCGTGGGATGCCGTGGGCTTCTCGACCTTCTCAACATGTACTCCGAAAGATTGGAAACGGAGGGGGCCTATGCAGCAGTGGGGATGGGCTGCTCGGCGGCTTTTCTTCACCTTCAAATGCTAAACGACCATAGGAGGCTTACATGAGCGTGGATGACGCGCGGGAGCATTGGGTGCCGGGACACGTGAGGAATTACTTGGAGGGGCATGGCTTCCGGCTTCCTTTGGAGGACATGGAACCGTACATCGCCGAATGGGACGGCTGGATGAGGGCGGTGGGCTCGTTCTACGACTATCGAGACACCGATGCCTTTGGGCGGGTGTACGAGGTGCACCGGCGCTCGATGATGCCTGCCATGCGGGTGTGCCGGGAGTTGGGCTCTCTCCTCCTTGACGAAAAGGCGCAGGTGGTTTGCGACGACCAGCGAGCGACCGAGTTTCTCGACAGATGCTTTGCCGGATGCGGCTTCACGAGCAGAGCCCAGGAGGCGGTGATGCGAGCGTTCGGGCTCGGAACGGGCGCGTTCAGCGTGTGACTCGACCTTGAACGCAAGGTTGCGAAGGTTCGACACTACGACGCGCGCATGGTGGTTCGTCTCCATGGGATGCTGCGGGCGTGACGGAGTGCGCGTTCGTGACGAGGGGGTATCCGCAGGGTGCTGCAGTTGACCAGCTCCAGATGCACCTCTTGGGTGACGACGGGTCTTATCGCATAGAGACGGTTTGCTTTGACCATGAGGGAAGGACGCTCGACGTCCCGGAGGGTGGCCGGCCTTGTTGACACGGGGTCTGTCTTCCCGACCTTCGGAATCGTAAAGCCTGCCGTGCCGAATACCCGAGTGGACTGTTCGCCTTGCGGCCAAAGCGTGTTCGCGGACGCCGTGGACGCCATTCAGTCGGTGGGCCCGCCTTCGATGCCCTTATCAACGAGATCGACGCAGGCAAGATACGCGTCTTCCTCTCCGACGTCATGTTCGACCAAGGGAAGGGCTCCGACGGCGGGCGCGTGCCGATTCCCTTTGGACGGGGCGACTGCACCGTCTTCCGCAAGGTGATGAGCACCGAGGACACGATCCAAGAGTTCGATTCGGCGCTCAGGACCGACTCACAGGCTCAGGCTCTGCGATTGGCCCTCCAAGTGCTGGGCGACCTCTGCGGGTTCGGCATCAGCTACTTCGACTTCGACAACTCGGGCTATGTGAAGACCGCGACCGAGGTCTCGTCCGACAACTCGGCCCTCATGCGCAACGTGCGCAAGCACGAGAACGCGCTGCAGGGCGCGATCGTCAACACGAGCCGGGCACTTCTGGCCTGTTCCCGTGCGCTCGGCGAAGACATTCCGGACGAAGGCTGCGTGCAGGTGCAGTTTGATGACTCGATTGTGCAGGACACCGAGGCCGAGAAGCGCCAGGACATGGCCGAGATCGCGGCGGGGCTCATGGGTGCCTGGGAGTACCGGATGCGTTGGTATGGGGAGGACAAGGAGACGGCGAAGTTGCGCGCGGGTGGCGTGCCTTACCCGGCCTCGTCCTCCTTGGGCCAGACTTGCTTGTAGCGTTTCCACGCCTTGACGGGCGGCTGCCTGCGCTCCGGGTCGTACGGCGAGTAGAAGACGAGGTAGTCGTCGTAGAGGCTCGCGTACCACCAGTCGCGGAAGCGCCCGTTCTCGTGGTTGAAGACCTCGTGCTGCATGATCTCGAACGAGAGGGGTGGCAGGTTCTCGTGCGCGACGTCTTCGTTCCAGAAGGCGTACTCGGGGGCTCCCTTGTGCTCATGGGCGTAGGTGAAGTGGCTATCGACCTCGTTGAATAGAAGATTGTTGTAGATGATGCCGTCCGCGTGTGCCATCTCCGCGAGATCTTCGGGCGGGGCGTCGGTCGCTATGCGGCGCATGCAGCGCGTCACCGGGTCGTTCCAACCGTCGAACACCATCATGCGGTCGCATATGTCGCACTTCCACATGTTGGTGCTCGCGCCGGGCGTGGACTCGAACGAGAAGAAGGTCGTGTCGCTGTGGTGCTGATTGAGGCTGGAGGAGGAAATGAACCCGTTCTCCATCTCGTCGCCGTTGCAGCAGTTCGAGATGCTGTTGCCGCAGGGGCATGCAAGGTAGGCCACGTAGCTTCTCCGTTCCAGTAGCGATGTGGCTAGTCTAGCCGATTCCAGCGGCGTTTCGGGGTGGAATGCCGGTCGGGGTAGCTTGCGGGCGCGTAGCGGCTTGCTTGGGGCCGTCTGCAGGTGGATTGGCTGTGCTTGGCATGCGGCGCATGAGGGAGCATTGCCGCGAAGGCGTGAGGGTCGCTGATAGTCGCACAGGGCGCGTTTGGGTCACGGGTAGCGTGGGGCCGCTGCCATGGGCGCGACCGGGCCGGCGGAGGCGTCTGGAGCGCACGCGGCCACGACGCGGACGAACCCTCGACGAGCAGCGTCGAGCCTGGCCGGCCTCCGGCCGCGGGGCGGCTGAAAAGGTTAAACGCTGGCGAGGATGGGACGGAATTGCAGGAGCGGCGTTGGCTTTTCGCTCTGGCGAGTCTCTAGTAGTCACCCTTCTAATCGGCTTCGGACTCACTTGGGTGTTCCGGCTGTCCGGGCTGGGTAGTAAAATACACCGGTGGATTGGAGCAGGATGACGATACGGTACATTGGTTCAAAAGCTCGCCTAGCTGAGGCGATTCTCGATATTGTTGGGTCGCCTAGCGGCTATTCAGGCCGTTTTGTCGACGGTTTCTGTGGCACCGGCGTCGTTGCGCGCACCGCTGCCCTTCGCGGTTGGAACGTTGATTGCAACGATACGCTGCTTTCAGCCGCTATGATTACTGAGGCCTCACTTCTTTGCGGTTCTGAGCTTAATTTCAAGGAGCTCGGTTCGTATGAGTCGGCTATCGAAAGACTCAACGCCTGTGCTCCGAGCGACGGCTATATCTGGCGAACCTACAGTCCTGCTTCCGCTGCCTATTGTCCGCACGAGAGAAGGTACTTTACGGAACACAATGCCCGCCGAATTGATGGCGCCCGTAATCTCATTGCCGAATGGCGGGATTCCGGCGTCATTGGGGGTGTTGAGGAGACGCTCCTCGTTGCTGATGTCATTGAGGCTTCGAACTCCATTGCCAATATTGCTGGTACATATGGATGCTTCTTAAAGAGGTGGACTCAACAGTCGTATGGCGCTTTTTCGGTAAGGCCGCGCGAGCTTCTATCCTCTTCGATAGGGCATCGGGTTCAGGTTGGTGACGTGTTTTCACTTAAAGTATCTCCCGGCGATACGGTCTACCTCGACCCTCCCTACACTAAGCGACAGTACGCCTCCTACTATCACATTCCCGAAACCATCGCGTATCATGATGAGCCGAAGGTTGAGGGCGTTGCCGGCCTTCGCCCGTGGAAACACATGGCATCGCCTTTCTGCTACAAGACGAAGGCTCTCAGGGCGCTTTGTGACTGCGTAGGCGGGCTGGACTCACGCCGTATCTTCCTCTCGTACAGCTCGCAGGGGCATGTGGCGCTCGATGATTTGCTTGATGGCCTGTCGGAGCTCGGCAAAGTTGATGTTTATGAGCTTGGCGAGATTGGGAGGTATAGGCCCAACAAGACCGCCGCTGAAACTGGAGCGGTGGTCGCTGAATATCTGATTGAGATTGATAAGGATTAAAGGGACTTAGGCTGTGGCTCATCCGGACACGACAGAGAAAAAGCGATTGCTCGCCGCCAGTGCCGTCATTGCTGACGCTACCTCTGGACTCAACAACTATGCCGAGGCAAAACTTACGCTTCTTGAGTACGTATCCTGCAGTTATTCCGGAATCAGCATCACAGACTACTTCCGCGTTACGGGCTATACCCCTGCGTTCGAGCCTGCGAATGAAACTGTATCCAAACTGCGCGTTGAGATCGACGCATGTGGCATAGCCTACCCTGTGGCGCTTTCTGCCCTTGCGCGAATTGATCTAGACGAGCTGGAGACGAAGAAAAAAGGCTCCGTCTATACCGACTTTAGGCTTGCGGCTTATCTCGCTCAAACCGTCATGCCAGGATATTCTGGCGGCGCCATACTTGACCCCTCCTGTGGTTCCTCAATCCTTCTCGCGGCCTGCGCTGATTATCTGCGCCAAGCCGGTGCGGATGCGTCGAGCTTTGTTTCCTCGTCCTTGTTTGGCGTAGATCTGGAACCGCTTGCTATTAGGGGCTCGATTCTCGCGCTGGCCTCCTTGCTGTGCGACTCGGCCTGCCTTTCCGTCCTGATTTCTCACTTTGTATGCGCCGACAGCCTTGAACGGGGAGCGGGCTTACTCGCGGCATTCGGGGTAAAGGGCTTCGCGCTCGTAGTGGGCAACCCCCCATGGGAACGCGTGAGGCCTTCGAGAAGTGAATTTGCTCGAGCTCAGGGCGTCGACGCTCGCTATGGCGAGTCTATAGAGAAAATGCCCGAAGGTTATGAGGGGCACCGCGATGAAAGCCGCGCCAAATCACGGTCCATCGCCAATGCGTATGGCCTCAAGGGTGGCATAGATTTGTATCAAGCATTCCTAGCTCTAAGCGTTGAGCTTTGCAGCCGAGGGGGAACCATTGCGCTCTACCTCCCTGCAGGCCTGATTCGCTCCAAGGGGCTTGCTGATGCTCGTGAAATGATTGCCGACAGCTTCGGCAGGGTTGGTATTTCCATCTTCATGAACCGCGCCAAATTCTTTTCCATCGACTCACGCTTCAAGTTCGTTTTGGCGGTGCTCGCTGGAAACGACGAAGGCAATTCACGCCGCAGCATTGAATATCTCTATTGCGACGCAGATGATGTGGGCGTGGGTACTGTCTCTACTCTTGAGTTGGGACGAGACTTCTTTTGCGATTCGTCTCGGGAGCTTGGTGCTCCCGAGGTGAGAACGGCCGAAGAAGCCGCGTTGCTTCGACGAGCCTGGGGGCAAAGCGATCGCATGGCCGAACATGAGCTATTCTCCAGCGTTGCTCCCGTGAGAGAGCTCGATATGACTTTGGACCGCTCTCTTTTTCAAAAGAAGGCTGAACCGGGTAGCGGGCTCATGCCGCTCATCGAGGGGCGCATGGTCTCGCCCTACCGTTGTGGGTGCAAGCAATACGTTTCTGGAGAAGGCAGGTCGGCCAAGTGGAAGGTCGTCCCTCCCGGAAGCAGCAGGATTAAGCCTCAGTTTTATGTCTCTAAAGACGATACGAGTTCGTCTCTACGCGAGAGGACAAGTAAAGCTCGCGTCGGGTATTGCGACATAGCCGGACAAACCAACGAACGCGCAATGCAGGCTGCTCTTATTCCAGCTGAATGCGTCTGCGGGAACAAGGTGCCGACACTTCTCTTTAACGACATGGATGTTGCTTTCCTCTGGCTAGGGATAGCCAACTCTTTTGTTTTTGATTGGCTGGTCAGACGATACATCACTACGACCATAAACTTCTTCATCTTAGAGAACCTTCCGTTTCCACGCATTGACCTGAAGGACACTACGGGCTCTCAGATTGTTGACGCCGTTAGAGAGCTGATCGAGCTAAAAGACGGCGATGCCGGGTGGAGCAATGAAGAGAACTGGCAGTGCGCGTGCCTGCGAGGCGAGATAGATGCTCTTGTTTTGCGCGCATACGGACTTGGTCCCAGCGACTTCGAACTCATCGTTAATGATTTCCCCCTTGTCGATCGAGTTAACGCTGCTTTCTCTCGAGGTCATAGACCTACCTTTGATTTGATCAGACACTACTTAAGCGGCGAATGCGAATACTTGGAACGCGCACGAGAGGCGTGGGCACATGGGGCTCTGCCCTATGTGCCCAACGAGCATTTGCGTCAGTTGACAAGGGCGGAAGGTAAGGAGGTTTGATGTGAGCGTCGTTGAGGTCTTGTGCCACGAGATGCGCCCTGCGGATATATTGAAGATTAAAGCAGAGTCCAACAACGCGAATACGGGTGGTGGCGCACGTGACCTGCGCTTCAGATTGGAGTTTGCCCCTTGCCTCGACAGGTTCTTTCCTGTCGAGATAGTTCACGAGAGGAATACCCCCTACAAAATCGCTGAGTTCGAGCACCTCGGAGCAGACAAGACGCGCACCGTAGAAACCGTTCGTTACGCGTTTAAGCCGACAAACTCTAGGCCAACAGAAGTTAGGATTGCCCAAATCAATAAGCTTAACTTCTTTCTTGACCTTCCTGATATTGCCGAGGGTGATGGCATGCTGTTCATGGCTTTCATCCGTAAGTCTAGTGGGCTCTCGCAAGCTCAGTACTTGACTGAGAAGCAGATCAGCCATCCTAGAAGCAATAAGATTATCGCTGCGGCAATGTATGAGGCGATAGAAGAGAAGCACGGAAACGATGCCGTTGTGTTTTCAGTTGACTTGGTGTGAGGTGAGAGAATGCAAGAACAGCTCATGATGGAAGCCAAAAGGGTTTTGAGGATGCTTGCCGATGACAAGAATGTTCTCTTGACGGGGGCGCCTGCGACCGGCAAGACTACTCTGCTTAATATGGCCGAACATCTCTTCCTTGAGAGAGGAGAGACCACCGTAGACCCCTATGGAGCTGCCGCTTTTCCCATTGCGAGCGCCTCTGACGAGGGTGCTTTCCCCGGCGGAGGGTGTAGCAACCGCAAGGTATTTAGGACGACATTTCATCAAGGGACTCGGTACAGGGATTTTGTTCGCGGCATCGTCCCCGTCCCAGACGCGAGCACGGTCAAGTTTGAGGTCTCCAAAGGATTGCTTTGGCAGGCATCAGAGTTTGCAAAGCAGTCTGACTCTGCTGCGCTTCTCATCATTGATGAGATCAATCGTGGCCCAGCCGTCAGCATTTTCGGGGATATGATTTCAGCTTTCGAGGCCGACAAGCGCTTAGACGACGATGGTGGGATCATCGCTGGGAAGACCGTCACCGTTCAGATACTCAACGACAAGGCCGAGCTTGAGGACTATCAACTCCCAAGCAGGCTATATATCCTTGCCGCCATGAATCAGGCCGATTCTTCCGTGGAACCCATGGACGCTGCGTTTATGCGTAGATGGAAGAGGGTCAAGATCTGTCCGAACATCGCCGGACTTTGCCTTTACTTTGGGATTGATGATCCGGGAGGCGATTTCCCAGATGAACCTGCGAGTGCGGCGGACGTTTACGGACTCGCCGCTCATGCCCTCACCGTCATCAACTATAAAATTCGGTTAGGTCGAGGAGAGGATTACCAGCTTGGGCAGGGCGTGTTCATGAAGCTTCCCTCAAGCGAGCTGCCTAGAGACGTCTCGGGCGCTCTTCGCTATATTGCCGAGTGCTGGCCTGTTGTGGACGCCCACATCGAAGAGGTTTTCTTCAACGACAAGGAGGCCATAGCCGAAGTCCTCAATGCGGGTGCGGAGTCTTTCTTCGGGCTTAAGAGCTCCACCTTTGCGGGAAGGCAAGTCATCACAATCGAAAAAGCCGACATTGATGAGAGCAATGTGTACACAATGATGCTCTCGCTTGTGAGGTAAGCCTTGGCCCGAATTGTTCTGATAGAGGACAAGCCCTACAAGGAGCCGATACCCAGTTTAGCCATTCGGCTGGGCATTGAACCCTATGATCTGATGAGCTGCCTCTCGGCTGCAGATGCCTATCTCTGCAAACGTCTATCTCTTAATGGCTCGCTTCATATCGAGCGTAACAGGTTCTCGTTTGAGCGGGTTGCCGGGATATTTCCGGTCTGCGATCAACTTGAGATAGAGGTCGTTCCCAAGTTCATGGACGGGAACGAGGCTTGGCGCGCTGACTTTTTGCTTCTCCTTGCCAGGACGAAGTGGGGGCTTTTGGCTGAGCGACAGATGATAAGCACGACGCGAAGCAAGGACAGGGGCATTAGCGATGCGCTCGCCATGGTATTTCTCTCGATGTTCGACTCTGTTTCCCATGTGCCCATACGCACCTATCGCCGCAAGCAGATACGGCAGTTTGAAATTGAGGGCGACCTCTTTGAGGAAAGCGTTGTCCTTCCGGAAAGGGATGGATTTCTGCAGGACGTTACGGAGTTCACAAGGCAAAACATCTACAACGCCGTAATTGTTGAAGTGACAAGGCTGCTCATTAATAGCGTGACGGACTTTGATTTGAAGTCCAGGTTGATTAGAGTAGCCACTCAACTTGGTGGGCAATCGAGGCTCGACGCCGCCCCGCCACGGAGTGTGCCCTCACGATTCAGGGGCTGGCAAGATCTGTATAGCCTCTGCATTGATATCCTCGATGGCTATGGCATTGACTACATAAGCCAAGGTGAAATGCTTAGTCCGGGCTTTGTCGTACGCACCTCGGATGCTTGGGAAGAATTCCTGCGGCAAGCTTTGGTCGCCGGCCTTAAAGATTGCCGTGTCGCCTTCCAAGAGAAGCATCCATTTGCTCGGAGGGATGCAGCGGTCATGAAGGTCAGGCCGGACTATATCCTGCGGACACCCGATGGCCATGCTTTGTTGGTCGACGCAAAGTACAAATCTCATGACGCGAGTGTCGGCACGATTTCAAACTCAGATGTCTACGAAGGCCGAGCATTCATGGAAGCGACTGGGATTCAAAGGCTCGTTCTCTTATATCCGTATGGAAGCCCTGTTGGCGGCGGGCATTTTGCCGAATTCCAGCATGTTAGGGATGATGGCTGGGATATTTATGGGGTCAGGGTGCATCCGGGACTCATTGCCTCGGGCGGCTTGAGCGTCTTTGGAGAAGAGATCGGGCAGTTCATGCGGGGTTATTTGAAAGACTCTGTTGCACAGTAGCCGCTTCAGATACAAGGCCCCCCATTGCTATAGCTTGAAGTACAACTCAAAATTGACCTCATAAATCAATATTGACCTGAGAGATCAATTGCAATATCCTTCTACCAAAGGAGGTGGCGATGGATATCGAGTATGCGAGCAAGTCGCTTGAGAAGAGTCTGAAGGACCAGAGGTCGATAACGAGGAACTACGGCAAGATCGCCAAGAACCTCATTCATCGTCTTTCTGACCTGCGGGTCGCGAATGACCTTTCGGAGATTACCCATCTGCCGCCGCCGCGCAGGCACAAGCTGTCCGGCAACTTCGAGGGCTGTTGGGGAATCGACCTCAGCAAGAACATGAGGCTGGTCGTCCGCCCTGTCGGAGAGTTCGATCCGGATGACCTCACGACGATCACGAGCGTCTGTATCGTGGATATACAGGACTACCACTGAGCTAGGAGAGGAGAAGATAGCAATGAGTGATTTCATTGTCGCGCCCGGCGAGATTATCAAGGAGTACCTTGACGCGCGCGGCCTGACCCAAAAGGAAGTTTCGAAGCGCACCGGCGTGAGCGAGCGCCATCTCTCCCAGCTTCTGAACGGGAAGACCAGGCTTACCGAGGACATGGCCCTGAAGCTCGAGAAGGTCATGCCCGACGTTCCTGCGAGCTTTTGGCTCAACTACGAGGTCAAGTATCAGGAGTACCTTGCTCGCGAGCGCGAGGAGGCGCATTTGGAGGAACTTGACCTCAAGGAGATTGCCAAGAGGTTCCACTTCAAGGAAGCTTTTGGGCGTGCGAGTGGTATGTCCCTCGTTGAGCAGGCTACCGCGATGCTTAAGATTCTTGGCATCACAGACTTTGAGCGCTACGGGAACGCCGTCCCTGACGGTATTGAATTCATGCAGGATGGCGGCGATTCTGAGGCGGTTGTGGTGTGGCTCGGGCTCTGCAAGGAAGAGATTGAGGACCAGAACGATACCAAAAACGCCCCGGTGTACTCCAAGGATGCTTTCGTTGATGCACTTTCCTATCTGAAGGATGTGGCTTCAAACACGGATTTTATGGCATCGCTGAAGAGCTGCCGCATGCTGCTCAACTCAGTTGGCGTTTACTTGGTGTACAGGCCGGCTATCGCCAACGCAAAGGTTCGCGGCGCTCTCACATACTATCTCGGGCGTCCGACAATCTACATCAGCGGACGCTACAAGACTCACGGTGATGCTTGGTTTGCAATTGCGCATGAGATTGGCCACCTCCTCGATGGATTGGGCCAGGGGGGCGCAGAGATCTCCATTGACGACCCAAAGCTCAAGAGCTCTGACGAGGACGATGAACGTGCCAATGCGTATGCGAGGAAGTTCTTTGTAGACGAGGATGACTACCGGGCGTTTGCGGCTGCGGGCGATTTTTCCAGCGCCGCCGTGAAGGGCTTTGCGGCCTCTCAGGGGACGCCTCCGGGCATCGTCGTTGCCTTCCTGCAGCATGACGGCTTTGTGCCGTTTGCTGAACTGAACGACTTGAAGGATCGCTTCAACTAGGGGGTGGAGCCGTGTACGTGATCGACATAAAGAATCGGCAAAGCGAGTTCGCAGCGATGAAGATTCTTCAGGAAAAAGGCCTGCTGCGTAGCGACATGATCCCCTTGGTAGAGGTCATTCAAGAGAAGTTAACCTACGACGATAAGATCGACCCGTTCACCGGCGAAATCGTTCGAGAAGAGAAGATCTGCAAGGGCGGGAGAATTATCCACCGAGCAATAAAGGACATGTCCTCTCCGCACGATGTTACGCTTGAGAAGGTTGTCCAGCTGTTTCCCAACCGTCCCGTATTGGTCGACTACTTCAGGTGCGACCTTAACAGGTACCGTTATAAGCCTGATAAGATTCCCCTCGTCATTCAGCTCAATAGAGACCTCGGCCTATACAAGACCAAGGTCCTTGGAATCGCTGCGTACCCAAACTTGATTCCCGTCATCACGGTTAAGCGTGACATTGACGCGCTGAAGCCCGGTGAGGTTGTGGCGCTTGCGGGCCAATTAAGGGCGGATAATCCGGCTCAGCAAATTGCGATTCGCATCGATGACCTTGGGGGCTATGAAAGTGCGGTCAAACAGGTTCTGCGGGCGGACGATTTCCTTCTGTATGATTTCAACGAACAGCCGATTCGCTCGAAGCCAATAGAGTGTATGCAGCTTCGGCGTCTCAATCTCCCTGCGCAGCTCATCGCGCTTTGCTCCCCAAGGGCGCGAAGCGCCACTGGCAGAGATTTTCCCAATGGGGATTACGCCAACATCATCAATAATGTACACCTTGACACCTTTGCAAACTATGGCTTCCAAGGTGTCGGTGATTATGGTGGACTCCGTGACAAACTTCCAGAAGGAGGGACCAACAAAGGCCGTGCCCTTGCCGTTCTTTATGATGGTTCCAGGAACGAATTCAAAACCTTCGTGAACGATGACTATGATCGCGGCCCGAGCGGCTACCAGGATATCATCCCTGATATTCTGGCCGACGCCACGCTCAACCCCAAAGGAAACTGCGTTGCCCTTGGCATTGTTGCAGAGAAATACGCCCAAGGCACGCAGAGCACCTTCGCCGAGTGGATTAAGTACACGCTTATCCGCTATATACAGCAGCTGTCAGAATCTTCGAGGGTGTTTCAGTAGACAATCCCCGGCTCTAGCCTGTTGCGGTAGAACCATTCGTAGTCGATGCCGAAAACCTGCGGCTTCACTTTGCAGAAGTGCTCCCAGTAGGCGCCATAACGCTGCTTGAGGTAGGCCTTGAACAGGCGGTTGATTTTGGCTTGGCCGTTCTCGGCGAGGCACTCCTGGACAATGGCGGGTTTTGACATGCCCTTGCCGCTGATGCCGAAGGTCTCGCAGAGGGCGCGCTTGGGCATGACCATGAGCTGCTTCTCGGAGTCCAAGTCTGTGCTCTTGATGGCCCTGCGCTGCGCCTTGAAGTGGTAAGAGCCGTCCCTTGCGTCTTGCCTGTAGGAGTAAATCCCGCAGGCATCGGGGACGTAGCTCGGGAGCTCCTGCCAGCGCTTCTCGGACGTCACGACGTAGACGGTCTCGAACACGTCGAAGTAGTCGCTCAGCTGGCCTTCGAGCCGGTCGAACGTGTCGAGGTCGGTCTTGATCTCGTAGGCGGCACTGTGGCCATTGACCTTGCACATATCCACGCGGCTGTTGCCGATGGGCAGCTCGAAGATGGAGATGTTTGCCGGGTTTAGCGGGAAGAGCACCTTGTCGATGAAATTAGCCTTGATGGTGGCTTCGTTTGGGTAGTAACCCATCACCAAGTTGTTGATGGTCTTCCGTGCGGCGTATTTGGAATCGAGCACGGGGGCGAAGTCGCCGAGAGCGTCTTGGAGGATGGAGGCGAGCTTGGACTCCGAGAGGACGGTCGAGTACGACTCATAGAGCTGCTTCGCAGTCTCCCTCAGTTCTGTGTCGTCAAGCTGCATGGTCTCCATCTTTACCTCCGATGGGAATCTTACCATGATGACTGAAGAACGCTCCGAGAGTTCGGCGCTCGTAAACCAACGGCTCATATTTGTTCGAGCGCGGCTGCAATGGAGTTCTGTTGCTCGTCTGACTTTGTGGCGCCCGCCTATCTGATCGTATCGAGCAGATAGACGGGCTTCTTTTGTGTCTGCCGATAGAGCGGAAAGGCGGTTCTCGTGAAGGAGGACTCACATGGCGGGCAGGCGGACGCGACGCAGCAGCAAGCGACGGGCGCGGAAGACCAGGCGGCGCAATGGGAAGTGACGGGCGGCGGCACCGAGGGGGCAACCGCTGGCGATGACTGTCCCCAACGGCTAGTTTGGGCCAACGATTCTTCGGTGTAAAAGACGCACCATGCTTGGGTGGGGGATTGTTATTCGTTTGTAAAGGACATGCCGCGCTTGCGGTAAGGGTCTATCAAATACCCGTAAGAAACCGCAGCTGGCGCGGTTGTCGCACGATCGGGGCCGTATCTTTCCAAACAGCAAAGCGGGCAGGGTGCCCGCGATTCGCATGTATGAAAGGAAGATCATGCTCGATCAGGCTTATTCTCGTCGTCAGTTCCTCGGCCTCGCTGGTGGCCTTGCCAGCATCGTCGGACTCGGTCTCGTTGGTTGCGGCGGCGCAGGCGCATCCGACGCCGCCGACAAGGGCAGTGCCGCTGCCGCTGCCGAGTCCGTCTCCGGCGAGGTGACCTACGACGGCGCCTCCTCGTTCCAGGCTCTCGTCGAGGCTGCTGCCGAGAAGTTCATGGACGCCAACCCGGACGTCTCCATCTCCGGCTCGGGCAACGGTTCGGGCAAGGGCCTGACCGCTGTCGCCGCCGGCACCGTCACCATCGGTAACTCCGACGTCTTCGCCGAGACCAAGCTCGAGGCCGATCAGGTCAAGAACCTCGTCGACCACGAGGTCGCCGTCGTGGGCATGGGCCCCGTCGTCTCCAAGAACGTCAAGGTCGATGACCTGTCCCTCGAGCAGCTCAAGGGCATCTTCTCCGGCCAGATCACCAACTGGAAGGAGGTCGGCGGCGACGACGCTACCATCGTCGTCCTCAACCGCAAGGCAGGCTCCGGTACCCGCGCCACCTTCGAGGCTGCCGTCTTTGGCGACGAGGCCGTCGACTTTAAGGGCGACGCCGAGCTCGACAAGTCCGGTGACGTCCAGACTCAGATGGGCAGCACCGACAACGCCATCTCTTACCTGGACTTCTCGCACTTCGATGACTCCAAGTTCAATGCCATCAAGGTCGAGGGCGTGGAGCCCAAGAGCGCAAACGTCACCGACGATTCCTTTAAGATTTGGGCTACCGAGCACATGTACTGCGCGAAGGACGCCGACGAGGCCACCAAGGCCTTCCTGGAGTTCATGCTTTCCGACGACGTCCAGGGCAAGCTCGTCGAGGAGCAGGGCTTCATTCCCGTCTCTGCCATGAAGGTCGTCAAGGACGCCAGCGGCAAGGTCTCCGCTAAATAAGTAATCGCCCCGGAAAGGTTTGCAATGGCAAAACAGCTGCCAAAGCGCGACCTTGAGAACGTAGGCCTGGGCGTCACGGGCGCGTGCGTAGCGCTCGTGACGCTTGTCGTTGCCGCGCTCATCTTTATGGTCGCCCAAAAGGGCCTCTCGGCATTTGTTAAGGACGGCGTTTCGGTCGTCGAGTTCTTCACCGGCACCAAGTGGGACCTGGCCAACACGGCCGAAAACGGCCTGCCCTATACCGGCGCCCTGCCTCTGATCATCACCTCGTTTGCGGTCATGGTGCTCTCCACGCTCATCGCGCTGCCCATCGCCATCGGCTCTGCCATCTTTGCGGTCGAGATTAGCCCTAAGTTTGGCTCCAAGGTCTTTCAGCCGCTTATTGAGCTTTTGACCGGCATTCCCTCGGTCGTCTTTGGCCTGATCGGCTTTCACGTGGTCGTCGGCCTTATGAAGAGCGTTTTCCACGTGAGCACGGGTCTGGGCATCTTGCCCGGCGCCATCGTACTGGCCGTCATGATTCTGCCGACGATGACTACGCTTTCGGTCGACGGCCTGCGCGCCGTGCCCGATAGCTACCGTCAGGGCTCGCTCGCGCTGGGCTACACCCGCTGGCAGACCATCTGGCACGTGGTGCTCAAGAGCGCTATGCCATCGCTCATGACCGCAGTCATCCTTGGCATGACCCGCGCCTTTGGCGAGACGCTCGCCGTGCGCATGGTTATCGGCGGCATCGAGGCCATGCCGACGTCGCTGCTGTCGCCTGCGTCCACCATCACCACCACGCTTACCACGTCCATGGCGGTCTATGCCGAGGGTTCGGCCCAGGACGACGTCTTGTGGGCGCTCGGCCTGCTGCTGATGGGCATGAGTCTCATCTTTATCCTGATCATCCATCTCATTGGCCGCAAGGGGGCGAAGGCTCGTGGCTAGCACGCGCATCCTTATCGACGAGGCGAGACTCGGGCGTGTCCAAAAGCAGGACCGCATCGCCACGGGCGTGCTGACGGCAATCGTCGCCATCGTCATGCTCATCGTCGTCTCCATGGTGGCCTATATTCTGTTCGAGGGCATCTCGACGCTGTTCCAGCCGGGATTTCTCACGCAGCCCGCACGCGCCAACGGAACGCAGGGCGGCGTGCTCTACCAGCTGTTCGACTCGTTCTACCTACTGCTGATCACCTTAGGTATCTCGGTGCCCATCAGCCTGGGCGGCGCGGTCTTCCTGGTCGAGTACGCGCCGGACGGCCCCATCCGCGACATCGCCTCCACCGCCATCGAGACGTTGTCTTCGCTGCCCTCCATTGTCGTAGGCATGTTCGGCTTTCTGGTGTTCTCGGTGCAGCTGGGCTGGAAGTACTCCATCATCTCCGGCGCCGTCGCGCTCACCATGTTCAACATCCCCATCCTGGTGCGCGTGATTCAGCAGGCGCTCGAGGACGTGCCGCAGGCCCAGCGCGATGCGTGCCTGGCCATGGGCCTCACTCGCTGGGAGGCCACACTGCACATCCTGATTCCCGAGGCCATGCCCGCCATCGTGACCGGCATCGTGCTTTCGGCCGGCCGCGTGTTTGGCGAGGCCGCGGCGCTGCTCTTTACCTCGGGCATGAGCTCGCCGGTTCGCCTGAACTTCTTGAGCTTTAACCTGTCGAGCCCCACCTGCGCCTGGAACGTGTTCCGTCCCGGCGAGTCGCTGGCCGTGCACATCTACAAGATCTATGGCGAGGGCAGCCCCGAGGCCCAGCAGATCGTCTGGGGCACCGCGGCACTGCTGATGATTTGCGTGCTGCTGTTTAACGTAGTCGCCCGTATCGTAGGCAAGCAACTGGCAAGGAGGATGACGGCCGAATGAGCGAGATGAATGCGACGCCCGCAACCGAGGCGGTATCGTCCGACACCCAGGACTTTTTGTCGAGCGTGGGGGAGAGCGAGAAACGTGTTCGCGTGAGCGGCAAGGCCGTGAGCGACGAGGTCGTGGTCTCCACCAAGGACGTCAACGTGTACTATGGCGACCACCATGCGCTGCACAATACGTCGCTCGACTTCCACAAGGGTGAGATCACGGCGCTCATCGGGCCTTCGGGCTGTGGCAAGTCGACCTTTTTGCGTAGCCTCAACCTAATGAATCGCGAGATTCGCGGTTGCCGCGTGGAGGGTGAGATCAACTACCGCGGGCGCAACGTGAACACCAAGACCGAGAACACCTACGAGCTGCGTCGGTCTATTGGCATGGTGTTTCAGCAGCCCAATCCGTTCCGCAAGTCCATTCGCGACAACATCACGTTTGCGCCCAAGCGCCACGGCATCACCGACCGTGACGAGCTCGACCGCATGGTCGAGGAGAGTCTGCGCGGCGCGGCGCTGTGGGACGAGGTCAAGGACAAGCTCGACAAGAGCGCCTACGCGCTTTCGGGCGGCCAGCAACAGCGTCTGTGCATTGCGCGCACGCTCGCGCTCAACCCCGATGTGATCCTGTTTGACGAGCCCTGCTCGGCGCTCGACCCCATCTCGACGCTGGCGATCGAGGACCTGATGTCGTCGATCGTGGCCGACCGCGCCATCGTCATCGTGACGCACAACATGGAGCAGGCGTCGCGTGTGTCCAACCGCACGGCGTTCTTCTACATGGGCGATATGGTCGAGTACGACGAGACCGACGAGATTTTCCAGCGGCCCAAGGATAAGCGGCTGAATGATTACCTCACCGGCATGTTCTCCTAGTCCGGAACATGCTTGAGGCCCGCGGCGGCCACGGTTGTCGTGGGACTGATTGGAGAGGCGGGTCATCTCTTTTGCGAGATGGCCCGCCTTTTTGCTCTGCGACCGAAACGACCACCACAAAGGGGACAGGCACCTTCGTGGTGGTTTGGGGTGGGGCTCGCTGCTATCATGGACAACGTTGAATTTCTACGAAGGAGCAGGGCATATGGCGATTCTTTTGGGATGCGATTCCATCAGCCTAGAGTTTCCCACCAAGCATATTTTCGATAGTGTGACGCTCGGCGTGGGCGAGGGCGACCGCATTGGTATCGTCGGTAAAAACGGCGACGGCAAGTCGACGCTGCTGAGTGTACTCGCCGGCACGCTGGAACCCGACGACGGCCGCGTGACGCACCGCCGCGGCACGACGATCGGTCTGCTCGGCCAAAAGGACAACCTGGTCGATACCGACACCGTGCATCATGCCGTCGTGGGCGACGCGCCCGAGTATGAGTGGGCGTCGAGTCCGCGTACGCGCCAGATTCTGGCCGGCCTCATCAGCGATGTGCCCTGGGAAGGCACAGTGGGCGAGCTTTCGGGCGGCCAGCGCCGTCGCGTGGACCTCGCGCGCCTGCTGATCGGCGACTACGACGTGCTCATGCTCGACGAGCCCACCAACCACCTGGACATGCGTACCATCAACTGGCTTGCGCGTCACTTAAAGGCCCGCTGGCAGCGCGGTCAGGGCGCGATGCTCGTGGTCACGCACGATCGCTGGTTCTTGGACGAGGTCTGCACCAGCATGTGGGAGGTCCACGACGGCCAGGTCGATCCCTTCGAGGGCGGCTACTCGGCATACATCCTGCAGCGCGTGGAGCGCGACCGCATGGCCGCCGTCACCGAGGAGCGCCGCCGCAACATGGCGCGCAAGGAGCTCGCGTGGCTGAGCCGCGGCGCCCAGGCCCGTTCCACCAAGCCCAAGTTTCGCGTGGATGCCGCTCGCGAGCTGATCGCCGACGTGCCGCCCGTGCGTGACGAGCTGGAGCTCAAGCGCCTGGCCGTGAGCCGCCTGGGCAAGCAGGTTATCGATGTGGTCGACGTGGACGCCGGCTATGCGGATGCCGATGGCACGTCCAAACAGGTGCTCACCGATGTGACCTGGCTCATCGGCGCGGGCGACCGCTATGGTCTTTTGGGCGAGAACGGCGCCGGCAAGTCGACGCTGCTCGACGTGATCCAGGGCAAGATCGCGCCCCTGCGCGGTCGCGTGAAGATTGGCCAGACGGTGCGCTTTGGCGTGCTGTCGCAGCAGCTCGAAGAGCTCGAGCCCTACATGGGCGACACGATCCGCGAGGTGCTCAGCAACTATAAGAAGTACTACGTCATCGACGGCAAGGAGACTTCGCCCGAGAAGCTCTGCGAGCGTCTGGGCTTTACGACGCAGCAGCTCTGGAGCCGCATCGGCGATCTTTCGGGCGGCCAGCGCCGTCGCCTGTCGCTGCTGCTGACAATCCTGGACGAGCCCAACGTGCTCATCCTGGACGAGCCCGGCAACGACCTCGATACCGACATGCTGGCGATTGTCGAGGATCTGCTCGACGGCTGGCCTGGCACGCTGATCCTAGTGACGCACGACCGTTTCCTCATGGAGCGCGTGACCGACCAGCAGTGGGCGCTGCTCGACGGCCACCTGACGCATATGCCCGGCGGCGTGGATCAGTACCTGCGCCTGTGCAACGCCACCGCCGAGGGCGAGCCCGTGGGCGCGCCGAGCGCCAAGACCGGCACGTTCGACACCGGCGCCGCAGCGGTTGCGGCCGAAAAGCCCAAGACGAGCGGGCAGCCCAATGGCCTTTCCAACGCCGAACGCCAGAAGCTTCGCCGCGAGGTGAGTTCGCTCGAGCGCAAGATGGAGACGCAGCGCGCTCGCGTGGAGGAGGCCGAGGCCGCCATGGCCCAGGTCGATCCCACCAACTACACGGCGCTGGGCGAGCAGCAGGCAAAGATCGACGAGGCCCACGCCGCCATGGACGAGCTGGAGATGGCGTGGCTCGAGGCGAGCGAAAAGCTCGAGGGCGAGGAGTAGACGAGGATGATCGGGGCCGCGTTTTTCGATATCGACGGCACGCTGCTGAGCTTTAAGACCCACCGGATTCCGGCGTCGGCGCAGCAGGTGCTCGACAGCTTTCACGAGCAGGGGATTGCGTGCGTGATCGCTACGGGCCGTCCGACCTACCAGATGCCGGACTGGCTGTTCGACCTTGGCTGGGATGCGTACATTACGCTTTCGGGTCAGCATTGCTTTGATGCCAGTGGTGTTTACCGCAGCTGCCCGATCGATCCGGACGATGTTGCGGTGATCGTGGACCAGGTGGCTCAGGGGCGTTACGACTCGCTGTGCATGCAGGGCGAGAATTCGTTTGTGAACCGCCTGTCCGAGCGCGTGGTGACGGCCGGTAGCAACGCGGGAATCGTCTACCACGAGGAGCCGTTTGAGCGCGCCTTTGACGCACCGGTCTACCAGTTCTGCGCCTTTGTGGACCCGGCCGACGAGCATATCGTGACTGATGCCGTGTCGCATTCGCTCACCACGCGCTGGTGCGATCTGTTCTGCGATATTATTCCCGCTAACGGCGGCAAGGACCTGGGCGTGGCGGCGACGCTGGAGCGCTTGGGCATCGACGCGAGCGAGGCGATCGCCTTTGGCGATGGCGAGAACGACCTGTCGATGTTCTCGGCCGTGGGCACAAGTGTGGCCATGGGCAACGCGCAGGATACCGTGAAGGCCGCGGCGACCTACGTTACGACCGTCGTAGACGACGACGGCATTTACAACGCCGCCAAGCACTTTGGGCTTGTTTAGCTGCGGATTCGGCACTCGGGGACGTTCCTTTTCTGCCGGCAGTTGGGGACACCCTTGCCAACCCGGCCGGCGAGTCGGCCAATCGGCAAAGACTGTCCCCGACAACTAGTCGTTTAAGAACGTCCCCAATGACCATGTTTTGTGAAACATGGTTAACTTTCTGAACAATTTAGTAAGACACGGGCAACTTTTGCGGTAAAGTAAATCAAGCAAAAGTATCCAAAGGCTAACTAGAAGCCATCGCGAAAGGCGGCCCATGGCCCTACGTGAATCCGGAGAAGACTATCTCGAATCTATTTATGTGCTCTCGGAGCGCCAGGGCGTCGTTCGCTCGATTGACGTTGCCGAATACCTGGGCGTAACCAAGGCGAGCGTCTCTAAAGCCATGGCGACGCTGGAGAACAACGGCTATGTCGAAATGGGTAAACGCGACGTTCATCTGACGGAGCGTGGCCTGGAGGTCGCTCGCCAAATGTGGGAGCGCCATTGCTTTTTTGTTGGGCTGCTCGAGGACGCAGGCGTTTCGGAAGAGGTTGCCTCGCAAGAGGGGTGTCACATGGAGCACTGCCTGAGCGAGGAAAGCTTTGAGAAGCTAAGGGCAATGCTGGGCCGGGACGGCACATCGGCCCCAACAATGACCGACTAACCTTCCCCCAGTAGCGCGCCGTTCGCGCAAAGCGCGAACCAGCGACCGGGACAGGAGGCCCTACCAACCAAGTCTAACTCAGCCAAGGAACCCCGCCAGCAAGCGATGCCCAAGAACCGTCAGCAACGTCACCGCAGGCCGGGGCCGGGCTTGGTTTTGAAAACATTCCGCAGACCAGAAGTGCCCCCGTTCGTAGCTCCGAAGGAGCAGAACGGGGGCACTTCATTGGTCGAGGACGTTTTCAAAACCAAGCCCGGTCCCGGCCGGAGGGACCACAGGCGCTACAGGTTCTTGACACCCATCGCGCGCATGGCGTTCAGGATAGCGATGATCGCCACGCCTACGTCGCCAAAGACGGCAAGCCACATATTGGCGATACCCAGCGCTGCCAGCACAAGGATCAGCAGCTTAATGCCCAGCGCAAAGATTATGTTCTGCCAAACAATCGACATGGTCTTGCGCGCCACGCGGATCGCGCGGGAAATGTTGGACGGCTTGTCGTCCATCAGCACCACGTCGGCGGCCTCGATCGCGGCGTCGGAGCCCATGGCGCCCATGGCAATGCCCACATCGGCGCGCGTAAGCACAGGAGCGTCGTTGATACCGTCGCCGACAAAGGCGAGCTTGCCCTTGCCACTTTTGGCCGCGAGTAGCGCCTCAACGCGCTCGACCTTGTCGCCCGGCAGGAGCTGCGCGTGGAACTCGTCGAGACCGAGTTGCTTGGCCACAGACGCTGCAACCTCCTCGCGGTCGCCCGTGAGCATGACGGTGCGGTTGATACCGGCGGCATGCAGGTCGCGAATCGTTTGCTCCGCATCGGCCTTAACGGTGTCTGCAATCACGATGTGGCCGGCGTACACGCCGTCAACGAGCACGTGAAGGATCGTGCCGACAACCTCACAGTCCGGTGCTTCAACGCCGGCCGCGGCGAGCATCTTGGCGTTGCCAACGACGACGTGCTTGCCGTCGATGGTTGCCGTCACGCCGTGGCCCGCGTCGTTGGCGGAGTCGCTCACGCGCTTGGGGTCGACCTCGCCCTGGTAGGCGTCGCGCACGGACTGCGCGATGGGGTGATCGGAGAATGACTCGGCGAGGGCTGCGACTTCAAGCAACGATTGCTCGTTATAGCCAGCCTCGGGGTGCACCGCGACGACCGAGAACGTGCCGTTGGTGAGCGTGCCGGTTTTGTCGAAGACGACGGTGTCCACGTCGGCGAGCGTCTCGAGGTAGTTAGAACCCTTGATGAGAACGCCCAGCTTGGACGCGCCGCCGATGCCGCCAAAAAAGCTCAACGGTACGCTGATCACGAGGGCGCACGGGCAGCTGACGACCAGGAAGGTCAGGCCGCGCAGGATCCAATCGGACCAAGCACCGGTGACCAAGCCGCCGCCAAGCGCGAGCACCGCGGCCGCGCCGGTGACGGCGGGGGTGTAGACGCGGGCAAAGCGCGTGATGAAGTTCTCGGTGCGCGCCTTCTTTTCGCTGGCATTCTCCACGAGCTCCAGGACGCGCGCGACGGTGGACTCGCCAAACGGCTTGGTGGTGCGCACGTGGATGAGGCCCGTCATGTTGATGCAACCGCTGATGATATCGTCGCCGGTCTTGGCGGGGCGGGGGACTGACTCGCCCGTGAGCGCGGCGGTGTCGAGTTGGGTTTCGCCCTCGACGATGACGCCGTCGATAGGCACGCGCTCGCCGGGCTTGACCACGATCACGGTGCCGACGGCGATGTCATCGGGAAAGACCTGTTCGAGTGTGCCGTCGGCTTGTTCGACGTTAGCGTAGTCGGGCGCGATGTCCATCATGGCACTGATCGACTTGCGGCTCTTGCCCACGGCGTATGCCTGGAACAGCTCGCCGACCTGGTAGAACAACATGACGGCGGCGCCTTCGGCCATGTGCGGGTCGGTATCGGGGAAGAGCACCATGGCAAACGCGCCGATGGTTGCGACTGCCATAAGGAAGCTCTCGTCGAAGGCCTTGCCGCGGCGGATATTATTGAATGCCTTTTGCAGTACGTCGTAGCCGGCAATCAAAAACGGCACGAGGAACAGCACAAAGCTGGCGTAGATGTTGCCCGGGGTGCCGAATGCGGCGGTGAGGGTGCCGAGCTCATCGAGGGCGTACACCACGACAAAAATGCCCAGCGCTACCAGGATGCGGTTACGCTTATGCTCGAGCGACTCTTTTTTCTTGCGCTTCTTCTTTTTCTTTTTGGGGTCGGCGGTGGCCATGACTCGTATCCTCCCATTTGAATGTATGAACACTCGCTCATGTAATTTCGCGAGCAAAGGCCGCGACAAGCGCGGCCTTGCAGGTTGGCGTAAACCTGGGCTAGCGAATGATCTCGCAGTCCGGCTCGGCGTCGGCCGTAAACTCTACAACGCGGTTGAGCACCTCGTCGAACTCGGCGTCATCGGCCTCGAGCGTCAGCTTCTGGGTCATAAAGTTGACGGATACGGATTTGACGCCCTCGAGCTTGGCCAGCTCGTCCTGAAGCTCGCGCGCGCAGTTGGCGCAGTCGATCTCGTCGAGCTTAAACTGCTTTTTCATGGTGGGTTCCTTTCCCTGTTTTGCGGCTTGGGTGCAGGCCGCGCTGGTACCGTGGTTGGTTGCTATTCGCAGATATGGCTCATGCCCTGGTTGAGCATGGTGTAGACGTGATCGTCGGCAAGTGAGTAGAGGATGTTGCGGCCGTCGCGGCGGAACTTGACCAGGTGCGACTGCTTAAGCGTGCGCAGCTGGTGCGATACTGCCGACTGCGAGGTTGCGGTCGCCTCAGCGATGTCGGCCACGCAGAGCTCGCGGCCCATGAGGGCATAGAGAATCTTGATGCGTGTGGTGTCGCTGAAGACCTTGAACAGGTCGGCCAGATCGTACAGCAGCTCCTCGTCGGGAAGGTCCTCGGGCGAGCAGGTGGTGGGGATCGCGGGTTCGGTGGCCTCGATGTCGGGTTTCGTTTCATCAACGCGGATGCTCATTGCAATATCCTTTCATATGAACATGCGCTCATATAACTTACTTCCGAGTATATGAGCGCATGTTCATATGTCAATATCGTTTAGGCAATCCGTCGTACAAAATGATGAGGAAAAGCGGACGAGATCCCGGACTAAGCGGTTTTGATAGGTGATACCGGGGTGGGTGCCCCTGCGCCGTGCAAAAAATGGAGTATTCTGCAACGATAGGGGGTCTGTTAATTTATCGCAGGCCAAATAATGCAGTTAAAGAGTTATCTTAGGGTGGTAAACCGATGAGTTCTTCCTCAAATGTTGCCTAACGTTCTCACGCAAGAGTGATTTCGCTTCACTTTTGGATCCGTTCGAGGGTGATGGACACCCGGCTCAGCTGAATACTCGCAATTTTGCACGCCGCTAGGGTACCCACCTTGTTAGTCAGCCTAGTTTCCGGCCCCGAAGACCCTGCCCTCGGGCGTGAAGCTGCTTGTTTGGTTGAGTGATGGGCTGTCGGGTTCGGCAGTCTGCATGCCATCGATTACCGGCGCTTCGTTAATCGTCGGATCATCCAACGTGATGCCTTCGAACATTGCTTTTTCGAGGTCGATTCGTTGACGCTCTTCGGAATCCTGGCGAAACTCCTCCTGGATTCGTTTCTTCTCCTCAATAAACCTTCTGAGCACAAACAGTCTCAGGTCCTCTTGCATGATTTGAAAGTCTTTTGGCAGACGCGAGGGGCGTATACCTTCTTTTCGTTGGATTGCCGCCATGACCCTAACGAAAGAGCTGGCATGCATAAAGGAATAACGGCTGACGGTGATGATTCCGTAGCCCATGGACGCAAGTGCGTTCTTGCGTTCTTCGTCGATGGCGCGGTCTTCTTCAGCGTCGTGATAAAACCCGTTGTATTCAATATCTGTTCGAGATTTCTTCAGATATACATCCATAAAGAACTTTTTGCGTCTCGTGAGATTTTTTGCGGCGGCGGTGACCTTCACCTCGTAGTCGGTCTCAATTCCTTTAATGCCAAGCCCTCCTTCGCTTTTGGGCAACGTAAGCATCATGGCAAAGGCCGTTTCCATGGGAGACCGGCATCCATCGCGTACACATTGAATCGCCTTTCGGGCAAGGGCCAAACCGTCGCATCTGGTAATGGAATTAAAGAACTGCTTTAGCCTCTCGGTCGAGGTAAGCGCGAAACGCTCGGTATAGGAGGTGGAAGAGCCGGGTCCTAGGGAATAAGCGCCGCACAGTTCAAAGTAGTACTCCACTAGTTCGCGAAAAGGGAGATAGGTGGCGGCCTGAAGTGCACAAAGCTCAACGCCAACAATGTAGATGTCATCTTCTAGCTCTATAAAACGCGAGCATGAGAATCGCTTTGACGAAACGTGGCATCGACAGTCCATCGCGTAACGCGCGTTCCTGCGATCAAACACCATTACCTCGAGGCAATCATTTGCGTCGAGGGCAACATCATGTTTGGCAAGCCATTCTGCGGCTGCGTCGAGGAGTGCTCCGCTGGGGCATGATTCGTATATTGCGGCAGAGCTGCAGGACTCGATGTCTTTCGCAGACACCGAATGCGCGGCTTGGTAGACCGCTTTTGCAGTGGTATGTGACAATACGATACTCATGGTATATATCGTGTCAGCTAATGCCGTGTTGATGGCGCTGAGTGGGAAAGCCGTTTTAGCGGTCTAACCAAATGCTGTCCAAAAGCTTGACGCGATTATGGGTTGATACGCCCTAAAAATTAATGTTTTCGCAGCTCGGCTATAGCATATAAATACTCAATTGCTGCACATTTGATATCGATGTATCGCAATCAGAACACAAATCACGTGTCGGGAAAGTGCCGAAATAGTTAAATAATAGGGTTCAGAATTTGTGAAGAGCGGGCCTGCTTATGGAACGTGGGGCGGCCCCGCTGCGGGGTTTCCCGCTGCGAAGCCGCTCGTGAGCAAGCAGTGTTTGTCGCAGGCGTTGTTATTTCGCAAACAGGTTCTTGAGGTTGAACTCTGCCTGGACGGTACGGAGCATGAGGTCGGTGTCGTCGAGGCCCAGGTGCTGCTCGTTGGCGTCGGCGGCGAGGGTGCCACGGCGGCGCGCCCAGTTTTCGAGCGCAGCGGGCGCGGACTCGCGGGGGAGCGAGCGCACGTCGGCGTCCAGGCTGCGGCAGATTTGGCGCGAGTCGATGACGATGATCTTGCCTGCGCGGCGTGCCTCAGCGTAACCGTCCAGATGAATTTTGAACCAGCTGTCCTCGAAGGCGGCATTGTGCGCCATATACGGGTACTTCTTCATGAGCTTGAGCAGCTGCTTCTGCAGCTCCTTGTTCTCGCGGAACGGCTTTTTGCCGTCGATGTCGTCCCAGGTGATGTGATGGATGTTCGATAGCGGCACATCCTCGCCGCGGTAGATGTCGGGCAGGCCGCAGTAGTGTGCCTCGGCGTCATGCGGCACGGCGTCGCTGGTGAGATCCATGATCTCCCAGCCCACGTTGATGATGTAGCCGCGCTCGGGCGCGCGACCGGTGGTCTCGATGTCGATGCCCAGCACCGTGCCTTGGATGGGCTTGCGGGCATAGGCCACGCCGAGTGCGTCGCGGTCACCGCGGATCTCGCGCATAACGGACGCGGCGGTGCGCTTTTGCATCTTGCCGATGGCCGCGCAGGTGTCGGCGTCGGACAGGCCGCGCGAGAGCGTCGCGGGCGTCACGTTGCGCAGGCGCGCCTCGCCAATCTGGTCGCACAGGTCGCGGTTGCGGTCGGCCAGGTCGCGCACGGTGGCAAAGTCGAAGCCTGGGTCGCCCTCGGCGGTAAAGTACTCGGTCTCGAGCACCTTGAGGGCCTCCTCGCCCTTCTGGCGCTCGGACTCCATGGCGCCGTGATCGCCGTAGATAAACATGGGGATAAACGGCTGGCGCTCGTATTCGAGTGCTTGCGAAACATTCATATGCTGCTCCTTGGACGGGCCGCGTCGCGCGGCTCGGGGTTACTGAGTTGTGGCGAGATGATAGTTTACCATGGGCAACTATTGGCACCGCGCCCGGGACAACTACAATACCCTAGTTGACCGCTAGGACTTTTACAATGTTGCCGAAAGACACGAAAGGTTCCATCCGTCATGGATTTACTGATTGATATTCTGCTCGACGCCGGCAAGGACACGCTGTCCCTGGTGCCGTTTTTGTTGGTGACGTATCTTGCCCTCGAGACGCTGGAGCATGTGGCGGGCGACCGCGTCAACGGCGCTATCAAACGCGCGGGCGCCGCCGGCCCCGTGGTGGGCTCGTTGCTGGGCATGGTGCCACAGTGCGGGTTTTCGGCCATGGCGGCGACACTGTACGCCGGCCGCGTCGTGACGCTGGGCACGCTGGTTGCGGTTTTCCTCTCGACCTCAGACGAGATGCTGCCGCTGTTGCTTGCCGAGCAGGTTCCCGTGCAGACCATGGCGATGCTTCTGGCTTCGAAGGCTCTGATCGCGCTGGTCACGGGCTTTATCGTGGACGCCGCCGTTCGCGGGTTGCGCCGCAACGTCCGCGCGCATACGGCGATTCGTCGCACCGTGCTGGGGACCGCGGTCAATCCGGCACACGTGAACTGCGCGCACGATGACCACAGCGGTGGCGACATCATTGATGAGGTGGCCGAGGCGGGCGTGAGCGCCGATCACATCCACGAGCTGTGTGAGCGCGACCATTGCGGCTGCGATGAAGACGAGGACGAACCCCACCACGGACACGGCCACGATCATGGTCACGCGGACGAGCGCGAGCACCACCACGGCCACGACCACAGCTACTCCCACGAGGGCGCGCCCGTTCTGTCGATCATCCGCAGCGCGGTCTCGCACACCGTGCAGGTCTCGGCATTCATTTTTCTGGTGACGTTGATTCTGGTCGCCGTCCTTGAGACCTTTGGCGAGTCCGCAATCGAGCAGTTCCTGCGCGGCAATGAGACGCTCGCCGTCCTGGGCTCGGCGCTTGTCGGTTTGATCCCCAACTGCTCTGCCAGCGTCGTTATTACGCAGTTGTACCTCGAAGGTGCGCTGCAGCTGGCGCCGATGCTCGCCGGCACGCTCATTTCCGCTGGCGTGGGCTACCTGGTGCTGTTCCGCACCAATCGCAGTGCCCGCGAAAACGCCCTGTTTCTGGTCATGATGTACGTCATCGGCGCCGGTTGGGGACTCGTTCTCTCCGCCGTTGGCCTCTAAGTAGGCCTAGCAAAACGGGCTTCAAAATAGCCATGCTCGGCGCCTGCGCAGTGCGGCGATGCATGGCATTTTGAAGCCCGTTTTTTGTTAAGCCATGGATCCTGAGCGTCCACACCGCCCAAAACAAAAAGGCAGATTTTTAGGCATGTCCCAAAAATCTGCCTTGGTTAGCGCAGCAGCTCGGTGAGGTTGTGTTTAAAGCGGGCCCGGTCCTCGCTGGTGAAGGCTGCCGGACCGCGGGTGCGTCCCCCGGCGCGGCGCACCTTCTTTTCCTCGTGGCGAATAAACAGTTGCATGTCGATGGTCGCCTTATCGTAGACGCGCCCGCGCACGCCAATGGCGGCGGCATCGCGGCCGAGCACCATGCTCGCCAGGCCAATGTCCTGCGTCACGACCACATCGCCTGCCTGCAGACGCTCGACAATGGCAAAGTCGGCGCTATCGGCTCCCACGCTCACATCGAGCGTCGTGACCCAAAAGCCCCGACGCGCGTGCTCGGCGTCGCGCGGATCGTCGCGGCGAATGTGGCGTTCCAGGTTCTGCGTGCTGTTGCCGGCGATAACGACGGCGACGCCTGCCCTCCGTGCGCAGTCAATCGACTCGCGCGTGACCGGGCAGGCGTCGGCATCAATAAAAAGCGTCTTTGGCATCTAGTGCACCAGTTTGCCAAACTGAATGGCGCGAACAATCAGCGTCACGCCAAACACCAGCAGCGCGGCGCCGCTAAAGATGACGAGCATCTTGGCCGACCACAGCGGATAGATAAACACGAACATGCCCGCGATGATGGAGAGCGCGCCGCTCAGGATGGCGAGGGCGCGGTTAGACGAAAGCTCGGACTCCAGAATCGACATGACGCCCTCGACAATCCAGCCAAAGCCGGCGACGACCACCACGAGCGTGGTGAGCGTTGCGGTCGAGAAGGCCTGATTGCGCAGGATTATGACGCCGCCCAGAATGATGAGCAGGTTGGAGATGATGCTCGTAACGCGCCAGCCGGTGGGCAACAGCGGCTCGAAAACAGCGGTAAACAGCCTGATCGCGGCCGTGATCACAAAGTAGAAGCCCAAGACGGTCGTTAGGAAGACGAGGGACTTGGCGGGCGCAAACAGCAGTGCGATGCCGGCGACGAGCGCCAAGATGCCCGTGATGGCGTAAATCCAGCGCACGGCCTTGACGGCCTTGCCTGCCATGCTTTTCTCGTCAAATCCAAATGCGCTCGATTGCTTGTCATCGTTCTTAAAGATGCCCATGATGTCTCCTTTCCGTGCGGCGTAAGCCGTAGCTCTTGCAACCAGTATCGCCCAAGGGCGCCGTCGCGTGGGGCGGGAAGGGCGAATGGGAGCCTCACCTTCCCGAATTGTTATCTTTGTTCCCGCTTGGATGTGGGATATTCAACAGGTGTAGAACATTGCGGCTCTGTTCGTTATTGCCTACGTTTTAGGTTAGATTTTCTTAAGGACAATTGGCTTTTATTGGGGGGTCCTATGAACGAAACAGTTCCCGCGGCGCCGGTAAGCGCCGAGTCGATGGCGAAGCAGGGTTGCGAAAAGCTTGGCCTGGACACGTTTGACGCGCTGGTTCGCCGCGCCCGCACGTGCCGTCGATTTGACGAGTCCATGCGCGTGCCGCGCGAGTTTTTGCTCGAGCTGGCGGAGCTTGCGCATCTGGCTCCCTGTGGCGCCAATGCTCAGCGCCTGCGTTTTCATGTGGTGAGCGGTGCCGAGGACTGCGCGCGCGTATTTGATGAGCTCGCGTGGGCCGGTGCGCTCAAGGATTGGTCGGGTCCCGATGAGGGCGAGCGCCCGACCGGCTACATCGCGATTCTTGCCGAGCGCGCTGTTCCGGGTAAGCCCGCCGCGTCCATCACCGAGGTCGACACGGGCATTGCCGCGCAGACGATGATGCTCGCCGCCCGCAGCGCCACGCCCGAGGTGGCTGCCTGCATGTTCAAGGCCTTTACGCCCCACGCGATCGATGCCATGGGGCTCGATAGCGACAAGTATGAGCTCAAGCTGATCATGGCGTTTGGCGTTCCGGCCGAGACGCAGGTGATCGATGCGATCGATTCCAACCCCGACGGCTCAATTAATTACTGGCGCGACGAGGCGCAGGTGCACCACGTACCCAAGCGCCCGCTTGCCGACGTACTGGTGTAGCTGAGCGTCACCGCGGTGTGATCCGGCGGTAAACCACCACAAAGGTACCTGTCCCCTTTGCGGTGGTGCGAGGGGAGGACGTGTGACAGATTTGTATTTGGTGCGGCATGGGCAGACTGAGCTCAACGTGCAGAACATTTTGCAGGGTGGGCACGATTCGCCGCTTACGGCGCGCGGGCGCGAGCAGGCGCTGGCGACGCGCGCGGCGTTTGAGGCGCGTGGCGTGACCTTTGACCGTGTGTATTCCTCCCCGTTGGGCCGGGCGCGGCGTACGGCTGAGCTAATTGCTGGCGAGGGCTGCTCGATAGAGCTGGTCGATGACCTACGCGAGTGGCATTTGGGCTCGCTGGAGGGCACATCAAATCGCGATATGCCGCCGCAGCCCTGGGGTGATTATCCGGTGGCCTTTGGTGGCGAGTCTGAAGTGCAGCTCCAGTCGCGTATGGTCGCGGTGCTGTCGCGCATCATGGCCAGGCCGCAGCACGACTGCGTGCTGGCGGTTTCCCACGGCTCAGCCTGCCAGGAGTTTCTTGAGTATGTGACTGGCAGGGGAGAGCTACCCGACAACGGAGCCGTGCTTCATTTTGGCTATTGCGACGGGGCGTTTTCGCTCCTTGATTGGTAACGAACGAAAGGACCCCTATGAATAAAGATCTGTATCTGGTCCGTCATGGACAGACGATATTCAACCTCAAGCGTATCATTCAGGGGTGGAGTGACTCGCCGCTTACGCAGTTGGGTTGCGACCAGGCGGCGCGCGCCGGCATGTTTTTACGTGCGCGCGGCATTGAGCCCGATCATGCCTACACCTCCACGCTTCATCGCACCGAGCAGACTATCGCCAACTTGTGGCCGGGCTTGGCGTACGAGCGCCTGGACGGCCTGCGTGAGTGGTTCTTTGGCGACTTTGAGGCCGAGCGCGTGATGCTCATGCCCGAGCGCCCGTGGCGCGACTTCTATCGCCAGTTTGGCGGCGAGGGCCAGATGCAGGTGCGCGAGCGCATGGTGGCGACGTTGACCGAGCTTATGCAGCGTCCGGACCATACGTGCGTGCTCGCGGTAAGCCACGGCTCGGCTATCAAGGAGTTCATGGACCACGTGAAGGGTGCGGCGGCAGACGAGCGCGACCGCGTTCCGGGCAATTGCTCGGTGTTGCATTTCGTGTTTGACGACGAGGCCGGTACGTTTGAGCTGGTCGAAGTCTTTACGCAGGAAGATTATGCGAGCGAGCTGGGGCTTGAACCGCTCGTGGCTACTGCGGGTCCGCAGCGCGGATAACGCGAGCGCGGCGGCACGGGTCGCCGGCATAACTTCTCGACGCGAAAGGGGCGGAGATGCATGTACCTGCTGCATCTCCGCCCCCTGTTTGTTGAGCTGCCGATTATTGTGCTGGGCGGTCTGGTCTTGCTAGAACCGCGCGACCTGGTGCGTGAGCAGACCTGTCGGAACTTGCGGCGCGGCGCCGCTGACCTGCGCGGCGGGGAAGAGCACGGCAACGGTAAAGTTGAACGGCTCCTTGCCGGTGTACGTTCCGGCGGCACGGGCCTCATCGGCCAGCAGCTGCGACGCCCCGGTCAGAGCGGCGGCGTAGGCGGGGTCGTCGGTCAGTGCCGGCTCCGGTGCTTGGTCGAGCATAGCGCGGATGGCCCCGACGGCGTCCTCGCGCTTGACCTCCCACGCGCGGTGCGTAATGCCCGCGGGGTCGGTAACGGCGTAGAGCGACGCGCCCTCTTTGGCGGCGCCCAGGATGATATCCATGACGGGCGAGGCCTCGTAGGCGAGCGACACGGGGCGCGGCTGCACCTTGAGCTCGGCGATCGCGCGCGCAGCAGCGGCCACGTCAGCGCTGGCATCGCTCTTGTCGCCCGCAAGTACACTCGTCGGGCAAATCGCCACGACACCCGTCACGCGTCCCGGCTCGCCCGAGCATTCGTACACGTAATACGCCGCACCCGGGTCCTTGAGCATCAGGCCATCGGCAAGGGCTCCGCGCAGAGCATCGTTGCCGCTCAGGATACTGCCCATTGCAGGCAGCGCCTCGAGCACACGGTCCTGAGCCGGGCGGATGCAGGGAAACGGAAGTGCTTTCATGGGCGGTCCTAACGCACGAGTCGGTTTGTTCGCGGCTTATTATGCCCCAACTTGGCCGCTCGCGTCCCAGAGCACGTTATCGGCGAGCGCGATTAGCACCTGCTGACAACGAACGATATCGACGTGGGGCACATATTCGTTGGGCTTGTGCGCGAGCGCGAGCGACCCGGGACCGTAGCTCATGCAATTGCGGTTACCTGTCTTGCCGGCAATGACGGCGGTGTCGGTGTAGCCGGTAAAGAAGCCGACGGTCGTATTCGCGTCCGTCACGTCATCGGCGGCACGCTTGAGCGCTGCTAGAAGGGGAGAGTTCGGGTCGCGCTCGATGGCGGGGCGGTCGCCCGTCGCGGTGTAGCTGCCATGGCAACCGGGAACGGCGGCTTCGGCGACGGCGATGGCCTGCTCTACCATGCGCGTCGCGGCGGCCGTATCGGTCGGCGGGGTCAGGCGCATGTCGACCCAGACTTTGGCGCGGTCGGGTACGACGTAGGGGCGATATCCGCCCTCGATTTGGCCAAACGTGATGGTCGAAGGCCCCAGCTCATCGTGCGCGGGCAGCGTCGCAAACGCGCGACGAAGCGAACACACGACCTCGGCCATGGCGGCGACGGCATCCGCGCCCTTCCAAGGCTGGCTCGCATGCGCCGTCACGCCAGCCATTTCAATCTCGAACCACGTACGCCCCTTGTGTGCCACCTGGATCTGTCCGTCGGTGGGCTCGGTGTCCAGCACCCATTCGCGCGAACCGACCCAGCCGGCATCGATTGCGGCTTCTGAGCCGCGCATAAAATCTTCCTCGTCGACCGAGCAGATGAGCGAAAAGCCACGGCGGGGCAGCTCGCCTACTGCCGCCACGCGCTCGAGCGTATGGACCAGTGCGGCAATGGCGCAGGCCAGTCCGCCCTTCATGTCGCAGGAGCCGCGGCCGTAGAGCTTGCCGTCGCGCACGACCGCTCCGAGCGGCGAAATGTCCGCGTTCCAGCCATCGCCCAGCGTAACGGTATCCATATGGCAGATATAGACGAGCCGTGGCTCGTCGCTCAGTCCCGGCACGGTGACCATAAGGTTGCGGCGCCCGGGCAGCGCCTCGAGTTCCTCAACCTGTACGGCATGGAGCACCGGATGGCTCAGCTGCGCCAACCGTTCCTCAACCAACGCTTTGATATAGCGCTCAATCTCGTCCTCATACGCACCTGGGTCGGAACTGTCGATCCGCACGAGCCCTTGCGTAAGCCGCCAGGCAAAGTCCTCATCAACCATATGCAACCTCACAATCAGTCTGCTTTCCAAACCGATTGTAAGCCTCCCGAGAGATCCGCGACGTGCGCACAGCAGCATTTACCGTTCGCAGGCCGAGCCAGCGCGTTTGCCGTCCGTGCGGGTTCACAAACGGCGCAGTGGGTACGTAGCCTTTATGGACGACATGCTGTGCGACATATCTGCCTTTCGGTATCACCGGATACCTCCACAGGTCTTGGCGATAATGCCGGACCTGCCCGATTCTGCGGACGATCCGCGCAGGGAGCGTCTTTGCGAGCATCCACTCGTCGCGCATTTTCTGGGCACCCCGCTACACGTTTTGGCGCAGGGCAGCTGCGGACGTAAAGGTGATCGCATTGTCAGGCATGTTTGGAACGGGGAGAGGCCGTTTGGCTCCGTGCGACAGACAGAGTTTGGCCTCGATGTCGCGTCCCCGTTCTTTACCCTGTTGACCCTAGCTTCCTCGGTCTCAAACGAGCGCCTGATCATGTGCATGTATGAGATGTGCGGCACCTTTGCCGTGTGCAAGATTGCGCCTCAGGTAAAGTCGGCACTTGTGCAGGCATATGGGGACCAGTGGGGTGACGCGCGGTTGGGCTGGGAAAACGTAAAGGATGTCTCGGGGAATCCAACGGACTTGTGGAAACGACCACCCTTGATCGAGCTCTCTGAGCTTGCAGAGTACGTCGATAAGATCCGGGGGCTCCGCGGCGCTAAATCGTTCACACGTGCCGCGAAATGCATTACAGGGATGGTGGCATCGCCGCTCGAGGTCCAGGCATCGATGCTGTTTGGTCTTTCGAGGTTACGCGGCGGCGAAGGGCTGCGCCTTACCAATAACGTTGAGATTCGTATGACGCGCGGCGCCCGCCTGATTTCGGGGCTCGATAGGCGCTATGCCGATATCCTGCTGGCAAATAAGGACGGCAGCCGAGAGTGTCTGGTTGAATGCCAGGGTAAAGCCATACACGGATCCATAGAATCCAAGATCTCTGACTCCGACCGAACGACGGCCTTGCAAGCGATGGGATATCCCGTCGTTTTGATGACCTATGGCCAGCTGGCCGACTCCGATGCCTTCCGCGTGGTGATGGAGCTCATCACGTCCTATCTCGATGTGCCGCTGGAAGACAAGACGCCGCGGCAGCAGGAGCTTGAACGGCGGCTTCGTGAAGAGATTTTTATCGATTGGGCGGGAATGTAGTCGTGCAGATGGAAAACGGTCGCGCGAGCTAGAGTTTTGGGCGCGAAAAAGGCTTCAGTTTCGCCTTGGAAGGGCTATAAAATTGCTATCCAGAACAAGTTGTTTCGGAAAATCGACAGTCAACTTGGATGTGGTATATAGAGATCGATTTTTACCTGCTAAAGCCCCTGATAAAGCTGTTTATCAAAGCAGGTGTGCTCGGTGATTTGGGTATGACTGTCTATTATCCGAAAAAACTTGTTCTGGGTAGCATTTTCAAAACCGGCCGGAGCAACGAAAAAGGCCCCCGTTTCGTGAAAACGGGGGCCGAATGGGCTTCATGGTCTTCCTGGCAGGCTTGGTGCCGTCGCTATTTGATCACGCGCACGCGATACATCGATGGAATCTGCTTGAGCGCCTCGATGGTGCTGCTGTCCAGGTGCTCGTCGGTGTCGAACATGGTGTAGGCATTCTCGCCAGCGGACTCGTTGGTCATACGCTGCACGTTGGCGTTGTCCTTGGCGAGAATGGCCGTGATCTGGCCGATCATGTTGGGCACGTTGGCGTGCAGGCAGGCGATGCGGCTCGCGGCGCGCGCCTTGCCCATGCTGCAGGCGGGATAGTTGACGCTGTGCGCGATGTTACCGTTCTCCAGGTAATCCTTGAGCTCGCTGATGGCCATGTCGGCGCAGTTGGCCTCGGCCTCGCCAGTGCCGGCGCCCGAGTGCGTGGTGATAAACGTGTTGGGCATCTTGACGGTCTTGGGCGTGGCAAAGTCGCAGCTAAACCAGCTCAGCTTGCCCGCGCGCAGGGCAGCGTCGACGGCGTCCTCGTCAATGATGGTTTCGCGCGCGTAGTTGATGAGCACGGCGTCGGGTGCCAGCAGGTTAATCTGCTCGGTGCTGATCATGCCGATGGTGTCTGCCTTGCTGGGCACGTGCACGGTGAGGTAGTCGCAGCCGCGGCACAGATCCTCGAGCGTGCCCACGCGCTGCACCTCGCGGCTCAGCACCCACGCGTGCTCAACGGAAATGAACGGATCATAGCCGTAGACGTCCATGCCCAGATCGACGCAGGCGTTGGCGACCTTGGAGCCCACGTTGCCCAGGCCGATGACGCCGATGCGCTTGCCCTTGAGCTCGCGGCCCACAAAGGCCTTCTTGGCCTTCTCGGCATCGACCTGGATCTCGGGGTCGTCGGCGTTGTCGCGCACCCAGTTCATCGACTGCACTACGCCGCGGCTCGAAAGCACCAGCATGCCCAGGACGAGCTCCTTGACGGCGTTGCTGTTGGCGCCGGGGGAGTTAAAGACGACGACGCCCTTCTTGGCGTACTCCTCGACGGGGATGTTGTTGACGCCGGCGCCGCAGCGGGCGATGGCGCGAATGCCCTCGGGCAGCTCGTAGCCGTGCAGGTCGGTGGAGCGCATCAGGATGGCGTCGGCCTCCTCGGCGGTGCCCACAAACTCGTAGCCCTCGCCAAACTCGACTTTGCCGTCTTTGGTAATGTCGTCGATGGTCTTAATCTTACGCATGAAAAAACTCCTTAGCAGGTTTGTCTAAAACAAGTGGTTTGAAGTGGCTGGTTGGCCCGCGGGTTGCGGGCTAGTTAGATCGCGGACTCAAACCATGCTGCACTTCGAAGTCCTTCATGTACGAGGCCAGTGCCTGCACGTCTTCCATGGTCACGGCGTTGTAGACGCTTGCGCGCATGCCGCCCACCAGGCGATGGCCCTTGACGTTTTGGATCTGGTGCTCTGCCGCGCCTGCAACAAAGGCGGCGTCGAGGTCGGCGTCACCGGTGCGGAAGGTAACGTTGGCGATGGAGCGGCTGTCTGTCTGCGCGGTGCCGTGGAATAGTTTGCTGTTCTCGAGCAGGTCATAGAGCAGGTTAGCCTTGGCCCAGTTGCGCTCGGCCATGGCGGCAAGTTCGCCGGTCTGCTCAACCCAACGGAACACCTTGCCGCACACGTAGATGCCAAAGGTGTTGGGCGTGTTGAGCATGGAGCCCTTGGCGGCCTGGGTCTTAAGGTCCATGTACTGCGGCGTCTGCGCAAAGGCGGGGCCTTCGGCGATCAGGTCGTCGCGCACGATAACCACGGTGACGCCCGCGACGCCGGCATTTTTCTGCGCGCCGGCGTAAATGAGCCCGTAGCGCTCAACGTCGAGCGGCTGCGACAGGAAGCAGCTCGAGACATCGGCGACCAGCGGCACGTTGCCGCAATCGGGCAGCTCGTGGAACATGGTGCCAAAGATGGTGTTGTTCTGGCAGATGTAGACGTAGTCGAGCCCGTCGCCCGCGGCCTCGGCGGCAATGTGCGCGTTGATGTCGGCCATGTCGGGAATGCGGTCGAAGTTGGTGTCCTCGGAGCTCGCGAGCAGCACGGCCTCGCCGTACTTGGCGGCCTCTTTGTACGCCTTGTTGGCAAAGTTGCCGGTCACGACGTAGCCGGCGCGGCCACGACGCATGAGGTTCATGGGGATGCCCGCAAACTGCAGTGTGGCGCCGCCCTGCAAAAATAGGACACGGTAGTTGTCGGGGATGCTCAGCAGGCGGCGCAGAGTTGCCTCGGCGTCGTCGATGATCTGCTGGTACATGCTAGATCGATGGCTCATCTCGAGCACGGACATGCCGCAACCGCGGTAGTCCATCATCTCGTCGGCGATCTCGGCGAGCACGCTTGTAGGCAGTGCGGCCGGGCCAGCTGAGAAGTTGTGCACACGTGCCATCTTCTAGGTCCCCCTCGTAGTCGTTTGAACGTTCGGGATACTTTAGCACAGTGGAGCGCCAGGTGCGACCGCATCACGGTAAAACTCGACTGCGCCGCTATGATTTACAGGATGGTTACATGGGGGAGGGGGATTGGCTCGGCGCTCGTATTCGCTGCCGCCCCCAGCTTCACGGGATGACATCAAGTCCTCTTGGAGCATATTGTTTGCCTACGGCTTATGCCGTTCGGGAACCGCAATAAACCAGATCCTCTTTTTGCCGTTCACAGAATATTTTTACCGTTCAGAGAGTTTTCGCAGCTAAAATGTTGTGCAACAAAATGTTGCTCAATGGATGTGAAGCGTTTTGTCGTATGAATCAAATGTACCTATTTGATTCGTCGAGAGGCTGAACGACATGAGCATGCCCACCACCTATCGTGGTTCTATGACACGTGAACAGTGGCTTGTTAATGAGACGCGTGTCGTTGCGCGCCTCATGGTGGACGAGAACTTTTCTGATACGAAAGAGATAATTGAAAAGGTCACCGCCCAAAATCTCTTTCAATATCCTACTGAGCGTGAGCAAAAGTCTATCACCCGTGCTTGCTGCCGCCGGTTGTTGGCTCTTAGCGAAGACGAAGACGTGCGCGCGAGCCTGATTAATCTTGCTGCGCATGGCTCGCTCGAACAGCTTGCGCAGGTCAACCTGTATGCAATGATGTGCGACAACCGAGTTGTCTGGGACTTTATGACGTGCGTGATTGCCCCTAAGTTCAGTCTTTTTGATCTCTCGCTTCGAAAATCGGAGATCGTTACGTTTATCGAAGGGCTTCGCGCGCAGGACGATCGCGTTGCAACGTGGTCGGATGCCACGTGCAATAAAGTGCGCCAAGTTCTCGTCAACTGTATAGAGGGCGCCGGATTGTATAGCCGCAAAACCGAAGCCCTTCGTCCGCCATTGCTCGATTTTGAGCTCGAGCGTTGTGTTCGGGCCAACGACGATGCGGCGGTTCTGCCTGCCTTTGGCATAACGGAATAGAGGTGCGAGATGACAGCAACCGAGTTACCTTCAATCGACATGAGCTTTGAGCTCATTCGTTCCAAATTCCACGACCCCGAGTTTTTGAATTGTCGTGGCTTGGGTGGCGAGGTTCCACTCTATATCTATCCATATGCAGCTAGGCAAGAGGACCAGGTGCGAGCTCTGACTCAGCAGCTAGTGGATGATAGCGCGCACGAGCTCCAGACAAAAAACGACTCCCCTAACATTGTTTCGTTTGATCTATGGAGCGTGTTTATCGGCATTTGCGAAAAACGCGGCATCTTAGAAAAGATGAGCGCCCTCGAGGAAAAACGAGGCAGCGATCACTTCTTACAGCGCATGCAGAGCCGTGTGGGACCCGAGAAGTACCTCGAGTTCATTCACGACAGTTTTATCGAGAGATACGGCGAGCCGAAGCGTGGGCGCGACGTCTTGATTGTTACGGGCGTTGGCAAGATCTATCCGTTCATGCGGGCTCATATCATTCTCGAGTCTATTCAGCCGGTGTTTTCCGATATCCCCGTCGTTTTGTTTTATCCCGGCACCTATGACGGGCAGCAGTTAAAGCTGTTTGGCACGATTGCCGACGGCAACTACTATCGCGCGTTTAACCAACTCTAAAAACGTTTCCGGTCATCGAAAGGCATTCCCATGAAGATCAAAGATATGTTTGAGCACGATATCGACCGAAACATTAACGGCGTTATTAAGGTTGATCAGGAAGATGACGGCAGCGTCAGGCAAGAGCTGAATGAATACGTTGTGACAGATGAGCTTCGCCGTCACTTCAAGACGCTCTTTGATGCGTACGAGAGGGCTTTCGATAATCCGACGGATAAAATCGGCGTGTGGATTAGCGGCTCGTTTGGCTCAGGTAAATCTCACTTTCTCAAGATGCTCAGCTACTTGTTCACGAACCGCGAGGCGGAGGGCAAAACTGCGATCGAGTATATTGGCCCGCGTTTTGAAGATGCCGAACTTGCCGACAAGGCGAAACGCGCGGCAGGCGTGACGACCGACGCTATCCTTTTTAACATGGGCGTCAAGAGTCCGCTCAATAAAGACGGTAGTGCGGTTGCGCGTATTTTTGCCAAGATGTATTACGAGAGCCGTGGGTTCTACGGTGCAGATTTTAAACTCGCCCGCTTGGAGCGTCGTATTGACGACGCCGGTAAAACTCAGGAATTCCGTGCCGCATTCGAAGAGATTAGCGGTGGTTCCTGGGTCGATGGCCGCGAGGACTACGACATCAACTCCGATGACGTTATCGAGGCGCTCAGCCGCACGGGCGTCATGAGCGAGGGCGAGGCGGAGCGCTGGTACGAAAAATCGGAAAGCAATGATTTTTCAATCGACCAGCTGACCGACGATATTGCCAAATACACAAGGCGTCGCGAACAAGAATGCGGCGGCTCTTATCGCATGATCTTTATGGCCGACGAGATGAGCCAGTTTATCGCGAGCGATACCGAGCTTATGCTGAACCTGCAGAGCATCGTCGAGGCTCTGGGCACCAAGTGCGGCGGACGCGTGTGGGTTATGGTTACCGGACAGCAGGCGATTGATCAAATTACCAAGGTTAAGGGAGCTGACTTTTCTAAGATTCAGGACCGCTTTAATACGCGTTTATCTTTGAGCAGCTCATGCGCCGATGAAGTTATTCGTCGCCGCATCCTGGCGAAAAACCAGGATGCAAATGATTTGCTGAAAGTTGAATATCAAGAGCGTTCGGCTGTCCTCAACAACTTGTACAGCTTTAAGGACGCGGCAGCCGATCTAATTGGCTACGAAAGCGCCGAAGACTTTGCCAGTACGTATCCGTTTGCTGATTACCAGTTTAAGCTCATTCAAAAAATCATGGACGAGCTGCGCAATCACGGTGCGTCCGGAAAAAACAGTTCAAGTGCCGAGCGTTCGATGCTGAGCGGCTTTCAAGATTCCGCTCGCTGCATAGAGGATAAGGATCAGAATGCACTGGTTCCACTCTGGCGTTTCTACAATACGATTGCGACGTCGCTCGAGGACTATCATCGTCGTGTTGTTCTTCGAGCGGCAGATGCCGCCCAAAAGGGACATGGTCTCGAGGAATGCGATATTCCGGTGCTCAAGCTGCTTTTCTTGATCCTGTATGTCGATAAGGACATGCCGGCAAACGTTGAAAACTTGATCACCCTTATGACCGACGATGTCCGCACCGACCGCATTGTTGTTCGCGAGCAAATTGCACAGTCCTTGGAGCGTTTGGTACGCCAAAACTATGTGGCTCGCAATGGCGAAACGTATAAATACCTGACCGACGAAGAGCAGGAAATCGCTCAGCAGATTTCGCGCGTGCAGCCGGATGCTGCGAAGATTACGTCCAAGGCCGCACAGATCATGTTTAGGCAGGTCTTCGAAAACGCCAAGGTGACGGTTGGCAAAAACGTTTTTGACGTTGAGGAATATCTGGACGACACCCGTTTTAACAGCGCGTCGGGGCTGGCGCTGCGCGTTATTTCTGGTGTGGATGGCGCCCCGATCCCTTCGCGCGAGGACCTGCTCCTTAGCTCTAGCAGGGGAGAGGCCATTGTGGCGCTCGATGCCCAGCAGGATTATTACGACTGTCTGTATCAGTCGGCATGTATTGAGCAGTATCTCAATAGCCGTCAGGCAGACAATCACAGCGAAGTGGTGGCTTCGATCTTGCGTGGTAAGCAGCAAGAGCGTGTCGCTCTGGATAAGCGTGCCGAGGACCTTATGCGCCAGGCGGTGCTGCATGGAACGTTCTATATCTACGGCAGTGAGTATTCGCCAGTCAAATCGGCGTCTGCCAAGAATATGATCGAGGACTGCGTACGCCAGCTTGTTTCCGTTACGTACAACAAGTTGTCGCTTATTGATAAAAACTACGACAGTGATGTGCAGATCAAGCAAATTCTAACCGCTTACACTCCGGCAATGAATGGGCAAGAGCCTAACGCTGGGGCCATCGAAGCGGTTATGCGCCTGCTGGAAGCTCGCGTTGCCCAACATATGCAGGTAACAATGGGTGAGCTGCTCGAGACGTACCATGCGAAGCCTTATGGTTGGGCGGAAATTGACATTGCCGCCGTGGTTGCAACGCTGCTAGCGCAAAAGCGTGCTCGCCTGCTCTGCGCGGGACAAGCGATTGATCTTAGGGATTCCAAGATCATCGATTATCTGCGAAAGGCTGCTAAGGCACGACAGGCTGTTGTTGAGGCGCGCCAGCAGCTTTCTCGGGCTTCCATATCCAAGGCGCGACAGGCCGTAGAAGAACTGGGCGGCAATCATACTTTGCCGCTCGAAGAGGACAGTCTTGCCGAAGCATGCCGTAAGGAGCTTGAGGGGCGCCGCGACGGCTTAACGGGTCTTCTTTCGGTCGAGTACCTGCGTAACCCCGATTACCCGGGCTACAAAGAGGTCGTGGATGCAAAGAACCTTATCGAGAGCGTATTGCAGAGTGGCCGCGATGCCGTCGATCTAATTGCGGCAATCGCTGGAAAAGAGAACGAGCTGCGGGATACGGCTGAAGATCTCGAAGACATTGACGAGTTTTTCGGGAGCAAGGTGACCGTATTCGACAGTGCCTGCGAGATATTCAAGCAAATAGAGAGCGAGCGCGATTACTTTGAGGGCTCCTCGGAAACGCTGAATGCACTTTCTGTCATCAGGGAAGCAGTTAAGAAACCAAGTCTGAGCCTGCAGTTCCAAAAGCTATCCGAGGCAAACCTAAAGGTGAGAGCTGCCTACAAGGAGCTTTTGGACCAAAAGCGTATCGCCATGCTCAATTCTGTCGAGGAGCGCTATAAGGATATCGAAGCGTATGCCCAAAACAAGGGCGTTGCGCTGACGCGCATTGGGGAGGCGCATAGTGCTCGAAAAGATGAGGTACACAATGCAGCGACGCTGACCGCCCTGGATGCTGTGCCCGTCAAGCTCGATCGTGCTCAGACGACCCTGTACAAAATGATTGACGATGCCTATGAAGAGGCGAATCGTCCCAAACCGGCAAATACGAGCGTGACGGTAACGACTGATTATTCGGGGGCCACTGCGCCAGGCCTGCCGAATAAGCCCCAATCTGCACCGGCACCTAGGCGACGTGTTAAATCGGTGAGTCGCAGCATGGTGTTTAGGCCGCTGGAGCTGAGCTCGCAACAGCAGATTGATGACTATTTGGATGCCGCGCGCAAAGAGCTACTGCGAAGCCTTGAGGGTAATGACGCCATCCGTTTGGGCTAAGGGAGAAACATGGATACGAAAGAGCTCGAAAAGTTTTGCCCTTGGGCGCGCATCCGTTTAATTGACGAGGTTCGTCAGCGTTGCTATGCCTACGGGCTCGACGATGCGGGGCGTGAAGAATTCGATCGCGATGCAACCATCGTTAAGGGCACGGTGCTCTCTGCGCTCGAGCGTTCACAACGTTCGGAGCTGTATCGCCGCATAGAGCATGGCGGCTATGCGCACTTTTGCGAGGAAATGGCCTACACCTGGTTCAATCGCTTCGCTGCAATACGCTATATGGAAGTACGAGGCTATCTGCCTTGTGGCGTCCGCATGCTAAGTTCATATTGCGAAACCTCGGGGTACGATAGATTTTCGCCAGACTGCTTGCGTATGCCGACGGAGCTTGATCTGCCGGGCTTAGAGCGCGATCGCGTGTTTGACCTTGTCGCTGCGGCAGATGATGAGGCGCTGTTCCGTCTTATTTTGGTGGCGCAGATGAACGAGCTCGCCGAGTGCCTGCCCGACATCTTTGGCCGCGTGGGCACGGCGGATGCGTTACTGCTTCCGACAAGGCTTTTGGACTGCGGCGAAGAAGGTGTACTGTGCGCTCTAGTCGAACGGGTTAAGCGAAGCACGTGGGAAAACGTTGAGTCCTTGGGCTGGATGTATCAGTTCTACAATTCCGAGGTCAAAGACGCATTCTTTAAATCTAAGGCCAAGGAGACGCCGGACACCATTGGTCCGGCAACACAGCTATTTACGCCCAGCTGGATTGTGCGCTACATGGTGCAGAATTCCTTGGGGCGCTTGTGGATGCTGAACAATCCGGGAAGTCCCCTGCGCGACGACATGGAGTACTACATCGAGCCCGATACGGAGCACGAGGACTTCATTAAAATCGAGGGCCCCGAGGATATTTCGCTGTGTGATCCGGCTTGCGGATCGGGTCACATTCTCGTTTACGCTTTTGAGCTTTTGGCAAAGATGTATTTAGAGCGCGAATACCGCATGCGCGATGTCCCCGGACTCATTCTGTCCAAGAACCTTCATGGTATGGAAATTGACCCTCGCGCCGCCCAGATTGCGGGGTTGGCGCTGGCTATGTGTGCCCGAGAGATGGATAGACGTTTCTTTAACCGTGGAGTTCAGGCGGATATTGCCGTGCTCGAGCCGGTTATGCTGGAGGAGGATGACATTCCGCACGGCGCCGCGCTTGCCAAGAAGAAGGACCTCATCGATGCTCTATCGCATCTGGGCGAGGTCGGCTCGCTGCTCGCTCCAAGTGAGGGCGACCTTGCCGCACTGCGTGAGACGATCGAGCTCACCGGCACCGATGGTCTGTTTGACGGTAGTTCTAAAAACAAACTGGAATGTGCCCTTAAGACCTGCGAGATCCTCGCTCGCCGCCACGACTGCGTGGTGGCCAACCCGCCCTACATGGGAAGCTCTAGCTTCGGCTCCTTCATGTCTAAGTGGGTCAAGAAGAACTACCCCGACGTGAAGAGCGATTTGTTCTCCAGCTTTGTCGTCCGCATGTTCAATCTCGCCAAAGACCACGGCGAGTGTGGCGTCATGTCGCCCTTCGTCTGGATGTTCATCGGAAGCTACGAGAAGCTCCGCAACGAGATTATCGACAACAGAACGCTGACTTCTCTCATCCAGCTCGAGTACTCGGGTTTCGCTGGTGCGACTGTGCCCATCTGTACCTACACGTTCCACAATTCATTCATCAAGGGCTACAAGGGCGGCTATGTGCGCCTTTCGGACTTCGTTGGAGCTTCCGGTCAGGCCCCGAAGGCCCTCGAGGCGATCCGAAATCCCGACTGCGGCTGGTTCTACCGTCGCGACGCCGAGACCTTCAAACAGATCCCCGGCACTCCCATAGCCTACTGGGCTAGCGACGCGCTTCTGGATGCGTTTGAAAACGCAAAGCAACTCAGTGAGTACGGAAAACCGCGTCAAGGGCTTGCTACTGGTGAAAACGCTCGTTTCGTTCGCGAGTGGTGGGAAGTCGATGGTTGTAAGAGCGCCTACTCCTGTGGGTCTATTCAAGAGTCGATTGAAAGCGCTTGTAAATGGTTCCCCTACAACAAGGGTGGCGATTTCCGTAAATGGTACGGAAATAATAGCGCAGTTGTTAACTGGGAGAATGACGGATGGGAGATTCGTAATTACAAAGACCAGAATGGTAAATTGCTTTCCAGGCCACAGAATACAAACTGCTTCTTTAGTCCATCGATTACCTGGTCGAAGATTTCGAGTGGGTCTATTGCATTTCGCTTTAAGCCTGCTGGCCATGTGTTTGATGTGGCGGGTACAAGCGTTTTTAGCGATCAGAAATCACTCAAGTATCTTCAGGGAGCGTGCAACAGTTCTGTGATTATGCGCGTCGCGAGCATGCTTTCGCCGACACTCAATTTCGAGGTAGGCCAAATCGCAACCTACCCGATTATTCAGAACGAAGAGCAGGAGCCGTTGGTCAACAATATGGTTGACTCGTGCCGCAAACTATCAAAAACCGACTGGGACTCGTTTGAAACCTCCTGGGATTTCAAACGTAATCCTTTGGTGTAGGTGGTCGCAGTGGGACCTGTAACAATCGATGGTGCAAACTATTACTCATCTCAAGATGTCGCTGAGCTGTGGGGCGTTAAAGAGGCTACGATCAGGAGATATGCAGAGCCGAAGTCCGGCAAAATTCCTGATTGTATTAAACGTGGCAAATACTGGTATATCCCCGTAACCGCAATTCGGCCGATTACAAAACCAGTGGCGCAGGGCTTGCTGTGGGGCATCATAGGCGTAAAGAATGACCCTTCTTCCTTTTTAGATTTAAGCGCGGAAGGAATTGACAATTCTTTACTGGACACCGTTCTTAATGAGCTGCATCGGCAGAATTATTTACTCGTGGACTTTGCTATCGATGATCTTCACGAAAGACTTGTCCAAGCACGAATTACAGTCAAAGGATTTGAGTTAGTTCGTTATAGGAAGCGTTTCAAAGAGAATTCTCTCGAAGATTTTGATCCTGCCGACGCTATATCCATTGCTCTGTCTGCCGTTCAAACAGTTATGCAGTTAGCTCAATTCTTTCAGGGATGACGAAACCGACTTTATGACGAGCGGGGCGTGGGCGTGATGAGTGATAGCTGGTCGTACTCCTTACATCTTTCTCGCTTTAATAAACGGCTTCATTTGTTGTTACTTCGGCTACTCTGCCGTATCAAAATGTCGCCACTTGAGCTGAATTACGGCTCGATTAGATTGGGTGTAAACATGTCAACACTACTCGCCGATAAATACGAGGCTCGCAAGGCCGAGGTCAATGCTCGCTTTGAGCAGCTTCGCGCTAACGAGGAGGAGCTCAACCGAATCTTTGCCAAGATCTACAACATGGAGGGCGAGGTGCCCATCGAGGTCGAGGATAAGTACGTGTCGGTGGCACGCATCTTCGACACCGCCGACGAGATCCCCGAGAGCTATAAGGGCAACAAGTATGTGCGCACCAAGCGCGACGAGATCACCTCGCTCATGAGCTATGCCGTGGGCTGCATGTTCGGCCGCTATTCGCTGGACGTGGACGGTCTGGTTCTGGCCGACCAGGGTGCCACGGTCTCTGACTATCTGGCCAAGATGCCCGATCCCGAGAATGTGACCTTTATGCCAGATAGCGACAACGTGCTGCCTATCACCGATGACGAATACTTTGACGACGACATCGTGCGTTACTTTATCGACTTTGTGCGCACCGTGTATGGCGAGGAGACGCTCGAGCAGAACCTGGCCTTTATTGCCGAGGCGCTCGGCGGCAAAGGCACCTCGCGCGAGGTAATTCGCACCTACTTTTTGAAGGACTTCTTTAAGGACCACTGCCAGACCTATAAGAAGCGCCCTATTTATTGGCTGTTCGATTCGGGCAAGAAGGGCGGCTTTAGGGCGTTGGTCTACATGTATCGCTATCGCCCTGATTTGTTGGCGCTGATTCGTACGGGTTATATCCATCCTCAGCAAGAACGTTACCGCAATCGGCTGATGTGGATTGCCGACCAGATGGAGGTAAGCGACAGCCGTGATCGTGCTCGTCTTGCTAAGGAACAAAAGCGCATAAGCGACCAAGCTGCCGAGCTCGTGAGCTACGAGGAGAAGGTCCATCACCTTGCAGACCAAATGATTGAGATTGATTTGGATGACGGCGCTAAGGTTAATTACGCCAAGTTCCAGGACGTCCTCGCCAAAATCAAATAGCCGTCTGCGTGCTAGAAGTCGAAAGAGCCGCTATGGGATCATTGGTAAACAACAATCAGATCATTCGAATCGATAGCAATCTTCTGCTCGATCCAGCCATGTGCGATGCGTACATGGACGGTTCCTACCTATGCTTGACCCCCAATGAGTTCAACATCTTGTTTTGTATGGCTCAAAAACCGGGTCATGCATTTTCTCGCCAAGAGCTGTTTGTTGCGGCATTTGGCCACGATGACCCTAAGTCGCATCGAGTGCTCGATAGCCATATCAAGAACATTCGCAAGAAACTGAAAGAAGATGCCCGCAACGCTCGTTGGCTTAAGGGCGTTCACGGTTATGGCTATCGTCTCGATTTTGCTCCGGGATTTGAGCCTGAGGTGTGCGTTGGTGAGGGCGGGCGTGTATTTCGTTCTGCGCATGGCGACCGTGTGCTTGTCGTTGATTCTGAGAACCGTATTGTTCAGCTCGATGGCGAGGAACTCGCGCTTACGCCAATTGAATATAGTGTCTTGAATGCACTTACGACTAGGTCAAGCGTTGAGATTTCAAATGAGGAACTGTCGCAGATCTCGATGGGCGTTGGCTTCGCCGAATCGAATAGAGCTCTAGCTTCGCATGTTAAAAACCTCCGTAAGAAACTGGGAGATGAGGTAAAGAATCCCCTGTGGATTAAAACGGTGCATGGTTTTGGCTATCGGTTTTTGGGTGCCGAAGAAACTCCCGAGCCGCATGAAGAGCAAATACTAGATGACACCCTAGTCGAGCTTTCCGAGCAGCTGCAAATGGCGTTTGAGGCAACGTCCGGTTCCATTCTTTTGTGGCATGACGTTGGGGGCGCGTATGCGGATGTCGTCGGACAGCTTTTGTTGCCCGATGATGTCGTGTTGATTCGCGAGGATGCTGCTAACAAATTTGAGACCATCCGAGCCATTAACGAACTCGGTTTTGACGAGCGAGCGCTATTCTATCGGTCGTCACCGTGCGTTGTCGATGCAAATGACTGGTTTGCAGACGTTGAAGCAAGCGCCGAGAGCTTTGTCCCTGAGGCGCATGTTGAGGCGATTGAGACACGAGAAGTCGTCGCCGATGTCGATGAATGCGGGCCGGCCGCGGCAGCTCCGCGCGCTGCTGTGGCTGAAGACGTACATCCCCAGCCGTTCCATGGCGAGCATGTTGATACCGGATCTGAAGGCGTCATGGCCAGTGAGCCAACTCTTCCCAAGCTTGATGAGGATTGGTATCTGCTTTCCCAGTTTGCGGAGCTGGCGGGATGCTCGCCCGACGAAACGCTCAAGCTGGAATTGTTTGCCTATCAAACGGGGTTCGCGCTTTACGCTGACTGCGCCTGCAGAGGTAGGGGTGTAAGCCAGACAGATTTCTACCTGTCTTTGATGCATGGAGCTATCGTCGAGCACGATAGCCTGCCTCAATCCATGTTGAACTGTATGTCCTTTAAAAACATGGTCTATCGAGCCATTAGGTCGGGCGACTTGCTTGACTACGATGAGTCGAGCTGGATTACGCGCGATGGTCTTAATGAGCTTGATATTAGGGATGCCGATTTGCGCAGCTTTGCTTTGGATGCTATCGAGCGTGGCGCTGATGACGGCACGCCGTACTTTACCGTGCCGTGGCTTAGGCGCTGCGCATCCGATTTGCCCTTACTCGAGTATGGTCTATCCGATGCATTTTACGAAAGCGCCCTCTTGTCGCAGGAGGACTTGTTGGGCCACGGAAACCTTGTGGGCATTAAGCTCTTTGCGCCACGCGGCCATTCCATGAAGGGCCGTGATTTTATCCAGGCGGTGGTGGCGCGCGAGATATCGATCGATATCGACGATCTTGTCGGCTTGCTTTCGGAAGAGTACGGCGTAGTGGTTCCGCGTGCACAGCTCATCCAGATAATTCGTAAGTCGGACTTGTTTTATTCAAGCGCTAGCGAGCGCGTATTTGTTAGCCATGACCAGTTTGTACTAGAAGTGGAGTAAGACAATGGAAATGGAAAAGTTCATCAACACGGGTATTGCTGAGGGCTGGGTTCGCAAAACCGACAATAGCGAGCGCAAGTTTATTAACGGTCAGAACCAGGATTGTCCAATTTACGAGGTGCGCGTCGATAAGTTGCATTTCAATGTGCAGAATGGACGAATTGCTACCTTCATTTCGCGCTATCAGGCAGAGCATCCCGAGGGCCTGCCTCAGGATCAAACGGAGCTCGATAACCTCATTGCGGGTATGGTCGAGGCGGATAACCCCAAGCATCTTAAGACGACCATGTTGGATATTAAAAACAAGGGCCAACAACAATCTGCGATCATCTTGACCAACGGCGTTGTCATTGACGGTAACCGTCGTTTTACCTGCTTGCGTAAGTTGTCTGCTGCCGAGAACACCCTTCGCATGCTGCGCTGCTGTGTGTTCCCCGATACCTATGACGAAAATGCCATTAAGGGCCTTGAGCTCGAGATTCAGCTGGGCGAGGACACCAAACAGGAATATGATGCCATCTCTCGTCTGGTAGATATCGATAGGTGGGTCAATGAAGGGCGTATGACGGCAGAAGAATATGCCAAGCATGCCAATATGAAGCAGAGCGAAATGAAGAACAGTCTCGCTCAAATCGATATGTTGAAAGATTTTCTTGAGTTCTGCGAGGCTCCCGGCGCATTTCATATTGCCCAGGACCTTAAGTTGCAAGGCCCTATCGAGTCGCTTACGACCAGGCTTGGTAAGGTCAAGAACAAGGACGATCGAGAAGAGATTAAAAATGCCGTGTTTGCAAATTTGTTGTGTCAGACGCTCGGTGACCGCACGCGTGAGGTGCGCGAGTTTATCGATAATTTGATTGATGACGACAAGCTGCGCGAAGAGCAGCTGGATTATACCGTTGAGGTTTTGGAAAGGCTTGAGGAAAAGCCCGAAGACGTGGTTGTCACTACGGAATATCTTCGCGATACGTTTGGCTCTGACACGCGTTTGAAAGAGGGGATGAAGGCGTCTAGAACCGTTGCCCGCACGAAGGCCGGCAATCGTAACATCAAAAACGGACAAGTGCGCGCCGTCCGCAACGCACTCTCGAATGTTGGCGAAGTTGACGTGGAAATACTACACAAACTGGAGCCCGAACAACTTGCCAATATGCAGGATGGGCTGCAGTCCCTTCTTGAGAAAGCCCAGGAAGTTCTCGATGTCGTCCAAAAAACTCTAGAAGGCTAAGCAATGCGTTTATATCAGCGAGGCGGACAAATCTATCTTGATCCCGAGCCTCTCGATGCCGACTCTCTGCGTCGCAATGCTCGCTTTAAGATGACCTGCAGGGCATACGTCAGATGTGTCGTTAAGGGTCATATTTTGCTTGAAGAGATCGGCAACTATACGGAGTTCGAAAAGATTGTTGGCAAGTTATCGAAGGTTGCCAGCCGTCTTGGTGTGGCGCTATCGGTCGATGAGGACCTTCAGGACGGCTTTACGCAGATTCGCGAACTTGCCGAGCAACGTTCGCGTTTGGGGAATGAGATCAAACGCGGCGATCACAAGCACGATGCCCATCTCGCAGAGTTCTCGGAGGTCGTCGATGCCGCCATGGTGCGTCCGCTAAAGGATCGTCAGATGCGCGACGCGTTTTTCTTGGCAACGATGGGACGTGCGGGAAACTTCTCGGTGCCGGGGTCGGGTAAAACGGCGACCGTGCTGGGTGCATTTGCCTTTTTGGCGGCCCGCAGCATGGTCGATCGCATTATGGTCGTGTGCCCAAAAAACGCATTTGATTCCTGGGCGACGGAGTGGGGACTGTGCTTTGGTGATAAGCGGCCGCTCAGCTTGTTTACGACGCAAGACGATGCTTACCGAAAGCTTGGTAAGTCTGACCGTCGGAGCTATATTCGCGCTCGTGTGGGCGGTTGCAATTTGCTGCTTGTGAATTACGAGGCGGCTATTGGCGTTGCCGAGGAACTCAGTAAGGTCGCTGGAAATCGTACGCTTTTGGTGTTCGACGAAATCCATCGCGTTAAGCGCGTTGGCGGAAAGCAAGCTAACGCGGCTCTCGTGGTTTCCAAGAGTGCTCCCTATACGTTTGCCCTGACGGGCACGCCAATTCCTAACGGATATATCGATATTTACAATATGTTGCACATTCTGTATCCGCGGGAGTATGACAACTTTTTTGGCTTTGAGAAAAGCGAGCTCAAAAATGCCGAGGACTCGGACATTGAGCTCGTGAACAACAAGCTGCAGCCGTTTTATTGCCGTACGACCAAGGATGACCTAGGCGTCCCGAGGGCTGAGCCCGACGAGCTTATCAAGGTGTCGTCTGGCGAGCGTACGAATCTACTGCTCGGCGTTATTAAAAACCGTTACCGTCGCAACAAGCTGACCTTGATGCTGCGTGTGCTGCAGATGGAAAACGATCCGATTGACCTGCTCGAAACGCTTAATCCCGAAGACTATCGTTGGATTATCGAAGAAGACGAGGAGACCGGCGAGGTCGATGCCGTCGACTACTCCGATAAGATTGTGGGCATGATTCGATCTGCCGGGGCATCGAGCAAACGTGCTCGATGCTGCTCTCTTATTGGCGACTTGGTGGCACAGGGGCGCTCGGTTATCGTCTGGTGCATTTTCATCAAGAGCATGTCCGATCTTCAGCGCGGTCTGGCTGGTATGGGGATTGAGGCGCGTACGATTAACGGCCAGGATGACCTTGTCTGTCGTTCGGCAGACCTGGATGACTTTAGGGCTGGCAAGTTTCCCGTACTCATTACCAATCCTCATACGCTTGCCGAGTCTGTCTCGCTGCATTCGATTTGTCACGATGCCGTGTACTACGAGTACAGCTTTAATCTGGTTCATTTGCTGCAGTCCCGCGATCGAATCCACCGTTTGGGCCTGCCGCAAGATCAGCAGACAAGGTACTACTACCTTTCGGAAGATTACGACCTTGGAAAACCCGATCCATGGTCGCTTGACGAGGAAATATATACTCGCCTGCGCGAAAAAGAGAACACCATGCTCAGGTGTATTGATTCCGAAATACTCGAGACGCAGCCTACCTCTCAAGAGGATTTGGATGCTATTTTCGCCGGTTTGTTTGATGACTAGTTTTGAGAGTTTGCCATGAAGCTTGCAGATATTACATCCGAGCTGCTGCATTTGTTTGCAGGTCAGGACGCCGATTGCGGGGGCGCCATTGTTGTATGGCATGATCCGTCCGGTGAATTTGAGGATATGCTTGCAGATTTGGAGCTGCCGGGCGTCAGCGTTCTCGTTGATCGCGAGGGTGGTCGGTTTGCTATCAAGCGTAAGCTCAATGGTGACTTGGGCGGACGTAAGGTGCTTATATATCGTCGCTGCGTAGGGGAGCCGTCTGGCGATTGGCTGGCGGATGTTGAAGCGCGTTGCGTCCCGTTTGCCGCCGACTATGTTTCTGTGCAGCTACGCGAGATCGGCGCGGTTGATTCGTATGAGATGCGCGCGGCGCTTGAATCCCATAAAGCTTTTTTTGCCAAGCGCCGCAACGTTATAAAGCTCAACAAGTTGCTACATTCATCGAGAGAAGTCGCTGTTGAGACCGTCGATGAGCTTGAACTTGGCATTTTGGCTACCTGCTTGGGTGTCAGCGAGCTCGATCCCGCGGCAATCGTATCAGGCTATTTGGCACTCCTGCACGAGGGCAATGCTGATCAGGTGGTTGTCCTACTTGCTGAATATGAGATGAATGGCTATTTCTGCGAGCTCATTCGTCATTGGTGTGGTTTTGAGGGGAACGCGCTCGAGCTATCTCGTGTTCCCGAGTTGCTGGTCCACGTGTTGCTCACCGCCTGCTCACGGTCGGTGACGGGTGGATGTCTGGACGCGCTGTCGGGACGCTTCTCTTCCCAGGCTGTTCACGCCGCGTTCTGCCGCGCTTGCGTTGATCATTGGGTTCGTGGCGGTAATCGTCTATTGCTGTTGAGTATGACAACGGCGGTAGAGCGTGAGCTTGAGCTTGGAAAGATACTCGCTGACGTTGGTCTTGACTGTATTGCCGGAGCCGACGTCTTTCCCTGCATCGATGCCGCCATTCTGCGCATGCTGTTTGAGCGGGTACGTCTGTCTGTGGATGCTGCTGATGAGGTTTTGTCGGTCGTCGTCTCTCGTCGCGGATCGCTCTGGTATGAGGAACTTGCCTGCTATTATCGCGGCGTTTCGGCTGCAGCTCATATGCAGCGTTTTTATCGCGACCATGTAGAGGGTTTTGCGGGCATGGGGGCTTTGGCCCTTTGGGGTTCTTATGTCAGCGATTTCTATCGCATGGACGCTTGGTACCGTGAGCTGGTGACAGAGTTCGCCGGTGCCTTTAGAGCGGGGGAGTACGAGCTCGATGAAGACTTCCGCGCCTGCTTTGAGTCGATGGAAGCTTTGTATAAAGGCTGGTTTCTTAAGGAGCTCTCTCGCCGTTGGGCAAGCGCATCGGGCGACGCATTGGGCTTGCAGGGATATGTGAAAGGTATTCCGCGTCAGGTTGATTTTGATCTGAGCTACGTTGAGCCCGCGAATCGCCGCGGAAAGCGTATTTGGGTCATCGTATCTGATGCTTTGCGCTATGAGGTTGCTGCAGAACTCGCCGAGCGTCTTGAGCGCGAGACAAAGGGTCAGTGCGAGCTTGGTGCCGTGCAAGGCGTGTTTCCTTCGATAACCAGATGCGGTATGGCTGCCTTGTTGCCTCATGGAACGATGCGTTACGAGGCATGCGGAGAGGCAGGATCGGGCTTTGGCGTGCTTGTTGACGGGGGGCGCGTCGATACCATCGAATCCCGCCAAAAGGTGATTGGCAAGCATTATGAGGGCGCTGTTGCGGTTCGCTATGACCGTTTTGTCGGCGAGATGGACCGTGCCGAACGCAAGAAAGCCGTGGGAGACGCGAACGTTGTCTATATCTATCACGATCTCATTGATGCCATTGGTGACAAGGCCGCAACCGAGCGCAGGGCGTTTCATGCCTGCGATGAAACAATTGACGAGTTATCGGTGCTGGTCAAGCTCATTGTGCGTGAGTTTATGTCGTCTCGAATCGTCATTACGGCAGATCATGGGTTTCTGTATACCGCAGAGCCGCTTGCCGAATATGATCATACGAGTGTTGCGGACGTGGCGGGTGACGTCATTGAGGCTGGACGCCGCTGGGCTGTTGCCTCGAGCGATTCTGAGTCCGATACGCTGCTTAAGGTTGCTCTACCCGCTTCTGCTGGTAGCCTCGTGGGCTTTTCGCCACGTGAATGCGTGCGTTTGCGACGTCCCGGCGGAGGCGAGAACTTTGTCCATGGCGGCATCTCATTGCAGGAGATGTGTGTGCCGGTCTTGACCTTTAGCAATAAGCGCGCCGGAACGCGTGGCTTTGTCGCATCGAGCCCCGTTGGCTTGTCCCTCGTTACGCAACTTGAATCCATCTCGAATACGTCTTTCTTCCTGGAATTTCTGCAAGATGAGGCGGTGGTCGGCAAGATTCTTCCTGCGAACTATGAAGTGTTTGTTGTCGATCGCAGCGGAAACCCTGTAACCGACATTGCAAGAATCGTAGCCGATTTGACTGAAGTCGATGCGAGGGCGCGCCGCTTTAAGGTAATGCTGACGGTGCGTCCAACCGTTGAACTTGATGAACGCGCGGAGTATGCACTTTGCCTGAAAAACGCGGATAGCGGCGAAGAGCGTGTTCTTCAGACGCTGCACTTCCATGTTTATCTGGGTCGTGAATGGTAAGTGGGGGCTGAATAGGGAGGCTGCATCATGAAGATCGAAGTTGATGTCGGTCAGCTGCGCGAGAGTCTGCTCGATCGTGCGGGGAGCGCGACGGCCGCGGGCTTTCCGGCTGCCATGCTCGACGTGATGGATATCGAGGACGAGTCGCCCCAAGAGTTCCTAGCCCGAGCCGAACGCGAAGGCCTCGACCTCTGCGACTTTGCCGTCGATGATGAGGACGACGGCTATGACACGGACGAGGACTGGTAGCCGCGATTGAACTTCAACCCCATCCCCCTCAATAAGTTGCGGTGGAATAGGGACTGAAATGGCTGTTCAGAAGCCTATTCAGTCCCTATTTCACCGCAACTTATGGGTGGGGATGGCTACGACGCCAGCGTGGCGATGACGGCTTCGTCGCCGGCGTATATGAGGGTGTTGCCGTCGGGAATGATCGTTTGGCCGTCGCGCTTGAGCATCACGACGATAAAGGGGTGCTTGCCCTGCGGCACATCGCGCAGGCGCAGCCCCGCCAGGCGACCGTGGGACGTAACGGTGACTTCGCGCAGCGTAACCTCGGCACGCTCTTCAAACGTTGGCGCGGCCATAACCAGAAGGTCGCCTTCTTCGATGACGGTGTCGCCGTTGGGCAGCACCGGGTGCGCGCCGTCGCGCAGTACCAAGACCACCAGCATGTCCGTGGCGCTGCCAATATCGGCGAGCGAGCGTCCGGCAAACGGATGTCCAGCTCCCACCTTGAGCTTGACGAACGACATGCCGTCCTCGTCGCGGTAATCGTTAAAGGTGCGGCGCACGTCGCCTTCCGCGTCGATCATGTCGAGCTTCTTTGCCACCGCCGGCAGCAGCGAGCCCTGCACCACAATGCTCGACACAGCAATCACAAACACCAGGTCAAATAGGTCGTGCCCACCGGGAACGCCGGCTACCACGGCAAAGAGGCTAAATACGACCGAAGCCGCGCCGCGCAGCCCCGCCCAGCTTACGAGTGCGACCTGGCGAGGGTTCGTCTTAAAGGGTGCCAACAGCATGCCCACGGCGATGGGGCGGCTCACAAAGAGCATAAACGCCATGAGTGCCAGGCCCGGTAGCAACATTTGCGGCAGGCGCGCGGGCGTCACGAGCAGGCCGAGCAAGAAGAAGATGGTCATCTCGGCCATCTCGGTAAGAGTGTCGAAGAAGTGCGCCATCTCGACCTTGCCGGTGATGTCGCTCGCACCCAGCACAATTCCGGCAAGGTACACGGCCAAAAAGCCGTTGCCACCCAGATAACTCGGCAGTGCGTAGGCGACGATCGCCACAGCGAACAAGAAGATGGTCTGCGCACCCTCGGCTGTTGCATGTGTGCGTTCGATCAAGCGGCCCGATGTCCAGCCGATGACAAGGCCCAGGCCCACACCTAGGATGATTTGCTTGGCCAGCAGCACGGGGATGTTAACGTCGCCGCCCGCCGCGAGGGTCGCGAGCACGGCGGTGAGCATGTAGGCGACGGGATCGTTGGAGCCCGATTCGACTTCGAGCAGCGAGTCGGTGCCGCCCTTTAGCGAAAGACTGTGCTCGCGCAGCACGCTAAAGACGCTGGCCGCGTCGGTGGATGCCACGACTGATCCCAGCAGCAGGCCGCCGATCCAGTCGAAGCCCAGTACAAAGTGCGCGAACACGCCCGTGATGCCAGCGGTGATGACGACGCCGAGCGTGCTCAGCAGCACCGCGGGCACAGCGACAGGTTTGGCGCGGTCGATGTTGGTGTTAAAGCCGCCGTAGAACATGATGAACAGCAGCGCCGTGCTGCAGACGGTTTCGGTGAGCGCATAGTCGCTAAAGTCGATGTGCGCCGGACCGTTGACGCCCAGCAGCATGCCGAGTGCGATAAAGATGAGCAGGGTGGGGAAGGGGAGCTTTTTGCCGACGGGCTTGATGGTCAGGCACAGAATAATGACGAGCCCGATAAAGAGAAGTATCTGGTTCATGGATGGTGTCCGCTCCTGGGTGGTTTGCGTGGCACGGTCAGTTGTCTGCGGTTATTTGTACCCAAAGATGGTGGGTTTATGGGCTTGGATTGCGGGCGTGCGCATTTTCGACACGAGACCGCGACGCGAGCGTCGCTGGTTGGGGCGCTGCATCAGACGGCGTGGCGTGAGCGGTGCGGGTTGACGGGCGTGCGCCGGCGACCGTTGACGGTATGCAACCCTTTCCAGCTTTATTGCAACGGAGTACAATGGGTAACGTTTAAGTTCAACTTGAAGTTTTAGTTGCGGCGCCGGGCTTCGGCCGTAATGCAGGGAGAGGCGTACCATGGCGATCTATGTGACATCCGATGCTCACGGGCACGTGCGTGCGCTTGACGAGGCCCTGTCCAAGATTTCGCTGGCGTCCGACGATACGCTGTACGTGCTGGGCGACATGATCGATCGCGGGCCCGATCCGGTTGGCGTTATTAAGCTCGTGCGCTCGCTGCCCAACGCTCGCGTGCTCAAGGGCAATCACGAGCAGATCATGCTCGACGCCATCATTGGCCAAGATCCGCTCGATGCCGAGACATGGGATATCAACGGCGGTTGGACTACCCGTCAGCAGCTCAACGATATGGAATTCGAGGCGTACGAGGAGCTCGTGCGTTGGATGGCGACGCTGCCGCTCTACGCAGTGGCCGAGACTGATGAGCGTCCGTACCTGCTGGTACATGCCGGCATCCAGACCGAGGCGGCGCGGGCGTTTTTGCTTGAACATGGGGTTGATTGTGCCGATGGTGCGGGGGCGGTGAATGCTGATCGCGAACTGCTGAAGCAGATGCTTGCCGTGCAGTCGTCCGATGACCTGCTGTGGATTCGTCACGGCTATTGGGATGCGCCGACGGGGTTGCTTTCTGCCGAGGGCAAGGGTCCGGTCGTGGTGAGCGGCCACACGCCAACGGTGTCGCTCGGGCGTTACTGCGAGGTAGGCGGCCTGGCGGGGCTCGACGAGGAGTCGGGGCGCGGACAGATTGTGCGCCTGGGCGGCGAGGATACCGCCGGCGTGCCCGATCGCATCGATATCGACTGCGCCGCCGCCACCGGCTCCGAGTTCGGCCGCGTGGGCATCCTGCGCCTGGATGATGGTGCGGAGTTCTACGCGAACATCAACCCGGGCGAATAATCGGTGCAAAGGGTAGCTAATTTGGGACGGGGCTTTTTTGGCTACTTTCGAAGAGTAGCGCCTTCTTGCTCGGTAAGCGCTAGAAATGAGGAGCGTCTGCGTCCTCGGCAGCGCGAAAATGCTCGAAAAACCGTCGCAACGGAGTCAAACGACGTCGCGACGGTTCTTTTTTGGCTGCCCGCTGGCTAAGTGAGTAGGCTTTTTTGGAAATGCCGAGCAGACGGCAAATTTGCCTCAACAAAACCGCAGGTAACTGACTTGTATTTTGCCGGAGTGGTCAGGGATTCGGCAAAAGTCTACTCACTTAGTTTTGCGTGATGCATATTGTCCGCAATGAGACCCCAGTCGGGGTGATTCCATCGTAAGTTAGCTGCCCCCATTGCACCAATTAGACGCCGTATGGATTGCGGTCGCGTTCGATGCGTTGGCGGATGTGGGCGTACTCGATTATCAGCAACACCAGCAGTAGGGCCATGACCGCCAGGTAGCTCACCACGGCGCCCATCAGACCCAGCAGCTTAATCAGGATCACCGGCAGCACCACGCTTACGGCGAAGCAGATCAGGTAGATCTTGGTGACATCGCCGGCGTGGCGCAACACCGTGATGATGGCGTAGATAAAGTCGATTGCCGCGGTGACGCCGCCGGCGACAACCATTAGCAGTGCCAGCGTGCGGTAGCGCTCAAAGTTAAGACCGTACATAAAGCTCATGAGGGGAATGCCGGGGCCTGCCATAAATGCGGCGCACGCTCCGGTAATGACCACGATTAGTGCCATAACGGCAACAATAATCAGGTCAAAGCGGCGACGCTTACGCGGATTCGCCCAAATGCTCGACAGACGCAGAAGCTGCGGTTTATAGATAAATCCGATGCTCAGCAAAATAGCCTGCGCCGGAAAGAACAGGGCATTAAAGTACAGCTGATACTTGTAGGCCAGCGTGCCTTCCATCACGAACTTTGGCATGCTCTCGATAAGGTTGAACAGGAACAGCGCACCAAAGAGCGGGGCGCACTGGATAAATAGGTGACCAGCCTCGCGCAGACTCATGCGGCGTGATTTTTCGGTCTCGAGCAGGGCGAGAGGTGCGGTGACCAGCACGAGCGAGGCGATCGCGGTAACACCCATGGCCATAGCCGCGATGGGCATGCTGCGCGTGAGGAACAGCGCCACGCTAAAGACTGCGATGACGCCGGCGGAACGCAGCGTTTGGCTCATGCCGGCCAAATAGAGCTTGTCGGCCTGCTGCAGGCGGCCCTCGTACACGTCCGCCACGCCGTCGATCACCTTATACAGGTAGACGCCCAAGCCGATCGTGGCCATCTGTGCATCGTAGCCGCGGGCGCTGCTGTATACCAGGCCGCATGCCAGCGCGAGCGCTCCGCAGAGCCAGCGGTTGAGCTGGTAGGAGGCGAAGGAGGTTTTTTCGTCGATGTCCGAGACCTGAAAGTTGCGCACGCCGTAGTTGCACGCGATCATGATGAGCGTGCCGGTGACAAAGGCGATGGAGAACTTGCCGGCTTCCTCGGCGCCCACAAGCTGCGTGGACACAATGGTGAGCAGGGGAAACGTGAAACCCCATACGGCGGTGCCCAGGGTATTCCAAAGGTAGTCGAGACGGGTGGCGTGATCTTCGTACTCGGCTTCTTGCGTGGAGAAGCCGCCGCCGTAGACAGCGCCGAGCAGGCGGTTCCACCATGCGTTAACCATGCGGTGGATGGGGCCGGGTTGGCGATCGCGCTCGCGGCGACGGCGTGTGGCCTGGCTGCTGTCGGGACCGCCGGCGTTACGCTGGCTTAGCTCTTGGATTCGTGCGAGCTCCTCGGCGGTGTGCGATGCGGGGAACAGGCCGTTCTCGATGCGTCCGCCCTGGGCCTTTGCGGTACCGCTGCTCGTTGCGGCGGGGTCGGCGACGCCATTACGGCGGGCGATGGTGCGGCGGATGCTATCGAGGGGCGTGATGCTCAAGGCGATTCCTTTCTATTGCTGCGCTCTAGTATAGCCGCGGTGGTATCGACTCGTGTTTTTGAACAGGTTGTTCAATATATTCGGCGGTGCCATTCAGTAGTCGGCACTTTAGGAACGTCCCTAAGTGCCGGCATCTGGGGACACTCCTTGAATGTTGCCTGCTCAAGAGTGTCCCCAACGACTAGTCGTTTAAGAACGTCCCCAATGACTAGGCCGCTTGCGTGCGATTTTTGACCGTTGGGCGGGCGCTTCGCCCTTGCCGCAAAAACGTTTTTGCATATCGGGTACAACGGGCTTTACGTGAGTAAAGTGCGCGCCGCGTCCACGTGTCGCGTTTTTAAAGGAGGCCCCATGCCTGGTGTTACCCCTGCAGAAGTTCTATCCAACTTTGGCATTACGCTGGTCGAAGATCCCGCCGAGAACCAGCCCCGCCTGCTGGTCGACCTGCCGGCAGCCGAGCTCGTCGAGCATGCGATTCGCCGCGAAGAGGGCCGTATGGCCTCCAACGGCGCACTCGTGATCGAGACGGGGGAGCGTACCGGACGTTCGCCCAACGACCGCTTTATCGTTGACACCCCCGATGTCCACGACAAGATTGCCTGGGGCGCCGTCAACCGCCCGCTGTCCGTCGAAAGCTACGAGGTCATCAAAGCCGGCATCGTCGACTATCTCAACGAGCGCGATGTGTTCGTCACCCGCGGCATGGCCGGCGCCGACCGCAACCACACGCGCCGTCTGCTTGTCGCCTGCGAGCGTGCCAGCCAGGCGCTCTTCATTAAGCAGATGCTCGCCCGCCCGCTCGCCCGCGAAATCGCGCGCACCGGCGAGCCGGATTTCTGCGTGCTCGCCGCGCCGGGCTACCAGTGCGATCCCGCCATCAAGGGCCTCAACTCCAGCGCCGCCGTGGTCATCAACTTCCAGGAGCGAGTGATTCTGGTCGCTGGCACCGGCTACTCCGGCGAGATCAAAAAGTCCATCTTCAGCGTCATGAATTACCTGCTGCCCGTCGAGGACGACGTACTGCCCATGCATTGCTCGGCCAGCATGGATCCCGTCACGCACGAGACCGCGGTGTTCTTTGGCCTGTCCGGCACCGGCAAGACCACGCTTTCGGCCAACCCCACGCGCCTGCTGATCGGCGACGACGAGCACGGCTGGTCCGACATGGGCATCTTTAACGTCGAGGGCGGCTGCTACGCCAAGTGCGAGGGCCTGGACGCGTTCCACGAGCCCGAGATCTTCAACGCCGTTCGCTTTGGCGCCATCTGTGAAAACGTGGTACTCGATGAGAATCGCAAGCCTAACTACGACGACGTCTCGATCACGCACAATACGCGCGTGGCCTACCCCGTCGAGCATATCCCCAACGCGTGGACCAAGGGCATGGGCACCACCCCGAGCGTCGTGCTGTTTTTGACCTGCGACGCCTTTGGCGTGCTGCCGCCCATCTCGCGCCTGACGGCCGACGCCGCCATGTATCACTTTGTGACGGGCTTTACGGCCAAGATTCCCGGCACCGAGGTCGGCGTCACCGAGCCCACACCCACGTTCTCTTCGCTGTTTGGCGAGCCGTTTATGCCGCTCGACCCCATGGTCTACGCTAAGATGCTCGGCGAGCGCATCGCCGACGGTCGCACCCGCGTCTATCTGGTCAACACCGGCTGGATCGGCGGCGGTTATGGCGTGGGCCATCGCATCGAGCTTGCCTACACGCGCGCCCTGGTGGCCCGTGCCCTCGACGGTACCATCGAGGACAGCGAGTTCGTGCATGACGATATCTTTAACGTCGACATTCCCACCACGTGCCACGGTGTGCCCGACGGCATTCTGGTGCCGCGCCAGTACTGGCAGAGCACCGCTCGCTACGACGAGGCAGCGCACAACCTGGCCGTGATGTTCGAGGAGAACTTCGAGAAGAAGTACTCGCACCTGCCCGAGTCCGTCAAGGCCGCCGGCCCGCACGCCCAGGTGCCCGCTGAGGCCCGTCATCGCGGCCGCGGCCTGCTGGGACTCCGCCACTAGCGTCGCCTCAGGCCCAAAACCACCACAAAGGGGACGGGCGCCTTTGTGGTGGTTTTACTCACGCGAATGACTCGGGTTACAATACGCCTGACATATCGCCCCCTTCTCCGGATGGGGGCAGCGTAAGCGCTCTTGTGGCGGCACCGTAGGACTTTGAAGGTGGCCGCTGTGAGGGCGCTTTTTGTTTAGGCGTCCGGACTCGGGCGTCCGCTATGAAGGGAGAACATATGAAGAGTTTCGTTGCCGAGGATTCGTTTTGGGAGCTGTTTCCGCAGGCGGCTATCGGCGTCGTGGTCGTAAAGGGCATGAAGCCCGCGGCTCAGATTCCCCAGGAGGACGTGGATGCAATCGCCGCGCTGCTTGACCGCGCCAACATCGATGCGGAGCGCCATCTGACCAGCGATACCATCAGCGAGAACGCGCCGGTCAAGGCATGGCGCGAGGCCTATCGCCTGTTCAAGACCAAGAAGGGCGCGCGTTGCTCAGTTGAGAACCTGCTCAAGCGCGTGCTCAAAGGCAAGCCGGTCGGCCACATCACGCCGGCGGTGGATATCTACAACACGATTTCGTTGACTTATGCGCTGCCCGTTGGCGGTGAGGATTTGCATGCTATTGAGGGCAATCTGCGCCTGACGGTGACCGACGGCGGCGACGCGTTCTTGCCACTTGGCGAGGAGGCGGATGATCCGACGCTGCCCGACGAGCTTGCCTATATCGACGATGCAGGCGCCGTGTGCCGCTGCTGGAACTGGCGCGATGGCGTTCGCACGGCGCTGTCCGACGATTCGGCCGATGCGTTCCTGGCGATCGAGTGCGTAGAGCCCGAGCGCATGGGGGATTGCCAGGCTGCGATCGATCGCCTCGCTGAGCTGCTCGAGCGGTATTTGGGAGCGACGGTTGTCGTTAAGACGCTTGTGACCCGCGACAATCCTTGCGTGGAGTTGTAGCAACGCCTAAAACTTATTGAGGTTCAAACCACCACAAAGGTGCCTGTCCCCTTTGTGGTGGTTTTTATGTTGATGGGTTAACAAATCGGATATTTGGGTACGGGTGTTGCCTTGTGCGGCTAAGATGTTTACCCGTTAGCATCATGTAAGCGAAAGGCGGTCGTCATCATGCAGCAGAACGACGAGACACGTTTTGAGGACTTTGTCGGACTGATCAGCGGCCTCTACAAGGAGATTCAGCGCATCAAGACGTCCGAAGGCGCAAGGCTCGGCCTTAAGGGCTCCGATGTCATGTGCCTGTACTATCTTGAGCGCAGCAAGGACGGCCTGACTGGCGCCGACCTCGCCCGCATGGCCGGCGTTACCCGTGCCGCCGTTTCGCGCACACTGGCTCATCTGGAGGAGGGCGGCTACGTCGAGGTTGACGACTCGGGTGATGCGGCCGTCAAGTACCGTGCTCCGGTGCGCCTGACTGCTCTGGGCGGCGAGAGCATGAGCGAGGCCGATCGCATCATTCGCGATGTGCTCGATACCACCGGCAAGGCCATGGGCGTGGAGCAGCGCGAGCAGATGTATGAGTCGCTGCGCACGATCCTCAGCACCCTGCGCGAGATTTAGAGCCGCGCTGGCACTATCTTTCAGCCAACAACTGCATCGTCCCGTTTGAGCGCGCACGCCGCGCCGTGACATTGTTGTCAAAATTCCCTGCGCGAGACCTGCGCAAGAAAGGATTCGCTATGTCCGTCCGCATTATTACCGATTCCGCCAGCGATATGTCTCCGGCGGAGCACCCCGCTCTGCGTGTTCTGCCGCTGTCCGTCACCTTTGGCGCCGATGTGTACATGGATGGCGTCGACATCGATCACCAACGCTTTTACGAGATGCTCGTGGAGCGTGATGAGCTGCCCAAGACCGGTCAGGTCAATCCGTACGCCTTTTCGCAGGCGATTGCCGAGGTTCGTGAGGCCGGCGACGAGGCGGTGATTATTACCGTGGGTGCCAAGCTTTCGGGCACCAACCAGAGTGCCCGTACCGCACTTGCCGAGGCGCCGGGCGGCGACGTGTATGTGGTGGATAGCAACAACGTCACCCTGGGCGAGCGCGTGCTGGTCGAGTATGCGCTGCGCTTGGTGGACGAGGGCCAGGGCGCGGCTCAGGTTGCGGCGGCTGTCGAGGCCGTTCGCGACCGCGTGGTGGTCATCGGTTTGCTTGAGACGCTGGAGTACCTGGTGCGCGGAGGCCGCTTGTCTGCTGCGGCCGGCGCCGTGGGTACGCTACTCAACGTGAAGCCTGTTGTGGCCGCCGAGGATGGCCTGATCGTGCAACTGGGTAAGGCGCGCGGTTCCAAGAACGGTCGTAACCTGCTCAACCAGAAGGTCGAAAAGGCGGGCGGCATCGACTTTTCCATGCCGCTGGCGCTCGGCTATACGGGCCTTTCGGATGCGGTGCTCAAGAAGTATATCGAGGACAGTGCGGCGCTGTGGGCTGGCCATGCCGAGAGCGAGCTGCCCATCCACACCATTGGCGCCACTATCGGCACCCACGTGGGCCCCGGCGCCGTAGCCGTAGCCTTCTTCCGCCCCGCCAACTAGCTTTCCGGTCAAAACCACCACAAAGGTGCCTGTCCCCTTTTTGGTGGTTTATGCTGGTTTGGGTTGAAGGGAGCGAGCAATGGCGTCTGAGGGCTTTTTTGAGCGGGTGTACGAGGTGGTCGAGCAGATCCCCGAAGGGATGGTCGCCACGTACGGCCAGGTGGCGCTGCTCGCCGGTCGTCCACGAAGTGCGCGGTACGTGGGGTATGCCCTGCATAGCAATCCGCGCCCTGGTCAGATTCCCTGCCATCGTGTGGTGTTTGCCGATGGCCGCATTTGCGAGGGCTTTGCTTTTGGCGGTCCCGATGCTCAGCGCGAACTTTTGCTGGGGGAGGGCGTGACGTTTAAGGACGACATGCACGTCGACTTGGCCGTCTGTCGCTGGCCAGCAGGGCTCTAGCGGCTCCGCCGTGGCCAAAACCACCACAAAGGTGCCTGTCCCCTTTGTTGTGGTTTTAGTTTACCGGGGTTAACTTATGGAGAAGGTGTGACGGCGTATTTTGCCGTTAGAAAGTAAACCACGGTGAACTATATTGTTTTCAGCAACGGAGCAGGCAATAGGCGATGAAAAAGCCTGCCCTGTTGAGTTTGATTCGCATTCCTCCCCTCTGTGCGATTCAACGGTGTACTTCGGGAACAGGCCCGCTGGCAACTAACTGCCAGCGGGCCTGTTCCTGTTTGTCGGGGGAGTGCGATGGACGGAGCCGAACCGGTCGGGTAACAAAAAAGCGGACGCCGTAGCGCCCGCTCTAAAGCAATCGAAAGCTCAAGCCAGCAGATCGGTTTAGTACACCATGCCCATGGCGTCCTGAACCTCGGCCAGGGTCTGCTCGGCGATCTCGTTGGCGCGGCGATTGCCCTCATGCAGCACGTCCTTCACGTAATCCAGGTCGTTCTCGTAGCGCTGGCGACGCTCGCGGATCGGGGCGAAGTACTCGTTGACGGCCTCGGTCACGTACTTCTTGAGCTGGCCGGAGCCGCCCATGCCGATCTCCTCGGCAATCTCGACCTCGGAACGACCGGTGCAGATGGCGGCCGTCGAAAGCAGGCCGGACACGCCGGGGCGGTTCTCGGGATCAAACGTGATCATGCGCTCGGAGTCGGTCTGGCTCTTCTTGATGCGCTTGGCCGTCTCCTCGGCGGTCATCGAGATGTTGATGGCGTTGCCGTAGCTCTTGCTCATCTTGCGACCGTCAAGGCCGGGCAGCAGCGGGGTCTCGGACAGCAGCGCTTCGACCTCGGGAAATACCTTGCCGTAGCGGTTGTTAAAGCGGCGTGCGATGGTACGGGTGAGCTCGATGTGCGGCAGCTGGTCGCGGCCGACGGGAACCACGTTGCCCTTGCAGAACAGGATGTCGCAGGCCTGGTGCACCGGATAGGTGAGCAGAAGGCCGGTGAGCTCGTGGCCCGAGGCCTCCATCTCGGCCTTAACCGTGGGATTGCGCGCCAGCTCGGCCTCGGAGACCAGCGACAGGAACGGCAGCATGAGCTGGTTGGCGGCGGGTACGGCGGAGTGCGCGTAGATCATGGTCTTGTCGGGGTCGATACCGCAGGCAAGGTAGTCCATGACCATGTTGTACACGTTGTCCTGGATATGCTCGGTGGTGTCGCGGTCGGTGATGACCTGGTAGTCGGCGATGAGCACGTTGGTCTTGGCGCCCATGTTCTGCAATTCAACACGTCCCTTGAGGGTGCCGAAGTAGTGACCCAGGTGCAAGCGTCCGGTCGGGCGGTCGCCGGTGAGCATGGTGAACTTCTCGGGCGTCTTTGCCAGGCCCTCGCGAATGGCGTTGCTCTTTTGCAGCGCGACTTCGTAGCTGTTCTCGTTTGGCATGATTGCTCCTTACGTATGCGTATTGGTCAAGATGATAACGCGTTTATTGAAGGGGGTGAGGCGTAAGCAGGAGAGGGGCGAGAAAGGGCGGCTTGCGCGATGGGTACAGAGCTGTGCGACGGGTGCGGCGTGGCTGCGCTTGGCCAGCGGCACCTGAGTGCATCCTCGGCAGCTTACCCTAGCGCCTGTGGTGGCGCTCTTCCCTACGTTCCTCGGCTGCCTGCTCCTCCTGCTTAAAGGCGGGGTCGTCGGGGGTTACCAGCTCGTCTTCGTGCGTCCGCTTGTTGTAATGGTGGCGCAGGACGGGCTCAAACAGGTGCAGATGCTTGGCGAAGGCAGCCGAGCCAATGGCGAGCACGACAAAGATGAGCACGCGCGTGGGCACCTCGACCTGATTGATCGCGGCGGCGCCGGCCGAAAGCATGATGCACCAGGCGTAGATGAGCAGCACGGCCTGCTTCTGGTTGTAACCCTCTTGGATCAGGCGGTGGTGGATGTGGCCCTTGTCGGCCTGTCCGATGCTAATGTGGGCGCGCTTGCGGCGCACGATGGCGCTGAACGTGTCGATGATGGGCACGCCGGCTACGATGAGCGGGATGATGAGTGAGGTGAGCGCGGCGGTGCGGCTCACGTTGAGCAGCGATATGGAGCCCAAAGCGAAACCCAACAGCAGCGACCCCGAGTCGCCCAAGAAGATGCTCGCGGGGTTGAAGTTGTAATGCAGAAAAGCCACGCACGAGCCAAAGAGCGCGATGGAGAGCGCAGCGGCGTCGATGCGGCCCGAAAGCATGGCCATCGTGAACATGGTGAACGATGCGATGCCGCAGATGCCGGTGGCCAGGCCGTCGAGGCCGTCGATGAGGTTGATGATGTTGGTGAACGCCACCAGGTAGATTACGGTGATGGGGTAGGCGAGCCAGCCGAGCACGATCTCGCCAGGGGCAAACGGGTTGACGATGACGCCGATTTTAAGGCCGCCCACGCAGGCGATAAGCGCGGCGAGCACCTGGCCGGCCAGTTTTTGCTTGGGCTTGAGCTGGAAGACGTCGTCGATCGCGCCGGTCGCAAAGATCACAGTAAAGGAGAGTGCCAGCACGGGGTAGCTGATGTGCAGGCGCGGGTGCGGCACCAAAACGGGCGGCCAGCCCAGGTACCAGGTGCCCAGGATCTGCACGATGCAGGCGACGACGAGGCCCAAAAAGACCGCGGTGCCGCCCATGCGCGGGATGGGCTTAGTGTTGATACGGCGCTTGGAGGGATAGTCGACGGCGTCGAGCTTAATTGCCAGGCGCTTGACCAGGGGCACCGTGAGAAAGGTCGTGATAAAGGCAGCGGCCGCCACGCATAAGTACGGTATGAAGCTCGTGGATGAAGCCATGAATCGAAAACCGCCAAGCGTCGAAGGAAAAGGTCAAAGGGCGCTACGCGCAAAAGGGCATAGCTGACCCATGATACTCGACCGAGGGGGCGCGGGGGTTTGCGCCGTGCGATTATCACGCGCTTACCAGATATTGGGATGTTGGCGGAGGTTCTGCCGAGTGCCGTTGTTGGGTGTCATACGGGATCTGCGATGGCAATTCTTGGCAAAATCGGCAAAAGAAAACCACCCCCCACGTTACGAAAATGAACCCACCTAAAACAGGTGGGTGCCCTCATCGACCGTTCCAGCGTCCTTAACAACGAAGGATACCTGTACTAAGTACGACTGTGTGGGCTCCCTAAATAAACGCGACGGTTCACCCAGTTGCTCCGCGGGGGGCGGAATACCTATATCATAAAGCGGCGCTTTGTTGATTCCAGTCTTGACATTACAAAATTCGTGTCGGACGATTACGGCGCCTTGGGCTTGGAGCCGTCTGTGCGGTCCGGGCCTTTGCGTTTGAGCTGCTGAATCGTTGTTTTGGAGCATGTTTTTATGCCGACGTCGTTGACCGAACTTTTTTCGCCCGCCTGCCATTTGTGTCCACGCCGTTGCGGCGCGGCACGCGACGAGGGCGCGCGTGGCGTGTGCGGCGCAGACGACACGCTTAAGGTTGCCCGCGCGGCGCTCCATATGTGGGAGGAGCCGCCTATCTCGGGCGAGGCCGGCTCGGGCACGATTTTCTTTAGTGGCTGTTCGCTCAAATGCGTCTACTGCCAAAACCACGAGATCTCGACGGGCAATTTTGGGCTTGAGATTTCGCCCGAGCGCCTGGTCGAGATTATGTTGGAGCTGCAGGACCAGGGCGCCAACAACATTAACCTGGTGACTGCGACGCATTATGCTCACCTGCTGCCGGCCGCGATTGCCGCAGCGCGGGAGCGCGGGCTGGACATCCCGATCGTCTACAACACGAGCGGCTATGAGAGGGCGAGTGCCGTGGCTGCCCTGGGTGACCTGGTTGATGTGTGGCTCACCGACTTTAAATATGCCGATGCCGGGCTTGCGCAGTCGCTTTCTCATATTAAGGATTACCCGCGCGTGGCCGTGTCGGGCCTGGCACAGATGGCGCGCGAGATCGAGCGCCGCGGGGGAGAGCTGGTGGACGACGATGGGCTCATGAAGCGCGGTATGATCGTGCGTCACTTGGTGCTGCCGGGTCATGCTGACGATTCGTGCCGCGTGCTGGACCTGGTGTGGCAGACGGTGGGCGACGTGCCGATTTCGGTCATGAACCAGTACACGCCCAATGCACTCATGCGCGAGCAAGGCGGCGAGTTGGCACGTGCCGTGACGCGCGAGGAGTACGAGCAGGTGCTCGACCATGCCGACGACCTGGGCTTTACGACGATGTTCTGGCAAGAGGGTGGAGCGGTAGACGAGAGCTTTACCCCGGCGTTCGACACCACCGGCGTCCTCACCAGTGCAAAGTAGTCGTTTGCCGATGATATTTCTGGGGCGGGGATTAAAAAATCATCGGGAGGATCGCTTGCTCGAAAAGTAGTCAAAAAAGCCCCGTCCCAAAAAGACTGGGTATTGGGCGTTGACAGTTGGCGAGCCGTAGGTAAAATATCAACTTGTCCTGGGGACGTAGCTCAGTTGGGAGAGCGCTGCCGTCGCATGGCAGAGGCCGAGGGTTCGACTCCCTTCGTCTCCACCCTTGGATTTGATAAGCCGCTGACATTGTGTCGGCGGCTTTTTTTAAAAAGAAAGGGCTGTACCATGGCCGAGCTTGAGTCCCAACCACTGTCTGCCGAGGAGCGCGCCGAGTTGGAAGAGCTCCGCGCCGAGAAGGCTCGTCGCGAGGCCCAGGAAGAGGCGCGCCGCGAGCGTGAGGAGCTGGCCGCCTTGCGTGCCGAGCGCAAGAAGGCCGAGGAGGCCGCTGCGAAGGTCGCATCCGAGCCTGCACCCGCGCCCAAGCCCGCCGCCGCGAAGCCCGCGCCCAAGCCCGCGCCTGCGCCCAAGCCCGCCGCACCCAAACCTCAGCCCAAAAAAGCCGCTCGCCCCAAGCCCGTCGAGCCCAAACCGAGCCGCGACGAGATGACCTTTGCCCAGCGCATGGTCACCTCCAAGGAGCCTACGGGCGAGAATGAGATTCCCGGCATGGCTCCGGCTCAAAAAATCATCATCGTGCTCGCCCTCATCGCGTTTATCGTCTTTATGGCCTACACAATCACGGGCAGCATGGGCCTGCACTAACCTGTTCGCGCCGGGCTCCATGCCCGCACGTCCGCCTCGCCCAACCCTCAGCCTCTGCACAACACATCCGAAAGGTCGCCCCATGGCTTTGACCGACATCTCGCATCCCACCGACATTGCAATGCTCACCGATCTGTACGAGCTCACTATGGCCCAGGGCCTGTGGGAGAGCGGCAAGGCTAATGAGCAGGGTTGTTTTACCGCGTTTTACCGCGACCATCCCTTCGGCAGCGCGTATGCCGTCATGTGCGGCACCGCCGAGCTGCCCGAGCTGGTCGAGAACCTGCGCTTTACGCCCGAGGACATCGACTATCTAGCTTCGCTCCAGGCTCCGGCCGGCGGCGCGATGTTTAAGCCTGCATTCCTCGACTACCTGCGCAACTTCCGTGCGCACGTGAACATTGACGCCGTGCCCGAGGGCGAGCTCGTGTTTCCGCGCGAGCCCATGGTGCGCGTCACCGGCCCGTCGTTGGAGTGTCAGCTGCTCGAGACCGCGCTGCTCAACATCGTCGGCTTCCAGACGCTTGTTGCCACCAAGACGGCGCGCGTGGTACTGGCCGCCGATGGTCGCCCCGTTGCCGAGTTCGGCTTGCGTCGCGCCCAGGGTCCCGATGGCGGTCTGGCCGTCGCCCGCGCAAGCTATGTGGCCGGCTGCTCCTCTACGTCCAATGTGCTCGCCGGTCGCCGCTACGGTATTCCCGTCTTTGGCACGCATGCGCACAGCTGGGTCATGAGCTTCGATTCTGAGCTCGAGGCCTTCCGTGCCTTTGCCAAGTCGAGCCCTAAGAACTGCACGCTGCTCATCGACACCTACGATGTGCGTGAGGGCTGCGAGCATGCCATTACGGTTGCCAAGGAGATGGAGGCGGTGGGCGAGCGTCTGTCGGCTATTCGCATTGACTCCGGCGACCTCGCCAAGCTCTCCAAGTATGTTCGCGGCCGTTTTGACGCCGAGGGCCTGCCCTATGTGGGGATTTCGGTCTCCAACGACCTTGACGAGTACACAATCCAGTCGCTGCTCGACCAGGGCGCGCCCATCGATAGCTTTGGCGTGGGCACCAAGCTCGCGACCTGCTACGATCAGCCTGCGCTGGGCGGCGTGTACAAGCTTTCGGCCCGTCGTGCGAGCGACGCGGAGTCGTGGACGCCGGTGGTGAAGCTTTCCGAGCAGCCCTACAAGCGCACGATCCCCGGCGTGCAGCGCGTGCGCCGCTATTACGACGGCTTTGGCGGCCCGGTCTGCGACATGATCTATGACGAGGACCATCTAGCAGGGGAGGGCGCCGCGCGCGGCAATACCCTCGTGGCCGTAAACGATGCGGCGCTGGTGACCGATGTGTCCGAGCTCGAGTATCGCGAGCTGCTGGTGCCGATCGTGCGCGATGGCAGTGCGGTGGCTCCGCGTGAGAGCATCGAGGACGCGCGCGAGCGCTGTGCTTGGGCGCTCGATCATCTGGACGCGGCTTTCAAGCGCTTCCTGTATCCGCAGACCTACGTGGTGGGTATGGAACAAGGACTGGCCCAGGTGCGCGACGAGCTCGTGCGCAAGAACATGGCCGCGGCTTCGGCCTTCCCCTGGGCAAAATGATCCGAAGGGGACGGAGGAAAACGGATCATTTTCGTCCGTCCCGCACCAGGTACCCGGCTGCTCCAGCTCGCCCGAACGCTCGACATTCGATTGGTTTGACCTATGACGACTTCTTATAAAACGATGGTGGTAAAGATCGGCTCGTCCACGGTGGTGGGTGCCGACGGTAAGGTCAACCGTGCGTTTATCGGTGGCCTGGCCGATCAGGCCGCGGCCTTGCGCAAGCTCGGCTGGCGCTTGGTCGTGGTGAGCTCCGGCGCCATTGCCTGTGGCTATCCCGTGCTGGGCTTCGACCGCAAACCGGTCGGCGATCTGCCGAGCCTGCAGGCATGCGCTTCTGCCGGTCAGTGCATCATCTCGTCGGCCTACGACGAGGAGTTCCATGCGCGTGACCTACTCACCTCGCTCGTGCTGCTCACGCGCCACGACACGGCACGCCGTACGTCTTACCTGCATGCGCGCGACGCTTTGCTGCGCCTGGTGGAGCTGGGCGTGGTGCCGGTCGTTAACGAGAACGACACCGTTACCGTCGACGAGATCAAGTTCGGCGACAACGACACGCTGGCTGCGCTCGTGAGCTGCCTGGTTTCTGCCGACCTGTGCGTGACGCTTTCGGACATTGACGGCCTCTACACCGCCAATCCGCATGAGGATCCGACGGCCGAGTTTATCCCGGTCGTGCACAAAATCGATGCCAAGATCATTGCCTCGGCGGGCGATTCTTCGACGTCGGTGGGCACCGGCGGCATGATCACCAAGATCCGCGCGAGCCGCATTTTGATGACGGCTGGCATTCAGAGCGTGATTTGCTCGGGGGAGGAGCCCGATGCGCTCGTGCGTCTGGCCCGTGGCGAGAGCGTGGGCACCCTGTTCGATCCGCCAGCGGAGCGCCTGGACATTGCGCCGCGCAAGCTGTGGATTGCGCTGGGCGACAAGGCGCATGGCTCGGTAACGGTTGACGACGGTGCCGCGAAGGCTCTGGTCAGCCGTGGCTCGTCCCTGCTCGCGGTGGGTATTCGCGAGGTCGATGGCGAGTTTGCCGAGGGCGATGTGCTCGACGTGTGCGGCCCGAGCGGTATGGTCGTCGCCCGCGGTATCGCCGAGGCCGATTCGGACGTGTTGGAGCTTGCAGCCGGACGCCGTCAGGACCAGATTGCCAACAACCGCCTGCTGGCAGACCTGGCCGAGAAACCCGCGATCCACCGAGATAACTTAATCGTCTTCGCCTAACCAATTGACGCTGCAAACGCCCCTAAGCGGCAATCTGACGTTCAATCGTCGGGCATGACCAAAAGGTCAATGCCCTCCTTTTTCACGTCACCTTGCTCGCTTAGGGACATTTTCGCTTTCCGTCCTCTACCTGCGATGTCCGTAACGTCGGCATATCGTAAGTTGCGGTGAAATAGGGATGGTTTGGCGGCTTTAAAGCCTTTAACAGCCCCTATTTCACCGCAACTCGTCGATGCGGCGGGGTCCCACTGCCGGCACTTGGGGACACTCCTTCGCTAGAAGATCCGGCGCAGGTCTCCGCGGTTGAGGGCTTCGTCGAAGAGGTGCTTGAATACCACGCTTCCGTGCAGGCCGTCGTGCTCGAACTCGTTGGTCACCCAGGCGTGCGAGTTGCCCACGCGGCTGAGCGTGTCGAGCTGCAGGCCCGAATCGACGTACATGTCGTCGAAATACACCGCGGCCTGGAGCGGCACCTCGTTGCGGGCCAGGCGCTGCGGGTCGTAGATCTTGTCCCAGCTGGTGTCTTCCATCAGCAGGTCCATGGCGGGTTTAAACGGCTTAAGCTCGGGCATCTGCTCAAACATCCACGGGAACATGGCCTCGCCGGTAAACATGAGCGGGCGCGCGAGCGTGTCGAACTCGGCGCGATGGGCCTTCTCCTCTGCCGCGGCCCAGCGAATGGGCATGGTGTCGCCGTCGGCGTAGATGAACTCCTGAAGCGTCCAGTACAGCGGATTCGTGCGCGTGTTGGTGCGCTCGAAGGCGCGCATCAAGAAGCTATCGGATACCGAGGCACCGCAACTCAGCGTACCGTCGCCGTCAACAAAAGCGTGATCGATAATCCAATGCATGCGCTCAAAGCTCGGCTTCATGCCAAAGTCGCTGCCCATAAGTTGCAGGCGCTCCACCGTCATTGGTGAGCCGTCGGGCAGCACGGGCTTCTGCTCCTCAAGCGCATCGGCAAGAGCCGCCACGCGCTCGACGTCGGCGGGGTAGCGGTCGTAATACTGCTGCGTCTTGGCGGCCATGCGCGGGAAGGTGTGCGCGTAGACCTCGCTGGCGCTCGCCGGGACGTGGGGGATGCCACCACAGGTAAAGCTCGCCGCCACGCCCTCGGGGAAGAGCGACAGGTAGCTCAGCGTCAAAAAGCCGCCATAGCTTTGGCCGAGCGTGACCCACGGCTTGCCGCCAAAGCCCACGAGGCGCAGGTACTCAAAATCGCGCACGATGGAGCTGGCGAGGTGGCGCTTGAGGAAGTCCGCCTGCGAGCGTGCGGCATCGGAGCCGGCCGCCGTCGCGCGCTCGCCCAGAGCGGCAATCGTGCGCCCGTCTACACAGCTGCTGCGCCCGGTGCCGCGCTGGTCGGGCAGGACGACGCGGAAGTGCTTGACGGCTTCCTCAATCCAACCGTCGCTCGTGGGCGAGAGCGGGCGCGGGCTCTCGCCACCGGGGCCGCCCTGCAAAAACAGGAGCAGCGGCAGATCGTCGTTGATGCGGTCGGGCGCGCAAACCACGCGGTAGAAGAGCTTGATGCTCTCGGGCGCGCCGGCGATGGGTGCCGGCATAGCGCCGCGGCGCATGGTACTGCCGACGGCCAACAGCATCGGCTCTAGGCCGCGCCAGTCAAGGGGGACGTCGATACTGTGGTCTTCGACATAGAGGCCGGGGACGTGGTACGAAGTGATGAGGGCCATGCGGTACTTCCGTTCGTTGCGGTGTTTCGGGTTGACCAATTCTACCGCCGCGGGCGAGGCCATGCGCAAATCGGCTACCATGGTTGCAAACTTCTAGGAGAAAGGGCCGCCTATGTCGGTCGATATAGCCACGTATGTCCATGATCTTGCCGTTGCCGCCAAGGCAGCGTCGGCCTCGCTTGCCACGGCGAGCGACGAGCAGCGCCAGGAGGCCGTGTGCGCCATGGCCGCGGCGCTGCGCGATGGTGTCGACTCCATCGTCGCCGCCAACGAGCTCGATATGTCCGCTGCGCGCGATGCGGGGACCTCGGCGGGGCTCCTCGATCGCCTGCTGCTGACGCCCGAGCGCGTCGAGGGCATGGCCGCCGGCCTGGAGAAGCTCGCTGAGCTGCCCGATCCTGTCGGCCGCGTGCTCGACCACCGCGTGCTTGCAAGCGGCGTGGACCTCACCCGCGTGAGCGTGCCGCTGGGCCTGGTCGCCATGGTCTATGAGGCACGCCCCAACGTGACGGCCGATGCCGCGGGCATCTGCATCCGCACCGGCAACGCCTGCATTCTGCGCGGCGGTTCGCTGGCCTATCACTCGTGCGCCATGATTTCCGAGTTGCTGGCCGATGCGCTTGAGGCCCAGGGTTTCCCGCGCGAGGCTATCTCGATGATTGAGTCCACCGACCGCGAGGCCACCGGCGAGCTCATGAAGCTTCGCGGCATCGTCGACGTGCTCATTCCGCGTGGCGGTGCGGGCCTGATCCAGCGCTGCGTGCGCGAGTCGCTTGTGCCGGTGATCGAGACGGGCACGGGCAACTGCCATATCTACGTGCATGAATCCGCCGACTTTGACAAGGCACTCAACATTATCGTCAATGCCAAGACCCAGCGCGTGGGCGTGTGCAATGCCGCCGAGTCGCTGCTGGTCGACCGTGCCGTTGCTGATCGCTTCTTGCCCGCAGTCGTTGCCGCGCTGCACGATCACGGCGTGCTGATTCACGGCGACGAGGCCACGTGCGCCGCATGCGCCGACGCTGGGCTTGCCGAGGGCGACGACTACGTGGCCGCGACCGAGGAGGATTGGGGCCGTGAGTACCTGGCACTCGAGATGAGCGTGAAGGTCGTGGCGAACGAGGACGAGGCCATCGCGCATATCAACCGCTACGGCACCATGCACTCCGAGGCCATTGTTGCCGAGGACGAGGATGCCTGCGAGCGCTTCCTGGATGCGGTCGATGCCTCGGCCGTGTACGCCAACGCTAGCACGCGCTTCACTGACGGCGGCGAGTTTGGACTGGGTGCCGAGATCGGCATCTCGACCCAAAAGCTCCACGCCCGCGGTCCCTTTGCCGCCGAGGCCCTTACCACCTACAAATACAAGCTCCGCGGCACCGGCCAGGTCCGCCCCTAAACCTACCAAAAAGGGACAGGTTTATTTTGGCAGGTTTTATCTGCGGTTTTGTCGGGCGACACGTTCGCCCGGCTTTTTTCTCCGCATGCCTTTTCTGCCTTTCGACTTGGCCCGCGGCGATATACGATAGTGACACCGTGTCCTAGCACCGACTCACCTGGAGGTACTGCCATGTCCCAGACGCTTTCCGCCGGAATCACCCGCGACCGCGCGTTTGAACTGCTCAACGAGCACAACAAGGACCCGTTCCACATCACGCACGGCGAGACCGTCGAGGGCACCATGCGCTACTTTGCGCGCGAGTTCGACCCCGAAAACGAAGAGTTTTGGGGCATTGTCGGTCTGCTGCATGACCTGGATTGGGAGGAGCATGAGGATGACCCCATGAACCACACCATCTATGCTGCCGAGATTCTCGAGGGTGAGGGTGCGACTCCCGAGCTTATCCGCGCCATCCAAACGCACACGTCGGACTTCAACTCTTCGCTACCCAAGCCCGAGCTGCAGATGGAAAAGATCCTGTTTGCCTGCGATGAGCTCACCGGCCTGATCGGCGCCGCCGTCATCATGCGCCCGAGCAAGAGCGTCATGGACTTTACGACCAAGTCGCTCAAAAAGAAATTCAAGGACAAGCGCTTTGCCGCCGGCTGCTCGCGCGATGTAATTTCGCAGGGCGCCGAGATGCTGGGCTGGGAGCTTCCCGAGCTCTTTGACCGCACCATCGCGGCCATGCAGTCCTTCGCTCCCGATCGCGACACCTTTCAGGCCTAACCTGCCAAAAAGGGACAGGTTTATTTTGGCAGGTTTTATCTGGGAAAACACTTCCGTTGGACTTTATTCAGCGGAAGCGTTTTCTGTTTGACATGGTGACGCTGGCGAATGACGTCGCCTCACGGCAGGCAGCTGCGCTTCGCCGTATCCGTAACTCGGTAAACGCGACGCTAGGACGCGTTTTTGATAATCCATGTTCCCAGTCCTGTCAGCAGCTGAACCTGCTTAACCGTTAGCCCCTGTTTTCGAAGCGCGAGAATCGCCTCATTGCGAAGTGGCTTGGAGACGGATTTGAGTTCCGTCGGAGTACATCCTGCGACACTCTGCACGACTGCCGTGCCAAATTCGCATAGATCTTCCTCGCGAACCTTGGCTGTTGCGCTGGGGCGATAGGGAAGCGACGGCGTGCTTTCCATGAGTTGAAGATATGAGCGAGGTGCTGGGAATAAAACACCGACAACGTTGCCGGTGACATGTGGCCGTGACCTGGCACTCATCAGATACTCGCGATGGCTACTCCAGGGGTATTCGTCGTATGCCGCCAGTCCTGCTTTTTGTGGATTTAGATGAATGTATCGAATTGCCTCGAGTAAATATACTTCCGACTTAATGGGCGAATCCCAAAACCGCTCCTGAAACACGTGGCCGATATGCCCCGTCCGCGCATTGTACCTGCCCGCATACGATACGGCTACCGCGTGCATCGCGTCGCTCTTGCGGTCGTCCGGATCGTCGATGAGCAGATGAATGTGGTTTCCCATAAGGCACCAAGCTATAAGCTCGATATTGTGTTTGGGGAGGATCGCATCGAGGATCTGAAGCATGGCGATTCGGTCCTCGGCATCGTCAAACAGCAATTGCCCTCCGTTTCCACGCAACGTGACGTGGAAATACCCAGTTGGCGACTTTGAACGAGGTTTTCTCGGCATGGCCCCTCCTTTAGCTTGGATGGGCTGAAGATACCTCATTCGCAGGCTTCGATTGCCGAGATTCAGTTCACCGACTATAGCTGCTACCTGCCGAAATGTTATTGCGTTTTCAATTTGATGCTATTTAATGGTAATTGAGCAAGGCGAGCGTGTCCGCCATGGATGTGGGTGTTAGTTGTGCTGCGCTGGATGGTCCTCGCGTGAAGACGTCACAAATTGGCATCAAGCTTTTCTGTGGCGATAGAAAAATGGCTGGGCGCCTAAAAGCAAAACGGTGCACCCAGCCATCTACTAATTGTTCATTGACGTTTGGCCAGATAAAACCTGCCAAAATAAACCTGTCCCTTTTTGGCAGGTTAGTTGAGGGCGGCTTGGGCTAGGCGGGCTTCGGCGTCCTCCTCGGTGACGCCCAAGGCCACGGCGAACTCCTCGATGGAGCGACGCTTGGCCTCCTTGAGTACGCGCATGTAGTAGGAGCTGGGCTTTTTATCTGCTTCCTCGGCCTGGCGAATGCGGTGCATCATGGTCTTTGCCACGCGGACCGTCTCGGGTGCGCCCAGCTTGAGCTGCTGCTTAAAGTGCGTTTCCTCGAGCGAACTATTGCGCTCGGTAAAGGTGTCGCACTCCAGCTCATCGTAGTGGCTCAGCAGATGCTCGGCATCTTGCTGGGAGATGGCGGCATGCAAACGGTCGGCCTGCGCCACGGGGTACATAAGGATCGTCTGCGCATGTCCCTGCTTGGTCTCGAGCAACAGCATGGGCTGCGGCGTGTCGTCCCTAAAACCGACGACGGTGCAGACTCCCTGACCCGGATGAATGACGTGTTGACCGATTGAGAACATGCTACCTCCAACTTATACGAATTTGCGTATGTCTAGAATACCACGCTGACGTGCGCAAACCCTGACTTTATGCAGGAAAAGCACACAACTCCGATAGGTAAGAGTATTCGATATGATGCACCGCTCATTCACATGTTTATGCAGTTCAAACGCGTGCATAATCTGCAGGAAAACCGCCAACTTTGTACAGCCGCGCAAGAGCGGTAGTCATTTTTGTGCATATGCAATATCGATTGGCTTTACCCTGCGACAGTGTGCGTCGCTTGTGATAGAGTGCTACAAACTCTGGCTTTTGCCCTACGAGTGACCAAGAGCTCGGGGGCTTTAACACAAGGAGGATCTATGCCCGAGAAGATTGAAGAGCTGGTACGCGCTGCGCTTGCTGCGGCCCAGGAGGCCGGCGACCTTTCCGCATTTGAACTTGACGATTGCGCCATCGAGCGACCGGCTGATACTTCTCATGGCGAGTGGACCTCCACCATGGCCCTGAAGTCCGCCAAGCTGGCTCACTGCGCCCCGCGCAAGATCGCCGAGGCCGTCGTTGCCCATATGCCCGAGGACCCTGCGATTGAGAAGGTTGAGATTGCCGGCCCTGGCTTCATCAACTTCTACCTCTCCGTTGCCGTCAAGAATGCCATCTTTGGCGAGGCTCGCGAGAAGGGCATGGACTTCGCTAAGTCCAACGTCGGTGGTGGCCTGAAGACCCAGGTCGAGTTCGTTTCCGCCAACCCCGTCGGCCCCATGCACATTGGTCACGGCCGCTGGGCCGCTCTGGGCGACTCCCTTTGCCGCGTCATGGACCACGCCGGTTACGACATCCAGCGTGAGTTCTACATCAATGACCACGGCTCTCAGATGAACACCTTCGGCAACTCCATCAGCACGCGCTATATGCAGCTTGCCGACATCATCGCCAAGCAGGGCGTTGATATCGACGAGGCTCACAAGCTGCTGATCGCCGACCGCGATGCCTTCGTTGCCGACGAGAACGACGAGCACCCCGAGACCCATCCCTACCAGGACAACTTTGCCGAGACTCTGGGCAAGGACTCCTACGGCGGCGACTACATCATCGACGAGGCTGCCGAGTTCTGGCGCACTGACGGCGACAAGTGGGTCGAGGCCGATCCGCAGGAGCGCATGGAGAGCTTCCGCGAGCGCGGCTACGTAAAGATGGTCGATAACATGCGCGACCTTTGCCACGCCGTCAACTGCGACTTCGATCGTTGGTACTCCGAGCGCTCGCTGTATGTGAAGGACACCGAGGGCGAGACTGCCGGCACCTCCGCCGTCGACCGCGCTTTTGAGAAGCTCGACAAGATGGGCTACCTCTACACCAAGGACGGCGCCCTGTGGTTCCGCTCCACCGATCTGGGCGACGACAAGGACCGCGTCCTGATCAAGTCCGACGGTGAGTACACCTACTTCGCCTCCGACGTTGCCTATCACTGGGATAAGTTCCAGCGCGTCGACCACGTCATCGACATCTGGGGCGCCGACCACCACGGCTACATCGAGCGCGTCCGCTGCGTCTGCGACGCTCTCGGTTACCCCGGCAAGTTCGAGGTTCTGCTGGGCCAGCTCGTCAACCTGCTGCGCAACGGCAAGCCCGTCCGTATGTCCAAGCGCAAGGGCACCATGGTGACCCTGCAGGAGCTTGTCGATGAGGTCGGTTCTGACGCCGCCCGCTACACGCTCATCTCCAAGAGCTCCAACCAGATGGTCGACTTCGACATCGAGGCAGTTAAGAAGCGCGACAACTCCAACCCGGTGTACTACGTGCAGTACGCTCACGCCCGCGTGTGCTCCATCCTGCGCCGTGCCGCTGACGTTACGCCCGAGCAGGCTGACGAGATGGGCATGAAGGCCGTCGCCGCCAAGGCCATTGGCGAGAACGTCGATTACTCGCTGCTGACCGACCCGACCGAGCTCGCCCTGTCGCGTAAGCTCAACGAGCTCACCGACCTTATCGGTAGCTGCGCTCGCGACCGCGCTCCGTTCCGTCTGACGCACTTTGCCGAGGAGCTCGCCGGTGACTTCCACAGCTTCTATGCCGCCTGCCAGGTGCTGCCGAGTGAGGGCCGTCCCGTCGACCCCGAGCTTTCGCGCGCCCGTCTGGCCGCTTGCGACGCCGTCCGCGTGACGCTCGCCCTGGTGCTTACCCTCGTTGGCGTTTCCGCACCCGAGCAGATGTAATCTGCGGGTCGTTTGACCGTGTAGGTTCGGCTTTGCTGAGCCCTATAAGCCCGATCTCCATGCGGAGGTCGGGCTTTTTGTGTTTGACGGGACTATTCGGTTTGCTGGAAAATGCTACCAAATCGCAACTATACCGGTTTACGGGGCTGAATCGTCAGTTGGCGACCATGGCGCCGATAGCGAAATTAAAATCGCAGGTAGACGGTTTATTGTTTCTTGAAAATGCAGGGTATGGTTGGCTCTCATCATTCTGGCCCCGTAATCCGGCATAGTTTTGAAAACTACCCCTTGGGGACGGGGGAAACGAATCATTTTTGTCTCGTGGAGGGGTGGCGCAGGCTCGTCCGCCACGAATCGGGCTCATCTCCTACGTTTGGACGCATATCCCGAACCATGCCGAAAAGTACGATATTAAAACCGCAGGTAGCAGACTCGTTGTTTTTGAAAAAACAAGGGTATGGTCAGACGCCCGGGGGCAAATGTAGTAGATGGGCGCGATTCGCGGCGCAGCCATTCCGGATGCCACGGCTTCGCTCCTCTGGCGCGACATTTCAAGGCGCTTTTGATCAAGACGCTTTTGAGGAAGAGTGTCCCTTTTGACTAGCCGTTTAAGAACGTCCCCAATGACTAAGTTGCAGGTGGTTGCGGTTGTGTTACACTAACGCTGCGTGTATGACGCAATCATCTCGATACAGATCAATGATGCCCGTCGCTCACTCGACGGAGCTAGACTGTTTAGCCGCCCTGAAGGTATATGCAGGGAGCATGTGATCACAGGGCTTGAAAAGAAAGTTGAGCAAACACTGTGTCTGATCAACAGCAAGAAAACGAAATAACGACGGCGCAAACCGCTCCCGCTGCACCGGTTGCGTCGGACCAGGAACCGATGCCTGCACCGGCGCAGGCATCGGTTCCTGATGCCCCCAGGGCCGCTTCGACGTCTGCGCCCGCATCGGCTGAGAAGGTCGCGCCTGCTGCTGGCGAGGGAGTTGCCCCTGCGGCCGAAGAGGATGCCGCGCCCGTAAAGCCCAAGCGCACACGCCGTGCGCCTAAGCCCGCCGCTGACGGCGAGGAGGCTGCAAAGCCCAAGCGTCGCACGACGCGTGTCACGCGCGCGAAGCGACCCGTTGCCGCCGATGCCTCGGCCCCCATTTCTGATGAGGTTGCACAGGCCCGCGCGCTGGCACAAATCAGCGAGGCTCAGGTTGTGCGCGCCCGTCGCCGTGCTGCCGAGCGTGAGGCCGCAGCTCTGACCGAGCTGGTGGCTCCGGGCGTATTCGAGGCGAATGCGGCCACCGAGACCCCTGTCGCGGGGCAGCCGACCGAGAAGCCGGCCCCGCGCACGCGTCGTCGTGCGGCCAAGTCTCAGCTGGATGCTGAGCAGGCGGCTCAAGAGTCCGGTGAAGCTCCGGCTCGTTCTGCGGTAGGGGAGGGTGCGCAGCCCTCTGAGTCTGCAGCACCTGCCGAGGCCAACGAGGTTCCCGTTGTCGATCCTGCTCTTCGTCCGCACCGTCGCGGCCGCAAGCCCAAGGCCTTCGTCGAGGCCGAGAAGGCTGCCGCTGCCGCTGCAGCAGCCGCAGCTCAGGACGCCGCGATGACCGCCGCGCCCGCGCCCGTCGCCGACGCTCCTGCCCAGGGAGCCGCTGCCACCGAGGCCGGCGCGCCCGTCGAGGGCGAGCCCGCCGATGTTCGCCCCGGTCGCAGCCGTCGCACGGCCGCTAAGCGCTCGTCCAAGGCCAAGGGTTCGAAAAAGGACGCGGCCGAGGATTCTGACAACGAGGTCGCCGAGGCGACCGTCGACTCCGCTCCCGATGCCGAGAACGCCGGTCAGCCGGCAGCCGAGAGGCCCAAGCGTACGCGTAAGAAGTCTGCAAAGGCTAAGGCCGCCGAGCAGCAGGCCGATGCTGAGCCCAATGCTAATGCCGACACCAAGGCCGATAGCGAAGTCCCGGCCGGCACCGACGCCGCAACTCCGGCGGCCGAGGGCGCCGCGACCGCCGAGACCGACGAGTACGCCCGTCCCAACCGTCGTCAGCACAAGCGCAACGACGAGCGCAACGAGCGCAACAACGACCGCCGCAACCGTCAGCGCGATCGCAAGCAGCGCAACAAGGAGCGCAACGCCGCCCCGACCGAGCCCACGCTTTCGCGCGAGGAACTCGCGGCCATGAAGGTCGCCGAGCTGCGCGAAAAGGCCAAGGAGTTCGAGATCGAGACGACCGGCAAGAAGAAGGCCGAGCTCGTCGAGGAAATCTACACCACCGCTGCGAAGGCCGAGGGCTTCCGTGACATCAAGGGCATTCTGCAGATTCGCCCGGACAGCTCCGGCATCATCCATGCCCACGGCTACATGAAGTCCAACGACGACGCCTTTGTGCCTGCCTACCTCATCCGCTCCGCGCGCCTGCGCACGGGTGACGTGATCGAGGGTCAGCTGCGTCCTTCGCGCGGCGGCGACAAGCGAGCCGGGCTCGCCAAGATCACGACCGTCAACGGCATTGATCCCGAGCAGATCCGCAACCGCCCCAAGTTTGGCGACCTTACCCCGGTCTATCCCAATGAGCCTCTGCGTATGGAGCACGGCAAGGATTCCATCACCGGTCGTGCCATCGACATCGTGTCGCCGATCGGCAAGGGCCAGCGCGGCCTGATCGTGTCGCCGCCAAAAGCCGGCAAGACCACGATCCTCAAGAAGATCTGCCAGTCTATCTCGATCAACAATCCCGAGGTTCACCTCATCTGCCTGCTCGTCGACGAGCGCCCCGAAGAGGTCACTGACATGCAGCGCTCCATCAAGGGCGAGGTTGTTGCCTCGACCTTCGATATGCCCGCCGACAACCATACTCGCGTGGCAGAGCTCGTGATCGAGCGTGCCAAACGCATCGTGGAGCTGGGCGGCGACGTCGTGGTGGTGCTCGACTCCATCACACGCCTTGCCCGCGCCTACAACCTGGCCGCTCCCGCCTCGGGCCGTATCCTATCGGGCGGTGTCGATTCGGCGGCCCTGTATCCGCCCAAGCGTTTCTTGGGCGCTGCCCGCAACATCGAGAACGGCGGCTCGCTCACCATCCTCGCCTCCGCCCTCATCGATACCGGGTCCAAGATGGACGAGGTCATCTTTGAGGAGTTCAAGGGTACCGGCAACATGGAGCTCAAGCTCGACCGCGACCTGGCCGACCGCCGTATCTTCCCGGCCATCGATCCCGTTGCCTCGGGCACGCGCAACGAGGACCTGCTGGTCGACGAGCAGATGCGCCCGTTTGTCTTTGGCCTGCGCCGTATCCTCGCCGGTATGAACAATACCGAGCGCGCGGCCGCGTCGTTTATCAAGGGCCTCAAGGGCACCAATACCAACCAGGAGTTCCTGGTGCGTTCGGCAAAAAAGCATAGCGATTACGAGCAGACGTTCTAAGTCGCTCGCCGCACGCGACAACAACCATAGACATGCCAGAAGGGCCGGGGTTTAGATCCTGGCCCTTTTCGTATAGCCGCTCGCCAACGATTATTGACCTCACGACCGGCAAGCAGCGATTTTCCCGTTTCAATCCCGCTTCGTCGCTTGCAATCCCCAAGGGGGTTTCGCATAATAGCTGTTAAGCTTCGCGACGGAAAACGCAGATGAAACGAACCATATACCGTTGCTTTGGGGCATAGCCCCGCTTCATCTTCTCTCGCGCAGCCAACTGAATGATGCGATTTGGGTGCTGGAAGATGGGGAGAGCTCATGGCTTCTTCTGATGCAACACAACGAGCAGTCCTTGCTGGACTTTCCTGCGGAATCGGCCTTGCCGCTCCCGTAGTGATGTATGCCGCCACGCTGCCGTTTTCGTCGGTGAACGAGACGGTCGTCGCGGGCGCTGTTCCCTTTGCCGTGGGTGCGGTGGCGGGTGTGGGCATCTACGCTGCCTCGCTGGGCATTTCCGAGTATCGTGCCGAGCACGATGGCCGCTTGTTTGAGCCCGATGCCGTGGGCGGCGCCGCTCAGTTTGGTCGGACCCACAACGAGTTCAAGACCGCCTCGATTCCCGCGCAGCAGCAGGGGGCGGCACCTCAGCCTGCTCCCCCGGCCGACCAGGCCAATGCCGCACAGCCTTCTTCCGCATTTCTTTCCGGCCTGACCGGTGCGTTCCAGCGCCGCCACGCCGACGATGGCGTTCCCACCATCGCGCGCGCGGCTAACGCCATGGATGAGGCCGAGGCGTGGTCTATGATTGACAGCATGCTCGATGACGATTCCCCAGTCAGCTGCGATCCCACGCGCTCACGCGACGTTTACCAGGTCGCTATCGACGAGCTCACCAACGGTGGAAAGACCGGTTCTTACAATCGCGATGACATTGCCGCTGCCGCACGCGCCGTCTCGGGCTCTCATGCCGCCCCTGCGGGCAGCACCGCAGCCTTCGTGGCGCTTGTGGCCAACGCCGCCAACAATGCCGCCTATAACGGCGCGTCGTCGGCTGCGTACACCTCTGCCGCGGCTGCCGCTTCGGCTGGCCAACAGAGCGCAGCTCAGCCGGGTCCTGTCGCCGACCCCTTTGCCGATGAGCCTCTGGCTGTCGACGAAGAGACCATCGCCGCTCGCCGTGCTGCCGAAAGCTCGCTTTGGGGTGCTTCGGCCCAAATGCAGGCCGCGGAGGCGGCGCCGTACAACGCCAAGCTCGCCAGCATGCCTATCATTTCCGATGCCAAGGGTGTGGATCTCGCCGATCTTGACGAGCCCGCCGCCATCACCGCTTCTATCGATGTCCAGGATCGCGTGGATACCGACAGTCTCCCCGATGCCTCCCTTGAGGAAGATATCCCCATGGCCGATTATTCGGGCCACGAGGACATGTGGGCCGCCGCCATGGCGATCATGGCCGAGGTCGCCGAGCCCGCCCCCATGGCGGTGTCCACGCCTGCAGCCTCACCTGCGTCGGTTGCTCCCGTCTATGTCGGCCGCCACAGCTCCGTGCTTCCCGAGGATACCGCGCGTATCTCGCGCGAGGGTATCGAGCGCGCCGAGGCTATCGCTGCCGGCGTTATGGAAAACCGCCGCCATGAGCGCGTCAATCAGATTCTCGAGGAGGAGATCGACCGTCTGCAGTCTGCGGCGGTGAGGCGCACGGGCCGTGCCTATCTGAGCGTTATCGAGGGTGGCACCGCCAGCTTTGAGCCGCTCTGTGCGGAGGCATAATTTCTGCATGCTTAAACTCGATCGAAAATGGGCGGTCGCGACCTGCCTGATGGTGCTGCTCATCTGGGGCAATTCGATGGTTCCCGGCACGGGGTCCGGTTCATTGAGCTTGTCGATTATGGAGGCCGTTCGCGGCTTTCTGAACGGCATGGGGCTTCCGTATGAGTGGGTGACCAACTTCGTCGTCCGCAAGTGCGCGCATTTTACCGAGTACATGGTGCTCGGCATTCTGGCGACGCACGCTTTCGATATCGAGGGTCGTCGCACCTTTGACGTATTGCTTCCCACGGCGGTTTTCCTACTGCTGATCCCCTCGATTGACGAGACGATTCAGCTCTTTGTGCCCGGTCGCGCTGGCATGATCACCGACGTGATGATCGACTGCTTCGGAGCGATGACGGGCGTTGTGCTTCGATATCTTCTACGATCGCTCGTATGTGCCAAAAAGGCCGCCTAGGACACATTGCTTGGTCCTAGGCGGCCTTTCTTTGTTTGGGGGCTTATACAGGGCGTGGCGGCGTTATCCCGTAGGATGGGATTGCTGGACGTTGCGGCGCCCCTTTGGCTCGCCTACTGCTGAAGCGCGGCGGCACCCAGGGCCAGGCAGCCCATGATGCCCTGCTTGCCCTCAAGGCTATTGTTGACGATGTAGGTGTCGATATCGTTGACCTCGGGCGTGACGATGTAGCCGTTGAGCATCTCGGCGCACTTTTTGCGGGCGAGCGGCACGATTGGGGTGTGATCGGCAACGCCACCGCCGATGATGATCTTCTGCGGGGCATAGCAGAGCGTGTAGGTCATGAGCGCCTGTGCCAGATAGCCCGCGAGCAGGTCCATGGCCTCCGGGTCATCGGCCATGTCTCCGGCGCTCTTGCCGTCCCAGCGCTTTTTGACGCCGGGACCGGCGATGAGGCCCTCGAGGCAGTTGTCGTGGAAGGGGCAGGCGCTATGCTCGCCGATGGTGTCGCGCGGGTCGCGCGTGACCAGGATGTGGCCGGCCTCGGGATGCATCATGCCGTGCACGAGCTGGCCGCCCGAGAGCACGCCAGCGCCCACACCGGTGCCGATCGTCAGGTACACCACGTCGGTGAGGCCCTGCGCGCAGCCAAAGGTGACCTCGCCCAAGCAGGCGACGTTGACGTCGGTATCGTAGCCACAGGGGATATTGAGCTCGTTTTGGATGGTGCCCAGCAGGTCGAAGTAGCGCCATGCGGTCTTGGGCGTCTCTAAGATCTTACCGTACTGGGGCGAGGCGGGGTTGACCGCGGTGGGGCCAAAGGCGCCGATGCCCAGCGCGGCGATGCCCTTGTCGGCAAACCATGCGTTGACGGCCTCAACGGTCTCCTGCGGGGTCGTGGTCGCGATCTGCTCGCGCTCCAGGACCGTACCGTCCGCATAGCCCGTGGCGCAGACCATCTTGGTGCCGCCGGCCTCGAGTGCTCCGATAAGCTGCTGCTCTGCCATAGTATTCCTCTCTCTGGGACGAGTTGCTCCGTGACTAAAGTATAGAGCTCTAAACCATTTAAGAAAGCGCTATAAAAAGAAGCCCTGCAACGCGGCGG
>CATXID010000002.1 GCA_958369225.1 uncultured Collinsella sp.
TGTTGCCGAACGAGCCGGTGCCGCCCGTGATCATGAGGGTCTTGTCTTTGAATGCAGTGGTGTTGATAGTCATAACCAATCCTTTACATAAACTCATAGATACCGCGGGAGCTGCCCGTGTAGCCGTAATGCCTCTTGAGAGCCAGGTCCTTTTCCTCCCAAGCGAGGTGCCCGAGGTGTAGCGAGCGGGCCTTCAATTTCTCCAGGTATTCGTCGGCCGTCTCGATAACCCTTGCCGGCACGCCGACCGCGACCGAGTCGCTGGGGATATCCTTCGTGACTATCGCGCCAGCACCGATAACGACGTTGTCCCCGATGGTCACCCCCCCCATCACGATCGCGCAGTTACCGATGTAGACGTTGCTGCCCAGAACAATGGGGCAGGTAACCTCCAAATCGGGGACGTCCTTGCGAAATAGAAGGGTCCCGCCATCGTGCGTCTCGAAGCGAACGCCGTCGGTGATGTGAACGTTGTCACCCACCGTTATTAACCAGGGCTCGGTGGACCATACGACCTCGCCGTAGATATGGAAATCATCACCGGCATTCACACCGATACGGCGCGCATACTCCTCCGGCGTGTGCGAATGACGCCACAATTTATATTTCAGCTTCTTAATGATTGACACTAGACACCTTCCTTCCAGTCGGTCATTCGGCCCCGCGGCCGGAGGCCTCGGCACGGTCGAGGACCTTCTTGGAATATCCGGGGTACGTCACGCTGCTGATGAGCATGGCGACAATCGTCCCGAGCAGAACCCCATTCACTCCGAGCCCGCACGACGTGGCGAAGAAGACCGAAAGAGGGATGTTGAGCACCGCCTGTACGCAGGCAACCGCAACCATGAAATTGACGAGTGTGAGTCCGTTGATGACTTGGGAGTAGATGGTGTTCCACATATATACGACTGCATATACGCCCATAAGAGCGATGAGTGAGTCATCGAACCCGAGGTCGCGCCCCAGCCAAACCCTTACGAGGGGCTTGAAGACGAGCACCATGACGATGACCCCGCCCACCGCGACAGCGAACAGCCTGTGCATCTTCCCGAGCGTCCGCCTGATCTCAGCGATATCGCCACGTGCGTAGTCGACGGTAGTCTTTGACCATAGAGGTACGACGAGCGCGGCAAACAAGGACGAGAGTACCGTAAACACCTTGTTGGCGGTTGTGTAGACCGTCACCTGCTCGGGTCCAAAGAGATTCGAGACGATGAGGTTATCGGTAGTGAAGAGGACAAGTGTGGCGATCTGGGTGATGAAGAACATGATGCCTAGGCCGCCAACGTCCTTTGCCACGGCACGAGAACAGCTGCGCGGGGACGGGGCGAGTTCTCGGTTCCTCGCGAAGACGTAGATCGTGAAGACGCCGTACACCAAAATATTGGAAGCTACGTAAAAGACCGCGACCGCCGTGAGGCTTCGGGAATCTGTGAGCGAGAGCAGCCAGACCGACAGGAGCATGACCGCCTGCTGGCAGACCGAGATGAGGTTGACGACCTGGGCCCTCTGAAGCGCGTAGTACACACTATTGCAAAGCGTAAGGACGAAGCTGAAGCACATACCAAGGAAGCTGAGCTCAACGACGCACAGCAGACTCTCGTCCACGTCCCAGGCGGAAAGCAGGGCGGGCCAATCGATGAACGCGATGGCGATGCCGCAGACGGCGGCGACGACGGCGACGACGCCTGAGAGAATGGCGTAGGCGCTCGACACGAGGGCCTTCGGCGATACGCGCGGCGAGTCGGAGGCGATGGCCTCGGAAAGGCGGTTGCGAAGGCCGTTGCCGATGCCAAGGTCGAAGTAGGAGATCCACGAGAGGATGCTCAGGATCGACGCCCATACACCGTATTTGTAATCGCCGAGATAGTTGAGGACGATGGGGACGTAGACGAGGCTGAGGGCCATGGATACGCCCTTGTACACCATGGCCCGGCTCATGCTACGGCCGAGGTTGCTAGCGAGCTTCACGTGAGACTCCAAACGAAGAAGCGGCCGCGCGCAAAGGCTGGACAGACGTTTCGGCCACGTTTTTGCAGTACAGGTAAATTGGAATGAAAATAATCGTGGTGTAAAAGACCTCGCACTCGAGATAAGTCGCTATGAGATACATGGCGACGAAAGCCAACTTAGCGGAGAGGCCGAGCTCTCGAGATTTAAAAACGGGATAACAGGTCCAAATGAGAATAGCAATGCCCATAATCGGACCGTAGACGGCAGCCACCTTAAGTAAACAGGCGCCAACAAACTCGCTGTTACCAGTCGAAATGGCAGCCCCGTACACGTTATAGCCGCATCCAAAAGGATATCGCTGCATAAGAGCCAGCGCAGCATTAGCAGCTCCGACCCGAGCCTCACCCGATGCGTCCAGGGAGATACCTCCGTCGTTCATGAAGCGGCCGAGAACGGAGTCCGTAGCCCACGCCGAGCTGCCCATCGCAGACGTAATGAAAACGAATACGCATATGGACCCGAGGAAGATCGGAGCGATTACGGAAAAACGACCACCCTTCTTCAACGAGGACAGAGAGAAAGCGAAGAAGACTAGGAGAGTTGTGGCATAGCCAGTGGCGGATTTTGTGGAGAGGACACCCGCCACAAACAGCGCCAAAAGCCGCGCACGCGCCTTTTTATCAATTTCCTTAGGCTTCATGAAGAGCAGCACAAAGATAGCTGAATTGAGCAATATCTGGTAAACAGCAGGCTCTCTGAATATGCCAACGTTACGCGTGTGGTCAAACCCTCGGTCGACGTACAGGAGCAGCCCATCGGCCCGATAGTTGACGACGATCCTGTTCACGGAGTCCAACCATGTTGTATCTCCAAAGGACAAGAAAAACGAAAATGGAGATAGGTGACCCCAAAATCCAGGGAAAACCTGAGAAATCAAATAGACAACCAGGCTAAAGCCAGTGAGGAAAGCCGCTAGTTTAATGAAGCGGATAAGAAAACTCGAAACATCAAACATCACTGCAATAAGGGTAATTCCCACCATCGCTACCCAACTCAAAAGCTCGGTCGGCCCGAGTGCGTTTGTGCTTACCCGGACGAACAGCATGGCAAGAAAGCCCAAGGCTAAAATCGAAATGGGATATACAAGCTGATATTTCCTGTTAGCCATAACGATGAGGGCAATCAGGGCCACCACCGGTATAACAATGTTCGTGAGAATGCGGTCGAACAGAAATGAATCAGCAAAAGCCACCATAAGGTAAATGAGCAAGTAATGGCAGGCAGCCTCGCGCTGCTTCTTCGAAGCTGAATTTTTCATGCTAAGAGTCGCCCTCATTGCCGCTCGCCCTCTAAAGCCTGGAAATAGTCTTCAACGCGGTCGGCGTTCCCGTACTCATTCGACTTGAGATAGAAGCTGAGCTCCTCACAACGAGAGGGGTCTTCGAGCAGTCCTTGGACGGCATCGGCGAGCGATACCGCGTCAGTGCCAGCAATGATTCCCTCTTTGGCGCTCAGCTGGTCATGGACCGTGGGGTACGCCGTCGCAACAATGGGCCTCGTAAGAATCTTGGCCTCGTCGAGGGCAACTGACTTTCCCTCGAAGCGTGACGGCTGCACTACGATGTCGCAGTTAGCAATGTAGGGATAGGGGTTCTCGCGGGCGCCCAAGAACGTAAAGACGTCCGCAACACCCAGCTCTTCAACAAGCTTTTCGCAAGCGGCTTGCTCGGAATCGCCAGTAAGCCCCTTTCCCATCTCGTACCAGCGAAACGAGCAGCCGCGCTGCTTGAGCTCGGCTGCCGCACGAATAGCGGTGTCCACACCCTTCTCATGAGTGATGCGCGCCACTGTAAGGATTCTCGGCGCGTCAGCATCGTACTCTGGCGGGATGAACTCGGACGCGCGGCGTCGCACTACCTCCGAAGACACAATGTTCGGAAGACTCTTCATCTTGTATGCCATCTCAGGGAAAACAGAGCGCACGATGTCGATGCACTTATCGGAAACGGCATAGATGCCATCCATGCGTTCCAGGCAGGGTCGCTCGTATTTTTCCGAATAGCGGGCAGAGCGATAGTCTCCGTGATAAAAGACTATCTTGCGATCGGCCTCAATCTTCTCATCGACAAAGTAGAGAACTTGACCGTTAATAAATGAAACAGCCACGTCGTAATGACCCGGTATTTTATCTATGGCAGGAGAAAAGAAGCATTTCCAACGGAATCCGCGTCGGGTCTCTTCATCGCGAGAGACAATGCCGGAAACAACGTCTGCCGTTAGACGCCATACCCCAGCCTTACGGCCACGAACCGATGTGAAGCAATCGCGTACTTTAGCGGGAGTCTGAAGTACAGCTACCTTTGACGGAATTTGCCCCATAAAAAGCCCGGTGGGGTTCAAAAGCAGGAGATTGACGTCGTAGCGAGTTTCCGGAAGCTCTTCCAGAAGGTTGAGAAGTGCTCGCTCCGCACCGCCATTGTCCATTGAGGACATGACGAACAGGACTTTCTTTTTGCTCACGACAATCCCCCTTCCAATAGCCTGCCGTAATACGTTTGCCTACCATCAGTTTGTTTTGGAAACTCTTGTTTCCACGTGAGCTTAAAGAGAGCCGTATCCAGAAGGAGCTCACTCCAAGCACATTGATCGAAAGGCCTATCCAGTACCGAAATTAGGTCGTCGCAACGAGGGTTATTGGGTTCAATTGACGCAAATGCGGCGGCGACCGAGGGGTCGTGACGCTGGGCCAAAACGATGAGGTAGTCAGTAAGCAAATAATCGATTAACTCATCGCTCTGAAGCCAATACTCAAGGTAGTAATCCCTCAAAGTGGCAAATAGTCGACGATGTTCGCTGTCGCACTCAAGAGAATAATTTGCAAACATGCCGCAGGCGACGGATGCGTGCAGATAGTCGGGCCTCTTGATGGACCAAATCGGCAAATCAAAGAAATCCGCAACTGAACCCGCGCAAAAGAAAGTTGCATCGAGCCACATGCCACCGTGCTCCGCCAATAACGAGAGCCTCAACAAATCGGATAAATGGGTCCGGGACATAATGCCAGTGCGGACCTTCTCGAGCACCCAATCGGGGATATGAACGTAGTCGGACAGATTCTCGTCCGTGATGACGATGACCTCGTGCCCGCCGGCGTTGCGGCGCACGGAGTCGATGCACGCCCTCACAATCTCGGGCGCGTTCTCCTCGCCCTGCCACCAGCACATCCAGATCTTCCCCTCGAGGGCAGGATCGGACGGCGGCAGCGGCGCATCGTAGTCATATGACTCGAAGAAATCGCCGAAGCGGTTCTCGAGGTACTTTAAGACGGTCTCATGCTTGCGCAGCAAACGCTCCTTTACTGCAGGCGGCTCCTTGTACCCGTTGCGGCTCATGACCTGGATATCGAGCTTCGCCCGAAACGTGTTGATCGCCTCGGGCCACGACGTGGCCCTGGCGATTCGGAACGTGGCGCCGATCTCCTCACAGGAGCGGTGCACGATCCTCTTGATGCTGTTATGGCCGTTAGCCATCGATTGACTCCTTATACAGGTTCACGAGATCGCTCATGAACTTCTCGCGCGAGCAGTTCTCCATGACGTAGGAGCGACAATTGCGCTGCAGCATCGAGTAAGCGGACCGATCCAAGAACGCGCTCGTGCCGCGCGAGATGGCATCTGCCATCGACTGGACGCCCCCGGGCTCGCAAATGAATCCCGTTTCCCCTTCGTCGACCAACTCGGGGATTCCGCCGATATCCGTGCCGATCACAGGCGTCCCGGCAGCGAAAGCCTCGACGACCGAATACGGCATGTTCTCTCGCCATCTCGAACTCGCGATGGCGAGAGACGCCCTCTCCACATACGCTTGCAGCGCCCCACCGGTCTGATAGCCGGCGAACTCGATGCGAGACGCACAGTCCAACGAAGATGCGAGCGCCTTGAACTCGCCGGCATCCGGGCCGTCGCCGACGACAACCAAGCGCATGTCCTGCGGAAGGTTCGGCAGGGCGGCATCGAAGGCCCTCAGCAGCGTGTCGACGCCCTTCTCGGCAGAGAGCCGCCCGAAGAACAGGAGATAGGGGTTCTCCCTGTCGGTCGCATCCGCCCCGGCATTCGCCGCGCGGTCGAGGATCGCGTCGTCGGCGAAGTTCTGCAGGAAGACGACCTTGCCCCCGGGCCAGCCGCCCTCGATGAGCTTGGAGCGCATGAACCTGGAGGGGGCGATTACCCTGTCGATCCTTCGGTTTGACTTATGGGCCCTGTTGAAGGACGCCTCCATCGCCGCCAGCGCGCTCTTCGCGCGCGAGCCCTTCACGCAGCGGTTCTCGATGCAGTGGCGGTAGCGCCCGTCCTCGAGGCATGCGTCGCAGACCCGCCCGCCGCCGTCGAGCATGAGGTAGCCGGGGCAGACGGTCACGTAATCGTGGGCCGTGTAGAGGACCGGGACCCTGTTCTCCCTCAGGTAGGGGGCGTCGAGAATGGACAGCGTGATCTGCCTGTGCACGTTGTTGAGGTGGACGACATCGGGGCGGAACTCCTCGCAGAGGGCCTGGAAGTTGCGCTTCGCCTCCGGCGAATAGATCAGCGCCATGCCGTCGCGCGCCGCCTTGAGCGGGCTCTTGACGTTGTTGTACTCGCGCTGCGTCACGAAGTACTTGTCCCACTTACAGGGCAGGTTATCAGGGTGCTTCATCGAGAAATAGGCGACCTCATGCCCCATACGCTCCAGCTCGGATCCGACGGTGAGGTAATAGGTCTCCGCACCGCCCTTACGGTAGTGGAACTTGTTTACGAGAAGGATCCTCATCGGCCTTCACCCCCGTAGACTTCAAGGGTCCGCTCGACGACGGAGTCCCAGTTGTAGGTTTTCTCGACGTGCGCCTTGGCGGCGGTACCGAGGATCTTCACGCGGTCGCCGTCCGCAAGCAGGCCTTGCAGCGCGGCCCGCAGGGAGTCGGCACTCCCCTTCTCGAACGTCACGCCGTTGCCCGCGAGGACGTCCGCGCACTCGGGGATGTCGCTCGTCACGCAGCAGCGGCCGTATGCCATGGCCTCCAGCAGGCTCATGGGCATGCCCTCAACATCGGAGGGCAGCACGTAGGCGTAGCAGTTGGAGTACAGCTCCTCCAGGGGCTCGCCGTTTACGAACCCGGTGAAGAGGACGCGGGGGTCGCCCTGCGCAGCCACGCGAAGTGACGCCTCGTACTCGGATGTGTCCGAACCGCCGCCGGCGATGACGAGGCTCTTGTCCGTATCGAGCTCCCTGAAGGCCTCGATCAGGAGCTCGGGGCGCTTCTCGGGGACGAGCCTGCCCAGGTACAGCAGGTAGGAACCCTCGTCGAGCCCCCACTCCTCCTTTATCTGGTTGACCGGCCTCGGCTGCTTTTTCTCGATACCGTTGGGGATGAACGTCGCGGTGCGGCCGTAGGCGCCCTCAAAGTAGGACTGGGCAGATTTGGACAGGACGACGAGGCCGTCGGCCTTGGTGGCGGCGGCCCTCTCCCCCATCTTGATGTACGTGCTGGCGAGCCTGCCCCACTTGGCGCGCTGCCAGTCCAGGCCGTGGATGGTGGCCACAGTTCGGATGCCCGCGCGCTTGGCCAAAGGCAACGGCACGCAGGGGCCCTCGGCGTGGTAGTGGATCACGTCGGGACGGTCCTTGATGGCGGCCTTGGTGGCGAAATATGAGGACGAGAGGGCGGCGAGGCCCTTCCTGTCGATTGTCTTAACCGGCACGACGCGCACGCCGTCGACGACGCGCTCGCGGCAATCCGCGGCGTCGCCGGTCATGACATCCGCGCCGGAGCGGTCGTAGCAGGTGACCTCGTGGCCGAGCGCCGCCATGCGGCGGGCGAGCTCGGTCACGACGACCTCCACGCCGCCCTCGCGGGAGCCGTATCTCTTATGTCCGATCATCGCGATGCGCATCTAGCACGCACCCTTGCCGGTGATGACCTCAATCACCGTGAGGATGACGATCTTGAGGTCCGTTATGGGTCCGCGCTTGGCGATGTACTCAAGGTCGCGGCGGACCATGCCGGCGAACCCGGTCGAGTTGCGCTCCGTGACCTGCCACCAGCCGGTGATCCCGGGCTTGACGGCCAGGCGCTGCAGGTCGAATTCCGTGTACTCCGCGACCTCGTTGGGCAGAGGCGGGCGCGGGCCCACGACGGACATCTGGCCCAGGAACACGTTCACGAACTGCGGGAACTCGTCGATGGAGTGCTTGCGGATGAACTTGCCGATCTTCGTTACGCGAGGGTCGTCCCTCATCTTGAACATGGCGCCGTCGATCTCGTTTCGCCCCTTGAGCTAGGCAAGGCGCTCGTCGGCGTCCTTGTACATGGAGCGGAACTTCCACATGCGGAACGTGGACAGGCTGCCGTCGCGGTGGGTCTGGCCCACGCGGATCTGGCTGTAGAACGGGTTGCCCTCGCTCTCCAGGCGGATGGCCGCGGCCAGCACCAGGCTCGGTATGGCGATGACGGCGAGCACGCAGCCGCTGAACACGATGTCGAAGGCGCGCTTGACGGTGCGGTAGGCCAGGCGCGTGCGGTCCCAGTCCTTCACGGCCTGCATGGCCTTGTAGCGCACGGTCACCTCGCCGCGATTCATGGCCTGGGCTATAAGCGCGGCCCCCACCGGCGCGTTTTGCCCTGTCACTTCTTTAGTAGTCAAGTTCAAATTCACGTCCCTGTCCCCAGGGATCCCCAATCGATGAATTCAAATTGCGAATGAATTGCCAGTGCGACGTCCCCTTACGTCTTACTGGGCACGTCCAACGGAAGCAGCTCCCTAAATGCGGAGTCGCCTTTGCCCACGTCTACCAGGCACCAGCGCTTATGACGGTCGATCTTCTTTACACGGGCCTCTTGTCCAACCAAGGGTCCTTGCTCTATGTGCAGCACACCGTCTTCTATGCGGGCTACGCTGTTGCGCACCACACCGTCGTCGTCGAGCACGCTGCGGTACCAGTCCTGCGCATCGTCCGGCATGGGCGCATAGGCCCGCTCCCTGCTGCCGGCAATGCGGCAGCCAAAGCTCAACTGGGCCAAAGCCTTGTCGAGCAAAGCAGCATCGCGCGTGGCGACGAAGAAGTATTCCTTGTACATGGGTTTGGTTTGGAGCGACCAGGCGCCGTCCCGCTTAAACCAGAACTCCTTTTGCATCACAAAAGCGTCCTGCATCAGCTCGTGCGGGATAATGCGGCGGACCTTTTCGCAGGTCTCGCGCTCTTTACCATGGGGGGTGTGGACCAGATACCAGCGCACTCGGCCGTGCTGACTGCTGGTTGTAGTGCTGTTAAAGGCGCCCGGCAGCTGCTCTTGGCGCCGCATTGTCTGTTCCATCTCTTGCCCCCTTTTCTTGTCTCCGCGACGCACGCGGATGCAGAGGCGTTAAGAACAGGCTTCTCGCTCGCAGCTAGGCGCAGTCGCAAAAGTACAGGTTTTTGTAGAGGGGTATGGAGATGCACCCATTCGCGGCGCATTTGTGCAATCTGGGAAAACGCGAGCAGTTTGCTCGTATAATGAACTCCGTCGAAAGATACAAAAACCTGTACCTTTTTGCACAACAAAAAAGCCGCTCTAACCAGCGGCTTTTCTTCTATAGACAACAAAAAAGGCGACCGCCCGCGAGGACGATCGCCTTTGTTAATTCTTGTATAGTTTGTGCTAGGCGCGAGTCTTGATCTCCTCGGTCACCTTGGCCACAAACTCGTCGACGCTCATCTGGACGGTCTCGTTGGAGCGATCGCGGACGGAGATGTTACCGGCCTCGACCTCCTTCTCGCCAAGGATGAGCATGTAGGGCACGCGGTCGATGCTGCGGGCCTCGCGGATCTTGTAGCCGATCTTCTCGTCGCGGTCGTCGCAGACCACGCGGATGCCGGCCTCCTCCAGCTTGGCGCACACCTCGTGGGCGTAGTCGCGGCTCTTCTCGGAGACGGGAAGCGCCTTGACCTGCACGGGAGCCAGCCAGGTGGGGAACTTGCCCGCAAAGTGCTCAATCAGAATACCGATGAAGCGCTCAATGGAGCCAAAGCACACGCGATGCAGCATGATGGGGCGCTTCTTGGTGCCGTCGGCGTCAACGTACTCCAGGTCAAAATTGAGCGGCATCTGGAAGTCGAGCTGGACGGTACCGCACTGCCAGGTGCGGCCGAGCGAGTCCTCCAGATGGAAGTCGATCTTGGGGCCGTAGAAGGCGCCGTCGCCCTCGTTGACCTCGTAGTCCATGTGCAGCTGCTCCAGAGCGGTGCGCAGGCCCTCCTCGGCGCGCGCCCAGTCCTCGTCCGAGCCCATGGAGTCCTCGGGGCGGGTGGAAAGCTCAACGTGGTACTTAAAGCCAAACTTCTGGTACACGGAGTCGATGAGGTTGACCACACCGACGATCTCGTCGGTCAGCTGGTCGGGACGCACAAACAAGTGGGCATCGTCCTGGTTAAAGCAGCGCACGCGGAACAGGCCGTGCAGGGCGCCGCGCAACTCGTGGCGGTGCACAAGGCCAATCTCGCCGGCGCGAATGGGCAGCTCGCGGTAAGAGTGCGGCTTGGAGGCGTACACCAGCACGCCGCCCGGGCAGTTCATGGGCTTAATGCAGTACTCTTCGTCGTCGATGACGGTGGAGTACATGTTGTCCTTGTAGTGGTCCCAGTGGCCCGAGGTCTTCCACAGCTGTTTGTTCATGATGAGCGGCGTGGAGATCTCGACGTAGCCGGCCTTGTGGTGAATCTCGCGCCAGTAGTCCAGCAGCGTGTTCTTAAGGATCATGCCGTTGGGCAGGAAGAACGGGAAGCCGGGGGCCTCGTCGCGCATCATAAAGAGGTCCATCTCGCGGCCGATCTTGCGGTGGTCGCGCTTCTTGGCCTCCTCCAGCATGTGCATGTGCTCGTCGAGCTCTTCCTTGGTGGCAAAGGCGACGCCGTTGATGCGGGTGAGCATCTTGTTGTCCTTGTCGCCCTTCCAGTAGGCGCCCGAGACGCCGGTGAGCTTAAAGGCCTTGAGCGCCTTGGTGTAGCAGATGTGGGGGCCGACGCACATGTCGATGTAGTCGCCCTGCTGGTAGAAGGTGATGCGGGCGTCGTCGTCCAGGTCGCCGATGTGCTCGACCTTGTACTTCTCGCCGCGCTCCTCCATAAGGGCGATGGCCTCGGCGCGGGGCTTCTCGTACACGGAGAACTTGAGGTTCTCCTTGACGATCTTCTTCATCTCGGCCTCGATCGCGGGGAAATCGTCCTCGCTGATCTTGACGCCCTCGGGAAGGTCGACGTCGTAGTAAAAACCGTTGTCGGTCGCGGGGCCGTAGGCAAAGTCGGCCTCGGGATAGAGACGCTTGATGGCCTGCGCCATGATGTGCGCGGCGGAGTGGCGGATGACGTGCGTGACCTCGTCCTGCGGGAGCTCGGCCACCGAACCGTCATTGTAAAGTGCCTTCATGGGTATGTTTTCTCCTCTCGGATGCCTGATGCAAGTGCGTGCGATGCGCTCGGCGTTTTTGACTTGCATCATTATAGGCAGGATGCCTTGGTATACAAGCGCCCGCCGCACCTTAATGGCACGGCGGGCGATTTTCTACGCATGCTTCATCGTGTGGGGGCGGGGCTGCGGGGCGCGCGTGCGGTGTACGCGTGGCGCGCGGTGCCCGTGGCTTGCGGCCGGCCCGGCGATGGATGCGTTACTGGATGCGAGTTCGGCAGTAGGGGCAGACCTTCCAGTGCGCATCGAGCGGGCGATGGCAGCTGGGGCAGACGTTGCGAACCTGAGTATCGCACACGGGGCAGACGACAAAGTCCTTCTCGATGGGGGCGCCGCACTGCGGGCAGGTGCCGTACTGGGCAAGCTGACGCTCGCGCAGGGCCATGTCCAGCTCCTGCTCCTCACGGTCGGCCGCGTAGGAATGCGGGCGCAGAACCAGGTAGGCGATGAGACCCACAAACGGGATGAGGGCGATGATGCCCCATGCCACGTAGGCACTGGCGCCGCGGCGGCGAGCGTCGATGAACACATAGACGACCGACAGCACGTACAGGGCGATGATAAAGCCAACAAAGGCATAGACGACGCCCATAAGCTGCGGCGACATGAGCTCGGAGATGTACTTGGACATTGAGGTGTACCTTTCGGAATATTTACAGTCCGGTCAAGTTTACCACGGGGTTTGTTTATATGGGACCACGGTCACAAGCGGGGCTGGTGCGGACACAAACATCTCAATCTGTAACAGGTGGGAGCAGAATCCGGGTCTAGATGTTACAGATCGAGACACAGGGGTCCCTCCCCGACCTCAATCTCGATATGTAACATCTTGGGGTCCAAACCCCCTCTTACTGTTACAGATCGAGACATTCAAAATCCGCCGGAAGGTTTGTCTTGATCTGTAACATCTAGAACCCAAATCATCAGCTAACTGTTACAGATCAAGACAAAGAAAACCGTCCAGACCGAATGTCTCAATCTGTAACAGTTACTCGGCAAAAACAGTCCCAGATGTTACAGATTTAGACAAACCATTCTCTCCCCGACTTAAATCTCGATCTGTAACATCTAGAGCCCAGTTCTTCTGCTTACTGTTACAGAACGAGACAAACTTCTGACACCAGGGACGACAGACGAGGTCACCGATGGTCCCGAGTCTCCCCTCGTCTGCCGTTGGCGGGTGTTGCGGGGCTGTTCGCCGCATTGCCGCTGCGCTGGGGGCGTGCAGACCGTAGGATAGTCCTATTGACAGCCTGTCAACTCGTCTGGGAGGCACCGTGGCAGAAACGTTTGATATCGCAATTGTGGGCGCGGACATCACGGGATGCGCCATCGCGCGGCAGCTCGCGCGCTATGACCTGTCCATTTGCGTGGTCGAGTCGGCCAACGATGTCGCCCTGGGCGCGTCGAAGGCCAACGGCGGCTTGGTGCACGCCGGCTACGATCCGGTGCCGGGCACCGTAAAGGCTCAGGTCAACGCCCGTGGTTGCGAGCTGTATGACACCTGGGCCAAGGAGCTGGGATTTTTGTTTTGCCGAGCCGGTTCGATGGTGCTGGGGTTTAACGACGAAGACCGCGCGCACCTGGAGAAGCTGCGTCAGAATGGCCTGGCCAACGGCGTGCCCGAGCTGGCGATCATTGGCCCCGACCGCATCCACGAGCTGGAGCCGCGCGCGAGCGCCAGGGCGACGTGTGCGTTGTGGTGCCCCTCAACCGGTTACGTCGACCCGTTTGAAGTGGCCATCGCCGCGCTAGAGAACGCGGTCGCCAACGGCGTTACGTTTATGCGCTCTACACCGGTGGAGGCCATTGAGGTTGCTAGCTCACACGACGAGGACGCTGCTGCCGACAGCAAGGACCGCGCGCGCTTTACGCTGGTGACGCCTGGCGGGGATGTGCGCTGCCGCTATCTGATCAACGCCGCGGGCAACGGCGCCGCGGACATCTCGCATATGGCCGGCGCCGAGGAGTTCCAGATGGTCTGGCGCCAGGGAAACATTGTGGTGCTGGACAAGGAGTCGCGCACGCTCATGCCGCTCTACCCCGTGCCCACGCCGGTGTCCAAGGGCGTTATCGTCACGGGCACCGTGCATGGCAACACCGTGATCACCGCGACCGCTGCCGTGCGCGAGCCGGGCGATACTCAGACTTACGCGAGCGATGTGGACGCGCTGCTGAAGGGAGCGCGCAAGCTGGTTCCCGATCTGGACACGCGCCGCGTGGTGCGCGCGTTTGCCGGCGGTCGCCCGGTCATTCAGGGAACGAACGACTTCTTTGTTGGGCAGTCCGCCGTGGTGCCAGGGCTGTTCCAGGCGGCGGGCATTCAGTCGCCAGGCGTGGCGAGTGCGCCGGCCATTGCCGAGCGCATGGAGCACGTGATGCGCGAGGCGGGCGTTGCTTTGTACGAGCGGGCCGATTGGGATCCGATTCGCAGCGCGCCGGACGACTTCGACCGTGCGCCGCTTGCGCGCAAGGAGGAGCTCATTGAATCCGACCCTGCATGGGGGCAGATCATCTGCCGCTGCGAGACAGTGCCCGAGGCCGAGATCGTGGCCGCGATCCAACGCCGCCCGGGTGCGGTTTCGGTCGAGGGCGTCAAACGCCGCTGCCGCGCGGGCATGGGTCGGTGCCAGAGTGGTTTTTGCCAGAGCCGCGTGGTGGCGATCCTGGCGCGCGAGCTGGGCTGTGACCCCAGCGAGGTGCTGTTGGAGGACACTGGCTCATGGCTCGTTGAGGGACCTTTGAAGGGGGTGCGCTAGGATGGCGACGTTTGGTATACGCGACGGACGCGCGGAAGCGGGAGCCACGGAGGCGGTGCAGACGCAAGCGTTCGACGTGGTCGTTATCGGCGGCGGACCTGCCGGCATGGCTGCCGCACTTGCCGCGCATAAGGCCGGCGCGCGCGTGGCCATCGTAGAGCGCGAGCAGCATCTGGGCGGAATCCTCCGCCAGTGCATTCACCCGGGTTTTGGCCTTTCGCACTTTAAGCAGGAGCTCACCGGCCCCGAGTACGCGCAGCGCTTTATCGACCAGGTGCGCGCGACCAACATTGCGCTGTTCTTGGACAGCATGGTGCTTGGGATTGATTCGGGCGAGTCCACGGAAGACGCCGCGGTCCACACCGTCACGCTCATGAGTCCCACCGGCATGCTGCAGCTCACCGGGCGCGCGGTCGTCCTTGCCATGGGTTGCCGCGAGCGCACCCGCAGCGAGATCAAGATTCCCGGCAGCCGACCCGCCGGCGTGTTTACGGCCGGTCTGGCGCAGCGATACATCAATATCGAGAACCTCAAACCCGGCTCGCGCGCCGTCATTTTGGGCTCGGGCGACATCGGGCTCATCATGGCGCGCCGCTGCACGCTCGAGGGGATTTCGGTCGAGGGCGTGTACGAACTCATGCCGTACGCCAACGGCCTGCGCCGCAACGTCAAGAACTGCCTGGACGATTTTGGCATTCCGCTGCACCCGTCCACCACCGTGACGCGCGTGATCGGTCGCGACCGCGTGAAGGCCGTCGAGGTGAGCCAGGTCGACGAGCATCTTGCACCCATTCCGGGGACCGAGCGCGTTGTTCCGTGCGACACGCTACTGCTTTCGGTGGGCCTGATTCCCGAGAACGAGCTTTCAGTTGCCGCGGGCGTGGAGCTGGACCCACGTACGCGCGGCGCGGTGGTGGACCAGAGCCTGCAGACGGGCGTGCCGGGCATATTTGCCTGCGGCAACGTGCTGCACGTGCACGACCTGGCAGACAATGTGACGACCGAATCCGAGCGTGCCGGCGCGGCTGCGGCGGCGTACGCGCTGGGCTGTGGTGCTGGGGCCGATGCGGGCGCTGCGGACGCGGGCTGCGAGCTCACGGTCTCCCCCGCCGGCGTCGCAGGCTACGCACTGCCAGGCCGCATTACGACCGTCGGGCTCACTAAGCTCAACTTCCGCGTACGCCGGCCGGTCGATGCTGCCCGCGTGCGCGTTCTCGCAAACGGCGAGGAACTGTTCGCCGGCAAGGTTCGCGCGTTTAAGCCGAGCGTTATGGAGAGTTTCCCGCTACCGACGAAAGTCATCCAGCAAGCGCTCGACCTGGGCGCCAGCGAAATTGTCCTTTCCGTCGACCCCGTTGAGGAGACATAGAGCCATGGCCGCAAACGAGATCGAAACGCTGCAGTTCAACTGCACCACCTGCCCATCCGAGTGTCTCCTGACCGTGGAGGTGGAGCACGACGCAGACGGCGCCGTGGTAGAGGTGCGCTCCGTGACCGGCAACAGCTGCCCGCGCGGCGATACATTCGCGCACCAGGAGCTCACCTGCCCCATGCGCGTGCTCACCACCACCGTAGCCGTATCCGGCGGCGACGAGGCGCTACTGCCCGTACGCACGGCCGAAGCCATCCCGCTGGCACTCCACGCCCAAGCCATGGACCTCATCCGCGGCCTAGTCGTCGAAGCCCCAGTCCGCATGGGCGATGTCGTGCTGGAAGACCTCCTCGGCACCAGCATCAACCTCATCGCCAGCATGGACATCGACCCCGCCTAAGCAGCTCATTTAGGACGGGGCTCTTTTAGCTACCCCGCCATCCACCCCGCCCCTCCTCAATTGCAGTGAAATAGTTCCTGATTTCCGCCAAAACCCTGGCATCCAGGAACTATTCCACCGCAACAATCCTTGGAATTGGTATTTAGTTTGTGCCTACTTTAGTGCCTTTTCAAAACTATGCCGGATTACGGGGCTAATTCGGAGACCCCCATCCATACCGGCAATTTTCGATTTTTGATAAGCCGTTTACCTGCGGTTTTAATTTCACGATTTTTCCCATGGTCAAGTAATACAGGTCCAGCCCCGTAATCCGCCATAGTTTTAAAACCAGCCCATTTGGGACGGGCCTCTTATGGCTACTTTTGCCCAAACGTTCGCTAGGCTGGCCATGCCAAGGAGTGTCCCGAAGTGCCGGCATAAAAGGAACGTCCCCATGTGCCGGGCTTGGGATACCATGGTGGCAACCTAGCGAAAGGACGACGTATGGCACATGTCGATGACCAGCGTGTGGCGCGCGTGCTCGATGCGCTCGAGGCTCAGCACCCCGGCGCGCAGCTGCTCGTAAACGACCCGTGGTCGATCTACTATCTGACCGGTTTTTATGCCGATATGTTCGAGCGTTTTTGTGGCGTGCTGCTCGCGCGCGGAAGCGAGCCCGTGATCTTGGTCAACGCCCTGCATCAACTGCCCGAGTACGACAATGCCCGCGTCGCGTATCACACCGATACCGACGTCGTGACCGACGCCATCGCACGCGAGGTCGATCCAACCAAACCGCTCGGTATCGACACCGTCATGCGCTCCGGCTTTTTGATGCCCCTGATGGATCGTCACGCCGCGAGCGAGTTCTTCCTGGGCGACTTTGCCGTCACCGCCGCACGCGCCCACAAGGACGAATCCGAGCAGGAGCTCATGCGCGTGTCCTCGGCCGCCAACGACGCCGTGATGGCCGACGCCATCAAGCTCGTTCACGAGGGCGTGACGGAGCGCGAAATTGCCGACCAGATGCTCGGCCTGTACCGCAAGCACGACTGCGAGGGCTTTAGCTTTCCGCCCATCGTGAGCTTTGGCGCCAACGCCGGCGACCCGCATCACGAGCCCGACGACACCGTACTCAAGCGCGGTGACGTGGTACTGTTCGACATTGGCGGGCGTCGGCGCAACTACTGCTCGGACATGACGCGCACGTTCTTTTGGGGCGAACCGGACGAGGAGACGGCACGCATCTACGACATCGTGCGCCGCGCCAACGAGGCTGCCGAGGCGCTCATCGCCCCGGGCGTGCGCATGTGCGACCTGGACCGTGCCGCGCGCGACGTGATCGAAGACGCAGGCTACGGCAAGTACTTCACGCATCGCCTGGGACACTCGATCGGTCTGCAGGACCATGAGCCTGGTGACGTTTCCCTTGTCAACGAGCAGGTCGTAGAGCCGGGCATGACGTTCTCTATCGAGCCGGGCATCTACCTCCCCGGCCACACCGGCGTCCGCATCGAGGACTTGGCCCTGGTCACCGAGTCCGGCGTCGAGATCCTCAACGCCTACCCCCACGACCCAGTCCGCCTTGACTAGGCACGCCACCAAAGCTCCCCTAGAAGTTGCGGTGGAATACGGACTGTTTAAGGCTTCTAGCCCATAAAACAGTCCCTATTTCACCGCAACTGATGAGGGGATGGGTTAGCGCAGCAAGCCTGCCACTTCGCCGGCTAGGGTAATGGTGCCGGCTGCTACGAAGGGCTCGCCGGCGGCATCGAGGGCTGCGAGGGCCTCGGACACACTGGGATACACGCCCGCAAGCTTGTCGGCATCCACCAGGGCAGCGAGTTCCTCTGCCGGCAGGGCGCGATCGGAATCGGTCTGGGTTACGACCACGCGCGGGAAGGCCGGAATCAGCACGTCGACGATGCCCGCCACGTCCTTGTCTGCCAGTGCGGCGCACAGCAACGTGGGGCGATTCTCTACGCACGGGTCGATCTCGTCCAGCGCGCTCACAAAGTTCTCGCAGCTCTGAGGGTTATGGCAGGCATCAATCAGCTTGAGCGGATTGGTTCCCAACACATCAAAGCGACCCGGTGTGGGGCAGTCCATAAGCGACGCATCCAGCGCATCGTGATCGAGCTCGCGGCCCAGATAGCCCTCGCAGAGCATAATCGCGCACGCAGCATTCTGCGGCTGATAGGCCGGCTTAACCATGCTCGACGTATAAATGGCACGCGGCGTGATGCAGCTAAACTCCACCGTATCGCCCACATGCGCCGGCACCTTGGTCGTGGAGTGGCTCACTACCAGCGGCACCACGCCGCACTCACGACAACGGGCATCCATCACGCGCTGAACGCTCGCCTCGTGCGTGCCCTCACCCAGCACAACCAGACGTCCGGGCTTGATGACCGCGGCCTTCTCCCCCGCAATGGCCTCGAGCGTGTCACCCAGGATGCGCGTGTGGTCGAGCCCGATGCCGGTGATGGCAACGGCAACGGGATCGGTCGCACTCGTGGCGTCCCAACGGCCGCCCATGCCAACCTCGAGCACGGCAACGTCCACCGCAGCCTCGGCAAACACCACCAGTGCGGCAGCCGTCAGCAGGTCAAACGGCGTAATGGAGTACGCGCGCTCCCCTGCCGCCGCACGACGAGCGTTCACTCGATGCCCCGCCTCGACGGCGGCAGAAACGCCACGGGCAAAGGCCTCATCGCTCACGACGCGCCCATCGACCTCCATGCGCTCGGGATAGCGCACCAACTGCGGCGACGTATACAGTGCGGTCTTTAACCCCTCACCACGAAGGATGGCAGCCGAAAAACGCGTGGTCGATGTCTTGCCATTGGTACCGGCAACCTGAATGCAATCGAAATACTCGTCCGGACGTCCCAGCTCATCGAGCATATCGACAACCGTCTCAAGCAGAGGCCCAGCATCCCCAGAAATCCGCCCCGTATCAGCAGCAAGTCCCACTGCCTCGCCAAACGAAAGCAACTCAAACGAGAAAGGAACGACATACGACCCAGAACGCTTAGCCATAACCCAAAGTCCCCTCAACATAAAAAGAGGCCCGTAATAAACAACGAGCCCCTCCCATTCAAAATATCAGCCAAACACCGCTTTGCAGCGAGATCAAGGCCACAACCCGGTGGCCCTAACAGTCAGCGGACGCCCCCGTAACCGCCATGGGAGCGGTTTGGGACTTTGCTCGATACAAGTTCCGCACGAGCCGAAGGCCACTTAATGTGGCCTTCGTGCGAGCAGGACTGTCCGCAGTAGCGAGCAATGCCCCAAACCGCGTCCCCCAGTAACGCTTACGAGAAGTCAGCAACCTGAGCAGTCAGCGCCGCCAGGATCTCCTTGAGCTCTGCTGCACGGTCCCTCTTCTTCTGGACCACCGCGGGCGCGGCCTTTGCCACAAAGCCCTCGTTGGCCAGCGTCTTCTCGCAGCCGGCGAGCTCCTTCTGGGCCGCGGCGATCTCCTTCTCCAGGCGTGCCTTCTCGGCCGAAAGATCGACCTTGCCCTCGAGTACCACAAAGACCTCGACGCCGCTGTCGACCACGGCAATGCTCGCGGCCGGCTTCTCAACGTCGGTACCCATAACCAGCGAAGCCGTGTTGGCCAGCGGCTCAATCGTCGAGCGCAGGCTCTCGAGCTTCTCGATGTCCTCGGCACCGGCGCGTACGACCACGTCGAGCTCGGCCTTGGGGCTCAAGCGATAACGCGAACGGGTGGCACGGGCGGCAGACACGACGGCACGGCACAGCTCAAACGCGCGCTCGGCGGGCTCGTCGACGTACTTGGCGTAGTCGGCGGGCTCGGGCCACTTGGCGATCATGAGCGCCTCGGCGCGGTCAACGTTGCCCTCGGCATCCAGGTCGAGCACGCTGGCCGGCATGTTGTCCCAAATCTCCTCGGTGACAAACGGCATGAGCGGGTGCATCAGGCGAATGGAGGTATCGAGTACAAAGATCAGATTGCGCTGAGCCTGCAGACGGCCCTCGCCCTTCAGGCGGGCCTTGGTGACCTCGACGTACCAGTCGCAGACCTCGTTCCAGAAGAACTGCTGCACGCCGCGGGCCATGTCGCCAAAGGTGTAGTTCTCGATACCCTCGGTGACCATCTTCACGGCCTTGGCCAGGCGGCTGAACATCCAGGCGTCGGCCGGCGTCTCAACGACGGGCTCGCCGGGCGTGTAGCCCTCCATGTTCATAAGCAGGAAGCGGCTGGCGTTCCAGATCTTGGTCACAAACGACTTGGCCTGCTCGGTGCGCGGGCTGTCGATGAGCTTCTTGGTCTTCTTGTCGATGTTCGCGTCGAACTTGACGTCCTGGTTGTTGGTGCACAGCGTCAGCAGGTTGAAGCGCATGGCGTCGGCACCGTACATGCCAATGAGGTCCATGGGGTCAACGCCGTTGCCCTTGGACTTGGACATGCGGCTGCCGTCCTTAGCAAGAATCGTCGGGTAGATGACGACGTCCTTAAACGGCACCTCGTCCAGGAAGTACAGCGAGCTCATGACCATGCGGGCGACCCACAGCGCGATGATGTCGCGCGCGGTGACGAGCGCCGTCGTGGGGTGATGGCCCTCGAGCAGCTCCGGCTTTTGCGGCCAGCCCTGCGTGGCAAAGGTCCACAGCTGCGAGCTGAACCAGGTGTCCAGCACGTTCTCGTCCTGATGCACGTGATGGCCGCCGCACTTGGGGCACACGTCGGTGTCCTCGGTAAGAGCGTCCTCCCAGCCGCAGTCCTCGCAGTAGAACACGGGGATGCGGTGGCCCCACCACAGCTGACGGCTGATGCACCAGTCCTTGAGGTTCTCCATCCAGGTGGTGTAGGTCTGCGTCCAGCGCGCGGGGTGGAAGGTGACTTTGCCGGAGTTGACGGCGTCCAGCGCCGGCCCCTTGAGCTTGTCGACGGCCACAAACCACTGCTCGGACAGCCACGGCTCAAGGGCGGAGTCGCAACGGTAGCAGTGCATGACGGAGTGGTCGAGCTCTTCGACGTGGTCGAGCAGACCGTGCTCGTCGAACCACTTGACGACGGCCTCGCGGCACTCGTCGCGGTTCATGCCGGTGAACTCGCCGTAGCCCTCGACGACCACCGCGTGCTCGTCGAAGATGTTGATCTGCGGCAGGTCGTGGGCCTGACCCATGGCGTAGTCGTTGGGGTCGTGGGCAGGGGTGACCTTAACGAAGCCAGAACCGAAGTTGGCGTCGACATGCCAATCCTCAAAGATGGGAATCTCGCGGTCGACGATAGGGAGCTTAACGGTCTTACCCACGAAGGCTGCCTTCTCGGGGTCCTTCGGGGAGACAGCGACGCCCGTGTCGCCGAGCATGGTCTCGGGGCGCGTGGTGGCGACGACGATGTAGTCCTGGCCGTTGACCGGCTCGGTCAGCGGGTAGCGCAGGTGCCACAGGTGGCCCTTCTCGTCCTTGTACTCGGCCTCGTCGTCCGAGATAGCGGTAGTGCAGTTGGGGCACCAGTTGACGATGCGCTTGCCGCGATAGATCAGGCCGTCGTGGTACCAGTCGCAGAAGACCTTGCGCACGGCCTGGGCATAGTCCTCGTCCATGGTGAAGCGCTCGTTATCGAAGTCGACAGAGCAGCCCATGCGCTTGATCTGCTCGACGATAATGCCGCCGTACTCGTGGGTCCAGTCCCAGCAGGCGTCGACAAACTTGTCGCGACCGATCTCCAGGCGGCTGATGCCCTCGCTCTTGAGCTTCTTGTCGACCTTGGTCTGCGTGGCGATACCGGCGTGGTCGGTGCCCAGCACCCAGCGCGTGGACTTGCCGCGCATGCGGGCCATACGGACAATGGCATCCTGGATGGAATCATCGGTGGCGTGGCCCATATGGAGCTTGCCGGTCACATTGGGAGGCGGAATGGTGACGGTGCACTCGCCCACACCGGCGCGGCGCTTGTAGTAGCCGCCGTCAAGCCACTTCTGCAGGATCGCCGGCTCGTTGGTCGACGGATCGTAGTTCTTGGGCATTTCTTCCATATATCTCTCCCTGTCCCGCCGGGGAGGAATGTAGGCCCGCCAGGGTCTGCATTCCTCCCCTTAGGTATCGATTACTTCAGTCTGATATGACTTCGCTGAGGCTTAAACAAACACACAGAATAACACAGGTAGTTGGGGTTATTGCGTATATATAAAATAGCCTCCGACCGCGGGTGGTCGGAGGCTATTTGCAAACACGTTTAAGGCTGGTCTAGCCGTAGATGCGCTGGGGCTGTTCTTCGCCCTTTACGGCGGCTTCGGTTACGACGACCTTGGAAACGCCCTCCTCGCTGGGGAGGTCGAACATCGTCTGCTGCAGCACGTCCTCGCAGATGGCACGCAGGCCGCGGGCGCCGGTCTTGCGGGCGAGCGCCATGCGGGCAATCTCGTGCAGGGCCGCATCCTCAAACTCAAGCTCAACGTCCTCGAGCTGGAACATCTTGCGGTACTGACGCACCACGGCGTTCTTGGGCTCGGTCAAAATCGACACCAGGTCGTCCTCGTCGAGCGCCTGCGTCTGGGTGACGACGGGCGTACGGCCCACGAACTCGGGGATCATGCCAAAGGCGTTGAGGTCCTGCGGGAGCACCTGGCGCAGCAGGTCGTTCTCGTCGACCGAGGTGGGGCCGGCGATCTCGGAGTTAAAGCCCACGCCCTTGTTGCCCACGCGATCGGCGATGATCTTATCCAGACCCACAAAGGCACCGCCGCAGATGAACAGGATGTTCGTCGTGTCGATCTGCAACAGCTCCTGTTGGGGATGCTTGCGGCCGCCAGTGGGCGGAACGCTGGCCACCGTGCCCTCAAGAATCTTGAGCAGTGCCTGCTGAACGCCCTCGCCCGAGACATCGCGGGTGATGGAGAGGTTCTCGGCCTTGCGGGCAATCTTGTCAATCTCGTCAACGTAGATAATGCCAACCTGCGCGCGCTCGATATCGCCATCGGCGGCGTTGATGAGCTTGAGCAGGATGTTCTCCACGTCCTCGCCAACGTAGCCAGCCTCGGTGAGTGCGGTAGCGTCGGCGATGGCAAACGGCACCTCGAGGATGCGCGCGAGCGTCTGGGCCAGCAGCGTCTTACCGGTACCGGTAGGGCCGAGCAGCAAAATATTGGACTTGGCGAGCTCCACCTCGTCCATATCATCGTCAAACTGGGCGCCCATGCCCGATGCCTCGTCAAAGGCGGACACCGCGGCACCGCCCTCGATCACGCGACGGTAGTGGTTGTACACGGCCACCGACATGGCGCGCTTGGCGTCCTCCTGGCCCATAACATAGGCCGAAAGCTCGTCATAGATCTCGTGCGGCGTAGGCACGTGCGTGATGACCTGACGGTCGTCCTCGAGCTCAAAGCCCTCGGTCTCGGGGTCAACGGCGGGCTGGGACGCAGCCTGGCCGTGATCGTTGAGGAAGCCCGGCAGATTGCCGTTGCGGGCGGCGTCCATAAAGTCCGAAGCCAGCGACTCCTCCAAGATCTCAGAGCAGGCGGCGACACACTCGTCGCAGATAAAGATATTGGTCGGACCTTTTACGAGACGACGGACCTGGCCCTGCTCTTTTCCGCAGAAGGAGCAGCGGATGGGGTTGCCGTTCTCGTCAAAGTTGTCCTGCATGTTACCTGCCATCCTAGGCGTCCTTCGCGGCAAGATCGCGCGAGGTGACGATACGATCGATCAGGCCGTAGTCGAGGGCCTCGGCAGCGGTCAGGTAGTTGTCGCGCTCGGTATCGGCTTGGACCTTCTCAATCGGCTGGCCCGAAGCGTCAGACAGGATCTGGTTGAGCTCGCGGCGGGTCTTCTTGATCTCCTCGGCCACGATCTCGATCTCGGTCTGCTGGCCCTGGGCACCGCCGCTGGGCTGGTGAATCATGACCTTGGAGTGCGGCAGGCAGAAGCGCTTGCCCTTGGCGCCGGCCGAAAGCAGCACGGCGGCCATAGACGCGGCCATACCGACGCAAATGGTGGAGACCTGCGGCTTAATGAAGTTCATGGTGTCCAGAATCGCCAGACCGGAGTAGACCTCGCCACCGGGCGAATTGATGTAGAGCGAGATATCCTTCTCGGCATCCTGGCTCTCAAGATGCAGCAGCTGGGCAACGACCAGGTTGGCGCTGACGGAGTTGATCTCCTCGCCCAAGAAGATGATGCGGTCGTTGAGCAGGCGCGAATAGATATCGTAGCTGCGCTCGCCGCGCGGCGTCTGCTCGATAACGTATGGCACGAGGGCGGAATCGAACTTGGCGATCATACGCATCTCCATTTCTCTTACGGACCAATAGTGGTTCTAGACAAACGTACGGTGCCCGCATGCTATGCATTGGCTGGCACCGTACGAAGCAACCGGATAACCGGCTTATAACTTTACCCCATCACGGGCGCATCCATGCGCTCGCGGAAAAGGTGGCGAGAATTACTCGGCGTCCTTGGCGGTCTCGTCGACCTCGGTCACCTTGGCGTTCTCGACCAGGTGGTCGACGGCCTTGGAGCGACGGATGGACTCACGGACGGCAGGCATGCGGCCATCGGCGATGAACTCGGCCTTGGAAGCCTCGACGTCCTTGACGCCGGCCTTCTCGAACTCGGCGTTGATGTCGTCCTCGGTGACCTCGATCTTGAGCTCACGCGCGAGGGCGTCGAGAGCCAGGGACTCACGGGCAACGTCGTTGGCCTGCTTGTGCAGGTCGCCGATGAACTGCTCCATGGTCAGGCCGGAAGCGGGCAGCCAGGTGTCCAGCGTCATGCCGCGGGCAGCGAGGTTGGACAGGAAGTTCTGGCCGAGCTCCTCAAAGACGGACTGCTCGTAGTCGGCGTCCATCTCGTCGAGCTGCAGACGCTCGGCAAGAGCGGAGACGCAACGGTTCTCCTTCTCGGCCGGGAGGCGGGAAGCCTTGTCCTGCTCGATCTCGATCTTGATGGCGTCGCGCATGGCGTCGATGCTGTCGAAGCCAAAGTCGGACTTGACGAGCTCGTCGGTGAGCTCGGGGGTGTTGCGGACCTTGATGCCCTTGACGGTGACCTCGACGGTGTGGGCCTCGGCCTCCTCGCCCTCCTCGACCTCGTCGGTCCAGGTGACGGTCTTGACGTCGTCAACGTTAGCGCCGATCAGGGCCTCGTTGAACTCCTTGGGGTTGCTGTCGCTACCGGCGATGAGCATGCGGCCCTCGGCGGCAAAGTTGTCGGCGTTCTCGACGGCCTTGAGGTCGACGGTAACGTAGTCCTCGGCCTCGACGGCGCGGCCCTCGACGTCCTCGAAGGTGGCACGGTAGTTGAGGAGCATCTCGACCTGGTTGTTGATCTCGGACTCGGTGACCTCCGCGGGAGGCATCTCGATCTCGACGGCGTCGAAGGAGGAGAGCTCAGCGGCAGGACGCAGGGAGAACTCGACGGTGTAGGTGTAGTCCTCGTGATCTTTGGCGAGGTCGAGCTCCTTGTAGTCACCGTTCTTGGTGGGGACGATGTCCAGCTCGTTGAGGACGACGGGCTCGTTGGCGGCGATCAGATCGTTGGTGGCCTGAGCGAGGGTAGCCTCGGCGCCAAGAGCAGAGTCGATGACCGGACGGGGAGCCTTGCCGGCGCGGAAGCCCGGGAAGCGGTACTTCTTGGCGGTGTCCTTGTAGGCCTTCTTGATCGCGGCGTCGACGTCGGCGGCCGGGATGGTGACCGTAGCGGTGAGCTTGGCGTCCTTGACGTCAGAAGCGGTGATGTTCAACACGTTCCTCCTCATACTGCCCAGCTTATCTGAGGTGCTGGTACCTTTATGCAACAAAGTGTCGCGAGGGCATAAGCCGACGCGGGTGCGTTGGTGCGGGCGAAAGGACTCGAACCTTCACGGGAATCCCACCAGAACCTAAATCTGGCGCGTCTACCAATTCCGCCACGCCCGCATGAGCGCACAGACTAGGAATGATAGCAGATACGAACGGCAAGCGCACGCACACCTTTTACAGGCTCACGACCTCACCACGAGTGCAAAAGGCGGGACGAGTTGCCCCGCCCCGCCAATTACGACTTGTTCGCTGACCCGCTACTCCCCCAGCAGTGCCTTCTCGGGCGTGATCGGCAGCGAGCGGACCTGGTGGCCGGTAGCGTGTGCGACGGCCGATGCCACGGCGGCGAGCGGCGTGTTGATGACGACCTCGCCGATCGACTTGGCGCCAAACGGACCCGTCGGCTCGTAGCTCGGCTCAAAGGCCACGCGAATGCTGCCGATATCCAGGCGCGTGGGCAGCTTGTAGCTCATAAAGTTGCCGGTGCGCAGGCGGCCGCGATCGTCATGCTCGACAATCTCGTAGAGCGCGTGGCCGATGCCCTGGGCAATGCCGCCCTCGGCCTGAACGCGCGCGAGCGCCTCGTTGATCACGGTGCCACAGTCCACAGCCGCCGCGTAGTCCACCACGGTCACCTTGCCGGTGGCCTTGTCGACCTCGACCTCGGCAATGCCGGCCATAAACGGCGGGGGCGAAACGGGCAGGCAGGCAGAAGCATGCGAGGTGAGCGCGTCGCCGCCCGCGATGTTCTTGACGCATAGGTTGGCAAAATCGCGCAGCGTGAGGTAGCGGTTCTGCTCGCGCGCGGCGCGCTCGTCGGACAGGCGCACGTACTGACCATCAAAGACCACATCGGCGGCGTCCACGTCCCACATCTGGGCGGCCTTGCCGCAGATCTTCTCACGCAGCTCCGTCGCGGCGTTCTTGGCTGCCAGACCCGTCACGTACGTGCCCGAGCTCGCGTACGAGCCGGCATCGAACGGCGACACGTCGGTGTCCACGCCGCGCACCACAATCAGCGAGCTCTCAACGCCCAGCTCCTCGGCGGCAATCTGCGCCAGAATCGTGTCGACGCCCATGCCATTATCGGTGGCGCCGGTGCCGATGGTAATGAAGCCGTCCTCTTCCAGGCGCATGTCGATGCCGGCGATATCCACGTTGGAAATGCCCGAGCCCTGCATGGTGAGCGCACAGCCCAGGGCACGCACGCGGTCGCCCAGGTCGACGGCTAGCGGCTTGTCGCGCCAACCGATCATGTCCATCGCACGCAGCAGGCAGCGGTCGAGCGCGCAGGCATTGAGCTTCTCGTTGTAGTACTGCGGCATGACCTCGCCCTCGCGCACGATGTTCTTAAGGCGCAGGTCGGCGGGGTCCATGTGCAGCATGTCGGCGAGCTCGTTGACGGCGCTCTCCACGGCAAACTGGCCCTGGGTGGCACCGTAGCCGCGATACGCGCCGCCGCGGTTGGTGTTAGTGTAGACGGCGTCCCACCTAAAGCGGCTCGCCTTCACGTGGTTGTAGATCGGCAGGCTCTTGTGGCCCGAAAGACCGATCGTCGTGGTGGCATGCTCGCCGTACGCGCCGGCATTGGACAGCGTATGCAGATCGATGGCCGTGATGGTGCCGTCGTTCATGGCGCCCAGCTTGACGGTCATCTGCATCTGGTGACGCGAGTTGCCCGCGGTGATGGTCTCCTCGCGGGTGTAGCAGCAATAGCTCGGACGGCCGGTCTGCTGGGTGACAAACGCCACGAAGATCTCGCAGCAGCCCGTCTGCTTGGAGCCAAAGCCGCCGCCGATGCGCGGCTTAATGACCTGCACCTGCGACTGCGGAATGTCGAGCGACTGCGCGACCATGCGGCGCACGTGGAAGGGCACCTGCGTGGAGGTAGTCACCGAGATGCGGCCGAAGGCGTCGGTCATCGCGAAGGCACGGAAGGTTTCCATGGGCGCGGTCTGCGTAGCCTGGCTGGTGTAAGTGCGCTTAAAGACGATGTCGCTCTGGGCGAAGGCCTCGTCCAGATCGCCATAATCGCTGGTACCGCTGCACACCAGGTTGCGCGGGACATCGCCGCCCTGCGGGAACATAAAGGTCACGTCGCCCTCGGGGTGGACCACGATGTCGTTATCGAGTGCCTGGGTAAAGTCGAGCAGGGGCTCGAGCACCTCGTAGTCGACCTTGATGAGCTTGAGCGCCTTGTCGGCGGCCTCCTCGGTCTCGGCAGCGACAATCGCCACCTCCTCGTTTTGATAGCGCACGAGGTTCTCGAGGATCAGGCGGTCGTAGGGACTCGGCTGCGGATAGCTCTGGCCGGCGATGGTAAAACGGCGCTTGGGCACGTCTTCGTAGGTGTAGACGCCCACGACACCGGGCACCTTCAGGGCGCGCGAGGTATCGATGGAGCGGATCTTGGCGCGGGCATAGGGGCTGCGCTTGAGTTTGACGATGAGCGCGCCGGCGGGCACCATATCGCCGGTGTAGACCGGACGACCCTCGAGCAGAGCCTTCGAATCCTTCTTGGGCTGCTTGTGGGTGATTTGCTTGTAGGTGACGCCGTCGCAGCTGGTGTCGTTGACCGGCAGCTCGGGCATCTCGAAGCCCACCTGCACGCCCGACTCGTTGAGGAAGCGGACGATGGCGCGCAGCTGGCTCTCGTAGCCGCTGCAACGGCAGAGGTTGCCGGCGAGCTGGCGCGAGAGCTCCTCGCGCGTGGCGACGAGGCTCGGGTCCTCCTTGGCGGCGCGGGCGAGCGCCAGCACGTTCATGATGAGGCCAGGGGCGCAAAAACCGCACTGCTCGGCACCTTCGGCAGCCATCGCACGGACGAGAGCCTCGGACTCGGCCTTAAGGCCCTCAAGCGTGGTGATGGTATGGCCCTCAACACGGGCGGCGGGAACCGAGCAGCTCAGCACCGGGTCGCCGTCGAGCCAAACCGTGCACAGACCGCAGTTGGTGGTTTCGCAGGCACAGCGCACCGACGCGCAACCCTGCTCGCGCAGCAGCGCAAAGAGCATGGTGTCGGGGGCAATCTGAACCTTGACCTTGCGGCCGTTGAGCGTAAAGGAAAGATCGATGAGTTTGGCAGCCATTAGCGCACCTCGCTAGAATCGACGCCGGGCACGCGGCGGCAGGAATACTCGTCCGTGGCGAACTTAGGGATCTGCACGGTCTCGAGCTCGCGGGCAAGCGCGGCCGAAAGCTCGATGCCGGCGGCGCGGCGCACGGCCTGCACGGCAAGCGGCGCCGAGATGCGACGGCGGTACTCGGCTGAGCCCCACAGGTTGGTGCCGTAGCTCAGCGCGCGCACGGACGCGGCAAGGGCACGCAGCTCATCCTCGGAAGGCTGCTCGTTCACCAAGCCGCATGCCTCGCCCTGCAGCAGGGTCGCGCGCAGCGGACGGGCACCCACGGTGACATGCCAGCTGTTGTCCCACCAGGCGGCGGTGACATTGAGCGAGGGGAAGTCGGTCGCGGCCTTGCGCACGGCCTCATAGCTCGCGCGGTAGTCGTGCTTAACGACCACGACGCGCTCGATCACGTCGCGCACGTAGCCCATGTCAACGAACTCGGCGAGCGGCACGCGGCCGGCACCCGTCAGCTCAACATAGGAATCGAGTGCGAGGAAGGCAGAAAGAACGTCCGAGAAGCCAAAGCGGCCGTAGATGCTGCCGCCCACCGTGGCGGTGTTGCGCAGCTGAACGCCGACGATATCGTGGACGGCGAACTCAAAGACATTGTTGACAAGCGCGTTGAGCCCGGCATGGCGCTCGAGCTGGCGCAGGGTACACATGGCACCGATGCGAAACTCGGTCTCGGTCTCCTCGATCTGATCGAGTCCGCAGGCCGAAAGGTCAATCGCCGTCGCCACACGACGCGAACCCAGGCGCATCCAGATGCCGCCGCCCACAATCTTGTTGTTGCGGTTCTTCTGCAAGAGCTCATAGGCTTCGGCCGCGTTTCCAACACGGACGTAGGTACCGAACTTGAGCACGTTCTCCCCCATCTCTCAACTTGTCCAGTACTTTTAAGTGTACCAAACGAGGGGCCGCCGCCATCGTCACCATAGAAAAAGGCTCCCAGCCGGATAGCTGAGAGCCTCATCACATGCTATATCGAGCGAAGATTTAGCAGACGCCCTGGGCGAGCATAGCGTCGGCGACCTTCAGGAAGCCGGCGATGTTGGCGCCCATGACAAAGTTGCCCTCCTGGCCATACTCCTTGGCGGTGTCGTCCACGTTGTGGAACATGCCGCGCATGAGCTGCTCGAGCTTGCCGTCGACCTCCTCGAAGGTCCAGGACAGGTGCTCGGCGTTCTGGCTCATCTCCAGGCCGGACACGAGCACGCCACCGGCGTTAGCAGCCTTACCGGGCATGAAGGCGACGCCGTTCTCCTGGAAGTAGTTCGTGGCCTCGATGGTCGTGGGCATGTTCGCGCCCTCGCCGACCACCTTGCAGCCGTTGGCGACGAGCGCCTGGGCGTCCTCGAGCAGCAGCGTGTTCTCGCGAGCACAGGGCAGCGCGATGTCGCAGGGAAGCTGCCACACGCCGCGGCCGTCGCCCTCGTGCCACACGGCGTTGGGCTTCTCGTCAACGTACATAGCGAGCGTGACACCCTTGTCGTGGCCGGAGCGCTTCTTGTTGTAGACATGCTCGAGCACGGTGTAGTCGATGCCATCGGGATCCTCGACCCAGCCGTGGGTGTCGGAGCAAGCCAGCACCTTGCCGCCGAGCTGGGCGACCTTCTGGACCGCGTAGATGGCGACGTTACCGGAGCCGTGAACGACAACGTTCTTGCCCTCGAAGGACTCGCCGCGGCTCTTGAGGTACTCGTCCACAAAGTAGACCAGGCCGTAGCCGGTGGCCTCGGTGCGAGCGAGCGAGCCGCCAAAGGAGAGGCCCTTGCCGGTAAGGACGCCGGTCCACTCGTTGGTCAGGCGCTTGTACTGACCGAACAGGTAGGCAACCTCGCGACCGCCAACGCCCAGGTCGCCGGCGGGGACGTCGGTGTTGGGGCCGATGTGGCGATAGAGCTCGGTCATGAAGGACTGGCAGAAGTGCATGATCTCGTTGTTGGACTTGCCCTTGGGGTCAAAGTCGGAGCCGCCCTTGCCGCCGCCCATGGGAAGGGTGGTCAGGCTGTTCTTGAGGATCTGCTCCAGGCCCAGGAACTTGAGCATACCCAGGGTGACCGTCGGGTTAAAGCGCAGGCCGCCCTTGTAGGGTCCAATGGCAGAGTTGAACTCGACGCGGTAACCGCGGTTGACCTGGACCTTACCCTGGTCATCGACCCAGGGAACACGGAACATGACGATGCGCTCGGGCTCGACGAGGCGCTCCAGCAGGGCGGCCTCCTCGTACTCCGGATGGGCGTCGAGCGCCGGCTGGATGGTGCCGAGAATCTCGGTCGCGGCCTGGATGAACTCAGGCTGCTCGGGATAGCGGGCCTTGAGCTCTTCGAGAACTTTCTGCGTGTAGCTCATGCTTCCTCCAATGATGGGAAACGAAAATGTCGGTCGCGACACCCTATGCGCCGCGAACTATATCGAGTATGGATAATATCGCACTGTTGCAGCAAAGTTTCGCATAAGCCGACGAGCGGATGTTTCGTTTTGATTACGATGCAGGTAGAAGCGTTTTTGAGAGTCTGACGTGCAAAACCCGTGTTTCAAACCTGTTTCGTCCACGTGTTCCAAACCACCACATTGGGCACCTTTGTGGTGGTACTGGTGGTTAGAGGACGAGCTGATGGTAGTCGGCGGGGGTTATACGGCCTTCGGTGGCGGCACGGAAGGCGGCGAGGGCATCGCCCGAGAACGGCATGACCCAGCACAGGCCGCAGCCGGCTGTGATGGAGCCGGGCAAAGGCATAATGCGCCCGGGCACACCGGCATCCAGGCACAGCTGCTCGCATTCCATCACATCGAAGGTGCTGTCGAACGACACGATAATCTTGCGTTCATGGTCGAGAGCATCACCGGACGGGCCTTCGCGGTGTGCCTCACGATACGCCGCGGCGGCCGCTTCCTCTTCCGCAGTATGTCCACAGCTACCGCAGCCGCAAGTACAAGGCTCGGACCCATCGCAAGTGCAAGGTTCCCCGGTATCGGGGCAGATATCGTGAGGCATGGCATCTCCCATCGTCTAGGCGAGCAGCTCGGCTGCCGCAAACTCCTCGGGTGTATTGACGTTTTCGAAGCAGAGCGTGGAACCGGCAACCTCGACAATCTGGGGCTCATCCAGATAGCCGGCATGGACCTGGTCGATCAAACAGCGGATGCGCTGGCGGTCCTGGTCGAGCAACTCACGGGCAACCGGCGCGCAAGCCTGGCGGCGCCACACGGCGCACAGCGGCTCAATCCCCCGCTTCTCGCGCGGCACGCACACGTCGAGCGGGCCTTCCTTGACCCGATCCGAAAGCGCGCCAATCAATTCAGGTGAGACGAACGGCATATCGCAGGCGACGATCGCCGCAAGGGGCAACCGAGCGGCAGACAGCGAGCTCGCGATGCCACGCATGGCGCCCGCCGACCCTTCAAGGTCCGCCACCACACGCGGCACCAGGCCGCCAAACGCGCGCTCCTCAAGATAGGCAAGCTCGCTGGGACGCGAGGTCGTCACGACCAATTCGCCGGCAACTTGCGCCAGCCGACCCAGTACGCGTTCGATGAGCGGCTCGCCGCAAAACAACATCCGCGCCTTATCGCAACCCATGCGCGACGACAGCCCGCCCGCTTGGACGACGCAAGAAAGATCGGCTCGTCTTACGGTAGTCATACGGCAAATCACTCCCATCGGCATGCTCGAAACCCGGTGCACGAAGCTAAATACCGCCGCCGAAATAGCGGCGCTACGAAAAGCTCATGCAAAAATAAAACAGCGCCTTTGCGGCACGCAGCAAGACCGCGAGCACAAAAGCGCTGGTAGTGTATGGCGGGAACGTATGTGAATCGAACACATCCAAGACGTTTTGCACGCCTCGCAACGGTTTTGAGGACCGCGGAGCCCACCGGAGCCCATCCGTTCCCAAGTGCGCCGGTATTTTACCAAACTAGCAGGGTAGTCTTTTTGGGACGGGGCTTTTTTAGCTGCCCCATCCGGAGCCCTCAAAGCTTAAGACATATTTGACATGGGGTAGCTAAAAAAGCCCCGTCCCAAAAAGACTGACCTGGCACCGCGCCACAAAAACGGGCCATCTACTACGTTTGACCGGCATGGGTCGACCATACACACGTTTTTAGAAAATCGGCAAACCGTCTACCTGCGGTTTTAATTTCGCGAATTTCGGAATGGTTGAGGATGGTCGGCTGAACGTAGTAGATAGGCCCCTTTCGTGGCGACTGGCCCGATTCAAGGCTCAAGGTGGCCAGCTTCAGCTGGCCACCCTCAAAAGTTGCGGTGGAATAGTTCCTGGAAGAGGCATCTAAACCGGAAAACAGGAACTATTCCACCGCAACTGATAAGGGTGGCCTAGCGCAGGGAGCGCAGGCCGCCGGCCTCCTTGTCGAGCACCGTAAAGCGCACGGCATCCAGGTGCTCAAGGATGCTGATGGCGCGTTTGCGCGACACAGCAAGGGCCTCGCGCAGAGCGCTCGTGGTGGCAGCACCGCCGGCTGCCTCAATGGCGGCGGCGACGAGCTCATGCGCATGGGCCTCGGCAGCAGCAGACAGGGCAACGTCGCGCTCGACCTTAACGATCGCGCGGTTGAGCGAAAGCTCACGCAGGGCGCGCGTCATGGTGTCGCGATCGAGCTGCAACCGCTCGCCCACCTCTGGCAGCGTCGGCGCATCGAGGCCAGCTTCGTCCAGCAAGGAAACGATGCGCTCGCAAGCCTCGTGCACCACGCGCGCCGCGGCGGCGGCGGAGTGCGGATCGAACACCTCGGCCCCCTCGGCAGCGCATACGCCACGCGAGCAGCCCTCGGCAATCAGAGCCGCGGCAACTGTATCATCAGCGGTAGGCCACGCAGCATGGGCAACGGCGCCGGGCGTAAAGCCCGTCTCCTTGGGAGCTGCCGCGTGCATGGCTGACAAGTCTGAGGCGAGCGAGTCCATTGCGGCGTCGAGCCCAGCAGCGCTCGCGTATAGCGCCACGTCGCCCGCGGTAAGCACACGCACCGTGCCCTGGTCCGCCAGTACACGCAACGCAGCGTCGACATCGCCGGCAACAAGATCCAGTGCCGCGGCAACATCGAAAACCGCGACCGGCAACGCTTGCAGCGCCACCCACGCATCCACCGCGCCCGCAATATCTCCGGCCTCAAGCGCTGCAAACAGCGCACGCTCGCCGGCTGAAAGCTCGCGCGAGCGACGGCAGCGCGAAAGCAGCACGCGCCCGCCGCCAACAAGCATCACGGGCGAATAGGACAGCACCACGGTATGGTCCCCGGCACGTAGCGGCAGCGGCTCCTCCAGGCGCACCTGCACGGTACGGGTCTCGCCCACCGCCATGGGGGCCTCGCCCTCCATGAACATGATGCGACCGACGACCTCGGCCGTACCCGCCATCACGTGCACACGCGCACCCGACTCGAGCACGCGCGGCTTGGCTCCCTCGCGACCCAAATACGTAAACGTCATCATAAAGCGCATCGTCTGGCCAAAGCGGCCCGCCACGCCGAGCATCTCACCGCGATCGAGCGCGGCGGCACCATCGCCCACCAAGTTGAGCGCCACACGCTGACCGGGCAGCGCCCGCTGCGTGTCGCCATGCACTTGGATCCCGCGCACGCGACAGACCGTACGCGACGGCAGCGCGACGAGCTCATCCCCCACCGCGACGGGCGCATCGTGCAACGTTCCCGTCACCACGGTACCGGCGCCCTTGATCGTAAAGCAGCGGTCGATGGGCAGACGCGGCGCGGCATCGGTGCGCTCGGCACGGTCGCGGCAGGAATCCCAGCAAGCGGCAACCTGCTCGTCGAGCGCAGCCAGCAGATCATCGATCCCCGCGCCGGTCTTGGACGACACGGGTACGATCGGCGCGTCCGCAAACACGGTACCCGACAAAAAATCATCGACGTCGAGCTCGGCAAGCTCGGTCATCTCGGCGTCGGCCAGGTCACACATCGTCAGCGCGACCACCATATGCGTGACGCCCAGCAGCTCCAGCACATGCACGTGCTCGCGCGTCTGCGGCATTACACCCTCAACGGCAGAGACCACCAGCACGGCAACGTCGATACCCGTCGCACCCTGCACCATGGCGCGCAGGTAGTGTGCATGGCCAGGCACGTCGACCAGGCCCACGATCTTGCCACTCGGCAGCGCCAGCTCGCCAAAGCCAAGCTCAACCGTCATGCCGCGACGACGCTCAACTTCCAGGCGGTCGGGGTTTTTGCCCGTCAGCGCCTCGATGAGCGCCGACTTACCGTGGTCGACATGGCCCGCCGTGCCAACGATAACGGGACACTCCGCCAGCGCTTGAACCTCACTCATCGAGCAATCGCCTTCTCAACGCATGCGGCAAGCGTCGACGCCGCTGTCTCGATATCGCGGTCTCCCACGAGTGTGCGCACATCAAACAAGATGCGATCGTGCGAGGTTCGCGTAACGACCGGCGTGTCGAAGTCCTGGACAAGCGAGCGCTTGAGCGCGTCGACCGTCAGGCGCTCGTCAACAAGACGCACGGCAACGCACATCGTGGGCAGCTCCACGGTAGGCAGCGAGCCGCCACCGGGGGTCGACGATTCCTCGACAATCTCCAACTCAACGGCGCACGGGCAACCGGCCTTATCGAGCCCGGCGACCATACGATCGCGCAGCTTGCGGGCACGTCGCTCCAGATGAGCCTGCGGAAGCGTGAGCATGCTGAGCACCGGAATATCGCGATGGGCAACATCGGCGCCATCCATGTAGATACGCAGCGTGGCCTCGAGCGCCGTGAGCGCCAACTTGCCCGGGCGCAGGGCGCGCATAAGCGGATGCGACCCACAGGCCTGGACCAGGTCACGACGGCCCATGATGATGCCCGCCTGTGCGGCACCGAGCAATTTATCGCCCGAGCACGACACCAGATCGAGCCCTGCCGAAACCGAAGCCGGCGTGGTTTCCTCGCCGCCGCGAACCAGGATGTCGTCAGGCAACAGCGCCCCTGAGCCCTGGTCTTCATAGAACAGCAGGCCATGCTTATGGGCCAGTGCGGCGAGCCCCCTTGAGCTCACTTCCTCGTGAAAACCCTCGATGCGATAGTTGGAAGGATGAACCTTCAGGATCATGGCCGTTTCGGGCGTGATGGCGCGCTCGTAGTCGCCCAGATGCGTGCGGTTGGTGGCGCCGACCTCGACGAGTTTGGCGCCCGAGGCCGCCATGACGTCGGGGATGCGAAAGCTGCCGCCAATCTCGACAAGCTCGCCGCGGCTGACGATAACCTCTTTGCCCGCGGCATGGGTCGCCAGCACCAGCAGCACAGCGGCGGCGTTGTTGTTGACCACGAGCGCGTCCTCGGCACCGGTAAGTGAGCGGACCAGCTGCGCGGCATGCTCCTTGCGCGACCCGCGCGAGCAGGTGTCGACGCTGTACTCGAGCGTGCTGTAGCCGCGCGCGACCTCGGCCACGGCCTTGGCGGCCGACTCCGCGAGCGGGGCGCGACCCAAGTTGGTATGGATGACCACACCCGTGGCGTTGACGGCGGGGCGCAGGCTCGGCAGCGCGGATCGATGCGCACGCCACTCGATCGCCGATGCCAGCTCGCGCTTAGAGCGCGGGGCGGCACCGGCGCGAATGGCGGCGCGCTCCTCGTCGAGCTCGGCCGTGACGGCGGCATGCACCACCGCATCGCAGGTCTCCCCCGCCGCTTTCACTACCGGCCACTCGGTAAGCAGCTCGTTGACGGAAGGAATGGCACGCAGGTGGGCGCGCACCTCATCGGACATCTTCTGGCTATCGCTCATGTGCGGCCTTTCAAAAGAAACGTGGATCAGTCGAATACATCAGCTGAGTCAATTACTCGTCATTATCCCCGCGCGCGACAATCTTTTCCACGCGAACGGCGTTTTCCTGGGTGAGCGCGGCGCCCGTCAACGGGTCCCAACGCAATGGCGTATGGTCGAGCGGGCCCACGCCCAAGGCTTGAGCGCCACCGACATTGGCGCCAAACGAACGTCCGCCGGGGGCGGCCGATGTAAAGATGCACGCCGGATGCAGATACGGCGTCGTCTCCACGCGCACGCGGTCGCGGCCCATATCGCTCACGAGCTCGACGATCTCGCCGTCGGCGATGCCCATGCGCGTAGCAGCATCGGCATTCATCTGCACGGCATCCAGGTCCGATCCAGCCTCGGCGGCACCTTGGGCCGCAAGCCTTCGCGAGGTATGCGACTCAAAGGGTCGATTGCCGCTAATGAGGCGAAACATTCCTGGGCCGGGCTCCACCATGGGAGCGATCCAGTTGGGTACACGACCCAGACCGGCTCGTTCCCATACGTCGCTTGCCAGCGCAATTTTGCCGCCATCCAGGGGAATCGCCGGCTCGCCCGTACGCGACGGCAACGTAACACCCGTGTCGGCCCAGCCGCGTTCCTTGAGCTCGTCCAGATCGATCCCAAACGGTGCCACCTGGGCAGCCGCCAGATTGTCAGACGTAAACTGGAAGTACTCGCCCACGCCACACGCCTGCGCCAGACCGGCAAAAATCTCCCGACTGGGACGTGTGTCATCATGCTGCACAGGCAGCACGGCGTTGCGGTAGAACACCCGCGAATCGTTGGCGCCCACGGCTGAGCCCACGCCACGGTCGGCCTCCAGATACGTCACATCGGGCAGCACGAAGTCGGAAGCGCGCGCTGTCTCGGACCAGCGAATATCAATCGTCACGAGCAGGTCGAGCTGCTGCAAGATGCCCAACCAAGCCTGCGCATTGCCATAGCCAGCACCGGGGTTACTGGCATAGACGATGAGCCCACGCAAATCGCCGGCCAGAATCGACTGGCCGATGGTCGTGCACAGACCGCGCACCGGATCGACCAGTGGATAGCGCTCGGACCCCAGCTTGGGCTCGCGCGGCACCGGCGGCGTCGCAAAGCGCGTGGGATCGAGGTCGCCCAACACAAGCGGCGTGGGCGGATTGAGCGCGCCACCCGCATGTCCAATACAGCCCAGCAGCACATCGACCAGGCAGATAGCACGCGCGGTCTGGGTGCTGTTGGCATACGCAATGCCGATGCCACCATGAAAGCCAGCGTCCACCACCGCAGCAGGCGCCGCCACAGCCAAATCACGCGCAGTCGCACGGATATCGTCCGCCGGCACGTCGCACATCGACTCGGCCCACTCAGGCGTCCAAGCAGCAGCCGCCTGCGCCAGCTCATCAAAACCCGTGGTATAGCGGGCAACAAACTCGCAGTCGTACAAGCCATCGGTTATCAGCACATGCGCGATACCCAGCAGCAAGGCCAGGTCGCAGCCCGGGCGCACGCGCAGCCAGCGGTCTGCAAGCGCCGCAGAGCCACTGCGCCGCGGGTCCACGACGATGATTTTCGCCCCGCGCCGGCGCGCATCGTTGAGCGCATCAACGGCCCCCATCGTCGACGAATCGACAATGGAACGCCCCAGATACATGATGCAATCGGTGTGCGCCAGGTCGGAGGCGGGACTATAGCCCAGGCTGTGCTCCCAACCGGTAAGTCGGCTTACCTCGCAGGCACCGTCGGCACCGTACACGTTGGGCGAACCCAACGCATGCATAAGGCGATAGGCCCAGTAGCGGTCGAACGAGGGCACGCCGAGCGTCATGCCCAGCGCGCGCGGACCATGCCCGTCAACAATCCCCAAAAGGCGCTCCGCGATCTCCGAAAACGCCTCGTCCCAGCTCACCGCATCGAACCCCGAGCCATCCTGGCGGCGGCGCATGGGATGCATAATCCGGTCGCGCTCGTCAAACGGCATGTCCAGGCGATGGCGCCCGCGGGCGCACAGGGCACGTGCCGCGCACGGGTGCCCCGGCACCGGCAACTCGGCCACCACGCGACCGTCCTCAACGTGTGCCGCAAAGGCGCAATCGGCATAGCATCCCCCGCATGTGGTCACCACGGCGCGACCGTCACGCTTCACAGCAGATGCCATCTCGATTACCCCTTTCATCAGCCAAACACAACAGGCCAAAAGCCCGGCAACGGGCCCCAGACCCAAAAAGCCTCCCGCACGGCAACGCCCCGCGGGAGGCCCAACGTCAAACAGACGATACCTTACGCCTCGGACTTCTTGGCGTAGATAAACCAGTAGCCGAGCGCGACCAGAACCGCGCCGCCCACGATGTTGCCCAGCGTGGCGGCGGACAGGTTAAACGCAATGCCCGCGGCGTTGAGCGCATCGGCGCCGGCGACCTTGGCACCGTAGCCGCATGCATGCATCACGGCGCCCATGGGCAAAAAGTACATGTTGGCAACGCAGTGCTCAAAACCGCAGGCCACAAACGCGGCAATGGGCAACAAAATGCCCACAACCTTATCGACCACGGTCTTGCCGGCGGTACCGATCCACACGGCCAGGCACACAAAGATGTTGCACAGGATGCCGCGGAAGAAGATCGTCACCCAGTCGATCGTCACCTTGCCGGCGGCGACGCTCACCATGGAATTGGCGACCGCCTCGCCGTTGAGCTTGTAAATGCCGGCCATGTACACCAAAAAGACGATGAACAGGGCACCGACAAAGTTACCGACCCATACGACGACCCATGCCTTGAGCATCTGAGCCAGGGTGATCTTTTTGCTCTTGAGCGCGCAGACCATAAGCGAATTGCCGGTAAATAGCTCGGCGCCGCACACCAGTACCAGCACCAGGCCCAGGCAAAAGCACAGGCCGCCCACGACGCGCTGAGCGCCCCAGCCCAGCGTGCTATCGCTCAAGAACACCGTAAAGAACAGGCCGCCGAAGGCGATGAACGCACCGGCGAACATTGCCAACAGAAAGGCCTTAGCGACCGGCAGGTTAGCCTTGGTCACGCCGGCAACCTCGGTCTTGGCCTCGATCGCGGCGGGCGCCAGGCAATCGGGAGCGGGATACTCCACCTTGGAATCTGCCATGTCAATCACTTCTTTCCTAATCAGCAGGGACAAGCGCTTCTATTGCTCTTGCCCCAAGCGGACAAAGTGGGAAAAGTCGTTGGCGGCCACGGCGTCGTACACGGCGTCGACGGCGTCAAAGACTTCCGGGGACATGGGGTTGTAGAACTCCGTATCGCCCGGCTGAATCCCTATGAAGACGATATCTTCGCACGATTGCTCGATTTCCTCGATCAGAATCGACAAAGGAAGCGAATGCGTGGTGAACATCGACTTGCGGGCCACATCGCGCTTGTCGAGCAAGCGGATGGACCCGACGGGCAGCGCCATGTCGGCGGCATCGACCAAAACCAGACGCGGCGGACGCTCGCGCTTGACCTCGATGATGTCATCCTCGGGCGTTTGGCCGCCGTCGATGGTGTACCAACCGGCGATGGGCGCGTCCTCCATCTTTTTGGAGAGCACAGGGCCGGCGGCATCGTCGGCACGCAGCACGCTTCCCGCCGTGAGCACGATACCCGCAAACGGGGCGCCGTTCACACGTCCATCCACAACGTGACCCATTACTGCAACCTTCCCGTCAGATACACGCCCGACACATCGCGCACGCGCTCAACCAGATCGCGGAACTTCATTAAGAACGCGACCTGCTGGGCATGCAGGCCAAAGTCGTCGTCGAACACCGAGATGCCGGCCTTGGCCGACCCGCGAAAACCGCGCTCGTCGAGCAGCGCATCGCAGGCCTCGAGCAGCGACGGCACCGCCGCCTTGTCGAGCTGGCACTCACCAAAGGAGCGGATGGCTTCAAACTTGGTTTTGGCCTCCCCCTCCGGCAGCGCATCGACGAGCGAATAGAACACATCCACCGGCACCGACAGGCGCGGCTCAAAGCAGTCGAGCACGCCGGTGTGGTGGCCCACGGCGAGCGTGTAGTACAGCACGTCGCAGGCCTCCTGGGGAACGTCTTCCTCGGTCTCCACAAACTTACGCGTGAGCTCATAGAAGACCACCTGGTCGGGCGCATGGCCCAGGCAGGGGTCGGCGACGCCCTCGGCGGCCTCGTCGCTTGCGCGCGAGGCATCGCCAAAGGAGCCGCCGAGCATACCGGGGCCCGCAAAGTAACCAGAGCGGTCCGTGAGCTCCATCTAGCGACCTCCGGCCAGCACCAGATCCTGCAGCGCCGAGTAGACCTCAACGCGGCGAGGATCGTCCTGCTTGTCGATGAGCAGCGCCATGGCACCGCGGATATCGCCCTTGGGCGCGCCCTCGAGCGTGTCCATAAACTCATTGGCCAGGTCGCGGCCATAACGGTAGCCGCTCATGGCGCGAGCCTCGCGCTCGATGGCAACGCGCAGCTTGTACGGCACGCCGGGGTGCAGGATATCGGCCTGCTCGCCGGCGGCCTCCACCGTGGTCTCGGCATGGAGCTTTTGGTCCAGCAGGCCAAGCGCCATGGCAAAGCCGTAGATGGTCTGCGCGGGGCTGGGCGGGCAGCCGGGGATGTAGACATCGACCGGCAAGATCTTGTCCGTGCCGCCCCAGACGCAGTAGTTGTCGTAGAAGATGCCACCGGTGCAGCCGCACGCGCCATAGGACACCACGATCTTGGGATCGGGTGCGGCCTCAAAGGCGCGCAGGGCCGGCATGCGCATGGCACGCGTCACCGCACCGGTGTACAGCAGCACATCGGCGTGACGGGGCGAGGGCACGACCTTGATGCCAAAACGCTCGACGTCGAAGACGGGCGTGATGGAACCGAAGATCTCGATCTCGCAGCCGTTGCAGCCGCCGCAGTCAACGCGGTAGACGTACACCGAGCGCTTGATCTTCTTAAGAAGGGTCGCCTTGGCCTTCTCGATGCTCTCGTCGAGCTCGATCTTGGTCGGGCGGTACTGAAGCCGCTCGGGCAAAAGCGTGGGTTCGGCCATGGTTACTCCTCCTTCGTATCAAAATCCATGATGATGCCCTCGACCGGCGCAGGACCGGCGGGAATCTCGGGCGCATCGGGGTTGAGCTCGCGGTCGATATACTCCGGGTTCACGCCGTGGCCGCCCAGATACTCCATGCCGGGGCCCTGGGGCTCACCGGACGCAAGCGTCTCGTTGGCAGCCATGCCGCGCGCGTTGCCGGTCTTTACGGCTGAGGCGGCGCGCAGGGCGTCGAGCTCGCGCTTGCACTCCTGGCACATACCGACGGTGCGGGCAGCCTGCTCGGCCTCCATGCCGCCGGCCTTTTGCAGCAGGCGCTTAGCGTAGTCAATCTCCTTGTGCGGGGCGAACGGCTTGCCGCAGCGCGAGCAATGCTCGAGCGTATAGACACTCTTGCTGGTGAGGTCGTCCTTGCTCATGACGGCCAGCTCAAACTCCTCGGTGAGCTTGATGGCCTCCATGGGGCAGGCTTCCTCGCAGCGGCCGCAAAAGATGCAGCGGCCGTAGTCAATCGACCAGGTGATGGTATCGGCCGCAAGGTCGGTGTCCATGCGAATGGCATCGGCCGGACACGCCACGCCGCAGGCACCGCAGGCGATGCAGAGCTCGGCATTGTGCTCGGGCTTGCCGCGCATGTCCTTGTTGGTGGGAAACGGCGCAAACGGGTACTTGACCGTCGCGTCGCCGGCCTTGGCGTTAACCTTCCAAAGCTTCAGCATATTAGAGCGCCTCCTCATCGAGCGGAGCGGCCATGGTGCCCTCGCCCGCAAGCGGCGACTTGTCGCGCCAGACGTTCTCGAACTGCTCCTTGTCGAGCACGTGGTCGCGCTTGGCGGCGACATCGGTCACCGTTACGCGGTCGGTGCAGGAGTAGCACGGGTCGAGCGAGCCGACGATCAGCGCCGCGTCGCCCACGGTGTTGCCGCGGAACATGTAGCGCAGGACCGGCCAGTTGCTGTACGTGGCGGCCTTGGCGCGCCAGCGGTAGCACTTCTGGTTATTGCCGAGCATGGCCCAGTGCACGTCCTCGCCGCGCGGAGCCTCGGTGGCGCCGATGGCGTACTTGTGCGGGGTGTACTCCCAATCCGTGGTGAGGATGGGGCCCGACGGGCAGTTCTCGAGCATGGTCTCGATCATGTCGATCGAATCGTAGACCTCCTGGATACGCACGGCGGTACGGCCGAAGGCGTCGCAGGTGTCGGCCGTGGCGGCATGCATCTTCATGACGTCCGGATCGGCGTAGCCGTCGAAGGGATGGTCGAAGCGCACGTCGCGGGCATAGCCCGAACCACGCATGAGCGGGCCGACCGGCGAAAAGTCGCGGGCGATCTTACGGTCGAGAATGCCGATGCCGCTCGTGCGCTCAATAAAGTTGGGCGTGGAGAGCAAAACGTCGACGAGCTCCTGGACCTCGGAGCGCAGCTGGTGGATGGTCGTGAGCGTGGAGAGTTTCTGCTCGGCCAAAATGTCGCGACGCACGCCACCGATCACATTGAGGCCGTAGGTCTTGCGGTGGCCGGAGAGTTTCTCGGCCAGGTCCATGGACTTCTCGCGAACGCGGAAGAACTGCTGGAAGCCGGAATCGAAGCCGGTGTAGTGCGATGCGAGGCCAATGTTGAGCAGGTGCGAGTGCAGGCGCTCGACCTCGAGCATGATGGCGCGGATGTACTGCGCGCGCGGCGGGACGTGAATGCCCTGGGCGCGCTCGACAGCCTCGGCGTAGGCCACCGAGTGGGCGCAGCCGCAGATACCGCAGATACGGTCGGCAAGGAACGTCACGGCATCATAGTTCAGGCGCGTCTCGGCGACCTTCTCCATACCGCGATGCACGTAGAACAGGCGGTAGTCGGCATCGACGATCGTCTCGCCCTCCACGAACAGGCGGAAGTGGCCGGGCTCGTCGGAGGTGATGTGCAGCGGTCCCATGGGGACGAGCGTAGTCTCCTTGCCCTTGGTGTCGGCCAGGAATTCGTAGTTTTCCATGTCGCTCGCGGGGGCGGGGCGGAAACGGTAATCCATCGAATCCTTGCGCAACGGGTACAGCCCGCTGGGCCAATCGTCGGGAAGCACCAGGCGACGGCGGTCGGGCAGACCCTCGGGAATCAGGCCAAACATATCGCGCAGCTCGCGCTCGCCCCACACGCAGGCGGGGACGAACGGCGTCACGGACGGGAACGTCATCTTGGCGGGGTCGACCTCGGCACGCACGGTAACCCAGCCGGGGTCCTCCCCCTCCATGGAGATGACGTAGTACACGGCGTAACGGCCGCACAGGCTGCGCTCGTCGTTGCCGACAATCACAGGAATCCAGCCGTAGCGCTCGTAATACAGGTAGTGGACGGCCTCGGGCAGACGGTCCAGCTTGACGGTGATCGTCAGCTGGTCCTCGCACTGCCATTCGACCTTCTCGATAGCGCCCGGCACTGCAGCGCGCAGGGCCTCGACGTGGCTTTCGCAGCGACGAGCGTAGTCCTTCTTTTCAGGTTCTGCCATGGTGCTAATTCACCTCACTTGTCTTGGTCTGGGAACTGAACACCATGCGGTAGAGAGGGGCCTCGTGGAGCTCTTCGACGCTCTGGTTCAAAACGACGGACGTTGCATCCTCGACGCCGCTCGTGATGGCGACCGGGGTGGCGATACCGAACCACATGACCACGATCGCGAGGGCGATCTCGGGGATGATCATGAGGGCGGGCACCTCGTGGCGCTTCATGCCCTCGGGTGCCTTGCCGAAGATGGACTTGAGCGCGATGCCGGTAAGGGCGAAGTACACGCCGGTGAGGCCGATGGCCACGAGCACGACCACCCAGATGGGACCGGACTGAACGCCGGCCACGAAGGTGAGGAACTCGGAGATGAACAGGGCGAACGGCGGGAAGGCGGCGAGCGCGAGCAGGGCGATGATGGTGAGCGCTGCCGTGACGGGAGCGATCTCGACGACGCCCTTGATCTTGTTCAGGTCGCGGGTGTGGTAGATGTGCTGGATGTTACCGGCCATGCAGAAGGCTAGCGCCTTCGTGAAGCCGTGGAAGATGCAGTGCAGCAGGCAGGCGGCGATACCGAGCGGGCCACCGATACCCAGGCACAGCGCGACCACGCCGACGTTGTCGACGGAGGAGTACGCGAAGCGGCGCTTGATATCGTCCTGCTTGAAGATGCACAGGGCAGCCACCAGGATGGACAGCGTGCCCAGGATGAGCAGGAGCGTTCGCGGATAGGTGTCGCCCACCGTGATGATGGACAGGGAGTAGAAGCGGATGATCACCAGCATGGCGCACTTGAGCAGCACGCCCGAGAGCAGCGCGGAGACCGGGCTCGGAGCCTGGGAGTGCGCGTCGGGCAGCCAGGTGTGCATGGGGAACAGGCCCGCCTTGGTGCCGAAGCCGATGACGATGAACGCGAACGCGAGGCGCACGAGCATCGGGTCGAACTGGTCGGCGTAGGGCATGATGGAGGTGAGGAAGGCGGCCTCATGCGCGTTGGGCATGATATCGGCGGCGTTCGCGTAGATGAGCAGCGTGCCGAACAGGCCGAAGGCCACACCGGCGGTGCAGACCATCGCGTACTTCCAAGACGCCTCGAGCGCCTGCTTGTTCTTGTAGATGCCCACGAGGAACACGGTCGACAGCGTAGTGGCCTCGACCGCCGCCCAGGTGAGGATGATGTTGTTGGACAGGCAGGCGAGCAGCATCGTGAAGACGAACAGGCTGAACAGCGCGTAGTACTGCTTGGTGCGCTCGGCCGGCATGGTCTTCTCCTCGATATCGATCTTGATATAGGAGATGGAGTACACGCCGGTGATGAACCCGATGATGCCTACCAGAAGGACGAAGATCGACGAGAGCGAATCGAGATGGAGCCACAGGCCCAAAGCGTCGATATTCTGCCCGCTCGAGAGCATGGTTCCCGCGGTGACGACCGAAAGGACAAGGGTCGCCGCGACGGAGATGGTGTTGAGCCCCGCGAAGACGTTGTAGGACGTCGTCTTGGGGAGCGCAGCCATAATCAGGGAGAACACGAGAGGACAAGCGAGCAGGGCGACCGTCAGCATTGAAACATCCATGGCCTACCCCTTCAATTCGGTCAGGTCGTGGGAGTCGAGCGACTTGGTGTCGTTCCAAATCCTCACGACGACGGCGGACATGATGATGACGGCGAAGATGGCGTCGGTGGCGATGCCGATCTCGATGATCTCGGGGGCCGTGGGCGCGAGCAGAGCGAGCGTCACGTGGCTACCGTTCTCCATAAGGCAGTACCCGAAGATCTGCTTGAGGATGTTGCGCTGGGAGATGATGCACGTGAGGCCGACGAAGAAGTGCGCGAAGCTGATGGCGAGGGCCGGAGTGGCCACCTCGGCGGTGGGCAGGCTCAGGCGCGTGACCACCGCGAAGCAGACGGCCACCTCCAGACCGGTGAGGATGATGGTCCAGGCCGGCTTGATGGAGGAGGTCAGCGTGCTATCGGCAGGCGAACCCATCTTCTTGTAGGCACGGTTGAGAATGAACGGAACGAGGATCACCTTGGTGACGAAGGCCGACGCGGCCCACATGAGAAGCTCGGTGGCACCGGTGGTGAGGCCCAGGGTGAGCAGCACGCCCACCAGGACAACCGACTGGATCGCGTACCACTTGATGGCGGACGGGATGGTCTTCGAGACGACCACCATGGTGGAGGTCACGATCAGAAGACCGCCCAGGATATTGACTAACGAATAACCCATGTCCTACCTCCTAACCCATCCAACTAGAGGACAGAGGACCGGCGACGACGACCATGATCATGAGGACGACGAACACGAACGCCATGGCGCGCGGAAGGGGCTGGCCGGCGGCCACGGTCTCGCTCGGCTCACCGGGCAGGACCTTACCCATCCAACGCAGGAACCATGCGAAGGTGGCGACGGTCTCGACGACCATGACGCACACGAGGACAAAGATGACCGTGTTGGTAGCACCAACCGCGAAGCCACCGGAAATGATCTGGAACTTGGAAAAGAACGTGCTCATGGGGGGCACGCCGGCGATAGCGGTCGCGGCGACCGCAAAGCCCACGCCCGTGACCGGGTACTTCTTCATGAGGCCCTGGATCTTGGGCAGCATACGGGTTCCCAGCGTGAAGCTGAGAGAGCCAGCGATGAGGAAGAACAGGGTCTTGGTGAACGCGTGGTTGAAGATGTGCTCGACGGCGCCGTTAAACGCCATCTGGCTTCCGAACACGGAGAGGCCCAGGCCAAAGAACACGTAGGCGAGCTGCGCGATCGTCGAGAAGGCGAGCAGGCGCTTCATATCCTTCTGGGGCAGGTACATGAGGAAGCCGAAGAGCATGGTCACGACGGCGTCGATGATGGCGACCCAACCGACGATCTCGGGGATATCGCCGGCGCTCGCAAGAGCGCGGGCGAACACGCACACGCCGACCTTAACCATGGACGCGCCATGAAGGTAGGCGGAAACGGGCGTGGGGGCCTCCATTGCGGAGGGCAGCCACATGTAGAGCGGGAACTGGGCGGACTTGGCCCAAGCAGCGAACAGGATGAGCAGCAGCACGACGGTCTTCATACCGGAATCGAGCTGGGAGATCGCGCTCAGCGCGAACGTGCCGGTTCCGGCGAACAGGAAGGCCGCGCCGATGTAGAGTCCCAGAGCGCCGATATGGGTGATGATGAGCGCCTTCATACCGGCCTTCTTGGCCGTGGGCGTCATGTAGTAGCTGATGAGGCCCCAGGAGCACACACCGGTGATCTCGAAGAAAACGAGCTGGCCGACGATGGTGGAGCTGTAGGCGAGACCGGCCATGGCGCCGATGAACGTGGAGAAGTACACGTAGAAGCGACGACGGGGCGCGTCGGGATGCTCCTTATTCTTATCGCTCATGTACGGGAACGAATAGATGACGACGAGCAGGCCGATAGCGACGAACGCGGGTGCGAGCAGCGTGCTCATCCGGTCGAATATGAAGCCCATGACCAAGGTCTGGCCCATACTCGCCCAGGTTACATCGACCGCGTTCATGCCGTTTCCGGCAAACGTCGCGGCCAAGCCAACGGAAGCGACCGTGGCGATGCCGCCGGCAAAGGCGCAGATCCATTTAGCGTAGGGACGCGGCAGCATGACGATGAGCAGGGAGCCCAGCATGGGGACGGCGATCGCCACCATGGCAAAGAGGGACAAGCTCGATTCGATTGACATAGTTTCTCCCTTCTCCCTACACGCCTACGACGACGAAGACGAACGCGAGGACCGCGATGCCGACGACGGCCCAGGTCTGGTTACCGAGCACCTTGAAGCGCGAACGGGAAACGGAGTTCTCGAGCACGCCGCAGACGACGAAATCGACCAGGCACTTGACGAGGAAGACGACGGCGCCCACGAGAGCGGTGACGCCGATGGTCGCGGGCTCTCCCCAGGGGATGAAGATGGAGGTGAACCAAGCGACGACCACGACCTGCTTCATGCCCATGGCGAGCTTCATCATGGCCAGGGACGGGCCGGAGAGCTCGGCGAGCGGGCCCTCCTGGAGCTCCTGCTCGGCTTCGGCCTGATCGAACGGAAGCTTGCCGAGCTCCATGTAACAGGCGGCCGCGAAGGCGACGCCGGCGAGGATAACGGCGACGACGCTCGAGACGTTGCCCGTAACGATGTGCTGACCCATGGTCGCAATGTCCGTGGAGCCGCACACGATGGCGACGGTGAACAGCGCGATGAGCATGGACGGCTCGATGAGCACGCTCATGAGGAGCTCGCGGATACCGCCGAAGCCCGCGTAGGCGTTGGAGGAATCCACGCCGGACAGCGCGAAGAAGAAGCGGGACAGCGCGAGCGCGTACATGATGGTGATGGCGTCACCAAAGACGGGCATGGGGCTCTGGAGCGTGAACATGGGCAGGCCCATGGCGAGCATAAACGACACCGCGAGGAACAGCGGCGGCATGATGCGCAGCACGAAGCTCGAGTCGGAACTCACGGACTCGGGACGCGCCATGAGCTTCGCGAGGTCCCGGTAATCCTGAAGGATGGACGGACCGCGGCGATTGTGCATCTTCGCGCGAATCACACGGGCGAGGCCGGAGAAGAAGGGCGCGACCAGCATGACCACGAGGCCCTGCGCCATCGCAAGAACGATGTTCATAATATCCTCTCCCCTCTCTAGACCATGACCACGGCGAGCACGAGGAAGACCACGAGCGCCGCGACGATGTAGCAGATGTATACGGAGTAGTTGCCGCCCTCGATCTTGGAGGCGAGGCCGGCCAGCTTGTCGGCACCCTCGCTCGGTGCATCGACCAGGAAACGGTCGGGCAGGGGCTCGACGCCCTGGGCGACACCGGTGAGCTTCTGGAACACGTGCGCGATGGACCAGCAGATCTTGGTGCATACCTCGCGCAGGGTGTAGAGCGGGCCCATGAAGAGTTCGACGTCGGACGCGAAGCTCGTGGCGACGACGGGCATGTGCTCGTTGGGCTCGTAGCCACACGCCCAAGGGTCGGTCTTCTTAGCGGGGGCCTTGGCGCCGAGGCAGGACCTCAGCGCGAACGCGAGGCCGGTGAGGACCACGAGCGCGATGGCGATCGCGGGGGTGGAGGTGGCGGCACCGGAAATCTCGTTCACGAGAGACACGCCCGAGGTGGCTGTGACGGCGGAGCCGGCAAGCACGCTCTGGGCGACGTCGCCCAGAACCGGGGCGATGACCGGGGAGCCGATTCCCAGTACCACGCAGATGGCCGCGAGGAGCATCTGCGAGAACAACATCGGAGCCGGGGACTCCTTGGCGTTCGCGGCCTCCTGGGAACGAGGGCTGCTCGCGAACGAGACGCCGTAGGCCTTCACGAAGCACGTGACGGCCAGGGCACCGGTGATGGCGAGGGCGGCCGCGGAGGCGACGGCGAACACCATGACGACCGGGTCGGAGAGCGTCGAGATGTTGAACAGGGACTGGTAGGTGAACCACTCGGAAACGAAGCCGTTGAGCGGCGGGATGGCCGAGATGGCAAGGGCACCGATGAGGAAGCAGACGGCCGTGACCGGCATGCGGCGGAACAGACCGCCCATCTTCTCCATGTTGCGCGTACCCGTGGCATAGAGCAGGGAGCCCGCGCCGAGGAACAGCTCGCCCTTGAACATGGCGTGGTTGAGCGTGTGGTAGAGGGCGGCCATGAGCGCGATCGTCGCGATGACGTCGTTGCCCAGGGCGCGCGCCGTCATGGACGCGCCGACACCGAGCAAGATGATGCCGATGTTCTCGACGGAGTGATAGGCAAGCAGGCGCTTGATGTCGTGCTCGTGGAGGGCGTAGACGACACCCAGGACCGACGAGATGGATCCGAAGACCAGGACCATGAGGCCCCACCAGAGCTGGACGCCCGAACCCGCGAGCAGGTCGAGACCGACCTTGAGGATTCCCAGGATGCCGATCTTGATCATGCCGCCGGACATGAGGGCGGACACGTTGGACGGCGCCTCGGGGTGCGCCTGGGGCAGCCAGGAGTGCAGCGGAATGATACCGGCCTTCGCGCCAAATCCGAAGAACGCGAGGACGAAGCACGCGGAGGAGACGGTGGGTCCAAAGTCATGCGTACGGAAATCACTGAAGCTGAAGGAACCGCCCACGCCGTTGGTCATGAGCAGGAAGCTCGCCATGATGAGAACGAAGCCCACGTGCGCGATCACAAAGTAGAGCCAACCGCCATGGATGGAGTTCTCGTTCTCCTCGATCACGACCAGGAAGTACGAGGTCAGCGACATGAGCTCAAAGGCGACCAGGAACCAGAACACGTTGTCGGCGGTGATGACGAGCATCATCGAGGCGACGAAGGTGTTCATGAAGAAGCCGGCGCGCCCGACCTTGCCCGGGTACTCGTCGAAGTAGGACAGACCGTAGATGAAGCCCGCAAAGGCGAGAATCGAGATGAGGACCACGATCAGGCCCGCAAGGCCGTTGAGCAAGAGCTCGAGACGGGCGAACGGGAAGAAGAAGACCGTGTTGAGGGACGAAACGTCGCCAAGCACGGCCTCGAGGCCCGCGATGAACGACAGCACGGCCGCGACGGCGCCGATCAGGCAGCCGGCGGTCTTGGCGGCGTTGTCGGCCTTAATCAGCAGAACCGAGGCGAGCGCACCGATGCACGAGACGGCAAGCGATGCGATAAACAGCGTCATGCTATCCATTGTTTACGCTCCCTTCTGCTTTCTCGGACAGGCCCTGGGACACAGCGGTAGCGTCGACGGCCGGACCGTTTTCGATCGAACGCAGGCGCTTGGCCTCGTCGAGCTCGCGATCGGCCGCGCCGCCCATGACGGTCAGCGCCTTGGTGGGGCACGCCGCCACACAATGAGGGCCGTCCGGATCGAAGGCGCACAGGTCGCACTTCACAGCGCAGGTGTACTGGCCGGGAGCCCACGTAAGCAGGCTGCTCAGGGACTTAGGATACGAAGGCGTCGGGTCGCACATGCCTGCGACACCGGCGATAGACGTGCCATCGGGATGGATGGCTCCGAAGGGGCACGCGATGGCGCACAGCCTGCACCCGATGCACTCCTGCTCCTTGACGTGGATGCGATCGCCATCGTGCTCGATGGCATTCACCGGGCAAACCTCGGCGCAGGGGGCACCCTCGCAATGGTGGCAGGCAAGGGCGGCCGAAATACCGCCGGTCTTCACAAGCGCCAGGCGCGGCGTATCCTGAAGACCCTGCATCCGGTGGGCGTCGGCACAGGCGGACTGACATGTTCCGCAGCCGATGCACCTCTCCGGGTTGATGTCGATGAAGCGGTTCATCCCCACTTCCTTTCAAAATAACGGGCCGGGCTCCCGAACGTACGGGACGCCCGGCCCAAAAAGCCAACGAGAACGGGACTACACGATTTGATTCACGTGCGTCTCGTCGTCGAACTTGGCGGCGCCGGGCTCAACATCCTGGGGAGCGGCGGCGTCCACCAGAGCCTGCTTGAGCTCGGTGTACTGACGCTCCACCTCGCCCTCTGCCCAAACCTGGTCGGCAATGGCGTCGACCTGGCAGGCGGAGAACTTGTCCTCGGGCGTGTGCGAGACCGGGTCGACCTTGTGCATGGTCAGCTCGTTGCACTTGCCGATCCACCACTGGTAGGTCATATAGACCGTGCCCTTGTTGATACGGTCGCTCACGTCGGCGCGGCTGTATACCTGGCCGCGGCGGCTGTGAATCGAGACGATGTCGCCGTTCTTGATACCGCGCGCCTGGGCGTCCGCGGGATTCATGCGGACAAAGCCGGGCTCGTCGGCAAGCAGCGCCAGCGTCTTGCAGTTGCCGGTCATCGAGCGGCAGCTGTAGTGGCCGACCTCGCGGACGGTGCACAGGATGAGCGGGTACTCATCGTCGGGAAGCTCGGAGGGCGCCTCCCAGTCGTGCGCCATCAGGTTGGCGCGGCCGTCCTTGGTGGTGAACTTGCCACCAGCGAACATGTCGGCCGTGCCGTGGTCGTTCACATCGGTGCTCTTGACCGGCCACTGGGCGTAACCGCCCTCGGGAGCCATCTTCTCGTAGGTTGCGCCCACAAAGTTGGGGCACAGGCTAATGCACTCGTTCCAGATCTGCTCGGTGTTGTCGTAGTGCATGGGGTAGCCCATGCGCGTGGACAGGTCCGCGAAGATCTCCCAGTCGTGGCGGCACTCGCCCTTGGGCGGAACGGCCGCGTCAAAGTGCTGGAAGCTACGGTCGGATGCGGTAAAGACACCCTCGTGCTCGCCCCAAGAGGTGGCAGGCAGGATGACGTCGGCGAGCATGGTCGTCTGCGTCATAAAGATGTCCTGGCAAATGAACAGATCCAGCTCGGAGAGCGTCTTGCGCATACCGGCCGAATCGGGCTCGGTCTGCACCGGGTCCTCGCCGTAGTTGTAGAAGCAGTGCACCTTGCCCTCGTCGACCAGGTGACCCAGGTCGGTGAGCTTGTAGCCCTCCTCGAGCGGGAGCTTTTCCTCGGGCACGCCCCAAGCCTTGGCAAACTTGGCGCGAGCGGCGGGGTCGGTGACTTTCTGGTAGCCAGGGTACAGGTTGGGCAGCATGCCCATATCGCAGGAGCCCTGAACGTTGTTCTGGCCACGCACGGGCGCGAGGCCGGAGTTGGGTTTGCCGATCTGGCCGGCAACGCAGGCGATGGAGGCGATGGTGTGCACCGTCTTCAGGTTCTGCTTCTGCTGGCATACGCCCATGCCCCAGCCAATGATGGCAGAAGGCTTCGCCGTGGCGTACATTTCGGCAGCTTGGTGGATCAGCGCGGGATCGACACCCGTGATGTCCTGTACGGATTCGGGAGTGTAGTTCTTGATGGTCTCCCACCACTCGTCAAAGCCGTTCGTGTGCTCGGCGACGAATTCTTTGTCGTAGAGGCCATCGTTGACCAGACAGTTGGCAAAGGCGTTGAGGAACGCAACATTGCAACCGTTCTTGATCGGAAGGTAGAGGTCGGCGATACGCGCGGTTTCGATATGGCGCGGGTCGGCGACGATGATCTTGCAACCCTTTTCTTTGGCTCGCACGATACGCCTTGCGACGATGGGGTGCGAATCGGCAGGGTTATAGCCGAAGAGGAAAATGCAGCCCGCATCCTCCATACCGGGGATGGAGCATGACATGCAACCTGAACCAACCGTGTCCATCAGACCGAGGACAGTAGGGCCGTGTCAAGTACGGGCGCAGTTGTCCACGCTGTGGGTGCCGATGCACGCACGCGTAAACTTCTGCATGACGTAGTTCGCCTCATTGCCGCCGCCTCGCGAAGAGCCGGTGGTCATGACAGCGTTAGGACCATATTCGTCAATTATGGCCTGCATCTTAGATGCGGTGAAATCCAGTGCCTCGTCCCAGCTTACGCGCTCAAGATCCGCGCCCTTGGTGCGGCGGATCATCGGGTGCAGTACGCGAGGAGTCAAGATCTTGGTGTCGTTGATGAAGTCGTAGCCGCTCATGCCCTTAAGGCACAGCTCGCCCTGATTGGTGATGCCGTTGAGCGGTTCGGTACCCACGACCTGGCCGTTTTGGACCAGGAGGTTAAACTGGCAACCGGCGCCGCAGTACGGGCAGATCACTTTATGCTTCTCCATGACACCCTCCTTCCTTTCTCTGCTACCGATTAATCGGTACGTATTTGACAATCGTTGGGCTTGTATGGCCGCCCGCCTACGCCTCGTTTTCGATGGTGGCGCGGGCACGCTCGGCAGTCAGCTCCGCCAGGCGCTCCTCGTCTACCAGGGTGAGGCCCTTGGTCGGGCACGCCTCGGCACACGCCGGACCGCCGGGACGGTTCACGCACAGGTCACACTTGAGCACGAAGCTCTTGGTCTGCGAACCCACGCGCACGTCGCCCATCAAGACGGGGACCTGCGTGGTCGCCACGCTCACGGCGCCAAAGGGGCAGGCCATGACGCAGCTCTTGCAGCCGATGCAGTTGTCCTCGTTGACGCCGATGCGATGGTTCTTTGGATCAAAGAACAAGGCGCCCGTGGGGCAGGCCTTGGCGCACGGGGCGTCCTCGCAGTGATGGCAAGCCACCGGTGCGGAGATCTCGTAGGTGCGCGTCACGCGTAGGCGCGGCGCGGCGATGTCGCCGGGGATGTCGTGCGCCTCGATGCACGCCGCCATACAGGTTTGGCACCCAATGCAGCGCGAGGAATCGGCTACGACTCGTTTATTGCCCATGTTGTTCACTCCCTCCTGAATCCCTTGCTGGAGAGATCCTGTCGACGTTGCCCCAAGCCGCCCGTGACCTGGCATCGGCGTATCGAATGCATGCGGCGAAACAGACACTCGATAGAATTTCTCCAACGGTATACAGGTTGAATATACGCAGTTGCAGGGGGCAAACTTGAGCATAGGCCCTGCAATACGGGTGTATTGCAGGGATATGGGCAGGTTGGAATTATTCTCGATAGGATATAAAGGCGAGTGTATTACACGCGTACGCCCAAGAAAAATTTCACGCTCGCTTCTGAAGGATGTAGTACGTTTGTAATATTGTTCACACTCGATTACTCTAGTGCAATAAAGTAGTGGTTATAAGATTGGCCATTATTAGCCGATGCCGTATTTGACTATTCAAATTGCACGCTCATTAAGGGAGGCCAGTGATGTCATCGACTCAAAAACGAGCCATCCTGCAGGTGCGCATTCGCGAGGAAGACAAGCAGCATGCCGAGCGTCTCTACGACGCCATGGGCACATCGCTCGCCGAGGCCGTGCGCCTTTTTGTCGCGCAGAGCATTTTGATGCGCAAGCTTCCCTTTCAGCCGGTCGCCGTGCGCTCAAAGGACGGCACCGCCGCCTATGGGTCGCTCAAAGCATATGGTGACCCCAATCGCCGCTCCGAGGAGCGCAATGCCTGGATTGAGTACCTTGCTACAGAAAGCGACGATTCGGTTTTGGGTCCCGAGGAAGTAGATATCCATGAGTAGCACCATCATCGACGAGACCGTCATCCTGCGCTATCTGCTCGACGACGACGAGGTCCTGTCACCGCGCGCCGCAAAGGTCATCGCCACGCGCACCGCACGTGTCTACCCCGAAATCATCACGCGCGTCGTGGTCACGCTGCGCGACGTCTATAAGGTTCCCCGCGTTGAGATTGCTGCGGCCATGAAAAGGCTGCTCGATGACGTCATGGTCGATGAGCCCACCGTTGTCGCCCTTGCCGTCAAACTCTTTGGCAAGACCCATATGGACTTTACCGACTGCCTCCTCGCAGCCCGAACCGCCATCTACAACGATGATGTCGTGAGCTTTGGCAAGCCCATCATCCAAGGCATGATCGATTACCGCCACAAGCGCCAAACCGCAGCCGAAGCCCGCAGCCGAAGCACCGACTCCACCATCGACAAGCTCCGCCACCACGGTCGCCACTAGCCCCATCCCACCCTAAGTTGCGGTGAAATAGTTCCTGTTTTCAAGCTTCCATAGGCCTTTTAGGAACTATTCCACCGCAACTTCCAGTTTGGCCATCCGAAACCGGCAGCCTTGGACCGCGAATCACACCGTTCGCCACGAAATGGGCCCATCTACTACGTTTAACCGATTGCCCTCAACCATACCGAAATCCGAAAAATCAAAACCGCTGGTAGACGGCTTGCCGATTTTCCGAAAATGCGGCTATGGTCGACCCCTGCAGGCCAAACGTAGTAGATGGGCCGCTTTCGTGGCTCAGCACCGAACCAGTCATTTTGAACAGGGCTTTTTGACCACATTTGCCAGCCAATCGCTAGAGCAATCAAATAGCCCCATCCCAAATTAGCTACCCGACCTTCAGTGGGTTCGCAAAAGCCAATAGACAGTCCGTATTTCACCGGAACTTAGGAGGGGCGCGGGGCGGCATCGATTCCCGTGCCCCGTACACTTACGAAAATGGCTCTGGTCCCAATAGGAACCAGAGCCATTCGTCTATCTTATGGAGCGGGCGACGGGAAGTCCAAGGATTTGCTTCGCAAATCCTTGTTTCGCTGCGGGCCTTCGGCCCTTGCGTGCTGCGCTGGAAAATGCTCACGCATTTTCTCAGCTCCGCACCCTGGCGGGTTCGATTCCCGTCGCCCGGCGCGTAAACGAAAACAGCTCTGATCCCCAAAGGAAACCAAAGCCGTTAAAACAATTCTTATGGAGCGGGCGACGGGAATCGAACCCGCGTCATCAGCTTGGAAGGCTGGGGTTCTACCATTGAACTACGCCCGCAAGATATGGTCGGGACGACAGGATTTGAACCTGCGACATCCTGCTCCCAAAGCAGGCGCGCTACCAAACTGCGCCACGTCCCGAAGGTGTTGAGCAGCTAAGGTCTAAACCTTGCGTGTCCCAAAGCGAAGGAAATTATAGGGGAGACTCCCCGCCTGTGCAAGCATTGATGCCTTAGCTCCTCGAATGTGCAACAAAACGACTATGGAGCAGGCCAATCACAAAGGCAACTACGGCGACCGGCGCCCACGCGGCACCGATATCCGCCAGCGGCAGCACATCAAACGGTAGCCACGCGCCCGCAAAGAACGCGTCGCGGACCGAGGTGATCACACTCTGCACGGCAACCACGCCGCCGACCCAGACCCACACCTGCGGATGCGCATCGCAAAAGCCGTGCACCAGGCCCATCAGTACCAGCACGATGGCAACGGGATACAAGGCGTTGAGCATGGGCACCGAGAACATGAGGATCATGTCGAGGCCCACGTTGGAGAGTACGCACGAAAACGCCGCGAACACAAAGGCAAGAATCGCAAAGGGGCGGCGCATGGCCTCCTCGGAAGCCTCCGCTCCCCCTTTAACCACATACGTCTCGCAGAAGTAGCGCGAGCAGCAGCTGATAAGGCCGATGCACACGTTCATGCAGGCGAGGAAGAAAATCGCAAAGACGACAACCGTGCCAGCAAGGCCAAAGTGCATAGAGGCCGAACGGGCGAGGATGGCGGCACCGTTGGTAGCATCGGGCATAACCGTGCCGAGCTGCATGCCGGCAAGCGCCAGGCCGCAGTAGATGATGGCCATGAGCACGCCAGCGATCACACCGGAGCGCGAGATCTCGAAGGCCACGCGCTTGTCATCGGTCACGCCCAGCTCGTGGATAGTCTCGGCGATGATAATGCCAAAGGCGAGCGACGCGAGCAGGTCCATGGTCTGATAGCCAGTCAGAAAGCCCTGCACGGCAGCGCCTGCATCGTAGGGAGCCTGAGGCGCGGCAGCGGGACCCAGCGGCGAGATCACGGCAGCACCCACGACCAGCACGATGAGTGCAATGAGCGCGGGGCCCGTAATACGGCCGAGCACGCGTGTGATGACGCCTGGACGCAGCGTGAGCGCAAACGCGACGATAAAGAAGCCAACGGCAAACACCAGACGTGCCGTGCCGAGCGAAACGCCCTCGGGTAGCAGCGGCACCAGCATTTCGAACGCCGTAGAGCTTGTGCGCGGAATGGCCAGGCACGGACCGATGGCCAGGTAGACCGCCGCAACGAAGAATTCGCCAAACTTAGGATGCACACGCCCGGCCAGCTCTCGGGCCGTGCCAGCGAGCGCGACGGCGATAAATCCCATAACGGGCAGACCGATAGCGGCAATCAAAAAGCCGATCATGGCAACCGGCGTGGCAGAACCTGCCTGCAGCGCCAGCAGCGGCGGAATAATGAGGTTACCGGCGCCAAAGAGCATCGAGAACAGCGCAATGCCGACGGTAACGACATGGTCGGAACGCAGACCGCGCGGGGCGGATGAAGCCATAGGCACACCTTTCGGGTCGAAACAAAAACGGGACGGGCAAAATACCCGTCCCGCAAGTATAAACGGTCCAGCAGCTTTAGCAGGCTAAATTGCGCAGAGCATCGATAGCCGTGTCGACTTCTTCGGTCGTGTTGAAATACCCAAACGAGAAGCGGACGACACCCTGGCGCTCGGTACCTAACGCGCGGTGCATGAGCGGAGCGCAATGGGCACCGGGGCGCGTCGCAATCCCCCACCCTTGCATGAGCGCGTCCGAAATCTCGGCAGAGTCGATATCGCCCACGTTGAGCGACACGATCGCCGAGCGCGCAGGTTGGTCAAACGCACCGTAAAGTACAATGCTGGGGATTTCGCGAGCGCCGGAGAGGAAACGTTCGGCGAGTGCGCGTTCGTGAGCTGCAATCGTCTCCACCCCGCCCCGGGCCTCGATAAAGTCGAGACCGGCAGAAAGTCCCGCGATGCCGTGACCGTTGAGCGTGCCCGCCTCCAGGCGCGTGGGCCACTCAAGTGGCTGCAGTGGGTCAAAGCTGTGCACGCCCGTGCCGCCCATGGCCCACGGAGACACGTCAATGCCCTCCGCCACGGCCAGGCCGCCGGTGCCTTGGGGTCCCATGAGCCCCTTGTGGCCGGTAAAGCACACAATGTCGAGCCCCATGGCATGCATATCGATACGCGCCGTGCCGGCAGACTGAGAGGCATCGACGATTACCAGCGCACCGGCCGCATGGGCCATGGCCGCCACGCGCGCAATGTCGACCGCGTTGCCGGTCACATTTGAGGCGTGCGTCACCACCACGGCACGTGTGCCCGGCGTCACCAGCCGCTCAAGCTCTTCGTAGTCGAGCGCACCGTTCGCGTCGCAGCCCGCATGCTCAACGGTCACACCCCGCTCCGCTGCCAGGCGGTTGAGCGGACGCAGCACGGAGTTGTGCTCGAGCACCGTCGTGACCACGCGGTCGCCGGGGCGCACCACCCCGTTGATGGCGGTGTTGAGCGCCGCGGTGGAGTTGGGCGTAAAACAAACATGGTCCGCCCTCGGGCAACCTAAAAGGCGCGCGAGCTTGGCACGGCAACCGTGAATCGTGCGAGCGGCATCGAGGGCACCCGACGTGGCGCCGCGCCCGGCATTGCCGAGCGAGCACATCGCCTGCGTCACGGCATCGATGACCGTCTGCGGCTTGTGCATGGTCGTCGCCGCGTTATCCAGGTAGATCATCACACGACCTCCCACATATCAATCACGGTATAGCCCTCGGTGGGAACGCCCGCCGCGGCGAGTTCGCCGCGCAGCAGCTCCTCATCGGCAGGCAACGCTTTCCACGCCAGGCCGCAGCCGGCAGCGACCTCCCCGGGCACGGGAATCGTTCGCCCGGGAAGGCCGCGCTCGATGCACAGAGACTCGCAGCCCATGGCGGCAGCCGTGGTGGGAAACGTGATGACAAGCGCTGGGCGCTTCTCCCTCATGGCAACTCCAACCAATACGCTACGGGCGCACGACGCGCACGGCTTGTTCCATCTTCTCCACGATCACATACATGTTCGTGACCTCGCCCACGGCAAGCTGGTCCTTAATGCCATAGTGGTCGAGGCAGGTGCCACAGGTGAGGATTTCGACGCCCTGCTCAGCCAGCCCCTTCAGGTCGTCAAGTACCGGCGAGCCCTCGACGGTGAGCTTGGCGCCGCCGTTGTAGAACAGCATGGTCGCGGGCAGCTCCTCCTGCTGCGTCACGGCAAAGATGAAGGCCTTCATGAGCTTGTGGCCCAGCTCGTCGTCGCCGCGGCCCATGCAGTCGGTGTAGACGGAAATGACGAGCTCGCCCTTGCCGGTGCTGGCACCGCAGAAAGCGGCACCGTCCTGCTCGGGGTCTGCCACGGCAACGGCACCGGAGGTCGCCACGGTCACGCGCCACTCGGCGTCAGAAACCTTCTCGACCGAGGCCGTGCAGCCCTTCTCCTGCGCCATCTTGGAGATGTTCTTGACGGCGGTCTCGTTATCGACCGAGGTCACTACGGCACCCTCGCCGTCAAGCTGTTTGAGTGCCTTAAGCGTCTTGACGACGGGCAGCGGGCAGGCATCGCCCATGGCATTGACTTCAATCTTGGTAGACATAGCTACATCCTTTCAAAAGGGACCGCCCGGAAAAGTAGGCGGTCGCATAAACGGTTTTCTTTAATGCACAACGCGAACAGCAGGACCGCCCGGCACCGCCTCGCACACGCGACCGATAACGGCGGCGATGCACCCCTCGGCATCCAGGCGACGCGCAAGCTCATCCACATCCGCCGCGGGCGCCGCGATAAGCAGGCCACCAGACGTCTGCGGATCGTACAGCGCGTCGAGCATGCCCGGCTCCAGGCCCTCGTCGACAGCCACACGCGGGCCAAAAAAGTCCTGGTTGCGGTAGGAGCCCGCTGGGATAATGCCCAGACGTGCCATGTCGAGTACCTGGTCAAAGAGCGGCACCGCCTCCGACGCAAGCTCAATCTGCACGCCCGAGCCCTCGGCCATCTCGCACGCATGCCCGATCAGGCCAAAGCCCGTGATGTCGGTGCAGCCGTGAAGCTCGAGTCCCTCGGCCAGACGAATCGGAGCCTCGTTGAGGGTGCGCATCGAGTCAAACATCGGGCTAGCCTCGTCCTGCTCGATGAGCTCGCCCTTAATGGCCGTGGTGATGATGCCCGAGCCAATCGCCTTGGTCAGCAGTAGAACATCGCCCACGCGTGCGCCGCTGTTGGCGAGCATGCGGTCGAGTGGCACAAAACCGCTCACGGACAGGCCGTACTTGGGCTCGTCGTCGTTGATGGTGTGACCGCCTGCGATGGAGCAACCCGCCTCGACGCACTTGTCTGCGCCGCCCGCCAGAATCTGACCGGCAACCTCAACGCCCAGACAGCTCGGGATGCACAGCAAGTTCATGGCATGGCTCGGCCGCCCGCCCATGGCGTAGATGTCCGACAGCGAGTTGGCCGCGGCAATCTGGCCAAATAGAAACGGGTCGTCGACCATCGGCGGGAAGAAGTCGATGGACTGCACGAGACCCAAGTTATCGCCAACGCGAAAGACGCTCGCATCGTCAGAGGTATCGAACCCCACGAGCAGGTTGTCGTTATGCACATTGGGTAAGTCGCCCAGGACCTGGGCGAGGGCTCCGGGAGCCAACTTAGCGGCTCAACCGCTCGCGGCAGTCATAGACGTGAGCCTCATGGTGTCCTTAGCCATACGAACCCCCTTCCAACAAATCAACGACTTTAAGTATACGCGCCAGGCACGCTTCCCAAGAGACCGCCGACGGCTCGAACGTCGAAGGCGGTGCCGCAAGCGCCTGCGCGATAGCATCTGCCAGCGCGCGCTCAAACAACGGAAGGTCGGCCGCCACGGGCGTGTCGACATCCGTCATACGCGGCGACGCCACCCACGTCACGGGAGCATCGGGAAGCATCGCCTCCATCCAGGGACGAACGCCGGGCAAATCGGTCGCCACAACTTTGCAGCCGCACGCGAGGGCCTCGATCGTCACGAGCGGCAGGCCCTCGTAAAACGAAGGCAGCACAAAGACGTCGGAACTGCGGTAGGCACGCACGAGATCATCGCTATCCAGGCGCCCCGCCAGCGTCACCGGCACATCCGAGGCCGCGGCCAAGCGCTCGATACGTGCGTACTCGGCATCGTCCCCGCGGCCGCCCACAAGTACCAAGCCAGATGGGCGGACGCCATCGTCAATCGGCAATGACACGGCTCGAACCAGCGACTCGACGCCCTTTTTAAAGCAAATCTTGCCCACGTACACAAGCGATCCCGGCTGCCTCGCCACGCTTGCGTCGCGGCAGAAGATGCGATGGTCGTAGCCCGTCCCAATCACGTGGATGCGATCGGCATCGACGCCGCACACCAGGCCAATCTGCTCAGCCTGCTCAGCATGGAGCGCAAAGACGGCATCGAGCCGACGAACCGCACTTACGATGCGATCGCGCTCGAGCGCATGCGAACGCAGCTGGCGCAGGTCGGTCGAATGGCACACGGCAACAACCGGCACGCCCCGGACGCACTCGCGCGCCAATGCGGTCACCAGATACAGGTGATGGCAGAGCACCAGATCGGGCCGAAACTCAGCCACCGCCCGATCGATTGCAGCGGCAAATGCCCGCTCAAATGCCTTGAGCATCGAAGGCGTCAGGTCACGATAGCGCGTGGAGGGATAGGGCATGACATCGGACATACCGCAGATGGGAAACGGCAACTCGGGCGATTCGAACGGTACGGCAAACACGGCAGCACGCCGGTCCAGCTCGCCTTGGGTATCACCCGGTGCCGCGCCGCAAAGCACGGCGGCGCGATGCCCCGTCTCGATCTGTTCGCGCACGAGCGCGGCAAGGTAGGTGCCGCTGCCGGTGCTATCTGGTTTTTGTGCCGAGATATTGAGGATGCGCATGTTGCGGTACACCCCTAGGCCAAGGCGGCGGCGCGAATCGCCGCGCCAATGGCACCGGCAAAGCGAGCCTGGGGCGAGGTAGTCACCGGCGACCCCAGCAGCTCGCCCAACCGCTCCACCACGAAGGCGTTCTCGCACAGGCCACCGGTCAGGTAGTACGGTGCGCCCGCGGCCTGCCCGGCCATGGTCGCCACGCGCGAGACCACGCTGTCGATCACGCCACGTGCAATGTTCTCGCGCGGCTCACCGCGACCGATTAGGCTGATAACCTCGCTTTCGGCAAACACGGTGCACATGCTGGAAATCTTGGTAGGCTCGCCGGTGCGGGCGAGGTCTGCCATCTGCTGCTGGGTAATGCCCAGGCGGTCGGCCATGATCTCCAGAAAGCGCCCCGTGCCGGCGGCGCACTTGTCGTTCATGGCGAACTTGGCCACGCGGCCGCCCTTAAGCTGAATGACTTTGGTGTCCTGGCCGCCCACGTCAATCACCGTGCCATGGTCGCCGAACAGGCGCACGGCACCGGTGCCGTGGCAGGTGATCTCGGTCACGACCTTGTGCGCATAGGGCACGGCGACACGGCCGTAGCCAGTCGCGACCACGCGAACATCGTCGCCCGTCACGTCATAGCCGGCCGCGGCGAGTTCACCGCGTAGGCGCTCGGCCGCATCGACCGACGAATACCCCGTCGGCATGACGCAGGTCCACGCAACGGCGTTGTCCGTCTCCACCACCGCAGCCTTCGCGGCCGTCGAGCCTATGTCGATACCAATGCCAACCACAGCATCCTCCTTCTATGCGGCAAAGCAGCTATCCCTTTGCCGCATTTGTCCTACAGGGTCTCGATAAAGGCAGCGATGCGGGTCTCGATCTGGCCCATGTCACCGTTGCTGTAGTCGGTCTCGATCTTCATATACGGAATACCCGCACCCTCGACAGCCTCCTGCATGCGCGCACTCTCCACGTTAAAGGTGTGGCAGGCCTGTAGCACGCTCTCCACTACGCCATCGACGTGATACTTCTCGCACATAGTCAGCGTGTTCTCCATACGACCGTCGTTGGGCGTCATGACCGAGCAGTTGATATCCAAGTAGCGGTCGGCGATGACGCGCAGGATGTCGGGAGCCTCCGGGTCGATCATCATGGCCGCCGTGCGCTCGCCCGAGCAGTCGTCCATGCACACGACCACACCGCCGTTGGACTCGATGGTGCGACCGATCTTGTTGATCACGCCGCCCACCGGGCAGCCGGTGATCAGAATGCGCTTGGCATCCGCCGCGACCGGGCGCTCGCCCGCGTCGTAGGCCTCGCGCAGCTTGGCGACCTTTTGCTCCAGCTGCTGCGTATAGGCCTCGATATCAAAGCTGAACGTACCGGCAAACATGGTGCTCATCAGGTCGACGCCGCTCATGGCCGCCGGCTGGTTGGCCTGCAGTGCAAACATCTCGAGCTGGGCCGCACGCAAGCGGTTGCGACGACGGACGGCAGCGCGCAGGTCATCGTCGGTAATCGTGATGCCGTAGAAGCCCTCGAGCTCCTCCTTGAGCAGGCGGCACTCCTCGTACCAGCCTTCACACTCGTAGGCGCGATCGCGACCCTGCGGAAGATGCAGAATGTGCGTGCGCTTGAGCTCGTTGAGCAGTTCGTACATCTTCTTCTTGCCGTCGCAGGTGGTCTCGCCGATGATCATGTCGCTAAAGTACGTAAACGGGCACTTTTGCGAGTAGGCAAAGCCGTACGTCGACTTGATGAGCGGACACAGATTTGCCGGCAGCACCTTCTCGGCCTCGGGAATCACCTCGTCGGATGTGCCGCACAAGGCCACACTTGCAGCGCCCGCGGCATCGATAATCTCGAGCGGCGTATAGCTGCACAAAAAGCCGACCAGGCGATTACCCGCCTGCTTATAATCCTTGACGCGAATAAACGCCGCCTTGCGTTGCTCGTTGAACTCCTCAAACGTGCGCGGCAACGGCTGCTCAGTATTTTCCGACATATAACTCCTTAACAGACCTTTTAACCAACCAAGGAAACGGCTTTCCCAGGTGCCCGAGGTTGCCGTGAAAGAGGAGCGCCGCGTACTTCTGGTACGCAAGCGACGGTTTGAACGGCAAGATCGGGTGCCTGGGGAAGCCGCCGAGACGGATAGCCCTAAATGGTTTCCAAGAAAGCCTCGATCCTGGTTTGCAGTTGGCCGGCGTCCTCGCCGGCATAGTCGGTCGTGATGTGCATAAACGGAATGCCGGCCTCCTCGGCGGCCTTCTCCACGGCAAACGACTCCATCTCGTAGAGCGTGCAGAACTGCAGGGCCACGTCGACAATGCCGTCGGCACGCAGGTCCTTGGCCATCTGGACAATGTCCTTCATTCGCTGGTCGTTGGGCGTAAAGACGGCACAGTTGATCTTAAAGTAGCGCTCGGCGATGGCGTCGAGCATCTCGTCGACCGTCTCGCCGGACTCGTCGACCAGATCCTTGTAGTAGCGCGAGCCCGTGCAGGACTCCTCGCCTACCACAATGCCGCCGGCTTTCTCGATGAGGTTGAACAGCTTCCAGTTGGGCACGGCCATGGGCGTACCGGTGTACAGGATGCGCTTGGTCCCCTTGGGTGCTACGCCCTCGCCGGCCTCGACACGCTGCTCACACTCGGCCGCCATATCGTTGATGGCTCCGGTCAGACGCGGCGTGTCGTCCATAAAGGCGGCCTGAACGGTCAGCAGGCTGTCGAGACCGCTAATGGGCGCTGGGTCGGCAGCGCGCGTGGCAGCGAGGCGCTGCAGGGCGCGGCGCTTCTCATTGACGGCGCGGATGGCGGCCTTCAGACGCTCAGGCGTAATCGTGACGCCGCACTCTTCCTCAATCTTGGCGGCGAGCTTTTTAACCTCGGCCTTCCAGGTCACGAGCGTCGACTCGTCGTGCACGTTGGGAATATCCATGACGTACATGTTCTTTTGCGTGGCAAAAAACTCGTAGGCCTTCTTCTTGCCATCGCAGGTGTTCTCGCCTACCACCAAGTCACTCGACTCGATGTAGGGGCAGACCTCACCCAGCTTAAAGCCGGCAAAGCTCTTGATAAGCGGACAAGTGTTGCGCGGCAAGTGCTCCTCGACCTTGTCCGTTGCCCAATCGGCACCCGAGCACAGACCAACGGGAATGCCGTCACAGGCAAGCACGATCTCCTCGGGCACGTACACGCAGAACGAGCCCACGATTTTGGTGGCCTCGCCAGTCTCCTTCTTGTCGAGCATCTCCTTAATACGGCCGCTGTGGATGTTGGTGGCCACAAAGTCCAAGTAGGACGTGGACTTGGGGCGGTTGTTCTGCGACAGGAACATGTCCCCGTACATCTGGCCCACGGCGCCCAGCAGCATATCGTGGTCGGCAAGATTCATGCCGAGGCTCTCCCACATCGGATGAAAATCGAATTCTTCAGCCATAACGGTTCCCCTCTCGAACCAAAAACGGATAACAGCGGTATCGATGCACGACGGACGGCGATTGCCCGGCCGTGCTCAAACCCGGAATTTTAGGGAACCTGCTTTGCGGTCGATGATTTAGTTGTGCGTCGTCTCTCCCGGAGCCGTGAACATACCTGCTCATATGCGACTCCGAGCCATGTATAGGGCACGCGCGGCAACGCGGCGAATGTATGTCGTCTGCGGCATGTGCGCACCCTCCTTAACCAGTCGAGGTCAACTATATCAACGGTCATCGCCCCTGCGAACACCGTTGACATTCGTACGACAGCGTCGTGTGCCGTCGTCTAATAAATAATTATCTTGATTGATAAGAGTTTGTCATTCCTCATTCGGCGAACGGCAAAAACAAAGCCGCGGAGGCTTATATTCCCCGACGGCATTACCCGGCGCTATCGACAAACCAAATGGATCCTGCTGGCATCAAAATGCATGCGCAGCGTCTCGCCTGCTTGCGGCAACTCGTCGACAGGTATGCCCACCTTGTTGACCTTCCACTGCAAACGCGTGGGCGCATCGGCACGCGGCACATCCAGCAGAACCAGGCGCTCAAAACGCGAATCGCTCACGCGGGCCACATGCAGATCGTAGCTGTTACGACCGCGCTCAGCGCGGTTGTCCACATGGAAGTAGCTCGCACGAATACCCAGGTACGCCACGTTATCGGGAACCTCGCGACCCACGTTAAAGGTCATGCCCCAATCAAGGGCCTCGACCTCCTGGGGCCCAATCTTGCGCGCACGGCTCGTATTCTTGCAGCCCGTCAGGCGCAGCGCAGCCAAGGTTTGCGGATGACGGACCACGTCCTCGACGGAGCCGATCTCCTCCACATGCCCGTTATGCATCACGCAGATGCGCTGGCACAGGCGGCATGCCTCGTCAATATCGTGGCTCACGTAGAGCACGGTACGGTTACAGACGTCGAACAGGTCGAGCATGTTCTGCTCAAGCGCGCTCTTGAGATACGCGTCGAGCGCGCTCATGGGCTCGTCGAACATAAAGATGCCCGGGTGCGCCGCCACCATGCGCGCAAGCGCCACGCGTTGCTGCTGGCCGCCTGAGAGGCGCGCGGGATAGCGGTCGGCGAAATCGGCCAGGCCAAAGATGCCCAGGTAACGCTCGGCCAGTTTTTTACGCGCCGCCGCGTCACCCGCATCCTTTACGCCGGCGCACACGTTATCGGCCACCGTCATGTTGGGAAACAGCTGATAGTTTTGGAACATCAGGGAGCACTTGCGCTCCTGGGGCGACAGATTGATGCCCGCCACCGAGTCAAAAAAGGTCACGCCGTTGACGACGATCTTGCCCTCGTCGGGCGTCTCCACGCCGGCAATACAGCGCAGCGTACAGCTCTTGCCGCAGCCCGAGGCGCCCAGCAGCGCCACACGCTCCTCGCCGGCCTCAAGCTGCATGTCGAGCATAAACCCGGGATAGCGCTTTTTGATATCCAGAACAAGCGACATAGCTTATCGACCTCCCTGCGGTGCCGCGTCATCGCGCATAAGCTCGGCCAGCGCCTCGCGATCGATACGCAGCGCATCGCCGCCGACTGGGTCGAGCGAATCGGTCTGGCCGCCCAGCTGCTTGGCCTGCTTGCGCTCCGCGCGGGACAGGCCGCGCTCGCGATACTTTTGCGAATACGCCGTGTACATGTTGATGAACAGGATGACCAGGAAGCTGAACGCTATTACGACCACGACCCAAAAGAGGGCCACCGAGGTGTTGCCGCCCATCCACTCAAAGTAGATGGCGATAGGGATGGTCTGCGTAATGCCGGCGTAGTTACCCGCAAAGAACAGGGTGCAGCCAAACTCGCCCATTGCACGCGCGAAGGCGAGCACCGTGCCGGCGGCAATCGAGGGCCAGCCGAGCGGCATCATAAGCCTGGTAAAGATGCGGCGCTCGGACCAGCCCAGGGTTCGCGCGGCGTCGAGCATCTGCGTGTCGAGGCTCTCGAAGGCTCCGAGCGCCGTGCGGTAGACCAGCGGAAACGACACAACGACGGCCGAAATGACCGCCGCGGGCCAGGTAAAGACGATCGAAACGCCGTGCGCGATAAGCCACCGACCGACCCCGGTCGAGCGGCCAAACAGCATAAGGAGTAGAAAGCCGCAGACCGTAGGCGGCAGCACCATAGGGATGGTAAAGACCGAGTCGAGCAGACCCTTGATGCGGCTCGAGGTACCCATAGTCTTCCACGCGGCGAACAGGCCCAGCGCAAAGGAGATCAGCAGGGCAAGGCCGCTCGTTTTTATGGACACCCAAAACGGGCGATAGTCGATGTCGCCCAAAAAGGAGGCCAGAAAGGTCAAGGGCCCCTGCTCATCCCGCAACGCGACAGACGATGCCTCTACCATTTGAGCGCTATCAAGCCAGCGCGCGCCGCCCTTGGCATCACCCGAGGCCGATGCAATCACCACATAGCGGTCCCCATCCGCACCGCGCTCGTCAAAGCCATAGGTATACCCGCCGGCATCAAACGTTGTTTCCGCCGTGACATACCAAGGAAGATCCACGTCCCCCAGCTGCGCACCTCCCATGCAGTTTGCGCTGTCGAGCTCACAGACGAGGACCTTGAGACCCGATACGCACTCGTTGTCCTGCGGATCCAATCCATACTTCTCGACCGCTTTGGGCGATATCCACACCACAACGCGATCGGCAGCAGGCGCCACTACAAGGTCCACGTCCTCGTCAACGGGAAACCGGTAGCCCTCAGGCTGGCCCTCCATGGCACGAGCGGTCCCCTTGGCCAACCGCTCAAAACCCTCAATCCCATAAGAAAGCCCATGAGCGGTCGCAGCAACCTGGGCCCCGTCCTCAGCGTCCCCAGCAAACGCAAATCCCGGCACCCAGCAAAGCGCGAAGGTCAAAGCACAGGCGACAAGCATGCGGAATCTATTAAGCACGAAAAGCTCCAAGAGAATACAAGGACGGAGTTAAACACAAAACGATGGAATTATCGCGCCAAGCCGCACTACGCGGAAAGCTCAAAGCCGTATTTGGCCCAAATCTTCTGGGCCTTCTTGTTGGACAGGCAAAAGTCAATGAACGCCTTGGCCTCGTCGGCATGTTCGGAGCCATCGGCGACAGCACCCGAATACACGATGGGCTTATGCGAGTCCTCGGGGCACACGAAGGCCTCCTCGATGCCGTCATAGCGGAAGATATCGGAGCTGTAGACAAAACCGGCCACGCAGTCGCCCGTAGAGACGTAAGACGCAGCGGTGCCGACCTTGTCGGCCAGGGCCACCTTGTCGGCAAGCTCGGGTGCATACTCGCCGTCGTCGCCCTCGGTGCCGGTGTAGAGACCCACAGAAGCTAAGGCCTGGTTGGCGTACTTGCCGGCGGGGACGGTCTTGGCGTCGCCGATGGCGATCTTGCCGTCCAGATTCGCGACGTCGGCGATGGCCTCGATCTTGGTGTCGGAGCCCTCAGCACGAATGATCACAAGGTCGTTGACGAACATATCCTCACGGGTGTCGGTGTCGACGAGCTCGGCGGTCTCAGCGTCATCCATGGTGCCCTTGGAAGCGGTAATGAGCACATCGACCGTGGCGCCGGCACGCATCTGCTCGACGAGATCGCCGGAGGCCTTAAACTGCGTGTCGGCAAAGGTAGTGCCGGTCTGGTCGGTGTAGAGCTCCTGGACCTCGGGCAGGGCCTTCTCGAGAGAGTTGGCAGCGAAGACCTGAAGCTCGACAGCCTTCTTGGAAGATGCCTTAGCAGAACCGGCATCGGAGCCAGTCGGCCCAGACGTCTTGTTGCCGGAGCAGCCAGCAAGCCCAAGGCCAGCAGCGACGACAGCAGAAAGAGAGACGAATCCGCGGCGAGAAACCATATCGAACATATTCAACCCTTTCGGACCTTGTGCCCGGGTACTCCACCGCGAGCTTTAATCTGCAATCAGATTATACTTTTGCGCGAATAATGATAGTGAGAAATTATTCTCGCCAGAGAATATAGTTTCGATTTACCGTACACCTCGGCGTCGATTCGGCGGAAAACAAAAGCGGAGCAGCCGTTCAGGTCGCCCCGCCGCAGGTAAACCGCTTAGTTGGTATGTCCGCCGCCCGCTGTCATCTGAGCCGCATGCTCCAGCTGGTCCGCTATGGCCTCCCAGCTTTCGCGGGCGGCCTTCGTAGAACCGGGAAAGTTTACGACAAGTGTATGACCTCGTTGCATGCAAATAGCGCGCGAGAGCATGGCACGGCGCGTCTTGGTCATGGAGTACGCGCGAATCGCCTCTGCAATACCCGGCACATCGCGGTCGCAAACGGCACGCGTCGCCTCGGGCGTCACATCGCGCATCGAAAGCCCCGTGCCGCCGCAGGTGAGCACGACATTGGCGTGGCACTCATCGGCGGCTTCCACAATGGCATCACCAATCTCGCTGACATCGTCACGTACGACCACATGTGAGGCGACCGTCCAGCCCTGTGACTCGATAAGTTCCTCGAGTGCGGCTCCAGCCTCGTCCTGGGCAAGGTCGCGCGTATCCGAGCACGTCACGATCGAAATCTTCAACTCCATAGCGATCCTCCTATAGCACCGTTCCCTCAGGCAGGTCGACACGCACAACGTCCACGACGTCGCCCGCCTTGAGCTCACACGGCCCTTCGTCAATACGCAGCAGGCAGTTGGCCCGCTGCAACGTGCCGAGCAGCGCCGAATTCTGCGTCTTGGCCTCGGTCACCAACAGCTCACCGATCTCGGGGTCGCGCAAAACCGTGGCGCGATCGAAGAAGCGTCGGTCCTGGCGCTTTTTCACACCGTGGGTAAGAGCCGCTCGCTGCACGGGACGCGCCCCCTCGGCAAAACCACGCATCTTGCGAATCGCCGGACGAGCAAGCATTTCAAAGCCCACATACGCCGCGGCCGGATTACCTGAAAGCCCCAGGTAGGGCTTACCCCCGAGCAAACCAAACGTGATGGCCTTGCCGGGACGCATCGAGATGCGATCGAACAGCACCTCGCCCTCGCGCTTGACCAGCGCCGTCACGTAGTCGTAATCGCCCGCAGAGGCGCCGCCGCTCGTAATGACAAAATCGCATTCCTGCACGGCGCGATGCACCAGCTCGGCAATCGCCTGCTCATCATCGGGCGCAATGCCATAGAACACCGGCTCGGCGCCGGCATCGAGCGCTTCGGCCATTAATGCCGACGAGTTGGAGTCGCGAATCTGCCCGCGCGCCGGCAGCTCACTCGGTGCGACCAGCTCCGTGCCCAGCGAGATAATGCCCACACGTGGGGCGGCATGGACCTTCACGCTCGCGTATCCGGCGCTTGCCAGCAGACCCGCGCCCGCCGGGGCCACAACCTCGCCGGCGCGCATCACGACATCGCCGGCATGGGCCTCCTCGGCGGCAGAGCGAACGTTCTCCCCCACCTTGGCAGGCGTCGAGAAGCTCACGTGCGAGCCCTCGTTGCCGTCGCCGTCAAGCACCTCGACGATCTCGTATTTCACCACGGCATCGGCGCCTTCGGGTACCGGCGCGCCCGTCATGATGCGGACCGTCTCACCCGCGCCGATTGCACTCTCAAACACATGGCCCGCGGCCTCGTGTCCGATAACGTCGAGCGTCACCGGCGCCTCGCCAGATGCCTGCGCCAAGTCCGACGAGCGCACAGCATATCCGTCCATAGCGCTGTTGGCAAACGGCGAGATGTCAATATCGGCCACCGCGTCCTCTGCCAAGGGAAGACCGGCGGCCTGCCACACGGGAATCTCGACAACTTCGGTGCGATTCACGTGCGACAAGACGATCGCCTGTGCGTCCTCCAACGGAATGAGTTTCTCAGCCATATACACCTCTAGTATGCTGCGGCGCGCAACAAAAGCGCCGATTCTTTATGTTTATCTCAGTATAATCCCTCGCCGCCTGCTCAAGACCTGGCCCGCGGCCGCGAATACACCTGTCGGTAATGGACGGCGAAACAGAACCGAAACCAACCTGCCGGTTTGTCTCGTGTGGCACGTTCTATAATGCTTGCGTTGCAACCTAAAAGAGGAACGTATGGCTTTTACCGACAAACCCGAAAGCGCAAACGAGGCGCAGAATCATTCCCAGTCACTCGACGACGGCGGCTTTTTCTCCCTTAATGACGTCATCATGGCAGGCAGGCAACAGCTCACCCGCTCCGAGCATCTCTTGGCTGCCGACACGCGCCGCAACGCCCGCAACCTACTCGCGAGCGCCAAGTTGCTCGTGCTCGTCGTCATCGTCTCGCTCGCCATGGGCGTTGCCGCTTGGGCGTTTTTGGCCTCGCTGAATATCGCGACCGACTATCGCGAGCACCATGCGTGGATTTACGCGCTGCTTCCCGTTGTGGGCGTTGCCACCGCATGGGTGTACAAAAACCACGGTCTTGCCGCCAAACGCGGAAACAACCTGGTCATCGACTCCGCTCTGGGCACACGCCTCATCCATATGCGCATGGCCGTCCTCACCTTCGTCTGCTCCACGCTCACGCATCTCACGGGCGGGTCGGCCGGTCGCGAGGGAGCTGCGGTGCAGATTGGCGGCACCATCGCCAGCAACATCTCGAGCCTCGCCCACCTCAAAAAGCATGACCACCACGACCTCATGCTCGCCGGCATCTCGTCGGCCTTTGGCGCCGTATTCGGTTCGCCCCTTGCCGGAGCTTTCTTTGGCATGGAGATGTGCTTTATCGGCAAGATCGACTACACCGCAGGCATCTACTGCCTGGTCGCCTCGTTTACCGGCTACTTTACGTCGCTTGCCTTGGGAACCGAGTATGAGGCGAATGCCATCGCCAGCGTTCCCAACATGACACCACGGACGGTTGTCATCGTTGTTATCAGCGCAATTATCTTCGGCCTGACGGCACGCCTCTTTGCCTGGTCGGTTCGAACCGTCAAAAGCCTGTACGGTCGCTTTATCACCAATTACCTCGTCCGCGCACTCATAGGCGCACTCGTGGTTTTGGCCGCCTATGCCCTCCTCGACGCCTGGGACTACGCCGGCCTTTCCACGTGGCTTTCCGGCGCCGGATTTGCAGGCAACACCACCCTGGCGGACGCAGCCATCAAATTGGTCGTCACAGCGCTTACCCTGGGCGCGGGCTTCCAAGGCGGCGAGGTCACGCCCCTGTTTGGCATCGGTGCGGCACTCGGTGGCTGGATCGGTTGCCTTACCGGGCTTGACCCCAGTTTTCTGGCGGCTCTCGGCATGCTCGGCGTGTTCTGCGCCGGCCTCAACGTGCCCATCACCACCTGCATGATGGCCATCGACCTGTTCCACGGCACGGCCGCCGGGTTCTTTGTCATCGTGGCCTTTATCAGCTACCTAACCGGCGGACACCGCGGCGTATACCCCGCCCAGCGCATCATCTCACCCAAGCGCCGTTCGCTTATTGTGGATGAGGGCGGTACGGTAGCGGATGCTATCGAGCGCCACAACGACCTGATAGAGTAGATGTAATAATCGCCGTGCAGCCACAATCGGGGGCAATTCGACCTGAGCGCGACCGCACTGTCATGTCACACGCCGGGAGTCGCCCCATGCACGCAACTGATTTTGGTCGCACGCTCATCATCGCCAACCCAGCCGCCCAGTCGGGTGCGGCACGCGAAGTTGCCGAGCGCCTGCAACGCTTTTTGGACATGACTGCACGCGCATCCCAGTTTGACCTGGTGTTGACCGAGCGTATAGGACACGCCAAGAAGCTGGCCGCGCAGGCTCAGGGCTATCGCACCGTTATCGCCCTTGGCGGCGACGGCGTGATTCACGAGGTCGTCAACGGGCTAATGACGCAAAAGGAGGACGCCCGCCCCGCTCTTGCCGTCCTGCCCGTGGGCTCCGGCAACGATTTTGCCCAGACGCTCGGTATCGACGATTTCTCCGGCAAGGATTTTGGCGCGCTACTCACCTGCGAGCTGCAATGTCAGGACATCGGGCGCATTCGCTCATGGAACCCCGCAAGCGGTAGCGGCGAGGCGACGGTCGAGTATTATGACCAGACGCTTTCGGTCGGCATCGATGCCGCCATCGGCCTTGGCACCACCGAGCTGCGCAAAAAGACGGGCCTCGCCGGCGCGCCGCTCTACACTCTCTCGGGACTTGAGCAGTTTGGCCTACGCTATCGCAACTACCCCATGACAGTCAGCTTTGACGGCGCGCCCGCCGAGCGCGTGAGGGCGATCATCATGGCAATTCAGCTGGGCCCCACCTATGGCTCGGGCTATCGCATCTGTCCCGATGCCGATTCCTGCGATGGCATACTCGACGTCTGCTACGCCTGCGGCCCCGTCCCACGCGCGGTTGCCCTGCCCATGTTCCTTTCGGCCAAAGACGGCCACCATACCAAACTGCCGCCGATTTGCATGCGCCGCTGCCGCCATGCCGAGCTCACCTTTGAGGAGCCCGACTACCCCATCCAGGCCGATGGCGAGCCCGTTGTCGCCTCGCGCATCGAGGTGGATATCCTTCCCGCCGTCCTCGAGGTCTGGCACCCAACCCGCTAGCTTCACCTAAGTTGCGGTGAAATAGGGACTGTTTATGCAGCCAAAGCCGCAAAACAGTCCCTATTTCACCGCAACTTATTGAGAAGATCATTCCTCCCCGCCCGGCTTGCGACGGTTGGCCTTTTTAATCGCGTTGAAGTGCTTGTCGTTGAGCCTGCGCTGGCGAGAGCGCTGAGGTACCTTGGTCTTTACGCGTCGGCGCGGTGAACGCCCGCGACGCTCAAGCTCAGCGCGCAGCTTACGCAGACAGCAGCTGCGATTCTGAAACTGACTACGGCTCTCGCGCGCCGTCACGACAATCCCCGTGGGCCCATGCTTCATGCGCACCGCCGAGTCCGTCGTGTTGACGCCTTGTCCGCCCGGACCCGTCGCGCGAAACACCTGCACCTCGCAATCGCGCGCCAACTCCTCGGCCGACATCTCGGCATAGCGCGCATACTCACGCCATCCCATCTTGTTCTCATCCATATCAACACCTCCCCTCATACAAAAAATGTGACAAAGGGAAAGTCCCTTTGTCACATCGAATACCAATCGCTTGTGTTGCGCGCTTAGGCGAAGGTGATCTCGCCGGTCTCGCAGTCCATATCGGCGATACGGGCCAGGCTCTCGACGCGGAAGCCGCGCTCGCGGAGCTTATCGCCACCGCCCTGGAAGCCCTTCTCCACGGCAATGCCAATACCGGACACCTCGGCACCCGCGGCCTCGCAGATCTTGATAAGACCCTCAAGAGCGCAGCCGTTGGCCAGGAAGTCGTCGATAATCAGGACCTTATCGCCCTCGGACAGGAAACGCTTGCCCACGATAACCGGGTACTCCTTCTGCTTGGTAAAGGAATAGATGGTCGTGGCATACTGCTCGCCGTCGAGGTTGATGGACTGGGCCTTCTTGGCAAAGACCACCGGCACGCCGCCAAAATGCTGAGCCGCGATGCAGGCCATACCAATGCCCGAAGCCTCGATGGTCAGGATCTTGTTGATCTCGACACCCTCGAACAGACGGGCCCACTCGGCACCCATGTGGTCGAACAGCTCAACGTCGCACTGGTGGTTGAGGAAGGCATCAACCTTAAGGACGTTACCGGCCTTTACGATGCCGTCATGGCGAATACGATCCTCAAGCTCCTGCATGGCGCAACCCCTTCTCGCGGCAACGATACCGCGCGATTAATAAACGTTGTTCGATAGTCTACCACGGACCGACCCCCGCCCGCCCCACAAGCCGCATCGCACCATAAAGCTGCAAGACCAGTAGATAGGCCCGATTCGTGACAAGCCTGCCACCACAAGCTAATGGCGGGCGCGCATCCTCACCAAACGCACCATGGCGAGCGCAAAGCCCACAGCGGCCACAGCCATGAGCACGTAGAACACCGAGCGAAAGCCGAATAGGAATACATCCGGGCGACCTGCAACAATACTGGTCACGGCCTCGCCCATCGCCACGCTCATCTGCCCATACAGGATATGCGACGCCGCCGTAATGCCCGCTGCCATACCCGCATAGCGCGCCAGGCTGCCCAGGCTGCCCGCAAAACCGAGCGCCTCGCGCGGGGCCGAACCCATATACAACGAGTTATTGGGGCTCTGGAAAATCGACGTACCGCACGACATAAACGCGACGCAGCACACGATCACAGGGATAGAAGAGCACTCGTCGAGCGTGCTTACCGCAAAGAGACCGCATACGTACACGCCCAGGCCGACCGCCGTAGGACCCTCGCAGCCAACACGGTCCGAAACCGTTCCCGAAAGCGGGCCGATAAAGGCATTCACCATCGGCAGCGCCAAAAACAGCAGGCCCGAAACGTCAGACCCAAACCCATGCGCATCCTGAAAATAGAACGGCAGGATAAACTCGGATGCGCCAATGCCAACGAACACGATGAGCATGCAAGCAAGGTTAATAGTGAAGGCCGAATTTGCAAAGCAGCGACGCGCGGCCTCCGCCAGCGACATGGGACGATCGCCGGCCTCCGGCTTAACATGCGGCAGTGTGTAAAGCCCCACGATAAACGAGATGACGCCAATGGGCAGGTTGATGAGGAAGATGCTCTCCCAGGGAAAGCTTGCCACCAGCATACCGCCGAGCACGGGGCCACACATCATGCCGAGGGCCACGAAGGTCGCGAGAATACCCATAGCACGACCGCGCTCGCGCGCCGGAAACGACTCGGTGATGATACCCATGTTGTTGGCCATGGCCGCCGCGCAACCGACGCCCTGAACAATACGTGCCAGGATAAGAACCCCGAGCGAGGCCGAAAGGCCACACAGCAGCGAGCCGACCGTAAAGACGATGACGCCCAGCTGGAACACATTCACCTTGCCGCGCACGTCACCCAGACGGCCAAACGGCAACATAGCCACGCACGTCGCAAGCAGATACACCGAGCTCACCAGCTGAATGCGATCGAGGCCCACGCCCAGCTCCTTTTGCATCACGGGCAGCGCCACGGTCACGACGGTCGAATCCAGGCACACCATAAACGTCATGATGAGCACGGTAAACAGAATCGCCCATTTGTTCTTGCCATGGGTGTCGCCCTCTAGGGCAACGTGCTCGCGGCGCAGCTGCTCTGCAGTTTTCTCCATATCCATCCTTTCGAGTGGCGCAACGCAAAAACGGGGCCCCAATCGCCTGCGAACAGCCGCGATTGGGGTCCCGCCTACGGAATCGGAACGAAAGGTCGCCGAGGCTTTCTGCCAGCATCGGCACCTTGTGTGAACGCTAGCCTAGCACTGCTCGAGTGCCTGCTCAAGGTCGGCAATCAGGTCGGCCGTGTCCTCGAGGCCGCACGACAGGCGCACCATGTCGGCGGAGATGCCACAGGCGATGAGCTCCTCATCGTTCATCTGACGATGCGTGGCATTAGCGGGATGCAGGCAGCAAGTGCGGGCGTCGGCCACGTGCGTGGCGATCTGGGCGAGCTTGAGGCTCTTCATAAAGGTCTCGGCCGCCGCGCGACCACCGTTAAAGCCAAAGCTCACAACGCCGCAGGTACCGTTGGGCATGTACTTCTGAGCCATGTCATAGTACTTATCGCCCTCCAGACCCGGATAGCTCACGAAGCGCACCTTGGGATGGCTCTGCAGGAACTTGGCAACGGCCAAGCCGTTCTCGCAATGACGCGGCATGCGCACATGCAGGCTCTCGAGCGAGCTGTTCAGGAAGAATGCCGCCTGCGGGTTCTGCATGGGGCCGAGGTCGCGCATAAGCTGCGCAGTGGCCTTGGTAATAAAGGCGCCCTCGCGACCGAACTTCTCGGCATAGGTCACGCCGTGGTAGCTCTCGTCGGGCGTGGTGAGACCCGGGAACTTGTCCGCATGAGCCATCCAGTCAAACTGGCCGTGGTCGACGATTACGCCACCCAGGTAGGCAGCATGGCCATCCATGTACTTGGTGGTGGAGTGCGTGACGATGTCGGCGCCCCACTCAAAGGGACGGCACATCACGGGCGTCGGGAAGGTGTTGTCGACCATCAGCGGTACGCCGTGGTCATGCGCGGCCTTGGCAAAGCGCTCAATATCGAGCACGGCAAGGGCGGGGTTGGCGATTGTCTCGCCAAAGACGAGCTTAGTATTGGGCTCAAAGGCTGTCTCGAGCTCCTCGTCGGTGCAGTCGGGGGCAACGAACGTGCAGGTCAAGCCCATACGACCCATGGTATGGGCAAGCAGGTTGTAGGTACCGCCGTAGATGGCAGAGCTTGCGACCACGTGATCGCCGGCACCGGCCACGTTAAAAATCGCGAGGAAGTTCGCAGCCATGCCCGAGCTCGTGAGCATCGCAGCGGTACCGCCCTCCATCTCGCAGATCTTGGCGGCAACCAAATCGCACGTGGGGTTCTGCAGACGGCTGTAGAAATAGCCCGACTCCTCTAGGTCAAACAGCTTGCCCATGTGCTCCGACGTGTCGTACTTCCACGTGGTGGACTGGTAGATGGGCACCTGGCGCGGCTCCGCATCTCCCGGGTGATAGCCGCCCTGAACACATGTGGTACCGATGGTCTGCTCGCTCATATCTTGCTCCCTTGCCTGGGTTACGTTTTATTCGGTTCACGATACCGCTACCCTGCACCCCTCTCAACCCATCCCCAAGGTAGGTTATGGGACAAATTGATCCGGGGCATTTATCTCAAGCCTTGGACATTTGCTCGACAGATAAAAATGAGGCGCACATGAAGCTCTCGATGATTACACGCACCGTCACGGGTACCATAGGCGGGTACACCGTGACCAAGGAGACAACGATGAAGCAAATCGATACGGCCCAGCTCGACATCAACGCCTGTCAGGCTCAGGCTGCCGAATACCACGCCCGCGGCTTTAACTGCGCCCAGGCCGTCGCCTGCACGCTCGCGCCCGCCGTCGGACTCGACCCCCAGGTCGCCTTTACCCTCACCGAGGGCTTTGGCGCCGGCATGGGCGGCATGACCGAAACCTGTGGCGCCATCTCGGGCGCCGTGGCCATCATGGGCTTTGTAATGAGCGACGGCATGGAAAACCCAAAGACCAAGGGCCAGACCTACAAGCTGTCGCGCGAGATCGCCAAGCGTTTTGGCGAGAAGAACACGACGACCGTCTGCGGCACGCTCAAGGGCATCGGGTCGGATAAGGGTCCGCTCCGCAGCTGCCCCGGCTGCATCGACGATGCCATCGAGATCGCCTGCGATATGCTAAAGCAGCTCGCCGAGTAAACACCAGCGGCATAAAACGACGGCCGGCGCGCTTGGGATCCATCCAAAAGCACGCCGGCCGTCGCCGTTAGAACTCGGCAAATTCGGGAGCGCCGACCTCAATCTCCTCGCGCCCCGCCATAAGCTCGCGCATCTTGGCGCAAAATGGCTCCTGCTCCCCCGCCTTAAACACCAAGTGAAGTGTCACGGCATCCGCGTAATCGGTATCCGAAACCTTGGCACCCGAATCCTGCGCCAAGCGAAGCGCCTGCTCATACTGTGGATAGGCCACATGCACATCAACCGGCACGACACTCGTCATCTCGACGATCTGCCCGGACACCTGAGCCTCGGCCACCGCCGCCTGCGTTGCCGCGGTATAGGCGCGCACCAAGCCACCAGGCCCCAACAGCGTGCCACCAAAATAGCGCGTCACTACGCAGCAAACATTTTTGAGCCCCGCGCCGCGCAACACCTCAAGCGTCGGCATACCGCTCGTGCGGCTCGGCTCGCCATCATCGCTCTGGCGCTCGCGTCCATCGACCAAAATCCACGCGGGAACATTGTGTCGAGCGTCGTAATGACGCTTGCGAACCATCTCAATAAAGGCATTCGCCTCATCCTCGGACTCAATATGGATCAGCTGGGCAATAAACCGACTCTTGCGGTCCACAAACTCGCCCGAAGCCTCAATATTCGATTGCAGAGTAAAATAGCTGTCCAACAAAGCCCCTCAAACACAAGCAAAGCAACAAACAGCCTCAATAATACGGCAAAGGCCGTACCGATAACCTAGGTAAATAGAACGACAACGCCAATGACCAGGCAAAGACAGCGAGACGCCAAGAACGAAACCGCCGATGATTCCGTCAACGAAAGCGAGAACCCGTCAGCGCGAGCAAGGTGCCTTGAAAGACGAGGGCATTGACCTTATGGTCATGCCCGAAGGCTTGAAAGGCAGATTGCCGCGCTGACGGGTTCGCAGCGTCAACAAAGTGCTGAGTGGGCCGATAAGCCGGGTTCTGTCGTGAACGGTCATTTATCTTGTCTGCACGTTACCGTGCAGCTCCACGCACGCTACCCGAACGCGGACCGGGCCGGCCCATAGCGTTCCTATTCGCGCTTGCTCCGGATGGGGCTTGCCAAGCCGCCGTGTTGCCACGACGCTGGTGGTCTCTTACACCACCGTTTCAGCTTTTCCCTTTACGCCTTGCGGCGCAGGTGGGAGTCTTCTTTTCTGCGGCGCTTTCCGTCGGATCACTCCGCCCGGCCGTTAGCCGGCATCCCGCCCTCTGGAGCCCGGACTTTCCTCACGCGTGCTGCAAGCAGCACATCGCGCGACCGTCTGGCCCACTCAGCAGTGCAAAAGTGTAGCACACCGTCGCTATTGGCAATGGCACAACGCAAGCGTTCGACACGATAAACCAAGAACCACGCCATGCAGTACAATAGGCTTGTCGATGGGCAACGTCGTCAGTCGAGACGCGACCGCGCTCCGCACCCCTCCGTCTACTCGGTGCGTTCCCGCCTCCTCCCCGAGGCGGGATGTCGGCATTTTTCATGCACAACAACCCAATAGCCTGTGAACAGCCCAGGCAGCATTGCGCACGGACAGCATCGTGCACCACAGTAGCAAATGCAAAAAGGGACCCGTCCATTGCGGACGGATCCCTTAAAAACAAGTGATCGTCAAACCGATTTACTCGGCGTCGGTCTCCTCGTCCTTCTTCTCGGAAGGCAGCGGGGTAACCTCGATCTCGACGCCCAGAGTCTCAGCAGCAGACTTCATGGACAGGGAGATACGACGACGGTCGAGGTCGATCTCCATGACCTTGACCTGAACCTTGTCGCCCACGTGGGTGACCTGAGAAGGCTGATCGACGTGCTTGTTGGCCATCTCGGAGATGTGCACCAGGCCCTCGATGCCCTCGCCCAGGTCGACGAAAGCGCCGAACGGGACAAGCTTGGTCACAGTGCCCTCGACGATAGCGCCGACGGGGTACTTCTTGACCAGTGCGCGCCACGGATCCTCGGTGGTCTGCTTGAGGCCCAGGGAGATGCGCTCGCGGTTGAGATCGACGTCGAGAACCTCGACCTCGACCTCCTGGCCGACCTTGACAACCTCGGAAGGATGGTTGACGTGGTTCCAGGAGAGCTCGGAGATGTGGATGAGGCCGTCGATACCGCCGAGGTCGACGAAGGCGCCGAAGTCGACGATGGAGGAAACGGTGCCCTGGAGACGCATGCCAGACTTGAGCTTGGACAGGATCTCGGAGCGCTCGGCCTTACGGGACTCCTCGAGCACGACGCGACGGGAGAGGACGACGTTGTTGCGGTTGCGGTCCATCTCGATGACGCGGGCCTCGATGCGGGTGCCCATGTAGGAGGTGAGGTCCTTGACACGACGGAGGTCGACGAGGGAAGCGGGCAGGAAGCCACGCAGGCCGATGTCGAGAATCAGGCCGCCCTTGACAACCTCGATAACCTCGCCCTCGACGTTCTCGCCGGAGTTGAACTTCTCCTCGATGCGGTTCCAAGCACGCTCGTACTCGGCGCGCTTCTTGGACAGGACCAGACGACCGTCCTTGTCCTCCTTCTGGAGGACCAGAGCCTCGATGGGATCACCGAGTGCAACGATGTCTGCAGGGTTAGCGTCCTTGCGGATGGACAGCTCGCGGACCGGGATAACGCCCTCGGACTTGAATCCGATGTCAACGAGCACCTCGTCATGCTCGATCTTAACGACAGTGCCGTTAACGAGATCGCCCTCATCAAAGTCGGTAATCGTACCGTCGATGAGGTTGTTCATCTCCTCCTCGTTGACATCGTCAAGAGAGAAAATGGACGAGTTCTGAATCTCACTCAAAGGTGGACCCCTTTCGAACTACGGGGCCCCGATTGCTAGGACCTACAGAAGGGTGCGACAAGCACACAACGTTTAGGAACACTCGGGAGCCGACAGATACTAATGTGACGCTTATGCAATCACGTTCGTATAGGTTACGGGGAAATGGGTTCGATTTCAAGCGTGAACTGCGTTTTTTTACTCGTGTGGAGACTTTTTCGTAATCTTATGGACAGCTGTCTCCACAACTTGACGATAAGCAGTTTGCCCATACGCCTTTGAGGTAAAGTATCCGGAGCCAACGATTCTAGAACGATTTATCGAGAAAGGTGCCCGCGTGCTCAAAGCAGTCGTTTTCGATATGGACGAGACGCTTCTTAGCATCAACCTCAACGCATTCATCCTTCGCTATTTTAAGGATGTCTCGTCGATGCTCGCGGACATCGGGCGACGCAGCCGCGGTGGCACAATGGCACGCCTCGGCACCATCTTGGTCGACCTCAACGCCAACCGCCGCAGCGGCACGGACAATCGCACCAATCTTGAATTTTACCGCACCGAGGTCGAGCGCAGGTGCGGCATCTGCCTCTCCGATCCCGTCATCTACGAGGCGTTTACCTACTACGACCGCGAAGTGCTTCCACACAAGAATGACGATGTCATCAACGCCCACGCCATGCCGGGCGCGCACGCCGCGCTCCAGGCCGTACAGGACGCAGGGCTGCGCTGTGCGCTCTTTACCAACCCCAGCTTTCCGCAGGGGGCCATCGAGTGCCGCATGGGCTGGGGCGACCTGGCCGACGTCCCCTTTGAGCTCGTGACGCACATGGGAAACACCACCCGCTGCAAGCCCGATGCCACCTACTATCTCGAGCAGCTTCAGATGATGGGGCTCGAGCCGCACGAGGTCCTTATGGTGGGCAATGACCCCAAGCGCGATTTCCCCAGCCCCACCTGCGGCATTCAAACCGCCTATGTTGGCCAGGGCAAACCAAGCCGAGCCACCTGGCGCGGAACCATGGAAGACTTCGCCCGCGACTTCAACGCCGTAGTAGAAGCCTTCTACGAACACCAAGTAGCCGACGAACTGTCATAGGATCCCTCGCTCCAAACAAAATAGCGCCGCAGGTTGAGCATAAGTCAGCGAAAACGCCCCTAAGCGAGCAATGTGCCTTGAAAGAGGAGGGCATAGGCCTTCTGGCCATGCCCGACGATTGAAAGGCAGATTGCCGCTTAGGGGCGTTTGCAGCGTCGGCTGGTTACGCGGTTTGGTAAAACCGCGTAACTAACAGATACGAGTCTTGCCGATCATGATGTTAAGGATCTCGACGTCGGTATCCTTCATGCCCACGCGGCCCACGTAGCCCATGCTAGCGATTGTCTGCTCGACGGTATCCTGAATGAGGCCCTCGCCGGCACGGAAGCCGCGGCCCTGCATAGCCATATCGTGACCCAGAATCGCAGCGTCCACGGCTGCCGAAATCTTAGCCGCGCAACTCGCCTTGGCGCCATCGCACACGATGCCGCCCACGTTACCGAGCGTGTTCGAGACCGTCGCGCCAATCTGCTCGCGCGTGCCACCGCACAGCCAGGTAATCGCGGCACCGGCGCCGCATGCGGCGCAAATAGCACCGCAAAACGCCGAGAGCGCACCAATATAACTCTTGATATGCACGGCGATAAGATCGGACAGCATTACGGCGCGCACCAGGCGCTCGTGGTCGCAGCGCAGGAACTCAGCATACTCCATGACAGGCAATGCGCAGGTAATGCCCTGGTTGCCCGAGCCGCACACAATGGCGACCGGCAGCGCGCAGCCGTTCATGCGAGCATCGGACCCGGCGGCTGCACGGGCACGGGCACGACAGGCGACGTCATCGGCACGTGCACCCAGCAGCGTACGGCCCACCTCGGCACCCCAAGCGTGCTCAAGGCCCTCGGCACTGATCGCGCCGTTCAGCTCGATCTGGCGCTCAACGGCAGCGCGGGCGTCATCAATGTCGCCGTCCTCGATAAAGTCGATGATGGACTCAATTGACATGGGTGTGTCGGCGCTATCTGCCGCACGCTCGGCCACGACGCGCTCGGCGCAGGCGGCACACTCCCCCGCCGACTTGCCGCATACCGGAATACCGTCGAGCGTATGGCACGTGACATTAGTGTGGTGGTCGGTAATCTCGACGACCGCGGTATGGCCCCCGGCCGTGGCGGTCACCTTGATGTAGAGGTTGGGCACACCCTCGACAAGCGACACATCGCAGTAACCGGCATCGGCGAGAAGCTCGGACACGCGAGCACGGTCTTCGTCGTTAACGCTCTCGAGCACCTCAAGCGCACTCTTGGCGTCACCGCCCACGGCACCCAGCACGGCCGCCGCTTCAATACCGTGCATGCCGCCCGAGTTGGGCACGGTCACGCTCTTAACGTTCTTGATGATGTTGCCCGAGCAGGCAACGTCCATATGATCGGGTTCGCAACCGAGCGTCTGGCTCGCCAGCGCCGCTGCATAGGCAACGGCAATGGGCTCGGTGCAGCCGAGCGCACAGACAAGCTCGCGGTTCAAGACATCGCAAAAAGCGGCATCGCGGATGGAATCGGTAGGCATAGGTATCTCCTGCTTACATAACGAACTGGGCTCTCGATAATAGCTAACTCTTTTATTTGATAACAATGCATCAGAAACCGCAACCATGGTTCCGACGGACGGCGCTTAAGCGCAATCTGACGGCATTAATTCATGAAAAGCCGGTCTTGTTGCATGCTAAAGCGTTTGACCAAAAAACGCCCGAGCGTTTACACAAAAGTCGCGCTATCATGCAGTCGAACGCGGTAAAACCTTTAGCAATTCCGCCGCACGGACCAGAGAGGAACCACTCATGAAGATTGGTATCGGCAACGACCATGCCGCCGTCGAGCTCAAGAACATCATTTCCGAGCACCTGAAGGAGCGCGGCTGCGAGGTCGTGAACTTTGGAACCGACACCTCCGAGAGCTTTGATTACCCCATCGCCGGCTACAAGGTGGGTAAGGCCGTTGCCAACGGTGACGTCGATCTGGGTATCCTGATCTGCGGTACCGGCGTCGGTATCAGCCTGGCCGCCAACAAGGTCGAGGGCGTTCGCGCCGTCGTGTGCTCCGAGCCCTTCAGCGCCAAGCTCTCCCGCATGCACAACAACACCAACGTGCTCGCCTTTGGCGCCCGCGTCGTGGGCTCCGAGCTCGCCAAGATGATCGTCGACGAGTGGCTCGATGCCGAGTTTGAGGGCGGCCGTCACGAGCGTCGCGTCAATCTCCTCAACGAGATCGACCAGACCCGTGGACTCAAGGTCGTCGACGAGGCTTAAACTACTCAGTACCACAAGCTAACGGCAGGGGCCCGCTCGGAACACATGTCCGAGCGGGCCCCTTCATAGATTTTGGAATAAAAAGGGCGCCGCGGATGGAATTCCGCGGCGCCAAAGCCACACGCTAACAGCTTTAAGGAGTCAAAGCTGGTTTAGCCAAAGAAGCGCTTGATCTCGATCTCGGCGTTCTCCAGGCAGTCGGAGCCGTGGATCACGTTGGCGTTAACATCGACAGCGAAGTCGCCGCGAATGGTGCCAGGGGCAGCGTCAAGCGGGTTGGTGGCGCCCATGAGGGTGCGCATCTTGGAGACAGCGGAGAGACCGGAAACGACCATCTTGACGACCGGACCGCTCGTCATAAAGTCGCAAAGACCGCCAAAGAAGGGCTTGTCGGCCAGGTGGGCGTAGTGCTCCTCGACGGTAGCGCGCTCGAGCGTGGTCATCTCCATGCGCTCGATGACAAGGCCGCTGCGCTCAATGCGAGCAACGATCTCGCCGATCTTACGGTCGCGCACGGCGTCGGGCTTAATCATGATGAAGGTCTTCTCGATAGCCATAAGGTAGCCTTTCAAGTAGGTTCGCGCGTGCCCAAGTCCCATTCCGGCACCCGCCTGGACTGCATCGTAACAGAGTTTTAGCTGCAGTTAAACAAAAAGCTGTTTATTGAAACGCTGCAATTTATTAAAGCGCTCCATATGTGTCACTTCTGTTTCGAAGCCCGATTAGAGTACCATCCGACCGCCCATCAACCGCACCGAACCGAGCGGACGGTCGGTTGCCACCCGTGAACGCACCCCCTTCACAACCTGCCCAAAGGTCCTACAGAAGTTCTCGACAAGCTCCTCACCCAGGGCAACAAAATACGGACGCCCGCAACAGCAGACGCCCGTAAAAGCAAAACGATTTATCGATAAAAGGGCAATACGGCTTCAGCCAAACCCCTACTTTGCCCCGTGTCCCATCTCGACTACCTTGGTCAGCGATCCAAACGCGCCCTCGTCGGCCACGAGCTGTGACTCGGCACGCTGCAGCTGCGCGGCAACGGCGGCAGGAGCGGTGCCGCCCTCGGTCGTGCGCGCGGCGACAATCGACGGGATGTCGAGCGCCTCGGTAATGTCGCGCTCAAAGAGCGGGCTTGCCTCCTGGAACACCTCAAACGGCAGGTCCTCAAGATTACAGCCGCGCTTCTCGCACATCAGGACCAGATGCCCCACCACGGCATGTGCCTCGCGGAACGGCAGGCCACGCTTGGCCAGGTAATCGGCAACATCGGTGGCGGCAAGGTGTCCCACGCCGCATTCGCGCGCCATGGCATCCTCGTTGACGGTCCAAGTCGAAATCATTCCGGCCATAACCGACAGACACTGCATGAGCGTATGGGCGGTATCGAGCGCGCCCTCCTTGTCCTCCTGCAAGTCCTTGTTATAAGCAAGCGGCAGGCCCTTCATGGTTACGAGCAGCTGCACCAGGTTGCCATAGACACGGCCGCTCTTGCCGCGAATAAGCTCGGCAAAGTCGGGGTTCTTCTTCTGCGGCATGATGGACGAGCCGGTGGAGTAGGAGTCGGAAAGCGTGATAAAGCCAAATTCGGAGCTCGACCACAGCACGATCTCCTCGGAAAGACGCGACAGGTGCATCGCCATGACGGAGCCGGCGTAATGCAGATCGAGCAGGAAATCACGGTCGGAAACAGCATCGAGTGAGTTAGGAATCACGCCCGCAAAGCCAAGTTCGGCAGCCGTCATCTGGCGATCGAGCGGATAGCTCGTACCGGCAAGCGCGGCAGCACCCAGCGGGCAGTTGTCGGCGGCATCAAAGGCGGCCTTCAGGCGCGTAAAGTCACGTGCGAACATCCAGGAATATGCCAGCAGATGATGCGACAGCAGCACGGGCTGAGCGTGCTGCATATGCGTGTAGCCCGGCAGAATCACCTTGTCGTACTTCTTGGCCGCATCCACCAGCACATGGCGCAGCTCAAGATTGGCCTCCATGAGCTCCTTGGCCAGTGCCTTGACGCCCAGGCGTGTGTCGGTCGCCACCTGGTCGTTGCGCGAACGTCCGGTATGTAAGCGCTTACCGGCCTCGCCGATGCGACGCGTCAGCTCGCTCTCGATGGACATATGGATGTCCTCGTCGTTGATATCGAAGGTAAAGTTACCGGCATCGATATCCTGTTCGATTCCGGTCAGGCCCTCGGCAATCGCCTGCTCGTCCTCGGCACTGATGATGCCTTGGGCGGCCAGCATCTTGGCATGCGCCTTAGAGCCAGCGATATCCTGCTTATAGAGATGTTTGTCGACCGGCAGCGACGCGCCAAACTCCTGCGTGACCTCGGCCACGCCCGCCTCAAAACGACCGCCCCAAAGAGCCATGGAACCGTCTCCTTTCTCCAAATACCAAAACAAGCGTCCAAAGCAATGCGCCATGTCGCTAAAGCGATTTACCAACCGCTAGTTTTGCACATTCCCCACTGCGTGCGGGACCATGTAGCTAATTTGCAAAGAAGTGACGCACCATGCACTTGGCGCCCAACGTCTCCCTCCGGATGTTGCCCTGCGAACCGTCAATCCAAGCCTTCAGGCTCATGGGGACCTCCTCCACCTTGGCGGTGTCGAACTCAGGGGCAAGAGAAAGCAAAGCGTGTGCAATGGCGTCAAACATAGTAGGTACTCCTCATATATATAGGCGCAGAGCCGCCAAATTGATAGAAGGAGCCCCGCCGGACAACCCCGGCGGGGCTCGGACTCAGCCGCAGTCGCGGCGTCATATATGCGGGCGGAACGTAGGGGCCACCGATGTTAAGAAGTGTCAGCAAGCATAACGAAAGGTAGGGACCCCATGCGCCCGTTATGTATCACGCGGATGGGCCGCGCGGATACCAAGGAAAGGAAGACTTAAGCCTGGGCAGCGGCAGAGCTGGGACCCTGGACCTTGGCCCACGTCTTGAGCGACAGCGTATCGATCTCGATAAAGCCGGCGCTGGCCTTCTCGTCAAACGTGGTGTCACGGTCGTAGGTAGCCAGACCGTAGTCATACAGGCTAAACGGGCTCTTGCGGCCGACGACATGGCAGTTGCCCTTAAAGAACTTCAGGCGGACGGTGCCGGTCACGAACTTCTGGGTGTCGGCCATAAAGGCGTCGAGCGCGTTCTTGAGCGGGCTGTACCACTGGCCATTGTACACGGCGGTCGCCCAATCCTGCTCGAGTTTGATCTTGGTCTTGAGCAGGTCGCCCTCGACGCAGATATCCTCGAGTGCCTTGTGGGCGGTGATGAGCGTCAGGGCGCCGGGAACCTCATAGCACTCGCGGCTCTTGAGGCCCACCAGACGATCCTCGACCAGGTCCAGGCGACCAAAGCCGTTATCGCCCGAAATCTTGTTGAGGGCGATGACGATCTCGGAGAGCTTCATCTTCTTGCCGTCGACGGCGACGGGCTTGCCCGCCTCAAACTCAATCTCGGTATACGTCGGGGTGTCGGGCGTGTCCTCGGGATTCTTGGTCATAACCCAGGCGTCGTCGAGCGGCTCGTTCCAGGGATCCTCCAGGTGGCCGCACTCAATGGCACGACCCCACAGGTTGTCGTCGATGGAATAGGGGTTGTCGTTGGCACCCTCGGGAACCGGCACGTTGTGGGCGTGGGCATAGGCGACCTCGTCGGGACGGCACTTCAGGTCCCACTCGCGAACCGGGGCGATAACCTTAAGCTCGGGGTCGAGAGCCTTGACGGCAGCCTCAAAACGAACCTGGTCGTTACCCTTGCCGGTGCAGCCGTGGGCGACGTAGGTCGCGCCAAACTCGTGGGCGACCTCGACAAGCTTCTTGGCGAGCAGCGGGCGAGACAGGGCGGAGAGCAGCGGGTACTTGTTCTCGTACATGGAGTTTGCGGCGATGGCCTTGGTCAGGAACTCATCGGAGAACTCGTCGCGCAGGTCGAGTACCTGGCAATCGAGAACGCCCAGGTCAAGCGCCTTCTGCTTCTTGGCGTCCAGGCCGGTCTCCTCCTGGCCCACATTGCCGCAGACACAAACGACATCGAGATTCTTCTCGTCCTGGAGCCACTTGACACATACGGATGTATCAAGACCACCGGAATATGCGAGAACGACTTTTTCCTTGCTCATGGCTGTTTCCTTTCGCCCTTGGTAGCTAGTTAGAACATCGGTCAGTTGCAAGTCATTTCGAGGTCAAAAACCGTGCAATATCAGGTTAAATAGCAAAAAGCAGCACAACATGCCCTAGAAACATGCGTCTATGTCGTGCTAAAACCCAACGACCTCAAAATGACTCTGTTGAGGCAATTCGCCCCATGCGGACAGAGACGATTGTTATCGTCGTCGGGAAATTGCGCGCTGGCGTCGGATGGCATTGTCTGCAGTAGTGATGATCTTTACGAACTGCATCTGCCTCTCCTTTCACCTATCGCCGGGCGCAATTCAAATATCGTAAACGGTACCTTTTCCTCGGTAAGCGGCTCTTTTGCCGTCTCCGTTTTCGATGGTCGCTATATTACGCTAAAGTGCCCGCAGCACAAGCGACAAATTCAAATTTCTGAAAAGTTTTTTCATTACTTTGTGAAGCGTGGTGCAAATACGCTCCGTTCCTGCGAAAATACGCCTGACTACGAGTTGATGGTTATAACATCTGAAACAATTTCGAAACGAAAGGCTCGCTTTTATGCAAACTTACGAATCGGACGCCAATATCGGAAACATTAAGCTCATCGCCGTCGACATGGACAAAACGCTGCTGACCGACGAGCGCGTGTTGCCGCAGGGTCTTGATGAGCGCTTGGACAAGCTCGCCGACGCCGGCATCGTATTCTGCCCCGCTAGCGGACGTCCAGCCCCCAAGCTCGAGGAGATGTTCGAGGAAATCAAGAACCGCCTCGCCTTTTGTCCCGACAACGGAGCGTGCGTCATCTATCGCGGCAGTTATATCTATAAGAGCAATATCGACGTGGAGCTGTACCAGCAGGTCTTGAGCCGTGCCTCGGAGGATCCTCGCGCCGTTCCCGTCCTGTGCTGCTTCGACGAGTTCTACGTGCTTGCCCGCGACCATCAATACCACGACGAGATCAGCGTCTACTACAACACAATTAACTACGTCGACACCTTTGAGGGCATTGATATCGAGTCCAACAAGATTTCGGTCTTCTTCCCCGGCTACGACGCCGAGCCCGCATTCCGCGAGACCTATAGCCCCGAGTTCTCGGACAAGCTCTACGTCACCAACGCCGGGCGCGAGTGGATCGATTTTATGAACCTGGGTGTCGACAAGGGCGCCGGCGTCGCGCACCTGTGCGAGCACCTGGGCATCGATATCGCCGATGCCGCTGCCGTGGGTGATACGTACAATGACATCCCCATGCTTGAGCGCGTCGGACACAGCTTTATCGTGGACAATGCCGAGGAGCATATGAACGCGCATGCTAAGTGGCGCATTCCGAGTAACAACGACGGGGGCGTACTGACGCTCATCGACGCCATCTTGGCGGCTCGTTAACGTGGCTCGTCGGACCTGGCCGGGCGAGGCGGGTAAGTTTTTCGCTCGGTCAGGTCCTGGGCTCGCTCGGAAAGCACATTAAGTGCTTTCCGGCTCGTGCGGAATCTACGAAAAACTTACCCGCCTCGCCCGGCCAGGTCCTTGGGTGACTTGCTTGCCGCCTGGATGGCGTCTTGACGCCTAGATACTTTGGCTGAATTTAATTGAATGAAGGGGGCTCCTTGTTGGCAAGGAGCCCCCTTCTGCTTTTGGTTACTTTGGGTTTGTTGGTGCTTCTTTATTTGGCATCGGCCCAGGTTATGCCGGTGCTGGCTTCGGCGATCAACGGTACGCGGAGGTCTACTACGTGCTCCATGACGTCGCGGACCATGGCGGTGAGGCGCTCGATTTCGTCGACGGGGCACTCAAAGTCCAGTTCGTCGTGTACCTGCAGAATCATATGGGCGGCAAAGCCCTCTTCTTCCAAGCGGCGACTTACGCGGGCCATGGCGATCTTGATGATGTCCGCTGCGGTTCCCTGCATGGGGTGGTTCATGGCCGTGCGCTCGCCAAAGCCGCGAAGCTGCGGATTTTTGGCCTTGAGCTCGGGAATATGGCGCCTGCGGCCATACATGGTCTCGGCGTAGCCCGTCTGCTTGGCGCGCGCCACCACATTGTCGAGGAACGTTCGCACGCCCGGGTAGGCCTCGTAGTAGCGATCGATCATATCGCGCGCCTCGGCCATCGAGATATGCAGCGACTGCGACAAACCGTAGGCCTGCTGGCCGTACACGATGCCAAAGTTCACGGCCTTGGCGCGGCTGCGCAGGTCGGGTGTCACCTCGGACACCGGCACGCCAAATACACGCGCGGCCGTCTCGGCATGGAAGTCCTCACCCTCGTTAAAGGCACGTACCAGATGTTCATCACCCGAAAGATGCGCGAGTAGGCGCAGCTCGATCTGCGAGTAGTCCACCGCCAGAAAGACGCTGCCCTCGCCCGCCGAGAACGCCGTCTTGACGGTACGCCCCAGCTCCGAGCGAGTCGGGATGTTCTGTAGGTTCGGGTCGCTCGAAGACAGACGTCCCGTCGCGGTGATGGTCTGGTTGTACGTGGTGTGCACACGACCATCACCACGGCGCAGCGGACCTAGCGTGTCCAGATAGGTCGACTTAATCTTGGACTTCTCACGCCAGTCCAAAATCAGGCGCACGATCTCGTGATCGCGGGCCAGATCGCTCAACACCTTGGCGTTGGTCGAATAGTAACCGCGCTTGGTCTTCTTGAGGCCCTTGGTCGGAAGCCCCATCACATCAAAGAGTACGTGCGACAGCTGCATGGGACTGCCAATATTAAAGGTCTCGTCACCCGCCAGGTCGCGAATGCTGCGCTCGACCTCGGCAATCTGGGTCGCCAGTCCCTCGGACAGACTGTGCAGGCGGTCGGGGTCCACGAGCATGCCCGCGCGCTCCATCTTGGCAAGCACCGGCACGAGTGGCATCTCGATGCCATCGAACACGTTGGCGGCATTCTCGCGGGCCATGCACTCGCGCAGCGGTGCGACCAGCGCCAGCGTCAAGGCCGCCGTGCGAGCGGCGGGCGCAGGAGCGTCCTCGCCGGCACCCTCTGCACCGCGCGCCGCAGGCAGCATCATCTGCAGATAGGTATCGGCCAGATATGCCTCATCGAACTCGGAGCGGTCGGAATCCAGCAGGTAGGCGGCAACCACGGTATCGAAGATGCGCGTAGAATCGACTGCCAGCGGATCCATGAGCTCGGGCTCAGAAGAATCGATGGGCGAAAGCTCGTGCAACAGTGCCTTCATATCCGGGCTCGCCACGCGACCCTCCATAAACAGACGCGCGAGCACGCCGGCAATCACGCCGTGGACGAAGTTGAAGCCCTCAACCTCAGTCGCCGCACCGCTGTCGCCCTCCTCGAGCGAGAACAGACCCTTGGACGTCGCCAACCACAGCGTGCGCGTCAGTCCAAAGAGCGCCCCCTCTTCCTTGTCGTCGTCCACCACGGCGGCGACCCACTCACCGGCACCAATCGCACGGGAGACCTCAGCCGCAACGGCACCAAGCGCGTCAGCATCGCCGGCGGCCGCGCGAACCATCGCGGGCATCTCAAACACACTGGAGGCAGCAGCCCCGCCCTCGCCGCCGATCAGCGCCAAGAAACGGTTCTGCATGGCGGTGATACCGAGCGTACCCAGCGCCGCGGAAACCTCATCGGCAGAAAACGCCGGGAAGGACGTCGCCTCAAAATCGAGCTCAACGGGTGCATCGGTGCGGATGGTCGCCACCTTACGGCTCAGCAGCGCGTCGTCGATGTGCGCGCGCAGGTTTTCGCCCATCTTGCCCTTGACCTCGTCGGCGTGTGCGATGACCTCGTCCAGGCTACCGTACTGCGCAATGAGCGCGCTCGCCTTTTTGGGGCCGATGCCCGGCACGCCGGGGATGTTATCGGACGTGTCGCCCTTCAGGCCATAAAAGTCGGGCACGAGCGCCGGCGTGATGCCGTGATACAGATCGTCCACGCTCTCGGGCGTCATAATCGCCACGTCGGACAGGCCCTTGCGGGTCGAGACCACGTTGACGTGCTCGGTCACGAGCTGATACATATCGCGATCACCGGTCACCAGCAGCATGTCGCAGCCGGCCTGCTCGCCCAGGCGCGCCATGGTTCCCAGGATATCGTCGCCTTCCCAGCCCTCGGACTGCAGAATTGGCACGTTAAGCGCGGTGAGCAGCTCCTTGATCATCGGAAACTGTGCGTGCAGATCGGGGTCCATGGGCGGGCGCTGAGCCTTGTACTGCGGCAGCATCTCCATGCGCACGCGCGGCTTGCCCTTGTCAAACGCCACGACCACGCCGTCGGGGTTAAAGGCGTCAATCATCTTGAGGAACATATTCAAAAAGCCAAAGATCGCGTTGGTGGGACGACCGTCCGGCGCGTTCATGGTGGGCGGCACGGCGTGGAAGGCGCGGTGCATGAGCGAGTTGCCGTCGACAACGGCAAAGGTACGGCGCTTGTCAGACATATTGAATACCTCGCTTTGGGCTGGGCACGGTTTGCTCACTCCAGTTTACACGCTCCCCGCCCCACGGCCACTACACATCAGGCTTCCCTGCCGCCGCGGGCCCGCGCGTGATACGATGGCTCACGGTACATCAACCAGCACGATCGATCCGAAAGGAGCCTGCGTCATGGAGCGTCCCTGCGCATGGAAAAAGTACACGCCACAGCAGATCGAGGAGCTCGAGGAGCTTTGCCGCGGCTATAAGCAGTTTTTGAGCGAGAACAAGACTGAGCGCCTGTGCGTCAAGACCGGTATCAAGATGGCCGAGGAGGCGGGCTACGTCAATCTGGAGACCGTGATCGCCGAGGGCCGCGCGCTCAAGGCCGGCGACAAGGTGTACGCCGCCAATCACGGCAAGGACCTCATGCTCGTCAACCTGGGCGCCGCCCCGCTCGAGCAGGGTTTTAACATCCTGGGCGCCCACGTGGACTCGCCGCGCCTGGACCTTAAGCAGAACCCCGCCTTCGAGGCCGGCGACATGGCCTACCTCGACACGCACTACTACGGCGGCGTCAAGAGCTACCACTGGGTCGCTTCCCCGCTTGCACTCGTGGGCGTCATCTGCAAAAAGGACGGCACCACCGTCGACATCAACATCGGCGACAAGGCAGACGACCCGGTCTTTACCATCTCCGACCTGCTGATCCACCTCTCGAGCGAGCAGATGGCCAAGCCCGCCAAGGACGCCGTCGACGCCGAAATCCTCGACGTGATCGTGGGCGGCCGTCCCGTCAAGTTTGATGAGGACGACAAGGACGCCCCCAAGGAGCCCGTCAAGCAGATGTTCCTGGACATCCTCAAGGAGCAGTACGACGTCGAGGAGGAGGACTTCCTCTCTGCCGAGATCGAGGTCGTGCCCGCCGGCCCGGCCCGCGACATGGGCCTCGACCGCTCCATGATTCTGGGCTATGGCCACGACGACCGCGTCTGCGCCTATCCGTCCATGCTCGCCCAGATCAACGTCGCCAACGTGGAGCGCACGAGCATCACACTCATCGTCGACAAGGAGGAGATCGGTTCCGTGGGTGCCACCGGCATGACGAGCCGCTTCTTCGAGAACACCGTCGCCGAGATCATGACGCTCGCCGGCGAGGATAGCCCGCTGGCCCTGCGCCGCGCACTCGCCCACAGCCGTATGCTCTCCTCTGACGTGTCCGCCGGCTTCGACCCGGGCTACGCCGGCAAGTTCGAAACCAAGAACGCAGCCTTCATGGGTCGTGGCCTGTGCTTTAACAAGTACACGGGCAGCCGCGGCAAGGGTGGCTCCAACGACGCCGACGCCGAGTACGTGGCCCTCGTCCGCGACATCATGGACGAGGCCGGCGTGGACTTCCAGACCTGCGAGCTCGGTCGCGTCAACGCGGGCGGCGGCGGCACCATCGCCTACATCATGGCCAAGTACGGCATGAACGTCATCGACTCCGGCGTTGCCGTCCTGTCCATGCATGCCCTGTGGGAGGTCGCAAACAAGGCCGATATCTACGAGGCCTACCGCGGCTACAAGGCCTTCATCGAGCGCGCCTAACCAACCCTTCATCAGTTGCGGTGAAATACGGACTAAACTGGCCCATAAACAGCCCAAACAGACCGTATTCCACCGCAACTTTTTTGGCAGAGGAGAGTCCATGCTGCAGGTCATCATTTCGCCCGCCAAGCAAATGCGCGCGGCTCAAGATGCTTTTGAAGTCCTGGGCATTCCACCTTTTGCGCACGAGACGGCTCGCCTCCACCGCGCACTGCTAGATATCGAGCGGGATGAAGGCAGCGGCGGCCTGCAGGCCCTTTGGAACGTGAGCGACAGGCTGCTTACAACGTGCCGGGATACGCTTCACGAATTTATGCCCGTCCTGAGCGATGCCGACCTCACCGACCCCGATATCGCCCGTCACCTCTCCCCCGCCGTCATGTCCTACCACGGCATCCAATACCAAAGCATGGCGCCCGAGGTGATGGATTCCGCACAGCTCGACTGGCTGCAAAACCATCTCTGGATCCTCTCGGGCCTTTACGGATGCGTGCGCCCCTTTCATGCCGTTGAACCGTATCGGCTGGAGATGGGCGCGAAACTTGCCGTCGACGGTGCCCGAGACCTCTACGCGTTTTGGGGCGACAAGCTCGCACGGGCTATCGCTCCGGCAGACTCCAACGCTACGATCGTCAACCTTGCCAGCGTGGAATACGCCAAAGCCGTTCTGACCCGCCTCACCACCGACGTCACGGTCGTCACGTGTCTCTTTGGCGAAGGCGTCCGCAACGGCAAGCCCATTCAGCGCTCGACCGCCAGCAAAAAGGCGCGCGGCTCCATGGTGCGCTGGATGGCAGAAAACAAGCTCGAGGATGCAAGCGAACTTACCGCGTTCGACGTTGGTTATCGTCACTTTCCCGAGCTTTCAAATAAAAACACTTTGGTCTTCCTGAACGAACAGGCCTTGTAGGACCACCGCTACTTTTGAATGTGCTGCCTAGGCACGGCGTCTATTCCGCCAAGCCGTCGGCTTTGGCAATTTCATTTGTCGAGCCATCCTGATAGGTAATTTTGACATGCTCCACCTCGGACACCTTGATGCCCGACGGGGGCTCCAGGCGCCATTCCGTCAGCGCGATATCCATCGTCGTGGGCACGTTCCCCTGATCTTTGAGCTTCACCGTGAGTGTTTTGAGCGCCGCATCAAACGTCACGCGTTCGATTTCCTCGCCAGGAATAGACCCGCCGCTCAGCTGCAGTTGCATAAACTCATCGCGCGGATACCAATAGTCGCCCGGCGCGGCAACGGTATTGCCGCCCGCGACCTTCACCGTCATGATCGGCAGGGCCTCGTCGGCCTCAAACTCCCAGGCAGCGCCGCCGCGACCGCCAAACGTCCAAATACAAAAGGCAATCACCAGCACGGCAAGCACCGCAAAGCCAATCGCGACCAACCCATGGTGCGCACGGCCCTCCTCGGCCGATACGTCCCATTGTGTCTCTCGATATAGATGCTTGTCTTCCATGTTCGCCTCCCCACAGGCACGCTCGTTGACCCAATCGTACCCATTCAGGCTATACTTGAGCCCATTACATAAACGGGGAGCTTGCAGGACGGGACGGCAGGCTGAGATTGGGCGCGCCCGCCCTGACCCGCAAACCTGATATGGGTAATGCCAACGAAGGGAGCCGTGCCAATGAGCACACTGACCGAGCCCAAGCTCGTCACGCAAATCGACTTCGCCCGCGCCGGGCAGATCACGCCGCAGATGAAGGAAGTCGCCGAGCGCGAGCATCGCGAACCCGAGTACATCCGCGAGCGTGTGGCCGACGGCCGCATCGCCATTCCCGCCAACATCGTGCATATCAAAAAGGGCATGCGCGCCTTTGGTGTCGGTGAGGGCCTGTCCACCAAGGTCAACGTGAACTTGGGCATCTCGGGCGACAAGGCCGATGCCGCCGAGGAATGGAAGAAGGTCAAGATCGCCGAGGACTTTGGCGCCGACGCCATCATGGACCTCTCCAACTCGGGCAAGACACGCCAGTTCCGCCAGCAGCTCATCGACGAGACACCGCTCATGGTGGGCACCGTCCCCATGTACGACGCCATCGGCTACATGGAAAAGCCGCTGGTCAAGCTTACCAAGGACGACCTGCTCGAGGTCGTGCGCGCGCACGCCGAGGACGGCGTGGACTTCATGACCATCCACTGCGGCATCAACAAGTCGGTCATCAAGACCTTTAAGGAGACCGGCCGCCTCATGAACATCGTCAGCCGCGGCGGCTCGCTGCTGTTTGGCTGGATGGAGGTCACCGGCAATGAGAACCCCTTCTACGAGTTCTACGACGAGGTGCTCGAGATCTGCCACGAGTACGACGTGACGATCTCGCTCGGCGATTCCTGCCGCCCGGGCTGCCTCTACGATTCCAACGACGCCACCGAGACCGCCGAGATGATCGAGCTGGGCAAGCTGTGCAAGCGCGCATGGGCCGCCGGCGTCCAGGTTATGGTCGAGGGACCGGGCCACATGGCGCTCGACGAGATCGCCGCCAACATGAAGCTGCAGAAGCGCCTGTGCCACAACGCCCCGTTCTATGTGCTGGGGCCGCTGGTGACCGATATCGGCGTGGGTTACGACCACATCACCGCAGCCATCGGCGGCGCCATCTCCGCAAGCTCCGGCGCCGACTTCCTGTGCTACGTGACGCCGGCAGAGCACCTATGCCTGCCTAACGCCCAGGATGTGCTCGACGGCCTCATGGCCACTAAGATCGCCGCACATGCCGCCGATATCGCCAAGAAGGTGCCGCACGCCCGCGACATGGACGACAAGATGGGCCAGGCACGCCGCAAACTCGACTGGGATGCCATGTGGAAGTGTGCTCTCGACCCGGTCACCGGCAAGAAGCGCTACGAGGAATCCCCTGCCGCCACCGAGGGCACCTGCACCATGTGCGGCAAGATGTGCGCCGTCCGCACCGTCAACAAGGTGTTCGAGGGCACGACGATCGACCTCGGCATGGAGGACTAGCCTTTACGAGGCAATCGCCCGCAAGCCTGCTGCGGGGCCCGTCAATTGTTGACGTGTGAACATTTGCTAACATTTGCGTAAAGATTGCACCACCAGCCCGGGATCGGCATACAGCCGGCCCGGGCAACTTTATAATGCAGGTAGAAGACCCATTTGAATCCAACCGAACAAGGGAGCGAACATGGATCGTAGCAAGGTACCTGCCGTTCTATCCATCGCAGGATCCGATTCCAGCGGTGGCGCCGGCATTCAGGCAGACATTAAGACCATCACGGCGCACCGCCTGTATGCCGAGACAGCCATCACCGCTATCACCGCACAAAACACGCTCGGTGTCACCGCCGTGCAGAATATCTCCCCCGATATCGTCGCTGCGCAAATTGACGCCGTCTTTGACGATATTCGCCCCAACGCGATCAAAATCGGCATGGTTTCGTCCATCGAGATTATCGAAGTTATCGCTGACCGCCTAAGCGCATGGAACGCAACCAACGTGGTCGTCGATCCCGTCATGGTCGCCACTTCGGGCGCCCGCCTCATTGCCGAGGATGCCGCTGAGGCGCTCACACGTCGCCTGTTCCCGCTGGCGACCGTCATCACGCCCAACATTCCCGAGGCCATGGCGCTGCTCGACTACGAGGTCGATTCCGAGCGCACGCAGCAAAACGCCGCCATGCTCCTCACTCGCCGCTTTGGCTGCGCATCCCTCGTTAAGGGCGGGCATTTTGTCAACGAGGCCAACGATGTGCTCGCAGAGCCCGCGCCACTCGATGACGAGGGTAACCACCTGGGCGATCCGCTCACCACGTGGTTCCGCCACAAGCGCATCGAGACCGACAACACACATGGCACCGGCTGTACGCTTTCGTCCGCCATCGCCTGCGCGCTGGCCCAGGGCATGGAACTTGCCGACGCCGTCAACGCCGGCAAGGCCTACCTAACCGGCGCTCTCGCTGCCGGCTTTGACATGGGCAAAGGTTCCGGCCCCGTCAACCACATGTGGCAGTATTAAGATTCGCAGCCCAAAACCACCGCAAAGGGGACAGGCACCTTTACGGTAGTTCCCACAAACATCTCGATCTGTAACAGTTAGAGTCCATTTTTCGGCCCACCTGTTACAGATCGAGACATTCAAATTCCGCTGAGAAGATAATCTCAATCTGTAACAGTAACTCGGCAAAATCGACCCTAGATGTTACAGATCGAGACAAACGACCGATATCGACCTAAATAATCTCAATCTGTAACATCTAGCCCGTTTTCGGCCTTACAACTGTTACAGATCAAGACAAACAGACGAATCAAGCCACCGCAAAGGTACCTTTGCGGTGGCTTGGGGTCGCGCTACTCACCGAGCATCTCCTGGAGCTTGGCTGCCACGGCGTGGCCCAGGCTCTCGTGGCTTTCGGGCATCATATGCAGGTAGTCGATATCGCCCGGCTCGGCAAAATCGGCGGCATTCAAAAAGTCGCAGCCAAACTGCTCGGCCACGTGCGCATAGTACTCGCCAAAATGCTCAGATGCCTCAACGGAATGCTCGTCAAAGTCGGTCATATACACATCGGCGATCTGCGGCTTGATCTTGATAGGAGCCATCAACAGAATGCGCGGACAAGGCGCGGCGTCGGTCCACGGAAACGCGCGAACGGCGCGAATCAGTGCCATGGCGCCACGGGCGATATCGGAAGCTGTCACGTTAAAGACCGTCTTACAGTCGTTGGTGCCCAGCATGATCACAATGGCGTCCAGCGGCTTATGGGCCTCGAGCAGCATCGGAAGCGCGCGAATACCGTTGAGGTTAGTGTCCAGATGGCACATATCGTCGCGCACCGTCGTGCGGCCGTTAAGCCCCTCCTCAATCACATGCCAGCCCTCGCCCAGGTCACGCTGTGCCACGCCGCACCAGCGCACACTCTGCGCATAGCGCACCGCGGTGCCGTCGCGCATACCAGCCGGATCATAGCCATAGGTATTGCTGTCACCAAAGCACAGAACGTTTTTCATCGTAAGCCCTTCCTTTAGTAAAAAGCCGACGGGAGCAGCCCTCCCGCCGGCTCGACCTATCTGTCGGCACGTACCGATTACAGGTACTTGCGCCAATCGTCATCGTCCTCATCGTCCTCGGCGGCAGCCTGGGCCTGCTCGGCGGCACGAGCGGCTGCGGCGCGGGCGGCAACCTGGGCATAGGACTCCTCGTTACGCTCGGGGAAGCTTGCCAGCACGTGCTCAAACTTGGCGAAGTCCTCATCCCAGCGCGTAGAAGGCACGGCAAAGAACACCTGCTTGACCTTGAAGTCGCCCGATGCGAGCTCCTCGCGGAAGAGCTCTGCCACGGCCTCGGCGTCAAAGCCGTTGTTGTCGCAGCCCCAAGCACCCAGCACGAGCTTCTCGCGACCCAGCTCATCGCAGATGGCAAGGACAAAGCGGATACGGTCGCGCAGGGCATCCAACAGGGCGTCGTCGCTCACGCGGTACTCCTGACGGGCACGCTTGACGTTGGGTGCGGCGGCAACGATCACATCGGCGTATGCGTGCACGTGGTTGCGGTCGAAGCGCACGGCGGGCACCACCAGCGCACGATTGCGGTACAGCTCGCAGTTGATGTTGCGGCGACGGTTCTCGCCGTACCACTTGCGCTGCTTGTCGAGCACGTTGTACAGGTACGAATCGGCGCAGAGCGTGGCCTCCTGGCCCAGGTAGCCCTGGATGTAGCCACCGCCAGGGTTGGTGAACGAGGCAAAGGCAAGCACGGCCATATCGCAGAACTGCGCATAGCCGCGGCCGTTATCGAGGATTGCCTGCGTAGCGGAGGCATCAAGCACAGTGACCTCGGGCAGGACCGGAGCAGCCTCCTCCGCGGGCGCGGACTCAACCTCGTCGGCCGACCCGGTGGACTCGAGCGCCACCTCAGGCTCGACCGCAGTCTCCACCTCGGCAGCCTCAACCTCGGCAGCGCCAGTCTCCACAACCTCGGCAACCGGCTCCTCGGCAGCCGTAGCCGCTTGGGCCTTGGCCTTCATCGCCGCGACAAAGCCGGCAGGCATACCATCGAACTCGCGCACGCCGGCAAGCGAACGTTCGATGTCCTTGGCGCAAACCTCGGACACAGCCGCCACATGGCGCTCGGCAGCCTTGGCACGCGCCTCGCGCTTGGGATTGGGCTGACCCGCTCGGTTAGACCTGCGGTTACGGTTCCTGTTGTCGACATCTGCCATACGTGGCCACCTTTCCTGTCGCTGCCGCTATCGGCTTTTTCCCATCCATCATACCCCGCCGCGCACAAAAAAGACGGCCCCGAAGAACCGCCTTTCGTATCGATTTGCACGCGAGGCAAGCACCGCTGCAATTTGGCACTAGTCGCGACGACCGAGGATGTTCAGGATGCGCAGGAACACATTGATGATGTCCACGAACAGGTTGGATGCCATGAGCACGGCGTTGGGCAGCGTGGGCGGCACCGTCGTGGCAACATAGGTGTCGTAGCCAATAAAGCCGGCGAACACCACGATCACGATCAGGTCGGTGATGGTCTGCGAGACGCCCATGAACATCAGCACGATCTCGACCAGAATCGTGGCAAGCAGGATGCCAAAACCAATGCCGTACACACGCTGGAAGAACTTGGGGAAGGTCACGCCCAGCGCACCGAAGACAAAGGTGATGGCAGCGGTGGCGATAAAGGCAGTGTTGATGGTGGGCAGGTCGTAGTTGGCAAGGCCAAACGACGCGGTCAGGCCAAAGGTGCTCGCAAAGATTACGTAGCCCACAAGGGACAGGCCCACGGACTGCTTGCTGGCGGCGGCCGACATCATGACCATGCCGACGATGGTCAAAATTAACGAGCCAAAGACCAGCGGCAAGGCGGCCCCGCTCATCATCATGCGCGCAAACGACATGGTGCTCGTAAAGTAGGCGCCGGCGCCCATGGCGCAAAAGCCCAAGAAGATCAGGGCAGACATGGCGAGATTGTACGCGCGCGGCGACATCTCTTTGGCGCGACTTGCGCCGGTCTCAATGGGGCCGTTCTGATAGCCCTGAATATCGTTCATACTTCGTCCTTTCAAAAAGCGCACGACAGCGCCGTAGGTGACAAGATTCCTGTCATTGTACCCGAATGCTGTACGTCCTTACCTACGGCGCTCGCCCTCAAGCGTACGATCAAAGGCCCAGACCCACCAACGCATCACGTGCGCCTGCGAGCCGTCCGCCCGCTCGCGCGTCTGGTCCTCCAGATACAACTCGGTCGCGTGCCCGCCAAAACGCACCTTATATGTTGCCGTACGGATGCCGTGGACCATCAGGCCAAACCCAGTGGTCGAGATAATTTCGTCGATCGTAAAACAACGGCCGTCGACCCAGCAGACGGTGACCGGCACGACCTGTCCGCCCGCGAGGATGCGAGCCACAACGTCCACATACTGCTTGTGCACGCGCCGAGTTTTGCCGTCTGTCTGTCGATATTCCATGCCCCCTATTATCGAACGCATGTTTGCATGTTGTAAAGCGAACAGGCTGTGGTTTTGGGGTGTTGGGGCGCGCACACGTGTCCTCATGGCGTGTTAGCAAAAAGAATACCCGCGGTCAACAGGGCTAATATTCAATTTTAGTGCCAAAAAATTCACTTCTCCCATCAGAACTCGGGAAAGAAACCCACAGGAGGTGATACGATTTATCATGTTTTTGTAACGTGTCTGCAAACTTCGAGAAAGCCCATATATGGACGTAACGTTCTCAACCTTCCTCGGCCAAATTGTGTCGAACCCAGTCCTTGCCGTCACCGTGATTCTCGCGCTCGGCGCCATCTTCGTCAACGGATGGACCGACGCGCCCAACGCCATCGCGACCTGCGTCACTACGCGTTGCATGCCCGCCCGCGCCGCCATTCTCATGAGCGCCGCATTCAACTTCTTGGGCGTGCTCATCATGACGCACTTTAACGCGAGCGTCGCCAACACTATCTCACATATCGTCGACTTTGGCGGAAACAGCACCATGGCGCTTGCATGCCTCTGCGCGGCTCTGTTCTCCATTGTCGTCTACGGTGCCACGGCATCGCGTTTTGGTATCCCCACCTCGCAAAGCCACAGCCTTATCGCCGGCCTGACCGGTGCCGCTATCGCCCTCGGCGGCGCGAACAGCGTCAACGTCCACGAGTGGATGAAGGTCATCTACGGCCTGGCGCTCTCCATCGGTCTGGGCTTTGTCATGGGCTGGATCCTGTGCAAACTCGTCTCGATTCTGTTTGCCGCCGCCAATAGGCGACGTGCAAACGTCTTCTTTAAATACGCTCAGATCGCGAGCGCTGCGGCCATGAGCTTTATGCACGGCGCGCAGGATGGACAGAAATTCATCGGCGTGCTCTTTTTAGGCGTGGCCTTCGCCAACGGCCAGACGAGCGTCGGCGATGCCGGCATCCCCATCTGGATCATGTTGCTGTGCTCGGCCACCATGGGCATCGGCACCAGCGTGGGCGGCGAGCGCATCATCAAGTCCGTCGGCCAGAGCATGGTCAAGCTCGAGAAGTATCAGGGCTTCTCCGCCGACCTCGCAGGCGCCGCGAATCTGCTGCTTGCCACCCTTACCGGTATTCCTGTGTCCTCCACCCACATCAAGACCTGCGCCATCATGGGCGTCGGCGCCGTCAAGCGCCTTTCGGCCATCAACTTTGGCGTGGTCAAGGACATGATGTTCACCTGGTTTTTCACCTTCCCCGCCTGCGGACTCATCAGCTTTGTCATGGCCAAGCTGTTCATGATGTTCATCTAGTCAAACCGAGCGTCCATCCGGACCGTAATACTTCGCCCGCCCGTCTTCGCCTCGAAAGGACCCACTCATGGCAAAGAAACCCGATTCGTTCTACTTTGACAACTACGTCGCCTGTGCCGATCTTGCCGTCCAGGCCGCAGAGTTGCTCATCAAGATTTTCGAGAACTTTGATCCCGCGCAGATCCACGACATGCTCGAGGAGATGCATGCGATTGAGCATGCGGCCGACAAGAAGCACCATGAGCTCGAGGATGCCCTGCTCACTGCCTTTATCACCCCGCTTGAGCGCGAGGACCTGGACCTGATGAGTTGCTCGCTCGACACTGTGCTTGACCGTATCGAAGGCGTCGTGCAGCGCGTCTACTTCACCAACATCCAGAGCATCCATCCCGATGCCATCGTGATCGCCCACAAGGTGACCGACGCCTGCCGCGCCATGAAGGACCTGATGGTCGAGCTACCCAACTACCGCAAGTCCAAGACCCTGCGCGAACTCGTCATCCAGATCAACACGATTGAGTCCGAGGCCGACGAGCTCTACATCAACGCTATGCGCAACCTGCATGTCAACGGCAAGGATCCGCTCGAGGTTATCGCTTGGCGTGACGTCTACGCCTTCCTGGAGTACTGCGCTGACTGCTGCGAGAATGTGGCTGATGTCGTGGATTCGATTGTCATGAAGAACAGTTAATTAGCTGTACGTATCCCACCGGCGAAGGGCCGGCCACGGTTTGCTTTCTCACTCCGGCTGCTTTGCAGAGTCGTTCGAAAGTAAACCGTGGCCGGCCCTTCGCCTTACGTACCACCATTGGAACTCTGGCTGATAGTTTTAGCGCAATGGGGGTTTGGCTGAAGGGACCTTTGGTGCCCGTTCGGACACTTTGGCCCATGATGAGCGTTTGGCTGATTGCTGCCTTGGGTACTCTTTGGGTTACTTTGGATTTGTTTGATTTTTAATTGTTGGAGGGCTTGTATGTCGTATTTGGATCTGGCTCGGGGTCGTTATTCTTGTCGTTTGTTTGAGGATCGTTCTGTTGAGCAGGCTGTGGTGGATGCCATTGTTGAGGCGGGGCGTATTGCTCCTTCTGCTTGCAATAATCATCCAAGCCGTGTGATGGTGCTTGATACTCCGGAGTTGTTGGAAAAGGCTGCTGCTTGTCAGCCGCGCTTTGCTCGTGATGGGTCTATCTTTGGGGCTCCGCTTATCTTTCTTATTTGCAGCGTTACCGACGATGCTTGGGTGCGTCCTTATGACCAGATGAACTCCAGTGCCATCGACACCTCGATTGTCTGCGACCAGATGATGATGGAGGCGGAGGAGCAGGGCCTGGGTACGTGCTGGGTGTGCCATTTTAAGCCCGAGGTGGCCTGTGAGCAGTTCAGCCTGCCCGAGGGTATCTATCCCTATCATATGCTCGTCTGCGGCTATCCTGCCGACCATATCGCCGGCCCCGAGCAGCGCGAGGCCCGCACCATTCCCCTCCCCGACTTCCTCCTCAAGTAGATATTTGGGACATGCCTTAAATCTACCTTTGACCGCCCACCCGTTCGCCGAGTTCTGTGCCCTCAAACGCAGAACTCGGCGTTTTGTTTTGCAGACTGCAACAGCCACAAAAAAGGACCCGCAAGCTGCGGGCCCTTTCTAGGCGCTAAATGATAGCTGGATGTTAGTCCAGGTCGTCGGCGGCGAAGTTGTCGATCGGTGCAAAGGGATCGGCAACGGGGATAACCGGCTCGGCGACGGGCAGCGGCTCGGCAGCAGGAACGGTCACAGCCGGAGAAGCAGCGGAACCGACCGGCGTGGAAGCCATGAGATCGGACGGGAAGGAGTTCTGAGCATCGTCCATGAAGTGCTGGATGAGCTTGAGGTACTCGGCCTTGAACTCCTCGCGGGAAGCCTTAAGACGGTCGATCTCCTCAAGCTCGGCCTGCTTCTCGGTCAGGGCCTGGCGGATGACCTCGCGGGCCTTGGCGTCGGCCTCGTTGCGGATGCGGTCAGCGTTCTCGTTGGCGTCGTTGACAATGCCCTCGGCGGTCTGCTGGGCAGCAATCAGGGCAGCGGAGATCTGGCGCTCCTGAGCGGAGAAGTCGGGTGCGGGAGCGGCCACAGGGGCGGCGGGAACGGCCTGCGCGGCAGCGTCCTGAGCCTGAGCAAGCTGGGCCTGCGTATCGGCGAGCTGCTGCTCGGTGGCGGTCAGACGACCCTTAAGATCGACAATCTTGGCGAGCATGGCGTCGACCTCAGAGGACAGGGTCTCCAGGAAGACGTCGACCTCGGCGGGATCGTAGCCGCGCTTGGCCTCAGAGAAGGTCTGAGCCTGAATGTCAGCAGGGGTAATAGCCATAACAAGTTCTCCTTTATCTTCGCCTTGGCGCCGCGCGCCCGACGTGAGTTACTAAAGTTTTATATGAGTATACCTATAAGAAGTTGCAGAACCAGCTTCTGCACCAACTGCAACGCAATAATCGCAACGACCGGTGAAAAATCGACGCCGCCCATGGGCGGGATAAACCGGCGGAACAAATTAAGCCACGGGCCGCACACGCTATCGAGAACAGCGGCGATATCCTGTAGCAATCCACCCTGCTTCATAGGAATCCACGTCATAAGGCAGTAGACCACAATGAGCGTGGAGTAAAAGTTGAACAGCGTATTGACCAGCTGGACAATGGTGTAGATGTTGATGAGAATCTCCTCGTCTTGCTTTTACTTAAGGTAGCCGTCGGCACGGAGCTTTTTGAGGTCCGAATCCTTGACCTCGCAACCGGCGGGCAGCACCATAAACACTCGATCGCCCACCTCTTTGACTGTGGCACCCAGGCCGCAGGCAAAGCCGTAAGAGAAGTCTAGGACGCGCTTGGCGACCTCGGTACGAACGCCCACAAAAATCAGCGCGACAGGCTGCTTGGTGCGCACGCGGCGCACGACGGTCTCCACGTCGTCATAGCTCTCGGGGCGCAGGACATAGGCCGGCAGCTGCGGCGTAGCGTTGATGATGTTGCTCGCATACGCCGAGGCATCGCTCGGTGAGGGAGCAGGCGCGGGGGCAGCGGCGCGGGCACGTGTGCTCTCGGCGTAGCTCGACGGCGTGTCGTAGGCACCGGGACGATAACCGCCCGCAACCGTCTCCTGCGAGCGCGATGGCGGGTTGTAGGTCGTGGCGTGGCGAGAATCGTCGCCGACCAGCTGACCGGAGCGCGTGTACACGGCCACCGACTCGGCCTCGCCGCGGCGCGTCTGACCCAACAGGCCGTTGCTCGGCTCGTCCTGGGTGTAGAAGCCCTCGCCCGAGGCACCGCTGTAACCGTTATTCTGGTAGCCGTCGTCATAGCCATCATCGTAGCCGTAGTCGTCGTCCTGACCATAACCCTGGTCGTAACCCTGCTGGCCGCCCAGGTGCATCTTATTTTTAATCTCGTCAAGGAAGCCCATGGTTGTGTCCTCTCGCGGTTTAGTGCAGGCGCTCTGATAATCAGTGCGCACTTCAGAGCCTTATTTTACTGCAAACTCCGGGCTAAATACTACCCTGCCCAGGCGAACGAGCGTAGAGCCTTCCTCAAGGGCAGGCTCAAAGTCCTCGCTCATGCCGCAGGAAAGTTCGGGCAGGCTCAGGTCGGAGTGCGTCGCCTCAAGCTCATCCCTTAGCTCGCGAAGTCCGGCAAAGGTGCGGCGCGCCACATCCTTATTCCCCCGGGGCGCCATAGTCATAAGGCCCTGCACACAAATTCCCTCAAGCTCCGCAAGCTCACCTGCGGCGTCTCGGACCTCGTCGGGCGAAAAGCCGCCCTTGGACTCCTCGCCGCTCACATTGACCTCGATCAGCACGCGCTGGGGGCCGGAGAGCTCGCCCGCCTCAATCTTGCGGACCGCACGGCTCGAAATGGCCTGAGCCAAATGCAGCGAGCCTACCGAATGTATCAGCTCGGCCGAGCCCAGAACCGCATTGATCTTGTTGGTCTGCAGGTTGCCGATCATATCGAAGCGCACCTCGGGTAGCTCCGGATGCTCTGCGAGGCCCGCAAGCTTGCGAACGAGCTCCTGCGGGCGGTTCTCGGCAAAATGGCGATACCCCGCCTGAATAGCGGCAACGGTCTCATCGACGCCAACAGTCTTGGAGACGGCAATCAGGCGCGCGGCATCGTGGGGACGGCCCGCGCGATCGAGTGCCGCATAAAAACGCTCCAGAATCTGCTCGCGGCGAGCGCGCATCAAGTCCAAATAGTTATCCATTGCCAATCGCCTCCGCTTACAGCCAAACAAGTAGTCCCATGCTAACGCAAGAGCGCGGCCTCGCATGTGCAAGGCCGCGCTCACTTAGGTATTTACAATCTTTCGACGAACGGGGCCACCCTACTCCTCGTCGTCCTCGGAGTCGTCCTCGTCCTCGAGGTGCTCAAGCAGATAGCGGAGACCCTCGCTCACCTCGTTAGCGGGCACTTTGGCAACATAGTGCGCATCGACGGCAGGCCTCATGATGACGCCCTCACCCGAAGGCACGCGCATGCTCTCGAGCTCGTCCTCGTCCGTGCGGGCGATATCGCCGGCAGTCATGCGCTGGCCCGTCAAAAGGAACGTCAGACGGCAGGCGGCATCGATGGAAATCGATGCGATACGATCGAGATAGCGCGAAACCATAATGGCGCGGCGCAGATCGTCATAGTTGCTGTCGTCGTCCATAAAATCGCCCGTGTCCATGCGGTTGAAGGTACGGAAGAACTTCTCGTACGCCGCATGCACCGGCTCGTCCTCGACGGCCAGGTTGCAGATGATGGACATGTCGTTGGTGACGAGCGCGGAAAGCGACGAACCCAGCACCTGGTAAACAGCCTCGGCCTCGGCCTCAACCGTACCGACAAGCTCCTGAGGCAGCGAGATGTCGGCCTTGACCATATGACGCGTGGCGCGGCAGACCTGGCGAACCTTATCGGTCATGCGCTGCAGGTTAAAGTCGACGTAGATGATCGTCTGCAGCAAGCGGAAGTCGGAGGCGACCGGCGACTGCGTAGCGATCAGGTTGTAGCACACGGCCTCCAAGTTGGCGCAGCGCGCATCGATCGAGAGCGTGCGCTTCTTGGTCTTGGTGGCGAGCTTGCGGTCATCGGTCACATAGGCCTTCACGGCGTCGTGAAGAGCCAGATCGACGGCCTCGTAGATGCTCAGCATCTCGTGACGGGCTTCGATGAGCTGACGGGAAAACAGTTTGCGCATGGTTCACTCCAATCAGTTGGGTGCGGTCATGCCGCCCGCACAGTGAATACGCACCGGACCAGGTCCGATCGGCTTGGGACTAGTCGCACCGATCAGCCAAAGCGGCCGGTGATATAGTCTTCCGTCCGTGAATCCACCGGGCTGGTGAAGATCGCGTCGGTTTGACCATACTCGATGAGCGTGGCGGGCTCGCCGGCAACTTCCTGCAAGAAAAATGCGGTGTAGTCGCTAATACGAGCGGCCTGCTGCATAGAATGCGTGACGATGATGATCGTCATCTCGGGCGCCAGCTCGGCCATCAGATCCTCGACCTTAGAGACGGACGTGGGGTCGATGGCGGAGCAGGGCTCGTCCATCAGCAGGACATCGGGCTGCACCGCAAGCACACGCGCGATGCACAGACGCTGCTGCTGACCGCCCGAGAGCGCCAAACCATCCTTGTTGAGCTGATTGGATACCTCTTTCCAGAGGTTGGCGCGCTTAAGCGATTCTTCCACGATGTCATCGAGGTCGCTTTTGCTAGTCACACCCTGCAGACGAGGGCCAAAAGCGACATTCTCGTAGATGGATTTGGGAAACGGGTTGGGCTGCTGAAAAATCATGCCCACGCGACGGCGAAGGTCGACCGGGTCGACGCCCTCGGCATAGATATCGTTGCCGTCGAGCGTCATGGTGCCCTCGACGCGCGTACCCTCGATAAGGTCGTTCATACGGTTGATGCAGCGCAAAAACGTCGATTTGCCGCAGCCCGAAGGGCCGATAAACGAGGTGATGGCGTTTTTGGCGATGTTGAGGTCAAGCCCCGTCAGCGCGTGAAAGTCACCGTACCAAAAGTTGAAATCCTTGGCCGTGATGGCCGCTTGCTCCGGCGTGGGAGCGGACTGATAGACGGACATGGGACTCCTTAACTAGCGGCGCTTGCGCGACAGATAGCGCGCAAACAGGTTGAAGGCCAAAATAATCGCCATCAGCAAAAGCGCAGTGCCGTAGGCTGCGTTCATGTTGATGCCGTCATTGGCAAGCAGATAAAGGTGAACGGTCATGGGACGACCGGAATCGAGCGGCGAGATAGGCAGGTTGATGGCCTGACCCATGGTGTAGAGCACCACCGCGGTCTCGCCGATGGCGCGGCCGATGGCAAGCACGATTCCGGTGGCGATGCGGCCAAAAGCCGAAGGAAGCACGATCTTGGAGACGACCTGCCACTTGGTGGCGCCCAGGCCGTATGCACCCCAACGGATATAACGCGGAACGGCGCGGATTGCCTCCTCGGTGGTGCGCATGACGATGGGCAGCATCAGAAGTGCCAGCGCCAAGGCAGCCGAGACCATCGAAAGGCCCAGACCCATGGCCTCGACAAACAAGGCGTAGCCAAAGAGGCCCATAACAATGGAGGGCACCGAGGCCAGGGCATCGGCAGCATAGCGAATGATGTCGACGACCTTGCCCTGCTTGGCGTACTCGGCCAGATAGACCGCAGCCAAGACGGCAACCGGCGTGCAGATGAGCATGGCGAGCGCCGTCACGTAGACGGTCGAGACGATCGTGGGCCAAATGCCACCCTCGGCGTTTACGCCCTGCGGCCAGCCAAAGATAAAGTCGAGCGAGATATGCGGCAGGCCGTTGATGACCACGTAGGCGATGATGGCGATCAGCACCAGCGTGGTGATATAGGCCGCGGCGCGAAACACGCCGAGCATGATCTTGTTGGAGAGGTCCTTGTTGATGCGGCCCTTCTTGCCATGGGAAAGGGCACGCTTGATGCGCTCGCGCGACGAGGTCGTATCGACCATCGTGTCAACGGAATCGGACATAGCCTACCCCCTCTTCTTGGAAATCAGGCGGACGATACCCACCAGTGCAGCGGAGATGATAAACAGGACCACGCCCATGCCAAACAGAGCCGAGCGGTGCAGGCCCGAGGAATAGCTCATGTCGAGCGCGATCTGGCTCGTGAGCGTCGAGATGGGGCTCGAGATGCTGTCCGGGATGACCGGAGCGTTGCCCACGACCATGAGCACGGCCATGGTCTCGCCGATGGCACGCCCCATGCCCAAGACAATCGCATCGACGATGCCCAGCTTAGCTGCAGGCAGCACGACCTTGTAGATGGTCTGCCACTTGGTGGCACCCATGGCATAGGATGCCTCGCGAATGCCCATGGGAATGGAATTGAGGGCATCGATGGTGAGCGTGGTGATGGTGGGGACGATCATGATGGCGAGCACGAACCACGCTGTCAGCGCGCCAAAGCCAAGGCCGCCGGTCAGCTGCGCGATAAACGGACGGATGATGATCATGCCAAAGAAACCGTAGATGATGGAGGGAATACCCGCCAGCAGGTCGACGGCAGGGCTGATGAGCTTGCGCACGCGCTTGCTGGCGATCTCGACCAGATACACGGCCGTACCCACACCCAGGGGCACGCCCATGGCGAGCGCACCGACCGTCACCAGACCAGAACCCGCCAGCAGCGACATAATGCCGTAGTGACCCTCAGAGGGCGCCCACGTAAAGCTAAAGAAGTCCGCCAGGCCGATGTCGGTAAAGACCGGCAGCGCCGAGTACGTGGTAAAGACAAAAATCAGGATGACGGTGACGACCGCCAAAAACGCGCAGGCAAAGAAGATCCACTGCAGCGCCTTCTCCTTAAGATAGGTGCTGCGCGACACCAACGCCAACTCACGCTTTTTGGGCGCCTGGGTCTCCTGCTCAATCTGGGGGGTTTCCTGTGCTTCCACGCTACTCACTCCCCTTTCCGTCGTTGGTGACGGGAATAAAGCCCGCCTCGCGAATCTGCTTGTCCATCTTTTCGGACGTCACATAGTCGATGTAATCCTGCGCTTGCTGCGAAGGCGTCCCCTTCACAAAGAAGTAAAGGTCACGCGAGATGGGATAGCCGCCACTTGCGACCGTCTTCTCGGATGCCTCGACATGGTTGACCGAAACCGCCTTAACCGAGGTCTTGGCATTGAGACTCTCGACAAAACCCAGCGAGATGTAGCCAATGGCGCCACGCGAGCGGGACACGACATCGCGTACCTGGCCCGTGCCCGAAAGAACGGCCGAGCGACGATCGAACGGCGTGCCGTCCATCACGATAGTGCGGAAGGCTTCGCGCGTACCGGACGCCTCGTCGCGGTTGATAACCTGAATCTTCAGGTCCTCTCCGCCGACTTCTTTCCAGTTGGTGATCTTGCCGGCATAAATATCGCGGAGCTGCTCGGTCGAGAGATTGTCGACCGGGTTGTCGTCGTTCACGATGACTGCGATGCCGTCGTGCGCGATTACGATCGGGGTCAGGCCCAGGTCTTGCTCATCGGCGTTGAGGCCACGAGAGGAGCTGGCGATATCGGCGGTGCCGGCGCTAACAGCTTCGATGCCAGCAGATGAGCCAAGGCCGGAGACGAGCACGTCGATGCCGGTCTCCTCTTTAAAGCCCTCGGCGGCAATCTCAGCAATGGGAAGGCACGTCGTAGAGCCGGCAACGGTAATAGAAGTCGTAGAAGATCCCGAGGAGCAGGCGCACAGCGTGAGCGTGAGCACTGCCGCACTCAGGACCGATGCGATCTTTCTCATAGCATCACGCCGATCGCAGCATGGCGCCCACAGGTGCCGCCCTCGTTGCGGTAGGAATAAAAGCGGTCGTTCTGACGAACGGTGGAAAGTTTGGTGTCCACAATGCCGTTCACATCGACACCGGCATCCACCAGCGCCTCGCGAATGGCGGCGGAAAGATCGAGCATACGGGAAACGGTAGCATCGATGCACGCGAACTCGGCGGCAAAGCGATCCATAAGTTCTTGGGACACCTCATACTCGTCGCCCAGGATATGGGGCCCAATATAGGCAGAGATGTCCTCCGGCGTGCAGTCAGCCGCCTCACAAAGCGCCTGGCAGGCTTTGGCGGAAATACGCGCAATCGTGCCCTTCCAGCCAGAATGCACCACGGCAAAGCCGCCGGGAGCCACCAGCACCACGGGAACACAATCGGCAAAGCAGAGCATCACGGGCACCTCATGGGCCGTACAGACGAGGGCATCACAGCCCTCGGCAATCTGCTCACGAATGCTCTCGAGATCATCGGCACCGTTCGAGGTCACCGTCACGACGTGGTCACCATGTACTTGATTGGGCACGAGCAGATTATGCTCGCACTCAGCGGCGCCCATGGCTTCGAGCGCTCGACGACGATTTTCTTGAACGGCAAAGGGGTCATCGCCTACATGCGAGCCCAGATTGAGTGAGGAGTACGCATCTTCGGAAACACCACCGGTGCGCTCGGTAAAGGCAAAACGGACATCGTGCGTCGCGCCCTCTACCAACGTAACTCCATCATGGTCGACACGCGAAACGTTGTCCGCACGTGCTGCCATACTAAAGCCTCCTAATAACACAAGTATCGCGGCGAAGCCGCAGCAGTCCGTGTCATACGGCTGCCATACTTCATTAAAAGGATACCCGCAGCGGTAGGGACCAAACGTAAAGGGAACGTAAGGAGATTGGAGGCTTTCGTTTACAAACGAGAAACAAAAAGGGCGCATCCATACGGACGCGCCCCTGTGCAAAACAATGCGAAGAACGACTTAGAAGCTGCCGCGCTTGAGGAAGTCGGGAAGCTCAAACTGATCGTTGCCAAAGTTGGGCAGCTCGGTACCACCGACGTTGCGAGTCGGGGCAGCCTGAGCGGGGCTGGCAGCCGGAGCGGTGCGCTGCGGCTCAGCAGAAGCAGCGGCCTTGCTCTGGGACTGCTGGGCAGCGAAGAGCTCGTCCTGACGGTTGACGTTGGAGTCGGAGAAGCCCGTGGCGATAACGGTGATGCGCACCTGGTCGCCCAGGGACTCGTCAACAACGGTACCGAAGATGATGTTGGCCTCGGGATCGACAGCATTGGCGACAACGTCGGCGGCGTCGCTGATCTCCTGGATGCCCAGGTCCTTGGAGCCGGCGATGGAAAGCAGGACGCGCGTGGCGCCATCGATGGAGCTCTCGAGCAGCGGACTGGAGATAGCCTGCTGGGCAGCGTCGACGGCACGGGTGTCCCCAGAAGCGGTACCGATACCCATCATGGCGGTACCAGCCTGCTTCATGATGGTCTTAACATCGGCGAAGTCCAGGTTGATGATACCCGGGACGGTAATGAGGTCGGTGATGCCCTGGGTGCCCTGGGAAAGGACGCCATCGGCAATTGCGAAGGCCTCGAGCATCGTGGTCTTCTTCTCGGCGATGTCGAGCAGCTTGTCGTTAGGGATAACGATCATGGTGTCGACGCAATCGGAGAGGGTCTTGATGCCCTCCTCGGCGCTCTTCTTGCGCTTGCGACCCTCGAAGGTAAAGGGCTTGGTCACGACGGCGACGGTCAGCGCGCCGACCTCGTTCATCGCGATATCGGCAACGATGGGAGCGGCGCCGGTACCGGTACCACCGCCCTCGCCGCAGGTGATGAACACCATGTCGGCGCCAGCGAGCGCCTCGGCGATATCGTCGCGGGACTCATCGGCAGCCTTGCGGCCAACCTCGGGGTTGGCGCCGGCGCCCAGGCCGCGGGTAAGGTCGGTGCCGATGTGCACCTTGATATCGGCATCAGAGATCGCGAGCGCCTGGGCATCGGTGTTGATGGCAACAAACTCGACGCCGCGGATGCCCTCTTCGATCATTCGATTGACCGCGTTGGTACCGCCGCCGCCGACGCCGACCACCTTAATGACGGCAAGGTAGTTGTTGATCTCTGTCTCGTGCATGTCGGTCCTCCGAACAAAGGTTATAGCCATAGCATGGGTTGACCCCTGCGCACATTAACCTTCAGGTTGAAAGTAAATGCAAAGGTAAACCGTATTATGTTTGCACATTATGAACGTATCAGTCAAATAATTGACCGTGAAAACCAAACAAACCAGATAAACGGCGTGGTATGGCCCCTCAACAAAGCCATTTAGGATGCTAGGCGGTCGGTGCGTTCCTAAACGTGTAGTTGCCTGGAGAGCGCACATTGATATAGGTTACGCCCTCTACCTGCGAAAGCAGCTTGGTCACGATGCGTTCTTTCTTGGCGATATCGTCCGAATCGCCCAGCGACACCTCGACGCCGTTGTCGAGATTTGCCGAGATAGCCTCAACGGAAGGTGTGGAAATATCCTTCACCTGGTCCAAGAACTCGCTCGAAAAACCGCGTGCGTAATCCAGGCCGGCCTTGACGGCCTTGGAGCTCACCGCCCGACCCGAAACCGGTGCGACATCGGCCGAGACATCAGTCAACAGCACGGCGCCGTAGTGCTTGGCAAGCGCCAAGGCCGCATCGATGCCGGTCAGGGTGTTGGCACCTTCCCCCGATGTAATGACGTTCCCCTGGTCGTCCACCTCGACAGACGTCGAAAGCGGAGCGATCCAGGTGTCATCGTCTCCGATAGCCCAGGCAAGGTCGTCGGAGCTGATATACGCAATGGCGGTAACTTTACGCTCCGTCGGCGTGATGATAAGCGTATGGGGAAACTGGCGCTGGACATCCACACCCGAGACCCACGGGTTTTGTTTAAGGCCCTCGGTGATCTGATCGGGATCCACGTTAAAGAGCGACGTGTTCTCGGGAAGACTGATGAGCTGCATGGCGTCGTGCTTGGTCACATGCTCGCTGCCATGAATCTGAATATCGGTGGCGGAGAACAGGCCGGAGTTGATGACGACGATGGCAATAATGGCAAGTACGGCCACGGCCGCTAGGATGCCGCCCGCAATCTTGCCCTTACCCTTAATGGCAGAAGCGGCGTCGGTCGCCTTACCTGCCATGGCACCGAGCGATGACAGAGGATTGATGCCCTTTTTTGCCGAAGACGCCTTGGCAGCGGGCACCGATGTCAGTGAACGCGGCTTAGTGCCAGCCAACGTACGGCCGGCATGCGGCGCACGAGCTCCCAGCGAAGGCCTGGGCGTCGCCATGGGTCGGGAGGTCTTGGTGCCCATCGCCGGCTTGGGCGTCACCGAAGGACGCGGAGCCGGACGACTCGTCTTTTTAGAAGCGGGGCGTCCCCCCAGCTGCGAGCCGACGACCGGGCGCTTGGCAGGACGAACGGGCCCAACAGACTTGGAGGGCATGGCGGGCTTATGTTGAGGCTGGGCAGGTGCGCCGGAACGCCCTCCGGCGCGGCGGAAGGTTGGTTTCGATGCTCTAGAAGCCGAGGAATTTAACTTCCGGTCTGAGCTCGATGCCATACGCCTCCCTCACCTTTCCGTGCACATGCCTGATAACCGCGGCCACGTCATCGGCCGAGGCGGTTCCGTTATTAACGATAAAATTAGCGTGTACGGGCGAAACTTCCGCACCGCCAACCGAAAAACCCTTTAATCCACAATCCTCAATCAACTTGCCCACGCTTGCGTCGGGCGGGTTGCGAAAGACCGATCCGCAGGATGCACGGCCCATGGGCTGCGTGCGCTTGCGGCGCGTCAGATACCGCTCCATACGCTCGCGAATGTCGGCCTTGGGCGCGGCCTTGAGCTTAAGCACGCACTCGAGAATGATCTCGTTACGCGGCAAGCTGCACTCGCGATACCCCCAAGCGATCTCGGACCCTGCATAGTGCTTAATACCGGACGCCGGATCAAACGTGACCACATCCTCGATAAGGGAGCCGATCCACTCGGTCCGCGTTCCTGCGTTCATGGACACGGCGCCGCCGACCGAACCGGGAATACCGACCGCAAACTCAAGGCCCGAAAGCCCGCGCGACAAGGCGTCGTTGACCAAACGCGCGAACATCACGCCCGCACCAACGGTCAGCGTGCAGCCGTCCTCGGCAACAACTGTGCGCTGAAACTCACGTCCCAGCGAAATAACGGCGCCGCGATAACCGGCATCGGCAACCAACAGGTTGGACCCTTTACCGATAATCACCCACGGCACCTGCTCGCGGTCAAGCACCGCCACGGCGCGACGCAGGGCATGGTAGCTATGGCACGTCACAAAGAGGTCGGCCTTGCCACCGATACGATAGCTTGTATGGCGTGCAAGACGTTCGTCCTCGACCACGTCCGTGTCGATCATGCCCGAAAGCGCCATGACGGCGTTAAAGAGACCCATAGAGGTTAAGCGTCTTTCTTGGCAGTCAGATACTCGATGAACTCGGGGCCGACGGTCGTAACGTCGCCGGCACCCATGGTGAGCAGCAGGTCGCCCTCGCCCACGAGTTTCTCAAGCTCCTGGTTGAGCTCAAGACGGCTGGAGCAGTACACGACCTCCTTGCCGGGGTGCTTGGCGCGAACGGTATCTGCGAGCATCTTGGAGGTAACGCCCGGAATCGGCATCTCGCCGGCGGAGAACACATCGATCAGCAGCAGCTTATCGGCGTTGGCAAAGGCATCGGCAAAGTCATCGCACAGAGCCTGCAGGCGCGAATAGCGGTGCGGCTGGAACACGACGTCAACATGCTTGTAGCCCAGCGAAGAGGCAGCAGCGAGCGTCGCCTTGATCTCGGTGGGATGATGGCCGTAATCGTCAACCACCGTGATGCCGTCGATATCGCCCACGTGGGTAAAGCGACGGCGGACACCCTCAAAACTCGAAAGTGCCTTAGCGGCGGCGTCGATATCGAGACCCAGGACATGGGCGACGGTCAAGACGGCCGTGGCGTTGAGCATGTTGTGACGACCGGGGTTGCTCTTAATCTCGACAGCGTGCTCGGTGCCGTCCTCAAAGCGAACGATAAAGTCGCTCTGGATGCCCTTGACATCCGGATGCACGCAGACGATGTCGTTGTTCTCGGCAAAGCCATAGGAAAGCACATGACGGCCCGTCGACTTGGCGAGCTCGACCAGATGCGGGTCCTCGCCACAAACGATGACGGTGCCGCCCTCGCCCACCAGCCCCATAAACTTGGCAAAGGTGGCCTCGATCTCCTCGATACCCGAGTAGTGATCGAGATGGTCGGCCTCGACATTGGTCACGATGACCACGTTGGGGTTCAGGAACAGGAACGAGCTGTCGGACTCATCGGCCTCGGCGACAAAGTAGTCACCCGAGCCATTCTTGCCGTTGGTGTCGTAGCCCTCAACGATGCCGCCGATCAGGAAGCTGGGGTCCAGACCCATGCGATCGAGCATCGTGGCGCACATCGAAGACGTCGTGGTCTTGCCGTGCGTGCCGGCAACGGCGACGGTGGTGTAGCCGTGGCCCAGGGCCGAGAGCATCTTGGCACGGGGCCACACGGGAATACCGAGCTCGCGGGCACGCACGAGCTCGGGGTTGGACTCGGGAATAGCGGTGGAGACCACGACCACGTCGGGCTTGACCTCGTCGATCGTCGCAGCCTCGTGGCCCACGTGGACCTTCACGCCAGCGCGGGTAAGCTGGCGAATATAGCGCGACGTCTTAAGGTCGGAGCCGGTAACGGTATAACCGCGCTCGTGCAGGACGAGGGCGATGCCGCTCATGCCGGCGCCACCGATACCGATAAAATGGGCGCTCTTGAACTCGGGCGCGGAGGTTGCAGTCTGGGAATCAGCCATGTGCTCGTGTACTCCTTGCGTAAACACTGCCTGTAACCCGTTAACTGTACCGCACCTACCGCATCCGCGCGAGGGCGACCGGCGATATCCCGTCTAACTAACGCAATCCCTCTACCGCGTCGGCCAAAAGCGCGGCGGCACGGTCCTGGGCCAAGCCACGCGCCGCCTGACGCATGGCATCACGCGCCGCAGCGTCATCGATCAGGTGCAGCAGCTCGTCGGCAAAGGCAGGGGCATCGATATCGGCATCGGCGCATAGCATGCCGGCACCGGCATCGACCAGGTAACGTGCATTCGTGGTCTGGTGGTCGGCCGTGGCGTGCGGATACGGCACGAGTACCGAGGGCACGGCAAGCGCGGCAATCTCGGCCACGCTCGAGGCACCGGAACGCGAGAGCACCAGATCGGCCGCAGCCAGCATATCGCCCATGTTGTCGATGTAGGGCTGGACACGATAGCGCTTCGCCTCCTCGGGCGTCAGCGCCAAAGCGCGCTCGGTCTCCTCAAAGCCGTCGGCACCCGTCGAATGCAAAATGTAGAGATTCTCGCGGGTCAGCAGCTCACTCTTGAGCGAGGCAACGCGCTCGTTGAGATGCTGAGCACCGAGCGAACCACCAAAGACGAGCAGAAGCGTCGCGTCCTCGGGCACACCGAGCGTCTTGCGACCGCGGGCGCGATCGCCCTCGATCACCGAACGACGTACGGGATTGCCCGTCATGAGCACATGGTCGGGGTCGCCCTCGCGCTCAAAGACCGCGCGGGCCGCAGGTACCGAAATGCACACGCGGGCGGCATGTGAATTCATCATCTTGTTGGCCAGACCCGGAACAGAGTTCTGCTCGTGCAGCAGATACGGAACGCCGGCGTCCTTGCACCAACCCAGCAGCGGGACCTCAACGTAAGCACCAAAACCGATAGCGGCATCGGGCTTACCGACCTTCGAGAAGTGGCTGGCAAGCGCGCGCTTCGCCTTGTTGACGCGCCACAGCGAGGTCAGCGCCGTCCAGGGACGGGAGCGATCGAAGCCCGTGACCGTGATGGGCACAAAATCGAATCCGGCCTCGGGAACCAGACGGCCCTCGAGCTTGCGCGATTGGCCCACGAACACAACGTGATGACCGCGGTCGCGCAGCTCCTCGGCCAAGGCGAGCGCGGGGTTGATATGTCCTGCCGTGCCGCCAGCTGCAATAGCAACGGTCATCTTATCGGTCATGGTAATCCCTTCGTACACGCGGCCCCTGGTCATCGGTGCGCAAACGCGCCGACGGGTCCGAATTCAAATCGATTCGATTATATCCGCCGCCCGCATTGCGAGGAGCGGGGCGCTGAGGACGACCTTGCGGCGCCGTTCGCTGACGCGGACGGGCTGCCGGCTCGGTCGCAGAGCCATCCAGGACGGTAAAGCCGTTACGCGAAGATCGCTCGCCGCGCACGTGAGGCGCGCCGGCGGTACTCTCATCCATAACGGCAAAGCTCTCGCGGCGACGGTCGTACTCATCGCGACGGGCGCTCTCATACGAAACGCGCAGGATCAGACCGGCGAGCATAAGCGACACAATAATCGAGGAGCCGCCGTAGCTAATAAACGGCAGCGGCTTGCCCGTCATGGGAAACACATTGAGAATGCCCAACGCGTTGATTAAAAACTGCACCGCAAGGATGACCGCGGAACCCGATGCCATAAGTGCTCCGCGACGGTCGGTCGCCTGCTCGGCAATGCGAAACGCCGAGTAGATCAGCATCGCAAACACCAAGAAGAACAGCACGGTTCCGATAAAGCCAACTTCCTCGCCGATAATAGCCAAGATGTAGTCGTTATGCGCCTCGGGCAAATACGAGTACTTCATGGTGGAGTTACCGATACCGCGACCGAACAGGCCGCCCGAGGCAAACGCCATAATGGCAAGCGTGGCCTGATAGCCGTCACCATATTCGTCTGCCCAAGGATTCCAAGCAACCTCGACACGCGTCATACGATACGGCTCAGCGATAAGGGCGATCGCAATGACGGCGATGCCGGCAACGACTGTCCAAACGATATATTTGGGGTCCAATCCCGCAAACAACGCCATGCACATGAGGGTCAGCAAGATGATCAGAACGGTGCCAAAATCGGGCTGAACAAAGATTAGAAAGAGCGAAATGCCCAGGTAGCCGCCCATGTTGCGAAGAAACTCGTTGATGTTGCCGCCGGGCGAAAAGATGCGGTCGAGCATGATGGCCGAATACGCGATGGCGAACGGCTTTAAAAACTCAGACGGCTGGAACTGAATACCGGCGATGTTGAGCCAGCGCGTGGCGCCACGACTGCCGCTACCCATAAAGAACACCAGAACCAGTAGCCCTATCATGCCCATGAGGAAGATCCTGAGCACGTCTTCCCCAAACCAACTGTCCGGCAAGACGCGGACGATGGCAACCATAGCCAGCACGCCAACTCCGGCAAACGCGGCCTGTCGAAACAGGAAAAACGTCGCCGAACCATTCTCGTGCATCGCCTCGACCGAAGATGCCGAGTACACCATCAGCAAGCCGAAGCAAACCAAGCTAAACAGGCAAGCCATAAATATCAAACGGGGGCGCATGATGCGGGCGGGGACGCCGGCAATATAGCGCTCACCGAACGTCTGCCCGCCGCGTCCGGAACGCGGCATGCTACGCAGCGAGGAAGCACGGTCCGAGTCGGGCCTCCTCATATCACTTCGGGGGCTCTCCTCTCTCACCGGCAACCCCTATTCCGTTTGCGATTTCGCTGCCGCGGCAAGCTGGGCCACGTAGTCCTTAAACACGCGGCCGCGCTCCTCGTAGCCCGAGAACTCGTCGAACGAAGAGCAAGCAGGCGAAAGCAGGATCACGTCGCCGCGGCTCGAGAGCGAGCGGGCAACGTCAACGGCATCGCGCAGATCATCGGCCTGGGCGATATCCACGTCACCATCGACATCGGCCTCGTCCATAGCGGCGGTAAAGCGCTCGCGCGCATCGCCAAAGCAAACGACCGAGCGCACGTTGTCCATAACGACGCGGGCAAAGTCCGCAAGCGGCGTACCCTTATCGTGGCCGCCGAGCAGCAAAATCACGTCGTCGTCGGGAAACGCCGTCAGGGCCTTTTCGACCGCATCGGTGTTCGTTGCCTTGGAATCGTTTACGTAGCGCACGCCATCGATCTCGCCGCAGGGTTCCACGCGGTGTTCGAGCGGCCGGAACGATGCCAAACCGCGGCAAATGCCCTCGGGATCGGCACCGACGGCCAGAGCAGCCGTGGCGGCACATAAGGCATTGATGACATTGTGATGGCCCGAGATCTTGAGCTCGGACGTGGCGACAAGCTGAGTCTCGACGCCCTTCAGGCGAACGACCATCTTGCCGTCGCGCACAAAGGCGGCGTCTGCACTCTCGGGCTCGTCAAAAGCGACCTTGCAGATACGGCGACCCGGTGTGTAGATGTACTCATCGAACTCATGGATGCCGGCATCCTCGACGTCGATAACCACGAGGTCGTCGTCGACCATATTCTCGAACAACTTGATCTTGGCAAGCGCATAGTTCTTGTGGCTCTTGTGCCAGCCCAGGTGGTCGGGCGTGATGTTGAGCAGTACCGCCACGCGAGGATGAAGCTCGGCGGTCGTAGCAATCTGATAACTCGACAGCTCGGCCACAAACCACTCATTGTGTGCGCGGCCGTCGATCTCGTTCACCGGCGGCTCACCGATATTGCCGACGGCCACGCTGGCTTCACCGGCGGCCTTGAGCAGATAATCGGTCAGCGACGTGGTAGTTGTCTTGCCGTTGGTGCCCGTGATGGCAATCCAATTTTGGGGAGACAGGCGGTAGGCAAACTCGGGCTCGCCCATAATCTGAGCGGCATGCTCACGCCCAACCTTAAAGAAGGCCGAAAACTCCGAGATACCCGGGCATGTCACGCACACGTCATAGGCACCCTCGACCTGCTCGGTGCCGTAGACAAACGACGCGCCCTGCGCCTCGAGCGCACGCGTGGCGTCATTGGGCTCGGAGCTACCGCCGCCATACACGGTCGTGGCGCTCACGCGCTCGGGGTGAGCCAACGCCCAACGGGCGACATCGAGACCGGATTTACCCTGCCCCAAAACAAGCAGGCTAAAGACATCAGCAAGAGGCATGAAAGACCACTATCCCAACTGGAAGAACAGGGCGAGGCCAACGGCGCCAAAGGCCGCGGCGATAATCCAAAAACGGATAACGACCTTGGTCTCGGCCCAACCCTTCTTTTCGAAATGATGATGAATGGGCGCCATAAGGAAGACGCGCTTGTGCGTAAAGTGGAAATAGACAACCTGGATCATGACCGACAGGGTCTCGACGATAAACAGACCGCCGATGATGAGGGAAACGACTTCGGTGTTGGTCATGATGGAGGTGCAGGCAAAAGCGGCACCCAGGGCAAGCGAGCCGGTATCACCCATAAAGATGCTCGCCGGGTAGCAGTTGAACCACAAAAAGCCCAGGCAGGCACCGGCGCACGCCGTGCAGAAGATGGACAGGTTCACGTCACCGTGCAAAAACGCCATGGCGGCCATGGCGAGCATGGCGATCATGGAAGTGCCGCCGGCAAGGCCGTCCAGACCATCGGTCAGGTTCACGGCATTGGAAAGACCAGCGATCATCAGCCAGCAAAATACAATGTAGAGCCACGGAAACGAAAGGCCGCAGATGGTGGTCGAAAGAACACCGAGGTCAATCGTCAGGCCGCCGGGAAAACGAATCTCAGGGGCGACGCCGCACCAATTGACGGCGAGCACGGTAAAAGTGACGCAGATGATGGTCAGACCGATCATCTTGGCGTGAGGCGTCAGGCCGAGCGAGCGACCATGCGTGACGGAGGTCAGGTCGTCGATGAGACCCAGAACGCCGGTGGCCAGCGTGGCAAGCAGCACGAGCACGAGCTCGGTGGTGAGCTTGCCCATCAGCAGGCAGGTCAGCGAGATCGCGACAAGGATGATGACGCCGCCCATGGTCGGCGTACCCTGTTTAATCAAATGACGCTTGGGGCCGTCGGCTCGGACCTGCTGGCCGATACCCTCGACCTTCAGCAGCTTGATCCACCACGGCATAAGCAGCAGCGCAATGGCGGCAGCGATGCCAAGTCCCAAAAAGGCCTGATACGTAGGATACGAGGGATTGCCGAACATGGGCTAGCACACACCTTCCACAAAGCGGTCGAGCTCAACAAAACGGGAACCCTTGACCAGTACAACATCATGATTTTCAAGCGCGCCGCCCATGCGGTCGAGCACCTGCTGATAATCGGAGAACACCTGGATGCGGTCCTCATCCATACCCATCATACGTGCGGCATCGGCCATGAGCTGAGCCAGCTCGCCGCCGACGCACGCGAGCATGTCGAGCTTCTTGGCGGCGGCATAGGCGCCCACGAGCTCATGCATGCGGGGAGCCTCGTCGCCCATCTCGCCCATCTCGCCCAAGATCGCCATGCGCGAACCGTCACAGATGAGCGAGCACAGCAAATCGAGGCCGGCAGCCATAGACTCGGCACTGGCGTTATAGGAGTCGTCGATGATGCGTGCTCCGCTCTTGGCGCGCTTGATCTCCTGACGGTGACCGGTGATCGTAAGGCCCCTAAAGGCAGCATCGATCTGCTCGGGCGTCACGCCAAGACGATAGGCGACCGCGGCGGCCTTGACGGCATTGGGCACGGACTGCACACCGGGAATAGCCAACATGGTATCGACCGTGTCGCCCTGACCAAAGTCGAGCGTAAAGACCGGATGGCCCTCGTCGTCGACGCGAATGTCGCGCGCGCGGACCTCGTCGTCGTCCGAGACACCGGCCAGCATCACGTCAATACCCGCAGGCTGGGCGAACGTATCGCGAATGAACGGCGTAAAGTCGTCCTCGCCGCCCAAAACCAGCAACGGCGAGAAGTCGCCGGCGGCGCGCATGCCCTGGACAATCTCGGACTTGGCGCGGGCGATGTTCTCGCGGCTGCCCAGGATACCGATGTGGGAGGTTCCAATCTTGCTCACGATGGCAAGATTGGGGTTGGCAGACTGGGACAGGCGCTCAATCTCATGAAAATGGTTCATGCCCATCTCGAGCACCAGAACCTCGGTATCGGCCGGAGCGGAAAGCACCGTGAGCGGCATGCCGATCAGGTTGTTGAAATTGCCCTTCGTGGCCCAGACGCGATAACGCTTGGCGAGCACGGCAGCGAGCACGTCCTTGGTCGTCGTCTTGCCAATCGAACCGGTAATGCCGACGACCAGGCAGCCAAGCTCCAAGCGATATACGTGCGCCAGGCGCAGCAAGAACTCCACGGGGTCGTCGGTCAGCAAGATGGCGCATCCCTTGTCCTGCGCCAGCGAAACCAGCTCGGCATCGGGCTCGCGCGTCATCACGACGGCACCGGCACCCGACTCGATGGCACGGGAGGCAAAATCATTGCCGTCGACCTTTTCGCCGGGGAAGGCGACAAAGATCGTCCCCTCCTCGACCTGACGCGAGTCGATAACGCACCCGCGGCATACCCGATCGACTTCTTCCGTCACGGTTCGGGCCCCCGTTGAGGCCGCGAGGTTGTTGACGGCGATCTCTATCATTGCAGCTCCCCTGTAAACCTAATAATGCTATCGGCGTATTGTATCCCAGTGCCATGCGCGCGTGGTGCAGGGCATGTGAACACCCTTCAGAACAAAGGGCAGACTACGCTCAAGATTGTAACCCCCTACTTCGTGTGCGGGATACCCAGCACGTCGAGTGCGTTGGCCATAATGGACTGGAATGGCACCGCGGCGGCATCCGAGCCGCTCGGCGTTCCATCGAGTGTGATATAGCACAGCACCTTGGGCGATTGTGCCGGCGCAAAGCCCATAAAGGACGACATGTAGTTCTCCTTGAGGTAACCGCCGTTCTCGTCAGCACGCTCGGCCGTACCGGTCTTGCCCGCCACGTCATAGCCATCGACCGCACCGCCAACGCCCGTGCCCTCGGACACGACCGTCTGCATGCACGATGTCACCTGGGCGGCGGCGTCCTCCGAAATCGCACGCTCGCCTTCGCCCCAGTCCTTCTCATCGCCCTTGCTGGACTTATAGAAGTGCGGAGTCATCATCACGCCGCCGTTCGCGATGCCGCCCACGGCACGTGCGACCTCAATCGGCGAGACGGACAGCGCCTGGCCAAAGCTCATCGAGCCCAGCGTGGCGCCGTCGTACTGGTCGCGCTCCTTGACGATGCCCAGACTCTCACCCGGAAAATCGACACCGGAGCTATGGCCGATACCCCACTTGTCCACATAGGTGGCAAAATCATCGGCACCGATCTTGCGTCCCACCAGGACAAAGCCCACATTGGACGAACGACGCATCATCTCGCGCACGTCCATGGTCATGGTGTAGTCGCGCTTATCGGCGTCGGTAACGGTGTCGTCGCCGACCTTAATGCTCGCCGGCACCTCAAACGACGTGCTCGAACGCACGGCGCCCAAGTCGAAGCCGGCACCGGCCACGAGCGTCTTAAAGACCGAGCCGGGCTCGTAGGCATCGGTTACCAGACGCAAGTTCATGTCCTCGGTCTTGGCGTTTTCCAGATCGGTCTGGTCATATGTCGGATACGAGCATGCCGCCAGAATCTCGCCCGTCGTGGGATCGGTGACCAGGGCCGAGCCATTCTTGGCCTTGGTCTTTTCGACCGCCTCGGCCAGGGCGTCCTCGGCGGCACGCTGGATATTGACATCGAGCGTCGTCACGATGTCCACGCCGTCAACCGCCGCCACCTTTTTATAGGCGCCGCCCGCGATATAGCTACCGTCCCTCGCCCGCTCGCGCACCAGCGAACCGTTGGTTCCGGTCAAAAGCTTGTTGTACTGTTTTTCGAGGCCCGTCAGACCGTCGTTGTCCACGTTTACCACGCCAAGCACCTGCGATGCCAGATTGCCGTAGGGGTATACGCGCTTCATGGCCTGCTCAAAGAGCACGCCTGGCAGGTTCTTCTTCTCCAGCGCCGCGACATCATCCTCGTCCACCTGACGTTTGATATACACCCAGGTGCCATCCGACTCAACGAGCTCGCGACAGGTCTTTTTATCGATGCCCGTAGCTTTGACCAACGCCGATACCGTTTTGTCAACGTCCTCGATAAGCTGAGGATTCACGGCGATGTTACGGCATTCGACCGACGACGTCAGCACGTTGCCGTTACGGTCGTAGATGGTACCGCGCTTGGCATATAGCGTCTGCGCAAGCAAGCGACGTGCATCGGCGCGGTCGCGCAACTTATCGGCTTCCACGATTTGATAGTCGGCAAGGCGAAGGACGCCCAAACCCAAGCCAAACCCGATAAAGCCCATGACGGCCTTGCGGCGGGGCAGCGGCGTGCCCGTGAGCCATTCGGTCGACGAGCTCTTGCGCGGTCTGGTGTTATGCATTTGAGGGCCACTCGAGCCACGGAGACGCGACGCAGGGTCGTTGCCATAGGACGGCCTCGCATTGTAAGATGGCCGACCCGTTCCTTGATAACCAGAACGTCCCCGCGATGAGGGACGTCCAGAACCGCGACCCCCGTCGGAGCCGCGGCGATAGTCATTTGTCATACTCAGCTACCGTCTTGTTACTGAGCGGTCGCGGTCGAGCTAGCGCCCGCGGCTGCATCCTGCGAAAAATCAAGTGTAACGCTCTCGCTGGGCTCCACCATGCCATAAGCACCCGCAAGGTCGCGAATGCGCGTGTCGGCACCATAGACCGAATGCATGACCTCGAGGTCGGAGCTCTCGTCGGTCGCCTTCTCGAGCGTGTTGGTAAGCGCGGCGTTGCTGTTGAGCACCTGGGCCGTAACGCCGGCGAGCGCCACGCGGGCGACACCGATCGTCATGAAGATGGCCGCAATGATGCAAAACGTTTTAAGAACGCTCATGAAAACCGGGCTTACCGCCTGGTTTGCCTGACGGCCCGCGCCCGTGTAGACATCAAAGCGCGGCGTGCGCTGCTCGCGGGGAGCAACGGGAGCCTGCGGTGCCTCACGATAGGCGGGCATGGCGTTCATATCATAGGCGAGTGCTGCGTTTGAGGTGTTGTAGCCCATGATATGCCGCCTCCCATCCCGAGTACGTTGGTAGTGTGTTTAAGCTTCGTTTGTGGTACGAGCGGGAGGTCCAATATCGCGCGGTCGCGTCTACAGACGCTGCGCCACGCGGATCTTGGCTGATCTCGCCCGAGGGTTGCGCGCAACCTCATCGGGTTGGGCAACCAGGGGTTTGCGGGTGATGACCTTGAGTATCGGCACGTTGCCGCACACGCACACCGGAATCTCCGGCGGACACGTGCACCCCTGGCTCATCTCCTTAAAGTGGTTCTTTACGATACGGTCCTCGAGCGAGTGATACGAGATAACGCAGATGCGTCCGCCCGGGTTGAGCCACCTTGTGGCGGCGTCAAGCCCTCGCTCGAGCACATCGAGTTCGTGATTGACCTCGATGCGAATGGCCTGGAAACTCTTCTTGGCTGGGTGTCCGCCATGCCGACGAGCGGCAGCGGGGATACCAGCCTTGATGATCTCGACAAACTGACCGGTGGTTTCGATCGGCTCATGCTCGCGGCGACGCACGATCTCACGCGCGATCTGCGAGGCGAACTTCTCTTCGCCGTAGACGCGTAGAATCCGGGCGAGGTCGTGTTCGTTATAGGTGTTGATGACCTCAGCTGCGTTTAAGGTGTTGTTACCCGGATCCATCCGCATGTCCAATGGGGCGTCCTCGTTGTACGAAAAGCCCCTGCCAGGGATATCGAGTTGCGGCGACGAAACGCCCAAGTCGAACAGGAAACCATCGACCCCGGGCACCTCGGCCGAGCAAAGCAGCTCGTCCAAGTCGCCGAAGTTGCCCTTCAGCAGCTGGTGCGGTACGCCGGGAACCTCGCGGTCCAGACGGGCGCCAGCGGCCTCGAGGGCCATGTCGTCCTGATCGACGCCGAGCAAAAGGCCGGTCTCCCCCACCTGCGCGGCCATCTTTACCGAATGGCCGGCACCGCCAAGGGTGCAGTCGCAGACGACGGAGCCGCTCTTTAGCTGCAGCGACTCAAGCACTTCGCCGAGCATGACAGGTTCATGCCGATATTCTTGTGTCAAGATCCCACGCTCCATCCGTTACTCGTGCCTTGCCCTTACGAGAAGAAGAGGTCCAGCAGGGCCTCGTCGTCATCGTCCTCATCGGCCGTAGCGCGGTCCCAAACCTCAAGGTGGTCGTAGTTGCCCAGAACCGTGACCTCGCGGTCGAGGTTCGCCTGCTTGCGGAGAGACTCAGAAAGACCGATACGACCCGCGCTGTCCACATCCATCGACGTGGTGCGCTTGTTGATCGCCCTCATGAGCTTCTGGTCGTTGATGTCACGCGGGTTAAAACCCTCGTGGCCCTCACGGCCCGCGAAGAGTCCTTCGACCCACTTATCGAAGGCCTCGGCAGAGAACACGTACAGAGCATCGACATCCAGGGCTTTGAACACGCGAACGTGCTCTCCAAGCTCCTCGCGAAGGGGTGCAGGCAGGGATAGACGACCTTTTGCATCGAGATTGCGCTCGTATGCACCCGTCATTCCCATGTGCGCCCTCCCCTCGGTTACTCAGATGGCACGTACGCGGGGAACCACCCCGCCTGTCGACGTCATCAATAATATGGGGAACCGCCCCATTTTTCAACACCTTTCCCCACCCCTTCCCCCACGCCACCCCACCACTCCACCCCCAATATGTTGTAAAACACCCCCGAGCATATGTTCGAAAACACAATATGTTGTGTTTGCAGCAAAGGCGGGATGCCACCTGTAGAACCACGCCCGCGAACCTCAACCTTCAAGTTGACCTTGAGGCGATTTTTACATCCCTTTACACACCGTTCACATCGCCCCCAAACTCCCCCACCCACGGTACACACGGCCCACCACCGCGTCGGTGTCTGGCGAAAAATGGGACGGGCCCCAGATTGCCCATGTGCGCAAAAGTGCGTCTCGGCAATCTGGGGCCCGTCCCCTTTAATATTTATAAATATGCAGGTCAGCGAGGTGCTAGCGATGTGCCAGCGGATGCGCCGCCAGATAGACCTCGGTCAGTTGCGTGCGGTCGACATGCGTGTAGACCTGCGTGGTCGAAATATCGGCATGGCCCAAAATCTCCTGCAGCACACGCAGGTCGGCACCGCCCGCGAGCATGTGGGTGGCAAAGGAGTGGCGCAGGGTGTGGGGATGGAGCCCAACCAGCCCCACCTGGCGCCCATACCGCTCGCATATCGCATGCACGGCCTGGCGCGACAGGCGACGCCCGTTCTTATTTAAAAAGACCGCCGAGGTCTCCGTCCCGTGAGCATGCGCGACCAGGAGAGCACGCCCGTCACCTATATAGTGTGTCAGGGCACGCGCCGCGCTTCCCACCAACGGGGCCAGACGCTCCTTGGAGCCCTTACCGCGTACCAGGACAAACCCGTCATCGATATGGATATCGCCCACATCGAGCCCAACCAGCTCACTCACACGCAAACCGCATCCGTAGAGCACTTCCAAGATGGCATGATCGCGCAGCCCCATCTCGCCCTCGGGAAAGTCTTGATCGAGCAGTGCCGAGACATCCTCCACCGAAAGGTATTCCGGCAGGCGATCTGCCTTTTTGGGCAGGCGCAACGCCGCCGTCGGGTTTTGGGCCACGGCCCCATCGCGCACCAAAAAGGCATGCAGGCCCTTCACGGCAGCAAGCGCGCGCTCCACCGAGGCGTCGGAATAGCCTCCGTCGCGGCGATCGGCAACAAAGCCCTCCACGACCTGACGGGTCACCTCTTCAAAAGACGCAATGTCAGCCCGCTCCAGATAGGCGCAGTACGTCGTCAGGTCACGACGATAGGCCGCAATCGTGTTGCGCGCCAAGCCCCGCTCGACCGCGAGGTAATCGAGATACTCCCCCGCCGCCACGGCGAGCGACGAGGGAGTAGCTTCGGTATGTTCTTGGTTCGCCGGCACCCTTAGTCCGTAGCGAGGTTCTTGGGCGTCACCTGCAGACGGTCGACACCCTCGTGCTGGCCAATCGAAGCGCGCACGAACTCGCGGAACAGCGGCTGCGGGTTGGTCGGACGGCTCTTGAACTCGGGATGAGCCTGGGTGGCCACATACCACGGATGTACGTCGCGCGGCAGCTCGACCATCTCGACCAGACGCTCGTCGGGCGAAAGACCCGAGATAACCAGACCGGCGTCCTCGAGCTGGTCACGGAAGGCGTTGTTGAACTCAAAACGGTGACGGTGACGCTCGTAGACGAGCTCCTCGCCATAGGCCTCGCGCGCGAGGGAATCGGCAGCAAGCTTGCACGGATAGGCACCCAGACGCATGGTGCCGCCCTTCTCGGTCACGTCCTCCTGCGAGCTCATCAAGTCGATGACACTATACGGGCCATCCGGATCGAACTCGGAAGAGCTGGCGCCGGCAAGGCCGACGACGTTGCGGGCGAACTCGCACACGGCCACCTGCATACCCAGGCAAATGCCCAGATACGGAATCTTGTGCTCACGGGCAAACTCGGCCGCGAGGATCTTGCCCTCCAGGGCGCGCTTGCCAAAGCCGCCGGGGACCAGGATGCCCGAGGCGTCGCCCAGGACCTCGGAGACGTTCTGCTCGTCGAGGCTCTCGCCATCGACCAGCTGCACGTCAACGTGGCGATCGTAGAACACGCCCGCGTGGTGCAGGGCCTCGATAACCGACAGGTAGGCATCGGGCAGCTGCGTATACTTGCCCACGACGGCGATCTTCACCTTGTCGGCGTGATGGTTGGCGTGATTCTGCTTGCGCAGGAACTCGTTCCACTCGCTCATGTCGCGCTCACGCGGGTCCAGACCCAGGCGCTCGCAAATGCGCAGGTCAAAGTCCTGCTCGGCGAGCAGCTGCGGAACATCGTAGATGCTCGCGCAGTCCTCGTTGGTAAAGACACAGTCGGTGTCGACGTCGCAGAAGCTTGCGATCTTGCCGCGGATGGCATCGTCGATATGGTGGTCGGAGCGCAGAACGATAATATCGGGCTGGATACCAAAGCTGCGGAGCTCCTTGACGGAGTGCTGCGTCGGCTTGGTCTTGACCTCGTGGGCGGCGGCGATATAGGGAACGAGCGACACGTGGATGTAGCAGACGTTCTCGGGGCCGGCCTCCTTGCGATACTGGCGAATGGCCTCGACAAACGGCTGTGACTCGATGTCGCCGATGGTGCCGCCCAACTCAGTGATGACCACGTCGGAGCCGGTCTGCTCCTCAATACGACGGAACTTATCCTTAATGGCGTTCGTGACGTGCGGAATCACCTGCACGGTGCCGCCCAAAAAGTCACCGCGACGTTCACGGGCGATCAGGCTCTTATAGATGGCACCAGTCGTAAAGTTGGAATCGCGGGTCAGGTTCTCGTCAATAAAGCGCTCGTAGTGGCCCAGGTCCAGATCGGACTCGTAGCCGTCCTCGGTCACAAAGACCTCACCATGCTGGAACGGGCTCATGGTGCCGGGGTCGACGTTCAGATACGGGTCGGCCTTTTGCATCGTTACCTTGTAGCCGCGCGACTTGAGCAGACGGCCCAGCGAGGCCGCGGTAATACCCTTGCCCAGAGACGAAACCACGCCGCCGGTCACGAACACATGCTTGGTCATATTGAGTTACCTGCGCTTCCCGTAGAAGTTGTCCATACACATCTTACGGGTCTTCATTGTAATACTCGCGACGCGCGCCGTACGCATTTTTTCTTACGCGCAATCGTATTTCTCCATCTCGAAACAAAACGCCGTCCGGTTGCCCAGACGGCGTCGCTTCCACTATGAATGCACGCTGTTATCGATCGGCAATTTCGTCCTTGATCAAGTCCTGCACGAGCATACCGGCACGGATGCCCTCTAGATACCATTCGCCACGCTCCGTGAGACAAATACCATTTGCGAGCTGGCCGCCGTCGTCGCTGTAGCGCGAGACGACCTCGATGATGTCTTCGGATTCCAAGCGCTCAATTGCCGCGCGGGCGCGATACGGAGACACCCCCACACGCTCGGCAAGCGTCTTGCGCGAAAAGCCATAAAATCCGCCGTTGTCTTCGGACAGCCCTGCGATCTCCATCAGCACCTGCACCTCGACACGCTTCATATCGTTGACACTCGCACGACCCTTGCCAGCCATGGCAGCCTCCTCAAACCGAGCACGGGCATCACCTACACCGTGCGCGACCGGCACACCCCATGATGGCCGGCACATCCATCATGCGGCATCCCCGCAAAAGGATGAAACAGTTAGGGTTATTGTATACCGCCCAAATCGCTTATAGGCAGGTAAACGGGCTAATTTTAGGTTAAACGGTAGCTTTTGTTGATAAAAGGGGCACACCGAATGCATACCCGATGCGCCCCTTTCAGGCCAATTTATCCAGACTTAGCGGTGGAAGAAACCACGGCGCTCGAACTTGGGCTCGCAGCACACGTTGATGCCCAGCTTGCGCAACACGGTTTCGTCCGTCGGCGAGATGATCACGCTAAAGAAGGCATCGCAGCCGCGCAGCTGCTCCAGGCCCGAAAGGACGCGGGCCGCCGTCTCGCTCGTTGCCGAGGTAATCGAGAGCGCCATAAGCGTCTCGTCGGTGTGCAGGCGCGGGTTCTTGCTACCCAGGAAATGTGTCTTGAGCTTGCTGATAGGCTCGATCGCCTCATCGCTAATGACCTCGAGCTCGAGGTCAACGCCCGAGACATGCTTAAGTGCATTCATGATGAGCGAGCTCGCGGCGCCCAGGCGCGTGGAAGTCTTGCCGGTCACCACGGAGCCGTCGGGCATGACCATGGCGCCTACGGGCCCACCCGTCAGCTGCTCCCTGGTAAGGGCGGCCGAGCGCGCCGGCGAGTAGTTCTTGTCGATACCGGCCTTCTTCATAATAATCTTGAGACGGTCGACTTGCTCATCGCCCACGCCGGTACGGCGCACATTTTCGACCGCGGTAAAGTAGCGGCGGACAATCTCCATCTTGGAAGCGTCGCGGCAGGCATCGTCATCGGTGATGGCAAAGCCGACCATATTGACGCCCATGTCCGTGGGGCTCTGGTAGGGGCTCTTGCCCAGGATCTTTTCCATCAGGGCACGGACCACCGGGAAGGCCTCGACGTCGCGGTTGTAGTTGACCGTAGTCTTGTTATAGGCCTCCAAGTGGAAGGAGTCGATGATGTTGGCGTCGTCGAGATCTGCCGTGGCCGCCTCGTAGGCGATGTTGACCGGATGCGTGAGGGGAAGGTTCCAGACCGGGAAGGTCTCGAACTTGGCGTAGCCGGCAGCGGTGCCGTGTTTGTGCTCGTGATAGAGCTGCGACAGGCAGGTGGCGAGCTTACCCGAGCCAGGACCCGGCGCGGTGACCACGACGAGCGGACGGGTGGTCTCGACAAACTCGTTTTTGCCGTAGCCGTCGTCGGACACGATCAGATCGACGTCGTGGGGATAGCCCTCGATGGGATAGTGCAGCTTGGCGGGAATGCCGAGCGCGTTTAGGCGATTACGGAAGACGTCAGCGGCGGGCTGGCCGGCGTACTGGGTGATGACCACGGCCGCGACAGCAAAACCGTTGCCGCGGAACAGGTCGACCAGGCGCAAGACGTCCTCGTCATAGGTAATGCCCAGGTCGCCACGGGCCTTATTCTTCTCGATGTGGTTCGCGTTGATCGCGATGATGACCTCAACGTCATCGGCAATGCTCTTGAGCATGCGGAACTTGCTGTCCGGTTCAAAACCCGGCAGCACGCGACTCGCGTGATAGTCGTCAAACAGCTTGCCGCCAAACTCCAAATAGAGTTTGCCGCCAAACTGCGAGATGCGCTCCTTAATATGAGCGGCCTGCAGCTCGATATACTTCGCGTTGTCGAAACCCTGGCGCATGTATGGCTCCCGTCCCGTTTCCATTTAATGTTCTAGGCGATTATAACGGAGCAGACCCTTCCCAACGCACTTCCCCCGCACCAACAAGGGGAACGTCGCAGGTTGAGCATAAGTCAGCGAGCGACGTCCAGAACGTACAAGTTGGCATGAAAAAGGCAAGGTATAGACCTTCTGGTCATGCCTTGCCTTTTGAATGACAAATTGTCGTTCTGGGCGGCGCGCAGCGTCGACCGGTTCCGGCGTTTGGTAGAACGCCGGAACACAAGAGCGCCCCCTCCCGCGCACGGAACGGGAGGGGGCTAAAGGTAGGAGTCTACCGGTGGGTTGACCCCACCGGACAGACGATGACCAGATGATCCTTTACAGGATCGTCAAGGTTTCCGTGGGGTACCCGTTGGGTACTTAGAGCAACACGCAGGCGACGGTCAGGATGACGGCGCAGACGACGGAGAGCGCGACGATGAGCTTAAGGGCAAACTTGAGCCAGGTCGTCCACTCGATCTTGGCCAGGGCGAGACCGCCCATGATGGCGCCGGAAGTCGGGGTGAACAGGTTCACAACACCGATGGCGGCGGAGAAGATCATGACCATGACCTCGGGCGAGAAGCCGAGCTTAACAGCCAGCGGTCCCATGATGGGCATGGAGACGGTGGCCATACCGGAGGTCGAGGGGATCAGGAAGGACAGGCCGAAGTAGACCAGGAAGCTCATGGGAGCGAAGATCACGCCGGACAGGCCAGCCAGGGCATTGGCGGCAGCGTCGAGGACGAAGACGTCGAGGCCGGTGTTAGCCATGAGGACGGAGATACCACGGGCGAGGGCGATGACGAGAACAACGGACATCATGTCGGCAGCGCCGGTAATGAAGGTGTTAACGATCTGCTTCTCGGACAGGCCACCGATGATACCGATCAGGACGGCCATGAGGAAGAACCAGGTGGAAGCCTCGTCGAAGTACCACTGGCCAATGGGCAGGCCGGTGATCAGGGCAGACCAGCCCTGGACGACGGCGTTACCGTCGGCGTCGTAGACAGCGCCAGCGTCGAAGAAGTTGGCGACGCCCTCGTTGAGGTCGGCCAGCGGAATGAAGCCGACGATCATGACGACGAAGGTGAAGGCGAAGGCGATCAGAACACCCTTCTGACGACCGGTGAGCTTGACCTCCTTGTGGACCTCGGAAGCAGCCTTGCCGTGAGCCTCTTCGGCGTCCTTGAGCTCCTGCATCGACAGGATGGTGGAACCCTTGTCAGCCTTGACCTTCTTGGCATAGTTCATCACGAAGACGATGGACATAGCGGTAGTGACAATCCACAGGACGGCACCGAGGCCGATGATGATGGACTGGTTGACCTCAATGCCAACGCCGGTCAGAGCGTCGACGGCAGCGCCAACGGCGAACGGGTTAACCGTGGAGCCCAGGCAGCCGCAGCCAGCGCCGAGCAGGACGGTAGCGGCGCCGACCATGGGGTCGAAGCCAGCAGCCATCATGGTAGCGGCGAGCAGGGCGTAGAAGGGAACGGTCTCCTCGCACATACCATAGGTGGTACCACCGAGGGAGAAGATGAGCATAAGGACAGGAACGAGCATGATCTCGTTGCCCTTAAGCTTCTGCACCAGAACGGCGATGCCGTTGTCCAGAGCGCCGGTCTCGGTCATCATACCGAGGAAGCCGCCCAGGATCATAACGAAGAGGCAGACGGGCAGAGCGTCAGCGAAGCCCAGGATCGGGGCGGTGCAGAAATCGCTCAGGCGGGCTGCAGTAACCGCGCCGCCGGACGTGCCGGAGACGATAACGGTAATCACTGCAACAATTGCCAGCAGAGCTAGAAGAATGGTGAACGATGAAGGCATACCGCGCTTTTTCTTAGCGGTCTCAGTCATGGTTCTCATCCCCCCTTCATAAATCATTTAACTTTCTCGCGCGAAGCGGATCTTCCGTGCCGTGCCCACCGCCCGACGCGAGATATTTACCAGACAAAGCCGCTCGGGGTGTGCAGCAAGACACCCCGAGCGAGATGCTAGATGCTCTTACTTGAGCGTGGCGTACATGACAGCCTTGATGGTGTGCATGCGGTTCTCGGCCTCGTCGAAGACCTTGGAAGCGGGGCTCTCGAAGACCTCGTCGGTGACCTCCTGCTCGGTGATGCCGAACTGCTCGCACTTCTCGGCGCCAATCGTGGTGTTGGTGTCGTGGAAGCTGGGCAGGCAGTGCAGGAAGATGGCACCCGGGTTGGCCATAGCCATGACCTCGGAGGTAACGCGATACGGGGTGAGCTGAGCGATGCGCTCGGCCCAGACCTCGTCGGGCTCGCCCATGGAGACCCACACGTCGGTGTAGATAACGTCGGCACCGGTGACGCCGTCCTTGACGTCGGTGGTCAGCTTGATGGTGCAGCCGTTAGCCTCGGCGATGGGCTTGCAGGCCTCGATGACGTCGTCAGCGGGCATGCACTCCTCGGGGCCGCAGGCCACGAAGTTCATGCCGAGCTTGGAGCAGACAACCATGAGGGAGCGAGCGACATTGTTCTTGCAGTCGCCCATGAAGACGAGGGTCTTGCCCTTGATGTCGTAGTTGAAGTTCTCCTGAACGGTCAGGATGTCGGCGAGCATCTGGGTGGGATGCCACTCAGTGGTCAGGCCGTTCCACACGGGCACGCCGGACTTAGCAGCGAGCTCCTCGACGTCGTCCTGGGCAAAGCCACGGAACTCGATGCCGTCATACATGCGGCCAAGAACGCGGGCGGTGTCCTCGATAGACTCCTTCTTGCCCATCTGCGACGAACCGGGATCGAGGTAGGTGACGCCCATGCCCAGATCCATGCCGCCGACCTCGAAGGCGCAGCGGGTACGAGTGGAGGTCTTCTGGAAGAGCAGAACGATGTTCTTGCCCTCGAGATAGCGGTGCGGAACGCCAGCGCGCTTCATGTCCTTGAAGTTCTTGGAGAGCTTGAGCAGGTACTCGATCTCCTCGGTGGTGAGGTCGAGAAGCTTGAGGAAGCTACGGCCGGAGAGGTTAACACCCATGGTTCGTTTCCTTTCGAAAAAATGAATTACGTAAGTATCAGTGTTGCCCGTTTGACGGGCGAAACCGGTGCGGTTGTAGGGGGACCGCACCGGAAACGGAAAAACTTAGAGGTCCTCGCGCCAGAAGGGCATGCTCATGCAGCGCGGGCCGCCGCGGCCGCGGGAGAGCTCGGCGGAGGGCACGACGAGAAGGTCCAGGCCCTCCTTGTACAGCACGTCGTTGGTGACGGTGTTGCGGGCGTAGACGCAGATCTTGCCGGGCTCGACGCACAGGGTGTTGGAGCCGTCGTTCCACTGCTCGCGGGAGGCCGCGATCGGGTCGCCGCCGCCGCAGGGGATCAGCTTGACCTGGTCGACGCCGGTGGCGTCCTCCAGGACGTGCTCGAGGGTGTCCTCGATCAGGCGGATGTTCACGTCGCCCGGGTTCTTGCCGGCGGTCAGCTCGTAGACGCGCAGGGTGCCCATGATGGCGGGGTGGATCGTGAACTTATCGACGTCGATCTGGGTGAAGACCGTGTCGAGGTGCATGAAGGCGCGCGAGACGGGGATGTCGAAGGCCAGGATGCGCTCGACCTTGGAGTCGGAGTTCCAGAAGATGTTCTGGGCCATGACGTCGATGGCCGCGGCCTGGGTGCGCTGGGAGATGCCGACGGCGAGGGTCTTCTCGTTGATGTTCAGCACGTCGCCGCCCTCGGTGTGGAACTGGCAGTCGCGGCGGAAGTACAGCGAGACGTCCTTGTAGTCGGGGTGGTACTTGAAGACGTACTTGCCGTACAGGGTCTCGCGGTTGCGGGTGACCGAGTACATGCGGTTGAGGTTGACGCCCTCGCCGACGACCGCGAACGGGTCGCGGGTGAAGTAGAGGTTGGGCATCGGGTCGATGATCAGGTCGGACTCGGACTCGGAGTTGACCAGGGAGTCGAGGGTCGTGGACGCCGTGAGGGGCATGTCGATCTCGGCCTTGGTCATGCCGGCCATGGTCTTCTTGACGAACTCGAGGTTGTCCTCGATGGAGTCCAGCTTCTCGCGGACGATCTGCGGCATGTGCTGGCCGCGGATGCCGGCCTCGGCGATGTACTGGTCGGTGAACTCGGCGCGGGCGCCGGGGACCTGGTCGAACACCTCGGCGACGAGGTTCTCGAGGTAGAGGACCTCCACGCCCTGGTCCCTCAGGATCTGGGCGAAGGTGTCGTGCTCCTGCTGTGCGACCTCCAGGAACGGGACGTCGTCGAACAGGAGTCGCTCGAGCTCGTCGGGCGGCAGGTTGAGGAGCTCGTCGCCGGGACGGTGCAGGCAGACCTTCCTGAGCTTGCCGATCTCGGAAGGCACGTGCAGACCTTTCGTCATGGCCTCCTACCTTTCTTTCGGGCCCCTGTCAGGGCCGATTCGTTAGCGCCCCTCCGTGTGAGGCGTTATTGCTGACGACATATTTATATCCAAATTCAGTTCATACTTCCACCTCGCCCCCGAACGGTTTTATATGAGGGGTGAACGGCATACACATATACTTCACGCATGGCACACTTCGATTTAATAAAGTGTATTTACGTGCTTAAACGCGTATTCAACCCAATAATCAAATGGAACTAAACTTTATTAAACCACCCTCAAATTGCATATTTCCAATAGAGCTATGAATAGAATTAGCGATTCATACCGCGTCTCAACCATTTTCATTTTTATTCAGAAAAAAGTTTGTCCTATTCATTTCTGGTAAACGAATTACCGTTTACCAGACGTTGGATACCGTTCACCGGAAGCTCAGTATAAGGCTGGTCGAATACCCAATCGATCTTGCGTCTCCATTTGTAACAACTTGACTTCTCGGTATAGAAAAACGGGCCCGCTTCCCCTAGGGAAACGGGCCCTTTTTCGATTATCGTCGGCCAATTTGAATACGGCCTTCGAAGGGAGTCGTGATTCTAACGATCGAACTCCGCCAGGGCCTCGCCCAGAAGCCTCAGGCCCTCGCGAAGAACGTCCTCGCTCGCGCAGTAACCCAGGCGTGCGCCGCAGGGAAGCTCAAAGCGGCTACCGGGAACCAACAGCACTCCCCTCTCGGCCAGAAGGCGCTTGCAGAATTCCTCGTCATCCTCGGGAATGTCCAGCCGGATAAACGAGGTGGACACACCCTGCGGGGCCGTCCAGGAGACACGATGCTGCGTGTCGATCCAAGCCTGCGCGATATCGCGATTGCCAAACACGATCTTGTGATTGCGCTCGAGGATCTTGTCCTTGTGCTCGAGCACATAGGTCGCCAGGGCATCGTTGAACACGCCGCCGCAGATCATGGTGTAATCGCGGTACGTGCGAATGCGGTTAGATACCTCTTCATCTGCCACAACCCAGCCTACGCGGGCCGCGGGCGTCGAATAGGTCTTGGATACCGAGTTGGTGACGATGGCTTTCTCGTACACATCGGTCATCGACAAAAAGTCCTCGGTGATCTCAAGCGGCAGGTACACCTCGTCGCACAGCACATAGGCGCCAACCGAACGGGCGATCTCGGCAATCTGGCCAAGCGTATCGGCATCGAGCACCGTTCCGATGGGGTTCGATGCGTTGTTGATGCAGATGAGCTTGGTGGTGGGACGCACCAGGCGCTTGAGGTCCTCGATATCGGGCCTCCAGCCAAGCTCCTCGCGAAGCTCCCAGTACTCGACCTCGGCGCCCAGCGTGCGCGGAATCTCGTAGAGCGGCGCATAGGTGGGCCACTCGGCAATCACATGGTCGCCAGGCTCGACCACGGCCATGATGGCGTTGAGGTTCGCGCCCGTGCAGCCATTGGTCTGCAGAATGTGATCGGGATTGACCTCGCGACGATACAGCTTGGCGACCTCGGCCTTAAACTCCGGCGAACCCTCGATCCAGCCGTAGTTCATCTTCTCGCGGTCCAGGCGCTCATAGAACGTAGCGCCATCCTGCTCGTCGAGCGCACGCAGCTCGCCCATGGTAAGCGAGGAGATCGTCGACTGGGCGATATCCCACGTGGCGCTCTTCTCCCAAACGTTAAGCCACTCCTCAACGCCGATTGTCTTGATGTCCATGGCCAAGCTCCTTACAAAAGCAGTCATCCAATCGTGCTGACGTTCCTCATACAAGATTGGGGCGGTGCGAATACCCGCACCGCCCCAATGGGAGACATCTAATGGCAGCTAGATGTATGTATTAAGACCTGTACGGGTCCTTGAAGACCTTAGAGGTCCTCGCGCCAGAAGGGCATGCTCATGCAGCGCGGGCCGCCGCGGCCGCGGGAGAGCTCGGCGGAGGGCACGACGAGAAGGTCCAGGCCCTCCTTGTACAGCACGTCGTTGGTGACGGTGTTGCGGGCGTAGACGCAGATCTTGCCGGGCTCGACGCACAGGGTGTTGGAGCCGTCGTTCCACTGCTCGCGGGAGGCCGCGATCGGGTCGCCGCCGCCGCAGGGGATCAGCTTGACCTGGTCGACGCCGGTGGCGTCCTCCAGGACGTGCTCGAGGGTGTCCTCGATCAGGCGGATGTTCACGTCGCCCGGGTTCTTGCCGGCGGTCAGCTCGTAGACGCGCAGGGTGCCCATGATGGCGGGGTGGATCGTGAACTTATCGACGTCGATCTGGGTGAAGACCGTGTCGAGGTGCATGAAGGCGCGCGAGACGGGGATGTCGAAGGCCAGGATGCGCTCGACCTTGGAGTCGGAGTTCCAGAAGATGTTCTGGGCCATGACGTCGATGGCCGCGGCCTGGGTGCGCTGGGAGATGCCGACGGCGAGGGTCTTCTCGTTGATGTTCAGCACGTCGCCGCCCTCGGTGTGGAACTGGCAGTCGCGGCGGAAGTACAGCGAGACGTCCTTGTAGTCGGGGTGGTACTTGAAGACGTACTTGCCGTACAGGGTCTCGCGGTTGCGGGTGACCGAGTACATGCGGTTGAGGTTGACGCCCTCGCCGACGACCGCGAACGGGTCGCGGGTGAAGTAGAGGTTGGGCATCGGGTCGATGATCAGGTCGGACTCGGACTCGGAGTTGACCAGGGAGTCGAGGGTCGTGGACGCCGTGAGGGGCATGTCGATCTCGGCCTTGGTCATGCCGGCCATGGTCTTCTTGACGAACTCGAGGTTGTCCTCGATGGAGTCCAGCTTCTCGCGGACGATCTGCGGCATGTGCTGGCCGCGGATGCCGGCCTCGGCGATGTACTGGTCGGTGAACTCGGCGCGGGCGCCGGGGACCTGGTCGAACACCTCGGCGACGAGGTTCTCGAGGTAGAGGACCTCCACGCCCTGGTCCCTCAGGATCTGGGCGAAGGTGTCGTGCTCCTGCTGTGCGACCTCCAGGAACGGGACGTCGTCGAACAGGAGTCGCTCGAGCTCGTCGGGCGGCAGGTTGAGGAGCTCGTCGCCGGGACGGTGCAGGCAGACCTTCCTGAGCTTGCCGATCTCGGAAGGCACGTGCAGACCTTTCGTCATGGCCTCCTACCTTTCTTTCGGGCCTTACTGGCCGAATGTATCAGCGCCCCTCCGTATGGGACGCTGCTTGCTGACAGCTCTAGTTATATCCAAAAACCACCCGTAATTCCACCTCGCCCCCGAACGGTCAGCAAAGTGCGATGAACGGTATATCGCATATGATTCCCCCATGATGCACTTCAGTTTTCTAAAGCAGGTTTTCAAAGGTAAACGTTCTTTTTTCTAAGGAATTAAGCCAGATTGCACAAATATTTTCATGTTTAGGAATTGCATAGCTAAAACGGTTTTCTGCATATATATGTCGTTTGTCCGCGATTCGATTTGGATTCGATTATATTCAGCTCGCAATCATTCTTATTCATACATCCTCACCAGTTGAGTATGGATATGGATTGTTTTCAAAACGAGTCAGGCAGTTAGTTGCATGCATTGGCAGCGTAAGAAGTAGGTTAAGATACCGTTCGCACAATACGTCCGTGCCACAAGTCGACTAAATTGAGACAATAGTGAATAGTGTTAGGCTACCGTCCCCCGCGGGGACTGAACGGACAGATGCATATGCCGAGCAAAATCGAAAAAAAGCAAGCCGCCGCAAAGCTGCGCAAACCGCCGCGCGACTTCTCGTACACGCAGAACCGAGAGCTCAGCTGGCTACGCTTTGACAACCGTGTGCTCGACGAGGCTTTTGATGAGTCCGTGCCGCTGTTCGAGCGCCTTAAGTTCGTCTCGATCTTCGAGTCAAACCTCGATGAGTTCCTCATGGTGCGCGTGGGTGGCCTGTCCGACCTTGCCGAGCTCAAAAAGCAACCTGTCGACAACAAGAGCAATATGACCGCCTCGGAGCAGGTCGATGCTGTCATGGCGGAGCTGCCCGGGCTCCTTACCCGTTGGGAGTCCATCTTTAAGAGCATCGAGGGCAAGCTCGACACCCTGGGCGTTCACCGCGCCCGCATCGATTCGCTTACGCCCGAGGAGCGCACCTTTGTAACCCGCTACTTCCAGGCCTACGTGTCGCCGGTCATCTCACCGCTGGTGATCGACCCGCGCCACCCCTTCCCCAACCTGCGCAACGGCGCACTTTACCTGGCCTGCGGCCTGGACGGCGTCACCGACGAGGAAAGCTTGCTGGGCCTGATCGAGATTCCCGCCTCGATGAACCGCGTGGTCGAGATCCCCTCGCCCACCGGCACCTACTCCTACATTCTGCTCGAGGACGTCATCCTCGCCTGCCTGGACAGCTGCTTTGGCTCCTATAAGCCGCTCGACCGCGCGCTCATCCGCGTCACCCGCAATGCCGATATCGATCCGGACGGCGAGGGCGTCGAGGAGGAAGAGGACTACCGCCAGCATATGAAGCGCATCCTCAAGAAGCGCTTGCGCCTGCAGCCGGTAGTGCTCGCCGTCTCGGGCTCACTCGAGAAGCAGACGCTCAAGACTATCCGCAAGGCGCTCGAGCTCTCGCGTCGCTCGGTCTTTACCTGCGACATCCCGCTCAACCTGGGCTATGTCTTTGGCATTGAGGGCAAGATTCCCGAGCACCTGCGCAACGAGCTGCTCTTTACGCCGTTTAAGCCGCAGCCCAACCCCACCATCGATATGACCCGCTCCATCCGCGAGCAGGTACTTCAGCACGACAAGCTGCTCTTTTATCCCTATGAGGCCATGAACCCCTTCCTGGATCTGGTACACGAGGCCGCCTACGACCCCGAGTGCATCTCACTGCGCATCACGCTCTACCGCGTGGCTAAGCAGAGCCGCCTGTGCGAGTCGCTGATCGATGCCGCCGAGAACGGCAAAGAGGTCACGGTGCTCATGGAGCTCCGCGCCCGCTTCGACGAGCAGAACAACATCGAGTGGGCCGAGCGTCTGGAAGAGGCAGGCTGCACCGTCATCTACGGCTCCGAAGGCTTTAAGTGCCACTCCAAGATCTGCCAGCTCACCTATCGCGAGGGCATGGCGCTTACACGCCTGACGCTGTTGGGCACCGGCAACTTTAACGAGAAGACGGCCAAGCTCTACAGCGACTTTATGCTCATGACCGCCCATCCCGGCATCGGCGAGGACGCCAACTTGTTCTTCCGCAATCTGTCGCTGGGCAACCTGCGCGGCGATTACCGCTTCCTGGGCGTGGCGCCGGTCGGCCTGAAGCCGCTCATCATGCGCGGCCTGGATCGCGAAATCCAGCGCGCCCTCGCTGGCGAACCCGCCCGTGTGTTCTTTAAGCTCAACTCGCTCACCGACCGCGAAGTCATCGACAAGATCGCCGAGGCATCGTGCGCAGGAGTCCGCGTAGACATGATCATCCGCGGCATCTCGTGCCTCAAGCCCGGTGTTCCGGGCAAGACCGAGAACGTGCACGTACGCTCCATCGTCGGACGCTTTTTGGAGCATGCGCGCGTCTACGCCTTTGGCGTGGACTCGGACATGATCTATCTGAGCTCGGCCGACATGATGACGCGCAACACCGAGCACCGCGTGGAGATCGCCTTCCCCGTGCTCGACCCCACCTGCCGCGCACTGGTACACGAGTACATGGGCATGCAGCTGCGCGACAACGTGAAGGCCCGCAGCCTCACGAGCGACGGCACCTGGGTTCCCGTGGAGCGCCACGAGGGCGAGAGGCCCTTCAACTCACAGGAAGCTCTGCTGGAGCGTGCCTATCGCAACGCCGAGGCGGCCGCGCAGCAGCGCGCACAGGAGAAGGAACGCGTGGCCGAAGAAGCTATTCAGGCCGAGGTTGAACATAGGGCAGTTGCCAAACCGGAAGCGATTGCCGCTCCCCCGGTGAATGAGCCCGAGGCTGCCGCAGAGCCCGCCGTGGAGAAAGCGCCCGAGGTTCAGAAGGTCCAGGTGACCGTCATTGATCCCGAGCCTGCACCTGCACCTCAGCCCGAGCCGCAGGTCACCAAGCCCGCACCCGAGACGAGCGCCCGTCGCGATAAGCCCGCCGGCAAGACCAAGGCCATCGAGCGCCATCGCCCCGGCCGCGTGCGCATGGGCCTGGGCCTGATTGGCCTGGGTCTTAAGACGCTCATTACCGGCAAGACGAAATAGTCGTTTGTAGAAGCAGTTTGTAGAAGCGCCCCGCATTTGAGGAAAGCCTCGGATGCGGGGCGCTTTTCCCTGCTACCATGGTGCGAGCAACAACGCGAATGACAGGCAGGGATATGAAGCTCACTATAGAATCGATGACCTACGGCGCCGACGGTCTGGCGCACGCCGACAACGGTAAAGCCGTCTTTGTGCAGGGCGCCGTGGCAGGCGACACCGTCGAGGCCGAGGTCGTACAGGACGGCAAGTCGTTCATGCGCGCCCGCACCACCGAGATTCTGGAGCCAAGCCCCGATCGCATTCAGCCTCCCTGCCCCTTCGTGGGCATCTGCGGCGGCTGCTCGTGGGGCAATCTCTCACGCACGGCACAGCTCGCCGCCAAGGAGCAAAACCTGCGCTCCACGCTCGAGCGCATCGGCAAGTTCGCTCCTGAGCAGGTCGATGAGTTGGTACAGCCCATCCGCCACACCAAGGACGACTGGGGCTACCGCAATAAAATCGAGCTGGAGCCGACCGTCGTCAACGGTCGCGTGCGCCTTGGCATGCACGGTGTCGACCCCAGCAAAATCGTGGCCGTCGATGCGTGCCCGCTGTTCGATAAGCGTTTTCCCAAGGCGCTCAAATCGGTCGTCGGCGCGCTCAACTATCTGAGCGGTAGCCACGACCTGGGCCTCGAGCGCGTGGGCATTCGCGCATCGCGCCGCACCAAGGCACTCGAGGTCGCACTCTGGACGCCCACAGGCTCTTTTCCGCGCTCGCAGGTCTCCCGCGTGCTGGCGGACGCCGCTCATCCCACGAGCATCGTGCGCGTGATGAGCAAGGGCGAAAAGAAAGCTCGCCGCGTCTCCAAAGTCGAGATGCTCGCCGGCGAGGGCTCGTGGACCGAGAATATCGCCGAAGGCCAGATGCGCTTATCTGCCCCCTCGTTTTTCCAGGTCAATACCAAGGGCGCCGAGATTTTGATTGAGCTCGTTATGGACGCCCTCGACCCGCAGGAAGACGAACTGGCCGTGGACCTGTACTGCGGTGCCGGCACCTTTACCCTGCCGCTCGCCCGCCGCTGCGATTTTGTCGCCGCCGTCGAGGCCTACGGCCCGGCCGTGCGCGACCTACGCCGTAACCTGGAGATCAACAGGCTCGATAACGTCGACGTCATCGGCGGCGATGCCGTGCGCGAGTTCCCCGATCAGGACGCCGACGTCTTGGTGGTCGACCCGCCGCGTGCGGGCCTCGCCCCTGAGGCGATCGACCTCATCGCGAGCACGAGTGCGCGCGATGTCGCCTATGTGAGCTGTGATCCGGCAACTCTGGCCCGCGACCTCAAGCGCTTTGTCGAGGAGGGCACCTTCTCCCCCGTCAAGATCACGCCGGTCGACCTATTCCCGCAAACCTTCCACTGCGAAACCGTCGTCCACCTCAAGCGCAACTAGCTGATGATTTTTGGGACGGGGATTAGATAATCAATTAGTACCGAATGATTATCTAATCCCGTCCCTTTTTAAACATTGGAAAATCGAGCGTGGCAAGCGTATGTCTTCGGGGTATAAGACGGCTAATTGTATGCCGCCCTATGAAAGGAACCCTTATGCCCAGCGTTGCCGTTCTTGCCGCCGATGGCTTTGAAACGATTGAATGCCTGACCATGGTCGATGTCATGCGTCGCGGCGGCGTGCGCGCCACGCTCGTCTCGATCATGCCCACGCGCGAGGTCGTAAGCTCGCTGCAGATTCCCGTAACCTGCGACGCACTCTTTGACGAGATTAACTTTGACGAGTATGACTGCGTCGTGCTGCCCGGCGGTCTGCCCGGCGCCACCAACCTGCGCGCCGACCAGCGCGTCTGCGACGTAGTCTGCGAGTTCGCAGCGACCAAGCATGTTGCCGCCATCTGCGCCGCTCCGTTTATCCTGGGCGAACTTGACCTGCTCGAGGGACGCCACGCCACGTGCTTCCCCGGCTTTGAGAAGAGCTTCCCCGAGGGCGCCTATACCGGCGACAAGGTCACACACGACGGCAACATCATCACTGCCAGCGGCATGGCCCAGTCGCTCCCCTTTGCGCTTGAGCTGCTGCGCACGCTCGCCGGCGACAAGGCTGTCGAGAAGGTTGCCGAGGGCATTCAGCTATGATTTTGGCTTCGCAATCACCGCGCCGCATCGAGCTGATGCGCGAAGCGGGCTACGACATCCGCGTCATTCCCGCTGACATCGACGAGACTCCTTTTGATGACGAGGCCCCGCTTACGCTTGTCGAGCGCTTAGCTCGCGCTAAGGCTGCCGCCGTTGCCGCCGAGTACGCCGATCCCAGTGAGCTGACCATCGCGGCCGACACCATCGTCACCTTCGATGGCAAGATTTTAGGTAAGCCGGCAAACGAGGACGAAGCCCGCACGATGCTCCACGAGCTCTCGGGGCGCACGCACCAGGTCGCAACCGGCGTCTGCATCGTTAGAGCCGGAGACGTCGCAGCCCCGCACGCCGCCGAGAGCCTGTCGTTTGTCGATGTGACCGACGTGACGTTCTATGAGCTCACCGACGAGCAGATTGAGCGCTACGTCACCTCAGGCGAGCCCATGGACAAAGCCGGCGCCTACGGCATCCAGGGCGTCGGCGGGCGCATGCTCGTGCATGATATTTCGGGCGACTTCTACAACGTGGTGGGCCTGCCCATCGCTCGCGTCGCGCGAGCGATTCAAAAACTATCGTAATTGCATCTGGCGCTGGGTATCCCCCAGCGCCTACAATTTCGGCGTACCGTACGGATCCCGACCGGGCATAAGGCCCGGCGGAAAACCGATAGGAGTAAAACATGGATACACTGCTTGAGGCCATTGACGTTTGCGATGTCGATGGCTTTTGCTTTGGCAACTATACGGACGAGGAGGCCGGCACCGGTTGCACCGTAATCGTGGCACCCGAGGGCGCCACCGGCGGTGTTGACGTTCGCGGCGGTGCCCCGGCATCGCGCGAGACCGACCTGCTGCGTCCCGAGAACACCGTGGACAAGGTCCACGCCGTCTGCCTTTCGGGTGGATCGGCCTTTGGTCTGGAGGCCGCAAGCGGCGTCGCCCGCGAGCTCGAGAGCCGCGGCATCGGCCTTCCCGTCGGTCCCACGCAGGTGCCCATCGTGTGCTCCAGCTGCATCTTCGACCTCGCCTTTGGCGACCCCTCCGTACGCCCCGACATCGAGGCTGGCATCTCCGCCGTGCGCGAGGCGCTCGACAACACCCCCACCACGCTCGAGCAGGGCAATGTAGGTGCCGGCACCGGTGCCACCGTGGGCAAGCTCATGGGCCCCGCCACCTGCATGAAGGCCGGCCTAGGCGCTGCCGCCGTGGCACTCGGCCCCGTTAAGGTGGGTGCCGTGGTCTCGGTCAACGCCTGCGGCAATGTTATCGACCCCTTCACCGGTGAATGGGTAGCTGGCATGCGCGCTGCAGCTGATAGCGACCAGATCGTCGACATGGAGCTCGCCGCCTTTGCCGCCGCCGGATCTATGCAGATGCCGCTCGACCGCACCAACACCACCATCAGCTGCATCGTCACCAACGTGGAGCTCACCAAGGCTCAGGCCACCAAGATCTCCCAGATGGCCGCAGACGCCTATGCGCACGCCATCCGCCCCACACACACCACCAACGACGGCGACACCATCTACACCCTCGCCAGCGGCAAGCTAGACGCTCAGACAAGCGCCGCCGTACCCCTGGACCTGCTGGGCATGCTCGCCGTAAGGGCCCTACAGACCGCCATCGTAAACGGAGCCAAAACCGCCAAAACCTCCCACGGCATCCCGGGTGCCGCGAAGTAACCTAACCTGACCGGTTGCCCGGTGGGGCTTGGTTATGTTTGCTGCTCTACAGTCCTGGCTCGCACGAAGAGCACATTAAGTGCTCTTCGGCTCGTGCGGAACTCGCGACAAACATAACCAAGCCCCACCGGGCAACCTACTCAACAAGATCCCTTTCAGCCCAGGCCCCTGTGTACCGCGCGTCTAAGATCTTCAAATTCAAATAATCCGACAATCGATTCTTATAGCAAAGGCCCCTTGGCCTTTAGTTTGATACAAGTTCCGCACGAGCCGGAAAGCACTTAATGTGCTTTCCGTGCGAGCAGGACTGTTCGCAGTAGCAAACTAAAGGCCAAGGGGCCCAGTCAACCTATCGGCAGCGATTACTCAACAGTTAGTTGAATTTGAAGATCTTTGAGGCAAGATGGTATAGGCCGAGTGTGGTTTTGTCTCCGGCCCGTCCACGCAGGTTGGTAAAGAATCCGACCACGCCGTAGCGAGCGCGACGATACATGCGCTCGTCGTACTCCTTCAGGTCCTTCCACAGCGTCTTCAGGCGCTCATCGGCACAATCTTCCTCGGAAAGCTTGGTGAGCACCGAGCAAATCGCCATCATCATGGTGAAGTAGCCCATCATGTACGAACGCAGACGCGAGGACTCAACGTCCTGGTACAGGTGGAACGATTCCATCATGATGCGCGTTACGCGGAACTGCTGACCCAGGCGCTTGACCATCGTGGCCTCATTGACGCTCTGGCCCTCGCGACCGATAAAGTAGCGATAGAGGTCGATGTCGGCGTAATACATGGTCTTGCAGCGCGGCAGCGGCACGTATGCGTAGATATTATCCACGTAGAACGTGTGTGCCGGCATAGGCAGATTGGACTCGCGCAGTACATCGGTGCGATAGCACAGGCTGTGCATGAGTAGGTTCTGATCGGGACGGAAGTGTCCGATCTGGTCCCAAGAGAAAATCTTTTTACGCGGCAGGGCAAACTTGTAGCCAATAGCGGTATGCGTGCCCTCGTAAACCTTCTCGTACACGTAGTTCGAGATAAACAGGTCGACGCGCTGGTCGCGCTCCTCAAAGCCACGCAGAATCGACAGCATGGTCGAAAGCGCCGCTCCGTCGAGCCAGTCGTCCGAGTCGACAACCTTGTAGTAGGTGCCCTGCGCCTCGCGCAGACCCGAAAGGACGGCAATACCGTGGCCGCCGTTCTCCTGGTGCACCGCGCGAATGATTCCAGGATAACGCGCCTCCCACTCGTCGGCCTTGGCGGCCGTCTCGTCCTTGGAGCCGTCGTCCACCACGATAATCTCGATATCGGTGGCGTAATTGCTCCCCTCCAAGATGGAGGTGATGCAATGGTCCATGTCCTTGGCGGCGTTATACGAGGGAATACCGAATGTTATGACTTTATGCATGGCAGGCGATAATCTCATCCGAAAGATCGAGGGCGGAATTGGTCACGGCGTCCATATCGTAGTAACGATACTCGGCCAGACGACCCACCGGGTGGAAGTTCGTCAGGTTCTGGACGCGCTCAAGATAGCGCTCGTAGAGCTCACGGTTCTCGGGCTCCAGGATAGCGTAGTACGGCGTCTCGCCCGAGCCGGGCGTATAGGCCTTGGAGTACTCCTTCATGATGGTGGTCTTGCCGGGCAGGACCTGACCGGTCATGTTCTTGAACTCGGTGATACGCGTGTAGTCCTCGCTCGTGGTGTAGTTGACGGTGCCCACGGGCTGGAACTGGTCCATATCGAGCGTCTCGAACTTCATATCGAGCGTGCGGTACGGCAGCGCGCCCAGGTCGAAGTTGAACAGCTCGTCGAGCGGACCGGTGTAGACGATCTCACCACCATAGACCTTGCCGTCAATCTTGACGGTGGTCTCGTCGATTTCAAAGAGGTCACGGGCGTCCACGTCGCAGAACACATCAATCAGATCGTGATCGAGCATATGCTCGAACAGCGCGGTATAGCCGTCCTGCGGCATGCCCTGGAAAGGAGCCTGCGGGAAGTAGCGATCGTCATCGCCCACAAAGACGGGGACGCGGCCGGTGATCGAGGGGTCGATCTGATCGGGCGTCTGGCCCCACTGCTTCATGGTGTAATGCAAAAAAACGTTCTCGTAGACGTAATCGGCGACCTCGGCAAGATCCGGGTCGTTCTTCTTGCGCAGCTCCATGATGGGCACCTTGACGTCCTTGCCAAAGGTCTCCACGAGCTTCTGATACAGTTCCTCGCCGCGCTCATCGCCAAAGGCAAGCTTAAGGCTCGCATGGTTAAAGGGCACGGGCATAAGGGTACCGTTGATGTTGGCGAGCACCTTGTGCTGGTAGTCCGTCCACTTGGTAAAGCGCGACAGGAAGTTATGCACGCGCTCGTTAAAGGTATGGTAGATGTGCGGACCATACTCGTGGACCAGGATTCCCGCCTCGTCAGTGCAGTCGTAGGCGTTACCCGCAATGTGGCTACGGCGCTCCAGAACGGCAACGCGATAGCCGATGGTCTCGGCAAGACGGCGGGCGCAAACGGCACCGGCATAACCGGCGCCGACAACGATCATGTCGTACGCGCCGGCATTAAAGCCTTCAGGCAGGCCTGAGGTAATCTGCATCGATACTCCTTGTCAAAAGCCACGGGCTCGTTAGCTGGGCTTTTCTCGAACATTCTTCGAGACATATTTATCAGAGCGATTATAGCGCTAATGCGTCCTATAATGAGCTTGCCACACAAGGAAAGCTCAAGCACCGCGGCGTACATTATTGAAAGGTAAACCCGCTAGCAGCGGGTTTATTCGTGTACAGCCGGGCGCCTGGAGCTTAGCGAAACGCTTGTAAGGAGTAACATGAGCGATTTCCTAAACCGTATGAAGTCTGCCGCCAAGGCCGACCTTAAGACCATCGTCCTGCCCGAGGGCGAGGACCCGCGTACCATCGTCGCCGCCACCAAGATTATCGAGGAGGGCCTGGCAAAGATCGTCATCCTGGGCAACCCCGACGAGATCGACGTTCCCGGCGCCACCGTCATCGACCCGCGCAATGCCGAGAAGCACGAGGAGTACGCGCAGAAGTTTGCCGAGCTCCGCGCCAAGAAGGGTGTCACCATCGAGCAGGCTCGCGCCCAGGTGATGGACGCCACCTACTTTGGCACCATGATGGTCAAGATGGGCGACGCCGACGGCCTGGTCTCCGGCGCCTGCCACTCCACCGCCGACACCCTGCGCCCTGCGCTTCAGATCCTCAAGACCGCCCCGGGCACCAAGCTGGTCTCGGCCTTCTTCGTGATGTGCACCGACACCCCGCAGTTCGGCACCGACGGCACGCTGATCTTCGCCGACTGCGGCCTCAACATCAACCCGTCCTCCGACGAGCTCTCCGAGATCGCCATCGCCTCGGCCCACTCCTGGTCCACCTTCATGGGCAATGTCGAGCCGCACGTGGCCATGCTCTCCTACTCCACCATGGGCTCCGCCGGTGGCGAGGTCGCCAAGAAGGTCCAGGAGGCCGTGAAGTTCTGCAAGGAGAAGGCTCCCGAGCTCGCCATCGACGGCGACCTGCAGCTCGACGCCGCCATCGTCCCCACCGTCGCCCAGCTCAAGGCTCCCGGCTCCTCCGTCGCCGGTAAGGCCAACGTGCTCGTGTTCCCCGACCTCGAGGCAGGCAATATCGGCTACAAGCTGGTCCAGCGCTTCGCTGGCGCTGACGCCTACGGCCCCATCCTGCAGGGCATCGCCAAACCGGTCAACGACCTTTCGCGCGGCTGCTCCGCCGACGACATCGTGGGTGTCGTGGCCATCACCGCCGTCCAGGCTCAGATGGCTGAGTAGCGGACTTATCCCCTCGGGACCCTACAGGGTAAAGCTCTGAAAACGTCCTCGGACATGCATGAAACCCCCGCTGCGCACTTCGTGCGGCGGGGGTTTCATGCGTCCTGCGGAAAGTTTTCAGAGCTTTACCCTGTAGGGCCCCTGCCGCCACGTGGCAGTCAGGGTATCTGGAGTGGACGGCGGCTTGGCTACGAGCTGGGGCTGAGAATCTGAATGATCGGGTGCCGTTGCTGGGAGCGCAGGCGTTGCTGGTGACGATCACTTTGGGACTGGAATTTCCGCCTACTAGTAAAAAGGCCTCCGGAGCCGTTGCTCTGGAGGCCTGTCGTTTACTTGCAAATGCGCGCGTTAGTTGTTCTTGGTCAGACGCTCGACGTCGTGGGCGATCATGTATTCCTCGTCGGTGGGGATGACCATGACCGTGACGGAAGAGCCGGCGGCGCTGATGACCTGCGGACCGTTGCCCACGGCCTCGCGGTTCTTGTTGTTGTCGATGCGCACGCCCAGCCACTCAAAGCAGTCGCAGAAGGCCTTGCGAATCGACCAGTCGTTCTCGCCGATGCCGGCGGTAAAGGTGATGGTATCCACGCCCGCCATGGAGGCGATCATGGAACCGGCCTGCTGCATGGCCTTGTAGGCGAACATATCGAAGGCGAGCAGGCAGCGCTCGTCACCCTCAGAGGCGCGCGTACGGATGTCACGGGCATCGTTTGAGATGCCCGAGATGGCAAGCAGACCGGACTGCTTGTTCATCATGTCATCGACTTCCTGGTAACTGTAGCCGCCCTCGCGCTGCAGATAACACACGGTGGCCGGGTCGATGGAACCGCAACGGGTGCCCATCATCAAGCCGTCGAGCGGCGTGAGGCCCATCGTGGTGTCGCGGCACACACCGTCCTCGATGGCGGCAAGCGAGGCTCCGTTGCCCAGATGGCACGAAAGCAGGCGATGGCAGCGCGAGCCCAGGATCTCCTTGGCCATCATCCACTCGTAACGGTGGCTCGTACCGTGCGCGCCGTACTTGCGCACGTGATACTTATCGCACACGTCCTTGGGCAGGGCGTAGGTGTAGGCGACCTCGGGCATGGTCATGTGGAACGAGGTGTCGAAGACAGCCACATTGGGCAACTCCGGATACTTCTCGCGGCAATACTCAATCGCTGCTGCCTCGCCGTAGTTGTGCAGCGGGGCGAGCGGGGCCACCTCAAGGATCTTAGCCATGACCTCATCGTCGACGACCGCGGAATCATCGAAGTGCCAACCGCCCTGAACGATACGGTGGCCGATGCCGTCGATCGTAAAGTCGGTCTTCTCGAGCTCCTCGAGCACGCGCGCAATGGCGCTGCGATGATCGGGAAAGGGAATCTCCTCGGTCTGCTTGGCACCACCGTTCTCGGAGTGGCCAAAGATGCCCATCTCCGAGCCGATACGCTCGCAGTTGCCCTTGGCGAAAACCTCGCGGGTATCGGTATCCAAAAGCTGATATTTAAGGCTCGAGCTGCCGGCGTTGACAACAAGTACGTTCATGAGACTCCTTCGTGATTACAGTACGGCCGGCAAACCTATAAGGCGGCCGTACCCTTAATAAGAAGTTATCAGAGTTCAATAAATATCTATTAAGCTCTTCGCCCAAAGAGCATAAAAGGGGGCTGAACGGCACAAGGCCATCCAGTCCCCTCCCCTTGCATCAATTACTTACCGCTGACGATGCGCTCGACGTCGGAAGCGATCATGAACTCCTCGTCCGTGGGGATGACGAAGATCTTGACCTTGGAATCCTTGGCAGACAGGCACCAAGCGCCGTCACCACGCAGGGCGTTGCGGGCATGATCCATCTTGACGCCCATAAAGGCCAGACGGTCGGCAACGCCGGCACGAACGGCCGGAGCGTGCTCACCGATGCCAGCGGTGAAGACCAGCGTGTCCATGCCGCACATGGAAGTAGCCATCTCGGCAGCCTTGGCGGCAATCTTGTAGACAAACATGTCGAAGGCGAGCTGAGCATCGGGGTCACCAGCGGCGGCGAGCTCCTCGACGTTGCGGCAGTCGTTGGTCTTGCCGCCGGTCACAGCCAAAAGGCCGGACTTCTTGTTCATCATCTCGTCGACCTCGTCGAAGGTGTAGCCGCCCTCGCGCTGCAGGTAGCACACGGTAGCCGGGTCGATGGAGCCGCAGCGGGTGCCCATCATGACACCGTCGAGCGGCGTCAAGCCCATGGTGGTGTCCATGCACTTGCCGTCCTCGATGGCGCACAGGGAAGCGCCGGAACCGATGTGGCACACGACGACCTTGCGGGCCTCGCCGTTGGTCATCTCGGCGACCTTCTTGGAGATGTAGCGGTAGCTGGTGCCGTGGGCGCCGTACTTACGGATGTGCAGCTTGTCGCAGACGTCCTTGGGCAGGGCGTAGGTCTTGGCGACCTCGGGCATATTGAAGTGGAAAGCGGTGTCATAGACCGTGACGTTGGGCAGGTCGGGATACTGCTCGAGGCAGTACTCGATAACGTTGGCCTCGGGGTTGTTGTGCAGCGGGGCGAGCGGAGCGACCTCGCGGATCTTGGCGAGGACGTCCTCGTCGACGAGGGAGGAATCGCCGAAGTACCAACCGCCCTGAACGATACGGTGGCCGATGCCCTCGATCTTGACGCCGTTGGCCTCGAGGTCCTTCAGGACGACCTCGATGGCGACCTTGTGGTCGGGGAACTCGATGTTCTCGGTCACCTTCTTGGAACCGTTGGCAGCGTGGGTGAAGGTACCGCCGGTAAAGCAAACGCGCTCGCAGGAGCCCTTTGCGGACACCTTGTGGGACTTGGTATCGATGACCTGATACTTAAGGGTCGAAGATCCTGCGTTGACGACCAGAACGTTCATGTGTCTCCCTACTAACAGGCGGTGTGGCGCCGCCAGGTTACATACGCTTCAATAATAAACCCAAACGCCCTCGCGCTCGGGTTTATTGCGTTGATATATAAGTTATCGGTGCCTAAATACGCATGGCCTTTGACTTGTAAGACGAAATAGCGCGGGGATATACACCAAAGAGGAAATCCCGAGCGCGATAAGCAATACGACTCGAATGCCCACGATGTTGCTCAACGCAGCATTGAACAAGTAGAAAAGGATAGCGCCCACCGCAACCATCTGGCTTTGAACCGAAATCAGTGAACAGCGCATCGAAGAATCGGCGGCATTTTGAAAAATTGAGTATTTAATTGGAGCAAATAACGAGTAAGCGACCGTCTGCAACACATAGAACACGGGCAGCAAATAGATCGGAGTAAAGGGAATCAAAAATAGAGCAGTCAGGGAAAGGCGCACGATGCCGCAAATACGCGCAAAACGGCTCTTGTCGACATGAGCAATCACACTGGGCACAATAAGCCCCATGGAGGCCGAGGCAAGGAGCTGGACCGCAATGATCACACCCGAAGCGACGGCATTCATTCCGCGGCCCGCAAGCAGCAGTGAGAAAAAGTCTTCCAGGGCGACAAAAGCAAATGCCTGAGAACAGTCCATGATGAACGCTGAACGAAGAATGCCATTACACGCAATAGCGGCACCGATCATCTTCGGGCTAATTCCACGCTCAGGTACCCCCACAGTGCTCCCTCTTCGCATCTCAGGAATGCAGACAACGACAACCAACGTCAACACCATTGCGATGATATCTGCCGAAAGACCAATGAGATATGCACCGACAGACGAAATGAAACCGCCCACGCAAGCGGAGATGGCATAAGAGGCATAGAAAACAAATCGCTCAACGACATTAAGTCTTACGAGCTGGTCCTGAGAGACGCCGTCAATGTAAATCGCTTCTATGGATCCGCTCAGACATGCAACGGCAAAACCTTTGAGAGCGAACGCACCGATTAAAAGCAGAGGGGAACGGACGAGCAGCAGGGCGGCGTAGTATCCAAGCATCCCCACGACGCCAACGAGACCGCTTGCCTTTCGTCCAAACCTATCAGCAATATAGCCAGTGGGAACTTCGAGGATGAACTTGCTCACTTGATATGCAATCATCATGCTAGAAATCGCCACTATCGAGAATCCGACGAATTCAAGGTAAACCGTCAGAAAATACAAAATAGTGCTGAAGTTCGACAGAAAAACGAACGTCATATAAAGCAAAACCGTACGGTTTTTCATGCTCCGCCCTCCAAGAGTCAGCAATCTAAATCGAAATCTTGGAAAAGCATGAGGGCAAAGCTGTCAGCTATGTGTTGCAGGGCGTCAACATTCACTTGACAACACGAGGCCAAATGGCCTCACGAAGCGAGATGACGCAATAGGTGAAGAAATACCGTCTGGTGTCGATCGGTCCAGGCATTTTGTCGATAGCAAAAGTAGATGGGCAAGGCTACGTCATGTGAGGCTTCAATGGAGCACTCGCTCACTTCCGATCCATCCGATGCGAGAGAAGAGCCAGAAAAACTCAATATCAATCCCCCGGCTTGAAGAAACTCAGCCTGCGCCCTGTTTCCGTATTCGACATCGCGAAAGCGGAAATTAACCAGCTGAGCTTCGGGACATTGATTGATTGCATTGAGACAGGGTGACAAATTAATGGGAACAGCGAGCCTGCCGCCCAGTAACTCACGAATGGTCATAGCGTCAACAGATTGATGACCAGCTGGACATGAAAGAACCCTGAGCTCCTTTTCACCCATATATTTTGAAGAAAGGACGCTGTCCCGTGGTTCCTCAAACGAGATAGCCGCGTCCGAAATTCCAAGTATAAGTGATTCAAAGCATGTTGCCGTTGGCTGATGCCACACATCAAGATGAATCTGAGGGTGCGAGCTTTCAAACGAGTCGTACCAGTTTTCGGAAAAAAGGCGCCCCCGCCCATGAAGGCAGGGGGCGTAAAGACGAAAGTGGCCATCGGGCGAGACGCCGTCGTCCCTTGATTGAGCGTACTTTTTGAGATCGTCGACTTGTGCCAGAATCACGCGTGCACGACGCGCAAATTCTCTGCCCGCCGGAGACAAAACAGCCTCCCCCGCCGATCGGTCGAGCAAAACAATCTGATACTCAGATTCCAACTTTTTTATTGCCGACGAAACGGCCTGCGGACTCACGTGAACAGCGCGAGCTGCTTTGCGCACGCCGCCATAGTTCGCTACCGCTTGAAGGTATTCGAGTTGAGAAAGCTGCATAGATTACTCCAAAGGCAGCCAAGTCGACGGCCTACGCGCCCTCAGATGAGGTTCTCGCCCAGGTTCTTGCCACCGAGAACGTGCATGTGGAAGTGCATGACGGTCTGGCCGGCGTTGACGCCCTTGTTGGAGATGACGCGGAAACCGTCCTCCAAGCCCTTGGCCTTAGCGACCTCCTGGATGGCGTGAGCCATGGCGCCCATAGTCTCGGCAGGTACGTTGTCGGCGATGTCACTGTAGTGCTTCTTGGGGATCACGAGCGTATGGACCGGCGCCTGGGGATTGAGGTCGTCGAAGGCGATGACCTGGTCGTCCTCATAGACAACGGTCGAGGGGATCTCGTGGTTGGCAATTTTGCAGAAGATGCAATCGCACATGGTTGGTTCCTTTCTCACAGACCAAGGTAATTATATTTGGTCGGGATGGTTAGAACGAGAGACTGTCGTTGGTGTTGGCGGCTTCGCCGTCGGCGAGCACGTCGTTGCCGTCGACGTCCTTAAGGAGCACCGAGACCTTCTGCTCGGCATCGGACAGGCGGGTGCGCAGGCTCTTGAGGAGCTCGACGCCGCGGGTGTAGCTCTCGAGCGACTCCTCGAGCTCCATATCGCCCGACTCCAAGCTGCGGATGATGAGCTCCAACTCCTGCGAGGCCTGCTTGTACGTAAGCTGCTCGACCGGGGTCTTCTCTGCCATATCTGTTTCCTTTCCTAAAGGTTTATCGCTATGAAATGCGGCTTACTCGACCGTATCGACCGTTGCCGCCACGTTGCCGTCTGCCATGCGCACGCGAATGGCATCGCCGGGCTTAAAGGTCTTGGCGCTCGTAGCCACACCGTCATCGCTGTACGCGATGGAGTAACCGCGGGCAAGCACCTTGAGCGGCGACAGGGCATCGAGCGAAGCCGCTGCACGGCCCAAGTCGGACGCTGACTTGTTGAGCATTGTGCGCCCCTGATGCTCCAGACGGGAACTCGCAAGCGTGAGCGCATGGCGTTTGCCATCGAGCCCCGAGGTGCTTGCGATCAAGCGCTCGGGCAGACGCTCGAAGTTGGAGCGGAAGGCCCCAACCGAACGCGTTATGGCGCCCGACAGTCGATCGGCAGTCAGCGCAAGCTCAGACTCGCGACGCTCGACCATAAATGTGGGGTCGTTGAGGCATGGGCGGCACGCGGCTGCATCGAGCGCATCGCCCAGACGAGCCGTATAGGTGTCCCAGGCACGACGACCGCGCTGGTCGAGCATTTCCAAATCGACCTGATCCGACCCGATCATCGAAGCCATCGCGGCGCCCAGACGCTGATGGCGCGTCTCGAGCACGTCGGCCAACTCCGTCATAGCCGGCGCCACCGATTCCGCCGCTGCCGTTGGCGTGGAGGCGCGACGGTCGCTCACCATGTCGCAAATCGAGGTATCGGGCTCATGCCCAATGCCCGTCACCACAGGCACGGGACAGGCTGCCACCGCACGGGCAAGCTCCTCGTCGTTAAAGGTCATGAGGTCCTCGAAGGAACCGCCGCCACGCACGAGCAAAATGCAATCGGGCGCCGGCGTAATGGCAGCGGCGCGGCGCAAGCCTTCAATAAGCTCTGCCGGCGCGCCCTCGCCCTGAACCTTTGCGCCTACGCAGACAAGCTCGACGAGCGGGTTGCGTCGGCGCAGCGTACGCTTGACGTCGTCGATTACGGCACCCGAAAGTGAGGTGACGACCGCCACGCGCGAGCAAAACACCGGAATGCGACGTTTGCGCGCCTCGTCCATCAGGCCCTCGCGACGCAACTTTTCGGCCAACTGAGCCACCTGCTGACGCAGCAAGCCCTCCCCCGCCAGCGAAAACGAGCGAGCGACGAAGCTCATACGACCCGTGGGCTTGTAGAGATTGAAGCTGCCCTTAAAGCTCACCTGCATGCCGTCGCGCAGATCGAAGGTGCGCTTAAGGTAGGCGCCCTTCCAGATGATGCAGTCGACGGCCGCCGAGTCGTCCTTGATTTGGAAGTAGCAGTGGCCGCTTCGGGCATTGGGACCACGAAAACCCGTGACCTCACCCAGAACGCTCAGCTGCGGAATGGCATCGAGTGCGCCGGCGGCGATCTCCACCGCTTGGCTCACGCTGAGCTCTTTGCGCTCCTGCTCGTCCGATCCGTCGAACTCGGCGGAAACGGCATTGCCGGTTAGATTCCAGCCTGCCACGCAGCCCCCTTTCGTTATCGCGCACAGAGGCTCCGGCCCCGTGCAAATTTAAGTCCAACACATAGTACAGCGCCGCGAGGACACGAATCCCCACGGCGCCCAGCGACCCAATTTGTTATCGGTTGGAGTTTCTGTTGTAGCGAGCCATAAGGTAGAGCAGCTGAATAATCGAAGTGAGCGCTGCGGCCACATAGGTAAGCGCGGCTGCCGTCAGCACCTTCTTGGCGCCGTTGACCTGCTTGGAACTCATGCCCGACTGCTCGATATATACCACGGCGCGGCGACTGGCATCGATCTCGACCGGCAGCGTAACCAGCTGGAACAGCACGCTAAACGAGAAGAAGACCAGCGCGAGGGTCGTGAGCCCCGCGATGTTCATGAACAGGCCCATGAGCAGCACGATCGTCCAGGTGTTTTGGGTAAATTTGACGACGGGGACCAAAGCGGTACGTACCTTCATCATGGCATAACCACTTTGACGCTGGGCGGCATGGCCCGCCTCGTGGCAGGCGACGGCAACGCTTGCGACCGACCCGCCCGAACGGTTGGCATCCGACAGATACAGGTTGTTGTCCTGCGGGTTGTAATGATCGGTGAGCTCGCCGGCAACGCCCTTGATGCCCACGGCACTACAACCGTTGGCGTCGAGCATGCGGCGAGCGACCGTGGCACCCGTATCGCCGTCCGAGCGCACCTTAGACCACGTCCTGTACGTCGAGTTGATATAGCTCTGCGCTGCAAGGCCAAGCACCGTGCAGACAAGAACAACCAGCAGGTACAGCGGGTCAATGCCAAAGCCGTATCCATAGTAATAAGGCATGCGAATTCCTCCGAATCGAGTTACACGTTGGAGGCATTCTACCCACTCAAGCGGCTAGGCTTCCTTATAGCAATTCAATTTTGCCATCTTTGACCGTCAACCCCATGTTGCCCGAGAGCAGATCGTCCAGGCGCGAGCCCACGAGCTCAAAGCGCCAGCCTTCGCGCAGGGGACTCTGCTCGGGGTGCTCAATATAGTCGGCCAGGTCATCGCGCGAGGCAATGACCGAGGTCGCCACGCCCGAGCGCTCGGCAACCAGGCGAATGAGCGCATACATCAGGTCCGTCACGCTCTCCAACTCCGGCGAAATCTGACGGTGCCCGCGCACCATGAGCGGCAGGCGATCGTGCGGGCAGCTCGCGCCGCGCTTGATGGCCATGAGCGCGCCGTCCACATCGCGTTCCCCCAGCTGATCGGTGCCGCGGATGCTGCGGAACTCCTCAACGCGCACAGGATTGCGTTTGACGAGCGCCAGCAGCGTATCGTCGGACATGACCCACTTGCGCGGGATGTTGCGGCGCTCGGCGCGGTCCTCGCGCCAAGCGGCAAGCTCGCGCGCGATGCCCAACTGGTGACGGCTACACGAGTTGATGCGCTTGACCTTGCGGAACGCCTCATGGCGGTCGGCGCGGTAGTGCGACTCGTCGGCCAGCGGACGCAACTCGTCGAGCACCCAGTCCACCCGGCCCAGCTCGCGCAGGCGACTCATCATCTCGGTATAGGCGACAATCAGGTACTTGACGTCATCGATCGCGTACTCGACCTGCTTATCAGTCAGCGGGCGGCGCGACCAGTCGGTCAGCGACTCGGTCTTGGGCAATGAGACGCCGCAAAACGTTTGCACGAGCGCGCCGTAGGAAATCTGCTGGCGCTCGCCCAAAAAGGCGGCGGCCACCTGCGTGTCAAAAATGGGACGCGGCAGCACGCCCACGGTATGGAGCATAACCTCCATATCCTGCGAGCAGGCGTGAAACACCTTGGTCACGCTCTCATCGCCCATAAGCTCGGCGAGCGGCGACAGGTCGTCGATCACCAAAGGATCGACCGCGACACTCTCGGCAGGGGTGGCAATCTGAACCAGGCACAGGCGCGGATGAAACGTGCGCTCGCGCAAAAACTCGGTGTCGACGGCGATCGCGTCGAATTCACGGGCGCGCTGGCAAAAGTCGACCAGAGCCTGATGTGTGGAAATGTACATATCAACCCATCGAATAAGGTTAGGCCCGAAAAACACGGGTAGGATATCGGCATTGCCCTACAACTATACTCGGTTAGTCACAGAACGGGAACGTAAGTATGCGCTGCCTTATCATCCACAACCCGGCATCGGGTCCCAGCTCCGATGAAATCTACGCATTCACGCACGCCCTTGCACAGGGCGGCGACGAGGTCGTAATGCGCTTTATCGGCGATGGCATGGAGCCCGAGGACGCGGTAGCGGACGTTCGCGAGTTCGATCGCGTAGTCGTTTCGGGCGGCGACGGCACCGTCTCCAACGTGCTCGACCAGATGCGCGGGTGCGGCGTCCCCACGCTCGTTTTCCCCTCCGGCACGGCCTGCCTGTTCTTTAACAACATCGGCAATGCCCCCGAGGCGGCGGCACTCGCCAAGGCTTGCCGCGCCGGCCGCACAGTCAAGGTGGACATGGGTGAGCTCTTTTGGCTCGACGAGAACGGTAACGAGAAGCGCCACGGCTTCATCATCATCGCCGGCTCGGGCTTCGACGCCGAGATCATGATGAAGGCCGCTCCCACCAAAAACGACATCGGCGAGATTGCCTACTTCCTCTCAGCGCTCGCCACGCCCAACCCCACGGTGGCGCACTTTACCATTGAGCACGACGGCATTGTCGAGGAGCTCGACGGCATCTGCTGTATGGCAGGCAATACCTCGGTCATCCAAAACGACATCAACCTGTTTCCCAACTGCCGCATGGACGACGGCATGGTCGACATCGTCGTTATTGAGCCCGTACGCACGGTGCAGCTGCTCCCCACGGTAATTACCGCCGCGCTCGACCCCGCTGGCAAAGTGCTCGGCCGTCCGCAGTTTAAGATCATCCAGACCAAGGAAGCCAAGATCACCTGCACGCCATCGCTGGGCATGCAGTTCGATGGCGAGATCATCTCCAGCAACTCCGGCGTCTTTGGCGCCCGCGCGCTGCCGCAATGTCTCGACCTCATCGTCGACGAATTTTCACCGCTCGGAAAATAGGAGGACCCCATGAACGACAATCCCCTGATTGGCTTTATTGTCATCGTCTTGGCCATGCTCGTCGGTTACGCCATCAATGTGATTCACCGCCGAAAGAAGTAAATCCACATTGGTATGATATTCATCCAGTTATCGACTCTCCCGCTGTTTATGCAAAACCAAAATAGCGGGAGAGTTTTCTTTTTGAGCATTGTCTGACGCTTTATTCAGCTACAGTAAATGCAGGGTGTCTTTATTTAACTAAAGCCACAGAATGAGTATTATTATCCGCTCATCGTATATTTCTTCACTCTCATCGAGTAAAAGCTGTTGTCAAATGAATACTCTTTACACTTCCTTTAGGCTAGTAGATGTATTTATTAGCTGAAACTCCGTACGGTTTCGCGGGGTTTCAACAGTTGGGAGGGATCATGAGGTTTACTCATCCTGTCAACACGCTCAAGAAGCTCGGCTGCGGCCTTGCATTTGGAGCAGCGGCCATTATGGCCATGCCGACTTCGGCGCTCGCTTGTACCCAGATCTACATGGGCAGCCAGCTCACGGCAGACGGCAACACGTACTACGGACGTTCCGAGGACTTCGGCCCGCGCTACATCAAGCACTTTGGCATCGAGCCCGCACACAAGGACGGCAGCAAGTACACCTCGGTCGAGTCCGGCTTTGAGTACAAGTCCAAGGGCGCAACCTACCGCTATACCTTCGTTCGCGACAACCCCTCGCAATGGGAAGATCGTTACGACGCATATTCCGAGGCCGGCATCAACGAGAAGGGCGTTTCCTGCTCTGCCACGCTGAGCACCTCCTATAACGAGAAGGCAGAGGAAGCCGACCCCGTCACCGAGAAGACCGGCATCGGCGAGTACAACTACGCCAGCGTCATTCTGGGCGAGAGCGCCACGGCCCGCGAGGGTGTCGAGCTCCTCGGCAGCCTGATTGACGAACAGGGCGTCTGCTCCAACGACCAGATCATCATTGCCGACAACAACGAGACCTGGCTGTTTGCCGCACTTTCCGGCCATCAGTGGATTGCCATGAGGCTCACCGACGATATCGCCTCGCTCAACCCCAACATCGGCAACCTCACCTATGACGTCGACCTCGACGACACCGAGAACTGCCTCCACTCCGAGGGCATCGAGTCCATGCCTAAGGAGAAGGGCTTTGCCGAGTACACCGACGGCAAGTTCGACATCGCCAAGACCTACGGCGAGGAGATTAGCGAGGCCGGTATGCACCAGTGGTCGCGCTATGTCCAGGGCCGCGATTACTTCATGGCTCCGCTTGCCGAGGGCACCGACTACGAGATCGTCAAGGACGAGCGCGAAGACGCTCGTGCCACGACCGGCGCCCTGGTCCACGAGATGCAGCCGCTGTTCTTTACACCCGGCAAGTCCGACTGGAACACCTTTGAGATGATTCGCTCCTTCGCCGCTCGCGGAGAGAATGTCGCCGGCCTCAACGCCAACACCGACGGCGCCTATGCCATCGGCTCCAACCGCAACACCGAGATCCACACCTCCCAGATCCGTCACGGTATGGATCCCGAGATCGCGACCATCCAGTGGGAGATGCTCTCCAACGCCGAGTTCTCCGTCGCTATCCCCCTCTATTCCGCACTGCTCACCGAGGTCAGCCCCTACTTCAGCGATCAGGATGTCTCCTTCGATCACTGTGAAGAGGAAGACGTCGTGAACAACGAGGAGCCCAAGAACTCCATCAACTACGTCCTCATGGACATCAACACGCTCGCCTATGAGAACCGCGACCACTGCGCTACCGGCGTCCGCGCCTACCTCGATGCCCTGCAGAAGGAGCTCATCGAGCAGAACCTGACCGTCGACGAGGCCATGCAGGCCGCCGAGGACACCGAGGCCCGCACCGCCCTGGCCAACAAGGCCGGCAAGGCTGCCACCAAGAACACCTATCTCAAGTGCAAGGCTATGCTCGAGGAGATGCGTGACTACCTCAAGGAGGAGGATTTCTCCGAGGAGTTCGTCCCGAGCGACTACGATGCCGACAACGACTGCCTGGTCGAGTCCATCACCTACGCCGACGAGGCCCTCTCGGATGAGGATGTAGCCGAGCCCGAGGTTGAGGAAGAGGGGACCGAGGAGAAGTCCGAGGGCAACAACATGGCCGCCATGGCCGTTGGCGCCATCGTCATCATCGGTGTCTGCGGCTTCGTGCTCTATCGTCGCAAGAAGGCCTAGGGCCCTGAAGCCCTAAGGCGCGGGCGGGATGGCGCAGGTCGCCCCCGCCCGCTCAGCCCGCCCCTTCGACCGGCGGGAAACGTCACTGAAATCTTTTCAAAAAAAGATTTCCTGCAAACACTTTGCTGTGCTATAGTGCAGCGCAACAGCAACAAGGTGCGACCGCGCCACGGCATCATGAAAGGAGCCACCGACATGAAGAACACGATGAAGTCTCTCAACAACTGGTGGTGGCGTGATGCGAATACGATCGGTCGAAAGTGAGTCCCTCACGCCTGTTTTTGCGCTCTAGGTGATTGGAAGGCCTCCGGTTTCGACCGGGGGCCTTTTTTCTATCTCGAGCCCGATCGCATTCGCATCACGCGCCTCCGTTTTTCTCTTACGCTCCCCCATTTCGAAAGGACTTTCACCATGTCTCAGAACACCACCACCGCCCAGCCCCGCACCGTCCAGACCGCCGACCGCGGCAAACTCGACGTCCGCGCCCTCGTCTTGCTCGCCATCCTGCTTGCCGCCGGCTTCATCCTCAACTTCACCGTCGGCAAGGCCATCTCCGGCATCTCGGGCGGCATGATCAGTCCCGAGTTCATCATCTCAGCCTTCTGCCTCACCATCCTGGTCGTTCGCCCCAACATCGGTCAGGCACTCGTCATCGGCCTGATCTCGGCCGCCGTGATCCAGATCACCACCACATCGCCGTTTGTCGATTTTGCCGCCGAGGGCATCGCCGCCATGCTCATGGCCGTCATTGTCAACGCTGCTGCCAAGGGCGGCCAGGTTAAGCTCGCCGTCGCCATCGTCGCAACATTCGTAACCACTTTTGTCTCAGGCGTCATCTTCATGGTCATCAAGATGGCCATGCTCGGCGTGGTGGGCGAGCTCGCCGCAGCCATGCTGCCCGTCGTCGCCATGACCGCCGTGTTTAACGCCATTCTGGTCGGCGCTCTCTACCTGCCCATCCAGAAGGCCCTGAAGCTCAACTAACCCGCTCGGCTTTACGAGCCACCCCAACTTGGCGTTCATTCGTCGCTCGCGTACCCAAGTACGCTTCGTTCCTCTTTCGCGCCAACCTGGGGTCCCTCGTAAAGCCGTCTCCGTGCTCCATTATTCAAAATTAATCCCCTTTTCGATTTAACCCCCCCCCTTCGTGGGGGTCCAGGACACTCTCATCTCAAATCCCACCTTAAGGAGAGCATCATGGCCACCAACACTCAGGCTCGTACAATTTCTGCCAACGCCGCCTCCGACAAAGGCATCCTCGATATCACCTCACTCGTCCTGCTCGCCATTTTGCTTGTCGCTGGCTTTATCCTCAACATGACCGTCGGCAACGCGTTGGCCGTGACGGGCATCAAGCCGCAGTTCATCATCGCTGCCTATGCCTTGGCTATCGCGCTTACGCAGGCGAGCTTTGCCCAGGCTGCTATCTTTGGCATCCTGTCGGCAGCCGTCATCCAGATCACCACGTCCATCCCCGGTCTCAACTTTGTCACCGAGCTCGCCGGCGCACTGACCATGGCCGCCCTTGTCAAGTCCAATATCGGCGGCAGCAAGGTCAATCCCTTCATCGCCGGTCTGCTCACCACCTTGGTTTCGGGCGTTCTCTTCGCAGCCCTGGGTACCCTGGTCATGGGCGCGGCGCTGCCTACGGCACTTGCCAAGGTGCCCATCGTGCTCGGCACTGCCGTCTTTAACGCCGTCGTGGTCCAAGCGCTCTTCTTCCCCCTGCACAAGGTACTCGGCAAATAGCCTGCTATGATGAACGGACCGCACCCAAGCGGCCCACCATCAAAGACTGTCCCAGACAACTAGCTCTTGGGGACGTTCTTAAACGACCAGTCATGTAAGAACGTCCCCGATGACTATGAAAGGTATCCATGGAAACGATCATCAACGTCAACGATGTCTCGTTCTCCTATGGCACGCAGACCGAGCAGGCGCTTAAGCATATCTCGCTCGGCGTGAACAGGGGAGATTTTATCGGCATTATCGGGCCTTCGGGCACCGGCAAGTCCACACTTGCCGCCTGCCTGTCGGGAGCCGTACCCCACCATTACACCGGCGCCTTTTATGGCTCCGTGTTAGTTGATGGCCACGACACCTGCGAGGTCTCGCTCACCGACGTATCGCAGATCGTCGGCAGTGTGTTGCAGGACATCGACACGCAAATGGTCGCCTCGGTCGTCGAGGACGAGATGCTTTTTGGCCTGGAGAACTTTGGCGTTTCCCACGACCAGATCGAGCAACGTGTGAGCGAGACGCTCGAGACCGTCGGCATCAGCGACCTGCGCGACCGCGAGATCGCCACGCTTTCGGGCGGCCAAAAGCAAAAGGTTGCCATCGCCGCCATCCTCGCCATGCGTCCGCGCGTGCTCGTGCTCGACGAACCCACCGCGGCGCTCGACCCCGCCAGCTCCACGCTGGTCTTCGAGACCCTGCGTGAGGCCAACCGCGCACTCGGCATCACCATCGTCGTCGTTGAGCAAAAAGTCGCCCTGCTTTCGGAGTATTGCAACCGCGTGCTCGTGCTCAATCATGGCGAAATCGCGCTACAGGGCGAGCCGCACGAGGTCTTCGCGCACGCCGATGAGCTCCGCGCCATCGGCGTCGATTGCCCGCGTGTCACACGCATTTTCAACAGCCTCGAGGCCGACGGCCTGGCCAGCGGCACTCCCTGTTTGGATGTTGATGAGGCCGAGCGCCTGATTACGGGCATCGTCGACCCCGCACACGCAAGCAGCGACATTCAGGCACCCGCCGGCTCACCGCACGCACCGTCGTTGCGCCCGCACGCCAAGGACGCCGAGCCCGTGCTCACCTTCGATCACGTTGAGTTTGCCTATCCCAATGGCGGCGCCGCCGTCCACGACCTCAACCTGACCCTCTATCCCGGCGAGCTCGTGGGCATCGTCGGCCAAAACGGCGCCGGCAAGACCACGCTCACCAAGCTGCTCACGGGCCTGCTTAAGCCCGCCTCGGGCAGCGTGCGCGTCACGGGACTGGATACCGCAGCCGTTCCCACGAGCCGCATCGCCCGCGAAGTCGCAACCCTCTTCCAAAACCCCGACCGCCAGATCTGCAAGGACACCGTGCTCGACGAGGTCGCCTTTGGCTTGGAGCTTGCCGGCATCGACCGTGCCGAGGCGCTGCGTCGCGCCCAGCTCGTCATCGACCGCTTTGGCTTGCCGGCCGACGAGGCGCCCTTCTCGCTCTCACGCGGTCAGCGCCAGATGGTGGCACTCGCCTCCGTCGTGGTCGTAGAGCCCAAAATCGTGGTGCTCGACGAGCCCACGAGCGGCCTTGATTACCGTGAGTGCATGACCGTCATGGAAACCGTGCGCACCATGGCCGAGCGCGGCTGCGCTGTAATCATGGTCTGCCACGACATGGAAGTCGTCTCCGACTTTGCCGAGCGCATCGTAGTCATGGCCGACGGCCGCATCCTCGAGCGCGGCCGCACGCACGAACTGTTCTCGAACATCGAGCTCATGCAGCGAGCCTATGTTGAGCCACCCCAGGTCATAGAGCTTTCTCGTCGCCTGACATCCTCCGTCTCTCCCGCCTTTGCACAGGTGAGCGAGGTCACCGATATCGTTCGCATTACCGAGGAGATGGTCCACCGTGGTTAACGTCATCGACTATATGCCGGGCGATACACTGCTGCACCGCTTGAACCCGGTCGTCAAACTGAGCCTTGCCGCCGCCATCATCATCGGCATCTTCCTGTCCGATACCTACGTGGCGCTGTTGGGCTTTTTGGCACTCACCCTTGCACTGGGCGCCTACGCCGGCGTCGTCGACCGTCTGCTCTCGCTACTCAAGCTGCTGATTCCGCTCGCGCTTATCATGCTGGTGCTTCAGCTGGCCTTTATGCGCGACGGCAACATCGTGTGGGGCTTCATCACCGACACGGGCCTCATTACCGGATCGAAGGCCTGCCTACGCCTGTTGGGCGTGGCGCTGCCGCTCATCCTCATGCTTATGGTGACCAAGCTCAACGACCTCGCCAACGCCTGCGTCGAGGTGCTGCACGTGCCATATCGCTATGCCTTTACCTTTACCACGGCGCTGCGCTTTGTGCCGGTATTTGGCCAGGAAATGAACGCCATCATGGAGGCGCAGACTGCACGCGGCGTCGAATACGACACTAAGAATCCCGTCAAGAAACTCAAGCTCATGCTGCCGCTGTGCGTGCCACTGCTTATCTCGAGCGTGGGCAAGACCGATGCCACCGCGCTTGCCGCCGAGCAGCGCGGCTTCTACCTGCGCACGCGCGCGAGCTCGTACAAGCGCTACCCCATCAAGGGCCTGGATATCGCCGTACTTATCGTCAGCATCGCCCTCATCGCCATCGGCTTCCTGTTCTAGCAATCGCTGGCAGCAACTGACAAATGCAAAAGGCCCCGGCTCGCACCAAACGAGCCGAGGCCTTACTGTTTTCCCAGATAAAACCTACCAAAATAAACCTGTCACTTTTTGGCAGGTCGAGGGCTACAGGCGGTAGGGGACGCCACTGCGAATGATGGACTCGCGTACCAGGACATCCATCGCATCGAGGGTGATCTCGGGCATCTCACGATACTTCTGCAACACCGAAAGCTCCGTGCAGGCCAGGATGACGCGGTCGCAGCCGCTACGGGCGAACTCCCACATCACGCGGTCGAACTTATCCATATCGGGCTCGCGCCCGGCCTTCACATCGTCGTAGATGAGCGACATCACGTCGGCCTGACGCTTTTCACTGGGATAGACGACCTCAACGCCCGCGGTCTCACATTCGCGCCCATAGACGTCTGCGCCCACGGTACCGTCGGTGCCCATGATGCCGATCTTGCGCACCGGCTCGGCCGGCATGCTCAGGTTTGGATCGAACTCGCACTCCCCCATCACCGCGCCGGCCAGAGCATAGCGCACCGACTCGCGCGGCATGTGGATAATCGGCACCTTGGTAAACGACTGAATCTGATCGTAGAAATAGTGTGACGTGTTGCAGGGAATCGCTATGTGCGCACAGCCCAGCGACTCGAGCGCCTGAGCGCACTCCTTCATGGTCGCCAGCAGCTTGGCATGCTCACCGGTCTTGATGGCCAGCGTGCGGTCGGGCATGGTCGACTTGGAAAGCACCACCATGTCGATATGCTCCTGATCACAGGTAGCAGCCGTATGACGCACGACCTGGTCGTAGTAATACGACGTGGCCTCGGCGCCCATGCCGCCGATAACTCCCAGCTTTTCCATCGCCGCCTCCTTGGTGACGCCCGCGCAATTGCTCGTATCATGCCCGCGCCCGTCCGATGCAAACCGGGCGGACGCCGCGCTCATCTACTTGTAATACGTCTTGAACAGCTTAAAGTGACGCAGCTTGGTGTGCCACATGCGCAACCAGCGGTTAAAGACAAAATCACCCTTCATAAACGAAGGATCGGCAGCCTTGCCCTCCTTGGCCAGACGATGCGCCTTCGCACGCAGCTCGGGGTCCTTGACATACTTGTCAACGACGCCCATAGGAACAACCATCCACAGCGCCTCGTCTTGCGCCGTCACAAACTCCGGCTCAAACGGGCGGTTATAGACGTACTCATCCACCACGTATTTGGCAACGTTAAAGCCACTATTGGTGACATAGTAATTACTGCGGCCCTGACGCGTGTTGAAGTCGAAGAACTTAAACGAGCCATCGCGCTGGTCGTACTTGACGTCGAAGTTGGAGAAGCCCGTAAACTTAAGGTCCTCAAGCAGCTTGCGCACGCCACCCATGAGCTCGTCGTTGGGCTCAGTGATGATGCAGGCGTGGTTGCCGACACCATGGGGCTGATGCTCCTCGAGCAGCACGTGGCCCAGGCACATCATACGAACCTTGCCGTTGCGGTCAGAATAGCTGGTGAGCACGCGCATGTATTCGTCGTTGCCGGGCACGCGGTCCTGCAAGATGAGGTCATCGGTGTAGCCACTGGTGTACACATCGCGAATGACTTGTTCCAGCTCGGCGCGATCGGCAATCTCGTAGGCCTTCTTCTGACCCTCGAACTCGTGCTCCCACCACATGATGCCGTCAGAGGGCTTCAGAATCATCGGGAAGGGGAAGTCGATCTGGTCGAGCACCTCGGCGGAAGCCTCACCCTGAGCGTTGAGCATCGCCATGGTAAAGGTAAACGTGTGCGGATAGGGCACACCGTGCTTCTCGCACAGCTCGTAGAAGATCTCCTTCTTCTGGCACTGCTCGAGCATGCTGTAGGGCGCATAGGGCGCGATGACGTTCGAGGCAAGCGCACCGGCGTCCTGAGCCTGCGCGGCAAGCGCGACGTAGTTGTCGCCGCAGCCCATGAGAATAATCTTCTTATCAGGATTGGCCTGTGCGACGCCGTTAACGGTCTCGATCATGACCGGCATGGTATCGATATCCACGTTGGGCGTGTAATCGATAATCTGGCTGCGATACGCGGGGCCGGTCTGGTACTTGCCAAAGACCAGGCTCTTAACCTGATACTCCTCGTAGAAAGCGCGCGCCACCGAATACGCGTTGATGTCGCCGCCGAGCAGCACGGGGATAAACTCGCGCTCTGTAAACTGCAATGCCATGGAAACTTCCTATCTAGAACTGCCCACACGACGGGCGGTCTTTGTGCAACTGATTTATTCTAGCGTGCCGAGCCGCCGGCACCCAAAGCTCCACCGTATCTATGGCAATCGGCGTAATTATCCAGCACGAAGGCGGCAATCACCGGCGTACGACAACGGGCAATGAACCCACCATTGTTGTAGGATTCAACATGTTGCCCGCCCCGTCGAAAGGTGCACCGTGCCCCAGGCTCATCCGATCAACAACCCCATCATTGACGCCGCAAAGCGCGAACTTGCGGATCGGGCCCAGACGGCAGCTCCCCTACGCACCGCAAACGATGCTTACAACGGGTCTGCCCGCATCGTCTCGATCAACACGTCGGAGCACAAAGGCACGCGTAAGTCACCCGTCGCCGACGGGCACGACACCGTCATCGAGCAGTTTGGCCTCGCCTCCGATGCGCACGCCGGGCATTGGCACCGCCAGGTTTCCTTTTTAGCTGCAGAATCTATCCAGACGGCGCAGGCGCGCGGGCTCGATGTGCACGAGGGCGACTTTGGCGAGAACTTCACCACCCAGGGCATCAACCTGCTCTCGCTCCCCTTGGGAACGCAGCTCAAGATTGGCAGCGAAGTACTCGTCGAAATCAGTCAGATCGGCAAGGTCTGCCACACACGCTGTTCCATCTACTATCTCGCCGGCGACTGCATCTTCCCCCACGAGGGCGTTTTTGGCGTCGTGCTGCAGGGCGGAGAAGTCCATATCGGTAACGACATACAGGTGGTCAAGCTCGGCGACGGCACCTGTTCGTTTACGCCGGCTGAGGCACTCAAAGAGGTGGAGCGGGCTCGCCGCGAAGGAACCCTATAGTTGCAAAACCCCACGTTAAGGTAGCTTTTACAGCCAAAAATCCCGTTGCAACAGGGTGCCGTAACGTTAAAGTTGAACTCTATGGTTTCTCAACAATTCACCATTCCCGCAGGTCAAGGCCAAAACCTCAAGTTCAACTTGACCCTTTAGAACCTTTAAGGTTCAAGTTGAGGTCGAAAGCAGTAGTAGAATACACCTCGACCAATAACCTACGATTGATTGCAGAGGGACTGGATGCAGCATTCGAACCATCGCACCGCAGCGCTCATCGCGTCGAAGCCGGCTCGTATCATCACGAGCGCCGCGCTCGCCGTCGCGCTGACGGCCACGCCGATGCTCTCCCCCGTCGCGGCCTATGCCGCCTCGCAGGCAACGCAGGATCAGCTTTCCGCCGCCCAGAAAAAAATCGAGGACGCTACAAGCGCCTACAACGACGCCCGAACCAAGCTCGAGGATCTGCAAAAGCAGATCGACTCCAATGAGGCGAACATCGATAAGATTGAGGCCGAGCTACCCGAGCAGCAGGCCAAGGCAAGCTCCGCCATGCGCGATCTGTATAAGTACCAGAAGGGCACCAGCCCCATCGTGAGCTTCCTGGTGAACACGCAGAGCTTGGGCGACTTTATCACCACCTGCAAATACACCAACCAGATTACGAGCTCGAGCGTCGACGAGATCGAAGAGCTTAACAAGATGCAGACCGAGCTCGAGCAGAACAAAACCGAGCTCGAACAGGCCAAGTCTCAGCTCGAGGGCGAGCAGAAAAATGCCGAGGACGCGCTGGCGCAGGCTCAGCAGCTCCGCAGCGAGGCGCAGGCAAAGGCCGAGCAGGAAAATGCCGCCGAGCTGGCAAAGCTCGAGGCCGACAAGGCCGCTGCCGCCGAGAAGCTCTCGGGTACCGGCGTGAGTGGCAATAACTCCAACAGTCAGGCCACCAACTCCAACACCACCATCGACACCACGCCGAACAGCCCCAACAGCGGCAATTCCGATTACGACTCGTTCATTAACGAGTGGACGAGCCGCATCGACAACTACCTTGCCGGCTCCCCTATGGCAGGCCAGGGCTACAACTTTGCCGTTGCCGCCTGGAATACCGGCGTCGACCCCCGTTGGTCCCCCGCCATCGCCTGCATCGAGAGCAGCAAGGGCCTCTATTGCGCCGGCTCCTATAACGCCTGGGGCTGGAGTGCCCGCGGCGGTGGTTGGCGTAGCTTTGGCAGCTGGAGCGAGGGTGTCTCCGCCCACGTTGCCTACCTGGGCGCCAACTATGGCTCCACGCTTACCCCGGCAGCCGCCAAGAAGTACTGCCCGCCCACGTGGCAGGACTGGTACAACAAGGTCGCTTCCCAGATGAACCGCATTTAGGCTCGCAAGCCTCAACTGCAAAGGGCCCCAAACGGGGCCCTTTTTCGTATATCTAGGAGACGACGCCCGTCGCGTTGCCGATAACAACAACGACGCACATGACGGCAAACATAAACCCGAGCGCCTTGAACCATAGTTCGACAAAGGCGCCTCCCCGATACCGATCGAGCACGGGAAAGCGACGCCGAAGCCTGCGGCGGTCGAGCATACCAAACGTAATAAGCAGCACCAGGCCATCGACCATAAAGAAATACTCAAGTGCCAAAAACCACGTTGGATAGTTTCTGTTTTCGCCCGTCGGCGTAAATACCGCAAAATGGCTGCCCATCAGCAGCAACAATGTTGTCGCATAGACGCATCCATTCCATATGCGCCCCACGGGCTCGGGGATACGCGAGAGCAGACGCGCACATTTGGACATCACAGGAGAGACGATCGAACGCCGGTTTGCAGAAGACGGAAGCGTGAGGGCAACCGGCTGCTGTACCCGCTGCACCTGTGACGCCGCGACCCGGGGCACACTGGCAGCAGAAAAGGTCGCGGGCGACGGTGCAGGGAGACATAGCTCATACGCCGCACGCGCAGCATGCCCCAGTGCCTTTGCACTCGCAAAGCGCTTAGCCGGATCGAGCGCCATCGCCATGCAAACCGCATCGGCAAGCGGGGTTGGCGTACCGTACGTCTCGCATTGCTCACGTATGTCCCGCCCCGGTTTGGGGTCAGTTCCCGTCAGGCAAAAGAACAGCAGCGCGCCAAGCGCGTAAATATCGCTGCGGACGCTCGTCTGCCCAAAACCATACTGCTCGGGCGGCGCATAGGAACGCGTGCCAAACTTGACAGTGTCGGCGTCGGCGCCATCGTGCCAAACGCGCGCGATTCCCAGGTCAATAATCACCAGCGACGAGAAGATCATGCCAGCATCGGCCGCATACCTCACGCCCGATACGATGATGTTCGAGGGTTTAAGGTCGCGGTGGATTACCGGTGTCGCCGCCTCCCCCGCCGCCGCAAAGCCGGCATGGAGCTCGCTCACCGCATCACACAGGACGGGATATAGCACACGGGCATAATCGGGCGTCGCGCCCAGGCGCCCCACGAGCGCCTCGAGCGTCTCACCTTCGACATATTCCATCACCACATCGAGCTCCTCGCCCACACGGCGGCAATCGACGATTCGAGGCAAGTGCTCAAAACGACGACCGGCGCGCTGGGCCGCAAACAGACGCTCATATGCTCCGCCAATCTGCGCCGAAGCATCGATGCGCTTGCGGACAAAGGGACCGAGAGACCCGCCGCCAGAGCCCTCAAAATAGACGAGTTCGGTCGTCTCTACATCCGAGAGCTTGAGCGCGCGCTCCACACGATAGCTGTCATCGCGGTCGAGCGACGCCAAATGCTCGACAAGTGAAGCAGTCAGCTCGTCATCGGAATATGTTGGGCTCTGAGTATCCATGGCGTCCATCATAGCGCAGGGCGCGGACACCCCATGGTGTCCGCGCCCCGTTCGTTCGCATAGTTGTTTTGGTAACAGCCAACTCAGCCATCGGCCGCTAACTCACCGTCTCCTCGCCAAAGCGATACAGTTCCTCGTTGACCTTTTGCAGGCTGCAGCCGCGATCGATACAAAAGATAATGATTGCATCGCGACGGTCCTTGCAGTTGAGGACGCTCACTCCGGCAGCCGTCAGGGCGCGGTTGGTCTCCTTGAGCGTCAACGCCATTGCAAAGGCAATCTGCAGCACCTTGTTGCGGCTCGGATGCCGCGCACCGGTAAAAATCTGATAACCAAAAGTCTCATTGAGGTCGGCCATGCGCACCACGCGCGAGCGCTCTAAGCCCTTTTCCTGCAGCAGCTGCTTAAGATAGCCCGAAAGCGACGGGGCGGCAAAGTCGTGTTCTTTGATATAGCCATCGATGTTTGGCGCGTCGAGGAGTTCATTGAGTAACTCGTCCGTCAGCTTTTTATCGGGCATACGACCTCACCTCCCATACGGCGCAACGGTAGCGACATGTTAGGCCAGCACCCAGCTTGCAGCGGCAGACTTATCAAACACGTTGGCAAAATAGAGAGCCTTCTTGATGTCACCATCAAAGTAGATATTGCCCGCCACGGAACCGCCGGCGGCAAGGGTACCAGACTGCAGTTCATCGGAGCCCTCGCTGTAATAACCCTGGTTCTGCTGAGCACCGTTGGCGTCCTCGCCCTTCCAGTCGTAGATATTGTAATCTGCACCCTCATCGCCATTGTTGACGTACGTGACGTGAATACCCGTCATGGTAGAACCGTCAAAATTTGTGAGGCCGGGCTGGACGGAATCGACGACGACAGAAAGGCCAGCAGCCGTGGTCACCGTCGTGCCAACAGCCAGGTCAGTCGTAGGCTGCTCTTCCTTCTTCGTCTCTTCCTTCTTGTCACCATCGTCGGCGTCCTCGGTGACGGTCGCCTTATCGCTACCACAACCGGCAAGAAGACTGGCAGTCCCCAAGGCGACGCTGGCGAATGCGCCAAGTGCAGCGCGACGGCTCAGCAGCACTTCGTTTTCGAGCTTATTCATCATGCATCCTTCCTACGATCCGGCTACCGCGCCGGCACACAGCACATCGTAGGAAGGATTGAACTTGAATTCATTAGCTGTGAGCTAAGGTTGCGGTGAACGGCCAATGCGGTTATCCGAACGCCGAGAAAACGCACTTTACGCGACCGTCTGCTGGCAGCGCATCAACCCACCGTGACGGATTCCCCGGTAAAGGTGCTTACAAGTAACAGGATAAAGAAGGCTAAATAGCTGATGCTCAATAGGTAGGCGAAGACTAAAAAGATGGCCCATCCAACATTGGTCTTACCATCGGCACGACGCTGCTCGCGAGAACGACACAGCCAGACCGTCACGCCAATGGCCACAATCAGCAACACGAGTGCCGCTGCTGCCAACCCGGCAAGCGCAAACATCACGCCAATGCTCACAGCAATAACCGGAAGCAGTAGCAAGCCACACCCGCATCCACCCGGACTATATACGGCAGATTGTCGGCGTCGCCCCATCGTCACTCCATCACAAGCAATCGTTTGTAGACATCGAGGCCTTTGAGCAGGATTTCCTCGTCAAAGAGCATGGTATCAGTGTGAAGGGCGCTCGTGGCATAGGCGGGACAGCCATCCGAATCGCTCGGATTATCTTGGCCGGCAGGCACACCCGTGCCCAGCAAGAAGAACACGCCCGGCAGATGGCGCTGATAGAACGCAAAATCCTCGGCGATCAGCAGCGGCTCGTCCACAAGTTGCAGCTCGGACAAGGCAGGCGCAATGTGGGCAAACAGCTCGGGGTCGTTATCGACTGGCGGATAGCCCTCGGCAAAGTCGAGATCGTACGTACAGCCTGTTGCGGCACAGGCCTCGTCCAACACACGGCGTACGCCCTCGCGCGCACGGTCGAACATGCCGTCCGTAAACACACGCAAACTGCCGGCAACATGGGCCTCCCCCGCCACCGCGTTGCAAACCGTGCCGGCCTGCAGTAGGCCGAACTTACCAATGCAGGGCTCGTCTGCACCCAACTCATCCATGAGCTCGCGCTCGGAAACCAAGAACTTGGCAGCCGCCAATGCCGCATCGTGCGATTCCTCGACTGGAACGCCGTAGGTCTTGGCGATATGGATGCTCGTGCCATGGATATGAATGTGCGTCTCGCTCGAACGCGCTAGCAGCGGACCGGAACAGCTCGCCAACGTGCCGGCGGGCAAATCGGGCCATACGTGGAAGCCAAAGATGCGATCTGCCCCATAGCGCTCGAATACGCCGCTCTCACACACCGTCTTGGCGCCACCGGTCGTTTCCTCGGCCGGCTGAAACACAAGGAGCACGTTGCGTTTGATGGCGCCCGGCTGTTCACGAATCGCTCGATCGACAAAAGTCGCCGCCGCGAGCGCCATGGCCATGTGTCCATCGTGTCCGCACGCGTGCATTTTGCCGGGATGGGTCGAGGCAAAATCCGCTCCGGTCGCCTCCGCAATGGGTAGGGCGTCCATGTCAGCGCGAATCGCCGTAGCATGCGCGGCGCCCGTGCCGGCATCGAAGAAAGCGCAGACACAGCTGGGACACGGATGGGTCACCTCGCAGGCGAGCGGCGCCAACACGCCCTCAATATAGGCGATAGTCTGCGGAAGATCGAAGTCGAGCTCCGGGATCCTGTGCAAGTCGCGCCGATAGCGACGGAGTTCTTGGAGCTCGGTCATAAAGGTTCCTTTCATGGGTGCGCGCCAGTTGCCATCTTATTGTGCCGCAAGATTGTCGCACCCTTATTTCCAGCATATCCCTGCATTTTTTAAACGTTATATACGAATACTCTTGTTTGGTAAAGTGCAACGTGGTAGGGTCGTTACCACTTGATAGAGGCGCGGGCACGAAGAGCCGCGGGCGAGTCGGCAGACTTTGACCCTGCGGGGAGGCGAAACCCGCCGAACTGGGTTTTTCGGGCACGAACAGCCTGGTGGGCCTGCGGGAAACACCCGCAGGACTGTCTGCAGCAATGCGGGAGCGCTATCCGGACATTGGGTCCACGCTATGCGGATTCGATGCGCCGATGGCGCCGTCTGGATAGCGAGGTTTACGGGACATGGCATTGACCCCCAACGAAGCGTATGCGGCCAAACAGCCGTTTGTGGACAAGGAAACGCTCGAGCATATCGTCGAGCAGTTCCCCACGCCATTTCATCTATACGACGAGGCAGGCATCCGCCGCAACATGCAAGAAGTGCGCGACGCCTTTGCATGGAACCCGGGCTTTAAGGAATACTTTGCCGTCAAGGCCAATCCCAACCCGGCGCTCATCTCCATTCTCAACGAATACGGCTGCGGCTGCGATTGCTCAAGCTATACCGAGCTCATGATCGCCCGCTCGCTGGGCATCACCGGCCACGACATCATGTTCTCGTCCAACGACACGCCGGCGGCGGATTTTGCCCTTGCAGATAAACTGGGTGCCATCGTCAACTTTGACGACATCAGCCATATCGAGTTCTTTGAGCGCGTCGCGGGCCCCATCCCCAAGACGGTAAGCTGCCGTTTTAACCCGGGTGGCTTGTTCCAGCTCTCTAACGGCATTATGGACAACCCCGGCGACTCCAAGTACGGCATGACCACCGAGCAGCTCTTTGAGGCTTTCCGCATACTCAAGGCCAAGGGCGCCGAGCATTTTGGCATCCATGCCTTCCTTGCCAGTAACACCGTCACTAACGACTACTATCCCAAGCTCGCGCGCATCCTCTTTGAGCTTGCCGTGCGCCTGGAGCGCGAGACCGGCGCACATGTCACCTTTATCAATCTGTCCGGCGGTGTGGGTATCCCCTACCTGCCCGAGCAGCAGGCTAACGACATCCACGCCATCGGCGAGGGCGTACACGCGGCATACGACGAGATCCTGGTTCCTGCCGGCATGGGCGATGTGGCCATCTGCACCGAGATGGGCCGCTTTATGATGGGCCCCTACGGCTGCCTGGTCACCAAGGCCATCCACGAGAAGCAGATTTACAAGGACTATATCGGCGTGGACGCAAGCGCCGTCGATCTGATCCGCCCTGCCATGTATGGTGCCTACCACCACATTACGGTGATGGGACAGCCGGGTGGCCCTGACAAGACCGCAGCACCGGTCACGAACACGTATGACATCACGGGCAACTTGTGCGAGAACAACGATAAGTTCGCTATCGACCGCGAGCTGCCGCAGATCGACATGGGTGATGTACTCGTGATCCACGATACCGGCGCGCATGGCTACTCCATGGGCTACAACTACAACGGCCGTCTGCGCTCCGCCGAGGTATTGCTGCGCCCCGACGGCTCGGCAGATCTCATTCGTCGCGCCGAGCGCCCGGGCGATTACTTTGCCACGCTCGACGTGCTGCCGAGCGGCCGAGAGCTGCTGGCCAAGTCGCGCGCCGAAAGCGCCCGCCGTCGGGCCCAAGACGAGCGCCTGGCAGTCGCCGCCCAATGGAACAAACGCATCCAGATCGCGGAAGCGAAGGAGAAGAACATGGACATCCGCAATCTCGAGGGTTCAATCGTCGCCCTCGTCACGCCGTTTAAAAAGGACGGCAGCGTCGACTTTGACGCACTCGAGCGCCTTATCGATTTCCACCTGCAAAACGGCACTGACGCCATCCTCACCCTAGGCACCACCGGCGAGAGCGCCACGATGACCGATGACGAGGACAACTCCGTTGTCGCCGCCGTGGTCAAGCAGGTTGCAGGCCGCGTCCCCGTCATTGCAGGCTCGGGCTCTAACTCCACACAGACCATGCTCACCAAGTCGCTCACCTATCAGGGCCTGGGCGCCGACGGCCTGCTGCTCATTACCCCCTACTACAACAAGTCCAACGAGGAGGGCATCTACCAGCACTTTAAGACCGTAGCGGATGCTGTGGACATCCCCTGCATCCTGTACAACATCCCCGGCCGCTGCGGCTGCGGCATCAGCGAGCGCAACGTAGAGCGCTTGGCCGCGCACCCCAACATCATGGGTATTAAGGAAGCCTCGGGCAACGTCGCCTACGCTGCCAAGATCGCCCACCTGCTGTCCGATGACTTCCGTATGTACTCGGGCGAAGACGCGCTCACCGTGCCGCTCATGAGCCTGGGCGCCTCGGGCACTATCAGCGTGTGGGCCGATGTTCAGCCGCAGCTCGTGCACGACATGTGCCGCGCCTATCTGGACGGCGACGTGGAGCGCGCCCGCGATATCCAAATTGCCGGCCAGCCGCTCATCAATGCCCTCTTTAGCGAGGTCAACCCCATCCCCGTTAAAGAAGCGCTCGCTCAGATGGGTATGATCGAGGCAAACTACCGCATGCCGCTGTGCCCCATGGCCGATAACACGCGCGCCGCACTTACCGATGCTCTGAAGGGAGTTGGTCTGCTTGATTAAGACCGTCATTATGGGAACGGGCCGCATGGGCTCGCTCATCCACACTACCGCCGAGGGCACCGTTGATGCCACTGGGCAGCCCGTTTTTGATATCGTGGCCCAGATTGGCTTCGATTTGAACAAGCTCGAGAACGCACCAGCCGCCGACGTCATCATCGACTTCTCGAACGTCGCGACCTTTGACGCCGTCGTCGCCTATGTCGAGCGCACGGGTGCGGCGTTGGTCTCGGGCACCACGGGCTACACACCCGAGCAGATGGATCGCCTGCGCGAGCTGGGTCAGAACGCCCGTGTCATGCACTCCGGCAATTACTCCATCGGTATCGCAGCCCTGCGTCATCTGGTAGCACAGGCCACACGCGAGCTGCCCGGCTTTGACTGCGAGATTGTCGAGACGCACCACAACCAAAAGGTCGACGCCCCCAGCGGCACCGCCAAGCTGCTACTCGACGCTGTAGTCGAGGCCGAGCCTGAGGCTGGCTATCATCCTGTCTACGGTCGCGAGGGCATGTGCGGCGCTCGCGATCCCAAGGAAATCGGCATGCACTCGCTGCGCGGCGGCACCGTCGCCGGCGTGCACGAGGTAAGCTTTTTCGGCCAGGACGAGGAAGTCACGCTTAGCCATCGCGCCACGAGCCGCCAGATCTTTGTCAACGGCGCCCTGGCCGCCGCTCAAAAGCTCGTCACCCACGAGCCTGGCTTCTATACGTTCGACCAGGTCATGTTTGCCTAACCAGGTATCTACCGCACCCACGCAAAGGAGAAACAGCATATGAGCAACGCAGCCGAGATGGATGCCCAGGAGATTATCAATTACATCGCCACCGCGCCCAAGAAAACGCCCGTCAAACTGTACGTGCGCGAAAAGCCGGGCAAGAAGGTCCAGTGGGGCAATGCGCACGTCTACGGCGGTCGTCGTGGCAAGACCGTCTTTGGTGACTGGGATGAACTCAAGGCAATCCTCGACGCCAACGCCGACTCCATCGACTACTACGACGTAGAGAACGACTGCCGCAACTCCGCCGTGCCCATGCTCGACCTCAAGGGCATCAACGCCCGCATCGAGCCGGGCGCAATCATCCGTGACCGCGTCGAGATCGGCGATCGCGCCGTCATCATGATGGGTGCCATCATCAACATCGGCTCCGTCATTGGCGAGGGTTCCATGATCGACATGGGCGCCGTGCTGGGCGGCCGCGCCACCGTGGGTAAGAACTGCCACATTGGCGCCGGCACCGTGCTGGCAGGCGTCGTGGAGCCCGCCAGCGCCACGCCCGTCATCATCGAAGACGATGTCATGATCGGCGCCAACGCCGTGGTCCTGGAGGGCGTGCACGTGGGTAAGGGCGCCGTCGTTGCCGCCGGCGCCGTGTGCGTCGAGGACGTCCCCGCCGGTGCCGTCGTGGCCGGTGTCCCCGCCCGCGTCATCAAGATGCGCGACGAGAAGACCGACAGCAAGACTGGCCTCGAAGAGGGCTTACGCCAGCTTTAGTAATTACGCGGTTTTGACAAACCGCGTTTTCGCTGACGCATGCTCAACCTGCGGCGCAATGTCAGCAACCAAGCCGAAAACAAAAAAGGCCGAAGCACCATCGGGGCTTCGGCCTTCATCATCTCAGGGTTCCGTCGTATTCAACCATGGCGGGTCGCTTTGACAGGCGCCCTGTGGCCGTCTTATAGACCTCGGAACGGTCGCGCCGCCCTATTGCCACGATCTCGGCAATCTCAACCGTTCCGTCCTCCCGGATTCGAAAAACCATTCGGAGTCCTGCATTGCGCCATTTGATCTTTTTGCAGCCGGCAAGCTCGCCGTGAAGCGGCGTTCCAATTTCATCAGCGCGCGTCTTTAATTTCGCGACTGCAATACGGACAAGTCTTCGCTGAGATCCATCTAGTTTTTGATATTCCTTCTCGACGTCTCGATTCAAAAAGCCGACGACAAAATGCCCACTCATTCGAAAAGATCCTCATCGGGGATCGCGTCCGGATACATCGATTCAAACTCCGCGAGCTCCTCGGTAGTTAGGGCGTCCTCAAACGGAACAAATTCATGCGGACCATGCTTGACTCGATCCGCAGCGATGCGATTTATCTCAAGTTCGTGCAGATACTGCAGCGCGCCGTACATTTCCTCATAGGCGGCATAGTCGATAATCACGGTATCGATATCGTTATGATCGGCAATGAACTGTGGTGCGCGTTTTGCGCGTTTACGAATGGCAGATAAAGACTTGCTTGCTTCGGTAGCCGAAACAACCTGGTCTTTTGTAAACACCGGTTTTTCCAGAACAAGTGCGGACATTTTGACCTCCAAAAAATAATCTGGATTATATTTCAAAGTATACTTCAAAATATAATCCAGACTTTTATTCGAAAGAAAAAAGCCCTATCGATTCTCGATGCTGCCGATGTTTTTGAGCTCGATAGAGATGAGGCCGTTGGGCTCGTTGACAAACTCGATGTACTCGGAGTTCGAACCCATCTCGGCCGGGAAGCTGATCTCGATACCCGTGTCGGTACGGATCTTATGATTGCGCACCGCCGCGCGTTCGACCTGCTTGCGCTCCACGGGCACACGCTCAGGCACCTTCTCCTCAGTCAGTGCCGCGCGCACGCTCTCCTTGATAACCGGTTCGTCCTCAAAGACCTCATCGACGATATCCCAAGGCGGCAGCTCCTCGTCATCCTCGACTTTCTCGGCGACGGCAGCCTTAACCTTGGCGAGCGCCACGGCCGTATTGGCACCGTGCTCCTCGGCGACTTCCTCGACCACACGCGTCACGGTGTCGATGACCTCCTTGCCCGATACGCCCGTGTCGCACTGCAGCAGGCCATCGGGGATAAGCATACGGTCCTCACCGGCAATCTTGCGCTTCTTGTCCACGTAACCGATCTCCATGGTGCTCGCACGCACGATGGCATAGCTCGGCACCTTTTGCGAGGGGTTCGGCAGAATGGCGTAGTGGCGCGCGATGTCGTTGCGCACCTCCCCCTCCTCGCGGCCCACTTCGTGCATAAAAGCCTGCTTGGAGCCCAGCAGCATCACGGCAAACCAGCGGGCATCCTCATCGTCGTCAAAATCGGCCACGAGCACGTCGGTGGACTCGGCTTTCTCTGCCTTGGTGAGCTCGGAGGAGATAAACTCCGCAATCTGCTGCGACAGGTCCACGAACTCGCGCTCGCCAAAGAAATAGCCCTTGAGCTCGCCACCGAATGCGGAGTTCTCGGCAAACGTGGCGCGTTTATTGTCGGCCGAGGTGCGCGCGCGGCGCAGATGTGTGGTCACGAAGTTGCGCACGGTACGGCTTTCGATATCGAGCTCGCGCTGGCTCATAACGTTAACGGCAGAGTCAAAGTCCAGGATATGCAGAATCGCGTGATTGATTTTCATATACGGCATTCCGTTCTAGATCGATTTCGGCACGAACCAGTATAGCGGTCAAGCCCGCCCCAGGCGCATCGAAGATTGGCACATCGGGACAGGTTGCTTTGCACCAATGGCTAGCGCAGAAGCTCGGACTGCCACGCCTCGAGTTGTTCTGCCAGACTCTTACCGGCTGCGGGCATGTCGATCTGGGGTCGTTTGGGCAGCAGTGCGCATTTAAGGATTGCCGCGATGGTCTGCGAGACAAAGCGTCGCGTATCCTTGTCAAAGCCTTGCGCAGCCTGGAGCATCACGGGCAGGCTCTCGCGCAGATTCCCAGCGATATCCGCAAACCGCTCAGCACCCGTTGCCTCAAACACGGAGAACAACGCATCTACAAAACGCTCGCGCTCGCTAGGCCCCACTGCAAGCAGCATCTCGCGAATGGAGCCATCAACGTATCGAGCACCGGCGGACAGGCGCTCACAGTACACGAAGTCGCGGCCATCAACCACCCAGCTAAAGGGATTGTGCTGCAGCAGGCTGAACTCGGTGCTCTCAACGATGGCATAGTCCTCCTGTGTCTCGAACATCATGCCAAAGATCGACGACCGAGGTAGCGTCTTGTCGATTCGACCGGAAAGATCGGCAAAGGCGTTGCCGTTCAGAAACTCCTCGACGAAGCCCGGACCATCATGGGAATACACCCGTTCGATTCGCTCACGGGCGACGTCGGAGCACATCGCCGCACCGTACACCGCAAGGTTTCCGCCCTTGGAATGACCTCCGCACAAAAGCGGCCCGTCAATCGCATCCGCCGCCTCGTCCACATAACGCGCCGCAGATTCCTGGGCCGGCACGGGACACCGGAACGCCATGTTGAAGTCCTCTTTCCAGCCCACAATCGTGCTGTCGGTCCCCCGGAAGGAAAGATAGCTAAACCCCGCCGGAAACCGGAACGCCATGGCTGCAAACTGCTCCGTCGCCACCACATCGCTCACGGCACGATAGCCGCAAACGTACACGCCACGGTAGCGAGGACTTGCTGCCACGGCCTCCAACAAGGCCCTGCTCCCCTCTGGATCCCACAGGTCGCCAATCATGTCCCGGTAGCACTCGGCACGAAGCAGCTCGCGTACGTCTAGGCCCTGCCAGTTCGTCAGCTCCGCCATATCACCCGGCAAACGCAAATAGGACAACCACGCAAAGACCAGGCTATCCACCGCGCAGAACGGCCGTTCCTCAAACGGGTCAAACGCCGTCTGGGCATAGGTCAAAAAATTAGGCGAATCCGACATGGCGCTCCCATCAACTATGGTGCATTGGGGTCAGGTTACTTTGCACCAAAAAGGCGCCCGGACCGTGTGGACCGGACGCCTTTCATTGTAGCCTGTTGCCCAAAAGAGCTTGATTTAGCAGGAGAAGTCGACGCTGTCGATGATGTCCTTGAGGGCCTTTGCAGAGGCGGTGAGCTCATGCTGCTCGTCATCGTTCAGCGGCACGGGGACGCGGCAGACAACGCCGTCGCGGCCAACGACGGTCGGCATGGAGATGGCAAGATCGGACAGGCCATACTCGCCCACCATGAGCGAGGAGACGGGCAGAACGGTCTGCTCGTCACGCATGACGGCGGTGCAAATGCGCTTCACGGCCATGGCGACGCCATAGTAGGTGGCGTGCTTCTTCTCGATGATGGTGTAGGCGGAGTTCTTGACGTCCTCGGCGATGCGCTTCTCGGCAGCCTCATGCTCCAGATGACCGTGAAGCTCGCAGAAGGTGTTCAGCGGAACGCCGGCAACCTGGGCGCTGGACCAAGCAACGAACTCGGAGTCGCCGTGCTCACCCATGACATAGGCCTGGACATCGCGCGGGTCGACCTCAACGTGGGCACCAAGCATCTGCTGCAGACGACCGGTGTCGAGCACGGTACCGGAGCCGATGACATGGCCCTCGGGCAGGCCGGACATCTTGATGGCGGCATAGGTCAGAACATCGACCGGGTTGGAGACGATGAGCAAAATGCCGTCGAAGCCGGACTTCTTAATCTCGGGGATAATGGACTTAAAGATGTTGACGTTCTTGTTGACCAGGTCCAAGCGGGTCTCACCGGGCTTCTGGGCAGCGCCAGCGGTGACAACGATCATGGCGGCGTCGGCGACATCGGAATAATCGCCGGCGTAGATCTTCATCGGCTCGGCAAACGTCATGCCGTGCGCGATATCCAGAGCCTCACCCTCGGCGCGGTTCTTGTCCACGTCGATGAGGACCATCTCGGAGAACAGACCGCTCTGCATCAGCGCGAACGCCGAAGACGAACCGACGAAACCGCAGCCGACAATAGCGACCTTCTTCTCGTTAACCATTAGAAACTCCCATCTCTCTCCACAAGCAAGCCGCCCGGGAACGACCCGAGCGGCTTGCCGTAATCCCAATACATCCAATCGGGACTTTGATTATGCTCCTATTCGCAGCCAAAAATCGACCGTTTACCGAAATTGTTTGCAGGATTCGTAAAATAACTGCACGAAATCGGTTTCGAGCTATTGACGAGGCGAAATAGCTTTCTAATACAGGCCCGCCTCGCGAATGGCCTCGACAGCCAAAGCAATCTGATCGGGCGGCAGGACCAGCGCCATGCGCACGTGTCCCTCGCCCGAAGGACCAAAGCTCGCGCCCGGCGTCACCACAACGCCGGCCTTCTCCATAAGCTCCTCGCAAAACGCCATGGAATCGGTGCGACCACCGGGAAGCTTGGCCCACACAAACATAGAGCCATGCGCGTTGGGACGCTCCCAGCCCAAGTTCTCAAGACCGTCGCACAGGGCATCACGGCGCTCCTGGTACTTCAGACGCTGCGCCTCGACCTCATCGCGCGGGCCGTTGAGGCAGGCGATAGCAGCCTTCTGGATCGGGAAGAACATGCCAAAGTCGATCTGGCCGCGCAGTTTGGCAAAGGCAGAGACCACATCCTCGCGGCCGACCAAAAAGCCGATGCGGGCACCAGTGACGTTAAACGACTTGGAGAGCGAGAAAAACTCCACGCCCACCTCGAGCGCACCGGGATACTGCAAGAAGCTGCCGCCCGGCTCACCGTCAAACACGATATCGGAGTATGCATTGTCGTGAACGATGAGCAGGTCGTGCTCGCGGGCGAAGGCGATGATCTCCTCGTAGACCTCGGGCGTGCCCACCGAGCCCACCGGGTTGGCGGGCAGCGATACGATCATATACTTGGCACGATCGGCCACCTCGGGATCGATACCCGCCACATAGGGCAGGTAATTATGCTCGGCAACCAGCGGATAGTACTCGAGCTTGGCATCGGCAATCTTCGCACCCGCCTCAAAGACCGGGTAGCACGGATCGGGAACCAGGATGGTGTCACCCGGATCGAGCAGGGCCAGGCCCAAATGGCCCACGCCCTCCTGCGTGCCGTTGCACGACTGCACCATGGACGGTGTAATGCCCGAAACGCCAAAGCGACGCTCATAGTAATCGCACACGGCTTGTTTGAGTTCAGGCAGGTCGCGCAGGGCATACTTCCACATCTCGGGATCTTGGGCTGCTTGCGTGAGCGCCTCGACCACGTGGCCGTACGGCTTAAAGTCGGGCGTGCCCACGCTCATGTTGTAAATGGTCTTGCCCTGGGCCTTCAGCGCGAGAAGCTTGTTGTTGAGCGAGGCGAAGACCTCCGCGCCAAAGCGGTCGAGACGCTGCGATGCCTGCATGGTGCCACCTTCCGATATAAAAACGCGGCGCTCCGACAAGAGCGCCGCGCGATACGGGCCATCAGATTGCAAAAGTGTAACGCTTGTAACCCCCGTATTGGTTCAATTTAGCCAACCTTAGTCAACTGGATTGAGCGCGTCGATCTGCGCGAGCCACAGACGCGAGCTGGCGTCACTCGGCATACGCCAATCGCCGCGCGGGCTGAGCGTCACCGAGCCCACCTTGGGACCATCGGGCAGGCAGCTGCGCTTAAACTGCTGGGCAAAGAAGCGACGATAGAACGTACGCAGCCACGTGTGGACGGTCTTGGCGTCGTAGACGTCCTCGAAGCTCTTGAGCGCCATGCGGTAGATCTTGCCCGGCTCAAAGCCAAAACGCAGCAGGTTGTAGAGGAAGTAGTCGTGCAACTCGTACGGGCCCACCAAATCCTCAGTCTTCTGCGCAATCTCGCCGTCGCCCGTGGGCGGCAGAAGCTCAGGGGACACCGGCGTATCGAGGATGTCGAGCAAGACCTCGGCAATACGCCCGCCAAAGACATCAGCCGCATAGCGCACCAGATGACGCACAAGCGTCTTGGGCACGCTCGCATTGACGGCGTACATGCTCATGTGGTCGCCGTTATAGGTAGCCCAGCCGAGCGCCAGCTCCGACAAATCGCCCGTGCCGATGACAAAACCGCCGGCCTGGTTGGCCAGATCCATCAGAATCTGCGTACGCTCGCGGGCCTGGCTGTTCTCGTAGGTCACGTCCTGCACGGTCGGATCGTGCTCAATGTCCTTGAAGTGCTGCTCCACAGCCGCGTGGATCGAAACCTCGCGGAAGCTCACGCCCAGGTCGCGCGCGAGCGACTCGGCGTTGGACTTAGTGCGATGCGTCGTGCCAAAGCCGGGCATGGAGACCGCCGTGATACCCGTGCGCGGCAGCCCCAGCGCATCGAAGGCGCGCACGGTCACAAGCAGTGCCAGCGTGGAGTCCAGGCCGCCCGAAAGACCGATGACTGCAGCCTTGGTGCCCGTATGGGCCAGGCGGGTCTTAAGGCCGGCGGTCTGCAGGTCGAGGATGGTCTCGCAGCGCTCGGCCAGATCACCGTGGTCGGCCGGCACAAAAGGCGCGCGGGGGAAGACACGGTCGATATCGCAGGCATCGCGCAGGACAGGCTCTTTGGCCAGCACGCCCTCAAACGAAAATTCAACGGTCGTGGCCTCCGGCGCATCATCCGCGCGCGTCCACGTCGTCGAGCGACGGCGCTCGGCAACCAGGCGGTCAAGATCGACATCGGCCACCGCCATATCGCAGGTGAGGAGCTTCGTGGCGGCGAGCTTGGAGCCGTTTTCATAGACGAGGTTCTCGCCCGCAAAGACCATATCGGTCGTGGACTCGCCCTCACTCGCGTCCGCATAGGCATAGGCGCAGTACAGGCGCGCGCTTTGGTTAGAGATAAGGCTGCGGCGGTAATCTGCCTTGCCGATAATCTCGTCCGAGGCCGACGGGTTGAGAATCACCGTGGCGCCGGCAAGCGCCATCTCGGTCGAAGGGGGTGCCGGCACCCACAGGTCCTCGCAGACCTCAACGCCCAGCACCAGGTCCTCGGCGCCCTCATCACAGCAACGGTAGACAAGCCCCGAGCCCAGCGGGACCGGACCCCGACCGGCAAATTCAAGCCAAACGGGATCGGTAGGTGCTGGAGCAAACCAACGGCGCTCATAGAACTCGCCATAGTTGGGCAAATACTTCTTGGCCGTGAGGCCCAAAAGCTCGCCCGCGCAGCACACGGCGGCGCAGTTGTAGATATTCTCGGCAACCGCAACGGGAAGACCGACGGTAAAGACAATCGGCAGCTCGCGAGTTTCATCGAGAATATGTGCCAGTGCGGTCTCGCAGGCATGCAGCAGTGTGCGGTTATGGAACAGATCGGCCGCGGTATAGCCGGTCAGGTTAAGCTCGGGCAGCACCAGCGCGCGAACGCCACGCTCGGCAGCCTCGCGAACAGCCGCCAGTGCAACCTCGGCATTGCCCTCAATGTCGGCAACGCGAATCCGCGGCGACGCCGCCGCCACGCGCAAAAAGCCATCAGACTGAGAAAGGTGAAGATTCATAAGAATGCTCCCGTGCGTAGACGCCATTCACAACAATTAGCAAGCCCTATTGTAGTTCAACCGCCGGGTGCAACCGCATCCCACCACCTTGGTGAGCTATTGATGAGTTGATGGTATCTGTTAAATGTCACGTACGATTCACATCTGGTGGGTACCCTGATGGCTAAACGAAACGAAGCAGATTTACACCGGGAGGACCCCGTATGACTACCAAGTACACCGACGCGCCGCGCACGCGCGTCATGACACCGGCCGCGCTCAACAACGGCGTGCACGAGAACCATTCCATCGGACAGACCATGGCCATCGCGCCCAAAAAGGGCCTGTTCGACGACATTTCCATTCCCCAGATCGTCGCCGGCGCCGCAGCTGCCGCCACGAGCGTTGCGCTTGCCTCCAAGATCGGTATCGCCGGATCGGTGATCGGCGCCGCCGTGAGCTCAGTCATCACTGTTGTGTCCTCGCAGGTCTATCGCCATTTTATCTCCGCCAGCGCCAAAGCCCTCAAAGGTACGCACGCTGACGTCGACTACCCCGCCGGCGCCTATGAGCCCGTTGAATTTAATGCCGAGGAGCACCTGGGCGGCGCCGCGACTACGCAGGAGATGCGCCAGATTGCGGGGCGCGCGACCACGGCGCGCGTCGCCCCCAACAGCCTGCGCGCCAAGGCGGCGGCAGAGCGCAGCCAGACGCAAAAGAAGGTCATCGTCTTCTCGATCGCCATCGCCATCGTCGCGGTCATCGCCTGCGCCGGCGCCATCCTTATCACCACCGCCGGCGAGGGTTTGGGCGCACGCCCCGAGCCGATCTTGTCGTCGCGCACGACCGAGCACGCCGCGGATAGCACCGATCAATCGCAAAGCAAGCAGGACGACTCGCAGGGCAACTCCGCATCCGCCGATTCGTCCTCCAGCACCCCTGACCAGTCGCAGGGCACCGATTCCTCTACGGTCAACAGTGGCACGCCGTCCGGCACAACCGACTCAAGCCAAACGACTGACGGTTCTCAGCCGAGCACGGGCGACCAGACGAGCGACACCACGTCGGGAACGGGCGCAGCAGACAGCAGCAACAGCAATTCGAGTGGCACTACATCGGGCACGACATCTGACAGTTCAAGCCAGGGCACGACATCGGGCAACTAGGCACTGCATCCCCAGATAGGCAACCTGTACAACGGGCGCGAATCGACAGCGGTTCGCGCCCGTTTGCCTTGGGCGCCGTCATGGCGAGCGCCATGCGATGGTAAGATGCTTTACATGTGTAAAGAGGAGATTTGCCATGAGCAAGACAATAGTTAGGCCCACGCTTTCGCTGGGCAACCACATCTATCTGTATCGCCTGCTGCGCGATGCGATTGGATGCGGCAAGCAAACGTTTATGACACAGGTCGAGGAGGCGCTCGCCGCTGGCGACATGACTGCTTATGACCTGGGCTTCGAGTCCACGCGCGAGTTGCTCGAGGAGCTTGACGACTGCATTAAGCTGACCGTCTTTAAGGGCGGTCGCCTGTATGCCACGGTCATCGCCAACGAGGCCTGGGATGCCGCACTTGCCAAGGGCGAGGACAAGCCCAAGGCCACCAAGGGCACCAAGCAGTCCTACAAAAAGAAAAAGCGCGGCGAGAAGGACCTCAAGGCTGTGCGCCCCAAGCACGTTAAGCGTCCCGAGCCCGTGGCCGTGGCCGAAGTCGCTCCGGAGCCCGAGGCAGCGGTTGAAGTCGCTATTGAGGTAGCAGCAGAAGCCGAAACCGAAATCGCCGCCATGACCGATCCCGAAGTCATGTCAGAGCAGGAAGCCGCTGTGGAGCTCAACGAGGCCCCCAAGTCGACAACCGAAGAAGCCGCTAACCAACCCGAGACGCCTGCGTTCCAAAACAGCGATGTCTTTGGCAACGAGGCCGAGGACGATCAGTCCGACGAGCCCGCCGATCAAGGCGCTACCGAGTCGGCGCCGGAGCCCGAGACGCCGCAGCCCGCCATCTCGCTCACGGTTGTCTATGACCCCGAGAACGCCAACGCCGGCATCACCACCATGGCATCCACGCCGGTCGAAGCAAAGCTGCCTGTCGAGGCAGAGGACGCCCCACAAGCCGATGCCAAAACCGAGACTGAAGACACATCCGTCTCCGTGGAACCGACAGATTCCGCAGTTAAGCCGGAACCGGTGCCTGAGTCTGCACCCGTCATCGAGTCCGCATCCGAACCTGTCTATGACCAGATTCCCGCACCGGCTCCGGTCCCCGCTGCAGCACCGGCCCCCGCACCCGCAACGCCCGCCATCCCCGAGGACTTCCCCGTCGATTTCGCAACCGAGGTCTTCTGCCCCGGCCCGCTTCTGCACCAGCTGTCGACCTATCTCCCCTACGGCGCCGACACGCTCGGCATCGTCGGCGAGTACTACTGGATCGCCCGCGAGAGCGGTACCATCGAGGCCGCGCGAAACCGCGCAAGCTTCCCCCTGCGCTACACGCAGGCCGGCGAGCGCCGCGAGGTTACCGTGCGCATCCGCCGCAACACCACCGGTGGCCTCGGATCCACCTGGGCCATCGATAAAGTCGAAGAACCCGAGCAGTAACGACAAACGGCTCAAATCCAAATCAGGATTTGAGCCGTTTTTATTTGTTGATGTTGCGCAACCAACAGCGAGCGGGCCGCAAGTGCCCCAGGTTGCCGTGAAAGAGGAGCGACGCGTACTTCGGTACGCGAACGACGGCTTGAACGGCAAGATGGGGTGCTTGCGACCCGCGCAGCGTCGAGCAGTTACGCGGTTTGGAAAACCGCGTAACGATCTAGTCGCGCGTCAGCTTACGGTGAATACGATGCGGCTGGGCTGCGTCCTCGCCCAGGCGCTCGATGCGGTTGGCCTGATAGGCCTCGAAGTTGCCCTCGAACCAATACCAGTTGCCCGGATTCTCATCGGTGCCTTCCCACGCCAGAATGTGCGTGGCGACGCGGTCCAGGAACATACGGTCGTGGCTAATGACCACAGAGCAGCCCGGGAACTCGAGCAGCGCCGCCTCGAGCGAGGACAGCGTCTCGACGTCGAGGTCGTTCGTGGGCTCGTCGAGGAGCAGCAGGTTGCCGCCCTGCTTGAGCGTAAGCGCCAAGTTCAGACGGTTGCGTTCGCCACCGGAGAGTACGCCGGCGCGCTTCTGCTGGTCCTGGCCCTTAAAGCCAAAGCTCGCCACATAAGCACGGCTCGGAACCTCGGTCTCGCCGACCATCATGTGGTCCAGGCCGTCCGAAACGACCTCCCACAGGTTCTTGTCGGGGTCGATGCCAGAACGGTTCTGGTCGACGTAAGAAATCTTGACGGTCTCGCCCACCTCGAGCTCGCCCGAAGTCAGCGGCTCCAGACCCACAATCGTCTTGAACAGCGTGGTCTTACCGACACCGTTGGGGCCGATCACGCCCACGATGCCGTTGCGCGGCAGGGTGAACGAAAGGTCATCGATGAGCACGCGGCCATCGAACTCCTTGTGCAGATGATGGGCCTCGAGCACCTTGTTGCCCAGACGCGGTCCCACGAGGATGCGGATGTCGGTCCAGTCGAGCTTCTGGCTTGCGCGGGCCTCGGCCTCCATCTCCTCGTAGCGAGCCAGACGGGCCTTGTTCTTGGCCTGGCGAGCCTTGGGCGAGCTGCGTACCCACTCGAGCTCGGCCTCCATGCGCTTGGCGAGCTTGGCGTCACGGTTGCCCTGCGCCTCGATACGGGCGGCCTTGGTCTCCAGATACGTGGAGTAGTTGCCCTTGTAGGGATAAAGGTGGCCGCGGTCGACCTCGCAGATCCACTCGGCAACGTTATCCAGGAAGTAGCGATCGTGCGTGACGGCAAGCACCGCGCCCTGGTAGTTGTGCAGGAAGTGCTCGAGCCACAGGATCGACTCGGCGTCCAGGTGGTTCGTGGGCTCGTCGAGCAGCAGCAGGTCGGGAGCCTCGAGCAGCAGCTTGCACAGGGCCACACGGCGGCGCTCGCCGCCGGAAAGCACGTTGACCGGCATGTCGGAATCGGGCAGCTGCAGGGCGTCCATGGCCTGGCCGAGCTTGGAATCGATATCCCAGCCGTCGGCGGCGTCGATCTCGTCCTGGAGCTTTCCCATCTCGGCCATGAGGGCGTCCATGTCACAGTCGGGGTCGCACATCTCCTCGCCGATCTTGTTAAAGCGATCGACCTTGGCAATCATGTCGCCAAATGCCATGCGCACGTTCTCGATAACGGTCTTGTCGTCGTCGAGCGGCGGCTCCTGCTGCAGGATGCCCACGGTGTAGCCAGGAGTGAGCCTGGCATCGCCGTTGGAGACCTCCTCGATACCGGCCATGATCTTGAGCAGGGTCGACTTGCCCATGCCGTTGGGGCCCACGACGCCGATCTTGGCACCGGGATAGAAGCTCAGGGTCACGTCGTCAAGAATCACCTTGTCGCCATGGGCCTTGCGAGCCTGATACATCTGGTAGATAAACTCCGCCATTTGCCTGTTTTATCCTTTCTACCTGCTGTTTCCCTATTCTTGATTCGCTTTAGTGGAAACGAAATGAGGAAACCAGCTCTGAAACTTAACGAAAAAGGGGCATGGTTGCCCACACCCCCTAATACTACCTGGGAAAAGTCCCCCGGAACATACTATGAACTGCGTACGCTAGTTTTCCGCAACCTTAACGAGCGGCTCGCTGCGATTTGCGCCACAGCAGATACGAATAGACGTAGGCAGCTCCGGCTGAACCAAACGCCAGAACCGCAATCACCGCGGCGACGACTTCGCTCGACAGCACGCTGCCGGCCACGCCCATCACGATCAGGCCAACGCCCAGCACCATAAAGCAGGCACCGCCAAAACGCTGCGTACGGCGCCAGTTCTCGGGATCGGCAAGCGCCCAGGGCGTCTTGATTCCGAGCGTATAGTTCTGCTTCACACGCGGCAAGTAGTTACCTACGCCGATGAACAGCAAGCCGATAGCGCCGGAAATCAGCACGTTGACCGAACCGACCGCCGGCACCACGCCCCAGACCGTAAGCTCACCCAACCAGCTTATACCACACATGAACAGGGTGAAGGCGATTACGAAGCCCTGATAGAACTTGCCCGAGGTCCGATACGCCTCGCCCTTAGGGTCGATGCGTGGCACGACGTAGAACATCGCGAGAAGTGCCAGAGGCAACACGCCGAGCGCGGAGGCCATCCAGCTAGGACCCCAACCGTCGACGACGCCGTTCGCGCCCCAGTGCGTGGGAATCTGCGCCGGCAGGCTCGGCATCACCCAGAGATGCGCAGCAACATTAATAGCGCAGATCACAACAAGCGTGGCCCATACACGCGACGATACCCCCGTGGCGTGAATGCCCTTGTTTTCGTTATTCATCCTTATCACCTTCAGTGTTTGTAAAACCCATAAACCAGCCGATCAAATCCTGCATGACGGTGGTGTTTAAGCTGTAAACGATGTTTTGGCCATGGCGCTCATCGGTCACCAGCCCGGCGTTTTTAAGCGTTGCCAGATGATGGCTGAGCGACGGTTTGCTTATGTCGAAATGCTCGGCGAGCTCCCCCGCCGTGCAATTGCCCTCGCGCAGCAGTTCTAAAATGCGCCGCCGCGTTGGATCCGCCAGCGCCTTAAAACCTTCTCCCGGCATAGAACCTCCTCTCGCTATCTCTCGCGACGTACAGACTATACTCGATATTTAGATGTTTGTCTAATTATCTAATAGCAATGTTATGTATAGAACATTCGTTCGTTTTTAGATACAATGGGTCCAGAAGCAGATGGGCCAGCTCCCTCTTCCCAAGAAGGAGATGGACTATGAGTATTAACGATGTCCTGACGTTGTTGTTGCTTGTAATCGCGGCTGTGGAGCTCGGCATCCACATTGGAGGTCGAATGAAATAGCCGCCCCCGCGTAATGCGAAGACGGCCACTTCTCACGCTACAAACGTGTTTGGGAGTTGGCTAACCCGCTGCAACGGGTGCCATCTGCTTCATCTTATGCGAATCCCTGCCTCATTTCAACAAGCCCCTAGGGCTCAAATGGAATCGCGATAATACCTATAATGGCGATAGCTAAAACACGATTCGCTTCCCCATCGGAGGATGTCTATGACCGAAACTGCTGCACTCGTCGAGACACGCGACACCAAGCTCGAGATCATCATGGGCCGCGAGGCACTCGACAAACTCGCCAACGCCACGGTGCTGGTACTCGGCTGCGGAGGTGTGGGCTCCAACTGCTGCGAGGCACTTGCCCGCGGCGGCATCTGTCATTTTGTGATTCTGGACAAGGACATCATCGCGCCCAGCAATATCAACCGCCAGGCCATCGCCTTTCACAGCACCATCGACAAGCGCAAGGTGGACGTGATGGAAGCCATGATCCACGACATCAATCCCGCCGCCACCGTTATCAAGCGAACTGAATACCTGCTGAGTGACAACATCGACGAGTTCTTTGCGAGCGTTTTGGAGCAAACGGGTGGCAAGCTCGACTACGTCGTCGATGCCATCGACACCATCTCGGCCAAGCTCACCATTGCCAAATATGCTCAGGACCACGGCATTCGTTTGGTTAGCTCCATGGGCGGGGCCAACAAGCTCCATCCCGAGTGCCTCCGCTTTGCCGACATCTTCGATACGGTACGTGACCCCATGAGCCGCATTATGCGCAAAGAATGTAAGAAGCGCGGAATCAAGAGCCTACACGTACTGTTTAGCTGCGAGGAATCGGTTAAGACACAGCCCCGCGATCCTTCCAACATCCACGAGCGCACCGAGCTGGGAACCGCCAGCTTTATGCCGCCCATCATGGGTCAGATGATTGCCGGCGAGGTTATCCGCCAGATTAGCGGGCGCGGGTGCGAGCGCGTGCGCGCCGATGGCCAGCGCTTGGACTAGCAGGGTGCGCCACGATGAAGCTGCAGCTGTTTGATGTGCACTGTCATCTCGATTTAATGGCTCACCCGGACGCCGTTGCCGATGAGGCAACGGCGCTGGGCCTGGTTCTATTTGACTGCGGCGTCGATCCGCACGACTTTGCACGCGCCAAGAAGCGCGCCTGCAGCCGTTCAAATATTTTTGCCGGCATCGGCCTCCATCCCTGGTGGCTCGCCGACGGACGATGTGGTCCTGCCGAAGTCAATCTGCTTTGCGAAGTCGCTGACCAAGAGCGCTATATCGGCGAGGTAGGACTCGACTTTTCCGCGCGCTTTGCCGGAAGCGAACCGCTACAAATACAGACATTTGACCGGCTCTGCGATGCGCTCGTGCAGCATCCTCTTACCGGGCGCGTAATATCAATTCACACCGTTCGTTCGGCGGGAACCGTACTGGACGTCCTCGAATCGCATGGACTACTCATCCCAAACTCCGACTCCCCCGTTATCATCTTCCACTGGTTTAGCGGCACTTCGGACGAACTCGTCCGCGCGCGTAATGCGGGCTGCTATTTTTCCGTCAACGAACGCATGCTCGCATCTAAACGAGGACGCGAATACACACGACAGATTCCACTCGACCGTCTACTGCTCGAGACCGATGCGCCGGCCGAGCCAAACACAGAAACAAGCGCGCAATCGCTCATCAGATCGCTCACAAGGACCTCAGAACGCATCGCCTCGCTCAAAAAATGTGACATAAAGCACATCGAATCGGCAGTTTTAGCAAATGCGCGCCCTGTTTTTGACCTTCGCTAACCCCTGTGGGCAAAAATGCCAAGGGACATGCGAATCGCACAACGCAGTCCTTATTGGAAGGCGGTACAGTTCGGCGGCATTACACCAATTCGTGCATGAGATCACGGTTGCGTGTATACAATTCGTCAAAGATATGACGACGCGACGCATATAGCTCGTGGGCAGTCATATCGGGCACGATTGTTTGCGCAACGCCAAGGACTCGGGCGAGTTCATCCCATGATGTATAGGCGCCACCTGCGAGAGCTGCCATAATGGCATCACCGAAGCATGCGCCCACCGTAACCTTGGCAACCGAGACCTCGCGCCCGCATACGTCGGCGATAGCTTGCATCCAAATTGGATTCTTGGTTCCACCTCCGACAAGCATAATGCGCCCAATTGGCAGTCCATGCTCTCGCTCGATAATGTCGACATGGGATGCAACGGTATACGCGACGCCTTCCAAGGCGGCGCGAACCATATGGGCTTGCGTATGCCTTCCGGTCAGGCCAAAGAAGACGCCACGCGCCTCGGGATCGTTGAGCGGAGTACGCTCCCCCGCAAAGTACGGCAGACACAGGAGCCCATCGGCACCCGGCGCCACATCGGCGGCATCATGCGCCATAACCGAATATGCATCGGGGCCACCGTGGCCCTCGGCCTCTACGGCGTCGCGATACAGCTCTTGGCGCAGCCACGATGTGAGTGCACCCGCTGTATTGGTCCCCGCGCAGATCCCGTAAGTTCCGGGAATGATAAACGTCCCTGGCCACAGGCGAGCATCATCGACCATATGATCAGCTAAGTAGATGAAATACGCCGTGCTCCCCAACTGAACCATCATATCGCCGGGACGGAATACACCCGTCGAAATGGCCTCGGCACCAGAGTCGCCCGTTCCCACCAAGACAGGTGTCCCTGCCACGAGCCCCGTCGCCTCAGCCGCACGCTGCGTAATCACCCCGGCAATATCGGTAGCCGACATTACCTCCGCCATCTGGTCAGGCCGGCAGAAACGAGCACATTCCCGAGCATCAACCTTCCAAGTGTAGCGATCGTATAGGGGAAGAAAATCCTCCGCCAAATAACGGTCCACCGTAAAACGCCCCGTCAACTTCGCGCACAGAAACGATGACGCCGTCAGGAACTTCGCGGCACGTTCGTGCACCTCGGGCATATTCTCCTTAAACCACAAGATCTTTGGAGCAATATCTGACGAACAGGGATCGTGCCCGAAAAGCTCGCGTGCGCGATCTGGCCCATATTCGGAAAGAAGCTCGTCAATCTGCGGCTTCGAACGTGCATCGACTCCATATAAAATCGCGGGTGCCAGCGCGTTGCACTCGGTATCGACCGGTACGCAGTCGCAACCCAATGCGGAAAGGCCCACGCATCCAATCTGCGCCGCATTAACCCCCGATCGCACCACCAGCTCGCGCGACAAGCGGCAAAAATCTCCCCACCAAACTGCCTCCGCATCATGCTGGTACCATCCATCACGAGGGTTGTCCGTCTCGTGTCCACAAGAGGCCTGGCAAACGATATTGCATCGATCATCGATTAAAACGCCTTTAGAGGCGCTTGTCCCAATATCAATACCCAGATAGAACGCCATAGGTGCCTACTCCCCTCGCGCCGTACGAGCGGCAGCCATAAAACGAACTACCCGCTCAACATCAACCGGGGCATCCAGCTTTCCGTCGCGCTTTAAGCAGGTGCCGACAAACGCGCCATCGTAGTGAGCAAATACGTCAGCCACGGTATTTTCGCGACAACCGGTGCCACATACCACAGGCACTTCGCCAACACGCTCGCGGACCTCATCGGCAAGCTCGCCCGAAGCACCACGACCGGCAGCCGGACCGCCGATGACCATCGCATCCGGTAGGCAATTAAAGAGAAGTGAATCGGCAATGTCCGCAGTCGTGCGGTCGTTGAGATAAACCTCCCCCTCGCTCGTGATGAAGTGAAAAAGCTTGAGGTCGTCCAGGCGCAGCGCCGTCTTGCGACGCATGGTGTGAGCGAAATCTCGGTTAATCAGCCCGAGATCACCGGCCCAGGCACCGCAAAAATTGCAGCGCGTGAACTGCGCATCGACGGCAGCGCACAGCTCGATTGTGGCATCACCATCGTAAATAGCTTCAGCTCCCCAAGGGGTCGACAAATCATGGGACAGAACCCCGATTACATAGCCCATCGATGCAAGGGTTGAGGGAGAAACGTGCTGCTCATAGGGCATCGAGAGCTCATTGGTAATCAAAATGCCATCGACACCGCCCCGTTGCAACGCTTCGAGATCGCGCTTGGCGGCTTCCACGACCTGCGACACGCTTCCGCCCGGGTAATACAGTGGATCGCCCGGCAGAGGACGCAGGTGCAGCATTCCGATAACCGGCTTTTCGGTCTTGAACATCGAGGTTAGAAACGACATAGCGTGCTCCTTCATAGGGTTATTGCAGGGACGTTACTCCCCCAGCACCTCGACGTACACTTTTCGCTTCTGCGGACCGTCAAACTCCGCAAGATAGATGTTCTGGGCACCTCCACACACGATGTGGCCATCTTGGACGGGAAAGAAGCAGCTGTTTCCACAAATCATGCTCTTGATATGCCCACAGGAGTTGTTGCCAGTGGCTCCATAGCTCGGCAGGAAGTGTGCATGCGCATAGGGGGCATCTAGCGGGGCGATGCGATCAAGCGTCTCCATAAGATCCGTCTCCACGCAGGGCAGCCCCTCGTTTACCACGATTCCACAGGTCGTATGCGACAAAATAATCGCTGCCAAGCCATTCGTCACCGAGCTGCGTTCAATGGCAGCGTGCACGTCTTCGGTAATATCGATGAACTGGTCCGGAGCAGTCGATAGATAGCTCAATGTCTCGAGCGTCACCATGTTCACTCATCCCCTTCAAGAAAACGCAGGGCATTACCCCAGTAGAGCCTTTCTCGCGCATCATCGCGCATGGACACGGTATCGAGCGCCCGTTTGAGTTTGAACGCACGGAAGCGCGGCGTATTGCTGGCGAACATCACTTGATGCGATAGCGCGCGCTCATACCACAGCGGCCCCATATCGACCGTGAAAAGACGCTGCATCATCTCCTCGGGCGAATCGATGTAAGTGATAGAGGTGTCCGTGTAGCAGTTGGGATACTTGAGCAGCATCGCCACGGTCTCGCGCACCCAGGGCCAGCCAAAGTGGGTCAAGCTAAAACGCACATTTGGATGCGTTGCGATTGTGTGCTCAAATACAAGCGGATTACTGCGCGAGAGCTCTGCGCCCGGCTCCCAAGACATGCCGGCATGGAAAACCACCGGCTTGTTATAGCGCTCGCACAGCTCGTAAAGCGGCTCGGCCACGGCATCATCGGGAGCAAAACCCTGCTTTGCCGGATGCAGGCAAAGCCCCTTTGCCCCCAACTCGGTAAAGGCGCGCCCCAATTCGTCTGCGGCACCGCTCACCTGCGGATCTACGCTCGCAAATCCCCACAGACGATCGGGATGCGCGGCAACCAGCATGGCAATCTGGTCATTGGTGCCAAAATGCCCTCCGCATGCCGTGGTTACATCGAGCGGCATGAGCACGCTCTTCTGCACATCGCAGACGTCCATCTCGACTTGAAGTTCATCCCAATCCATGGGGCCCATATGCCCCATACCAAATTCTCGTGACCAAAAACCGAATCCATCAGGCTCATCACCCGGCGTATAGATCTCGCCGTAGAGCATGGGCTGGACCAACATGTCGATAACCATTTCGCACTCCTTTCCAAGCATTTGACCCTAGTACGGCTCAAAAGAGCCGATGACGCGGGACGAAAGCTCGGCGCCCGCCTTCATACACGCCGGAATATCAAGGCCATCAATCACGCTCTTGGTAAACCCGGCGATATACGAGTCACCGGCGCCCACGGTGTTAACGACCTTCTCCGCCGGTACGATCCCGCACTCATAGAAGCGTTCGCCGTCAAAGGCAATGCTTCCCTTCTCGCCAAGCGTGGCAACTGCCACCCGCGGCCCCAACTTCTGTACGTGACGTACCCAATCACGCAGCTCCGGAGTGTCCTCTTCAAACGACATAAACGCATAGTCTACGTAAGGAAAATGAGCCTCGCAGGCATATTCGGGATCCTGGCTGAACACCGAGAAGTCCATAACCACCGTCTTGCCCGCATCATGCCATTCGGGCAGGAGGTCCAAACAATTGCCAAACAGGTCGGTATGAATGATGTCATGCTCTAGGATAAACGCCCGGTCATCTTCATTCGGTCGATATGTCTCCATTACGCCATCGATTGCCTCGAGATGCACGCGATCGACGCCGTCTTTCAATGCCATGAGCATCACCGAGGTGTCGCCATCCTCCACCCGCAGATGTGAGATATCGAACCCCTCAGCGGCCAGCGCCTCTCTCATCTTGTCTCCGTACTCGTCCTTGCCGACAACCGACACGGCGGATACCGAAACTCCCATTCGTGCAAGATGGATACCCCAGTCAATGCCATTACCAGTCGGATAGAACACGCCGATGTTTTGATAGACGTCCGCACAGCAAAAACCAGCCGCGCACGCTTTAATACCCATGGTCTTCTCCAATGTTCAAAAGGGGACCCACCACATGGCGAGCCCCCTTTTCGCGTTTCGCTTATTGTTTTGCATCGGCCGTCCAAAGCCTCATAGCCAGACCGCCGTACGCTTTCTTAAGCTATTCGACGATTGGTGCTCCGTGGCCCCAAGAACCTTCCATGCCGCACACGGTCGAGGCAAACCCGGCAGCAAAGTCGAGCGCACGCTCGATGGCCTCGGCGCCATCTTCACCACGCTTGGCGGAATCGAGATAGCACATCAAAAACGAGGTGAGGAACGAGTCGCCCGCCCCCATGGTGTCCTTCATGTCCGTTACCGGTTTAGCCAGCTGGCGGTAATAACGCTCGCCGTCGTAAGCAATGCAGCCCTCGGCGCCCGCCGTAGCCGACACAAAACGCGGACCCAAGCCCTTCACCCATGCCAGACGCTCGCGAATCTCGTCCTCACTCGCGGCATCCGCCGCACTAAAGAAAGCGAAATCGACGTAGGGCGCAATCTGCTCGTAGTACTCGTCGGTGGAGTCGTCCGAAAAGTCAAAAGAGACCGTGACGCCCGCAGCCTTCAGCTTGGGCAGCTCGCGCTCGGTAAAGCAATAGTTGCCCGAATGAACCACATCGAACTGCTTCATGTACGAAAGGTCAAAGCGATCGAGGACATAGCGCGCATCGCCACGGATACCGCCCTCGTTGGAGCCAAGGAAGACACGGTCACCGTCAACGACGGTCACGCGAGCCGCTCCGTTCTCGCCAATCATCTGCTCGCACTTGTCAAGCTCGATACCCTCATCCTCGAGGCTTGCAATGACATGCTCGGCAGCGGCGTCATTGCCAAAAATGCCCATGTATGCGGAGCGTGCGGCACCGCATTTCTTGGCATAAACGGCGAAGTTCACCGCATTGCCGCCAGGATACATGGTATGGATATGCTCGTAGCGATCGACGACGTTGTCGCCAAATCCGAGCGCGTTAACGTTAAATGCCATGGCCTTTGTCCCTTCTAGTACTCGACAACACCCATATAGCGACGGAAATCGGGATCGTGATCAAACACCTTGCCGCGTGCAGCACGCAGCTCGCAGTTCATGGCATAGAACAGCACCGGGTCCAGATAGGCACGGACGCTCGCCGGCACGGCTTCCATACCGTACTCCTTGGCATCGAGCACCATCAGCGTATCGGTATGCGTCTTAAGGAACGCCAGGGCGCGCTCGTCCATAGCACGGCACTCGCTGGAGCCCATCTGCAGGAAGTAAAAAACGCCATCCTGAGTAGCCTCGAAGGGGCCATGGAAGTACTCGGCAGAGTGGATGTAGCTGCAGTGCTGCCACTGCATCTCCATAAGAGAGCAGATAGCGAAACCGTAGGTCTGGCTAAAGTTGGGACCGCTGCCCAGAATATAGAAGAACTCGTGCTCCTGGCAAAGCTTGGCAAAGCGATCGCCCAGCTCGGCATTTACCTTCTCGCGTGCCGGGGGAAGAATCTTATCCATCTCGGCGATACCGGCATACATATCGGCAAGATCGGCGTAGCCCTCCTGCTGATCGAGCAGCTCTGCCGCAAGCGACAGCGAAATACCAGCGGGGACCTCGGCCTGCGGCACACCCTCGCCCCACGGGTAGACCCACGTGGTCCACTTGCCGGAGTCGATCTTAGATCCAGCGTTGTCGGTCTGGGCGATCACCGTAGCGCCGGCAGCAAGGGCAATCTCGCAGCCCTCGACGACCTCGGGGGTGTTGCCACTGTGGCTACAAGCGATGACCAGGGACTTCTCGCCCAGACGACGCGGACGCATAATGTCGAATTCACGCGCGGTATAGATATACGAAGTGAAGGTGGTTGCCTCGCGCTGCAGAAGCTCATGAGCCGGGATCAAATCGATCATGGAGCCACCGCAAGCAATCCAGTAGACGCTGTCGAACTTGCCCTTCTCGGCAATTGCCTCTTTGATCAGATCGTGTGCGTTCATATCCAGTTCCTTTCTTGTTTGGTCCGCAATCAATGAGATTGGCTGCGTGGCCGATAGTTGTTTTAGTCAATCAGATATTTCTCGAATGCGGCCATGTTCTTGGCATCTGCCGCCGCCGGGTCATCGTAGTAACGACCGTCCGTGATTTCCTGGCCCAGCATGCCGTCAAAACCATGGGCGTTGAGCGTGGCGACGAAGGCGTCCATATCGTGCTTGCCATCGCCCCACACCAGATGGCCATACGGGTCACCGTCGATAAAGTGCATCTCGTGAATTGCCCCATCACCAAAGGCGGCAAACCAGTCCTCGAGCGTCTCGCCTGCAACGCCCATCGCGGTTGTATCAACCATGGGCTGTAAGTACGGGCTCGCGACCTCGTCAATCATGCGCTTCGCATCGGAAACCGTCGTCACAAGGTTACTCTCCTCGGGACGCAGGCTTTCCATCGTAAGCACCAGACCGTGCTCGCCGGCATACTCCGCCAGAATGGACAAGTGCTCGCGGCTGCGCCTCCAGGCTTCCTCGCGATCCTCGTCCCAGTCGCCCCAGCCCGAGTTGACGGACATACGGTCGCACCCAAGTACCTCGGCAAGCTCAATGCCGTGCTTAAAGTACGCCAGGCTGCGCTGTTCATGCAGCGGCTTGCGTGCGCAGTATTGCCAAGGATAGACAACATTCTCGGGGCACAGAGTACGATACCTAAGCCCACGGTCTGCAGCCTTTTTCGCCAGGACCTCAGCCTCAAAGTAGCCCGTGTGGTCGAGCGTCACATGCGGCTCCGCACACCACAGCTCAATGGACTCAAAGCCCAAACGCTGCTGCACATCAAGGAAGTAATCGAGCGACCACATGATGTAGTGGATATTCATGCCCGCAATCTGCTCGCGGCGCAGCGTCGGCTTGGATTCAGACATCTTATGCCTCCTTATTTCGATCGAACACGATTTGTCCGTCCGACATCGTCATATCAACCGCAAGATCGCGTGCGTCGCGATAATCGAGGTCAAACACATCCCGATCGAGCACGCAAATATCGGCAAGCTTGCCGACCTCGAGCGTACCCAGCTCGTCTTCGCGCATCAGGTCGTACGCGCCCCCGGCAGTCCAAGCGCGCAAGAGCTCGACAAGCGTCAGCGCGTTGACCTCATTCACGGGCAGTCCGTCGTCGAAGTATCCGCCGCACGCACTGTAGATTGACTCGCCCAAGCTCGGAATCAACAGCGGTAAATCCGTGCCACAGCACACTGTGCATCCGGAATCTTCCATGCTGCGGCGATTCCAGCTATGCAAAAGTCGCGTCTCGCCAATTTGTCGACGCATCATCGACAGGCAGTCCTCGCGCCTGTCCAGCGTCAAAATCTGCGGATAGACCTCGCAAATTCCACCTAACTTGCCAAACTCGACAAGATCGGTCGGGTCAGAGTTCTCGAGATCGGTAATCGCATGGCGGCGAAGCATCCGTCCATGCTCGTCTCGAGGCAGCGAGGCATAGAGCGCCACGGTGCGGCGAACGGCGCCATCGCCCTGGCAATGCAAGGAATATCGGAAGCCGTCAGCATCAATTGCACGCAGCTCGTTCTCAATCAGATCCCACTCGGGCTCTTCGACAACCGTCTTGCCGGCAGCTCCCGCATCGGCCGTGTCCTCATAGGGGTCTATCATCTCGGCAAGCCCCGCCCATACGCCGCGATCGGTCATACGGTTGAAGCCAGAAAAACGAACGAACGGTCCCCGGAAGCGCTCTCGCGCCTCGCGGGCATATGCCAGATTTGCACCGGCACCCACCGGCTGCGACATCATAGAGACACGAACCGTCAGCTCACCAGATTCCTCACGGCGAGCCATTTCGTCGGCAAAGCCGTAGTAGTCATCAAACGCCATCTCCTTGATGGCGGTAACGCCGCGCTCGTTAAGCATGCTCATGTAGTCCGAATACCCGGCGCGCACCTCGGGTAGCGCGAGGAAATCGCTCATCATGCGCCAGATCTTCTCGGCATAGCACGCCTGGGGTGTAAAGCCGTATCGCGCACTGGCGGCAGCATTGAGAACGCAGGTCTCCGCACCCGGTGTAAAGCAGACGACAGGGATATCGCCAAAACAATCGTCAAACACAGCTGCCGTATTTGCGTTCTCGGCATCCGATGCCAACGTTTCGGGCATGTTGTGGCCAAAAGCCGCCGCACAATCCGGATGATCATCTTTCCATGCACGCAAGAGCGACACGGCCTCTTTGGCATCGGCGACGCCGGATAGATCAGACCCCAACGTCCGCAGCGCCCAGCCCGTATAGAAGGTATGCACATCGATCAGGCCAGGCATGACGGTGCGGTCGCCCAGGTCAACTACCTCGTCCGCTTGGGTCAAATACGAAGCTACCTCACACTTGGTGCCAACAGCCTCAATTCGATTGCCACGGACCGCTACGAAACCTTCAAACGGCAGGTCCCCCGTACCAGTAAAGACGCTCTTAGACGTCAGGACCGTCAAACGATCAGACATCACAACCACCTACATCGGAAGCATGCCAGAGATTGCCGTTACGATCAGGCCAAAGACGACCATGAAAATGAAGAACTTCCAAATGGTCTTCCACCATTGGCCAAACGAAATCTTAGCCACGGCAAGGCCAGCGACCGTCATGCCCGCCACGGGACTGATGGTGTTGATGGTCTGATTAGCAAACTGGAGCGCGGTAACGGCTGCCTCGGGATTGAGGCCCATAAGCTCGGTCAGGGGGCCCATAACAGGCATGGTGAGCGCCGCCAGGCCAGAACTCGAGGGAACCAGCAAAGAGAGCAGGCCAAGGACGATATACATAAACGTGGTGTAGACGGCGGCGGGTGCACCGGCGAGCGCAGTAGCGAGCGCCTGGAGGATGGTGTCGATGATCATGCCGCCCTCGGCGATGACCAGAATACCGCGAGCGATACCGATAACGATAGCGGCGTACGCAAAGTCGGCGAGACCTTTAACGAACTCCTCAGCAATCGTCTGCTGGTCAAGACCGCCCAGGATACCGGCAAGCAAGCCCATGCCAAGGAACACGGCGGAAATCTCATTCATGTACCAACCCTGGGTAACAAGACCCCAGACGATAATGCCCATACCGCAGGCAAAATCGATAAGCACGAGCTTCTGACGGGTAGTGAACTCTTCCTCGATGGAGGCATCGGTCACGGAAAACTCGATACGCTTGAGCTTGTCGTCCTCGTACGTAATGGACGACTCGGGGTTTTTCTTGACGCGCATGGCATAGCGCATGGCCCATGCGATGCCAACGGCGGTAAAGATGACCCAAGAAATGGCGCGCAGCCACAGCTGAGGATTGCCCTCGATGCCGATAATGCCCTGTGCGATCAAGACGTTAAACGGATCGATGGTCGAGGCACAATATCCCAGGTTAGGACCAAGGAAGCAGATGATGAATGCCGTCATCGAGTCATAACCGATACCCATCATGATGGGAATGAAGATGGCATAGAACGGCAGGGCTTCCTCAGACATACCAAACGTAGTGCCGCAAATGGACAGCAACGTCATCGTGATGGGAATGATGAGAATGTCCTTGTTCTTGAGTTTTTTAATCACACGGCTCATGCCGGCATTCAAAGCGTTGGTCTTGGTGATGATTGCGAACGATCCGCCAATCAATAAGACGAACGCAACGACGTCGGCAGCCTCTTGGATACCCTTGGTGGGCGCTTGCAGGACCGCGAAGATATCCTGGCCCAGATTGATGGTCTCACCGGTCTCGGAATCGGTGTAGTTCTTATCGACCTGTTCATAGGTTCCAGCAACGGCGACTTCACGCTCGCCCGCCGCTGTCGAAATCGTCTTGCGCTGATACTGACCAGAGGGAACGATCCAAGTCAGGACCGCAAAGACAACGATCAGCAAGAACATGATCGTATAGACATGCGGTAATTTGAACTTAAAACGTCTGTTTGTCTTCTTCGCCTTCGTATCTGACATAGATACCTCCAAAGAACTCGAGACTGCATCGCATCTCGCTTCAACGTTTGCACAATGCAAACGTTCTATGACGTTCTATAGATTACCAGCAGCTTTTTCCTTCATCAAGATAATTTCAAACTGATTGCCGCAACGCGGTTGAACGGTTGCGTTTGCGCCGTGAACGGTATGGAAACGCCCGGTGAGATGATCCACCGGGCGCTTCCATTCGCAATGTCCTAGATGTCAAAAACGTAGCGAGACCCAACGATTCGCTGACGACCGATGATAAACGGCCGCCGCTGCTCATCGAAAAAGAAGGCTTCCATATAAAACAAGGGTTCGCCAACGGGAACTGCCAACAGTCGAGCGACCTCGGGCGACGCGCAGGCGATCTCGAGCGTGCACGGGTCGGTAAACGCGGGCGTGCGGCCCGTCCGGTTGCGCACGAACTCAAAAATGGATTGGTTAGATAGAGGTGCCGTTGATAGATAGGCGTTGTCCTCGTAAACATATATGTTGTTCTCGAGCATGACAGGGACGCCATCGGCAGTGCGCACGCGCTCAACGCAAATCAAGTCAGTTCCAACGGGAACACCAAAGAACTGTGCTTCGGTGGAATCCGCCGGCAGTATCTTTCTCGAAATGACACACGCCCCCGGTTCCATTCCGTTAACGCGGCATGCGTCCGAAAAACTCTGAACGTCATCCTTCTGGCGAATCTTGCGCTTGAGCTTGGGGGCATTGACAAACGTGCCTTTCCCCTGTCGCTTCGTTAGATAGCCCTGCTGGACGAGCTCCTCAATAGCGCGTCGCACGGTAACGCGGCCAACTTTATAGCTCTCAGCCAATTCGAATTCGTTGGGTATCCGCGCGCCTGCCTTGTAGGCGCCGGAGTTGATTTCGTTTTTAATGATATCAATGACCTGTTGGTACAGCGGTATCGCTGCTTTACCGTCAGTCGGCCCTTCAGTCGGTGGCATATACCCTCTCCCAGCACAATTAATTCTAAAACGGGCTTAAGGGCATTCAACAAGCCCTTAAGCCCGCATTAGCTTAAAGTATGCTAGGTGTCGCACCAAAATGTTGGCTATTTACTCATCAGACCCGAAAAACGCGCAACTACCGCGCTCCTAAGAAAGCGTGAGCAGCTCCGGCAGCTGATCGATAATCTTATCCGCGGCGTCCTGACTAAAGCCAAAGCGCTCCTCACGCTTGGCGATTACTGTCAGACCGGCGCGCTTGCCGGCAGTGATGCCAGGCACCGAATCCTCAACGCAGCAGCAGCGATTCGCGGGCAGCCTCAGCAGGTCCAGCGCATGCAGGTAGATGTCGGGCTCGGGCTTGCTCTCCTTAAACTGCTCGCCACTCACCACATACTCAAAGGCATCCGACAGCCCGCACGCATTGAGTACTTCCTCGATGCTATCCATGGGCGACGAGCTGGCAAGCGCCACGCGAACGCCGCGGCGCGGCAGCTCTCGAATCGTATCCACGGCGCCTGGGTTAATCAAAGCCTGATAGTCGCGCGGACGTTTATGCGCCCACTCATCCCAACGGGCCAACGCTTCCTCGCCAGTAAAATGCCCCTTACCGGCACGCTCAAACCAATCGACCAGCATGCGGAGAAAGAACTGATGCGAGGTACCGACCTGCCCATTCAACTCCTCTTGAGTCAGGTTCAACCCAAGCTCCTTGGCAAACGCGGCAGTCTCGCCCAGATAGTAATACTCGGTATCGACAATGACACCGTCCATGTCAAAGATAACGGCGTCGAACGGAAATGCGGACACGGCACCCTCCCTAACAAAAGGGCGCCTGTAAGCAGGCGCCCGAACCATGCATTATCGGCGATTCTAGCCCAGCAGCTTATCCAGCGCCACTGCAATACCGTCTTCGTTGTTATTGGCGGTCACCATCTGGGCTACCGCCTTAACCTCATCGACGGCGTTGCCCATGGCAACACCGGTACCCGCCCACTCAATCATGGACTTGTCGTTCTGGCCGTCGCCAAACGAGACGACCTCGCTGGCATCGATACCGAGCTTGGGCAGGGCACCCTCGAGCGCGCGGGCCTTGTCGATACCGGGCGCCGTGTACTCAAAGTACCAGTCGGCCGTAAACATGCCCGAAAGCGTCTGGGTAAAGGGCGCATACATCTCCTCGTAATGCGCCTGTAGGTAGGCCGGGTCGCCTGCCGTCAGCAGCTTGTCCACGGGATAAGCGTCCACAACCTCATGCAAGCTCTCGACCTCGCGAATCTTAAGGTCACACGCATCGCGCTCGTATTTGACGATGTTTTTCTGCGAGCCATCCGGCAGCGTAATCATGCAGCGGTACGAATCCTCGACATGCAGATCGCGACCGAGCGAGATCATGGGAATCACGTCGAAATTGCGCAGATGATCAATCAGACGGTGCAGTTCGTCAGCCGGCATGGCCTGGTCAAAAAGAACCTCATCGGTCTGAGCGTCGACCACATGCGCGCCATTAAAGGCAACTAGCAGACCATCATGGTTCTGAAGGTCGAGCTCCTGCGCCAAGGCGTGCAGCCCCCATGCGGGGCGACCCGAAGCCAAGATGAGCTTAATGCCCGACTCCTGCGCCGCGAGCAGTTTCTCGCGCGTACGCGGGCTGATGACCTTTTGGTCGTTGGTGAGCGTACCGTCGATATCCATTGCGATGGCTTTGATTGCCATATATGTCTCCCTGTCATTGAACAACCTTGTCTGAGTCATCATACAGAACACCTACTGCAGCTCTGTCTGCAACGGATAAAAAGCCATATTGTCCCAAACATGAACAGTGTGTAGCCGTGGGGTGCAATCGCTCCGTCCTATACGCCGAGCCACCACATACAAAACTGGCGACGCTAAACGCGGCCGCCCCACCGACCTCATTTCATCCCGTAGAAAAAAATTTCAAAAATTGTTCTTGTCAAATCAGCAAAACGAACGTACTTTAAAGATGTCCGCTCCGGTGGTCATCGTTTGATCGAGCATATTCAGTTTCAGTTTTCAGCGTGTAAGAGAAGGAAGATCGGCAAAGTACAACCCCAAACGCAATGACAACTTAATGAGGTAACTGCCACATGTGAGGCACCCAGGGCATTGCTGTCTCGATTTTGAGCACGATGCCTTCCGCCTTGCATGGGCCGTTCCATCCCGCCCCTGCAGCAACTGCCTCACGGGCTCATTGAAAACCGCATAGCACCCCAACGTCAGCACATCACCCACGGCAAGCACATCACTCACGACAACCAACACATCAACAAACAGCACGAACATCAACCGATTGGAGAAGCTATGACAAACCACCACGCTGAAGACGGCGATAAGAAAAGCATTTTGGATGCCCGCATTGAGCGAGCATATGCAAACGAATATGACGCCGCCTTTGCCGCCGCGACCATCAAGAACTACGCGTCGCTACCGCTCGCGACGATCTTGGCCGACCACCCTCAACTGCTGAAGCGCTGCACAAAGATCATGGGCGACCCCGACATTCGCAAGCTGACAGACCCCTATGCCCCAAAACGCGACAACGATTCGTACGTTCTTACCGTAGGCTGCCTAGCCCATATGCTTACGGCACTCGACACGAAACTCAAGCTCGAATGGGAACCCGACGAGCGTCATGAACTCGAAAGCAAGCGGAACACCCTGCGCACCGCACTGTTCCTTCCGTTGGACGGCCTCAAGCGCTGCAACGTCGAGCTCAATACACAGGCGCGGCAAAAGCCCGGGACCACGGGGCAGAAAACTCCAAGACCCCATGCGGCCATCGTCGACCGCAACCGATATAACCGCATGACCGCGCACTTTTCCGCCGAGGGAGCAGCCATAAGGACGCTGATCGACCTGCTGTGCCTCCTGAGCATCAACGAGCTATTTGAGGGCTATCTCGCCCTTGTTCCCGCGACGGCACCCAAGTCGGTAGCAAAGATCATCGAGACCTGCAGACGCCAGTTTGAGCGCCATCGCAATGGCAGCGAGATGAACGCCAGCATCGCGCAGTACTACGCGGCTCATTACAAAAATGACGGATGTGCCCCTATCGAGCATCAGCTGCGGCTCGCCTACACCACGCCCGCCGCAACGCTCTATCGCTTTGGAGCCCTTGGCGCTTGCGAGCCGCACGAACAGGCAGCCTGCCCCACAACCGAGCTCGATCTCAGGCTCGGACGAACCCTGTAGCCCGCCAGCCCCTCCGCGGGCAACAATCCTATTCCTCCACAACACAACCAACAGAAAGGAGTCCTCATGGACACCAATCATTCCCCCATCATCAGCCCCCTCACCATGCGTGAATCCGCCCGAGGCATCACGCTCACCAGCATTTACGATGAGATGCTCGCCCGTCGCGAGCTCTCCGTCATGGGAAACATCGAAACCCCGATGGCCCACGACCTATGCCAGCAGATCCGCCTGCTCGATGCCACCGACCCCAGCCGCCCCATCACCATATTTATCGCCAGCGCCGGCGGAAGCGTGCGATCGGGTCTTGCGATCTATGACGCCATGCGCCTCGCATCGTGCCCCATCCGCACCGTCTGCCTGGAATTCGCCGCGTCCATGGGCGCCGTGATCTTTATGGGCGGCGACGATCGCCGTATGGCGCCCCATGCAGAGCTCATGATTCACGACCCGCTGATCCCCCAGGGGGCAGGCGGCTCGGCACTTGCGCTGCAGGAAACCAGCCGGCGTCTCATGCAGACCCGCAAGACCCTCACGCAAATCCTCTCGGACCGCAGCGGACTCACGCCCAAGCGCATCCAGTCCCTCACTGCAAAAGACACCTACCTTTCGGCCGAGCGCGCCGTCGAGCTCGGCTTTGCCCACGAAATCCTCTCGACCACCAAGGAGGTCGCCCATGTCTAACCTCGCCAGCCGCCTCGCCGCATCTGAGTCCGCATCGTCCACCATCCTCGCCAAGGATCGAACGCTTTCCTGCGACAGCCGCCAAACGGGACTCAACAACAATGCACTTGTGATCGGCCCCTCGGGAGCCGGCAAGACCCGAAACGTCCTCAAGCCCAACCTACTGCAAATGAACGCAAGCTACATCGTGCTCGACACCAAAGGCACGCTCTGTCGCGAAGTGGGACCCGTGCTGGCAGCCCACGGTTACCGCGTGCAATGTCTCAACTTCGCCGACCTCAACACCGTCCCGGCCCTTGCGCCCGGCATCGAGCGCTGCGGCTACAACCCCCTGAGGCACATTCGCCGCAAGGCGGACGGCAGGCCCAACCAGCAGGACATCCTCTCGGTGGCAAAGGCCATCTGCCCCATCGAGGACAACAACCAGCCTTTTTGGGATCATGCGGCGGCAAACCTGCTGTCGTGTCTTATCGCCTACGTCACCGAACAGCTACCCGCCGACGAGCAGACGATCAGCTCGGTCATCAAGCTGATCGAGCACCTGCAGGACGGTGCCACGGGTCGATTGTTTGACGACCTGATCACGACCGACCCCCAAAGCTATGCCCTCTCGCTATGGCGGCGCTACGCCATTACGCAAAATGCCGAGCGCATGCACGCGAGCATCGTCGGCATCCTTGCCGAAAAGGTCATGTGTCTGGGATTCGACGGTGCGGCACAGCTCTATCGTGAGTGCCATCAGGTGGACTTCGCTTCCATGGGACACACCCTCTGCGCCCTGTTTGTAACCGTGAGCGATATTGACCGCAATCTCGATCCGCTGACCGGCCTCTTTATTTCGCAGGCGTTTATGGGCCTCATTCGTGAGGCCGATAGGCAGCCCGACGGCAGCCTGCCCGTGCCCGTGCGCTTTATGCTCGATGACTTCGCAAATCTGCAGATCCCCCAGATCGACAACGTGCTCTCGATTATCCGAAGCCGCAACATCTGGGCAACGCTGCTGCTGCAGTCGACCAACCAGCTCGATGCGCTCTATGGCGAGGCACGCGCACGCTCCATCATGGGCAACTGCGACACGCATCTGGTGCTGGCGTTCCAGGATCCCGAGAGTGCCCGGGTGTTTTCCGACCGCGCCGACGCGCTGCCCAGCACGCTCATGGCGACGCCGACTGATCGCTCGTGGCTCTTTGTACGCGGTCGCACTCCCGAACAGGTCGAGCGCTTTAGGCTCGAAGACCATCCGCTCTACGGGGAGCTGCCCGAGGCGCAGCGAGGCCATGCGGAGGCCGAGATCTAGGCGCAGGGTTCTCGCAGCGCGCGGCGCCCCGGCGATGTTCCACAAAGGCCGTGCGCCCCGGGACCACGGCAAAGCAAAGGGGCCCGCATCCGATAGGATACGGGCCCCTGACTATAAGGCGCGATGCGCTAACAGCAGCGACTACTTGCGGTGAGCGCGGTAGAACTCGATGAGCGCCTGGGTCGAAGCGTCCTGCTCGGCCTTGGCGGCGTCATCGTGGAAGGCAGGGGTGATCTGCTTGGCAAGCTGCTTGCCCAGCTCGACGCCCCACTGGTCGTAGGAGTCGATGCCCCAGACCGTGCCCTCGACAAACGTGATGTGCTCGTACAGGGCGATGAGCTCGCCGAGCGCGAACGGGGTCAGCGTGTCGCCGAAGATCGAGGTCGTCGGACGGTTGCCCTCAAAGCAGCGGGCCGGGACAATCTGCTCGGGCGTGCCCTCGGCGCGGACCTCGTCGGCCGTCTTACCAAAGGCGAGCGCCTTGGTCTGGGCCAGGAAGTTGCCCAGGAACAGCTCGTGGACATCCTGGCCGCTGTCGGTTGCGGGGTTGGCAGTGTTGGCGAAAGCGATAAAGTCGGCCGGGACCACCACGGTGCCCTGGTGCAGCAGCTGGTAGAAGGCGTGCTGACCGTTGGTGCCGGGCTCGCCCCAGAAGATCTCACCGGTATCGGAGGTCACAGCGCTGCCGTCCCAGCGGACGTGCTTGCCGTTGGACTCCATGGTGAGCTGCTGCAGGTAGGCCGGGAAGCGGTGCAGGTACTGGCAGTACGGCAGCACGGCGTGGCTCTTGGAGCCGAAGAAGTTGACGTACCAGACGTTGAGCAGGCCCATCAGTGCGACGGCGTTGCTCTCGAGCGGCGTGTTGCAGAAGTACTCGTCGATGGCGTGGAAGCCCTCGAGGAACTGCTGGAAGCGCTCGGGGCCGAGCACGACGATCAGCGACAGGCCCACGGCGGAGTCGACGGAGTAGCGGCCGCCGACCCAGTTCCAGAAGCCGAAGGCGTTGGCGGGGTCGATACCGAAGGCCTCGACCTTCTCGAGTGCGGTGGAAACGGCGACGAAGTGCTTTGCCACGGCCTCGGCGTTCTGCTCCTCGGAGCCGTCGATGGCGCCCTGAGCCTTGAGCTGCTCGAGCATCCAGGTCTTGACCTCGCGAGCGTTGGTGAGGGTCTCAAGCGTGGTGAAAGTCTTGGAAACGATGATCACGAGCGTGGTCTCGGGATCGAGGCCCTTGAGCTTCTCTGCCTGATCGTTGGGGTCGATGTTGGAGATATAGCGGCAGTCGATACCGGCGTCGGCGTAGGGACGCAGAGCCTCGTAGGCCATGACCGGGCCCAGGTCGGAGCCGCCGATGCCGATGGACACCAGGTGCTCGATCTTCTTGCCGGTAACGCCCTTCCACTCACCGGAGCGAACGCGCTCGGCGAAGGCATACATGCGGTCGAGGACCTCGTGCACGTCGGCGACGACGTCCTGGCCGTCGACGATGAGCTGGCCCTTCTCGGTTGCCGGGCGGCGCAGCGCGGTGTGCAGAACGGCGCGGTCCTCGGTGGTATTGATGTGCTCGCCGGAGAACATGGCGTCGCGGCGCTCCTCGAGCTTCACCTCGCGGGCAAGATCGCACAGCAGCTTGACGGTCTCATCGGTCACCAGGTTCTTGGACAGATCGAAGTGAAGGTCGCCAGCGTCAAAGCTCAACTTATTCACGCGGTCGACATCGGCGGCGAACCAGGCCTTGAGGTCGATGCCCTCGGCCTCGAGCTTCTCCTGATGGGCCTCGAGCGCCTTCCAAGCGGCGGTCGACGTAGCGTCGATAGGTGCGGCAACAGTTGCCATAAAGTCCTCCTCAACATACGGGCGCATATCTCCATGCGCCCGGATAATCAGATGATTCTATTCTAGCGCAGGTCAAGACCGTAGTCAGCGAGCGTTGCCAATCCGCCCCCAAACGGCGACCGACCAAAAAGGGACAGGTTTATTTTGGCAGGTCAAACGCTTTACCAACCAAAATAAACCTGCCCCTTCCTGGCGGGTATTAGGCCGCGGCGCATACGCTGCCGAGCAGCTCGCGCAGAGGAGACCCAATACCCTCAAGCAGTTCGGGAGCGATAATGGCAAAAACGGGAACCTCGCCGGCTCCCACGACGGCAGGCACTTTGCCCTCCGAGACAATACATCCATAAGGGACAAAACCGTCTTCGCCGGCATCGAGCACCGCCATTCGACGCGCGAGTTCGCGCGCAAAGCCGGCAGTATCGGCATCGCCAATCGCCAGGACAAAGTCCACGCCTTCGTCGGTCGCCAGGGCCACGGCTTCGTCGATCAGCTCGTCTCCCCCATCGCCAACCGAGCCGCAGCGGAAAAGCACGCGCTCGAGCAGAGCTCGATCAACCGAGCCGAGTGCCGCCGAGACAAGCTCATCGCGCGTATGCTTGTCACCGCCCAGCACGACCAGTGCCTTGGTGCCGCCATAGTGGGCAACCAATCGCCCGCACCAGCGAGCCACGTCTCCATCCGCAACAAGGCGCGTCGGCATACCAAACCCATAATTGACCATCTTTCCCACAACCCTTCCGTGCGTATAGGCGGTATCAATCGTTAGGCTCATGCTACGAAGCAAGGTTTTCCGAGCTGTTTCGCACTCTTTAGAGCTGCGTTAAAACCCGATTCAACCGCACGGCCATACCTACCAAAAGGGGCAGGTTTTGACGATGTCCGGACGAGTGGGTATTATCGAACATGTATTCGATAAGAACATGTGTTTGATGGGAGGACGCGTGGGGCACGAGCGTCACACCTATATCTGCATCGACCTTAAGACGTTTTACGCCAGCGTCGAGTGCGTCGACCGCGGACTCGACCCCCTCACTACGTGCCTGGTCGTTGCCGACGAATCGCGCGGGCGCACGACCATCTGCCTCGCCATTACCCAGGCCATGAAAGACCTCGGGATACACAACCGCTGCCGTCTGTTCGAGATTCCCGACGGCATCGACTACATCAAGGCCGTACCGCGCATGCAGCACTACATGGAGGTGTCGGCGCAAATCTACGGTATCTACCTGGAATATGTGAGCCCGCAAGACATTCACGTCTACTCCATCGACGAATGCTTTATCGACGTGACGCCCTATCTAGACCTCTATCACACTAATGCGGAAGGCTTCGCCTGCATGTTGCGCGACGAGGTCTTGGCGCGCACCGGCATCACGGCGACGGTCGGCATCGGCCCTAACCTATTCCAGGCCAAGGTTGCACTCGACATTACCGCCAAGCACGTACCCAGCCGCATCGGCATACTCGACGACGAGACGTTCCGCAAGGAAATCTGGCCTCACCGCCCCATCACCGACATCTGGGGCATCGGGCCCGGCGTGGCAGCACGACTCGAAAAATACGGCGTCTACGATTTGATGGGCGTCGCTGCGCTCGACGAAAACCTGCTCTACGACGAGCTCGGCGTCAATGCCGAGTATCTTATCGACCACGCCTTCGGGCGTGAGCCGACAACCATCGCCGATATTCAGGCCTATCGCCCGCAGGCAACCTCAACAACCACGGGGCAAGTGCTATCGAAAGGCTATGCCTATGAGCAAGCCTACACCGTGTTGCGCGAGATGGTCGACAACGCTGTGCTGGACTTAGTCGATAAGCACGTGGTCTGCGACAGCATCTCGCTCTTTGTGGGCTACGCGAGCGAACGAGCCGACATACGCCGCCTCGACGCCAGCGGTACAGCGCAATATGTGGACGGATGTGGGCATTTGCGTTCGAGCACGTCGAGCATCGAGCCCGCCGCAACCGCCGGCCCCGAGCTCGCGCCCCGTGCGCCCAAGCCCGTCCAGCGCGATGACGAACGGCGCCGCCTGGTGCGCGAGGCGCAGGCAATCGATGGCATCTTTGTGGGAGAGCACGGCGGCAAACCGCGCGGTGGCTATGCTGCACTCTTTGCACACTCAAACGCCTCGCGAAAGCTGCCTGAGCGCACCAATTCGTTTAAGAAGATCATGGGCTATTTCGATGAGCTCTGGGCGCAGACTGTCGATCCCAAACGACCGGTCAAGCGTATCAACCTGGGCTTTGGCAACCTCATGCCCGAGGAATTTGCCACCATCAACCTATTTAGCGATGTTAAGGCCGATGAGCGCGAGCGCGACCTGGCGCGCGCCGTCCTGGCCGTAAAGGGTAAGTACGGCAAGAACGCACTCGTCAAGGGATTAAGCTTTACCGCCGGCGCCACCGCACGCGAACGCAACGATCAGGTAGGAGGACATCGTGCCTAAGCCCCAACAACAGCCGATGCGGCTACCGACGCCTTTTGAACGTCTAGCGGACCCCGAGGGAAGACGTCGCTCCGCCGACCCCAAGCTCACCGCCAACGGCGCCATCCGCGCCGGCCGTGCCGCGCAGTTTATGCCCTTTGCCGCCCTCACGGGATACTACGAGCTTGTGCGCAAACAAGAGATCACTGTTGAGCCCAAATGCGAACTCACAGAAGAAAAAGCCCTCGAGCTTTCGAAAAAGCTCGAGGGCCTCAAACGCGGCGACCTGGTGCGCGTCACTTATTACGATACGTACGGCTATCGTAGCCGCACGGGCATTCTCGACGAAGTGCTACCCGCGTTCAAGCTGCTCAAACTCAGGGATATCGCCATCAACTTCGACGATATCCAAGGCATCGAGCTGCGTGGTCGAGTCTAGCGACGAGAACGCTTGCGCAAGACGAGAGCAATGCCAAGCACTGCGGCAGCTGCAACCAGCAATCCCAAGACCAGCGTGAGGGTCGAGTCACCAGCGTGAGGCAGCGAGCCGTCCTTCGGAGTCTTCTTAGCGGTCGTCGTGACAGTGGTCGTGGTGCTGCTCGACTGGTCGTTACCGCCCGTCTGGCTACCACCAGGCTGATCGCCACCACCCGGCTGCGAGGGATCCGTGGGCTCCGTCGGATCCGGAGTACCGGGATCGACCGGATTCTCAGAATTCTCCTTGCGCTGGATCCAAACCTGGCAGCCATAGAACGGGTTGGCGGTACCGAGGCACAGACCCTGGTTGGTCACCGCAAAGGTGCGCAGACCATGGTTATACGGATCGTTAAAGCCATTGGTCGTCAGCGTCGTAAAGTTCACGCCGTCCTCGGTCACATACATATCAAAGCCACGCTCGGCATCGCGAAGGTAACACATGCACGTAAGCACGCTCTGCAGCTTCTTGAGGTTCTCCTCGCTCAGCAGCTTATCGAATGCATCCTGAATATCGCCCGGCAGCTCGGCGCCATAGGCATCCTCGTACTGCTGCTTCAGGCTCTCATAGCTATCGAGCATGTCCTGATACTGATCGGCAAAGGACTTGAAGTACGCAATCTCGCTATCGATCTTCTGGACATAAGCGGCGTCGTCCTCAACGTCCGCGGACATCGTCGCGGCCTGATCGCAAAGATCGCCCGTGGCATCCTCCAGCGCATCGCCCAGGTCGCCAAAGCCCTTAGCAACCTCGGTCTTCTCGTCGTCGAACTCGACGGCCTCAGCCTTCTCGTCATCGGCCTCGACGGCCCCAGCCTTCTCGTCATCGACCTCGGCGGCCTCGTTTGAATCATCGTCCGCAAGCGTGTTCACGGGAACGATGGGGTCGTCAGGCGATTTCTTGTCGAGCAGGTGATTGAGCAGGTCCCTAAGGCGCTGAACCTGAGAGGCCCACTCCTCGGGCGTCATATCGATAATGTCGCCATTAGAGAACTGGCCGATCGGCTCAAGCAGGCTCGCGGTATCGAAGGTACCGATATACAGTTTGCCGTCGAACTTCTGCATGCGCCAAATGTACTGGTTTTCGTTTCGGCCAAAGCCCGAAGTCAGGCCGGAAATACCGCCCTCGGGGAACATGTCGGTGCGATCGCCAACGACGAGCTCCATGTTCTCGTCCTTGTCCATGCGATAGATGTTGACCGACTGCTCAAGATTGGCATTCACAAACGAGCAGTCAACGCCGCCCATGCTGCTCTTGCCGCTCTCGTCAGAATTGGACTTATTAAAGAGAATGCGCTCGAGGGCGATCTCCTCGTCGTTATATTCACCGATATAGAGGTAGTCGTTGTAGACGATGAGGTTGGCAGCACCAGAACGGGTGCGGGCAGGATCGATGCCAAAGCAATACTTTGCACCGTCCGCCTCCTGGTCACCGACAATCGGAGTCCACGAATAGCTGCCGTCGGCGTTCTTGTCGCCACGGACCATGGCAAACGACTGCATGGAATTATCATCGGGGGCATTCTCGGGCGTACCGGTGCAGATGGTCGCATAGAGATGGCCATTGTACGAGACCATATCCCAAATGGCGCCGCCGTAGATGCTGTCCTGATAGCGAATCGCCGGATAGTTAAACAGCGTATCCGAGTTGGCAATCTCGGTGAAGCTCTCCTGGCCCTTCGAGGGGTCAGACGACGTCAGGATTGTCGACACAAACTTACCGGCCGCGTCTTTACCCACATTGCTGATGACGAGCTGGCCATCATGGACGCACATACCGCGGATACCGGTTGAGATGCCCTGCTTGTAGGCAGCGCCGTAATCCTGCATGCTCGAAAGACCCTGATAGACGACCTTGTACTCATCCGTCTTAGGATCGATCTCATATACAGCAGGCAGACCGCTTTTGCCGCCATTGGTCCTAACGCTGCCGCAGAAATAGAGTTTGCCCTTATAGCTCACGGCATTGCGGAACAAAGGAGCGACGCCATTGAGCGATTCAGAGAGCAGCAGCTTGGTCTCACCGGTCTTGGTATTGATCTTGACCAAGATGCCGCCGCTGTCCTTGTCGGCCGTGCCGTCCTCCTTCTGCTGTCCGTAGAAGAACGTGCCGTTAAACATGGCCTCCAGCGTCAGACGCATGGTCTCGGCATCAAAGGAATCGCCCAGCGTGCCGTTCATGAGCGTAAGCGTGTTGCCCATCGCCGCATAGCAGGTGCCCACATAAAGCCAGTCACCATAGCTCGCAGCCGCCCACGTGTAGCTCTGGCCGCGATCGCCTTCGTTGTTGGCAGTATTACCGTCGGCGCCCGGAACGGCAACGACACCGTCACCCTGGTAGTCGACGATGCCATCCGGCTGCGACGTTCCTACCGTAGGATGCGAGAGCTTCTCAAAGGAATACCCATTTCCCGCATTGTAGGTAACGGCACTCGAAGCGTCTTCGGCGTGCGCCGGCAGCGGCGATACCAAGATAGCGGCAAGCGCTGCCACCAAGCCAAGTGTTCCCACTCGTCTCATAAGGCCATAGCCTCCCCTGTCCTAAAGCCCAGTTTTAGCATTCTTCATTTCTGTCCACGGTTAATTGCAATCTGAGCACAGCAATAATCAGGGTATAAATATACACTTATATTTTTTTGGACGGGTTAATGGATGCTCGATTGGTAGCGAATTCCGCGCAAACCGTCACCAAACTCCACTTTTGCCGCATCTAAAGATTATTTTTTGCGCAAATTTTTGGATGCCGATAGTCACAGTGGGCAGGAGGCCGGTACCCACCGGAGAGGGCAACGCCTACATTTTCACAACGAAATAGCCCGCGCCCCTCACTGCCATCTCGAGTGTGTCGCGATCAACCGGGCGCTTCGAGCGCACGCGTGCCGTGTGGTCCGCATACGTCACCGTAGCCCACACGCCATCAAGCGCATTGAGGGCATTGGTCACATTCCGGGCGCAGCCGTCGCAGCTCATGCCGCCGATGAGCAACTCATCGCTATAGGGGTAGTGGGACGGATCGGTATCCGTCACAACAACCTTTTTGGCCTTCTTGCCGCTCGCGCCATCGCTGCAACAACTCTTCCCGTGTGTCGAAGCGACAATGCGCCGCAGGCCAAAGAACATCCCAACGACAATCACGGCAAGCACAATGAGATTCGCAGGGTTGAGCAAGTCACTCATGCGTTCCCCTTTCAAGTAGCCCTATCTAGATACCCCCATGGGGTGTCCCCATCTTAACCCAAAAACATGTCCGTTCGGTCAATTAGTTTCCCTGTTCAAACTTTTTAGTTGACCAAGGCTTACTTTCGTGTATAAGTTTTCCTAGGCTAACAGTGAGGACCAGAAGGAGCGCCGTGACTCGAACCATAGACATTCCAACGTTTCAGGCAGCGGTCGTGCGCAACTGCTCCCCCACGCTCGCGGGCATCAAGCCGGCATCGCTCTTTACCTATCCAGGCACCTACGCCCACGGGGACGGCTCGACCGCAACCGAAACCATCGCAGAACGCCGAGCACGCCTGCTCAACGTTATCGCCCAGTGCAATCGCGAGCTTGACCCGCTCGGCATCCACCTGAGCGTTTTGGTCTGGCGGCCCTGCGGAGCGCTCGTATACGTGTACCGAGCCAAAAGCCTCACCACCTATTTCGCAGACCCTCGCGCCCAAACGGCCCTCGCCTCGGAAGGCTACGACACGAGAGACCTTTCGACATGCCTTGTGCACCTGGCATCGCGCATCACGCTCGCGAGCAATAACGCCGCGGAATGCGCCTGCAGCCAGACTCGATGCGCACTACCCCAGCAAGCTAGCTGCAGCAAAGACTGCACCTGCGAGTTTCCACACGAAATTGGCTATTTCCTGGGATATCCCTACGACGACGTGCACGAGTTTATCGTCCAGCGCGGCGAGAACTACAAGGTCTTTGGGGCCTGGAAGGTCTACGCAAATGTCGAGCAGGCGCTTGCGACGTTTGATGCCTACCGTGCCTGCACCCAATACTTCACCTTTGTCTATCAGCAGGGCTGCAGCCTGGCGCAACTTGCCCAGGCAACCCGATAGAGCATACAAAACGCGGCCGCACGCCGCACAACCGAAAGGAAAACATATGAGCAATATCGCAGTCGTCTACTGGAGCGGCACGGGCAACACCGAGGCCATGGCAAACCTCGTCGCCGAGGGCGCGACGTCAGCCGGCGCCGAGGCTGAGGTCATCTCCTGCGCCGACTTCTCTGCCGACAAGGCCACCGACTATGATGCCTTCGCCTTCGGCTGCCCCGCCATGGGTTCCGAGGAGCTTGAGTATGACGAGTTCCAGCCTATGTGGGACGAGGTCAAGGAGACCCTCGGCGATAAGAAGGTCGTCCTCTTTGGCTCCTACTCGTGGGCCGAGGGCGAGTGGATGGACAACTGGAAGGCCGATGCCGACGAGGCGGGCGTCAACGTCGTCGATTCCGTCATTTGCTACGATGCGCCCGACGATGAGGGCGAGGCGGCCTGCCGCGCCCTTGGAGCCGAGCTCGCCTAGCGGCAATGAGCTCCGCCCGCAACGCGCTCTGCACCAAAACACATTCGCGTCCTAACAAAAACGGGAGCCGGATCACATCCGGCTCCCGTTTTCTGCTATGTCAGTCATATAAAGCGGCTACGAGATATTGCCCAAGAACGCCTTAGTGCGCTCGCTTTTGGGGTGGTCGAAGACCTCGCTCGGCGTACCCTCTTCCACGATAACGCCGCCGTCCATAAAGACCACGCGGTCGGCGACATCGCGGGCAAAGCCCATCTCGTGCGTCACCACGATCATGGTCATACCGTCACGTGCCAGGTCGCGCATGACGCCAAGAACGTCGCGGACAAGCTCGGGGTCAAGCGCTGACGTGGCCTCGTCAAAGAGCATCACGTGCGGATTCATCGACAGGGCGCGGGCGATGGCCACGCGCTGCTGCTGGCCGCCCGAAAGCTGACTCGGCATAAAGTCGATGCGCTCGGCCAGGCCGACCTTGGTCAGCTCCTCGATGGCGATCTTCTCGGCCTCTTCTTTGCTGCGCTTGAGTACCTTTTGCTGCGCAAGCATGACATTCTTTTTGACTGACAGGTGCGGGAACAAATTGAACTGCTGGAACACCATGCCCAGATGCGTACGTACCTTGTTGAGGTCGACGCCCTTGGCGCACACGTCCACGCCCTCAACGACAATCGAGCCGCTCGTGGGATGCTCCAGACGATTGATGCAACGAAGCATCGTCGACTTGCCCGAGCCAGAAGGACCCAGGACTACGACGACCTCGCCCTTGTGCACATCCAGATCGATATCGCGCAGGACCACGTTATCGCCAAAGGCCTTCTGGAGGTTCTTGATGCTGACGACGACCTCGTTCGAGTTATTGATTTCGTTCATGATAGGACCTCCTTACAGACCGGCGATGTGATCGGCGGGCGTCGCGACGACCTGTCCGGCGCTCTTGGTGGGACGCTTCTTTTTGGTTTCGGCCGTACCCAGCAGCCTCGCCTCAAGACCGCTCACCAAGCGCGCAAGCGGCAGGGTGATGACCAGGTAGAACAGGGCGGCAACCACATACGGCGTGATGGAGCCCGTCGTGGCCACGATGGTGCGGGCGTTCATGACGATCTCGACCACGCCCACGGCCGCGAGCAGCGACGTATCCTTGTAAAGCAGGATGAACTCACTGGTCAGCGTAGGCAGGACATTGCGGAACGTCTGCGGAATCATAACGTAGAGCAGTGTCTGGAAGGCATTCATGCCCAGCGAGCGAGCGGCCTCGTTTTGGCCCTTGGGGATCGACTGAATACCGGCACGGAAAATCTCGCACAGGTAGGCGGACGAGTTCATGGCCATGACGATGACGCCCAGCACATAGTCGTCAACCTTGACGCCGGCCAGCGGCAGACCGAAGAACGCGATGTAGATCTGCAGGAACGCCGGCGTACCGCGGATGATATTCACATAGATGCCGGCAAGACAACGAAGGATACGCGACTTGGAAATGCGCATGAGCGACAGCGCAAAGCCAAAGGGAATGGCCAACGGAAATGCCACGAGCACGATCGAGAGCGACATAAGGAAGCCCTTAAAGACGATCGGCAGGCTTTGGACCAAAATGACCGGGTTTAAGAACAGGCGCAGGAACATATTGGAGTTCCAGGCCTCGACCCACGGCTGCTCCTTAAGATCGGCCAGGAAGTTATCGAATGCCGTCACGCCCTTGATTTCGACGGAAGGAATCTTGGAAATCTTCTTGGTCGAACCGTCGGCGAGCGTATAGGTGCCGCTAAAGGCCTCATCGCCGCCCTCGACGGGAAACGTCACGCCGTAAACCTCGACACGGAAAAAGCCGCCGGCAGGCGCCGTCTCGCCAAAGTCGATCTTGAGCGTCTGGCCGTCAGCCTTGCATGTGGGCTTCATGGGCGTACGATCCATGAGGTCCTCGCCCGAGAGCATCGTCAATCGCGTGTCATCGGTACCAAACGTCGTGCCGTCGACAAACGTCAGCGAAAGACCGCTCAGCTCCTCGTCGGCATCGGCCTGAACCTCCCAGGTAATGCGCGTCTCGGTGCCGCCGACCACAGCGCTGCCCGAACCGGTATTGGGCCGGGCGGTAATCTTTGCGGTCTCAAGCGCCTGGGCAGTCGTGGGCGCATATGCCCCCGCGCACACCAGCGCGAGCGCCACGGCCATGACGCAGACTAGCTTTTGGAGCAAGGCGGGCAGTGAAAAACGCTGCTCCGCGGCCCCTTTGTTCAGTCGAGACAAGGTGGCTCCTATCGTAGAAGTTGCCGGCAAAACAAGACGGAAACGCTCTCCGTCAAGAGAAGCGCAAAGGCCCTCTCCGCAAAACGGAAAGGGCCCGCGCGCAATCAAGTGACTATTTTACTTGATGTTGTACTTAGCCATGAGGGCGTCGACGGTACCGTCGTCGGTCAGGTCCTTGATGGCCTGGTTGATGTCGTCCTTGAGCTTGGTGTTGCCCTGGTTGATGGCGATGGCGTACTCCTCGCCGGTGCTGACCTGCTTGATGGTCTGGCAGGTGTTGAACTGCTCGGCGGTCAGCTGGCTGGCAACGGAGCGGTTGGTGACTACGGCGTCACCCTTATCGGACTGCAGGGCGCTGAAGCACTCGGTGGCGTCCTTGTAGGGGACGATCTTGGCCTTGGGGAAGTTCTCCTGGGCAAAGGCCTCGGCGGTCGAACCGGACTGGACGATGATGGTAGCGTCGGCGTTGTTGAGCTTCTCGCTGTAGTTATCGGCCGTGATGTCGGTGTTATCGACCTTGGTCACGATGGCCTGATCGTCCATGTAGTAGGAATCGGAGAAGGTGACTTCCTTCTCACGCTCGGGCGTGTCGGTGATAGCCGCGATGGAAACGTCGTACTTGGCGCCCGAAGCGACGCCGGGGACGAGCGTGTCAAAGTCATTGTTGACGTACTCGACATCCAGGCCCAGCTTGTCGCCGATAGCCTTGATAAGTTCAAGGTCAAAGCCCTGATAATCGCCGTTGTCATCCTTGTACTCAAACGGAGCGTACTCGGCAGAGGTGCCGACGGTCAGCGTACCGTCCTTGACGAGCGCGTACTCCTTGGAGCCGTCGACCTTCTCGACCTTAGCGTCGTCAGAGCTGCTGGAACCGGCATCAGAACCAGAGGTGGCGTTGGACGAGCCACAGCCCGTCAGTGCGAGGGCGAGCGCCATGGCGCCCGTGGCGGCAAATGCGCCAAGCTTCTTGAGCTTCATAATCAGTCTCCTTCCGGTGACCCCGTTTGATTCAGAGGTCTGCAAAAACTGATGGCTATTATGCACCCGCTTGGGAGAATCTGCAATTAGAAAACTGATTGAAACAAACCCATAACGTGAATGGAACACTCCACTTTGTGACAGTCATTACTGCTGCAACGACCTTAACAGTTTGATTTCAGCCGCATAACCTGCAAGTTCGTTCGGTGTCTCCAAAATGAATGGCAATGCGCGCAAGCGGCTATTCGATACAATATTCTGCATAACCTGCATACCGCCACCAAACTCTTCACTACCCAGATAACCCTTACCGATGCATTCGTGGCGGTCCTTATGGGCGCCGCAAGGGTTCTTCGAATCGTTGATATGTACGGCATGCAGGCGGTCGATACCCACCACGCGGTCGAACTCGTCGAGCACACCATCAAGATCGTGGACGATGTCATAACCGGCGTCATTCACATGACAGGTGTCCAGACACACGCCCAGCTTGTCCGATAGCTCTGGACGCCTGGCAGCAACACCCTCGATAATGCGCGCCAGCTCTTCAAAGCTGCGGCCCACCTCGGTGCCCTTGCCGGCCATGGTCTCGAGCAGCACCGTCGTCTGCTGCCCCTCAAACATTACCTGACACAAGGTGTCGACGATCATCTGAATGCCGGCATCAGTCCCCTGCCCCACATGCGCGCCGGGGTGGAAGTTGTAGTAGTTGCCGGGCAGTGCTTCCAGACGCTGCAAGTCCTCGGCCATTGCCTCCAAGGCAAACTCGCGCGCCCGCTCTTTGGCAGAACAGGGGTTGTAGGTATAGGGGGCATGCGCCACGAGTGGGCCAAAATCATTTTGCGCCATAAGGTCACGCAGGGCCGCCACGTCATCCATGTCAAGATCTTTCGCCTTGCCGCCGCGCGGGTTACGCGTAAAGAATGCAAAGGTATTGGCGCCGATGGATAACGCCGTCTCCCCCATCGCCCGATAGCCCTTCGTCGTCGAAAGATGACACCCAATCGTCAGCATCTCCAGCTCCCCCTCATCAGTTGCGGTGAAATAGTTCCTGTTTGGCCCCTATTCTGCCGCAAACAGGAACTATTCCACCGCAACTTATAAAAGGGGCATCAGAGATGCAGGCCGCCAAGCACTACGGCTACGGGCGCCAACGTCATGATCCCCTACGCGTCAGCGCCAAGTCCTAGAGGGCTAGACGGATTGCATCGATAATGCGCGCGCAGCGCTGTGTGGCGGCAAGGGGCATGACGGGACTCTCGAGTTTCCCCGCACGGATGAGCTGGGTCGCATGCTGGATTTCACCATAGAAATCATCGACCTCAAACGGGGCATTTATTTCGAGCATTCGTCCGTCGGAGTACTTCACATGGGCGAGCTCGGGGCGATGGAGGCGCTCGATTTCCAACGAGCCCCGCTCGCAGACAATCGTTAAGCGGCTTTCATATGCTGCTTTGCCATCGCACGCCATATGAATAGGTATGCCGCCGACGCTCATACGGATTTCATCGGCCCAATCGACGCGGCCGCCCGATACGTCACGCCAGCGAACTTCACGGGACGAAACATCGCACGCGCCCGCAAGCAAATCCTCAAACCACCCGACCGCATAGCAGCCCATGTCATATAGACAGCCGCCCTGCAACGGATCAAGCAGATAGCCCGAAGGAGACTCGCCGTAATCGAGCTTTTGCACGCTTTCAATCGAGACAATACGGCCAAGCTCACCCGACGCAAGCAAGTCCTTCACGCGAGTGCGCATCGGGCAAAACCGATTCTTCATCGCCTCCATAAACAGCACGCCGCACTCACGGGAAACGGAAGCGATCGCATGGGCCTCTTCTTCATTCAAAACGGCCGGCTTTTCGCACAGTACGGCCTTTCCCGCGCGCAGTGCCCGACAGACCCAATGCGCATGCATGCCATGCGGAAGAGCCAAGTAGATTACGTCGACATCGGGGTCGGCAATCAGCGCATCATAAGCCGCATCGCCGCTATCGTCAGCCGTGGCATAACCGTGCGCGGCATCAATCGAAAACGCCCTGCAAAACTCCTCAACATGCGAAGGAGTGCGACCGGCGGCAGCCACAAGCCGTGCCCCGTCCACCTCCTTGAGCGACGATGCAAATCGATGCGAAATGTGTCCGGCGCCCAAAACGCCCCAACGAACCTCACGTAAATCATCACATGAATCCCGATGGCCCACGACAGCCCCCTTCAGTTGCGGTGAAATAGTTCCTGTTTGGCCCCTATTCTGCCGCAAACAGGAACTATTCCACCGCAAGTTATAAAAGGGGCATCAGGAGCACGTCTTGCAAAAGGCTTTAAGCGCGGCCGTTACGGGGCCAGGCTGGAAACGTCGGCGCACATCGTCGAGACGCTCGGGAATATCGATGTGCTGCGGGCAGTGACGTGCGCATTTGCCGCACTTGACGCAATTGCTCACCAGCTTGGGCTCGTTCGTCCGCACCGCGCTCGCCGTAAAGTATTGAGACAGCCCCGTAAACCAACTATGCGCGTAGCTCGCATTGTAGGCGCCAAAGCAACCGGGAATATTGATGCCCTTGGGGCACGGCATGCAGTAGCCGCACCCCGTACAGGGCACGCGATTCGATTTCTCAAACTCTCCCAGCACACGTGCGATGGTATCGAGCTGCTCTGTCGTCATCGAATCCGGCAGCGCACGATCCGCCAATGCCGCGTTCTCGTCCACCTGCGCGGTATCGGTCATACCCGAAAGCAGCATCGTGACTTGAGGATGGTTCCACACCCACGAAAGGCCCCAAGCAGCCGGCGTCTTCAGGTACGGATCGCGTACGTCATCGAGCACGGCGCGGGCCCGCGGAGGCAGTTTGCCCGCCAGGCGTCCACCCAAAAGCGGTTCCATCACAAACACCGCGAGCCCGCGCTCGGCGGCTGCCATGAGTCCCGCCGTTCCCGCTTGGTATCGCTCTCCAGCGTAGTTGTACTGGATCTGGCAAAAGTCCCAGTCATACGCGTCAAGCATCGTGAGGAAGTCCGCCGCACTGCCGTGGTACGAAAAACCTATCTGGCGAATACGCCCCGCAGCCTTTTGGTGCGCAATCCAGTCCTCGATACTCAACGCTACCACGCGCTCCCACTGCGCGGGCGAGGTGATGTTGTGCATAAGGTAATAGTCGATATGGTCAGTCCGCAAACGGCGCAGCTGCTCGTCAAAAAAGCGGTCGAAATCCTCCGCACATTTGCACGAAGCGTGCGGCAACTTGGTCGCGAGCAAAATCTGGTCGCGCAGACCCAGGCGCTCAAGCGAGGCTCCCACACAAGCTTCGTTACCGGGGTAGAGATAGGCCGTGTCCAGATAGGTTATCCCTTGCTCCACCGCACGGGAGATGATGGCATCGGCCGTCTTCGCATCGGGGTGTCCCGGCGCACCGGGAAACCTCATGCAGCCCAGACCCAGAGCGGATATTCGGTTACCACTTTTGGGGTCAACACGGTATTGCACGGCCCCTCCCTTCGCCATCAGCGCCCCGGCAAGGCGAAACACAATGGTCACGCAGCCGAAACATCGTGGAATCGCAATCGAGAATGTATCGTAACGTAGCAGAAATCGAGCCGTCACGACACCGCTTTAACATCAGCAAAAAGCCCGATGAAAGGAGACGACCGTGACCACACGCGAGAACGCCTACCCCTACCCCGGCGAACAATACATCCTCTCGGTCGACCGTTACCAAATCGAGGTCATGGACCATCTAGACGAGCTTCCCGCCACGGGCGCTGTCATCTTCTGCACCTTCCCCAAGGTGCGCGATGGCGTTGGATATCCCGCGCGCGTCTTTGCGGTCTGCCCCGCGGCATAAGCGCACAGCGCAATAGTTTCTTTTTCATAACAGCGCCCCGCGCACCCACCAATCACCCTGGCAGCATACAATCCATCAGGCGCCCCTTACGCGGGCGCCTTTTATATGGGGAGATGATTCACATGCAGATCAACAAGGTCGCCTTTATCGGCAAGGGCGGCGTCGGCCTGCTCTACGGCAGCATGATTGCCAAGGCTCTCGGCAATGACGCCGTCGAATACGTCATGGACGATGCACGCTTCGAGCGTCACGCAAACGATGCGCTTACCATCAACGGCAAGCCCTGTGCACTCAAGTCCGTCCGCGCCAGCGAGGCAACGCCCGCCGACCTGGTCATCCTCACGGTCAAGACCACAGGTCTCGACCAAGCACTCAAGACTATGGAGCGCGTCGTGGGGCCCAACACGCTCATCGCCTCGCTGTGCAACGGCATCACGAGCGAGCAAAAGATCGCCGAGCGCTTTGGCTGGGAGCATACCGTTCTTGGTATTTGCCAGGGCATGGACGCCGTGTTCCTCAACGGAGAGCTCACCTTTACCAACACGGGCGAAATCCGCTTTGGCGCGGCGGCCGGTACGAACCCCGCAACCATCACCGCAATCGACGAGCTCTACACGCGCTGCGGCATCGCCCATACTGTCGAGAGCGACATTGCGCACCGCATGTGGGCCAAACTCATGCTCAACGACGGCATCAACCAGACCTGCATGGCCTACGGCGGGACCTACGGAAGCGCCACGGAGCCGGGCTCCGAGCAGCGCCGCTGCTTTGTTTCCGCCATGCGCGAAACGCTTGCGGTCGCCAACGCCGAGGGCGTTGAGCTGACCGAGGCAGACCTGACGCAGATGGTGCACCTCATCGAGGGAATCGACCCCGCCGGCATGCCGTCGATGGCGCAAGACCGCGTCGCGCGGCGCAAAACCGAGGTTGAGGAGTTCGCTGGCACCATCTGCCGCCTGGCAGCCAGGCACGATATCCAGACACCGCAGAACGAATGGCTCTACCAGCGCATTCGCGATATCGAGGCAAGCTGGTAGCGCCCGGCTCACCACGTCAACAGACTCAACAGCAAAGCCGCCGCAAGGAGCACTCCCCTTACGGCGGCTTTCATCTTCATCTATAACCAGTAGTCGATGTCCCGACGGTTAGAGCCGCGACTCCGACGCCTAGCCCTCATCGTCGCGACAAAGGACTACACCCGCACTTCCCAGCAGCGCGGCCGCGATTAACCCGCCGACCACGATAGAGGCAGCCCCACAAGACCCCTGCATGCCCGCGACGAGCGCGGCCGTAGGACCAAGGCAACCAAGCGTCAATGCAACGGCGGCAACGGCGATATCTCGAGCGTTCACAAGACCACTTCCTCCACGAGAAAGACCTTATTTCTCATGAACTAGTGTGCCCCGCGCCCATATGCACGGCGTACTGCCACGGTAAGCGCTCTGTTAACTCAAGCACGCACAAACAACGGACGCCCTTACGTTGCCCTAAAGCTCGGTAAAAACGCCCGTCCGCCAAATATCCGTGATGCAGAAAAATTACCAGCCAGTGTAGTAATCGGTGGTTCCGGCAGCGCAGCCGGAGTCATAGACCTTGCACTCACCCTTGGAACCGGTAAACGTGGAGCCTTGGGCCTTATCGCCCGCGGCCACGACGTAGTAGCCATCGGAATCGCGCCAAAAGCCCTCGGAATCCTGGGTCCACTCGCCCGTGCGGTGGTGATACAACACGTTGCTGCTGTAATAAGTCTCACGACGACCGTTATAGTTATTGACGCCGCTCGAGCGCGTCAGGCCCGAGCCGTTCGCGTAATACGCAGCGGACGTGTAAGACGAGCCGGAGCCGGCGTTGTAATACGAAGCCTGAACGGCCTCAGCGGCCTCGGCTTCGGCTGCGGCCGCCTCGAGCGCCTCGCGCTTGGCATCCTCAAGCGCGGAGCGAAGCTCGTCGAGCTTGGTCGACTTGGCGTCGACCTCCTCCATCGTCAACAGGCTACCCGCACCGTCGATGCAACCCTGCAACACAGCACGCTCGTCATCGGTAGCATAGTCACCATACATATTCATAATGATCTGAGCGCGCATCTCCAGGGAGTCGCGCTTTGCCCCCATCGAGGCGTTCCACTCCTGCATAGAGCCATAACCGTCGCCGCGGTAGTCGACGGGCTGCACCAGCGTCGCCTCGGACGGCGTAGATCCGACCGTATCGGATAGTGTTGCCGCGTGGGCGTCAGTTGCGCCGGCGCCCGCCAAAAGTGCCACAGTCAGAGCGGCGGAAAGGGCGGCGGCTTTCGGTTTTCGTGAATCGATCCTCATGTAGCTGGAAACCTCCGTAGTGCGTTTTTGCTGCGTTTGAGCTGCGTGTGATTCAATCGCGCTGCATAGTACCCCGAGCAAATCGCGACCTGCGGTTTTACTCAAAAGGCGCACGTCAATTGCGTAAAACTCACATCCTCTCAACAGGAGTTTTCCATAACTCGAATGCATAAAGCGTGTCAAAAACCCTGTTTTTGCACCCTCTCTATGCAAAAAAGGCGCCTGTGCAACCATTGTTCGCACAGGCGCCTTGAGCAGGCATTTTATGCAGTTATACCTATCGAGTCGCAAGGGGTCCTTGCACAAGTCGCCTTACTCGTCCAGCGCGGCGAAGGCCTGCTTCAGATCCCAAATGATATCCTCGGCGTTCTCGGTACCGATGGAAAGACGGATCGTGGAGGGCGTGATGTTCTGCTCGGCGAGTTCCTCGGCAGAGAGCTGGGAGTGCGTGGTGGTAGCCGGGTGCACGACGAGCGACTTGACGTCGGCCACGTTGGCGAGCAGCGAGAACACCTGCAGATGATCGATGAACTTCCAAGCTGCCTCCTGGCCGCCCTTAATCTCAAAGGTGAAGATCGAGGCACCGCCGTTGGGGAAGTACTTCTGATAGAGTTCGTAATCGGGATGCTCAGGCAGGCTCGGGTGGTTCACCTTGGCGACGTGGCTGTCACCAGTCAGGAACTCAACGACCTTCTTGGTGTTCTCGACATGACGGTCGACGCGCAGCGACAGAGTCTCGGTGCCCTGGAGCAGGACCCAGGCGTTGAACGGGCTGATGCAGGCGCCCTCGTCACGCAGCAGGATAGCGCGGACATAGGTTGCGAAGGCGGCGGGACCGGCAGCCTCGGCAAACGAAACGCCGTGGTAGGAGGGGTTGGGCTCAGCGATCTGGGCGTACTTGCCGCTCGCCTTCCAATCGAAGTTACCGCCATCGACGATCACACCGCCCAGCGAGGTACCGTGGCCGCCGATGAACTTGGTTGCGGAGTGGACGACGATGTTGGCGCCATGCTCCAGCGGACGGAACAGATACGGGGTGCCGAAAGTGTTGTCGACGACAACCGGCAGACCGTGCTTCTTGGCGATCTCGGAGATGGCGTCGATGTTGGGGATGTCGGAGTTGGGGTTGCCGAGCGTCTCGAGATAGATGACCGTGGTGTTGTCCTTAATGGCACCCTCGACCTCTTCCAGGTTATGGGCATCGACAAACGTGGTCTCGACGCCAAACTGGGAGAGCGTATGCTCCAGCAGGTTGTAGGAGCCACCGTAAATGGTCTTCTGAGCCACCACGTGGTCACCGGCCTGGGCAAGAGCCTGCAGGGTATAAGTGATGGCAGCAGCACCGGAGGCGACGGCGAGGCCAGCAACGCCACCCTCGAGTGCGGCGATGCGATCCTCGAAGACGCCCTGGGTGGAGTTGGTCAGACGGCCGTAGATGTTACCGGCGTCGGCAAGACCAAAGCGGTCGGCGGCGTGCTGGGAGTTGCGGAACACATAGCTCGTGGTCTGGTAGATAGGCACGGCACGGGAGTCGGATGCAGGATCGGCGCTCTCCTGGCCAACGTGCAGCTGCAGGGTATCGAAACCAAAAATGTGCTCGGGGTTGTTGATGAACTGGCTCATGATGATCTCCTTGATCGAACGAAAGTAAATAAAAAGAGAGAAGTAAGTCGTTGTCTCCTGATCACGCCGACGGGCGCAAACAGGAGCCCGGCATTCGTCTTGGTAAGCAATTCATATGCGGGCCTCCTTTCGCATCCCGGTTCCGTGGTTGGCTTAATTACCTACCGCCTTTGTGTGTTTTGAATAGTACGAGCATTGTTTCCCTCGGTCAATCACTTAAAAGCGCTAACCTGTTATCGGTTTTATAGATAACAATCGAAAGGATTGCGTCGATGACCCTCCAGCAGCTTCGCTTTCTGGTCGCCGTGGCAGAGTCCGGCTCAATCAACGCCGCAGCTCAGCGCCTCTATACCGCTCAGTCCAACATCTCAAACGCCGTCAAAAGCCTGGAACAGGAGCTCCATCTGGAGATCTTTACGCGCTCCAGCCGCGGCGTCACGCTCACCAACGACGGCACCGAGCTTTTGGGCTATGCGCGTCAGGTCGTAGAGCAGGCCGACATGCTCGAGGCACGCTACGAGGACGGCGGCACCCCGCAAGCCCGCCTCGCCATTTCCGCCCAGCACTACGCCTTTTCGGTCGAGGCCTTTGTCAACGTGGTCGAGCGCTGCCGTGACAGCAAGTTCGAGTTCATCATGCGCGAGACCACCACAGCGCAGATCATCGATGACGTCCGTGCGTTTCGCAGCGATATCGGCATTCTGTATCTGGATGACTTTAACGCCCGCGTTCTGCAGAAGGCCTTCGCCGATGCCCGCGCAAGCTTCCATCCCCTATTCGACGCGACGGTCCACGTCTTCGTTAGCGAGCGCCACCCGCTCGCACGCCGCCCTCAGCTGTCCCTTGCCGACCTCACGCCCTATACGCGCTATAGCTTTGAGCAGGGAACCTCAAACTCCTTCTATTACGCCGAGGAGCCCTTCAGCTACATCCCTTGCGACCGCAACATACGAATCTCGGACCGCGGAACACTTACCAACTTACTTATCACGTCGAACGGTTACACCCTGTCGACCGGAGTCCTCTCCAATGAAATGCAATGGGGTATGGCATCGATCCCGTTAGCAGACGCCCCAACGATGCACGTAGGCTATATCATGCACGACGAGCGCAAGCCCTCTCCCCTCTTGCAGCAATACCTCGACGAGCTCAACCGCATCATCCATGCCAACTAACTGTCGGAAGACGGGGTAGAAATCGTAGATTGCTAGCCCCCGGCAGGCATGGCGCTACAATGGTCACTCACATGAAACGTACCCGACGAAAGGAAGCCCGTGAAGGTCATCATCTATACCGACGGCTCGGCCCGATCAAATCCGGGACGCGGCGGCTACGGCGCCGTGCTCAAATACACCAACCCCGCCGGCAAGACCTTTACCTCCGAGCTTTCGCGCGGCTACGTCAAGACCACCAACAACCGCATGGAGCTCATGGCGGTTATCGTGGCGCTCGAGGCACTCAACCGCCCCTGCGAAGTCGAAGTCCATTCCGATTCGCAGTACGTCGTCAACGCCTTTAACAAGCACTGGATCGACGGCTGGAAAAAGCGCGGATGGAAAACCGCCAACAAACAACCCGTCAAGAACCGAGACTTGTGGGAGCGCCTACTCACCGCCAAAAGCAAGCACAAGGTTGAGTTCATCTGGGTTAAGGGTCACGCCGGTCACGAGCTCAACGAGCGCTGCGATGAGCTCGCCACCACGGCGGCCGACGGCAGCAACCTCGATATCGACGCCGGCTTTAACGAGAGCGACCTGTAACGGCGTTTTCGCACGCTATTTCCTGCCCCCTCGCGCTACACTCATCCTGTAAACCGAACGGCACGAGGGGGATACATGCTGCGTATAGCGACCATCGGCACATCCATGATCACCGACGACTTTATCCAAGTCATCAACGCCAACGACCAAGCCGCGTTTGTGGGCACGCTTTCACGCGATGCCAATCGCGGTGCTGCCTTTACCGCCGAGCGCGATGGCGAGCGGAACTTTACTTCACTCGATGAGCTTGCAGCAGCCGCCGACGTCGATGCCGTCTATATCGGCAGCCCTAACGCGCTTCACTACGAGCAGGCCCTTGCTTGCATCGCCGGTGGCAAGCACGTCATCGTCGAGAAGCCCTTCTGCGCCACCGAAGCGCAGGCGCTGGAAGTCTTCCGCGCTGCCGAGGCAGCAGGTGTCGTGGCCCTCGAGGCCATGCGCCCCCTCCACGATCCCGCCTTCCACGCCATCGAGGACGCCCTGGGCGAGATCGCCCCCATCCGCCGCGCCTCATTGCGCTTTGGCAAATATTCCTCGCGCTACAACGAGATTCTCGCGGGACGCGCCACCAATATCTTCGACTGCAATATGGCATCGGGTTCCCTCATGGACATTGGCGTCTACACCGTCGAGCCCATGGTCGAGATTTTCGGCATGCCCTCCGGCCTTACGAGCATGACTACCCTGCTCGACCCCGCCACACAACAGCTCACGCACGGCCCCATCGATGGCTGCGGCTCCATCCTCGCCAGCTACGGCGGTGGCCGTATCTCCGTCGAGCTCGCGCACTCCAAAATTACGAACGACCTGCTGCCCTCGCAGATCGAAGGCGAGCGTGGCACTATCCAGATCGACCATCTGTCCACGCCCCGCAACGTCCGCATCGACTATCGCGGCGACGTCGTACGCGGCTCGGCGACCGAGGCACCGCGCGAACAGGGAGACAACGGCCGTGTGCTCGACCTGCCCAAATCGAGCAACACCATGGAATACGAACTCACAGACTTTATCGCCGCCATCGGCGGCATCGATAACGTTAAGGAAGAGATTTGGGAGACCCCGGCGGGGCGCCACGAGCTTGGCCACTACCGCGATGTCACGCTCGTCTCGCTGCGCATCATGGATGCCGTGCGCCAGCAGGCCGGCATAACCTTCCCGGCCGACGCAGGCAAGCAGGCATAGCGATGGGTTTTTTCGACAAGCTTTTCTCGGGCGTCACCGGCGGCAGCCGCGAACCCCAAAAGCCCTCTGGCGTCGAGCTTGAGCTGCGCCGTAGGCTCACCGTGCTCGCAAGCGACGAGGCCACTCAAGACGCCCCGCAGCGCTATTTCCTGCGGTGGGAGGGACAGGTCCAGGGCGTCGGTTTCCGCTTCACCAACACCAACCTCGCACAGGCGCGCTCCCTCACCGGCTGGGTGCGCAATATGGAAGACGGCTCGGTTGAGATGGAGCTACAGGGCACGCCGGCAAACATCGTGTCTCAGCTCGAGGCGCTTCATACCTCCTACGAGCGCATGGGGACGCGTTTTCGCCTCGTAGACGCCCAGACCCGAGCCCCACTTGCCAATGAGGACGGTTTCAGTCCTCGTTATTAGTATTGTGTGCTAAATACGGTATCATTTACCTACGACCGTTGATAGAAAAGAGGCGAGGCGCATGGCGGTGCAAAGAAGGAATACCAGGCAGCGAAAGCTGGTTCTTGACGCCGTGCGCCAAAGCTATAACCATCCCACCGCCGACGAAATCTACAACGCCGTACGCGAACAGGATGACAAGATCAGCCGCGGTACGGTCTACCGCAATCTCAATCTCTTGGCCGACGCCGGCGAGATCCTCTCCATCAAGACGCCGGGCGGCAGCCGCTTCGATCGCACCATCGAGCCGCACGCACATATCATCTGCACCTCGTGCAGCCGCGTCATCGACGTACCGCTCCCCTTCGATGCCCAGCTCGACGCCAAGGCGTCCGAGCAAATCGGCTGGCACGTCACGTCGCACTACACCATCTTCGAGGGTCTCTGCCCCGACTGCCGGTAGCCCTTAGTGGCATGCCCGCAAATCTACTTGCCCATCCGCTACAGCAAAAAGTAGATTTCTAGGTATGTCCCGAAAACCTACTCGGCGAGCAGACGGCGCAGTTCCTCTTCGACCGTGCGCACGTAACGGACGCGGTCGTTGATGCCTCGCATGGTGGGGTTGCAGCTCTCCATCAGATAGGGATGGCCCACGACGTTGAGCATGTCGCGATCGTTCTCATTGTCGCCAAACGCCATCATCTCATCGGGCGAAATCCCCAGGGCACGACCGTAATCGGCAAGCGCGGAGCCCTTGCCCGAACCGAAACCGATAAAGTCCGTCCATTCGGTTCCCGACGTCATCACGTCGACACGGTCGCTAAAGAGGCGCTCGAAATACTCCAGGGCCGCCGGCTGATCCACCTCGGGCGTCTGGAAGGCAATCTTAATGACGTCCTCGTCGATGTCCTCGGGACGGTCGACCACCGACACATCGCAGTGGACCTCATAGCGCAAATGGTCGACGAACGCATCGTTGCCGCTCATGGTGTAGAGGTGTCCCTCGCACGAAAGTGTCACGTCGGCATGGGGATACGCAACCACGGCATTCGCGATATCCATAGCAAGACTACGCTCCATGGAACGCTTGACAACGGCACGCCCCTCGCTCATCACCAGGGCTCCGTTTTCGCATACATAGGCGAGTTCATCGGCCACCGGGGCAAACAGATAGCGTAAGCTCGCATATTGACGGCCGCTCGCCGGCATAAACACGATACCGCGACGATGCAGCTCATCGATAAGCTCAAAGGCCTCGGAACGCGGCTCGCGCTCCCCCGGATGCAGCAACGTGCCGTCCAAATCGCATGCAATCAGCTTGATTCCCTCAAGACCCATACGCTTCCCCCAAAGCCTCCTATCAACAGCAAGACGGACTTTGATTGGTCGCCTCTCAAAGCCCGTCTTACGCATACGCGCGCTTAGCCGCGCGTCTTTTTTACGATGGTAAAGTCGGGAGCCATGCTCACGACGACCTCCGCCGCATTCGACGCAAAGCGCCGGTCCGCATCGAGTTCACGGGTAACCACCGAGAGCCGAACACCCTCGACACCCCGGAGCATGCGGCCCAAAACAGGCTGCACCGGCGTATACATGCGCACGGTATGCTCGTCCGAGTCGCCCCGGAAGAGTGGCGCATGCATGTTGCCGATCTCCCAGCACGCATGCGCGAGTGCAATCGGATCCATGCGGTCGACTTCGACCAAATAAACCTCGGCGCTGCGCAGGCGCACGACAAGCGCCACAGGCACCACGCCCGAACGGTCAATGGCGAGCACGTCGCCATCGGCAAGACGACCGCCGTCGGCAGCATCCAGCCGAACATCAATCGTGCGCCCCAGCTCCGTCACGCCCACAAACGCGCATACATCAGCCTGATCCCAATCGAGCAGCAGCTCGTCAACTTCAAAGACACCGCCCAGCTCCCGGCGAAGCAGAAGTTCATAGGACGGATCGTTGAGATTTCCCAAGCATGTCGTCGAAACCAAGCGTTCAGGCATACTCTAGCCCTCGACCTCGACGAGCTCGATATCAAAGTTGAGGTCCTTGCCGGCCAGCTCGTGGTTGGCGTCGAGCGTCACGGCCTCGGGCGTTACGTCGATGACCACGGCGGGGACGGGCATACCGCTCGGCGTGGACAGGAAGAGCTTCATGCCCTTCTCGATCTGCTCGATGTTGGGAACCTGTTCGGCCGGGAAGGTCAGGACCATCTCGGGGTTGCGCTCGCCGTAGGCATCGGCAGCAGGAATGTGCACGGTCTTCTTCTCGCCCACCTGCATGTCGACCACAGCGGCGTCGAAGCCCTTGATCATCTGGCCGGCGCCACAGGTGAACTCCAGCGGCTCGCCGCGATCGTAGGAGCTATCGAACTGCGTGCCGTCGTCGAGCGTGCCGCGATAATGGGTCTTGACCTTCTTGCCCTGGTTGGACATGGTAACCTCCGTGATAAGGGCGGCGCACAACGCGGGCCGCCGTGAACATATGGCGCTAACTATACCCTAGTCATACAATTCAAGGACAGTTTGCAAAGAAACGCTGCAACCGGAGGAACCATGGCATATCCCGTATTTGACCTACACTGCGACACCGCCGACCGCATCGGCTGGGCCACGCTCGATCTCGACCTGCGCTTTACCGCCGGCACCGACGGTTATTTCCCCGGCGACGAAACGCATCCGCAAGATTTCGACCTCATCGAGGGCAACGCCTGCGCCATCTCGCTCGCAAAGATCGGCAACACGCCGTGGGCACAGTGCTTCGCCACGTTTGTCCCCGACGAGATTCCCACCGCCCACGCCGCGCGCTTCCAGGCGCAGATCATGGCGCACATGAGCGGCCAAGCAATGCTCAACCACGACCGTATGGTCAACGTACGCAGCGCCGCTGACATTCGCCCTGCGCTCAAAGACGGCAAGGTCGCCTGCATCCACACCATCGAAAACGCCACGTTCTTTGCCGAGGACCCCGCGCTGATCGAGGTGCTCAAGAGCTTGGGCGTGCTTATGTCGTCACTCAGCTGGAATGCGCAGGGACCGCTCGCGAGTGGCCACGACACCCACGCCGGCCTCACCGCCGCCGGCATCGAGGCGCTTACGCAGATGGAGCACGCCGGTATAGTGCTCGACGTCTCCCACCTCAACGATGAGTGCTTTGACGAGGTTGTCGCCCACGCCACGCGCCCCTTCGTCGCCAGCCACTCCAACTCCCGTGCGGTTTGCGGTGTCAAGCGCAACCTTACCGACGACCAGTTCCGCACCATTCGCGACACGGGCGGCATCGTCGGCCTCAACTACTGCAGCGAGTTCCTTTCCAACGACGCAACCGACAAAACCGCCGCAGACGTCACCTTCGACCAGCTGGCGGCACATATCGAGCACTGGCTCGACCTGGGCGGCGAAGATGTCATCGCACTCGGCGGCGACTGGGACGGTGCCACGGTGCCCGCCTTCCTCTCCGATGCCAGCAAGATGCCCGAATTCCAGAACATGCTCTCCAAGCACTTTGGCAAGACCGTGATGCAAAAGCTCTGCAGCGATAATGCCCTCGCCTTCTTCGAGCGCTATTAATTTCACATCCCTTGAACGGGCCGGCATGCCGAACGGTCGACATGCCGGCCCGTCCCCAATCTGAAGGACCGCTTTTGACGCAGCAATTTACGATTTCCGTATCCCGACCGGATGGAACGTCCATCTCCGTCGTCGCCACCAAAAAGCGCGTCAAGAACTTCAACCTACGCGTCACATCGAGCGGTGAGGTCCACGCCAGTGCACCGCTCGGCGCCAGCCGCGAGCGTATCGAAGCGTTTGTGGAGCGCAACAGCGCCTGGATTATCAGCCGACTTGCCCAGCGCGAGCAACGTCAGGCGACGACGCGAGAGCCGCTCAGCCCCTCGTCCATCATTGCACTTTGGGGCAAGCCCATCACGGTACAGGATGCACTCGATCACAACTTTGCATCACCCGCACCGCGACCCAAACAGGCAACCTTCGCAAGTTTTATGGGTGCCGACGAGTCAGACGAGCGTCCACGGACCAAGCGGCACGCAGTCCTCGACGGCTTAACGCCCGATGAGTTCCAAGCCCGCATCGAGCAGCTCTATACGTCCGAGGTCGCTGCAGCGCTGCGCGACATGGTGCACGCGCACGAAATCGCGATGGGTGTCGCCGTTTCCCGCGTATCCGTGCGCAGCATGAAGACACGCTGGGGCTCGTGCACGCCCAAAACCGGCGCCATTCGCATCGCGCGCGAGCTCGCCGCCTACCCCGTCGAATGCCTCGACATGGTTGTCGCCCACGAGCTCGTCCATCTGCTCGAGCCAAGCCATGATCAGCGGTTCCACGCCTTGCTCGACACGTACTGCCCCAACAATAGAGCTCTGTCGCAGCGACTCAAGCAGCCACCCCTCAACAAGTTCTAGCGTCGACTAGCGCACGCGCTCGATCTCGACGCCGCAGCTTGCCAGGGGCAGGCCAACAGGAGCCCACGGCTTATCGAGCTTTATGCGCACACCAAGCAGCGAGGGATAGCGGCGCAGCAGCATCTGGGCTGTCCCCTCGGCTGCCGCCTCGATGAGCTTAAACGTATGCTCGCGCAGATAGCCATCGACATCGTGGCACACCGAGCCATAGTCAATCGAGGCATCCAGGTTATCGTGCTCCCCCGCTGCACGCAGGTCGGCATAGAGCACCAAGGACACGATGAACTTCTGACCCAGCGCGTTCTCCTCGGGATACACGCCATGGTTGCCAAAAACCTCAAGGCCGTCAATGACAATACGATCGGCATGGCGCAGATCGTCATAGCTCACGTGAGGCACCGCCGTTGCGGTGGATATTTCGCCCCTTCCACGGCGAGCGAGCTCGGCGCCTTCAGTCTTGGTTGCATTCTCGGGCAGTTTCTTGTTACTCATCGCGATCGTCTCCTTCGTTTAGAACCCCGATCGCGCAAACTAACTACACGCGAATCGACAGATTCTTTTTATCGTCGCTCCAGTTGCAAGCATTGCGCGCGGGGCATGCAAAGCAGGCGCGCGACGCTTTGTCGGCTGCATAGAGCAGACGCTCAAGCGGTTGGCTGTTCACGCGCAGCTTTCGATGGCCCAGAATAGCCGTCTTAATGGCCGCGGCATCGGCCGACTCAAACGCCACGTCATCGGGCATGCCGGCGAGTATTGCATCAGCGACGCGCTCGCTTGCAACATCATGGGATATACCCGATTCGTACTGTTCATCTTTGCCGATATCGTGAAGAAGTGCCGTGGCGTAGATGACCTCGCGGTCAAATTCGAGCTCTTCCTCGAGATTCTTGATCCACATAATGCGAGCGACATCGAGCAGATGGTCAATACCGTGGCGGCAGAAGATGCGCCCCGATTCCAACTGTGCAATGTTGCCCAGGTGCCGCCGGAACAGCCCGTTGGCACAAATGTAATCAATGCGAGGCATGGCGCCAAAGGGGGCCAGGCCCGAAGCCATAAAGCCGCGACGCGACGTCCCCTCATCGGTCTTCGATGTAAAGTCGTTGACGACTCTCATGGTTAGCGGCCCAGCATCCTAAAGAAACGCTCCTCGAGCGCGGGATCGGTCTCAAAGACGCCGCGGCGAGCGAGCGTCACGGTCTTGGTGCCGGGCTTTTGCACGCCACGCATCGTCATGCACATATGCTCGGCCTCCATGAGCACAATCGCTCCCTGGGGAGCAAGATACTCCATGAGAGCGTCGGCAACCTGCGCACACAGCTGCTCCTGCAGCTGCAGACGGCGGGCATAAACCTCAACCGTGCGGGCGAGCTTGGAAAGCCCAGCCACCCGACCGTTAGGGATATAACCAATGGCGGCCTTGCCATAAAACGGCAGCAGATGATGTTCGCACAGCGAGTAGAACGTGATGTCGCGCTCGATAACCAAATCGTTCGAAGCGACGGCAAAGGTTTTGGACAGGTGCTCCTCGGCACTCTGGTCCATACCGCCGGCGATCTCACCATACATACGGGCAACGCGCGCCGGGGTCTCCAGCAGGCCCTCACGAGTTGGGTCCTCGCCTATGCCCTCAAGCAACAGCTTAATGGCGGCCTCGACTTTTTCCTGATCGACCATCTGGGCCTCACTTTTCCGATTTCACGTTCGCGCTATGGTACCACGCCCTCCGGCATCGACCACAAGCTACATAGTATGGGTCGAATAGACCGGATCATCACGCCAAAGTTCAACCGCATCACAAAGTGCAACGCCCTCGCGCTCAGCACGGGCACGCGTAGCGTTCATATCGATCACGCGCTGGTTGCTCGAGCCCCTAAAGCGCAACGAGATATCGTACAGATCTTGAACAAACGGGCCGTCCACCAACATGTCGAGGCAGGCAAGGATGCGGTCCGTCACCTCGGTATGATGACGACCACCCGGCATAAGCTCCTCGAGTACGTCGCCAGTAAAGCACCAAATGGTCTTTCCCGACCCCATAGGATAAGCAGTACGAACACGCTCAATGAAATCAACAAGCCCCGCCTGATTCTCGGGCTCCATAGGCTCGCCACCCAGAATCGTCAGGCCATCAATAAAGGGATGATCGAGACTCTCGATAATCTTGTCCTCGACGGTGCGATCAAACGGCTCGCCCGCAGCAAAGTCCCACGCGACAGAGTTAAAGCAGTTCTTGCACCCACGACGGCACCCACTCACAAACAGAGAAGTACGAACGCCTTCCCCGTCAGCAATGTCGAAATACTTAATGTTCGCGTAGTTCATAGGTAACTCTCCCGGGAGGCCGGGACATATCATCCCGTCCTCAAACATTCTCGGCCTTCGGCCTGCGAAACTGCGGGCGGGACGACATGTCCCGGCCTCATGCAAAGGGTAACTCAATGAACGAAGCGAACATCGAGCATAGGGTTCGAGGTCCAATAAAAACTGGGTTGCGGCTCAACCGCCATCGCAAGTAAATCGAAGCTGCAGCTCGAATTATTTCCGCTAAGAACTTCGAGGAGTGAGCAGACTGCGCGCTGCATCTCAACTTCGTCAACTTGGCTGAGCCGAGAGGGCCGCTTGGGCTTTTGCTCGATATGAGTTCCGCACGCAAAGAAGGCCACTTAATGTGGCCTTCGTCTTGCGCAGGACTGTCCGAAATAGCGAGCAAATGCCTAAGCGGCCCTCTCGGCTCAGCCCCGGAGCGGTATTAGAGATGCAGCACGCGGTCGCGGATCTCCTCGGTTCGACCCTGGTTCCAGAATTGGGTACCGATGTAGCCGCACGTACGACGAGCGACGTTCATCTTCTCCTGGTCGCGGTTGCCGCAGTTGGGGCACTCCCACACCAGCTTGCCATCGTCCTCAACAATCTTGATCTCGCCATCGTAGCCGCACACCTGGCAGTAATCGCTCTTGGTGTTGAGCTCGGCGTACATGATGTTGTCGTAGATGTACTGCATCACGCGAATGACAGCCTTGAGGTTGTCCTGCATGTTGGGGACCTCAACGTAGGAGATAGCACCGCCCGGCGAAAGCTGCTGGAACATACCCTCGAACTTAAGCTTATCGAAGGCATCGATCTCCTCGGACACGTGGACGTGATAGCTGTTGGTAATGTAGCCCTTGTCCGTCACGCCCGGGATAATGCCAAAACGGCGCTGCAGGCACTTGGCGAACTTGTAGGTCGTCGACTCCAACGGCGTACCGTACAGCGAGAAATCGATATCGCTTTCGGCCTTCCACTCGGCGCACTTGTCATTCATGCGCTGCATGACGGCCATGGCAAACGGCGTGCCCTCCTTCTCGGTGTGGCTGTGACCCGTCATGTACTTGACGCACTCATACAGGCCGGCATACCCCAGGCTGATGGTAGAGTAGCCGCCCACGAGCAGCTTATCGATCGTCTCGCCCTTCTTCAGACGAGCGAGGGCGCCGTACTGCCACAAAATCGGTGCGGCGTCAGAGAGCGTACCCATCAGGCGCTCATGACGGCACAGCAGGGCACGGTGGCACAGCTCAAGGCGCTCGTCGAAGATCTTCCAGAACTTGTCCATGTCCTGATGCGAGCTCAGCGCGACATCGGGCAGGTTGATGGTCACAACACCCTGGTTAAAGCGGCCATAGTACTTAGGTTTGGTCGAGTCATAGTTCAGCGCGTTGGCGACATTGTTAAAGCCGTTGCCCGAGCGGTCGGGCGTCAAGAAGCTGCGGCAACCCATGCAGGTGTAGCAATCGCCGTTGCCGGCGGTCTCGCCCTTAGACAGCTTGAGCTCGCGCATCTTCTTCTCGGAGATGTAGTCGGGCACCATGCGCTTGGCGGTGCACTTGGCAGCAAGCTGGGTCAGGTAGAAGTACGGGGAATTCTCGTGAACGTTATCGTCCTCGAGTACATAGATAAGCTTGGGGAATGCCGGGGTAATCCACACACCGGCTTCGTTCTTAACGCCCTCGTAGCGCTGGCGAAGCGTCTCCTCCACGATCATGGCAAGGTCGTGCTTCTCCTGCGGCGTACGGGCCTCGTTAAGATACATAAAGACCGTCACGAACGGCGCCTGGCCATTCGTGGTCATAAGGGTCACGACCTGATACTGAATCGTCTGGACGCCGCGACGGATCTCGTCACGCAGGCGATCCTCAACGACTTCGCGAACCTTCTCGGCAGACGCAGAGACGCCAAGCTCATCGAGCTCGCGGGCAACCTCGCCGCGAATCTTCTGACGGCTCACCTCAACAAAGGGGGCAAGATGGGTCAGCGAGATAGACTGGCCGCCGTACTGGGAGGAAGCAACCTGGGCGATAATCTGCGTCGCGATGTTGCAGGCAGTCGAGAAGCTGTGCGGCTTCTCGATCAGCGTGCCCGAGATAACGGTGCCGTTCTGGAGCATGTCCTCCAGGTTCACCAGATCGCAGTTGTGCATGTGCTGAGCAAAGTAGTCGGAATCGTGGAAGTGAATCAGGCCCTCATTGTGGGCATCCACGATCTCCTGGGGCAGCAGCACGCGCTGGGTCAGGTCCTTGGAAATCTCGCCGGCCATATAGTCGCGCTGAACGGAGTTGACGGTCGGGTTCTTGTTGGAGTTCTCCTGCTTGACCTCTTCGTTGTTGCACTCGATCAGCGACAGGATCTTGTCGTCGGTCGTGTTCTTCTGGCGCTTCAGGCTCTGAACATAGCGATAGATGATGTAGTGGCGGGCAACCTCGTAGCAGTCGAGACGCATGATCTCGTCCTCGACCAAATCCTGGATCTCCTCGACCGAAACGGTGTGGCCCGCGTTCTCGCATGCCTCGGCGACGTTTTGCGCCGCATAAACCACCTGGCGGTCGGTTAGACGAGAGCTCTCCTCGACCTCCAAGTTGGCGGCGCGGATGGCATTGACGATCTTATCGATGTCAAAGACAACCTCGGTGCCGCTGCGCTTGATGATCTTCATCCTCTTGCCTCTTTCGCGTCGTAGCCTCATTGCGCTTCAGAGCCAAACGATGCCCGGCAGGGCTTGCCCCTGTCTTGCGGCGCCGTCGCGCAATCTGTGTTCTCGATAAACCATAAGTCCTCATGCGGACAATCCTCGCGGCCGATCAAGCGGCTCAAAGGCGTGTCCAAATGGGGCGAATAAGGTCTTCGTTCTCTGTCCGCCATCTATCATACGACAAAGACGCATCTATATCCTGTATTCTTTTTTTAGTTCAAACACAACATATAGTGTTTCAGCAGGTCAAAGCAATTGGTCATTTTGCAGACGCATTATAAATGAGGGGTATTTGACAAGTCGGTAAAACGTTACCAACACGGCTACCTGCATGGCAGTTATAAAACGCCCTTAGTCAAGCCGCTGACAAATCCTACCAAAACCAAGCCGCTCACGCCAAAATAATCCAAAAGATTGCGCTTGACCAACATGTTGCGGTCACGCTCGGTCAGGACGTATGCAATCAGCCAGTGCCCCTACGGGATGCAAAGATCATCGCACGCGGATCTTGAGTTCAATATCTGGTGCCACATTTGACGACATAAAACAAAACAGCCCAGAGACATAGTCTCTGGGCTGCGAACATTTGGTGGGCGTTAGAAGATTTGAACTTCTGACCTCTTCCGTGTCAGGGAAGCGCTCTCCCCCTGAGCTAAACGCCCAAATGGAGCGGACAACGGGGCTCGAACCCGCGACCCCAACCTTGGCAAGGTTGTGCTCTACCAACTGAGCCATGTCCGCCTGCGAGGATTTAATATACGGGATGATCCACCCAAATGCAAGAACTATTTTAAAATTATTTGAAATAGTTCCCGATACCGATGGCCCCCGCCTGCTTTGCCGTTCATTACATTGGAAGGACGGAGATCACGAGGAAATCACGAGGAAAGAGTCCCAGCAGCGAGCGGCGCCCCAGTGCCCCGCAGCGTCAACAAAAAACGCGGTTCGTTAGAACCGCGTAAGATAGTTGGAGCGGACAACGGGGCGTCCGCGTATCCGCTTTCGCGGATCCGCACCGGCTTCGGCCGCCTGTCGGCGTCCTCGCCAGCTCGCTACAAACGCTCCGCGTTTGCCTAACGTTCGCTCCCTCTCGGGTTCGAGCCCAAGCGACGGGTACGAAAAAGCCCGGCTACCGTAGTAGTCGGGCTGTTGCGCTTGGAGCGGACAACGGGGCTCGAACCCGCGACCCCAACCTTGGCAAGGTTGTGCTCTACCAACTGAGCCATGTCCGCATATGTAAAACAAAACGGGCGCCGGAGCGCCCGGATGTTGCCTGGAGGCGAAGCCCGGATTCGAACCGGGGGTAAAGGCTTTGCAGGCCTCTGCCTTACCACTTGGCCACTTCGCCGAAAAAGGACCGCTTAAGACGGTCCGGAAATGCAATGGAGCGGACAACGGGGCTCGAACCCGCGACCCCAACCTTGGCAAGGTTGTGCTCTACCAACTGAGCCATGTCCGCTTGCGGATTATTAATTTACGCGAGTTGTCCTAAAGACGCAAGTACTTTTTTCAAAAAAGTTGCTCAAAGCAAGTTCATGCAGGTAAATAACGCCAAGTCAAGGCGCTATGCGCACGATTCCAATGCTGAGCCAAACAGCTTCACCATCCGAACGCGTGTGCCGGCACCATCCGTGCGCCGAGCAACCTCAACATTATCGACGAGCATGCGCATGAGCTTGATACCACGTCCGCGTTCCTCGGATGCCACCGGCTCGCTCGCCCCATCGATAGAATAGCCAGCGCCCCGATCAAGCACCTCGAGCACAACACGGTCCCCATAGGCCTGAACCGTCAGGACGCAGCCAACACCGCCCGCATGGTCATACGCGTTACCCAATGCCTCCCCCAGTGCCAATGCGACGTCATAACGTTCATCTCGCCTCAGGGGAAGTGATTCGAGAAGCTCGGCCACACGGTGCCGATAATACGGGAGATTCTCGATGCCTCGCCTTACTTCGACGCTCTTGCTCCATCGTGGCAACTCCCCCATCGGAATGGCGGGAATCGACTCCCGCGCCGGGCCCGCGACATGCAGGATGTCGACAAGTCGGGCAATTTCCAAAAAGCGAACGACCTCATCGGAGGCGTTAACGAGCGAAAGCAGCCCCTCATGCCTCATAAGCTCTCTGGCACGTGTAAGCAAAAACGCCAAGCCCGTCGAGTCGATAAAGCCCACGGTCTGGCAATTGATGACAACACGGCGCACGCCCCGGTCGATCAAATTATCCAACCGTCGGCGCAGTGCGGGCACCGAGGCGATGTCGATATCGCCCGGTGGCGTCAAAACCGCTATGTCATTCCACTCATTCATACGACCATGGTTCCCCAAAAGAGCTCGCTCGATGCACACGTTTCTTCAACCGTAGGGATTTTGCCCGTCAGGCGTCGTGACCTACGATCGACCCCGTAAAAACTCAAGGGAGACCAGCGCGATGTCATCGTTCAGCGCCGACTCGGTAAAGCGGTCAAGCTCGCCCAAGACCTTACCGCAGATCCCCGATACGCCCTCACCCGAGACAGAAAGCAAAAGGTCGCGAAGGCGTTGCTCGCCAAAGAAAGCACCCGAGCGATCGCGTGCTTCAATCGTTCCGTCGGTATACATAAATAGCATGTCACCAGGAGCGAACGTAAACGTGCCCGTCTCGTACACCATGCTCTCAAAGGCACCGATCACGCCCGATTGGCACCCAAGGAGCTCCACTTCTCCCCCGCAGGTCTCTCCACCGCCAAGCGGCGTCGACGACGGCCTAATGACCATAGTGGGAGGATGTCCCGCCGAGCAATAGGTAGCGCGACCCGCCTTAAGATCGATCTTGGCGATAAACGCCGTCACAAACGTCTCGACCCTCGAAAAGCCCATGAGCATGCTATTGAGCGAGCGAGCCATACGGGCAGGCCCCGCACCCTCCCAGGCATAGGCCGTCAGCGCCGTCTTGACGAGTGCTGACATCGAAGCCGCCTCGATTCCCTTGCCGGATACATCGCCCAAAATCATAACGGCACAATCGTCGGGAAGTCGGACAAGCGTATAGAAGTCACCGCCGACCAACGCAGAATTCGTTGCCGATAGGTATACCGAATCGGTTGCAATGCCCGGAACGTCACCAAGCGAATTTCTCATGCCAATCTGAAGCGTCTGAGCGATATGACGCTCCTCGCGCTTTTGAGATTCGCCTTCATAGATCAGCTCAAAGTCATGCGCCAGATGCACCAGGTAGTCGTATTCAAGGTCGTCAATTGGTTCTTGGCTGCCATCACGGAGCAGCAAAGCGCGCCTCGTCGGCCCCTTGGCAACGTCGGCGGGAACGATTGCATCGTTGTTCCGCTGACCGCCGCCCTCCGAGCGAACGCGTCCCGCCTCGAAGCCGGAATCGACATAGAGGCCCTGGCACGGCAGGCCATGAGCCCTCAACCATCCGCCCATAGGCATCGATTCGTCGACGCGGGTCAAGCGCACATGCTTAAGATCATCAGCACTCGCACCGCCCAGCACCGACTGCCCAAAACCATCGGAAGCAACCCCCAAACGCGCAGCCGGTGCGGTGGTGGAAAAGAAGAGCGACTCAGGGTCTCCCGGCAACGCCACGCGACTGCCGCCCTCAAAATCGATGACATAGGTGTCAAGTCTCGCGTCATATTCCACGGGGCAGAAATGACAATTGAGCACCGTGCAGATTTCCGTCGACACCGCTCGCGAAGCGGCAACGGGATCATCGAGATAGGTAAACAGTTCGTCGCGCAGCAAATTGAGTGAGCGGCCGAGCTCCGCCGTGCGGCGCGAACGTAAGCTCGACGCCATACCGACAAGCTGAATAGACAGGTAATCGCAGATGACCTCGAGTACGTTAACGTCATAGGCAAGTGGCGCCTGGGGACGTTTCCAGCCAACTTCCAACACGCCAAGGACCTGCGTGCCGTAAAACACGGGAAGACAGATCTCGCTGCGATACGGGGGCATATCCTGCACGCGCAGCAAGTGCTTGGAACGATTGTCCAAATCCATGAACATGCCCGAAGCAACCCGGTCGCCCTCAAGGTCCTGCTGAATCGATAGGCGACAGGCACGCGACTCGCGAAGCACGTAGGTCGGAATGCCCGCGCCGTACGGCATAAACTCGGGCAGATAGCTGTCCTCAAGCTCCTTAGAAACACCGCGGAGCTTAAAGCCGCCGCTCTCGGAAAAATAGATAGCCGCACCGGAGGCATCGAGCGTTCCAACGAGCTGATTCAAAACGGTATCGAGCAAGCTGGGGAGCTCATCGGAGCCCACGGTACTCATAATGACCGAAAGGGTGCCCGAAAGGCGTTTATTCGCCACCCTAAGCTCCGATAGCGCACGTTTGAGCTGACGATCGTGGGAACACTGCTCTTCGATGCTGTGAAGCGCCACAAGGACACGCGGTGCACGACGTCCAAAGATACGCGGAGGCGTAACGGAACCCGCGCGAACCAAGACGGGAATAAAAGACCCGTCGCTCAGCTTGAGCATCAGCTCGCTCTCGGAGCCATCGGTCTCAAACGGCAGACGATGTTCGGTCGCGCGCTCAAAGGCAGACGAGAACAGAACGTCTTTGACATCACCGTTGATGACGTCAGCGCGCTCCTCGCACATCAGGTCGAGCAAACGATTATTCACATGCAGAATGGTTCCGTCGAGCTCACAAATGATGACAGCATCGCTCGTAATCTCGACCAATTGGGCAACGTCTGCCCACTCGTTGCGCTCAAGCGTTTCCATCGTGAACCTCACCGTCTATCGGTAATAAAAAAGCCTCCGAAGAGGCTTCTCAATTGCGATGGTGTCGGAGGCGGGACTTGAACCCGCATGACCAAAAAGCGGTCACTAGCACCTCAAGCTAGCGCGTCTGCCAATTCCGCCACTCCGACATGCTATGTTGTTGATTCGCGGTTCGTTTTGTTGGACCCGCGCGTTCAACGAGGAAGATAATAACCTATGATTCGAGAACTGTGCAAGCACTTTTTTGAAAAAAGTTTACGAATTTGTAAATGCGCAGGTAGACGGACCTGTTCGGGCCGGAATGAGGTTGCTTTCCAACGCGTCCTCGGGCATGCGGCATTATTTTGATCCGCGCTTCGCGCTACAAAATAATGCCGCCCCCTGCGGAATGCGTTGGAAAGCAACCTCATTCCGGCCCTAGGAGTAGGTACTCCGGGCACAGTACTCAAACATGTTCTGGGGGCTGATGCAAATTTAGTGGCTCGGCTTTGCCGAGCCACTATATAAGGAGGCCGGAGCTAAAGCTCCGGCCTCACTAACTTTTACATTTGATTAAGTGAGCGATCAGGGAATCGCACTCCCCCTGCCGAGTTACCGCAGGGCCCGCCCTGGTGTTACTTTTCAGAACATTCCGCAGGACGCAAGAAACCCCCGCCGCACGAAGTGCGCAGCGGGGGTTTCTTGCATATCCGAGGACGTTCTGAAAAGTAACACCAGGGCGGGCCCGGACGAAAACAACCGACTACAGGTCGATGTGCGATTCCTTGATCGGGAACGGCTCCGCGAAGTGGCACGCGCAGCAGTGGCCCGGGGCAACTTCCTTAAACTCGGGAAGCTTCTCGGAGCAGATGCCCTGCGCGATCGGGCAGCGCGTGTGGAAACGGCAGCCGGTCGGCGGATCCAGCGGTGACGGCGGATCACCGGCGAGGATAATGCGCTTGCGGGTCTTCTGGATATCAGGATCGGGAACCGGCACGGCAGACAGCAGCGACTGCGTGTACGGATGGTGAGGCTCGCTGTAGAGCGTCTTCCAGTCCGAAACCTCGACCATCTTGCCCAGATACATAACGGCAACGCGATCGGAGATGTGCTGCACGACGGAGAGGTCGTGAGCAATGAAGAGATAAGCAGTACCGAACTTATCCTGAAGCTCCTTCAGCAGGTTCAAAACCTGGGCCTGAATGGAAACGTCAAGTGCAGAGACAGGCTCGTCGCAGATGATCAGCTTGGGCTTCAGAGCGAACGCGCGGGCAATGCCGACACGCTGACGCTGACCGCCGGAGAACTCGTGCGGATAGCGGTTGATGTGCTCGGGGTTCAGACCGACGACGTCCAGCAGCTCGCGGACACGCTCAATACGCTCCTCCTTGGTGCCCACGCCGTGAATGGTCATGGGCTCGGAGACGATCTCGCCAATGGTCATACGAGGGTTCAGCGAAGCATAAGGATCCTGGAAGATAAACTGCATCTCGCGACGCATGTCCTTGATCTCATGCTTGCTCATCTCGGCAACATCTTTGCCCTGGAAGAACACCTTACCGGCGGTCGGCTTGGTCAAGCGCATGATGGTGCGACCCGTCGTGGACTTACCGCAACCAGACTCACCAACCAGACCAAAAGTCTCGCCAGGATAAATCTCAAAAGAGATGTCATTTACAGCAGAGACGACACGCTTGGAAAAACGCTTGGCGAACATGCCGGACTCAGCGGGGAACTCCTTAGAGAGGTGCTCGACCTTCAGCAACGGAGTACGCTCGTTGGTATCTGCCATTACGCCTCGCCTCCCTTCTTGGAATCCTTGCGCGTACGGGACGTCTCAGGAGCGTTCTTGAGAAACTCGGGGTCACCGGAGTAGTGGCACGCAGAGTAATGACCAGACTCGGTGACAACGCGCTCGGGGCGCTGCTTGCGGCACTTATCGGTCGCATAGGGACAACGAGGCGAGAACACGCAGCCCTCGGGCAGGTTCATGAGCGAAGGCGGGTTGCCGTGAATCGGCGTAAGCGGCTTCTTCTCTTCGATGGCCTGCTCCGGGATGGAGCGGATAAGGCCCCAGGTGTAGGGGTGGCGGCTCTCGTAGAAGATTTCCTCAGCAGTACCAAACTCGACGGGACGGCCGGCGTACATAACCATGATCTTATCGGCCATATCGGCAACGACGCCCAGGTCATGGGTAATCATGATGATGGCGTTGCCGTTCTTCTCCTGCATTTCCTGCATAAGCTCAATAATCTGAGCCTGGATGGTAACGTCCAGAGCAGTCGTGGGCTCGTCGGCAATCAGAATATCGGGATCGCAGGCAAGAGCCATAGCAATCATGACGCGCTGACGCATACCGCCAGAGAACTGGTGCGGATACTCATTGACGCGCTTCTCGGGCTCGGGAATGCCAACGAGGTCCAAAAGCTCGGTGGCGCGCTTGAGCGCCTCCTGCTTGGAGTAGCCACGGTGCAGACGAAGACCCTCGCCTACCTGCTTGCCGATCTTATAGACCGGGTTCAAGGAGGTCATAGGATCCTGGAAGATCATCGCGATATCGTTGCCGCGAATGTGCTGCATCTCTTCCTCGGTCATCTCGAGGATAGAACGACCGCGATAGCGAACGTCACCGCCCTCGATCTTTCCCGGAGGCATCGAGATAAGGCCCATGATGGTCATGGCGGTCACGGACTTACCGGAGCCGGACTCACCGACGACGCCCAGGGTCTCGCCGCGATCGAGCGTGTAGGACACACCGTCGACAGCGCGAACAACGCCATCCTCGGTGTGGAAATACATCTTAAGGTCATCGACCTCGAGCAGATGCTGGCCCTCGGGAACCGGCTGGTCCTTCAGGTCCACATAGTTCTTGTTCTTCTTCATCCTTATGCGTCCTTCATCTTGACGTCGAGGGCGTCGCGCAGACCGTCACCCAGCAGGGTGAAGGCGAGCACCGTCGAGAGAATTGCCAGACCGGGCATGATCATCATCCAGGGAGCGGTCAGAAGATACTGCTGACCGTCCTGAATCATGGAGCCCCACGAAGGCGTAGGCGGAATAACGCCCATGCCGAGGAAGGACAGAGCGGACTCGGTCAGAATGGCGCCACCAATGTTCATGGTTGCGTAGACCACGATAGAGGCGACGGAGTTCGGGAAGATGTGACGCACGACGATACGAGCATCGGATGCACCCATCGCGCGCGCAGCGTCAACATAGTCGTTTTCCTTGACCGTCAAGATTGCAGAACGGAAGACGCGCGCAATCGAAGGCCAGCCGAGAATACCGATGGCGATAAAGACGTTCTGAAGACCACGGCCGATAACGGCGATCATGGCGACAACGAACAGCACGTACGGGAACGCCAGGAAGATGTCCGCACAGCGCATGATAATCGTATCCCAGATCCCGCCGTAGAAACCCGCCAGAGCACCCATGACCAGACCGATCAGCGTGGAGATCGCGGTGGCCATAATGCCGACGGACAGCGAAACACGTGCACCGTAGATAACGCGGACGAGAATGTCACGACCTAGGGCGTCGGTGCCAAACGGGTGCTCGGCACACGGAGCCAGCAGCGACGTCTGAGCCATGGTGGTCGAGTCGGAAGCCGTCGGCGAACCGAGCCAGGGCTTAGCCCACAGATCTGCGGTCAGGGCAACCACAACGACGATGATGATCCAGCAGACACCGATAACGGCGAGCTTGTTCTTACGAAGACGCTTAAAAGCGTCGCCCCACAGCGTGCGGGACTTGGCGGGAGCAGATGCGGCCTTGGTGGCGGTAGCCTGCTCCTGAGACTGAGAATCAGTTTCCTGCATGAGACGTACCTCCCTTAGGCCTTATCCGACGGACCGCCAAGGCGGATGCGCGGGTCGAGGAATGCATAGCTAATGTCGACGAGCAGGTTGATCACCATGACGACGACGACGATGAGCGTAACGCCGCCCATAACGATGGGCCAGTCACGCATGCTAATGGCGCGATAGACCTCATAGCCGATACCGGGCCAGTTAAAGACCGTCTCGGTCAGGATGGCGCCCGAAAGCATGCCGCCAAAGTCGACACCAATATAGGTAACGACGGGGATGAGTGCATTCTTAAGCGCATGCTTGATGATGATCGCACGATTGGAGAGACCCTTGGCCTTTGCCGTACGGATGTAATCCTGGTTCATGACGTCAAGCAGCTGCGAGCGCATAATGCGGGCGGCATAAGCGGTCGAAACCGAAGCCAGCGTAATGGTCGGAAGCACATAGTGCATCCAATCCTGATACTGAGAGCTGGAACCACCGGCACCCGAGATCGGCATGGAGAATGCGCCGCCCGTGGCGTCCTTGAGAATGACGCCAAAGAACAGCTGCAGCAACATACCGAGCCAGAAAGCCGGGACGGCAACGAGAATCGACGTGGTGAGCGTTACCAAAATATCCCAGAAGGAATAACGCTTAACCGCCGAAATGATACCCGCACCGATACCCATGATTGCCTCGAGCACGATGGCGCACGCGGCGAGTTTGACCGTATACGGATACTTCTGGGCAAAGATTTCCGTAACCGGCAGCTTGCGCTGATACGAATTGCCCAGATCGCCATGAAGCAGGCCGTTCATGTAATACAAGTAACGGTCCACGAGCGACGTTTGAACGGGGTCGCCGTTCTCGTCAAGGATCGCGTTGCCGTCCTCGTCCGACTGGACCAGGTGATAGCGGACGCGAAGCTGAAGCTCCACCTCGGGGGACAGAGCCTTGTCTCCACCGATCAGCTTGATCGGATCTCCCGGCACGATATTCTGGAGGGCGAACAGAATCAGCGTAACGCCCAAAAACACCGGGATGAACTGAAGCACACGTTTAACGATGTACTTACCCATACCACTCCCCTATCTAGGGATTAACCTAAATGGGATGCCGATCGCCAGACCGGCATCCCAAAATTACCATCAGCCAGTTTACCCCAGGTTAGGGAGAACTGTATGTTTCCCATGAGGTCTACGTAAATACTTGACCCTCACGGAAGCTGCAAACTCTTAGGCGAGCTCAGCGGTACCCAGCTCGGCATGCTTCTGCGGATCGACATAGAGGTGCTTGATGCGATCGGAGCCGACGATGGTGTGCGTGTAGAACATCACCGGGATGACCGGGCAGTCGGCGGCGACCATTGCGTCGGCCTCCTGCATCTTAGCGACGCGCTCCTCGTCGTCAACCGTAGTGCGAGCCTCGTCGACCTTGGCGTCGAACTCGGGGTTGTTGTAACCAGAGCGGTTGTCGCCACCGAGGGAGTCAGAGTGGAACAGCGGATACAGGAAGTTGTCCATGATCGGGTAGTCGGCAATCCAACCCAGACGACCGAACTGATAGTTGAAGTTCTGATACTGCTCGAGCAGGGCAGACCACTCGGGGGTATCGGAGACAGCGGTAACGCCAACCTTGGCGAGGTCGCCGATGATGGACTCCATGATCTCCTTGTGGCCACCGTCCTGGTTGTAGGACAGAGTTACGTTAATGCCACGGTCACCGTTAGCACCGGCAGGAGCAACCTTGTCGAGGTACTCGTTAGCCTTGCCGACGTCGTAGGCGCAGAACTCCCATGCGCCCTCCTTGTAGCCATCGATGCCCGGAGGAACAATGCCGTCGGCGGGGGTACGGGTACCCTTGAAGATGGTCTTGCAGATGGCCTCACGGTTAATGGCCAGGGAGATGCCCCTGCGCAGGTCGGCGTTGTTGAACGGCTCGGCCGTGGTGTTGCAGGTCAGATAGTACGTGGAAGGCTCGGCGCCGAGCAGCATGCGCTCGCCGTCACCCATGGTGTAGCCGTCCTTGGACACGCCGCGATCCTTCTTGGCGGCATCGATCTGAGCGACGGGAACGTCGCAGACATCGAGGTTACCGGCCTGGAACTCCTTGTAAGCGGTCTCCATGTCCTTGATGACCTGGAAGTGGATGCCATCGATCTTGGCCTTGTCGCCATAGTAATCGTCGAACTTCTTGAGGTTGATCTCCTGACCATCCTCCCACTTGCCGTCCATCATGAACGGGCCGTTACCGACCGGTGCAAGATAGAAGCTCTTGGCATCGGACTCGGCGCACTCGGGAACCGGGGCCAGAGCCGGGTGAGACGCGACGAAGGGGAAGTCAGCGTAAGCGGAAGACAGCTTGACGACGAGGGTCTCATCGTCGGGGCAAGTAACACCGCTGAGCTCAGTAACGTTACCGGCAAGCAGATCGTCATAGCCCTCGACCATGGAAAGGTGATAGGAGACCTCGGAAGGGCCGTACTCGGTAGCGATGGCCGACTTGGTGTTGACCAGACGCTCCCAACCGAGCTTAAAGGACTTGGAGGTAACGTCGTCACCGTTGTGGAACTTGGCCTTCTTGATCTTGAAGGTAAACTCGGTAGCGTCGTCGTTGGCCTCGAAGGACTCGCAAGCCAGCGGAACGATCTCGCCCTTCTCGGCGTCATAAGAGGTCAGAGCGTCAAAGAGCTGGTACTCGACCTGAGTGCCTTGGTCCTCCTGAACATTGTAGGGGTCGATGCAGACCGGGTTGTTGATGTAGAAGTTCAGCGTCGAACCGGACTCAGAACCGGAAGTGTCGCCGCCCTTCTTGCCGCATGCGGCAAGAAAAGCCATGGAGCTCGCAGCGAGGGTGCCGCCAACAAAGGCGCGACGACCCATAACGGGCTGGTGGAACATAGAATCAGCCATGCCATCCTCCTTATGAGATAGGACAAAGAAATGTTCAGTCGGACATATGTCGAGACAATCCGATCCGAACCATCAAAACGCCGCCCGCTGCTATGGCTGGTTATGCACAACGAACCAACGTTTCGCAATACAGTAGCGCATTTTATGCACGATTTGGGGCTAATTCCGGTTAACGGTCGAGAATTTCTTTAGTTGGGCGAAGTATATGGGGATATTTTGACTCTGTTACAAATTTGTAAACAAAAAGGGTCCCGCACATGCGGAACCCTTTTCAAGTATTTATGCGGTTCGTGCTTAGAAGCCAACGATGCCCTGCGGGAAGAAGAACATGCACAGGACGACGCACACGGCAAAAACGACGGCCATAATTACCGTCAGGCGATCGAGGTTCTGCTCCATGACGCCCGTGGCAGAACTGGAGTTATACAGCGAGCTAGCGATCATATCCGAAACGCCGGTGCCCTTACCGGAATGCATCAGGACGAGAATCGTCAGCGCCACGGCAGAGACAGCCCAAACGACAAACAGAAGAATCTGGAACGGACCCATAGATAAGCTCCTTAATAGAACAGTTCAAACTCCAGTACTGTACCACAATCCCCCGCTCTCCCCTACCTGCCACTCAAGGACGGGGCGGAAATGGCAGAAATACCAAAAAAGGGGTTGTCCGGTTGTGGACAACCCCCTTACTAGAAAACGGTATTTGTTTTCTCTTAGGCCTCGGTGGCGAGCACGCGACCCGTCATCTCGGCGGAAGGCTCAATACCAGCCATGGTGAGCATAGTCGGAGCGATATCGGAGAGACGACCGTCCTCGATACCGGTGAGCTTGGCCTTCTCATCAACGATGATGAACGGCACACGGTTGGTGGTGTGAGCAGTGAACGGATGCTTAGAACCGTCGGAAGCAACGTCAAACATGTGATCGGCATTGCCGTGGTCGGCGGTAATCAGCGCAAAGCCGCCCTTGGCGAGAATCGCCGGGACAACCTTGGACAGGGCATCGTCAACAGCCTCGACGGCCTTAACGGCGGCGTCGAAGACACCGGTGTGACCAACCATGTCGCAGTTCGCGAAGTTCACGATGTAGAAATCAGCGCGATCCTCGTTAATAGCGGCGACGAGCTTCTCGGTAACCTCGGGAGCGCTCATCTCAGGCTGCAGATCGTAGGTAGCAACCTTGGGGGAAGCGACGAGCACGCGCTCCTCGCCCTCCTTGGGCTCCTCGATGCCGCCGTTGAGGAAGAACGTCACGTGGGCGTACTTCTCGGTCTCGGCGGTGTGCAGCTGCTTGAGGCCATTGGCGGCGATAACGTCGGCCAGGACGTTCTCGGGGAACGTCTTGGGGAAGGCGACCTCGACGTCAAACGTCGGATCGTACTCGGTCATCGTCACAAAGTGCGAAAGCTTGATCTGCTCGCGCTCAAAGCCGTCGAACTCCTTGTCCGTGAACACGCGGGTCATCTGACGAGCGCGGTCGGGACGGAAGTTGAAGAAGATGGCCGCGTCGCCCTCGTGAATGCCCTCGTTGTGGGCAGCGAAGGGCTCGACGAACTCGTCGCCGCGCGGATCCTTCTCGTAGTAGGCCTTGATACCGGCAACGGGATCGATATCGGCATCGGATGCATTGACCATGACGTCGTAGGCGCGCTGGATGCGCTCCCAACGGTTGTCGCGGTCCATGGCCCAATAACGGCCCGAAACGGTGGCAACGCGAGCGTCGCAACCGGTCTCCTCGGAGATCTTAGCCAGGAAGGCGCAGAACTCGCTCATGAAGCCGGCACCGGACTGCGGGTCGACATCGCGGCCATCCATAAAGGCGTGGACGCGAACGGTCTTGACGCCATGCTGGGCAGCCATCTTGACCAGGGCCTCGACGTGGTTCATGTGAGAATGAACACCGCCAGGGCTCATAAGGCCCATGAGGTGGAGAGTCTTGCCTTCGGCCTTGACATCGTCCATAGCCTTGACGAAGACCTCGTTCTTGGCGATGGAGCCGTCCTTGATGGCATTGTTGATGCGCGAAAGCTCCTGGAACACGATGCGGCCGGCACCGATGTTGAGGTGGCCTACCTCGGAGTTACCCATCTGGCCGTCGGGAAGACCCACGTCCTCGCCCGAAGCGCCGAGCGTGGTGTGCGGGTACTGAGCGTACAGGCTATCAAGGAAGGGCGTCTTGGCAGCGGCGACGGCGTTCTCGCCATCGGCCGGAGCCAGGCCACAGCCGTCCATGATGATCAGGAGTGCAGGAAGATGACGCTGTGCCATATGTCCTACTCGCCTGCCTTGACGACCATAGAGGCGAAGTCGGCAGCCTTGAGGGAAGCGCCGCCCACGAGGGCGCCGTCAACGTCAGGCTTGGCGACGAGCTCGGCAATGTTGCCGGGCTTAGCGGAACCGCCGTAGAGAACGCGGATGCCGTTAGCGAGCTCCTCGCCGAACATCTCCTTGAGGGTCTCACGGATAGCGCCGCAGACCTCCTGAGCGTCCTCGGCGGTAGCGGTCTTGCCGGTGCCGATGGCCCAGATGGGCTCGTAGGCGACGACGACCTGCTTGGGGCAGGTGATCTCGAGACCCTCGAGACCAGCCTTGACCTGGTTCACGACGTGCTCGACATAGGTGCCAGCCTCGCGGACCTCGAGAGACTCGCCGCAGCAGAAGACGGGAACAAGACCGGCGGCAACAAGGGCCTTGGCCTTCTTGTTCTGATCCTCGTCGGTCTCGTGGAAGTAGTCGCGACGCTCGGAGTGACCGATGATGCAGTAGGTGCAGCCAGCGGACTTGAGCATGTCGCAAGAGGACTCACCGGTGAAGGCACCCTTGGCCTCCCAGTACACGTTCTGTGCACCGAGGGCGATGGGGGCAGCCTGAATGCGGTCATGAACCGTGGTGATGTCAATGGTCGGAGGGCAGACGAGCACCTCGACGCCAGCCGGAACCTCGGGCAGAGCCTGAGCCAGCTCGTCGGCGAGCTTGGCGGCCTCGGCGACGTCGTTGTTCATCTTCCAGTTACCAGCGATAAGAAGGGTGCGATTAGGCATCGAGAAGCGCCTCCACTCCGGGCAGGGCCTTACCCTCGACGAGCTCCATGGAAGCGCCACCACCGGTGGAGATCCAGCTCATCTTGTCGGCCAGGTTGAACTTGTTGACGGCTGCGACAGAGTCGCCACCGCCGATGATCGAGGTGCAGTCGGCCTCGGCGACAGCCTCGGCGATAGCCTGGGTGCCGTGAGCGAAGTTGTCGAACTCGAAGACGCCCATGGGGCCGTTCCAGAACACGGTCTTGGCGCCCTTGACGGCCTCGGCGTAAAGCTCCTCGGTCTTGGGGCCGATGTCCATGCCCTCACGATCGTCGGGGATAGCGTCGGAAGCGACAACCTCGGGGACAGCGTCCTCGCCAAAGTGATCGGCAACACGGTTGTCGATGGGGAGCAGGATCTTGACGCCCTTCTCCTCGGCCTTCTTGAGCATCTCGCCGGCGCGCTCGACCCAGTCCTCTTCCTTGAGGGACTGACCAACGGACAGGCCCTGAGCCAGGAAGAAGGTGTAGGCCATACCGCCACCGATAATCAGGGTGTCAGCGGAGTCGATGAGGTGATCGAGAACGCCGATCTTGGAGGAAACCTTGGAACCGCCGACGATAGCGACGAAGGGGCGCTCGGGCTCGGCGAAGATGCCGGTCAGCGTGTCGACCTCCTTCTCAAGCAGGAAGCCGGCGACGGCAGGCAGGTAAGCGGCGGGGCCCACAACGGAACCCTGGGCGCGGTGAGCGGTGCCGAAGGCATCGAGAACGAAGACGTCACCATAGGAAGCGAGCTTCTTGGCGATCTCGGGATCGTTCTTCTTCTCACGCTTATCGAAGCGGACGTTCTCGAGAACGAGGACCTTGCCCGGCTCGACGGCAGCGACAGCCTCGGCAGCCTTCTCGCCGTAGGTGTCGGCGACAAAGGCAACGTCGAGACCAGAGAGCTCGGCGAGCTTCTTGGCGACGGGCTCGAGGGACAGCTCGGGCTGGAAGCCGGTGCCATCGGGACGGCCGAGGTGGCTCATGAGGATGACGCGAGCGTTGTGCTCAACGAGATAGTTGATGGTGGGCAGGGCAGCCTTGATACGGGTGGTGTCGCCAACGACGCCATCCTTGATAGGCACGTTGAAGTCAACGCGGACGAGAACGCGCTTGCCGTCGACATCGATGTCGCGGACGGTCTTCTTGGTAAAGGCCATGTTTGCTTCTACCTTTCGTACGTGTCTGCCTCCATTACAGCAGACGATTTCCTATAAAAAGGGCGCGACCCTAGGGTGTAAGCCCTATAAGGCCGCGCCCTTCTTTAGACGCTCAACGAGCTATTCGCTAAAAGCTAAATTAAGCAACGAACTTCTCGAAGTACTTGATGGTGCGGACCATCTGAGAGGTGTAAGAGTTCTCGTTGTCGTACCAAGAGGTGACCTGAACGAGGGTCTGGCCGTTGCCGAGGTCAGAGCACATGGTCTGAGTGGCGTCGAAGATGGAGCCATGGGTCTCGCCGATGATGTCGGTGGAGACGATGTCGTCCTCGTTGTAACCGAAGGTCTCGGAGATGGTGGCAGCGTAGGCCTTCATAGCGGCGTTAACCTCGTCGACGGTGACCTTCTTGTCAACGACAGCGTAGAGGTTGGTGATGGAGCCGGTCGGCGTCGGGACGCGCTGGGCGGCACCGATGAGCTTACCGTTGAGCTCGGGGAGAACCAGGCCGATAGCCTTGGCAGCACCGGTGGTGTTGGGGACGATGTTGACGGCGCAGGCGCGGCTACGACGCTTGTTGCCCTTGCGCTGCGGGCCGTCGAGCGGCATCTGGTCGCCGGTCCAGGCGTGAATGGTGGTCATGATGCCGGACACGATGGGAGCGAAGTCGTTCAGACCCTTGGCCATCGGGGCGAGGCAGTTGGTGGTGCAGGAAGCAGCGGAGATGATGTTGTCCTCAGCGGTCAGCGTCTCGTGGTTGACGTTGTACACGATGGTGGGCAGATCGCTGCCGGCCGGAGCGGAGATGACGACCTTCTTGGCGCCAGCGTTGATGTGGGCCTGAGCCTTAGCCTTGCTGGTGTAGAAGCCGGTGCACTCGAGAACGACGTCGACGTCGAGGTCGCCCCAAGGCAGGTTGTTGGCGTCGGCCTCCTTGTAGATCTTGATCTCCTTGCCGTCAACGGTGATGGAATCCTCGCCAGCAACGACCTCGTGATCGCGAGCGTAGTTGCCCTGCGTGGAGTCGTACTTCAGCAGGTAAGCGAGCATATCGGGAGAGGTGAGGTCGTTGATAGCGACGATCTCGGAGCCCTCATGACCGAACATCTGACGGAAAGCCAGACGACCGATGCGACCGAAGCCGTTAATAGCAACCTTTACTGCCATTGTGTCTCCTTTCGTAAGGCCCCCGCGAGCTACAGCGCCCGCCGTTGAGGCCCACAAACTAACCACTCGCCTAATATACCTTTTTTTTGACTTGAATTTCACGAGAATGCTCGAAATTGAAAATCAAATTTACGTTAAAACGTTTTAAAGAATATAATAGCAGCTAAATCCGTATATAAGTCGATACTTCAAACTACCTGTTTGCTTCAATGAGCTTTTCAAGCCTCAAAACTCGATGGTAGAGGGCCGACTTCGACAAGGGAGGGTCGGCCATCTCCCCCAAGTCGCGCAGCGACAGATCGGGATAGCGCTCGCGCAGGTCGCAAAAGACCGCCAAGGCGTCCGGAAGCGTGTCACGCAAACCCCGCTGTTCGAGCTCATCGATCAACGCAAGCTGATGCTGGGCGGCACCTGCACTTCTGGTCTGATTGGCCAGCTCGGCATTCACGCGACGGTTTACGTCGTTCTTAACCAATTTGACCGCGCGCGCTTCCTCGATCTCGGCAACGCTGCGCTTGGCACCGACCAGCTTTAGGAGCTGCTCGATCTCTTCGGCGCTCTTAATGTAGACGGCAAAGGATCCGCGCCGCGCGTTAACGCGCGCATGGACTCCAATCTGCTCCAATAGATCGCAAAGTCCCCGGGCATACTGCTCGCCCTGCACCGCGATCTCCAAATGAAAGTCGCCGCGGGGATCGGCCACGAAGCCGCCGGCGATGAGCGCGCCGCGGATGTAGGCAAGCCTGCAGCAGGGACGGGCAACGATGTGCCGGGGAACACCGGCGACGAGTCCTCCCCTGCGGTCTAGAATGCCCAGCAGCACCAGAGCCTTGTCCAGGTCGGGTTGATCGGGCAGGGTAATGAGATAGTTACGGACCTTATGCAAGACCGATTTACGAACGGTGAATTCCGTTTTGAGCTTAAGGATACGATGCGTCAGTGTGATCATCGTGCGCGCGACGGCGCCCGTCTCGGTCGCGACCGTCAAACGATACCGCCCGGAGCCGGCCAGCGAAAGTGTACCGCTCACACGCGTCAGGGCGGCAAGCGTCGACAAATCGCAGTATTCACATTCAGGTTCGCAGCGCGCGAGCTCGTCACGCACCTCGGCGGTAAACGACATGCAGGCCTATGCTTTCGTGTTGGCGCGCGACAGGTCGCGATGGGAAATGCTCACGTGATACTGGGCGCCTTCCAAATAACGTGCCGTGGCCTCGGCGATGGCAACGCTGCGGTGTTGACCGCCCGTGCAACCGATGGCAATAGAAAGCTGCGGCTTGCCCTCCGCGATATAGCCGGGCATGACAGTATCGAGCAGCTGCGTCCAGGCCTTCCAGAACTCCTGGGTCTTGGGATGGTCCAGAACAAAGTCGGAGACTTTCTTATCGAGACCGGTCATGGTGCGCATCTCGGGATCGTAGAACGGATTGGGCAGGAAGCGAACGTCGATCATAATGTCCGCCTCGACGGGCATACCGTGCTTAAAGCCAAACGAGAACACGTGAACGTCCATGAGCTGCTGGTCGGACAACTCGGAGAACGCTATGCGCAATTTGTTGCGCAGGGCAGAGGTGCGCAGGCGGCTCGTGTCGATGATCATATCGGCTCGATCGCGCACACCCTGCAGCTGCAGGCGTTCGCGCTGAATCGCATCGGCCGTAGTCTCCCCCGGCTTGGCAATAGGATGGCGGCGGCGGTTTTCGCTATAACGACGGATCAGCACCTCGTCAGAAGCCTCGAGGAAAACGATGTCGCAGCTCATCTCGCGCTCCTCGAGTGCGGCAACGGCATCGAGCAGCTCATCGAACAAGCCCTGGCTGCGCAGGTCGCAGGTAACGGCAAGATGCCTGCCCACGCCCGTATTGATGCCGACGAGCTCAGCAAGCTGGGCGATCAGACGCGGAGGCAAGTTGTCGATGCAAAAGTAGCCCATGTCCTCGAACACATGCATGGCCTGCGTTCGGCCCGATCCGGACATTCCGGTGATGATGACGATATCGGGGATACGCTCCGAGCGCTCCGCCGCATCCATGGCATCTCCCTTTTGCATGTGCTGCCTCCTAAAAACAAGCGCGGGACCCAGCAACCCAGATCCCGCGCGGTTAATTGCCTTTAATGAGTATACCGCCCTGAGCGGATACGAGGTCCGTCTTACGCCTCAAGCGCGGCTTTGAACCAACTCGTAATACTCGTGGGGTGCGTAATGGCGGTGCCGACGACAACTGCCCAGGCGCCCGCATCAATCGCGGCGCGGGCCTCCTCGGGCGTGTGCACGCGGCCCTCGCAGATGATGGGAAGGCCGGGAAATTCCTCGGTCGCCTGGCGCAGGAGCGGCAGATCTGGACCGTCGGCCATGGTGCAATCGATAGCGGCAACACCATGAGAAAGCGTGGTGGACACCAGGTCAAAGCCCATGTCGACAGCACGACGAATATCCTCGATGGTGGCACAGTCGGCCATCAGGAGCACGCCCTCCTCGTGCAGCGGACGGAAGGTATCCTCGACGGTCTTGCCATCGGGACGTGGGCGATCAGTGGCATCAATTGCCACGATGTCGGCACCGGCGGCAACGCACGCGCGAGCGTGGCGCAGCGTCGGCGTGATGTAGACGCCCTCGTGCCCATCCTTCCACAGGCCGATAACAGGAACCTCACAGCGACCCTTAATGGCGGCAATGTCGGCAAGGCCCTGGCAGCGAATGGCGGCGGCGCCGCCGAGCTCGCAAGCGCGAGACATTTGAGCCATGGTTTCGGGCGTACGAAGCGGCTCGCCCATATAGGCCTGAACGCTCACAACGAGCTTGCCCTTCAGGGATTGAATCAAAGGATCAACGGTCATGTTCGACTCAACCTTTCTCAAAATAGCCTTCTGAGACACCGCGCCTTGACGTTCAAACCGTCGCTCGCGTACCGAAGTACGCTTCGCTCCTCTTTCACGTCAATCTGCGGCACCTCAGAAGGCGCACTTGGTAGTTATGTTTACTTCAACGAGGCAAGAAGGTGTTCGGCGGCACCGATAAGCGGCGCATCGCCCTCCAGAGAACCGATAAGGATCGGCGTGTCCTGAAGCGGGTCGAGCGCCTGGCTGGCATAGCCCTCGTGCACCGAGTCCTTCCACGTCTGCGAGCGCCAATCGGGACCCTGGTGAATCACGCCGCCCGAAAGCACGATGACCTCGGGATCCAAGATGTTGGCAAGCGAGCCCAAGCTGGCGCCCAGCGCAAAGCCGGCGTCATGGATGACCTCGGTCGCCTTTTCGTCGCCAGCACGGCACAGGTCGTTCACGTCGCGACCGACCGAAGGACGGCTGGGGTCAACTCGACCGAAGCGCTCGTCGTACATACGGCCAATCGAGGTGCCCGAGGCTACCGACTCAAGATGGCCAGAACGACCGCAGGCACAGGGAATGCCGGCTGCAGCCGAGCACTCGATATGGCCCATATGGCCGGCAGCACCATGGAAGCCCTGCATCACGCGGCCGTTCTCGACATATGCGCCGCCGATGCCCGTACCGATGCCCAGACACAAGACGGAGAACTTGCCCTTGCCGACGCCCCAGTGGGCCTCGCCCAGAGCATGAGCCTGCACGTCGCCCACGACGGCAACGGGAAGACCAAGGTCCTCGCGCAGGCGCGGCCCCAGTTGAACGCCGGACCAGCCAGGCATAATCTCGTTGGCATACGCGATGGCGCCCGTCTTGGGATCGACGACGCCTGCGGCACCGATACCGACACCGAGGACCTCGACATCGGGATTCGCCTCAAGAGCGGCCTTGATGGACGCCTCGATACGCTGGAAGACGGCCTCGCCGCCCTCCTTGGCCTCGGTAGGAACCTCGGCCTCAAAAACGGGATGGGGCACGCTGCCATCAGCCGGATACTCCATAATGGCAGTCGCAATCTTGGTGCCGCCGATATCGACGGAGCAAACGTACTTGTTCTCCATGTCGCTCTCCTTAGGAGATAAAAACAACTACAGGAAATGCGCCGTCAGGCTAGCCGCCACAGCGCGGTAAAGGTTTCCCAAGTGCCCGAGGTTGGGGTGAAAGTGGTCGGGCGTTGACCTAATGGGTCACGCCCGACCACTTGAGCCCCAAGATCGGGTGCCTGGAGAAGCTTTACAGGAGACCGTTGTCCTGGAGGACCTTCTTAATCGCCTCGACGTTCTCGCCGGTCATGGCCTTCACCGGGCGCGGCATGGTCGGGCTGTCGAAGATGCCCATGAGGTTCATAGCGGTCTTGAAGGCGCCGACGCCACCGGCATAGCCCTGGACGCCCGAGGTGACATCCCAGATGTGGGAGATCTCGTTGAGGCGATCCTGCTCGGCCTTGACGGTAGCCCAGTCGCCGGCCTGAGCGGCCTTCCACTGACGCACGTAACCCTCGGGCTCAACGTTGGCGAGACCCGGGACGGAACCGTCGGCGCCACCGAGGTAAGCGCCGTCGACAACAACCTCGTGACCGGTGAGGATGCTCATCGGATGGCCGTTCTTCTCGTTCTCCTGAACGAGGTAGCGGAACGAGATGTCATCGCCCGAGGAATCCTTGACGCCGGCCAGGACGCCCTCGGCGCCGAGCTTGGCAAGGAGCTTCCAGGGGAGCTTGGTGTGGACGCACACGGGGATGTCATAGGCGAAGATGGGCAGGTCGAGTTCCTCGTGAAGGATGCGGAAGTGCTCCTCGACCTCGGTCATGCCCTGCAGGGCATAGAACGGGCAGGTGGCGACAAGCGCGTCGGCACCCAGCTCCTGAGCGACCTTGCCGTGCTCGATCATGCGCTCGGTCTCGGTGTCGATGATGCCGACCAGAACGGGAACGCGGTGGTCGACGATGCGCACGGCCTCGGCGATGATCTGACGACGACGCTCGTCGGTGGAGAAGACGACCTCGCCCGAGGAGCCCAGGAAGAACAGGCCATCGACGCCGGCGTCGATCATGCGGTTGATGCTGCGCTCAAAGGAGGCAACATCGAGCTGGTGGTCTTCGGTATCGGGAACAACGACGGGAGGGATAACGCCGGTGAATTTCTGAGTTGCCACAAGAATCTCCTTAGTTGTCTGGCGGGCGACCCTATGCCACCCACTCTTGTTGGCAGTGTCCAGGCCGTCTAGGCCAAAGAACACGGGTAGAACGTTTGGTTAAAGAAGTCGACGACTTCGTTTTCGAACGCATTGATGCGCTCATGAGCGTATTTGGCATAGATGATATGCCTCCGGTCACACTCAAAACCGTTGAATACGGCAAACTGACCCTTGGGGTCGCTCACGGTATCCATAAGCGATGTGCCCATGAGCACCGAGCCGCGCACCCGAGACGACAGTGCCTCGAGGCCACCGGGAACTGGATTGGCAACCGCCGTGCAGGCAAGGCCCTGCTCGTCCAGAGCAGAAACCGCCAGCGCGACTCCGCCGCCAAGACCCTCGCCCCATGCGAAAATGCGGTCGGGGTCCACGCCATCAAGATTGCGCGCGACCTTCGCCAACGCGCAGCCCCAACGGACGCGCTCGACAAAAGCAGGCGAGGTAATCCCCTGCTGCAGGTCGACCGCACCAGCAACATCGTCATCCAGCGCGAGAACGGCATACCCCATGGCGGCAAATCTCGTCATGTGATGCCAGCCGCGCACAGGCCGATCGATGTCGTGGAACATCAGGCACAGTGGCACGCGCTCAGATACTCGGGCACGACCAACAGGCTCAATCAAACGAGCGTGGACCGCATGGTCACCGAGCTCAAAGGAAACCTCCGAGTAACGGGCGCAGGGGTTAACAAAGTCAATCGCCGTAATGGCCAGACCTTGAATCTCAAGATTCGAAGCGCATGCCTCTAAATCAGAAATACCTGCTTGGACATCACCGTGCCAGTCCCGATATTCTGCGAGCCTTGACGAAACCGTTCCAGGAATTCCCACGAGCCCGGGGATTATCAGCTCGTCAACATTGCCCTCGCACTTAGACATGAGCCTCCCCTCCCTTGCAGAAAAACGGAATGATCAGATCATCAAAGTCCTGAATCTCCTCGTGGCCAAAGCCCTCAAAGAACTCGTGGCGCTTCTCGCAGGACAGGTTGTTGTACACCGCAAACTGCGTTGCCGGCGGACAGACGATATCGGCTGTGCCCGTGCCAAACAGCACGGGGCACTTGACCATGGGGGCAAAGTTCTTGGAATCGAAGTACGCCAGCTTGTCATAGGCTTCCTCGATACGAGTCGAGTCCTCGTCAAACCAACGCGACCAATAGCGCAGTCCCTCGTAGGCAATATCGTCGGCGTCCAGATCCCAAACCAGGCGGAAGTCCGATAAGAAGGGGTAGAGGATGGCCGCGCGGTCAACCAAATCGCTATTGAGCGCGCAGGTCGCAATACCCAAACCGCCGCCCTGCGATGCGCCGTTCACATACACGCGGGTAAGATCGATGCCCTCGAGCTCGCGAACGATACGGCACAGAATGCGGATATCCTGGTGCAAGCGGACATAGTAGAGATTGGCCGGGTCGCCGTCGATACCGGCGACGATATGGCCCGCGACCGTCGTGCCCTCAAATCCACCAATATCCTCGGAGGGGCCACCCTGGCCGGGGCAGTCGAGAGCAATGAGCGCCATGCCCATGCCCGCAAACGACGCCTGCTCAAACCAGCTGCGGCTCGCACCCGGATATCCATGGAACTGAAGCACCAGCGGCACGGGCTCCTCCGAGACCGGCTTGAGGTACTTGGCATGCAGGCGTGCACCACACATGCCGGTATACCAGAGGTCGAAAAACCGACAGGTCGCGGAATCCGCAACCGAAGCCGCCTCAATCGCGTAGTCGAGCTCGACGGTGTCGGCCTCGGCCATGCGGTCCTTCCAAAAGAGATCGAAATCCGATGGACGGGGCATGGCGCCTCGATATTCACCAAATTGCTGTTGTAGCTCTTGAGCACTTGGCATGGCTCGTGAACCCAACCTTTCGAAATCGCAACGGAGGTGCGCCCGGCAAGGGAACCGGGCGCACGGGAGGGAAAGCGAGGCTACTCGCCGAGCTTGGGATGCAGCAGCGACGGCGCAGCGCCGAGCAGCATCTTGGTGTAGGGGTCCTGAGGATGCTGGAAGACCTGCTTGGCCTCGCCATGCTCGACGATCTTGCCGCCATTCATAACGATGATGTCGTCAGAGATATAGCGGACCGTCTGGATGTCATGGCTGATGAACACCATGGCCAGGCCGAGCTCCTTCTTAAGGTCGGTCAGCAGGTTCAGAATCTGCGCGCGGACCGAAACGTCCAGAGCCGAGGTGGGCTCGTCGGCGATGATGGCATCGGGGTTCAGCGACAGGGCACGAGCAATTGCGACGCGCTGGCGCTGGCCGCCCGAAAGCTGGCCGGGAAGAACCTCGGCGGCGGAGCTGGGCAGACCGGTGAGCTCCAAGAGCTCCTTGACGCGCTTCTCCTGCTCGGCCTCGGTACCCAGGTTGTGGACGCGCATGGGGTCGAGCAGTTGCTCGCGAACGACCATGCGGGGGTTGAGCGCCGTGGCCGGGTTCTGGAACACGACCGAGATGACGCGACCCATGTGGCGACGGTCCTCGGCGGTACGTTTGGTAACGTCCTTGCCCTTAAAGTAGACCTTACCGCTCGTGGGGGCCTGCAGGCCGCACATGACGTTGGCGGTGGTGGACTTTCCGCAACCGGACTCGCCGACGATGCCGATGGTCTGTCCGGGCATGAGCTTAATCGTTACACCCTGGACGGCGTGAACCAGGTTGGGGTGCAGAATCGAGCCGGTACGGGTCCTAAAGGTGACGTGGACGTCATCAAGGAAGATGATCGGCTCGACACCGTTGACTGCGGTCTCGCTCATCTACATCACCTCCGCGTGAGGGGTCAAACCATTTGCCTTGAGCACCTCATCGGGGAGCTCGGAATAGAAGTGCTCGGTGCCGGGCACGCGCTTGAAGACCGGACGGGTGTCCAGGCCAATGCGCGGATGGCTCGAGCGGGGCGCGAAGCGATCGCCCTTGGGGAAATCGCGCGGGCTCGGAACGGCGCCGGGCACCTGGTGCAAGCGGCCCGAACCGCTCTCGATGGACAGGACGGAACCCAGAAGGCCGCGAGTGTACTCGTGAATCGGGTTGGTGAGCAGCTCCTTGGTGGGCGCCTGCTCGATAACCTGGCCAGCGTACATAACCGTGATGTTATGAGCGACCTCGGCGACCAGTGCCAGGTCGTGCGAAACGAAGATCATGGCAAAGCCGAGCTTGGCCTGAAGGTCGTTAAGCAGTTTGATGACCTGCTTCTGGACGGTAACGTCCAGAGCGGTCGTGGGCTCGTCGCAGATGACCAGCTTGGGGTCGCGGGTAAGGGCCATAGCGATCAGAACGCGCTGACGCTGACCACCGGAAAGCTCATGCGGATAGCTCTCGAGCGTACGCTTGGGGTCGAGGCCCACGAGCTCCAGGAGCTCCTCGGCGCTACGGGTGCCGCCGCGCTTGGTGAGCTGCTTCATCTGGGCGGAAATGAGCATGGAGGGATTGAGCGAGGACAGAGCGTCCTGATAGACCATGGCGATATCGGTACCGCGCAGGCCGAACCACTCTTTCTTGCTCATCTTGAGCAGGTCGCGACCCTCCCAGAGAACCTCACCGGAAAGGTGCTCGTCATCATCGGTCAGACCCATGATGGCCAGCGTGGTGATGGACTTACCGCAGCCGGACTCTCCGACCAGGCCCATGGTCTGGCCAGGACGTACATCAAAGTTGACATGATCGACGACGTTGATGTCACCGTGGTGCTCAAACTGGATGCAGAAATCGCGGACCGAAAGGATCGGCTCAACGGACTCATCGGGCACATGGCGGTCGTTACGCTTGAGTTCGACATCACGCAGGGCGCCAAGACGGGCGGACAGGGACTGAGCCTGCTCCTTGTAGGCGCGAACGGGGTCGGAGACCAGCAGGTCGGCCTCGCGGCGCTTGGAGGAGTCAGTCGGATCCAGGGCGGCGGAGGGAGCAGCGGCCATGGCGTCGGTAATGCCCTCGGAGAGGATGTTGAGCGCCAGGCAGGTGATCATGATGGCCAGGCCCGGGAACAGCGCCTGCCACCAACGGCCAGCGAGCACGCCACCACGAGCGTCGGCGAGGATGTTACCCCAGGTAGCGGTGGGCTCCTGGATACCAGCGCCGATAAAGGTCAGCGAAGCCTCGAAGATGATGGCGTCGGCGACCAGGGTAACGGTGAAGACCATGATCGGGGCGATGCAGTTACGCAGAACATGCTTGATCAAAATCCACGGAGCCTTGGCGCCGGAAACGATGACCGCGCGGACATAGTCCTCGCCGTACTCGGACACGATGTTGGCGCGCACGATACGGGCAATCTGCGGAGTGTACATAAAGCCGATGGCGAAGATGATCGACGGCACGGAATTGCCCAGGATGGAGACGAAGACGGCAGCGAGGGCGATGCCCGGGATGGACATGATGATGTCCAGGATGCGCATGATCGCCTCGGAAACGGACTTGCGCGAAACAGCCGCGAGGGCGCCCACAACCGAGCCGCAGACCAGAGCCATGGCAGTGGCGCCAAAGCCGATGATCAGCGAGTAACGACCACCGTAGAGCATACGCGACAGAATGTCGCGACCCTTATCGTCGGTACCGAAGATAAATCCGTTGCCGGGAGCCTGGCGAGCAGTGAAAATCTCGACCGGGCTATAGGGGGCAAGAAGGGGTGCCAGAATCGCGGTCAGGGCGACCAGCACCAGCACGACGGCGGCAATCTTAGAAGACAGCGTCATCTTCTTCCAGCCACCGAGCTTGAGCCCCTTGGAGGCAGCTTTCTCGAGCTGCTCGGTTTGCTTCTCTCGAATCTTTACCATAATCTACACCGTCCTGATGCGCGGGTTGATGAGCAGGTAGAGCATGTCAACCACGATGTTGATGATGATGAAGGCAAGAGCAACGACGATGACGACGCCCTGAACCAGGTTCGCCTCGTTGCCCTGAACGCCCTGCAGAATCGCAGTACCCATGCCGGGGAGGTTGAAGATGACCTCGATGACGACGGCGCCGCCCATAAGGTAACCGATCTTAAGACCGAGGGTGGTGACCGGGGTGATCAGTGCGTTGCGCAAAACGTTGATGCCGACGACGACCTTCTCGGGAACGCCGGCGCCACGGGCCATGCGGACGTAGTCCTTGTCGAGCTCCTCGACCATGGCGGTACGCACGATACGAGTCATCTGACCCGTCAGCGGAAATGCCAGGGCGATAGCGGGCATGATCATACGTCCCAGATAGCCAGCCGGGTTGGTGGTGAAGTGAGGCAGAGCACCGGACGCCGGGAGCACCTTAAGGTAGGAAGAGAACAGCAGAATCAACAGAACGGCAAGCCAGAACGACGGGGTTGCCAGGCCGGCGATGGAAAAGACGCGGATCACTTGGTCCGGCCATTTATCGCGATACAGCGCCGCGATGACGCCGAGCAAAAACGAGACGACCGCGCCGATGGCAAGACCGATGAAGGTCAGCTGCATCGTGACGGGCAGGGCCGTGGAGATGCGCTTGGCAACGGAGTTGCGAGCAGCACCATAGGTGCCCATGTCACCATGGATCAAATCGCCCATGTAGCGCACGTAGCGCACGGGCCAGGGGTCGTCCAGACCATACTTCTCATGGTACTCGGCAACCGCCTCGGGCGAGGCACCGTCACCCAACGCCGTATAGGCGGGGTCGGTCTTGGAGAACGACATAAGGAAGAACACCAGGACGGTGACGCCCAATGCCATGATCGGCAGCGCCACGAGACGCCTTCCAATCAAACGTAGAAAGTTGTTCACGTTCTCTCCCCTTTCTTTTGTCGGTAGGACCAACTGGTATATGAGTATGGATACTCATTACAAGACCCGAGCGACATCGAGGTCGCCCGGGTCTTTGTTTCAACTATGAGGACGTTGCCTTACGACCGACGCCCCACATATGACTCAAGCGAGTCTTAGGCCTTGACGGTCGCGACGCCCCTGAAGGACATGCTCGTCGTGCCGATGCCCTTGAAGCCATCGAGGGCCTCGCCGTTGGGCGCGGTGGACGGATCGTCCCAGGAAGCGGAAACGGTCTTGACGTGGACAACGGGGTACAGAACAGCGTTGTCGGCGATGATGTCGAAGCACTCGTTCCACTTCTTCTGCTGCTCGTCGCCCTCGGCGGCAAGAGCCTCGTCCATGAGACCGTGGAGCTTCGCCCACTCAGCGGAATCCTTCCACGGGCAACGGGTCTGCATCCAGACGTTGTCGCCGTACCACCAGTTGAGCAGCAGGTCGGGGTCGGCGCCGAAGCAGGACGGATCGCCAGGAGCGAGAAGGATATCGTAGGCCTCGCCGCCGTCGATGGCAGCGTAGGTGGCCGGCGAGGTATCGGTCTGGATGGTCACATCGAAGCCGAGAGCGTCGAGGTCGTTCTTGACCTGAGCGGCCATGCCCTTGATCTGCTCGTTGTCGGTAGTGCGCAGGGTGATGGCGCCCGGGGTGATGCCAGACTCTTCGATGAGCTTCTTGGCCTTCTTGGCGTCAGTCTTGTACACCGTGGAAGCCTCATGATAGTTGGTGAAGCTCTTGGGCAGGTAGCAGCTGGCAGCGGTGGCAAGGCCGGCGAAGGTGTTGGTGATCATCTTCTCGGTGTCGAGCGCGTACATGACGGCCTGACGGACCTTGACGTTGTTCCAAGGCTCCTTGGCGACGTTGAACATGATGAAGCGGGTGCCGAAGCCCTGGACGTTGTCGATCTTGCAGCCAGCGCTCTCGAGCTGGTCGACGGCGTCAGCGGTGACGAGCTCCATAACGAGCGTGGAGCCCTCCTGCTGAGCGGTAACGCGAGCGGTGGGGTCGGTCAGGATGCTGTACTGGATCTTCTCGTCCTCGGCAGCATACTCACCGTTGTACTCGGGGTTGGGAACCAGGGTGATCTCGGTATCGGAGATAGAGTCGTACATCCAGGGGCCGGAGCCGATCGGCTGCTTGGCGCGATCCTCCTCGGCCTGGGTGGCCGGGGTAACGCGGATGATGGCCAGACGATCCTTGAGCAGGGAGAAGTTGGGGACCTTGGTCTTGACCGTTACAGTGCTGGCGTCCTTGGCCTCGATGGACTCGAAGGGCTGGAAGAACGGAGCATAGGTAGCAGAAGCGGCGCAAGCGGTGTAGGAAGCGACGACGTCGTCAGCAGTGACCTCGGTGCCATCGGAGAACTTTGCGCCCTTGCGGATGGTGACCTCGAAGGTAGTGTCGTCCACGGACTTGGGATCGTCGGTGGCGAGCTCGTTGAAGGTGCTGTAGTCGTGGTAATCGATGCCGTAGAGGCCCTCGATGACGTGCCAGTTAGCACCCAGGCCCACAGCGGAGCCGGTGCTGGCGGGGTCGAAGCTGGACGGAGCGTAAGCGGAACCAGCGGTGATCACGCCGCCGCCACGGTTGGCGGAATCGGTGGAACCGGAAGCGGAACCCTCGTCGCTAGAGCTGCCACCGCAGCCGGTGAGACCAAGCCCTGCGACAGCAGCGACGCTGCCGGTGAGGCCGAGGAACGAACGCCTGGACATACCCTTGTTGATGATGGCCATGTCTTCTCCTATCAATAGAGAATCTTACCCGGGAGCACCTAGACTTGCCCCCGCGCAACTTGCGGACAATATATACCTTACCTACCGACGAACCCAACTGAGGTGCCGCGCTCGGCGACCGATACATACATACGCTTGAACGGTATTTACTACCGTTCACCGAATTCATTGACAAATGATTCGACAGACAGTATGTATCGGCGAGGTGAGATATCAGTCTTCGTCAACCCGCAGGATAGCAGTGTTGTTCACCATGGCTAGTCAAACGTTTTAGCGTTAATAAAACCCGAAATCGGCAGGTAATCACCGCGAAACAAATGATTGAAAATTGACCAATCATGTATATCAGTTGTTTAGAAGCGCGTTTAGTTTTCGGATCGGTTGGCCGATGCCTGGGCGCGCTCGGCATTCCATGCAACAAGTGCCTCGTGGACCGCTTTGGCGACATCGGCCGGAACGCCTCGAACTTCTGCAATCTCCTGCTCGCTTGCCGCGCGCAAACGCTTCATCGAACCAAAATGGCGCATAATGGCACGTTTTCTGGTGGGTCCCACACCCGGAACGTCGTCAAGCACCGAAACCGTCATAGCCTTATCGCGCAACTCGCGGTGGAATGTAATCGCAAATCGGTGGGATTCATCGCGAACCTGCTTGATCAGATAAAGCGAAGCGGAGCCGGTCGGCAGCACGACGGGAGTCTCGTCCCACGGCACGAAAACCTCCTCATCGGCCTTTGCCAAGCCACAAACTGGTATATCGAGGCCGAGTGCCTCGAGTTGCTTAATTGCAGCGGTCAATTGCGGCTTGCCGCCATCGACTACGAGCAAATCGGGGCGCGAGCCAAAGCGCTCGTCCGCCATGCGCTCGGGAGCATAGCGACGCCCCAGAACCTCGGACATCGATACGAAGTCGTTCGCCTCGTCCAATTCGGCCTGAATTTTAAAGCGACGATACTGGCCCTTGTCAGCACGGCCGTTGGTAAATACCACCATCGAAGCGACGGTAAAGGTGCCGTGCAACGTCGAGATATCGAAGCACTCGATGCGCAACGGCGGCGCAGGCAGCGCCAGCGCGCTTTCGAGCTCCAGGAGCGCCTGATTGGTACGATCGTCAGCATACCCCGTGCGCATCATGTAGCGCATGAGGGCATGGCGCGCATTTTTAGAAGCCATGTCGAGCAGGCGGTGCTTTTCGCCGCGCTGCGGCCTATGGAGATGGCAAGAGCGTTCGCGCTTGCCCGCAAGCCACTCCCCCAACGCTTCGGCATCCTCAAGCTCGACAGAGAGATTGATCTCGGCTGGAATATCAGCCGTCTCGTCGTAATAGCGCTTAAGAAAGCCAGATTGAAGCTCTTCCTCGTCGACATCCAGGCCTTTATCGAGGATGAACTCACAAGTTCGAACCGTTCGGCCCTCGCGAACGACAAAGACACAGGCGGCAGAGATAGTCTCTTCGCGATAGAAGCCGATGACGTCGATATCGACGCTTGATGGAAAAACGACCTGTTGGCGATCGTCCAGGCCCCTAATGACTTCCAGGCGACGCTTGACGCGAGCCGCACGCTCAAAATCGAGCGTCTCGGCTGCCTCTGTCATCTCGGACGTAAGCTCGTCGACGACATCCTTGCGATGGCCCGACAAGAAACGTTCGACACGCTTGACGTTCTTGGCATAGTCGGCAGGGGAAATCGCACCGACGCATGCGCCCGGCCCGCGCCCGACATGGTAGTCAAAGCAGGGACGCCCGTTTTGCGCGCAAATCATATTGACGATGTCTTCTTCGCCCTTATGAGATTCGACGATGCGGCGGCAGCGGCGCCATTCCGCACAGGATGCCGAGCAAATAGGAATAACCTTGCGTAGCGTATCGATGGTCTCACGCGCCGCACGGCTATCGGTATAGGGGCCAAAATAGCGCGTTCCCGGTTTATGACGCTCTCGCGTGTATTTAATAGCCGGAAACAGGTCGCTCTTGGTAATGGCGATAAAGGGATAGCTTTTATCGTCTTTGAGATCGACGTTAAAGTACGGATGGTACTGGCCAATCAGATTGCGCTCGAGCACCAATGCCTCGTGCTCGGTCTCCACCACGATATAGTCGAAGCTCGCCACCAGCTGCATCATGAGCGGAATCTTCTGACGCTCGTCCTGCAGCGTCACGTATTGACGCATACGGGCACGCAAGTTTTTTGCCTTGCCCACATAGATGACATCGCCCTTGGCATCTTTCCAAAGGTAGCAGCCGGGTTGCGTGGGAACGCGCGAAACCTGTTCGGCAAGTGTTGGAATGTTGTCGTGACCTGCCACACGCACCTACTTGCGACGAAGCAGCGCCGAGACCTCGGGCATCTTAAAGACGAAGGCAAGGCCAAAAGTCACGGCGAGCGAGACGACGCCTGCAACACAAACGTAGCCCAGGGTAATAAGGATCGAGCTGCCAAGCATTCCGACAAAGTGCTCAAGTGCCCACATGACGCCGACGCCCGCGGCAGCGCCCAAGCCACCGAACAACAGGCCGAAGAAACCGCCATGTAGGATAGACTTGATCTGAAGGCCATGCAGACGACGGCGCAGCCACCACAGTGAGCATCCGACCAAGACCACGTAGTCAACGACGTACGAAAGCGCAATTGCCGGCATACCGTAGCCCAGCACCACGCCAAACAGCAGCACCGAACCGGCCTGACCGATAGCGGAGTACAAGCAATAGCGGCTATAAGGTTTCATATCGAGCAGGGCCGAGAAGCTCTTCTGCATCAGCACGACCACGCCGTAGAGCGGCAGGGAAAGTGCCAGATAGATAAGGAACTCCGACACCAGCGCCACGCCGGATTCATCGAACTTGCCGGCGCAGTAGATCATGTTGAGTGGACGGGCGAAGACGATCAGGTACATCGCAAACGGAATCAGGAAGAAGAGCATCTGGGCGACACCGCGCGAAATGCCAGTGCGGACGCTGTCGTAATCCTTCTCCTGTGCATCGTGAGAGAGTTCCGTATAGAGTGCCGTCGAAAGCGAGGCAGCGATCAGCGCATAGGGCAGCGTGTACCACAGGCGCGCATATGCGATGACGGAAGGGCCGGTCTCGGGCTGCACCACCAGCGCGGCGGCATTGGTAATGGAAGTCGAGACAAACATGCACACCGTGGCGAGCAGCGTCGGGATACCAAGCGCAATCGTCTGTCGCAGCGCGGGGTCCTTAAAGTCGATATGGATATGAGGATGCACGCCATGCTTGCCGAGCGCGGGAATCTGACAGGCCATCTGGACAAAGACGCCGAGGGTCGTACCAGCTGCGATCAAGATAATACCGACCTGCTCGCCAAATTGTGCAGACACGGGAGCAAAGCCCATAAAGCTGGCGATGACGATGACGTTGTTGAGAACCGGGGCAAACGTCGACCAGAAGTAGTCGCGGTGTGCGTTGAGAACACCCGAGAACACCGAGCCCAAGCCATAAAATAAAATTTGGATAGCAAAGAAGCGGAACATGAACGCAGCGGTATCCATGCTGTCGCCATTACCCGAAAGGAACGACTGCGTCCAAATAAAGCCGGGAGCAAACACGGTGCCCAGCAGCGAGATGCCGCCCAGCACCAGAAGCAGAATACCGAGCAGGTTGCCGACATACTCGTTCGATGCCTCGCGGCCCTGCTCGCGCCTCACACCCATATACACCGGCAAAAACGCCGTAACGAGCATGCCGCCCATCACGAGCTCGTAGAGCATGTTGGGCAGGTTGTTGGCAACCTGATAGGAGGACGAGAGCAGCGACATGCCGATGGCGGTCGCCATGGCCCACGTGCGGATAAACCCGGTGACGCGCGACACGATGGTCAGCACGGTCATGAGGCCAGCAGAACGACCAACCGTGGAGTAGTCCGAAGAACCCATATCGTCTACGTCGTCCTGAGAGTCCTCATGAACCTCATCTTGTGGCAGCAAATCGTCCACGACGGCAAAGGAGCCGGTCATCGCAAAGGGATCGTCAACCAAAACGGCGTCATCAGCAGGTGCGGCGTCATCGCTGTTCGGCATGTTGTTACCGGATACGGCATCATCATCGAATATGGCATGGTCGCCAAACACCGTGTCAACTTCTTTGGCGGCGACGGTTCGGGCAGAAAACGACAGAGGGTCCCAGTCGTCATCACCGTCGATGGCCACGCCCTCGACGGGATCGGTCGAACCAAGCGGCGACCATTCGTCATCCGAAAGAAGCGGCTCGTCATCATCATGAACCGCGGGCTTGGCGGAACGAGCGGCAGGAGCGCTCTGCGGCGTGCTCTTTCCCTGGGCTGCCATCAAAAACACCGCAGTCTCATCGGGACGTGGCACACGAGGAGCCTCGGAGGCGACCGGCGTCACGCTGGCGCTCGATTGAGCGGCGGCCAAAAAGACAGCCGTCTCATCGGGACGAGCCGAAGAAAGAACCGTACGGGGAAGCGCCGTGCCGGCACCGGCGGCACGCAAGTACACGGCCGTCTCGCCCGGGTCAGCGGCAACGGACCAGGCGTTTCGAATCTCGTTATCGAACGAAGCAGCCTCGGGCGCGGGCGCCTGAGGAGCCGACCCTTTTGCAAAGTGAGCTCCGCGCTTTGATTCTTCCTGCGGCATCGCTCAGTCCTCTCTCGTGATCGGGGCAACCGTCGCCCCGCAAAATGCAACTAAGTCATCGGGAGCAAGCTCAAGCTGATAGCCGCGCTTGCCACCCGAGATAAAAATGGTATCCCAAAGGACGCATGTCTCATCGATCAGCGTCCGGAAGCGCTTTTTCATACCGACCGGGCTGCAACCGCCGCGGACATACCCCGTCGCGGCAAGCAAATCTTTGACATGCATCATGGTCAGCGACTTTTCGCCTGCGGCGCGCGCGGCGGCCTTGAGGTCGAGCTCGTCGGCAACAGGAATACAGCACACGACATGGTCGTTGGACGGCGTCGTGCAGACCAGGGTCTTAAATCCCTGACCGGGCTCCTCGCCAAGCTGCTCGGAAATCGCGACGCCCAGACCTGACGATTCATCGCCATCGTCTTCGTACGTATGGAGAACATAGGAGATGCCGGCGCTTTCCAGCTCGCGCATCGCATTGGTTTTTGGCGTCTTAACAGCCTTTGCCATGGCACATCCTTTCCTTCGCAGAGCGACGCAAGGATTAAGTATAGGGCCAATTCCGCCGCATATGCCATCTCGACACACAGAAGCGCCACCGAATCAGAAGGAATCGGTGGCGCGTCGGTACTGCAACGTCTCTTTACTGCGCGTCAAGCTGCGCCTGACGCTCACGGTCACGCTTGAGCAGCGGCGCCAAGAACTTGCCCGTATAGCTCCGCGAACATGCCGCGACTTGCTCCGGCGTGCCCGAGACCACGACGGTTCCGCCGCCATTGCCGCCCTCGGGGCCCATATCGATCAGGCGGTCGGCAACCTTGATGACATCAAGGTTGTGCTCGATCACCAGAACCGTGTTGCCCGCATCGACCAGGCGTTGCAACACGTCGAGCAGCTGGCGAACATCCTCAAAATGAAGGCCGGTTGTAGGCTCGTCCAAAATGTAGAACGTCTTACCTGTCTGACGACGATGAAGCTCCTTGGCGAGCTTCACGCGCTGCGCCTCGCCGCCCGAAAGCGTCGTAGCGGGCTGGCCCAAGCTCACGTAGCCCAGACCCACGTCATATAGGGTCTGCAGCTTGCGCTTAATCTGCGGGATATTCCCAAAGAAAGCCAGTGCTTCGGTGACACTCATGTCGAGCACGTCCGAGATTGTCTTGCCGCGGTAGGTAACCTCGAGTGTCTCGCGGTTATAACGCTTGCCGCCACATACCTCACAGGGGACATAGATATCGGGAAGGAAGTGCATCTCGATCTTGATCTGGCCATCGCCCTTGCACGCCTCGCAGCGACCGCCGCTTACGTTAAAGGAGAAACGTCCCGGCGAGTAGCCGCGCGCCTTCGACTCCGGCGTGCTTGCAAATAGCGCACGCAGATCATCCCACAGGCCAATATAGGTCGCAGGGTTCGAGCGCGGCGTGCGGCCGATCGGCGACTGGTCGATATCGATTACCTTATCGATGCACTCGATGCCCTCAATCTTCTTGTACGGCCCCACGGGACGCGTCGAACGATGGATGGCATTCGTAAGCGCGGGCGCAATCGTATCGGTGACCAGGGAGCTCTTGCCCGATCCCGAAACACCGGTAACGACTGTGAGCGTACCGAACTCAATCTTGGCGGTAACGTTTTTGAGGTTGTTAGCGCGGGCGCCCGTGATCTTAAGACAGCCGCGGCCGGGCTTGCGGCGCTCATCGGGCACGCGGATCATCCGCTTGCCGGTCAAATAAGCACCCGTCATGGAATCGGGGCACGCCATGATATCGGCAGGCGTTCCTGCAGCGACCACGTGTCCGCCGTTAACGCCCGCACCGGGACCCATATCGATCACGTAGTCGGCAGCGCGAATTGTATCTTCGTCGTGCTCGACGACGATAACGGTATTACCGATATCGCGCAAGCGCTCGAGCGTCTTGATCAGGCGCTCGTTATCGCGTTGGTGGAGACCGATCGACGGCTCGTCCAGAATGTACAGAACGCCCATGAGGCCGGCGCCGATCTGCGTTGCCAGGCGAATGCGCTGGGCCTCACCGCCGGAAAGCGTCGCCGAGGCGCGATCGAGCGTCAGATAGTCGAGTCCGACATCGACCAGAAAACGCAGGCGCTCCAGGATTTCCTTGACGATGCGCCCGCCGATAAACTGCTGACGCTCGGTAAGCTCCAGGCCCTCAAAAAACTCGAGCGACTCGCGACACGACAGGCAGCAGACATCGTAAATGGACTTGCCGCCCACGGTGACGGCAAGCATCTCGGGACGCAGGCGAGCACCGTGACAGCTCGAGCATGGCTCTTCGCGAATGTATTTCTCCAAGCGAGCCCTGGTGTTCTCGTTCGTCGTCTCGTTGTAGCGCTCGTACAGGATGTTGCGCACACCCGAGAACTTAGTGTCCCACTGGCTGCGACGCCCATCGAGCTTTTGATAGTCGACCGAAATCTTCGTGTCGCCCATGCCATCCAAAAACGCACGACGCACCCGCGGGGGCAGGTCCTTCCATGGCGTATCGGCACTCACCTTAAAGTGTTTGCAGACCGCGGCAAAGATCTGCGGATAATAGTTGGAATTGCCGAACAGGCTGCCAAAGACTCCGTCGGCAATCGACTTTGAGGGGTCTTCAATCAGTGCCTCGGCATCGACTGTCTTTTTAAAGCCCAGGCCGTCGCACTCGGGACATGCACCATAGGGCGCGTTGAACGAGAAATCGCGCGGCTGTAGGTCGTCGATGGAATGCCCGTGCTCCGGGCACGCCAGCGCCAGCGAATACTCCAGCAGCTCGCCCTCGGTTCCCTCGGGAGCGTCGCGGTCGGGCAGCATGTACACGCTCACGTTACCGTGCGCCAGTGCCGTCGCCTGCTCAACGGACTCGGCAATGCGACCCAGGGAGTTCTCTCGAATCACGATACGGTCAACCACGACCTCAATGTCGTGTTTGAACTTCTTGTCCAGGTCGATAGGGTCGTCAAGCGAGCGCACCTCGCCGTCGACGCGCACACGGCTAAAGCCCTCCGCACGCAGGTCCTCAAACAGCTTGGCGTATTCGCCCTTGCGTCCACGAACCACCGGCGCCAACACAAACGCGCGGCGGCCCTCCCCCGCCGCCAGCACCTTGTCGGCGACCTGATCGGTCGTCTGACGCTCAATGACACGACCGCACTCAGGACAGTGCGGCGTTCCCACGCGAGCAAACAGCAGACGCAGATAGTCATAAATCTCGGTTACGGTGCCCACCGTCGAGCGTGGGTTTTTGGACGTCGTCTTCTGATCGATCGACACAGCCGGCGACAGACCGTCAATCGAGTCCAGATCGGGCTTGTCCATCTGGCCCAAAAACTGACGCGCATAGCTCGAAAGGCTCTCGACGTAACGGCGCTGGCCCTCGGCATAGATGGTATCGAACGCCAGTGAGCTCTTGCCCGATCCGGAAAGACCGGTTATGACCACGAGCTGGTCACGCGGAATGGAAACGTCGATATCGCGCAGGTTATGCTCGCGCGCGCCGCGAATAACGATAGAAGAATCAGACATGGAAGCTCCTTGCCTCCTACAACTTCAAATCACACTGACGATGAGTTTAGCGCACTCGACGCGCACAGATGTTCGTAATACAAGATTCGCAGACCTTTTGCTTTGCGTATCGGGTGCTTTGTTTCTCGAAATGCCGGGAAAAGGTTACAGTAATCTAATAATGAACTTAATTTGCTGTAACAGAGGAACGTCCATGACCGAAGATATCCCCCTTGAAATCACTTCGAGTGACATGGCCAATCTGCCCATATTCATCGCCGTCCTTATCGTGGCCGCTGTCATCGCACGCATATGCGTTTCAGTCAAACGAAAGGAACAGCCGCCTGTTTTTCGCGCCCTTTGGTGCGCGACGCTCCTCATCCCGCTCGGCATGGTAGCTGCATGGATTACGAATCAATTGCTCGTAAATGAGGACAGTTCCCTATGGGTCCTTTCTTATTCGGCACTCGGTGCTGCCGCCGTCATACTTCTTGTCGAGCCCTTGGTTTCGGGACTTATCGACCAAACCGATCTTGCGACGGGAACGGTTGCCTGTATTTGCCGTGACATCCTTGTCATCGCCGCTGTTTCAGCGCTCTCGTTCGTTTCACTCGAAATTGCCTGCAACGAAACGTTCTATCGCATTCCCGCCAACTCATTCGGGTTTTCCGTCGGGCTGCTCGCGACGGTTCTACTCTCCCTTTATTTGCTGGGACAGCGTCATGGAGGCGTCATGACCCTCGTGCCCATCATCTGTTGCATCCTTGGCATTGCCGAGCACTTCGTCATAACGTTTAAAGGCGAAGCCATCCTGCCAAGCGATATCTTGGCCCTTGGCACCGCAATGGAGGTGAGCGAGGGATACGAGTTTACCTTTACCGCCGGAATCGTAACCTCTCTCGCCCTGCTGGAGATTTCCCTGGGGCTTCTTTCGCTTATCCGACCGCGAAAGCTCCGTACGTCCACCCATGTCTTCCCCGCAATCGCCGCTAACCTCTGCGCTTTTCTGCTAGTGACCGTTGTGGGGCTTTCGGGCTTTTCCAGCATCGACTTGGAGCAGGCGCTGGATTTTGGATTTGACCGTTGGCAGCCCATCACCACATATGCGTCTCAGGGTTTTATCACTTCGTTCACCGAAATGGTCAACGAGTTGCCCATTGAGAAGCCCGAAGACTATACGCCCGATGAGGCGCAGAGCATCGAGCAGGAGCTCGCCGCCGCCTACGACAGCACGTATGGCTCGAGCGAGCAGCGCGCGGCTGCCGTTGCCCAGTTCAATGAAATCAAGCCAACGATTGTTGCCGTCATGAACGAGAGTTTTAGCGACCTTTCGTGCTTTGAGCAGCTCCAGGCGGCCGGGTACACCGGCCCCGCATTCTACAACTCGCTTCCCGACACACTTGTTCGCGGCACCATGCTCGCTTCGGTCACCGGTGGCGGAACGGCAAACTCCGAATTCGAATTTTTGACCGGAGCGACAACGGCCTTTGTCGGATTAGGCAAGATCCCCTATCAGCTGTATCAGATGAATGGCGTCAACAGCCTGGCAAAGGACCTTAAAGAGCTTGGGTATACCGCTAACGCTATGCACCCGCAAAACCCCGTCAACTACCATCGAGATAAAATCTATCAGCAGTTGGGCTTTGGAGACTTTCTTTCAATCGGCGATTTCGAAGGTGCGCCCTGTTACCATGCCGGCGTATGCGACTACGCCACCTACGACAAGATACTCGACCTGCTTAGAACCGACGAAGCGCCGCAGTTCATCTTTGACGTCACGATGCAAAATCACGGCGGCTACGACTATGGCACCGTTCCCGCCGAAGAGCTGACAAACTATTGGGTCGAGGGAGCCAGCGAGGGCGCCAATAGCGCGCTCAACACCTATCTCACCTGCATCAACGCATCCGACCGGGACCTCGAGTACTTTATCAACGAGCTCCGCAATATCGGCAGACCGGTTGTTCTTGTCTTTTTTGGCGACCATCAGCCGAGCGCCGCAACGACTCTCAACGACGAGCTGTACCCTCAGGAAGACACGGCAAGCCACGCTTACCGTGTCTATCAGTCGACCTATTTCGTCTGGGCTAACTATGAAATCGCCGGCAATACCGAGCTCAACGTCTACGACACCGTCGGGGCAAACGAGATTGCAGCCATTACCCTTAATAAGATCGGCGCCCCGCTCACCGACTATCAAAAGGCCCTGCTTGCAACAAGGTCAGATGTGCCCACCATCAATGTCGCTGGCTATCTCGGTGCCGACGGGCTGCGCTACGACTTGGAATCTGAAGACAGCCCCTACACCTCGACGATCGACAAGCTGCAGACCATGCAATACCTCGAGTTCGCCAGCAAAGTTCAGTAAGCCCGCCCATTCGCTTGGGTCCATCGTATTGCAAGCACGCTCGGCCCAAATGCATCGCAAATGACTCCCGCTCGCAAACGAGGGTACAATGACGCTCGTGTCACACCGCGGGGCTCAGGCCCCAACATATACAAAGGAGTCAAACATGGGTTGCGAGCACGCACAGGCAGCCGGCGGGCAAACGTCGCCGTCGCAATTTGAGGAGAATACGCTGTCCGAGGTCAAGCGCGTTATCGCCGTGCTTTCCGGTAAGGGCGGCGTCGGCAAGTCATTCGTCACCGGCGCCATCGCCACCGAGCTTGCCCGCCACGGTCACAAGGTCGGCGTCCTCGATGCCGATATTACCGGCCCCTCTATCCCTAAGATGTTCGGCATGAGCGGACGTCACGTCCATGCTCTCGGCAACCTTATGCTGCCCGAAATCTCCGAGCACGGCGTCAAGGTTATGAGCTCTAACCTGCTGCTCCAAAACGAAACCGACCCCGTCCTCTGGCGCGGTCCGGTTATCGCGGGTGCCATCAGGCAGTTCTGGAGCGAAACCTCATGGGGCCCCATCGACTACCTGCTGGTCGACATGCCTCCGGGAACGGGCGACGTTGCCCTCACTGTCTTCCAGTCGCTGCCCGTCGATGGCATCGTCATCGTCACGAGCCCGCAAGATCTAGTCTCGATGATCGTCGCCAAGGCGGTCAACATGGCCGAGAAGATGAACGTTCCCATTCTGGGAATCGTCGAAAACATGAGCTATATCGAGTGCCCCGATTGCGGCAAGAAGATTGAAGTCTTTGGCAAGAGCAAGCTCCCCGAGGTCGCCGAGCGCTACAACCTCGAAATCCTAGGGCAGCTTCCCATCAATCCGGCACTCGCCGAGGCTTGCGATAAGGGCGAGGTTGAGACCGCATTGCCCGACGGTATGCTGCCCCAGGCCGTCTCCGCCGTCGAGGCCATTGCCCCGCACGAGACCGCCGAGGGCTAAGTGAACACAAACGCCTCCTATGACGTCTTGGTGATCGGCGGCGGGGCCTCGGGTCTCGCCGCCGCCATTACGGCCGCACGCGCAGGCAAAAGCGTCTGCATCGTTGAGCGCGATGTTGCCTGCGGCCTTAAACTCCTTGCGACCGGCAACGGCCGCTGCAACCTTTCCAACGAATCAATTGATTTCCAGCGGTACAACCACCCCGCATTCGTCGAATCCGTCATGAGTCCCCGGCCCGAGCAAGAGCTCGGCAGTTTCTTCTCCTCGCTGGGCATCATGACGACCTCCGAGGAGGGCCGGCTGTATCCGCGCTCCCTTCGTGCCGAATCGGTGCGCGATGCGCTTCTCAACGCTTGCAATCACCTGGGTATCACCTTGATCTGTGGAGCAAATGTTGCCTCGGCATTCAAAGCCCCCGAGGGCTGGACACTCCAAATAGACCGTCCTGCGCGAGCACTCAAGGCAAAAAAGCACGACGACCGAAAAACGGAGGTCCGCTCACTTCGGAAGGCGCTCGCCGACACCCCTCGCAAGAACGAGACGCTGCAGGCAAAGGCCGTAATTATCGCTACGGGCGGCAGCCCCGCCGACATCGCGAAGACGTTCAATCTTTCCCTCACACCGCAGCGCCCCGTCCTCTGCCCCGTGTCGGCATCGGTCTTCGGCGACCAGACTGCGCTCAAGACGCTGGATGGCCTGCGCGTCCGCGCCCGTTTGACGCTCACCCGCAATCACGAGGAGCTCTGGCGCGAAGACGGCGAAGTGCTCTTCCGAACCTTTGGCATCTCGGGCGTTGCCGCCTTTAACCTCTCCCGTCGCGTCCAGCGCGGCGACACGATTCTGCTCGACGTTTTCCCCGACCTCTCCAAAGACGAGTTGCTCGATATGCTCAGCCAGCGAGTTGCGTTGCTCGGCGGCTTTTCACCCCGCGACCCCCGCTGGCTCGACGGCATGCTCGCCCCGCAGTTCTCTCACGTTGTCTGCACCGCATTCGAACAGTGCCACCCCGGGTCGCACGACGTCATCCATCTGGTCTCAATCCTCAAGCACTTTAAGATGCTCGTCGAGGGAACGACAGAGGAGCGTTCGGCTCAGGTCACGCGCGGCGGCGTGCCCATCGAGAGCGTCTCAGCTCCCAACCTCTGCGTGAGCAACGCGGCAGGCGCCCCACTTTACATCTGTGGCGAGGCGCTCGACATCGATGCCGATTGCGGCGGTTTCAACCTTGCGTGGGCTTGGATCTCGGGTATTCGCGCTGCAAGCAGCCTATAGCCGCGCAGTCTATAATCAAAACGCATTCGGGCCGTCTGGGACACCGGGCGGCCTCTTTCTTGCATCTAAGGAGACCTCGATGATCGAAATCACCCAAGTCCACGCGTCACTCGATGAGGCAGGCGACGAAGCCGCCTGCCTTGCTATTGGCAGACGCGCCGTCAAACGAGCCCTGCGATGCGAGGATTCCCAGATTAAAGCCATTGAGCTCCATCGCAAGTCAATCGACGCCCGTAAAAAGCGAGATGTCCATTTTATTTTGAGCTTTCGAGTTGAGTTGACAAGCTCCCGACTCGAGCAGGAGGTGGTCGACCGCGTCGCCGAGCGCGACCGCTCGCGCATCCGCATGGTAGACGGCGAGGCTCCTTCATTCCCCAACCCTGTCCCGAATGCACCCAAGGGGCGTCCCGTCGTTGTCGGCGCCGGTTGCGCCGGTCTCTTCGCCGCCCTGACCCTTGCCGAAGCGGGCCTTAAACCCCTGCTCATCGAGCGCGGCGACCCCGCGCTTCGCCGCTCGGAAGCGATTGATCTCTTTCTTAAGGAGCGTATCCTCGACCCCGAAAGCAATATCCAATTTGGCCTGGGCGGCGCAGGGACCTTCTCGGACGGCAAGCTCAACACGGGAACCAAGAATCCCGCCCATCGACTGATTCTTGAGACCTTCGTCGAAGCGGGCTCACCTCGTGACATCCTGTGGGACGCCAAGCCGCACATTGGCTCCGACATCCTCCCCACCGTCGTCACCAACATTTCTCAGCGCATCGAGCGGCTCGGTGGAACCGTCCGCTATCGAACAAAGCTCGTCGATATTCGAACCGATGGATCTGGCGCCATCACCGGCATCGATGTCCAACCGCCCCAAGAAACCACAAGCGAGACAATCGCCACAAAGCACCTCATTCTCGCCTGCGGCCATTCCGCCCGCGACGTATTCGAGCTTCTCAAAGAACATAACGTTGCCCTCGCGCAAAAGACCTTTGCCATGGGCGTGCGCATCGAGCATCCACAGCGCGACATCGACCGTGCCCAATATGGCCCCTCGGCGGGGCACCCGGCACTCGGAGCAGCCCCCTACAAGCTTGTCGCCCATCTCCCCAACGGCCGCAGCGTGTTCTCATTTTGCATGTGCCCCGGCGGACAGGTTGTCGCGGCTTCTTCCGAGCAGGGCCATCTGTGCGTCAACGGTGCCAGCCTCAATGCCCGCGACGGGCGTAACGCAAATGCCGCCCTACTCGTCAACGTCACACCCGACGACCTTCCCGGCGATGATCCGCTCGCAGGCATTGAGCTCCAGCGCGCCTGCGAGCGAGCCGCCTATCGCCTGGGTGGCTCTAACTGGAACGCGCCGGCACAGCTCGTCGGAGATTTCCTTGCTAGACGCGCCAGCACGGCACCCGGAAAGGTAAAACCAACCTATCCACTTGGCGTGACCTGGACGGCGATCGACGATGCCCTCCCGCAGCATATCGTCGAATCGCTTCGTTTGGGAATCCCCCTGCTCGGTAAGAAACTGCGCGGCTATGACCGCCCCGATGCGGTCCTCACTGGCGTGGAGACACGCTCGAGCTCCCCGGTCACCGTCACCCGCGATCGAACATGCCACGCCACGTCGACCCCGGGCCTTTACCCTTGCGGCGAGGGTGCCGGATATGCCGGCGGCATCATGAGTGCCGCCACCGACGGCATCCGTTGCGCTGAGGCGCTGATAGCAGACCTCTAGTGCACGAACTCTCGCGTCCGAACGACACAGGCCCCGAGCTCCACAGGGAACTCGGGGCCTGTTCACTACTTCCTGAATCGTGCACCCTGGCGTTTTCTGCCCGAAGCAAAGGTAGAGCCCTTGCGAGCCTGCGAACGCAAACGCTCAATCGTTTCGTCCTCAGATGCGCCCTCAAGCATCGCCCGAATCTGAACGACGGCATCGCGCAGACGCGCCGCCTCCTCAAAGTCCATGGCGGCGGAAGCGTTACGCATGCCTTCCTCCATGGTCTCGACGATCCGCACGAGCTCGTCATGCGGTAGCCCTTCCAGCTGCTCGGCAAGCGTTTGCTCGGGTGCTGCCGTCTCCGGCGCGGCGCCCCCGCCGTTTTCGTCGGGTGTATAGAACGCACCGTGACCCAGCGAATTGCCTCTCGAGCGTCCCTTCGAGCCCACAGTCTTTTCGGCCTCGGCAATAAAGCTCGAAATGTCGTTAATGGCCTTGCGGACCGTCTTGGGCACAATGCCATGCTCTTCGTTATATGCCATCTGAATCTCGCGACGGCGCTGCGTCTCCTCGATGGCTTCTTTCATCGAATCGGTCATAACGTCTGCATACATGATGACCTCGCCGTCGGCATTACGGGCCGCACGGCCAATCGTCTGAATCAACGAACGGCGGTTACGCAAGAAGCCTTCCTTGTCAGCGTCGAGAATTGCCACCAGCGAGACCTCGGGAAGGTCTAGACCCTCGCGGAGCAGGTTGATGCCAACGAGAACATCAATCTTTCCCTCGCGCAGCGTTCGCAGAATCTCGACGCGGTCCATCGTCGCTGTATCGGAGTGCATGTAATTGACCTTAATGCCGGCATCAAGAAGATGGTCGGTCAGGTCCTCGGCCATGCGCTTGGTGAGCGTGGTCACCAGCACGCGCTCCTTACGCGCCACGCGCTCGCGAATCTCGTCCTCAAGATCGTCAATCTGCCCACGAACCGGACGCACATCGATCTTGGGGTCGAGCAGGCCAGTCGGACGAATAATCTGCTCAACGTCGTTCTGGCTAACCCGCAGCTCATAGTCGCCCGGCGTGGCCGAAACGTAGATGAACTGGGGAATCCTCGCCTCAAACTCATCGAAACGAAGCGGGCGGTTATCGAGTGCCGAAGGCAGACGAAAACCATGCTCCACCAGCGTCACCTTACGCGAGCGATCGCCTTCGTGCATGCCGCGGATCTGCGGCACCGTTACATGGCTCTCGTCGATGATACAGAGCATGTCCTTAGGAAAGTAATCGATCAGGGTAAACGGCGGCTCGCCCGGTTTTCGACCGTCCAGATGACGCGAGTAGTTCTCGATGCCGTTACAAAAACCCATGGTCTCGAGCATCTCGAGATCATAGTCGGTGCGCTGCTGCAGACGCTGCGCCTCGAGCAGCTTATCAGTCGCCTTGAGCTCGGCCACACGCTTCTCGCACTCTACGCTGATTGATTTCAGAGCCGCTTTGACCTTAGGCTTCTCAGTCACGTAGTGCGAGGCCGGCCACACGGGAATGGCCTCGTACTCACGCAGCATCTCGCCGGTGACCTCGTCGATCTCGGCAATCAGCTCGACCTCGTCGCCAAAGAACTCAAACCGCAACGGATGCTCGGCATAGGGCGGATACACGTCGACGACATCGCCGCGCACGCGGAAGGTGCCACGTGCCAAATCATAGTCATTGCGATCGTACTGGATATCGATAAGCGCATGGATAAAGTCATCGCGCTCGAGCGGCGCCTTCTTGTCGACGTTCGGAGCTAGGCCCGCATAGTCCTCGGGGGAGCCAATGCCATAGATACACGAGACCGATGCGACGACGATCACATCGCGTCGAGATAGCAGCGATGCCGTCGCCTGATGGCGCAGCATCTCGACCTCTTCGTTAATCGAGGAGTCTTTCTCGATATACGTATCGCTTTGCGGCACATATGCCTCGGGCTGATAGTAATCGTAGTACGACACAAAATAGACCACGGCGTTGTTAGGGAAGAATTCCTTGAGCTCGCTCGCGAGCTGAGCGGCAAGCGTTTTATTGGGAGCCATGACCAGCGTCGGCTTCCCCAAGGCCTCAATAGTCTTAGCCATCGTGAAGGTCTTGCCCGAACCAGTCACGCCCAGCAAAACCTGATAGCGATCTCCGTCCCTCACACCCTGCACAAGCGACTCAATGGCCTTAGGCTGGGAACCAGCGGGCTCGTATGGAGACACGACCTCAAACGGCACCTCAGAGCCCTCAACGCCAAAACGTTTGAGCTCTCCTCCAACACGCTCAACTTCAAATTCCGCCATGGATACTCCTAACTCATATATCTGCAGTATACGCAGGCGGCAGGCATAGTCCTATACGAACCGATCGGGATAGAGGGTCTTGTAGCGAACCCAGGCATTATTGACACGAATCAGATACGCCTGCGTCTCGGGAAAGGTGATTGCATTATGAAGCGACGTGCTCTGCTGCGCCCATCCGTCGACATTGCCCATGCCGGCGTTATAGGCGGCAATGGCACTGTCAGTCGACCCGTTAAAATACGTCAGAAGATACGAAAGATACGCACAGCCAAACTCGATGTTCGTAGCGGGATCGTTAAGGTCGCCGGCTGAATACTCGCTGCCATCGACAAGACCCTTGGCAATCATATCCTGGGCAGTCTCGGGCATCAGCTGCATCAATCCCTGTGCGCCTTGATTCGACTCAGCCTCGGGATCCCAATTCGATTCCGACTTTATGACAGCACACACCAGATACGGATCAAGATTGTGCGAAATGCTCGATTGCTTTACGTACGCCTCGTAGTCAATTGGATACAAAGGCTTAAAGAAGGCGGCAGGGGCATACGAGTAGACGAGCGAAATAAGGCCGAAGACGAACACGACGGCAAGTGGCGCCACGCGATACCACGTAAAGAAACGTGTCTTAGGCATCGGCCTCATCCTTATCCACTACATCCCCGAAGCCATGGCGCGCAAGCCATGCGTCCAGTTGTTCAAAGAGCGAGTTATCGCCTGCCGCATTATCGATTACCGTCGTAGCGAGATTGCAAAGCGAAGCCTCATCAGGTTGGCATGCAGAGCGCGCATCAAAATCAGAAGACTCCATACCACGATGAATGGCACGCTCACGACGAACTGCTATAGGAGCGCTGATAGCCAGAATTTCATCAGCCAGGCCAAAAGCATCCTCAAAACCAGTCGGGGCAGAAACCTCGACAACCGCAAAGGGGTAACGGGGGGACGAAACCGTGCAGCAAACCGGATCAAGAAGCCTCAGTGACAGCTGTTCGATGAGAACCGGGTGAACGATGCCATTGAGCCGCGCAACTGTATCAGGAGAGGCGAAAGCTCGAGCAGCGAGGACATTGCGGCGAATGCCGCCCTCCCCGTCCAGAATGTCCCAACCGAATTCTTCCGCGAGAGCATTGACGATATCGGAGCCTGGCACATAAAGCGATTTGGCAAGCTCATCCAGATCGATAAGCATGGCGCCATGAGATTCGAGATAGCGGCAGGCAGTCGACTTACCCGAAGCAATATTGCCCAAGACAAAAACGGTAAACATCAAGTCCTCCCTAACGCCAATGGGAGTTATTATCGCGCAAATACAAAAGAAGGACTCAAAATACAGCCAAACAGTAAGACAAGCTAAACGAAAGCGAGTGCTTGTATTACAACTCTCTATCAAACGCAAAAAGGGGGGGCCGCGAGGCCTCCCCCTTCTTCAAGTCGATCGACGGCTCGGTGCCGTCCACCGGTCAGCGGCGCCCTGGCCTCCCACGGGCTGACCCCGCAGTACTCTCGGCGCGATGGGGCTTAGCTTCCGGGTTCGGAACGGGACCGGGCGTGCCCCCCATGCTCTGGCCGCTGACCGGTGGGCGGCGCCCACCGTTACGGTGTCCGGTGTCTCTCTCACGTGCCCTGGGGGCCGCATGGCGCATAGGAAAGGTCTGACTCGGGGGCATCCTCGTGCCCGGACCGCGCTTCTGAGCGCTGGGTCCCGCGGGCCGCGAGGTGCGGTTCCGGAAGAGCTCGGGCGATTAGTGCGGCTCGGCTGAGGCTGTCGCCAGCCTTGCACCTGCCGTCTATCGACCAGGTAGTCTACCTGGGCCCTTACCGGAAGGAGAACTAATCCCTGGAACGGCTTCCCGCTTAGATGCCTTCAGCGGTTATCCGCGCCGCACGCGGCTACCCGGCCGTGCCGTTGGTCGACAACCGGTTCACCGGAGGTGCGTCCACCCCGGTCCTCTCGTACTGGGGGCAGCCTCCATCGATTCTCCTGCGCCCACGGAGGATAGGGACCGAACTGTCTCACGACGTTCTGAACCCAGCTCGCGTACCGCTTTAAACGGCGAACAGCCGTACCCTTGGGACCTGCTCCAGCCCCAGGATGCGATGAGCCGACATCGAGGTGCCAAACCTTGCCGTCGATGTGGACTCTTGGGCAAGATCAGCCTGTTATCCCCGGAGTACCTTTTATCCGTTGAGCGACGGCCCACCCACTCGGGGCCGCCGGATCACTAGAGCCTGCTTTCGCACCTGCTCGGCTTGTGGGCCTCGCAGTCAAGCCCGCTTGTACTCTTGCATTCAAAAGGACGGTTGCCGACCGTCCCGAGCGGACCTTCGCGCGCCTCCGTTACCCTTTAGGAGGCGACCGCCCCAGTCAAACTGCCCGCCTGGCACGGTCCCCGAGCCGGTTGACGGCCTCGGGTTAGGACGCCGGTCGCGCGAGGGCAGTATTCCAAGGGCGGCTCCCCGGGGGCTGGCGCCTCCGGATCTTAGCCTCCTGCCTATCCTCTACACGCGGGACCAGCGGCCAATGCCAAGCTGCAGTGAAGGTTCACGGGGTCTTTCCGTCCTTCCGCGGGTAAGTCGCATCTTCACGACCAGTGCAATTTCACCGGGTCCATGGTCGAGACAGCGCCCAAGTCGTTGCGCCTTTCGTGCAGGTCGGAACTTACCCGACAAGGAATTTCGCTACCTTAGGACCGTTATAGTTACGGCCGCCGTTTACCGGGGCTTGGATTCGCTGCTTCGCTCGCGCTGACAGCTCCTCGTGACCTTCCGGCACCGGGCAGGCGTCAGACCCTATACGTCGCCTTGCGGCTTCTGCAGAGTCCTGTGTTTTTGGTAAACAGTCGCTTGGGCCTCTCCACTGCGGCCCGCCTCCGCTCCCGGAGCAAGTCCGTTCACGTACGCGCGGGCACCCCTTCTCCCGAAGTTACGGGGCCATTGTGCCGAGTTCCTTGACCATGGTTGACCCGATCGCCTCGGTATGTTCTACCCACCCACCTGTGTCGGTTTGCGGTACGGGCGCGCACGCGCCTGCCTAGGGGTTTTTCTAGGGACCTCGGGCTCACTCGCTTCGCTTGATCGCTTCGTCCGGAGCCTCGCCCTTCTGCGGACCGGATTTCCCTGGTCCGCGGGCCGCGCTCCATCACGGGGACGTCCAGAACCCCGCCGAGCCACCCCCATCCGTCGCCCCGTCGGTCGTAGCGCCGCGTGCGCGGTGCAGGAATGTCTGCCTGCTGCGCGTCGGCTACGCCTCCCGGCCTCGCCTTAGCCCCCGACTGACCCTGGGAGGATTAGCCTTGCCCAGGAAACCTCGGGTTCACGGCGGACGAGTTACTCTCTCGTCTCTCGCTACTCATGCCAGCATTCTCACTCCCATGCGCTCCACCGTCGGTCGCCCTCCGGCTTCTCCGCCCATGGGAAGCTCCCCTACCGATTCTAATGAATTAAAATCCCGCCGCTTCGGTGTCCAGCTTAGCCCCGTGTATTGTCGGCGCATGTCCACTCGACCAGTGAGCTGTTACGCACTCTTTGAATGCATGGCTGCTTCTAAGCCAACATCCTGGTTGTCTGGGCGGACGCACATCCTTTGCCACTCGGCTGGAACTTGGGGACCTTAGCGGGCGGTCCGGGCTGTTTCCCTCTCGAGCACACAGCTTAGCCCACATGCTCTGACTGCCGCGCTCTGGGCCGCCGGCATTCGGAGTTCGGTTGGATTCGGTAGGCGGCGAAGCCCCCTCGTCCATCCGGTGCTCTACCTCCGGCGGTGAACGCGCGACGCTAGCCCTAAAGCTATTTCGGGGAGAACGAGATATCTCCGGGTTTGATTGGCCTTTCACCCCTATCCGCAGGTCATCGCCGCCGTTTTCAACCGACGTGCGTTCGGCCCTCCACGGGGTCTTACCCCCGCTTCAGCCTGCCCACGGATAGCTCACCCGGCTTCGCGTCCGCGGCGCGGGACTCAAGTCGCCCTGTTAAGGCTCGCTTTCGCTTCGGCTCCCTTTCGGTTAACCTCGCCCCGCGCCAGCGACTCGCTGGCTCATTCTACAAAAGGCACGCCGTCACACCATAAAGGTGCTCCGACTGCTCGTGGGCGCACGGTTTCAGGTACTGTTTCACTCCCCTCCCGGGGTGCTTTTCACCTTTCCCTCACGGTACTGGTGCGCTATCGGTCACAGGGTAGTACTCAGGCTTGGATGGTGGTCCACCCAGGTTCGGACCGGGTTTCACGTGCCCGGCCCTACTCAGGGACCGCGTCGCGCCGTCCGGTCTGGGTTCGCGTACGGGGCTGTCACCCGCTGCGGCCGGCCCTCCCATGCCGTTCCGCTCCCCAGCCGGACCTGCGCCCGGGGGCGGCAGCCCCCGGATGCGCGGCCCTGCAACCCCGTCGGCGGAACCCCTGCCGGGTATGCCCGCTCGACGGTTTGGCCATCGGTCCCCTTTCGCTCGCCGCTACTCGGGGAGTCTCGAGATTGATTTCCTCTCCTCCGGGTACTTAGATGTTTCAGTTCCCCGGGTTGTCCTCCCCCCGCCTATGTGTTCAGCGGGGGGATATGCACACTGCTGTGCATGGGTTCGCCCATTCGGAGACCCCCGGGTCGAAGGATGTGTGCTCCTCGCCGGGGATTATCGCAGCTTGCCGCGTCCTTCATCGGCTCCCTGTGCCAAGGCATCCGCCGTGCGCCCGTGGTATCTTGCGGGACCGCATCGGGCCCGCGGGATATCCACGTGTCGCTAAATTAAATTAATCGATATCATGAATAGCGCTCGTATGTCGCAATTCGGGTATCTCATACCGCGGCACAGCGTGTTTCACTGTGCTCGCGATCAGATGCTCCTCACTCATATATAAGTGAATTCTTCTTGTTTGGATCGGATGAATGATTGCTATCATTCTGTCTTTAAATCGCAGAAAAGAATCGAGTCTGGAAGATGAATCTCTTCCATCTCTCTCCTATCGCTATGCGGCTCTCAAGGTACGCGGGTGCGACCCCGGGGACCGGGTGCTGCGGGGACTTCATCGCGGGCGACATCTACCGGACGGGCTCCTGCCCTCTATTCGAGTTAAAGTTTGTCTCTCTAAGAATTTATCTCCCTAGAAAGGAGGTGATCCAGCCGCACCTTCCGGTACGGCTACCTTGTTACGACTTCACCCCCCTCACCCTCCACACCTTCGGCGCCTCCCCCCTCTCGGTTGGGCCGGCGACTTCGGGTGCAGACGACTCGGGTGGTGTGACGGGCGGTGTG
>CATXID010000003.1 GCA_958369225.1 uncultured Collinsella sp.
CCGGAGGGCCCCCGCGGGCGGGAATCCCGCACTCCATATTTTGTTCACAAATGAATAGAACCCTCAGTTGCTTCGCTGAGGCCGTATTCGAAGCAGCAGCTTCTGATATTGGCGATGACCAGCTGGTTTATAGGTGTTAAGGCATCGGTCATCTCTGGAGCGCCACTTTACTCCAAAAGCGTCAGCTATTTGTTTCCCGTCGGTAAAAGGCAGGTTTTGTTCGCCAAGCGTTCTTATACATAGAGAAATTCGGGTTCGAACCCGTGGCGCGGCAACAAAAAAGCGATCAACCGGAGTCGATCGCTTTCTATTCTATGGTGGGCCGTCAGGGGTTCAGCCTGCTCCGCAGGCGGCCGCTGCGGCGCTTTCGCGCCTTGCGCGCTGCGCTGGCAAACGCTCACGCGTTTACTCAGCTCCGCGCCCCGACGGGTTCGAACCCGTGGAAGGACGACAAAAAAGACGGCCAACCGAAGTTGACCGTCTCAACAATCTTTGGGTGGGCCGTCAGGGGTTCGAACCCTGGACCTTGGGATTAAAAGTCCCCTGCTCTGCCAGCTGAGCTAACGGCCCGCGGGTGGCATTGTACCACGGTCTGGGGCTATTCCCAACTCCATTGGCCGTTCTGGAAAATCACAACTTCACGTCCATCAGGCGTAATGCCCGCAATATCGATATCGTCCGTGCCAATCATAAAGTCGACGTGCGTGCTCGAAACGTTGACGCCATGCTCTAGGAGCTCTTCTTTGGACATATCATATCCGCCCTCGATGCACTCGGGGAAGCCGACGCCCAGCGCAAGGTGGCAGCTGGCGTTCTCGTCATAGAGCGTATCGTAGAACAGAACACCACTTTCGCGGATCGGCGTGTTCTTGGAAATGAGCGCGACCTCTCCCAGGTGAGCAGCGCCCTCGTCAGTATCGATGATACTTGCGAGCGTTGCCTTGCCCACGCGGGCGTCGTAGTCCACCACGCGGCCGCCCTCGAACTTAATCCAAAAATCGTCAACCTTGTTACCGTGGTGAATGAGCGGCATAGCCGAATACACGATACCGTCGGCACGCATACGATCAGGCGAGGTGAAGACCTCCTCGGTGGGGATGTTGGGGAAGAAGGGATGTCCATCGGGCGTCCTGCCCTTGCCACCGGCCCACTCGTGACCCTTCGTCATGCCAATCGTCAGATCGGTTCCATTTGCCGAGGTGTAATGCAGCCGGTCAAAACGATTGTCGTTCAGGAAGCGTAAGTTCTTTTCGAACGCCGCGTCATGAAGCTCCCAGTCGCTCTCCGGGTCCTGGCCATCGGCGCGAGCGGTGTGCAGAATCGCATTCCACAGCTTATAGATTGCAACCTCATCGGCGTCTCCCGGGAACACCTCGCGCGCCCAAGCCACGACCGGAGCGCCGGCGATGCACCACGGATTGATGTTGTAATCCAGCCCACGGCGGAAAACTTTGCACTGCGTATTCCTCGCCTTGGATGCCGCGGCCGGCTTGGCTGGATCGATGCCCTTGAGGGCCGCAGGATCCGCACCCTCGATAAAGACAAAGCAGGCACCATCCTGGGCCAAGGAATCCAGCTGCATGCGCTTCCACTCGGGTGTCTGCTCAAAATAGCTTTTCTCGACATGCTCGTACGTGAGCCTCGTCACGGCATCATCGGCCCAAATGACCGTCACGTGGCCGGCGCCGGCAGCATAGGCCTCCGCGACCACCACGCGCGCAAACGGCGCGCACTCGACCGGAGACTGAACGACGACCTCCTGGCCGGGCTTGACGTTTACGCCCTTGCGGACGACCAGGCGCGCGTAGTTTTTAATCTTGGGCTCCAGGGCCTTCATGCCCTCCAGAGCCTCTTCGACCGTCAGGGCAGCTCGAATCATGTGCCACTCCATCTATCTATAGAACAGTAAAAAGGCGCGCCGCAAAAACGACGCGCCTTATATCTTAGCGATATGTATGGATACAAACGCTACTTCTTCTTGGAGTCCTTCTTGTCCTCCTCGGCAGCCGAGCGTTCGATAAGAGCGTTGAGCTTGTTCTCGGACATGCCCTCGGCCTGCGTGCGGTACATGCTGCGCAGGGGACGAATACGAACGAAGTCGTAGATAAAATCACCCAGAATGATGACATAGGACAAAACGATGCCGACCATCTGGACGGGACTGGACACCGTGCCGCCGGGAGCGAAGTAGAGCGAAGCCCAAATTGCCACGACGAGTACCATGCCGATGGCGAGCACGGCCCACCAGATACGACGGCGCTTGGTGTAGTCCTCGTCCTGCTTGAGGAGAATATTCGACACCGTGTAGATACGATCCTCGTGAGCACGCTGTTTGGCCTTGCGGGCGCGCTTCTCCTCCTTGGAAAGGCCTTCCAGGTTTTCACCCTTCTCGAGCTCTTTGCGGCGAGCTTTAGACGAAGCCGGCACGACGCGAACGGAGCTCGCTGCCTGGCGGGCGGGTTTAGCAGATGCGGCGGACTTGCGCGCAACCCCGGTAACCTCGTGGGATTGCGTGCGCTTGTTCGTGGCGCTACGGGTACTCACTTATGCGTTCTCCTTCATGCTTGTGAACTGGGAGCCCGTGATGATCTGGAAGGCCCCTCGATAGCGCTCGGACGTGCCATCGATGACCTCGGCGGGCAGGTGCGGGGTCTCCCCCGTCATATCCCAGTTGGCCTTGAGCCAATTGCGGACGAATTGCTTGTCGTAGCTGGGCTGAATCTTGCCCTCCTCGTAGCTGGCGGCAGGCCAGAAACGGCTGGAGTCGGGCGTGAGGCACTCGTCGATCAGCGTGACCTTGCCATCGATGACACCGAACTCGAACTTGGTGTCGGCGATGATGATGCCACGGGTCGCTGCATACTCGGCAGCAGCCTTGTAAATCTTGAGGGACAGGTCGCGAATCTGCGCGGCGATGTCCTCACCCACGATCTCGCAGCAACGCTCGAACGAAATGTTCTCGTCGTGGTCGCCGATCTCGGCCTTCGTGGACGGCGTGAACAGCGGCTCGGGAAGCTTGGAGGCCTCGGTCAGACCCTCGGGCAGCTGAATGCCGCAGACGGTACCGTTCTCGTCATAGGTCTTCTTGCCCGAACCGGTCAGATAGCCGCGGACGATGCACTCGATAGGAATCGTCTGGGCCTTCTTGACCAGCATGGCGCGGCCTGCGAGGTAGTCACGATACTCGGCAAACTCCTCGGGGAAATCCGCCGGGTCGATGGAAACGAGGTGGTTGGGAACGATGTCGGAAAACTTATCGAACCAGAATGCCGAGATGCGGTTGAGCACCTCTCCCTTAAACGGAATCTCGTCGGGAAGAATGAAGTCGAACGCAGAAATGCGGTCGGTGGCGACCATTAGCAGGTTTTCACCGGCATCGTAGATATCACGAACCTTGCCACGGGAATCCGGACGACGCTCCATCGTTGTCACGTGAGTCACTCCTTACCAAAATACGACAGTAATGCGGGTTCTTTCCCGCACGTTTTCGCAAACTCGGAGCGGCAGGGACGAAACCCCTCCTTCACCGAATAGCGAAAAGCTAGTGCTCCATTGTAGTAGATGCCGCGTCCGCCGTGTGCTCGCGAGGCAGATGAATCGTAAAAGTCGTACCCTTTCCAAGCTCCGACTCCACGGAAATGTAGCCATGATGGCGCTCGACAATCTGTTTAGTTACGGCGAGGCCCACGCCCAGGCCACCCGCTTCGCGGGCGCGGCTGGCGTCGGCACGCCAAAAACGACCGAAGATGCGCGACAAATCATCCTTGGCGATACCGATGCCCGTATCCGAAACCGCGATATCGACGTGCTTGCGGTCACTGAGCACCGACACCACGACCCAACCCCCCTCGGGGGTATAGCGCATGGCGTTACTCAAAAGGTTGATGACGCATTGCGTGATCATGTCGGGATCTGCCTCGACAACGTCATCGTGGCCCTGCGTCTCATCCGCAAAGCGCAAGCGCAGGTCACGATCGGCAAACAGTCGCTCCTGGCCATTCACAATTGAACGCACAAACGGCACCATGTCCACCGGCTCCAGGTTGAGCGGCGCGGTACTGTTTTCCATGCGCGACAGGTCGAGCATCTGCTGCACCAGACGGGCCAGGCGGCGCGTCTCGGAAGCGACCGTCTCCAGATGCTCGTCGTCGGTGGGATACACACCGTCTTGCATGGCCTCGACCGTTGCAAGCATGGCCATGAGCGGCGTGCGCAGCTCATGAGCCACATCGGAAGTCAGGCGCTTCTCGTGCTTCATATCCTTTTCGAGTGAGGTGGCCATCTCGTCGAAGGTCTCTCCCAGCTGATCGATCTCATCATCGCCGCGCAAGCCCGTACGAGCGGACAGGTCTCCATCGCGGATCTGCTTGGCGGTGCTGGTAATACGATGAATCGGCTTGGTGAGCATGCGCGACACGAGTGATCCGATAACGACCGAGATGCAGACGGCCACAACCGCAGCAAGGGCCATGGCGTTAAAGGTCTTTTCTCTGAATGCTGAGTCTGCCTTGGTGAGCAGGGCATCGGAGCCAATCGCCCACAATTTGACCTGACCCACGTGCTCGCCGGAGGACGTCACGATCTCAACGTTGGCAACACTATTGGAATCGGTGGGAGCAGACGAGACCGGGCTGTGCGATGCCTTCTTTCCGCTCGTACCGTCGGTCGTCGCCTGATTTTCGCGCACATCGGCAGTAGCGCTTGCCGAGGGCCACGAGTCGTCGTAGACGATGACGCCCTTTTTATTGACGACCTGCATGCCAAGATCGTCGGACACCAAGCTCGATGTCGCGACCGCACGCAACTCCCCCGCGGTCCAATTGCCGTTTTCCTCGTACGACGTCGCAAGCTTTTCGGCTGCGGAATTGGCGATTTCGACAATATTGGAGCGCGTGTAATCCGTAAAAACCGTGCCCCATACAACGGAGACTACGCCCACCAGCACCAATACCGTCATGAGCGATGTCAGGGCAAAAGCCAGGGCCATACGCGAGGGATAGCTCATCGTTGGCCGTGAATCGGAACGAGGCGTGTTCCAACTAGCCTTGGAACCCGCCTCGTTCTCCTGCTTATGCTTTTGCCCGATTTCAAAGCGCGCAGGTGTCATATGTGATTTCCTTTATTTCTCGTCCGACTTATCGGTCTTGGTCGGAGCCTCGAAGCGGTAGCCGACACCGTGGACGGTGTAGAGCCACTTGGGCTTCTTGGGGTCGTCGCCCAGCTTGGCGCGAAGGTTCTTCACGTGGCTGTCGATGGTGCGCTCGTAACCCTCAAAGTCGTAGCCGAGCACCTTCTCGACCAGCTCCATGCGGTTGTAGACGCGGCCGGGATGACGGGCAAGCGTGGTGAGCAGCTTGAACTCGGAAGCCGTCAGGTCGACTTCCTTGCCCTCGACCAAAATCTTGTGGCCCGAGATGTCAATGACCAGATCGCCAAAGTCGAGTACCTCGACGGCCGGCTCATCGGCCTGGTGGGCACGGCGGAACAAGGCGCGTACGCGTGCGACAAGCTCGCGCGGCGAGAACGGCTTGATCAGGTAGTCGTCGGCACCGAGCTCGAGGCCGATAATACGGTCCTCGATCTCGCCCTTGGCCGTCAGCATAATGATGGGGACATCCGAGGTGTCGCGAATGGTGCGGCAAACGCGCTCGCCGGGAATCTTAGGGAGCATGAGGTCGAGCACGACCAGGTCGAACTGATGCTTCTCGAACTCCTCGATAGCGGACTGGCCGTCGCCCACGCCCACAACCCAATAGCCCTCGCGCTCGAGATAGGCAGCGACAGCGTCGCGGATTGCCTTCTCATCCTCGACCAGCAGAATCTTTTTTGCATCTGAAGCCATAACACGGCCCCCCTGTCTCAATTAGCTAAGAACAAGCTCATTTTAACGCACCTGAGCCCACCGGGTATCGCATGGGTGCGATAGCTCGGCGGGCGGTACTCATAGTCACAACGCGCTTATTCCCCTGTCGACGCCTTTTTAACCCCTCGGAGACTAAAGAGAGAACAAGCGAGCGGTAACCGTCTCGGGAATTCCCTGACTGTTTCGCACCGTTGCGTACGTTAAGAACGAGTTCGATTTACCCGCCGTAGCAGGATAATCGCCATACTCCAGGGCTCGGTCGGGCGACAGAAGCGAGCCGTAGGTCTTAGCCGAAGTGTCAATCAAAAAATGCGACGCCTGGACTTTAACCAGGTATTTATTTTTCCTTCCCGCAGCGCACGCGAGCGGCTCACGCGAAAGGAAGAGGTACGGCCCGCCCTCGTTACCGATATAGGTGCCCATATTGCCCAGGCTACCCACACCGTTATACGTCGCCTCAATGGAGAACACGAAGGTGTCGCCCATATACACGGCCTCGAAAGGCGAAACCGACGAAGGAAGCACCAGCTGAGCCCGCTTCGTATTGTTGCCGTCGGTCAGGTCGATTGCCGTCATACCGTAATAGACGCCCTCATCATTGTGCACGCGGGGCGAGATGGTCAGGATGCCGTCGCTCACACGCGGGGCGGATGCGAAGCGGCCCGTCGACTTCCAAATAGTCTCAGGCTTGGACTCGCTGGGCGACTGACGGTAGCAGTACGAATCGTTACTCGTCTTGCTGCCGCCGGACGAGGGCATCTTATACCAGATGACCGACGACCCATACGCTGTGAAGAGCGGCGGATCGTAGTTTTCGCCACCGCGGTCGAGCTCGACAGCGTTACCGGTAAGGGAGGAGCCTGCAAGGTTTTGCGCGTAGAGTTTCCAAGACGCATTGGCAAAGTTCATCTCGACCCACGCGAACACGCCATCACCCGCGCGGACGTCGTAAAACGCATAACCGGTTCCCTCAACGGGATCCTCGATAAGTGTGGTAAGCGAGCCGTCGCCCAGGCTGAGCACACCAAGCGTATTGGCATGCAGGGCAGAAGCAGGCGCCATCATCGCGGCAGCGTAGTCGCCATCACAGTAGTACAGCAGCGTGCCCAGCGGCAGCGTCCACGAGGCCGCAGGCTCAAGATCGATATCAACAGCTTCATACTCATCAATGATCGAGATAATCTTCGAATCGTCCTTGATAACCTGCGGCTCGCCGGCGGCATCGTCGCTGGTGCCCGTTTTTTTCGAGCAGCCGGCAAGCACCGTGGCAGCGCCCGCGGCAGCACCGCCGAGCACAAAGCCACGGCGCGATATTCCATTCTTGATGTGGTCGGCGATACCCATTAGGCGATCTCGGCGCGAGCGGCCTCGATAGCGCGCGTAAGCTGATCGGCGCAAGAGGTCTTTTTCATACCGCAGGTATTACCGGCGAGAACCTCAATTACGCGATCGGCAGGAGCACCCTCGACCAGCTTGGAGATTGCCTTGAGATTGCCGTCGCAGCCGCCGGTAAACTCAACGCCCAGCACCTTGCTGCCGTCATCGGAAAGGTCAAGGTGAATATTGCGAGAGCATACGCCCTGCGGCTTGTAGTCAAAACTAATCATTGAGATCCCCTCTCAGAAAGAAATTTCAGACGTCTATTATCCCCGCCTGGGCCGATTTATTATCGCAAGCACCGATTCAACATCCTACGATGCATGGACTGGTGGGGGCAAGATTAGCAGTCCGCACCCCGTGCGTGGACCGTGCGCTTCTCCCGATACATATTGTGGTCGGCGACACGATATACATCGGCCAGCGTATTTCCAGCCGTCTCGACGGTCGCCACGCCAATCGATGCGCTGACCGTCAGGGCCTCATCGCTTACCGCGGCAAGACCGAGACGAAGATCCTGTTCCAGCCCGAGCGCAGACTCGTTGTCAGTATGGGGGCAAACCAGCAAAAACTCGTCGCCGCCAAGGCGCATCGGCAGATAATCCGCACCAGCCACCCGCCGCAGCACGGACGCCGTCCGTCGCAGCAGCTCATCCCCCATCTCGTGACCATAGATGTCGTTGGTCCGCTTGAGATAATTGCAGTCCAACATAATCACGCTCACGGGCAAGCCCTCATTTACCAGGCTATCTCCGCGCGATTCAAGATAGTTGCGGTTGCGAAGCCCCGTCAGTTTATCTTGGTATGACAGCTCCTCGGCATGCTTGACCATCGATATGTTGTGCGTCGCCACGACGACCGACTCCAGCCGGCCTTGCTCATCGCGATGCTGGGGGACAACCTGTAGCGAGTACCAAGCGCCTCGGCAATCTCGCACCTCGGCAGCCAAGTACGGCACGCCCTCCATACGTTCACGAAGCGTACTTATATCTACGAGCCCCACAACCGCTTCGCGGCTTTCGGGGCTCACGATATCCCGGCAGACCGTGTCCATAAAGTCATATGCCTCGCTGTGCTCGGCAAATATCTTCGCTATCGCCGGCGACATATTAATCCCCTCGATCTCGAGGGTGTCGAGATGCAAAAGGAAGGTCGAATCGTAGATGGCGCTTATGGCATTGATAATGCCGAGCTGTTTATCCTTTTCGACCAAATTGCGGTGGTCAACGACATTTCGAGCCAACAGCACCACGACCCAAAACGCAAGGCACACCAAGACGCCAGCGGCGACAAATGTGATCCTGCCAGACATGACCTCAGATTTGGGATATAGCGCAAACAGGCGGTAGTCCTTGTATGCCGCACGTACGGCGTACCATTTGTCTCCTCGATATTCGATGCGCGTCAGGCCGTCGTCTTTCCACTCAACTCCTGCGCTGGTGAGGAGTCGGGCGAGCGACACGTCAGCATCGGCACTGTTGGATGAGACAATCTCCGCATCCTCCATAACAAGCACCGTGGGGCCCTGGTGGAAGGTGCTGTTCGAAAGCGCGTCGGCTATGGTATATGAATAGTCGTCCGCCGTATCGGAAACAAGAGAGCGGTATGCCAGGGCAACGCCGTCACCATACGGGACAGCACAGACGGCAAAAACGACACCACGGCGCTCGACGACAGTTGAGTAGGTCACTTTGGAACCTTGATACATCGATGCGACCGGCGCACAGGCCAGCTCCTCTCGCCACAACATGAGCGGATCGCGACCATCGATGTCGTAGTGGGCGGCCATATGGCCATCGGAGTCCATGACCATCAGCCCCGAAAGGTTCTCGGCATGGACAAATTGCTCAATAAGATCGTCGTTAACCTCAACGCGATCAGAGGACAGGAACGTCGCAAACGATTCGACCGCAGCGAGCAAATCGTGCGTATCCTCGGTTTTTCTCCCCTGTTCGTAGCGGTCATATTTTTCGCAAGCGTTTTCCAAAAACGCCATGGTTTCTCGGCCAAACCCAAGCGTTTTTTCGAGGCAGCGATGGGTTCCAACCGTATACAACAGGCCTAACAAGACAGCGCTGACAATAACGCCGACAGCTATGACGGTCAGAGTCTTTCGTCGCAAGCGGTGCACATCATTTGTCATGGATTTGCTCCTTGCCCGCCCGTCGTCGCTCCTGTCTTGTAATTGCCCACAATACGGTCAATCGTGCCATCTCGATCCATGGCAAACAATGCAGTATTGAGATCTTTTACGATCGGTCCTTCATAGCTGTCATCAAACGCGACGCCCAGATCGACCGTCATAATGTTGTCGGCGAACACGCGGTAAAGGCCGGGATACTGGGCGACAAGTCGGTCAAGCGGCTGAACGTCCGCCATCCAACAGTCGACATACCCTTTGGCGAGGGCGGCTTTGCAGAGCTCGGCGGAACCATACGATTTGATTTGCACGTCCGGCGAGATTTCCAGATCCCCTGCGAGCAATCGGCGTTCGCTCACCGAGCCCGCAATCACCGCGATAGTCTTGCTTCCATCGAGATGCGCCAAGGACTTGATGCCACTCGTTTTCTTGGCGGCAACCGAGACCGTCACGGTTAGATACGGCTCGGTCCAGTAATACGCATCCTCGCGATAACAGGGAGAATAATCACACCACAGGCAATCGATATCACCGTTTTTGAGCAGCCGGTCGCGATCGTTCCAGTCAATATCGACAAACTGTGGCTTAATCCCCGCACGCTTGCAGGCCTCGCGGGCGATGTCGATATCGATACCGACGTAATCGCCCGTGGTATCAACATACACATAGGGGTCGTTATCCGTAACGCCGATTTTGAGTACCGGGAGATCTTTGTCGGCTTCATTCGAGGAGGAAGAACTGCTTCGAACGGTATACGTCAGGGCGCCCGCACAGACGGCAACAAGGAGTATGAGCGTAAACGAGGCGATGGCGGCTCGCTTGATACGTCCGGGCACGCGCCTCCCTTCATCGAAACAGCAGTCGGATTTCATTGTATACCCGGGGCTGATGCGGCAATAAAAAAGCGCCTCACCCAAGATGGGCAAGGCGCCAAAGGTTGAAATGCATCCGCAATCGGTCGAATTAGGTTAACCCTACTCGAAGTTCAGCTGCTCCAGACGATCGAAAACCGTATCGATGCGGGTGAGGAAGTCCCACGGGTCAAAGATCTCGTCGAGTTTCTCCTGGCTGACGGTGCAGCGCGGATCGGCCTCGAGACGCTCCTTAAAGGTGGGGCCGGAGACACAATCCTGCACCTCGTGCCAGGTGGCCATGGCGTTTTCCTGCACGATAGCGTAGGCGTCCTCGCGGGTGATGCCCGTATCGACGAGGGCCAGCAGGACCTTGGAGGAGAAGATGAGGCCGCGGGTCTTGTTGAGATTGGCCATCATGCGGGCCGGATACAGCTGCAGGCCGTCGATAACGCGAATGAGGCACTGGAACATATGGTCAAGCGCGATGAAGCTATCGGCCTGGGCGACACGCTCGGCGGAAGAGTGCGAAATGTCGCGCTCGTGCCACAGGGCAACGTTGTCAAAGGCGACCTGAGCGTTGGCCTTCACGACGCGCGACAGTCCGCAGACCTTCTCCATGGTGATGGGGTTGCGCTTGTGCGGCATGGCGGAGCTGCCCTTTTGGCCCTTGCGGAAAGGCTCCTCGGCCTCGAGCGTATCGGTCTTCTGCAGGTTGCGGACCTCGGTCGCGATGCGCTCGCAGGTGGCCGCTGTAGTGGCAAGCACGCCGGCAAGGTAGGCGTGGTGATCGCGGCTGATGACCTGCGTGGACAGCGGATCGTGGACCAGGCCCAGGTGCTCGCAGACGTACTCCTCGACGAACGGCTCGATGGAGCTGTAGGTGCCGACGGCACCGGAGATGGCACCGAAGGCAACGTTCTTGCGAGCATCCTCAAGACGATCGAGATCGCGCTTGAGCTCCCATGCCCAAGAGCCAAACTTCATACCGAAGGTCATCGGCTCGGCATGGATGCCATGGGTGCGGCCGGCGCAGAGCGTATTGCGCTCCTCGAAGGCGCGACGCTTGCAGATCGCGCCGAGCTTCTTAACATCCTCGATAATCAGGTCACACGCCTGAGTAAGCTGATAGCACAGAGCCGTATCACCCAGGTCAGAGCTGGTCATACCATAGTGAACCCAGCGGCTAGGCTTGGGCTCGCCCTCGGGAACATCGGCGTCGATATATTCCTTCATGTTGGTCAGGAAGGCGATGACATCGTGGCGCGTGACCTCCTCGATCTCGTCAACCTTCGCCTTCTCAAAGTCGGCGTGGTCGCGGATCCACTGGGCCTCTTCTTTGGAAATACCGATCTTGCCGAGCTCCGCCTGAGCCTCGCAGGCCAGGACCTCAATCTCCTGCCAAATGGCGTACTTGTTCTCGAGGGAGAAGATGTGTCCCATCTCCGGGCGGGTATAGCGATCGATCATAGCGGCTCCTTTTTGGTTATTGGCACGTTGGTCGTAACCCAACCATTGTACCGTGCGCGGGTGCGAGTAGCGATAACGGGCATTAACCTAACATTTTGTAGCATAGAGCGGCCATGAGGACGTCCGCGTATTTGCTTCGCAAATACGCACCGGCTGCGGGCGAGCCCCTCGGATTCACGGAGACGGTGGGGAAGACTTTGTTGAATTGGCCGTCCCCGCGTCTCCCGCGCTCGGCGGAGCGGGCAACGGGACGTCCGCGTATTTGCTTCGCAAATCCGCACCGGCTTCAGGCGCCTGCCGGCGCCTTCGCCTGCTCGCTACAAACGCTTCGCGTTTGCTTTACGCTCGCACCCTGTCGGGTTCGAGTCCCGGCACTTTATTGAAAAAAGCACGGCACCGGAACGGCGTCGTGCTTTTGCTTTTTCTGGAGCGGGCAACGGGACTCGAACCCGCGAGTGTCAGCTTGGGAAGCTGATGCCTTACCACTTGGCGATGCCCGCTTGTGTGTTGGCTAGTATAACGCGGTTGTCTTGTTCGATACAAGGGTGTCGATGCTTGTTTTAGCTGTGGAGAATCGTTTGAAAACCGCGCCAATTGTGGAGATGAGGACCTTTGTCTTTCTTTTCTTACCATCTTCTACCTGCGCTTTTATCTGATTGTTGTATTTAAGCTCGATTTGTCACAAATCGGGCAAGCTTTTGGTCAGCTTCTGGTACTTACCCGCATGAACCATGGCGGTAGCCTCATCCCAAGCGCCGCGGCCTCCCCGTGCGGCGTACGAGGGATAAGGAGCAGCCATGTCCAACGCACCCACGCACTCTGTCCACAGCGCAATCGCAACAGGTCCGCTGCTCCTGCTCCTCTTTTTTCTGATCGGCTGCCTAGCCCCAGGGACCGCACTCGCCGTCGACGGGAGTGACGCCCTTAATTTCCGCACCATAAGCAACGGCTGCGGTCCCTTCGGTGTCGGTAAATACGAGGCACAGGACACTTCGATTTCGTACTGTATGAATCAAGACTGTCCCGGCCCCAGCAAGCCGGGAGGGCCATGGCGCACATATAACCAGGGCTGGACATGGCTCGATGACGAATTTGCCGCCATCGTCTGTCACGGATACCCCTCCAATACATCCTTTGGCGGCCACAACCTGTCGCCCGATCTCGCCCGTGCCGCCACCCAGATTGCCGTGTGGATGCTCAAGGGAACCACGCACCCCGACGGCACCTATTCGTATACAAATAGCAAGGGAGTTGCCAGGAGTGGTAGGTTTTACGAAAACGCCGAGGCCGTAGCGGCTGCACGTTGGCTCTACGACAGCGCTAAGTCCGGATCCATTAAGGCAGCCCCACATCGAGCCAGGCGTTATCACGGCCCGGTCTCGGGTGAGGGTCGACACCAGGACATGCTCTATGTTCTGCCCGCCGTCTCCGTATCTTTTCAAAAACAATCGTCCCAGGCTGACATCACCGCCGGCAACGACACCTACAGACTCGGTGGCGCAACCTTCGATATCTTTGAAAGTGTGGGCGATACACGTGTCGGCACTATCCAGATGGACGAAAACGGGCGTGCACAAGCAACGCTTTTGCCCAATACGGCATATTACCTGGTCGAAACCAAAGCCCCGGCAGGCTATATCCCTCGAAGCGACCGAATAGCCTTCACCACACAAAACAGTGGCGAGCATGTCACTGTCAACGAGCAGCCCGGCACCATCACCTTGCGTATTGCAAAAGTCGATGCCGCCACGGATGCCGGCACCCAGGTTGGGGCGTCGCTTGCGGGCGCTGAATTCACCTGCGTCTCGCAATCAACCCCCGGCTGGACTCGCACCCTTACGACCGACGAAAACGGACGGGCGATCCTCAATGACGTTCCTCTGGGTACCTTTACCATCTACGAATCGAAAGCGCCCGAGGGCTACCTGATTTCAAACGACTGTTGGAGCTACACCGTCGGTGCCGAGCAGCTCGGAGATACGGGCATCGTTGAGCTCGAAAGCCGTATTCCCAACATCCCCATCGCCTTTGACCTTGAAATCTCGAAGTTTAAGGACCATGGCGATAACGATGAGTCCGGCCTCGAGCAGCCGGCGGGAGGCGTCGTCTTTGAAGTTGTCAGCAATAGCTCCCAACAAGTCGTCGGCACGTTGACCACAAACGTTTACGGCTTTGCCTCCACCAAAGACCAGCCCGAAGCATGGTTTGGCATAGGCAAGCGACCCGCCGGCGCCCACGGTGCCATTCCCTACGACCGCGCGGGCTACACCGTTCGCGAGGTTGCAGAAACGGTCCCTGAAGGATTTAAGCAAGCAGGGGAATGGACCATCACAGCAGAGCAGTCCACAGACGGCGCCGAGCTTCAGTACATCATTGACAACCATGCCCTATCGACACACCTTCAAATCGTAAAGCGCGATGCTCAAACCGGCGGCACTGTACCACTTGCCGGTTTTACGTTCCAGCTGCTCGATAGCCACCACGAGCCCGTCTCGCAAACATGTTGGTATCCGGCCCACAATGTAATGAATACCTTCACAACCGATACAGCCGGAGCCGTCACGCTGCCCGAATCACTTAATCCCGGAACATACTACGTGCACGAGGCATCGGCCAAGGAACCGTATCTGCGCGGAGAAGACCTGGAAATAACGATTCCCGCCGACAGAAATCTGACGCCGGTCGCCGTTGCCTCGTTCTATGACAACGCCGCAACCGGAAGCATCGAAATCATTAAGACGGATGCTGTAGATGGGCGCGCCCTCGCTGGAGCCACGTTTGACATCCGCGCTGACGGCGACATCGTGCGAACCGACGGCAGCATCGTCGCCCTGGATGGCGAAACCGTCGCCACCGTTACAACCGACGAACGGGGGCATGCGCGAGTCGACCATCTTTCGTTGGGATGCGGTACCGCCACCTACGAGGTCGTCGAAACACAAGCGCCCGAAGGTTATCTGCTCAACCCGACCCCACACACTGTGAAGTTGTCGTACGCTGACCAGCAAACGCCCGTGATCGAAGTGCACCTTGACGTTTCCAACGACTACACCAAGATCGATATCTCCAAAGTCGACGCGTGCGGAGGTCAGGAAGTGACAGGCGCTGAGCTTGTCCTCTGCGACTCCAATGGCAACGAAATCGATTCTTGGACTTCATCCGGCGAACCGCACCACATTGAGCACCTTTCACCCGGCACCTACACCCTGCGCGAAACGATGTCTCCGCGTACCTACGACCTCGCCGAAGAGATAACGTTTGAAGTAAAGGCCACGGGAGAAGTTCAAACCATGGCCATGAAGGATACCCCCATCGAGATCAGGGGAAGCGTCGATAAACGCCAAGAGATTGCACAGCCAGTCACAAGCAAACTCGTTGCCAACGGCGACGGAAAAAACCGAGTCAAAGCACAGGCCAATACGCAAGGGGCCTTCTCCTATACCATCGACGCCAAAAATGAGTCGAGCACCTGGGTCGACGAGTTGACCATCACCGACGACCTTGAGTGCGCCAAAGATGGCGCAGCGAAACTTGTTGCCGTTGAAACCCCTATTGCGATCGGTGATCTAAACGGGCTGTGCAACGTGTGGTATCGAACGTCTCCGGCAGGAACAAGCGATACGGGCAAGCAGGTCAATGCAACGCTTGACGACGGGCATCGCAATCCTTGGCTCGAAACGGAAGAGGTCACAAAGCTGCTGGGCGACGACGTGCGTCTCGTCGATTACAGCGGGTGGCACCTATGGAAAGCAGATATCCCGACGGACAAGTCCGTCACGCTCGATACGAAAGAGATTGATCTTACAGACGACGCCGTCATCACGGGCATCCGTTTTGAATACGGTGCGGTAGCCGCCGACTTTACAACCAGAAGCGAGGCGGGCTCTTGGACCCGGGATGACCTTAAAGACGAGCACGACGATCTTGACGATGCCAAGGCGGTCCTTAACTCGGATGCCCGAGGCGCAGTCGTGCATATGCAGGCAACGTCGTCCTATACGCCCCAAACCGCACTTGCCAACAACGTGCGCGTCGATCTTTGCCGCAACGGCGGTGGCGATAAACTCGAGGCGCATGATGAGGACCGCGTCATCCAACGATGCGCCCTGCCTCAGAACCTGCCGGCAACGGGATCTGTTCCCATCGCCGCATGCATCACCGCACTCCTGACCTCGGGCGCTGCAGCCATATGGTTCGCTCGCCTTAGGTCAGCCACAAAGAGGCACTAGCACGATGAAAAAGCGGGCGAGCCAGTCTCCCGGCTCGCCCGCCTTGGGCATAAACGATGAATCGGCTATTCAGCAGATGACGAACCGCCATCGATGGCTGCCTGATCGGACTCGGAAATACCGTCGGCACCCAAACTTTGCTCTTGCTCCACCTCTTCGTTCATTGTTGTCTCGGGCGTCGAGCCCTTAACGCCAACGACATACGCGGCCCCAAAACCCAATGCGATAGCGATCAGGGTCAAGATCAAATAGATGGGCCAATGGCGCTTGATGTACGAAAACACGCTGACTCCTTAGCGGGTCTGTCTACGAACGACGAATGACCTCGGTCACGACCTCGGACACCGTAGCGATATTGGTCGGATTGACGTTGTACGGCAGGTCATCCTCGGTGCGAGCGCAGGCAAGGCGCGGGCCGTCCACACCGGCGATCGTAAGGGCGCGACGGCTCGCCTCGAGCGCTGCGGATGCATCGGTTTTTGCATAGGGCATCTCGAACGCACCGCAATCGACGTGGAACGACTTACACACCTTGCTGACAAGATTCATGATGCGGCGATCGCCCTTAAACAGCTGCTGCTCGCCCTCGACCGTTACCACCGAAAGCCTGCCGGCACCGACAGACTCGAGGTTGATGAAGAACACGCCGCGGAGCTTGTCGCGATGCGAGGCCAAAAACGCCCTCATGCCGGCGCCATCGCAATCGGACGCGCCCGTTGCGACGAACCAGATATCGTGGCCGAGCAGCTCATCGTCACCCATGGAGGCAACGGCCGAGAGCATATCCTCGGCAGAAGCACCATCAGAGGAGGTGGCGCCGCCCTTCCAACCGTCGTCGTCATCCTCGAAGTTATCCCACGAGCCAATGCCGCGACCAGACTTCTTGGCATCGTAATCGTCTTCGACGCCCAGCCAGTCGCTCATGCTGTCCTGCTCGTTCTTCTTTTTGCGACCGAACAAGCCACCCAGGCCACGCTTCTGCGGCTTGGCGCCCGTCGAAGCAGGAGCCGAGATGGTCTCGAGCGGTTGTGCGCCCGAGGAGATGGGCATGGGGGTCGCGACCGGTGCCGATGTGGGCTCGGGGCCCTGCGCCGTCGCAAAGGGATCATTTGTCTGTGCCGAAGGATCGGGAAGATCGAACAGCGACGTGCGGGACGCGACGTTGGCCTGTTGCATCGAAGGCAGCGACGGATCGGGGACCGAGGCCAGCGGCGACGAAGAGGGCGCAGGCGCGGAGGCCGGATCGGGGATATTCATTTGCTGGCGCGGAGGCACCTGAGACGAAATCTGCGCCATGAGGGAGTCAACCGTCTCGTCCTGCGTGGGAGCGGCATTGGCCACCGTGGCACCGGGGTCGCTCGGCGCGGGCATGGTGAAGATCTGCGTAGAATAAGGCCTGGACTCATCCGTCTTGGGAGCCTCGCCAATCGCAGGGGGCTCCTGCTCCATAACAGGAGCCTCGACCTGCTCGGGTGCGCTGGCCTCAACGGAATCGGCCTCGTCGATAACCGAATCATCGGCGGCGTCCTGAGCACCATCGGAGATGGGAAGGGGCTCAGCAATTGCGGTGCCCTGCTTCTCAAACGTCATCGTGGCATCGAATGACATGGTGCCATCGGCCGGCTGCTGCGCCTCAAAGGACGTCGTAGCCTCGGCAACGTCAGCGGATGTCGGCTGCGGAGCCTCGAAGGACGTCGTGGCGTCGGCGACATCGACAGGCTCCGGCTGCTCGGCCTCGCTCTGCTCGAACTCCTGTGCCGCACGCTCACGCTCGGCCTCGGCGGCCTGCTGCTGGGCGATGGCCTCCCGCTCGGCGGCCTCGCGGGCAGCGGCACGCTTTTCCTCAAAGTCGTCGACGAACTTCTTGCCCTTCGCAAAGGCACCCTTAAAGAAGCTAGAAGCGCTGGCACCAATCGAGGAGAACGCGGAAGCGATATCGGCATGGGGCGTTGTCGAGGGAAGCTCGGCCGAGAAATCGGTATCACTCTCATAGGACACGCGCTGCGGATACTCGTCATAGTCTTCGTCGGCGGTCTCGTCTTCAACCTGTGCCGGAGCGGCAGGTGCCAGAATATCCAGACCGGCTGCAGAATCGAGCGCGGGCTTTGCGTCAGACTCCGCGGCAGCAACAGGGGCAGCGACCGGCTCAGCGGGAGCAACAGCCGTATTGGCCGCGGGCGCAGGCTCCTGTGCAACGGGAGCAGGCTCCGGCTCAAACGTCGGCTCCTCGCCCTCTTCGTAATCGAGCGTACAGGACTCGGGAAGCATGCCGAGCGCTCGGATGGCATCCGAACCAAAGCGGATATTGCCGGCGGCATTGCGATAGAGCTTGGGCTTGGGCTCGGCGACTTCGACCACCGCGGGCTCCTCCGCCGGCTCGACGGTGGACGTTTCCTCGGTGGACACTTCGGCCTGGGCAGTCTGGCCTTGAGCCTCAGGCGCGATAACGCCGATCAGCGTCTCGTCGGCAGAGGCACCCTCAAAACCATCGATCTGTCCATCAAAAGCCTCTTCCTGCTCGGGTACATCGTCAGGCGCCACCGGCTGGCCAAACTCGTCCTCGTCGTAGGAAGGTTCCTCATATTCAATGGTGTTGCCGTAGTCGTTTTGCTGTTGGGCCGCGGCATACTCGGCCGCCGCGCGCGCCATTTCCTCGGCGCGACGCTTCTGCTCGCCAAAATAGGTGTCGAATGGAATGTCGTCGGGGAACTCGTTTTCGCCCTGATAGGGGGCAACGTTGTCCATGACACCGAGCATGGCGGCAACAGAGGACTTGTTGCACACTGCGCCAGACGTGTAGGGAAGCACAAAACGGTTGGAGATGATATTGGCGGCGTTGGCCAGTGCCACAAGGGAGGCCAGAATCGCGACAACCCACAGCAGCACCTTGAGCACGCCGGGAAGCGGCAGGATACGCAGGATGGCGACAGCCGCGGGCGCGATCGTGGCGACAGGCAGGAGCTTGGCGATGAGCGCGCGATACGGAGCGTAGGGCTCGCGAGCAAGGAGCTCGGCGCGGGGGGAATCATAGTGGGCCACCACGACGACCGGGCGGTTGCGCGGAGACGCAAGCGGGCCCGAGGCCTTGTGATAGGCGATGACATTTTGACTCACACCGGTCTTTCCCAGGCGCGAAACCACGGGACGCCCCGTGCGCTCGAGCACGTAGAGCACGGCACCGACAATGGCCAGCAAGGTGCCGACCAAGCCGATACCGCCGCCGATGCCCATCAGCAGGGCGCCGACAAATGCGAGAATACCGGTAACGGCAAACGCCAACCTGCTGGGCGCGGGAGCATTAAATTCCTGCACCTCGGGGTCAAAGCCGTGGTTGCGGAAAATCTGAGCGATATCCTCGGCAGCCAGGCGCTCTTCTTCACTGCACGCCGGCGTAATGCCGGTGTTCTGCAGCAGGTGGTTAATATAGTTCTGGGTGTTCGCCATGTGCGCTCCACATCCATAATCCGACAAATAGGCCCAATGCATGCACATTAGAACCGTATATAGTCGAAAGTATACCCCGAGCGGGCGCAAACGACCGAATTCGGGCCATCTTAACGCCGCGAGCGGACAAGGATATAGCCTAATCTCCATATCGGACTAAAATCATGGCATCAAACGACCTTCTCATGCGAGGATTCTATGACGGCAAGCGACGCGACCGCGACAATTAAAAAGGGGGCACCCGAGCCCGGTTTCGATAAAACGGCTCAGCGCATCCTCAACCTTTTCTTTGTACTCAACAGTTCTCCCGAACCGCTGACGACCGAGCAAATCGTCCTGGATTCCGATTTGGGATACGGCTCGGGCAATATCGACTCAGACAAGCGCAAGTTCCGCCGCGATCGCGACAAGCTGCTCGAACGCGGCATCGTTATCAGGGAGGTTCGTGCTGCCGGAGCGCAGGAAACCGAGGAGAGCGCGTGGACGATCGACCGCGAGCACACGTTTGCCGCGGGTGGCCTCATCACCGCAGACGACGCCGACATCCTGCTCGATGCCATCGACCAGACACTCGCGGCAGGCTCATCCGCCTTTGCCGCGCCGCTTGCCGACATTCGCTCCAAGATTGCCTACCTCACCGGCATGTCGACGACAGGAGAGGCACCGATCCGCCGCTCTCCCGCCGTCGATGCGGTATGGAGCGCCTTTGCCGAGCGTTGCGCGCTGCGCTTTTTGTACCAAAACGGACGCGGTGAACAACGCGAGCGGACCGTTTGCGTCTACGGCATGTTCGAACGCGAGGGTACGGCATACTTCTGCGGCCTCGACAATGCCACCGACAATATCAGAACATTCCGCTGCGACCGCATCATTCGCGCCTGGAGGCCTTCGAAAGCCTACGCCATTCCCGCGGATTTCAACCTCAACGATTACTTATTCTTTGAGTTCGATTTTGCCGACCGCCTACCCGTTGCGGCTACGTTCTCGTTTTCGCGTGAAGCGCAGGCCGATATGATCAGCGGTCTCACGCGCGGACGAGGCGAACTCATGCGCACCGAAGCAGGTTGGACATGGACCGTTGACGTGCGCGACTTTGAAGCCGCAGCCTCGTTTTGCATGGCCCATGCCATGGATGGCATGAGGCCCGTCGCCCCCGATTCTCTCAAGCAGGCGTGGAATCACCTCATCGAAAGGACGGTGCACGAGCATGCCCGTGCGTAAACTCACCAGCGAGCAAAGACTCTCGCGCGCCATCGACATCATGGAGGCCCTCTACGCCGCCGGCGAGAATGGCATGACACGAGGCGAACTTTGCAGCCGCTTTGATATCACGGGGGCATCGCTCGACGAGATTCTCGAGATCGTCTCAACACTTGCGGACCGAGAATCGGGCGCACGTATTATCTGCGAACGCCGTGGCGAGTGCGTGGTCCTCACCGGTGATGCGGGGCGCGTGCTACCGCTGCGCCTGAGCGCCGCCGAGGGCGCTGTGCTCAACCATGAACTTGAATCATTGGGGATCGAGCCCCAAGCGGCGGCTCGAATACGGCGTGCCCTTCTTCCCAAAGAGCTCGGCTACAATCAGCGCGTCTTTGACACCGTCGCCCACGGATCGCACTGGCAGCAGCTGAGCTGCGCCATTCGGGACGGCGTTCGCTGCCGCATCTCGTATCGCTCGATGGATGACACGCAGGCGCGCGAGCGTTTGGTCGACCCCTTGCGCATCACAACAAACGGCGACCAAACGTATCTGATTGCCTGGGATGTCGCGATCGACGAACAGCGTACCTATCGTATGGATAAAATCGAGGGCCTGGTCTTGACCGACGACTCCGTCGTGCGCCACGCGCCGGAGCCCGCGACCCTCCACGACTCCCTCGCCCAGGCGGAGCAGAGCGCGAAGCTTCTCATGCCGCGCGCCTTGGCAGAGCGCCTAGACTGGCCCGGCATCATGTCGATTGAACCCAATGGGGCGGACAGCTCAACAGTGAATGTACGCTACGGCTCCGAGCGCTGGCTGTTAAGCCAGGTAATCGCAGCGGGCGGGGCCATCCGCATCTTGGATGACCCCGCCCTGCCAGAGCGTCTGTGCGATATGGCAAAATCACTCGTCTGTCCGCTTTAGCGACGCCGCTCGTGGCGTGCACGCCACAGCTGTAGATAGTGCCCGATTTGTGCCGATTCGATGCGCTGGTAGGAACTCGTGGGCAGTGACGTTAAGAATTTCTTGCCGTAACCCTTCGTCACCAGGCGCGGGTCGGCCAAGATGAGTACGCCGCAATCGGTCGATGAGCGAATGAGGCGACCGGCTGCCTGCTTGACCTCGAGCACGGCCTCGGGCAGCGAATAGCGCGCCCAAGCGCGGTCTTCGCGCAGATTGCGCTCGCATGAGAGCGGGTCTGTGGGGCTCGAGAACGGCAGCTTGGGAATGATGACGCAGCGCAGCGTCTCGCCGCTGGCGTCAAACCCTTCCCAAAAGGCCTTAAGCGCAAAGAGCGACGAGGTCGGTTCGTTGATAAAGCGATCGCGCAGGCGGCGAGGAGACGAGTTGCGCTGCTGGCAGTTGAGTTCCAGGCCCGCACGAGCCATCTTGGGCTCGACGCGATCGTACAGCTCCTCCATGTCACGCCTGTTGGTGAACAGCGTGAGCACCGAGCCGCCCATGGCAAGATGAGCGTCGACCAGCACGCGCTCGAGCGCCGAAAGATAGCCTTCACGGTCGCGCGGATCGGGAATATCCCCAGCCACGACCACGGCCATATTCGAATCGAAGTCGTAGCTCGAATCCAAGTGCAGCGACGATGATGTCGAGGCACCGATGCGATCGAGCCCGACGGCGTGGTTAAAGTGCTCAAAGCTCTTGGAAACCGTCATGGTCGCCGATGCAAAGATAGCCGTGTGAACCTCGGGCAGCCACTCGGTTGCCAAGGCCTCGCCAATATCGATGCGCTCCGCGGTCATCGACTCGCCGCCGGCGCGCAGCCTGCGATTGACTTGCAGCGAGTACACGTAGTGTTCGTCGGTACCGTCGATGATGAGTTTGAGGTTCTCGGCAAGCTCATGCAGGCGGCGCGAGATATCACCCAGGTCGACAACGACCTCGGGCTTGTCGGCGGCAACGGCTTGTACCAGCGCGTCGACGCTCTTGTCAGCTTGTTCCAACGCGTCGATGGCAGTGTAGGCCGACTGTAAGAAATCATGCCAGTCGTCAGATTCGCGCAGCTCGGGGCCAATCCATAGGTTCGCATTGTCATAGCCCCCGCGGGCACGGCGGCCAAGCTCGCGAACGCCGTCAAACACATCGGCAATCGCCATGCTCGCACGTACAACTGTCGACGTCGCCTTGGCGGTAAGACCCAGGTAGAGCGTAGAGCCCTCCGAGGTTGCCAAATCGCGGGAAACCTGACTCAGCGCACCGGTGCTCGAACCACCCAGGCGCTCAAACAGAACGCGCGATTCATCCGCCGACACCACGCGCGCCCATTGACGGCGCGCCTCGCGCTCGATGGAGTGGGCCTCATCGATTACCCAGTGACGAATCGGAGGCAAGATTCTGCCCTCGGCCGCAACATTGCGGAACAACAGGGAATGGTTGGTGACCACCACATCGGCATGCGCCGCGCGACGACGGGCGCCGTGAACTAGGCATTTATCGGGGAAAAACGGGCAGAGGCGACGGGCGCACTCACGCGACGCCGTCGTAAAGTCGGGACGGTTGACGCTGCGCCAGCGAATGCCGAGCGAGTCGAGGTCGCCATCGGCCGACTGACACACGTACGCCATGATGACCGCGACTGCCGTAAGCGTGTCGGCAGGATCACGCTTAGTCGTAATTTCGACTTGGCCGCGGCTCATGCGCTCAAGCTTGCGCAAGCATGGATAGTGGTCATAGCCCTTGAGGGCGCAAAACGATAGGCCTCCGTCCAGCTGCTCGGCAAGTTTGGGCAGCTCATGATACATGAGCTGGTCGGCAAGATTATTCGATTTAGTCGCGATACCAACCGTGATGTTGTTGCGGCGCGCGGCCTCGGCAAAAGGCACCAGGTAAGCCATCGATTTGCCGACGCCCGTGCCCGCCTCAATCACGCGATGCGTTCCCGTAACGAGTGCGTCACGGACCTCGAGCGCCATCGCGATCTGTTCATCGCGCGGCTCGTACGTGGGATACATGCGATTAACCAGGCCGCCCGGGGCATAGTCCGCCTCGATTTCCTCGCGGCTCGGCATCTTAAGGACCGGTAGCTCGTCCGCATCAACGCGATCATCGGCCCGATCGGCCTTGAGTACGTCGGCGCGGGCGGCGCTGAGAGAGAAGATGGAACCGGGGTTCTGTCCCGCCAAGAAGGAGAAGATGGGACGATAGGACCAGGGTACGTCGGGGTGCATGTCGGCCAGGCGCGCCATTAAGCCCTGAGGCAAGTCGGTGAGCGCCACGAGCAACACGCGCCACACACCACACAAGGCGTCGACATCGGCGTTGGCGCGGTGCGACACCGAGTCGCAGCCAAACAGGTTGGCCATGAAAGACAGCTTATGCGAGGCCAGGCGCGGAAGCGCGATGCGCGACAGTGCCAGCGAATCGATCCAGATGTCACTGACGTTGACGCCGCCCTTGACCGACTCGATAAACGAACGGTCGAAAGTGGCGTTATGTGCGATCACCGGGCAGCCGCCGACAAAATCGGCGAGAGCGGCCACGGCCTCGACGGCCGACGGGGCATCTGCCACATCGGCGTTTGTAATGCTCGTGAGCTCGGTAATCTCGGCGGGAATCAGCTGCTTGGGATGCACGAAGGTATCGAAGCGATCGACAACCTCGCGGCCCGAAAGGCGAGCCGCCGATATCTCGATAAGCTCGTTGTCCTGCACCGAAAGACCCGTGGTCTCGGTATCGAGGACGATAACATCTTCCTCGATGAGGCCAAACGATTGGGTTTTGGCGCGCTCGGCAAGCGTGGCATAGGAATCGATGACAAACTGCGGCGTCCCCGACGAAACAGCGTCCTCGATTAGCATGCAATGCCCGCTCGACGAAGACCCATGCGGATCAGGCTGTCACAGACCTGTGGGAACGTCATGTCGTCGGTGTGGCGAATCTCATCCGGATACAGCGACGTATCGGTCATGCCGGGAATGGTATTGGTCTCGAGGATGACGGGGCCATCCTCGCTCACGATAAAGTCGCTGCGCGAGATACCCAGGCAGCCGAGTGCCTTATGAGCAGCACAGGCGAGCTCCTGGGCACGAACGTAGTTCTCGGGCGAGATCTGTGCCGGAATGCGATGGATGTCCGTAGGGTCGACATACTTCACGTCCAGATCGTAGAACTCGCAGTCCTCGGGCTTACGAATCTCGACGATCGGCAGAGCGCGCACGTCATCTTCGCCGTATACGCCGACGGTGATCTCGGTACCCTCGATGCACTTCTCGACCAGCACTTTGTCGCCAAACTCAAACGCCTTGGCGATAGCCGCGGGCAGCTCGGAGGGTTCATGGACCAGGGAAATGCCATAGCTGGAGCCGTTAACGGCCGGCTTTACAAAGCAGCGCTCGCCACAGACCTCGACAATGCGATCGATATCGACTTCATCGCCCACCTCGAGCGCGAGGCCGGGGGCAACGGGAATGCCCGCCTTGGCGTACAGGAGCTTCGAGACCTCCTTGTCGGCACCGCAGGCGCTTGCGAGCACGCCCGAGGCCGTGTAGGGGATACCCAGGGTCTCCATGGCACCCTGCATGGCACCATCCTCACCGCCGGCGCCGTGCATGGCGATAAACGCCACGTCGAACCCACCGGTCGCCATGGTTACCATAAAATCATCGGCAGCCGTGTCGAGCAGCTCTACCGAAGTGTAGCCGGCCTCCTTCAGGGCCGCCACGACGTTCTTTCCCGAATTGAGCGAGATCTCGCGCTCAGCGGAATGACCGCCCGCCAAGACCGCTACGTGCATGTTCTCTAGGCTTTTACCCGGCATGGGCAGACTCCTCCTCTATAATTTCTGCAGCTGATACCATATTGTAGCGATACCCTCTACGTTTCCCCAAAATCGAAAGGCTTCCATGAATCCCAGGACTAAATCTCAGGACATTCGCGACTTGAGCCAAAACGATATTCGCGAGCTTGTGGCCGAACTTGGCCAGCCCGCTTTCCGCGCGAAGCAGCTCATCGAATGGGTCTTTGAGAAGAACGTTTGTTCGTTTGACGATATGACCAACCTTCCCAAGGCTTTCCGCGAACAGCTTAAAGAGGCTTTTGCCTTTGATACGCCGACTGAACTCACCAAGCAGGTTTCCAAAGATGGCTCTCGCAAGTATCTGCTCGAGTACCACGACGGCATTTCCGTCGAGACTGTCGGTATGCCCCGTCGTAATAAGCTATCTGTCTGCGTTTCCACCCAGGCAGGTTGTGGCATGGGCTGCGCCTTTTGCGCTACCGGTCTGAACGGTCTCAAGCGTTCGTTGACCGCCCAGGAGATCGTTGACCAGGTGCTCCATGTTTCCAACGACTTTGGTGAGCGCGCGACGAGTGTAGTGTTCATGGGCCAGGGCGAGCCCTTTGCTAACTACGACGAGGTTCTCAAGGCACTGCGCATCCTTAACGATCCGGACGGTATCGGCATCGGAGCCCGCCACCTCACCGTCTCTACCAGCGGCGTTATTCCCGGTATTCGCAAATTTGCCGACATCCCCGAGCAGTTCACGCTTGCCGTTTCCCTGCATTCCGCCATCCAGTCGACGCGCAATAAGATTATGCCCGGTGTTAAGAAGTACACGCTGCTCCGCCTTCACGAGGCGCTTCAGCTCTACACCGAGAAGACTGGCCGCCGCCCGACCTATGAATATGCCATGATCGAAGGCGTCAACGATACGAATCCCGAGATGCAGGCACTCTGCGACTTCTGCGAGGGAACGCTGTGCCACGTTAACCTGATTCAGCTTAACGACATCGAGGGCAGCCCGCTCAAGCCGTCGCCGATTCATAAGGTTGAGGATCTTCAGCGCCGCCTTGAGTCTCGTGGCATCGAGACCACAATCCGTAATTCTCGCGGCAATGATATTGACGCCGCCTGCGGACAGCTGAAGCAGCGCTTCAAAGTTCAGAAGAACGCATAGGGGAGTCGAGCCCCAAAACGTTTCATGTGAAACATCGAACAGCCCCGGTTGTAGATAATGCAACCGGGGCTGTTTCATTTTTTTTATACTATTGGATTTGATTTACGCAAGCATAGTTTTATTGCCAAAATAAGGGGTCCTTGTCTCACGAATCAGACAAGGACCCCTTCAAAACAGGCAAGTAATTGTTAGGTACCTAATAACCAACATTTTCCCATTGATGGTTAACCCAGTCTTGGTTAATCTTGGGATTCTTGGTCACTTGAGCAGTACGCATGGCAACATCTTCGGTCATCACATCCATTTTCTTCTTGGATGTATCGACGATATCCTGAGCTCCGCGCAGCAGTCGACCACGCAGTTCACCATCTGTCGCAATCTTATACCCCGCAAAAGCACCAGCCGCGACGGTGGTTGCCAATGCAATGGTCGCGAGAACCTTACTCTTCATCCTGATTCTCCTGCCCAAATTGAACCATTTCGCCAAGGATACGGGAGAGTTCTTCTTCGTCTTTGAATTCGATTTCAATTTTATTCTTACCACGCGAGCTCTTCACGCGTACATTCGTGTTAAAAACTTGACGAAGGACTCGGGCGGCCTTTTTAAATGACTGAGGTGTTGCCGGCCTCGGAGTCCTTGGCGTCTCTCCGGCAGAAAACAACGGAGCAAGATTTTCTGTCGCCCTAACGGAAAGACCTTCTGCGACGACCTTCTCAGCAAGTCGAATTCTTGCATCTTCATATGGAACCGCAAGAATCGCTCTCGCATGGCCCGCAGTAAGCTTACCCTCGAAAATCATCTGCTGTACGACTTCGGGAAGATCTAGCAAACGAAGTGAATTTGTAATTGCAGAACGAGACTTACTGACAGCCTTAGATAAAGCCTCCTGCGTCATGCCGCTGGCATCAATGAGCTGACGATAACCCTTCGCCTCTTCGACGGGATTCAAATCAGAACGCTGAAGATTTTCGATAAGAGCAAGAGCGAGCATTTCCTCATCATTAACTTCTTTAATGATGACAGGCAGTTCTTCAAGACCAGCGAGTTTCGACGCCTGATAACGACGCTCACCCGCGATGATCTCATAGCCGTTTCCATGTTTGCGAACCAAAAGTGGCTGCAAAACGCCATGTTCTTGGATTGACTCACTCAACTCGCGAAGTTCAGTTTCGTTAAAGTGAATTCGTGGCTGATTGGGGTTTGGAACGATATCCTCAATAGGCAGTTTTGTTTCAGATGCGGCATTTGAAGCCGATGCAGCAGAACCACCGGTCTCATACTCAGCCTCTGAGACCAAAGCATTGAGTCCACGTCCCAATCCGCCACGTTTCTTTGCACTAGGCACGCTTGATCACCTCTTTTGCAAGGTTCATATACGCTTTTGCACCCTTATTTTGAGGCGCATAGGTAATTACCGGTTCTCCAAAAGACGGAGCTTCCGAAATTTTAACCGTACGAGGGATCAGAGTCTTAAACGCCTTATCACCAAAGTACGATTGAACCTCCTCAACAACCTGATTTGACAGGGAAGTACGCGAGTCATACATGGTCATAAGCACACCATAGGTGTCTAAGCCCTTGTTCAGACGTGATTTGACCATCTTCATTGACTCAAGCAGCTTCGTAACTCCTTCGAGTGCGTAATACTCACACTGGATCGGAATCAAAACGCTGTCTGCTGCGGTCAAAGCGTTGATTGTAAGCAGGCCGAGCGAAGGAGGGCAGTCAATGAAAATAAAATCGAACTCGTCCTGAATCGGGTCAAGCAAATCTTTAAGGCGAGTTTCACGAGCAATTGCGCTTACGAGCTCAATTTCAGCGCCTGCAAGCTGAATTGTAGCCGGAATAACGAATACCTTTTTGCAATTTGTATCAAGAACAAGCGATTCTGCCGGCACATCATTCAACAATGCATCATAGATGCAGTGTTCAAGGTCTTCCTTTTCAATTCCAAATCCACTGGTGCTATTTCCCTGCGGATCAAAATCAACAATTAGTGCCTTGCGACCCTGCTCACCCAGTGCTGCTGCAAGGTTTACAGCCGTCGTTGACTTACCGACACCGCCTTTTTGGTTGATGATTGCAATGATACGCGTGTCTTTTGCGTTCTTCGAACGCTTAACGTCGCGAAATCCCACGGTCCCTCCTGGTGTGTATTAAAGCTGTCAAACGGAGGATGTTTCACGTGAAACATTCCGATTCGATATCAACCGCCATGTTTCACGTGAAACACTGCAAGTTGCTAGTATCCATTATGTTTCACGTGAAACATCTAGGCAAGCGGATTCTTCTTTGCCATGCCATTTGCACGAGGCAATGAAACGGATGCTGGATGACTCTTCTTAAGAACAATGAACTCCCTGTGGCCCAAGCCCTCAGGCAAATCGATTGCGTCATTCAGAAGCAAAGTGAAGCCGCAGATCTTAGCTGCTGACATGCCGGAAGCAAGCTCCTCATCCGATGGATTGCCCTTCGTAATAACAAATAACCCTCCATCCTTGAGAAACGGAGCCGCATACTCAACAAGAATTGGTAGAGGGGCCAGTGCGCGGGCGGTTACGACAGAGAACTGCTTCTTATGGCTTCGAGCATATTCTTCAAGGCGATCATGAACTGCATGACCACATTTCAATCCAAGAGCATGAACAAAAGAATTTACAGCATCAACCTTCTTGCCAACAGAGTCAATATAAGTAGCTTTACGATGCGTGGTTATCGTTAATGGAATACCGGGGAAGCCTGCACCTGTTCCCATATCGAGCAAAGCTCCCTCAGGAGCCTTATTGATATAAGGGAGCAAGACAAGTGAGTCGAGGATATGAAGTACCGCAGCATCTTCTACGTTAAGAATACGGGTGAGATTAGTTGTCTTATTTGTTTCTAGAACCAAATCCAAATGCTGAATACATTTCCTTAGCTCAGCATCAGTTACGCTCAAGGAATACTCTTTGCAATAGGAAGTAAGACGACTCAGCATCTGGTCGGCCTGCAGATCTGTAAGTACAAACAACAGAAGCTCCTTTCTGACAAAAATCAGTGTATCGAGAACTTTTGACAAAAAAAGGGGACGTGGAAACCACGCCCCCTTAGCATAAGCTCGAGTAGATTATCGAGCAACAATCACCACATGGCGATCAGGGTCAGAACCCTCGGAATGGGTATCGACGGCATCATTGCCACGAAGTGCAATATGAACCAGTCGGCGCTCATAAGCATTCATGGGCGGAAGCGAAACACTCTTATGGGTACGGATGGCACGCTCGGCGGCCGACTGAGCCATTGAGGCAACCTTGTCCTGACGACGGCTCTTATAGCCCTCAACGTCAACCACAACCGGATACCTAAAGCCGAGCTTGCGGCTCACCAGCAAAGAGAACATGACCTGAAGAGCATCAAGGGTACGACCATGACGGCCAATGAGAACAGCAAGATCAGGAGCGGTAACATCCAAAATCAGCTCGCCCTCGTCGCCCTCGTACTCATCAATAGGAGAGTTGGCGGCATCGAAGTGCGAAAGGATGGAACGCAGAATGGAAATCGCAACATCGGCAATGATGTCGAGCTCCTCATCGGTCAGCTCTTCACCGGCCTTGTAGCGCTGTGCAATCTCGGGATAATCGCCCGCAATCTGCGGGGCAACCTCCTCAAGCATATCCTCGATGATCTCTTCAGACATAACGTACTCCAAAAGTTAGGTACCTAAATAAGATTGATATCCCGACTACTTCTTCTTGTGCGGACGCGGCTTCTTCTCGCGACGGGTAACCTCGACCTGCAGCGGAGCGTTCTTGAGGCGCTCCTCCTCATCGGCCTTGGCCTTGTCGATAACCTTCTGCGTCACGAAGATCTGCTGGATAACCTGCCAGGCAGAAGACACATCGTAGTACAGCAGAACGCCGACGGGCAGGCTCCAGCCCATCCAAAGCATCATGACGGTCATGACGACAGCCATCATGCGCATGCTCTGGGCCTGCTGACCAGTCTGATTGCGGGACATGTACAGCTGCGGAATCAGGGTCAAGACAGCAAACAGGATCAGGCAGATCAGCGCAGGCAGCGCAACCATAAAGCCATCGGCAAAAGAGGCGCTCGGCGTGGTGGTCAGATCGGGCAGGATGTTAAAGAACGAGAACGTGCCCTCGTTAAAGTACTGCGGCAGGTTGCGCAGAAGCGTGAACAGGGCGATAAGGATGGGCATCTGAATCAGAAGCGGCAGGCAGCCGGCCAGCGGATTGAACTTGTTCTCGCTGTAGAACTTCTGCATCTCCTCGGCCTGACGCTGGGGATCGTCGGCATAGCGCTCCTGGATCTCGAGCATCTTAGGCTGCAGCACCTGCATGCGAGCCGTCGACTTGGTCGACTTGAGCATAAGCGGCGTCAGCAGCAGACGGATGATGACCACCAGGATGATGATGGACAGGCCCCAGTCGACCGCAAAGGTCTGGATGAGCTTGAGCAGCTCAAAAAGGATGTTAACGATCCAATCCCACATGTAAGTTTTCCTCCGATAGCGAGTGCCCGCTAAGGCACAGGGTCATAACCGCCGACGTGCAGGGGATTGCAGCGAGCGATGCGCCTCACGGCAAGCCAGCAGCCTCTCAAAACACCGTACTTCTCAATCGCCTGGATAGCGTATTGCGAGCACGTTGGGTAATAAATGCAGGCGTCAGGCAATAAGGGCGAAATAACCTGTTGATATATGCGAATAGGAGCGATGGCAACACGTCGCAAAACGTGATTGCTCATCGCTCCTCCCCGGCAACGCCGGCGCGTTTCATAAGCGAACGCAACGCCTTGTCCATCTCCTGCGGCGAGGAAACCCTCGTTTTGGGAGTCGCGAACAAGATGATGTCATAACCCGCAACGGGAAATCCACAGCTGCGAGCGGCCTCGCGCATCACACGCTTAGATCGGTTGCGCACCACAGCACAACCGAGTCGTTTAGCACCAACGAAGGCGACCCTTCCGGAGTCGCCTTCGCCAACCGATTCACATATGGTCATTCGAATCAGAGGGTGATTGAAACGACGCCCCTGACTGAACACATGCTCGAAATCTTGCCGAGACTTAATAGTCTTCATGCGAGATGTGTGTATCGCTGCTAGACAGTGAGACGCTTGCGGCCCTTGGCGCGACGACGGGCGAGCACGGCACGACCACCCTTAGTGGCCATACGGGCACGGAAGCCATGGGTCTTGGCACGCTTACGCTTATTAGGCTGATACGTACGCTTCATCTTAAGTTCCTCCTGCTGCATTTCGAGTGTCCGCGGGGACGCGGACGCAGATATAGACACGTGAGCTTGAAGATTGTAGGGAAATCAATGTTCAAATGTCAAGAAATCAAAGGTAAAAGGTTGCAAAGAGTACACGGTTCCCCCATAAGCGGAACCGGCATTTGAGGCAGCAGGCAACTTTTCACGAAATTTCATCGAGTTTTCAACAGGTCGTGTTGGAAATGTTGAGAACTTTTCGTCCGTTTTCCAAAGTTTTCAACAGGTTTTGAAAACTTGTCGAAAGATGAGAAACATTGCGCGGTGAGCTACTATTTGTTCAAAACCTTTTGAAAGATTGCGAGCGGCATGTCTGACGACTTCTACACCATGGTCGATTCCGGTGATCCGGCACCCGACAACGAGCACATCACCGGCATGCGCGAAAAACGCAACGAGGGTGAACAGGTCGCCGCACAGGCACCAAAGGCCATGTATGCAGCGCGCATCGCGGTCTACGATGACTTGCTGTCGACACCGCGTGTCATCGTCATCGAACCGCAAGACGTCCGAACCTACTTGGAAGAGACAACCAACACCGTCTACCAGTGCATGAAAGAGCAGGGAGGACGCATCTCGCTGATGGTTATCCGCGAGATTGTCGAAAACTTTATCCACGCGCATTTTGCAGAGCCCATCATCTCGATTCTCGACGGTGGCGACACCATCCGCTTTGCCGATCAGGGTCCGGGCATCGACGACAAAGAGCGTGCCTTCGATTTTGGCGTAACCAGCGCAAACAGCAAGATGAAACGGTATATCCGCGGTACCGGCGCCGGGTTTCCCATGGTGCAGGAGTACTTGGAAAACGCCGGCGGCGCCGTCTCCATCGAGGACAACATGGGCAACGGCACCGTCGTGACGGTAAGTCTGAACCCCAAGCGCGTGCAGGAAATCGAGCGTGCCGGCGGGCGCGGGGCGGCCGTGCGACCCGAAGCAGAGCAGACGGCATATCCCCTATCCAGCACGTTTGCACAGCAGCCCGTGGCGCAGCAGATGCAGCAGCCTGGAAATTTTCCCATGCAAGACCCCCAGGCACCGCTGGGCAACGCAATGCAAAACGTGCCGGAGGGCATAGGTTCGGCAGATCTGGACATAGGCACCGTGCAGCAGACGGCGTCCATGCCAAACGCCCCGCAAATGGGCTATCAACCGTACCCGCAAGGGTATCCTCCCCAATATATGCCGCAGCAGGGATACGCCCAGCCGTATCCCCAACAGTATCCTCAGGGATACCAGCAGCCGTACCAACAAATGCCCCAGGCGCAGTACAACCCATGGGCCCAGCAGATGCCTCCGCAGCCTTACCAACAGTGGCCACAAAGTTTTCAACAGCAGCCGCTGCCCATGCAGAGTTCTCAACAACCAGCAGTTCAAATGATGTATCCTAATGCGGCGAATCAATATGCACAGCCACAGCAAAACGTATTTGTGAGTGAGCGCGGCGAAGCGGCACTGGGCTATCTGGCTCAAAACCAGGAGTGTGGCGCAACCGATCTGGCGCGGGCGTTTGGAAACTCAGCGCCCACGTGGTCGCGGACGCTCAACGACTTGGCGCAAGCCGGCTTGGTAATCAAACATGGCCAGAAATATCATCTGACCGAAATAGGCAGCGCTCGCGTGCGAGCCCAAAGTTAAGGAACGGGAGAAACAGTGGACGAGGAAGCAAGCATCATCCTGGGAGATGCCATCGCCTTTTGTCAGCGCGACGGCCAAGATGCGCGCCTCATCAATATGCTGGGACAATCGCGCGCCGTGAGCCTGACCGAGGACACTCTGACGATTGAGGCACCTTCACGCTTTGCCATCGCTCAGCTCAAAAAGCATCAGCCGACCATCGAAGCGTACCTAGAAGAGATCGCCTTTGCACCGATTGCGCTCAATATCGTGGCACCGCAAGGTGCCTCGGCAAATACGGCCCCGGACACTCACCCGGTAGCGACCGCCACCGCAGCGGCGACGCCGGTGCCCGAGCCTCGACGCGACGATGTTTCCCGTGAAACCATGGCACCGCAGCCGACCGTTTCGGTCGCACCGGCGGTAGAGCCAGCCCCCTCGCCCATCCCGACCGCCACGCATATGCCCGTCGCACACGAGGCGACACCCGGCGAGGAATCGGGCATTGCAATCAAAAACACGTTGTCCGCCGACGATTTCCGCCGTATGATGACCCAAATGAATGGCAGGCCACCGGCGAAAAGCGCAAGTTCGTCCGCAGCGCCGGCAGCGCCTTCGGCGGCGGCCCCGGAGGCAGTCGAGAAAAACGCGGACGGGGCGCCCCTCGCAGCGAATTCGAAATTCACGTTTGAAAACTTCGTCTTCGGACCGGAGAACAGCCTTGCCTACCGGTCGGCGCTCAAATTCGCCATGCTTGCAGACACGCCCGGCACCTGCACGTCGCTGTTCATCTACGGCAAATCGGGCCTGGGCAAGACGCACCTGCTGCTCGCGATCAAAAATGAGCTGGCAGAGAAATCGCCCGAGATCAAGGTGAAGTACGCCAACTCGCAGGCATATCTAGACGACTTGATGACGGAATTCGACCGCCAAAAGAAGAGCAACGCCCCCATTATGCAGGCGTACCACGGCGTCGACGTGCTTATCATCGATGACATCCAGAACATCATCGGCAAGCGCGCGAGCGTGGATTACTTCTTCCAGTTGATGGACGAATTTATCCGTAACAACAAGAAGGTCGTGATCGCCGCCGACCGCGCTCCCAAGGACCTTAATATGGACGAACGCCTGACCAGCCGCTTTAACGCCGGTCTGCTGTGCCTGGTGGCGGAGCCCAGCTACGAGATGAAGTACAAGATTTTGCAGCGTTATTACGAGAACACGATCGCCACCGCACCCGAGGCAGGCAACGACTCGCTGCTGGCGGCCTACGGGGGCGACGGCGGACATCTGACCGACGCGCACTTTAAACACATGGCCGAGGTCTCGGGCACCAACATTCGCGAGCTCGAGAGCTTTTGCGAGCGTTGTGCCGGCGAAGCGGGCGATCGCGAGCGCGAGGGCGGAGAGCTCACCTTTGACGACATCGATGCCATCGCCAACCAGTACTTCGACACATCGGCCAAGAAGATCAATGTGCAGACGGTCCAGTCCGTCATCGAGGAGCAATACGGCGTGACGCACGAGGAACTCATCGGGCCTCGCCGCAACGCCAATATCGCCAAGGCGCGCCATATCGCTATCTACCTGGCGATCGAGATGTGCGAGATGACGACAACGGCCGTGGGCGCCGAGTTTGGCAACCGCAACCACTCGACCGTCAGCACGAGCTATAAAAAGGTTCAGAAGATGATTCAGGAAGACCGGACTGTCACCGAAGACCTCAAGTCGCTGCGCGATAAAATTACACTGCGCTCGTAGGTAAATGGACACAGCTGTTGAAAACTTGTCGAAACGGCGGTTATAAGGTGTCGAAAACTCGAGCCGCGGTGATGAAAAGTTTTGCGCAGGTTTTGAACGTGGAAAACATACCCGGTTGCACACAGGTTCCTGTCGATTCTCTTTTTAGGGCTGACCTGCACTTTTAGGAGTAATCAACAGTTTCGTCAGTACTATTACTATTATTAAGATATTTATATCTATAGAAAGGTATTAAAAGATGAAGTTCACCGTCAGCCAGAGCTCGCTTACGCAAGCCATCGGCGTCGTTATGAAAGGCGTCGCTTCGGCATCCACCCTTCCCATTCTGTCGGGCGTGCTCGTTAAGGCACAAGACGGCATCTTGGAATTCCAGACCTCCAATTACACCATCTCGATTCGTCACCGCATCGCGGCTCATGTCGAAGAGGAGGGCGAGATGGTGATTCCCTGCAAGATGCTCTCCAACATCACCAAGACCCTTCCCGATGCACCGGTCACTTTTGAGCTGTCCGAGCGTCAGGTTTTGATTGGCTGCGAGAAGAGCTCTTTCCGCCTCAACACGCTCGATGCCAACGACTTTCCAGAGTTCCCGGCATACGCCATCGAGAGCGCCGTCGAGCTGCCGACCGATATCCTGTCCGAAATGGTAAGCCGCGTATGGCGCGTCACCTCGACTGACAAGGCCCGCCCCATCCTGGGCGGCGTGCACATGAAGGTCGAGAACAACACTGTGCGCCTGGTGGCGACCGACTCCTTCCGTCTGGCCGTGTGCGATACGCAGGTCGAGACCTCGACCCTCGAAGGTTCCTTTGAGCTCAACGTCCCTGCCGACGCCTTCAACGACGCGCTGAGCATCATGGCGAGTCAGGCTACCATCATGATTGGCGCCACCGACACCCAGGTTGTCTTTGAGGCCGGCAACACCACCTACGTGTCGCGCCGCATCGAGGGCGTATATCCCAATTACAAGCAACTCATCCCCGATTCGTGCGTGACGAGCGTCAAAATCGACGTAGCCGCCTTTAACGCTGCCCTTAAACGTGTGGCCGTTATCGCGAGCGCCAACCCCGCCGTCAAGTTTGAGATTGACGTCGAGAACGGCCAGATGGGCCTGTCCTCCATTTCCAACGACCAGGATCTGGCGCAGGAGACGATCGATGTCGAGGCCGAGGGCGAATCGGGCACCATCGCCTTCAACTACCACTACATCTTTGGCTGCCTCAATGCCCTGTCCAAGGAGAAGGAGATCACGCTGGAGCTCAAGAGCTATTCGCAGGCTGGCATCTTCAAGTCCTACGACAAGATCAACTACCTGTACCTGGTCATGCCGGTACGCATCTAGCGCTGCCCATGACCATGTTCGCACGCGATCTTTCCGTTGCGCGCTATCGCAGCTTCGACAGTTACCGCCTTGCCCTGAGCGACGGTGTGACAGTGCTCGCAGGCCCCAACGCGGCGGGAAAGACCAACCTTATAGAGGCGCTGCAGCTGCTGACGAGTGGCGCCTCGTTTAGGCATCCGACCGCAGCCGAGCTCGTGCACGACGGCGTGGGCTCATGCAAGGTCGAGCTGAGGCTCGAAGGTGATGGACGCGTGCTGGACATGGGTCTGAGCGTGGAAGATGGCAAGCGTTCGTTTAGCCGCAACGGCAAGCGTTGTGCTGCGTCCGGCGTGCGCGGGGTACTGCCGAGCGTTCTGTTTTGCCCGGACCACCTGGATATGGTCAAGCGGGGTGCCAGCGTGCGCCGCGCCGCACTTGATGACTTTGGCGTTCAGCTGAGTGCGCCCTATGCCGACCTGGCTAGTGCCTACGGGCGCTGCGTGACCCAGCGCAATGCCCTGCTCAAGGAGACCTGGTGCTGCCGCGAGATGCTCGGCGCCTGGAACGAATCTATCGCCCGCGCCGGTTCGGCCCTGCTCGTGCATCGTCTGGCCCTGCTCGACCGGCTGTCGGGCCATGTGCGCGACGCCTATGGCCGCGTGGCATCTGGCGAGCCCGCCGGTGTGTCCTATGCGTCCACGCTTGGTGACCTGCCTCGCACCATGGATCGCGACGAGCTCAGGGGCTGGGCGTATGAGCGCATGCTCTCGGCGCTCGATGAGCGCGCCGACGAGGAGATTCGCCGCGGCGTGACGCTCGTGGGTCCGCATCGCGACGAGATCGAGTTTTCCGTCGCGGGCCGGTCGGCCCGTTCATTTGCCAGCCAGGGCCAGCAGCGAACGCTGGTGCTTGCCTGGAAGGTGGCAGAAGTGGCCGTGGCGCGCGATATCCTGGGCACCGCGCCGCTGCTGCTTTTGGACGACGTGATGAGCGAGCTCGACGCCGGGCGCCGAGGCGCTTTTCTGCAGCTGATCGGTGATGATATTCAGACGGTCATAACCACCACCAATCTGGGGTATTTTACCGATGACCTGCTTGATCGAGCCAAGGTGGTGAGCATGGGTGAGACGTGCTAATTACGAGCGCGAGAACGGAACGGTGGCCTTTGGCGGCTTTTTGGATGCCGAGCGTCAGCGCATCCTGGCGTCCGCGACACCTGAGCGCCGCGCTCAGATGGAGGCTGCAGAGGAATCTCGTGCGGTCTATCGCGCCTGGAATGCGGTGTGCTCGGGCACGCGCGAGGGACGCCATGTGACGGGCCTGCGCTACCTGCCCGAGTCCAACGAACTGCTGGTGTACCTCGATTCGCCCTCATGGACGCAGGAGATGACACTTCTGCGCGAGATTATCCGCGCGCGCATGGAGCGCGCCGGCGCGCACGTCGACGGCCTGGTGTTCAAGACGACCGCCCCCGGCCACACACCGCCCGCCGCCAAAGAGCGCCTGCGTCCGGCCGCGGCCGAGCGTCCGCCGGCTCCGCATGCCGACCTAAGCGGTGCCGAGCGTGCCGAGATTGAGCGCCAGGTGGCACCCATCGAGGACCAAAAACTGCGCGAGGCCCTCGAGAACGCCATGAGAGCCAGTGCCGAGTGGGACAAGGGCGTGCAGGACAAAAAAGAGCCTTAAATCGCATCTGGTGGCCTTGTAGAGCCAAATACCCTCGTCCCCGAGGGTATTTTTTTACGATAAACTAGTAAGGCTGTACACATTTTCTTAACTGAAGGAGGACGTGTGGCAAACGAAAACGATTACGATGGCGGCGAGATTAAGATTCTCGAAGGTCTCGAGGCCGTTCGTAAGCGCCCGGGCATGTACATTGGCTCGACGAGCGCCAGCGGTCTTCATCACCTGGTGTGGGAGATCGTTGACAACTCCGTCGACGAGGCCATGGCCGGTTTCTGCACCGAGATTCAGGTGACGGTCCACGCCGACAACTCCATCACGGTCGTCGACAACGGTCGCGGCATCCCCGTCGACGAGCATCCTATCAAAAAGATCCCGACGCTCGAGGTCGTCATGACGATCCTGCACGCCGGCGGTAAGTTCGATAACTCGGCCTACAAGGTCTCGGGCGGACTGCACGGCGTGGGCATCTCCGTCGTCAACGCCCTGTCCAAGCGTGTGGTCGTACAGGTATGCCGCGACGGCAACATCTACGAGATGGAGTTCTCGCGCGGCAAGACCGTCAAGAAGATGGAGGTCGTGGGCACTTCGGAGACGACGGGTACCACTGTCAGCTTCTGGCCCGACGACGAGATCTTCGAGACCTGCATCTACGATTTCGACACGCTGCACAACCGTCTGCAGGAGACGGCATTCCTCAACAAGAACCTCAAGATTGTGCTGACCGACGAGCGCGAGGCGACTCCCCATGTGGAGGAGTTTTGCTATGCCGGCGGCATCATCGACTTCGTCAAGTTCCTCAATGAGGGCAAGGATGTCCCCGAGGCCTTTAAGGAGCCCATCTATATTGAGGGCAAATCGGATCCGGATGCACCCGTGACCAAGATGGGCGAGGTCGAGGTGTCCTTGCAGTGGAATAGCGGCTACGGCGAGAACGTCATGTCGTTTGCCAACGACATCTACACCCCCGAGGGCGGCATGCACCTCGAGGGCTTCCGTACCGCACTCACCCGCGTGATTAATGATTACGCCCGCAAGCAGAATCTGCTCAAGGAAAAAGACGCCAACCTGACCGGCGACGATGTGCGCGAGGGCCTATCGGCCGTCATCTCGGTCAAACTGCCCGATCCGCAGTTTGAGGGCCAGACCAAGGCCAAGCTCGGCAGCTCCTACATGCGCGCGCTCACGCTCAAGATTGTGACCGATGGGCTGACCGATTATCTGGAGGAGCACCCCAAGCCCGCCCGCGAGATCGTCAAGAAGGCCCAGCAGGCTTGCAAGGCCCGCAACGCCGCTCGCAAGGCGCGCGAGGCGACCCGCCGCAAAAGTCTGCTCGAGACGGCTTCGCTGCCCGGCAAGCTCGCCGACTGCTCGGTGCGCGATGCCGAGCTGACCGAGCTCTTTATCGTAGAGGGCGACTCGGCAGGCGGTTCGGCCAAGGACGGCCGTCGCCGAGACATCCAGGCGATTCTGCCCCTGCGCGGCAAGATTCTGAATGTCGAGCGCGTGGGCGACCACCGCGCGTTCTCGAGCGACACCATCCAGTCGCTGATCACCGCGATCGGCTGCGGCGTCACGACGAGCGCCGGCGACGGCGGCGACTTCGATATTACCAAGGCGCGCTACCACAAGATCATCATCATGACCGATGCAGACGTTGACGGCGCACATATCCGCATCCTGCTGCTGACGTTCTTCTACAAGTACATGCGCCCGCTGATCGATGCCGGCTATGTCTATGTTGCCTGCCCGCCCATCTTTGGTATTAAGGTGCGCAACAAGATCCATTACGTGTATCCCAACGGCCGCCAGCCCGAAGACGAGATTTTGCGCGACACCATTCAGAGCCTGGGCCTGAACCCCGACGACAACGACGAGGACGGCAAGGCCAAGGACGGCAAAATTACCAAGAAGCGCAAAGGCTATACCGTCCAGCGCTACAAGGGCCTGGGCGAGATGGACCCCAAGCAGCTTGCCTCGACGACGATGGACCCCAAGACCCGTATCCTGCAGCGCGTGTCGATCGAGGACGCCGTGGTGGCGGACCGTGCCGTGCGCGAACTGATGGGTTCCGAGGTCGGCTATCGCCGTGAGTACATCGAGAAACATGCCCATGACGCACGCTTCCTAGACGCCTAACCTGTTCGGCTTTCCCAGCCACCGCACCTTCGCCCTCAATCGTCGGTCGCGTACCCAAGTACGCTTCCCTCCTCTTTCGAGCGAATCTGCGGCACCTGGAAAAGCCGTCTCCGTGGTAGGGAACTAATGGACCACGCAAACCATGAGGAGGTAACGTGGCAGACGATATCAACAACAACGAGGGTATGGACGAGGCCGGCGACGCTGGTATGCCCGATGATCTGAAGCGCCTGCTTGCCCGCGCTGAGCAGGGCGAGGACGGCGATCCGGATGCCTATAACCCCGATGCCGATGATGATGAGGAAGAAGACGACGACGGTGAGCTCGAGGAGAGCTTTGGCGAAGTCGACCGTGGTGCCTCTGCCGGCGAGGATATAAACGGCGGCCAGCTCCAGATTTCGGAGTTCGGCCGTGAGATGAAGCAGTCGTTCATCGAGTATTCGATGTCGGTCATCACGGCGCGCGCCCTGCCGGACGTGCGCGACGGCTTAAAGCCGGTTCACCGCCGCATTCTGTACGCGATGAACGAGAGCGGCATCTACCCCAATCGTCCGCACAAGAAGTCCGCTTGGACGGTCGGCGAAGTTATCGGTAAGTACCATCCGCACGGTGACTTCGCGGTCTATGAGGCCATGGTCCGCCTGGCGCAGTGGTTCTCCATGCGCACGCCGCTCATCGACGGTCACGGCAACTTCGGCAACATCGACGGCGACGGCGCCGCCGCCATGCGTTACACCGAGAGCCGCCTGGCAAAGCCCGCCATGGAGCTCCTGCGTGACCTGCAGAAGGACACCGTCGACTGGCAGCCCAACTACGACGAGTCGCTCGCCGAGCCTCAGGCACTGCCCGCGCGTTTCCCCAACCTGCTGGTCAACGGCAGCCAGGGCATCGCCGTCGGCATGGCCACCAACATCGCCCCGCACAACCTCACCGAGGCGATCGAGGCCACGTGCTACCTGATCGACAACCCCGACGCCACCGTCGATGAGCTCATGCAGATCATGCCCGGTCCGGACTTCCCCACCGGTGCCATCATCATGGGCAGTGCCGGCATTAAGCAGAGCTACGAGACCGGTCGCGGCTCCATCACCGTGCGCGCCAAGGCTCATGTGGAGTCCACCAAGACCGGCCGTAGCCGCCTGGTCTTTACCGAGATTCCCTACATGGTCAACAAGGGCACCCTGCAGGAGAAGATCGCCCAACTCGTCAACGACAAGCGCATCGAGGGTATCTCGGATATGCGCGATGAGTCCAACCAGAAGGGTATCCGTCTGGTCATCGAGCTCAAGAAGGGCGTTATCCCGCAGGTCGTGCTCAACAACCTGTACAAGTACACCTCGCTGCAGACGACCTTCGGCGCCAACAACCTGGCGCTTGTCAACGGCGTTCCCAAATGCCTGAGCCTGCGCGAGATGCTGCAGCACTACATCGACCACCAGGTCGACGTCGTCACCCGCCGCACCCGCTTTGACCTTAAGAAGGCCCAGGCGCGTGCGCATATCCTCGAGGGCTACCTGATGGCTCTCGACCATATCGACGAGGTCATCAGCATCATCCGCTCCTCGCAGACCGACTCTGAGGCCAGCGGTCGCCTGATCGAGCGTTTTGGCTTTACGCCCGAGCAGACCACGGCCATCCTCGAGATGAAGCTGCGCCGCCTGACCGGCCTGGAGCGCGACAAGATTCAGGAAGAGCTGGACGGCTTGCGCCGCGCCATCGCCTACTACGAGGACCTGTTGGCGCACGAGGAGAAAATCCTGGGCGTCATCAAGGAAGAGATGCGCGAGATCTCCAAGAAGTTCGGCGACAAGCGCCGCACCGAGATCAGCCATGTCGAGAAGGACCTGGACGTCGAAGACCTGATTGCCGACGAGGACATGGTCGTGACCATCACCCACACCGGCTACGTCAAGCGCATCCCGGTGGCCGCCTACCGCGCCCAAAAGCGCGGCGGCAAGGGCGTGTCGGGCGTCAACCTCAAAGAGGACGATGTCATCGACGAGATGTTTATCGCATCCACGCACGAGTACGTGCTGTTCTTCTCGAGCAAGGGCAAGGTCTATCGCCTGAAGGTGCACGAGCTGCCGGTTGGCACGCGCCAGGCCCGCGGCACCGCGATCGTCAACCTGCTGCCTTTCGAAGAGGGCGAGAAGATCGCGAGCGTCATCAGCTGCCGCGAGTTCCCCGCCGACGAGTACCTGATGTTTGCCACCAAGAGCGGCATGGTCAAGAAGACCGTGATGAGCGCCTACGACCGTAGCCGCCGCGACGGCCTGATCGCCATCAACCTGAGGGACGACGACGCACTGCTCGCTGTACGTCGCGTGCGCGAGGGCGACAAGATCATCATGGCAACCACCGCGGGCAAGGCGATTATGTTCCCCGAGGACCAGGTGCGCGCCACCGGTCGCGATACCAGCGGCGTTCGCGGCATTGGCATGAAGGAAGGCGTGAGCGTTCTGGGCATGGAAGTCACCAACGGCAATGGCGACCTGTTCGTCATCACCGAGCGCGGCTACGGCAAGCGCACGCCGGTTGCGGACTACCCGGAGCAGAACCGCGGCGGTCAGGGCGTCTACACCATCCAGATGACCGAGCGCAAGGGTAACCTCGCAGCCATGAAGACGGTGGGCCCGCAGCATGAGCTGTTCATCGTGACGGAGGGCGCGACGGTCATTCGCGTCAAGACCGACGAGATCAGCCAAACCGGTCGCGCCACCCAGGGCGTCAAGATGATGACCGTCGACGACAACGACCGTGTATGCGCCGTAGCCCGCATGACAGCAGCCAAGGAAAAGCCCGAAGGCGAAGGTACCGAGGCCGCAGCCGATGCCGAAGAGGCCCCAGTCGACCTAGGCGACGGCAACGACATGCCAGAGGATCTCCTCGACGAGTAAGAGGAACCGGCTGGTAGAAAATATCAGACCCCATATATCGGCGGTCGGCGCACCTGCGCGCCGACCGCTTTTTTGAAAATCTTTGAACCCCACGTCTGCCCCGGCTGCTCGGCGGCATGCGAAGTCGATCGCGAGTTCCGCACGAGCCGGAGAGCACTTAATGTGCTCTCCGTGCGAGCAGGACTGTCCGAGCAGGCGACTTCGCATGCCGCCGGGCAGCCGGGGCAGACACCCCACCCAAAGTTTTTCAAAAAAGTTGTTGACGCGCGCGTAACGACTCGTCTAATATATCCCTTGCGCGATGGACCTGTAGCTCAGTTGGTTAGAGCGTCCGGCTGATAACCGGGAGGTCACAAGTTCGAATCTTGTCAGGTCCACCACTTTCTTTCGCAATAAACACCCCAGCGAGAGCCGAGTCGCCGCTGGGGTGTTTATTACTTTCTCCGTGGGGGTTTAGCTCAGCTGGGAGAGCGCGGGCTTTGCAAGCCTGAGGTCAGGGGTTCGATCCCCCTAACCTCCACCATGATGGACCTGTAGCTCAGTTGGTTAGAGCGTCCGGCTGATAACCGGGAGGTCACAAGTTCGAATCTTGTCAGGTCCACCATCAAAACGTTAAGAGCCCTGGGGCATTGCCTCGGGGCTTTTTTCTTATCCAACAAAGTAGTCAAAATAGCCCCGTCCCAAATTAACTACTTTGATTTTGTGTGCTGGGCGAAAGATTGGGTAGTATAGCTATTCAATGCGGCGACCCTGCCGTGCGTTAACCGCTATGTACCGGAGGTGTTCCATGGTTCGTGTCGACATAGAGACCATCGTCATGGCCGCCGGTCCCGTGCCATCGCTTATCGTGCTTCGCGAGCGCTGCGGCAAGTCGGATTCGACGGCACCCCTGCGTTCGCTTTCCATTCAGACCGGCTCGTTTGAGGCCGCGGCCATTAGCCGTGGCATCGATAACGGTCGCGCCGAGCGCCCGATAACGCATGACCTGCTGCTTGACACCGTCGATGCCCTGGGCGCCAAGCTCGAGCGCATCGAGATCGTTCGCGCCGAGCCGCCGGTGTTCTATGCGACGATTGTCGTGCTGGTCGATGGTGGCGAGCGCAAGGTTGACGCCCGCCCCAGTGACGCCATTGCCCTTGCCGTGCGCAGTAATGCCCCCATGTTTGTGGAGGACGACATCATGAATCGCCTGGGTACCGTTTCTGCCCATGCCGAGGAAGTTGACGACGAGCAAGAGTTCGAGAAGTTCGACGAGTTCGTCCATACGCTCTCCCCCGATGATTTCTAAATGTCTGGTACGCGAGCGGAGAGGTCGCTGATGGGTACCCGCGTATCGGCTGAAGCGGCCGCCATCGCGCGTGAAGCCCAGATGCGCTCGGAGGCATCCGAGGCGGCTCGCATCGCCTATGTGACGCAGGCCCGCACGCTTCGCGAGCGCCGCGGCTCCTATATCAAGATGGTTATCATCTCCGCCCTTGTCGCGGTAATCTGTTCTCGTCTTCGTGGTACAGTTGGTGCGCTTGGGTTTTCGATTTCAACAGGCTTGGTAATCTGGGGTGTGGTCGATGCAGTAATGCTGACCAACCAGATCAAGGTGCTCGACAAGCGCGCGATGGATATGGTGCGCGCCCGCGACGCCGCCGCCAAGATCGCTGCCGAGGCACAAGAACTGTAACGACGCCGGATTCGATGGGAAGGTCTAGAGATGGCACAGGATATGCAGGACGCCGGTAACGTCTCCGCCGAGCTCGACGCCATGGTGTGTGACCTGATTGGTGCGTTCTTGGACGACCTTGCCGCCGGCGAGAATCCGGGCGTAGTTGTGGCGATCGAGGACGCTGCTTCCAACCGCTATCTGGCGGCACTCGACGAGGACGGCGAAGAGGCGTGCCTGGAGGCTGCCACCAACTTTATCTCCGAGCACAAGATGGGCCTTAAGGATGAGGGCCTGGGCCGTATCGCCCGCTATGCCATCGGCTATACCGGCTGCGTCGAGATTGACGGCGGCTATCACGACGCCCTGCTCGTGAGCTTCTTCGAAACCACGCTCGAGAGCGGCTTTTCGGCATATGTGCTGTATGAGGGCATGGGTGCCGGCGATGGTTTTATGTGGAGCGACCCTGAACCTGCAGGTGAGGAAACCCCTCTCATCTAAAATCGCTAAAATAAACGAGTTTTCGGTAAAAGGCTCAATATTCCCGCCGAGCGTTGCATTGCTGGGTGGGTCGCATACGCGTGCCGTTTGTATATGGATAGAAGATAGGGGAACTACATGCGCGTAGACAATCTGAGGAACATCGCCATCATCGCCCACGTCGACCACGGCAAGACGACGATGGTTGACAAGCTCCTGCGTGCCACGGACGCCTTCCGTGCCAACCAGCAGGTCGAGGACCGCGTCCTGGACTCTAACGACCAGGAGCGCGAGCGCGGCATCACGATTCTCGCCAAGAACATCTCTATCGAGTACAAGGACGTCAAGATCAACGTCATCGACACACCGGGCCATGCCGACTTTGGCGGCGAGGTCGAGCGTGTGCTGCGTATGGCCGACGGCGCCCTGCTGCTGGTCGACGCCTTTGAGGGCCCCATGCCCCAGACCCGCTTTGTGCTGCGTCACGCTATCGACACCGGCCTCAAGATCATGATCGTCATCAACAAGATCGACCGTCCGGGTGCCAACCCCGAGAAGGCCTACAACGACTGCCTCGACCTTATGGCCGACCTGGGCGCCACCGACGACCAGCTCGAGTTCGCCATGGAGCACGTGGTCTACGCCAGCGCCATGAATGGCTTTGCCCGCCTTAACCCCAACGACGGCAACATGGACATGTACCCGCTGCTCGATATGATCATCGACGATATGCCTGCGCCCGAGGTTGACGAGACCGCCCCGCTGGCCATGCAGTGCGTGACCATCGACCACTCCAACTTTGTCGGCCGCATCGGCATCGGTCGCGTGTATTCCGGCGCCATTCACCAGGGCGACCAGATTCTGGTCGTCAAGAACGACGGCTCCAGCGCCACCGCTACCGTCAAGCAGCTCTTCACCTTCGACTACCTGGGCCGCACCGAGTGCCAGGAAGTCGGCGCCGGCGATATCGCCGCTGTCGTGGGTATCGACCGCACCGATATCGGCGATGTTTACACCGACCCCGAGCACCCCGTCGAGCTCGAGCCCATTGAGATCGACCCGCCGACCCTGTCCATCGTCTTTGAGGCCTCGACCTCCCCGCTCGTCGGCCGTGACGGCGACATCGTGGGTGCCCGTCAGCTCAAGGAGCGCCTGTTCAACGAGGCCGAGAACAACGTGACCATGAAGATCGAGGAGCTCGAGGACAAGAGCGGCGTCGAGGTCTCGGGCCGCGGCATTCTACACCTGTCCGTCCTGATGGAGTCCATGCGCCGCGAGGGCTTTGAGTTCCAGGTCGGCCGTCCCCGCGTTCTGTTTAAGAAGGACGAGAGCGGCAACAAGCTGGAGCCTGTCGAGCAGGCCGTCGTCGAGTGCCCGGACGAGTACTCGGGCAAGGTCGTCGAGGTCTTCGGCACCTCCGGTGGCATCATGACGAGCATGGACACCTCGGGCATCGTGACCCATCTTGAGTTCAAGATCCCGACACGCGGCATCATGGGTCTTAAGAACCGCATTATGAACGTCACCCACGGCGAGGGCGTGTTCTACCACACCTTCCTGGAGTATGGCCCCTACGCCGGCGAGATCGGCAATCGCCAGAACGGCGCCATGATCTCCATGACCACCGAGAAGGCCGTTGCCTACGCTCTGGGCACGCTGCAGGAGCGCGGCCAGCTGTTCGTTGAGCCGGGTACCGAGTGCTACGAGGGCATGATCGTGGGCGAGCGCAGCAAGGCCGGCGACATGGTCGTCAACATCGCCCGTACCAAGAACCTGGGCAACCAGCGTTCCTCGACCTCCGACATCTCCGTCCAGCTGGTGCCGCCTCGCACCTTCTCGCTGGAAGAGGCGCTGGAGTACATCGCTGACGACGAGCTGGTGGAGATCACTCCTAAGAACATCCGCCTGCGTAAGCGTCTGCTCAACGCCACCGACCGCAAGAAGGCAGCCGTCCGCGCTGGCCAGGTCAACAAATAAGTGCTGGGGCTTATAACCGCCAATAAGAAAGGGCGTCGACCGCAATGGTCGGCGCCCTTTTTGTTTCAATGGGGTCAGGTTGCTTTGCGCCACCACAAAGGTGCCTGGCCCTTTTGTGGTGGTTGGCGGCTAGGCGGTGGGGAGTCCTGGCGTGTTGGAGGCTTGTTGGGGTTTGAGGTGGGCGTTGCGCCAGATGATCTGGATAACGTAGCCGAGCATAAAGACAAATGCCACGCCGCTGATGAAGTCGCCGATGAGGGGAAGTCCTGTGAGGGCGCCTGCGGCCACACCGCCGACGGCTGCCATGGCGTAGCGGTTCTGGTTGTGTCCGATCATGCGGGCGATCGCGCACCCCGCAAAGGCGCTCGACACCAACGCGATGCCGATAACGCCGCACAAGAGGGCTCCGGCAAGCGACAGGCCGGCAATCGAGATAATCAGCAGCAGGACGGCGGGGACGACAGCAATCGTACCCAGAAGACCGCTCACCCACAGGGGCGTGGGGCGTTGGTGGAGCATTCCGGCGGCGCTGGCGGTCGCACGCGGAAAGACGAGCTCGAGCAACAGGGCGATAAAGCAGGTCGAGAGCGCTGCGGCGACGATGCCGCCGACGATATCGTTAAGGGTGGAAGTATCTTCGTTCTCGGTGCGGTCGATCTTGAGCGCGCCGACCTCGGCTCCTGCGGCGCGCTCGGGGTCCTCGGAAACATGCGCGTTCACGGTGCCGGTGATGTGTGCGTTTTTACCCAAGATGAGCTTTTCGGCCCAAACCTCGACATCGCCGTCGACGGTGCCATCGATGGTCACGGTGTCGCCCGCGAGCACTGCCGACTTGGTAGAACCGCGCAGGGCAACCGTCTCGCCTATCGCATAGAAACAGCTGGCGGTGCTGTCGGCGTTGAGTACAACGTGCTGACCGGCCACTGTAACACTGCCATCGATCGTGGTTTTGGCGATGTCGATGGTGCGTGCCGCAAGACGAACGGCGCCACCCACGGTGCAGTCGCGAATCGAGAGGGTCTCGCCCGCCGCGATGATATCGCGGCCGATGGAGGTGTCGTCCAGGTTGAGGCTCTGACCGGCCCAGTACAGGTCGCCTTCGACCCCGGACGGGGTGGAGCCTTCGTCGGTCGTGAGTACGTTGCCGGCGGTGTCTGTGCCGGCGAACGAAGCCGTGGGAAGTACGGTCAGCGCAAGCACAATCAGTGCGAACAGGAGGGCGATGCGGCCACGCGCTTTACGGCGCCGGGACGACGGTGCTAGGTTGCAAGGCATAGTGAATCCTTCGTTAGATACTCGACATGTATCTAACAGGGTACCCAACGCGCGGGTGCTCTAAAAGAACCTCTCGGTTGCATTTCGGAGGGCTGTGCCGTGCTGTCTACTTTTTGCGATGCAAAAAACGTGCGATGTCGTCCTCGGTGGGGCTTTTGATGTCAAAGCGCAGCGAGAGCCAGCGCAGACCCATGGTCACGACAACGCATACGACTAGCGCGGCGACATTGCTGACCAAGCCACTCATGACGAGGCTTACATAGCTTGCCGATCCGGCGATGGCCGCGATGGCATAAAAGTTAGTGCGTTGGAAAATGCCCGGAACCACGCCCATAAAGCCGTCGCGCAACATGCCGCCACCCACCGCGGTGAAGAAGCCCATCATGATGCACACCGCCGGCGCAAAGCCGTAGACCAGCGCCTTGTCTGCGCCAGTTGCCGCATAGATGCCGACCGAGATGATGTCGAGCAGGGGAATGAGTTTCTCGGGTTTATCGACGATTGCCGGGAAGATGTAGATGATGGCCGCCGTGGCGATGGAGAGCGGCAGCGCCATCGGTTGGTTGAGGATGTAGACGTTGCCCACTTGCAGTGTCATATCGCGCAAAAGACCGCCGCCCAGACCGCAGACCACCGCGAGTGCGACCGCGCCCACCAGGTCAAGCTTATGCTCGCGCGCGACCAGCACGCCCGAGATCGATGCCGCGACAACAGCGAACATCTCGAGCCAAAAGGGGATAGCGACCATGGCATCCGAGGCATGTGAGGTAACGGTCATAGCGGCGACGACGGGCAAGATGGGGTCCTTTGAGTTGCGAGTTTAGACAATGCCCGTACATAGTACATGGTTGGCGGGCATCGCGCCCTCATTCCTCGGCAAACGGTCGGGACTGGGCGCGGGCGTAAGCACCAAACGTGCACGTCAGCCTCCAAAGATGTCGAAAAATGTCGGTTTTGGAGGGTGGTGTACACATTTGTGATTTTGGGCCGGGATCGAACGTGATACGGGCGCGGGTTGAATAGGAGGGATGTCCAAATTTTGAGCGAAGCTCAAAATTTATCCGGTCGGCTGGCGCCGACCGCGCTGCGCTAAAAACGCGCCGCTGGCGCGTTTTCTTTACGCTCCGCGCCCTGGCGGGTTCGAATCCCTCCTCCTCCGCCGTATTTGCTTGAACATGACTCGATAACAAAAAAGCTCCCATTGTTGGGAGCTTTCTCAAGCAAAATGGCGGAGGAGGAGGGATTCGAACCCTCGTGACCTTATACAGGCCAAACGGTTTTCGAGACCGCCGCATTCAACCACTCTGCCACCCCTCCGCGTGGGGTAAAAACAAAGCAGGCTCAAAGGCCTGCTTTGGAATTAACTGGCGGAGAGTCAGGGATTTGAACCCTGGAGACGCTTTTGACGCCTACACGATTTCCAATCGTGCTCCTTCGGCCACTCGGACAACTCTCCGTTAAATGCGAAAGTCAGTATACACGAGGAATCGCAAAGTGCAAACAGAAAACTTGGCATTTTTTGAAACGCTTGGCTTCGTGACGGGATCTAGGAGGCCAAAAACGGGCTCTGACCAGCATGGCAGCATGCAGCAAATTGTTCAAAATAGGTATTTATAAACGACGTGGCAGCAATTTTAAAAATCTTTGAACGGTGTTGTGAGCCACTGGTATGCATTTTGCGACCACAGCCTTGCAATTGCTGACCTGCAGTTTGATTTGGTTTGTCCCCGTGGCGCCGTATCTTGTCCACAGATCCGTCAAGCATTTGGTCAGCATTTGGTTGGAAGACGCATGAAGTGCCGTGTGAGTATGGACATATGTGGAGGTCATGAGGTTGTAGCTGCATATTCTTGCAGCCTGGGAGGTTGAAAGATATTATTACCAAGTCTTTTCCTGCTTCAGGCGCACCTTCACGACCTGAAGCCACATTTGCCCAGAGGAGGTGACAATATGAAGGCTTATGAACTGCTGTTCTTTGTTGACCCGTCGCTCGACCCCGAGACTCGTCTCGCTGTTATGAAGCGTATCGATACCACGATCGCTGAGGGCGCTGGCAAGGTCGACTCCGTTGACGAGTGGGGCAAGCGCAAGCTCGCCTACGAGATCAACGACCTCACCGATGGTGACTACACCCTCATCAACTTCCACGCAGATCCTACCCAGATCGCCGAGCTTGATCGCGTCCTGCGCATCACCGACGCTGTGGTCCGCCACATGATCGTCCGTCGCGACGACCAGGAGTAAGACTGTCGTTTTGGACTGGGCTTGTGCCCCAAGAGGAAGTAGTGAGTTATGAGCATCAATCGAGTGAACATCACCGGTAACCTCACGCGTGATCCCGAGCTGCGCGCCACTGCCGGCGGAACCCAGGTTCTGTCCTTTGGCGTAGCCGTGAACGATCGTCGCCGCAACCCGCAGACTGGCGAGTGGGAGGACTATCCCAACTTTGTCGACTGCACCATGTTCGGCACGCGCGCCGAGGCCGTGAGCCGTTTCCTGGCAAAGGGAAACAAGGTCGCGATCGAGGGCAAGCTGCGCTACAGCTCTTGGGAGCGCGACGGCCAGCGCCGGAGCAAGCTTGAGGTCATCGTCGATGAGATCGAGTTTATGAGCTCCCGCGGTGGCCAGGGTGGCTACGATCAGGGCGGTTACGCCCCCGCAGCCCCTGCGACGCCCGCACCGCGTCCTGCCGCACCGGTGGCTACGCCGCCCGCGGTCGACGTCTACGATGAGGACATCCCGTTTTAAGGGCTGTTCACCTATTTTTGAGTGAGAGGCGGCTTCGGTTCGCCGAAGTTGCCAAACGAAAGGTATTTTGACATGGCTAATGATTTTTCTGCACGTCAGCCGCGTCGTAAGTACTGCCAGTTCTGCAAGGAGAACACTGAGTTCATCGACTATAAGGACACTCAGCTTCTCCGTAAGTACATGACCGACCGTGGCAAGATCAAGCCCCGTCGCGTCACTGGCGCTTGCACGCAGCATCAGCATGACATCGCCAACGCCATCAAGCGCGCCCGCGAGATGGCTCTCCTGCCGTACACCGTCCCCGTGGTTTCCTCTCGTGGCAACCGCGACCGCGGCTAAGAAGGGAGACGCATCATGAAGGTTATTCTTCTCGATGAGATCAAGGGCAAGGGCGGCGAGGGTGACGTCGTAGAGGTCGCTCAGGGTTACGCTGAGAACTTCCTGTTCCCCAAGAAGCTCGCTGTTGCCGCCACCAAGGGCAACCTTAAGCAGCTTGACGAGCGTCGCAACAACATCGCCAAGCGCGAGGCCGTCCGTCTGGCTACCGCCAACGAGACCAAGGCTGCCTTCGAGGGCAAGACGGTCACCGTTGACGTCAAGGTCGGCGACGAGGGCATCCTCTTTGGCTCCGTTACCGCCGCTATGATCGCTGACGCCATCAAGGCTCAGCTCGGTATGGACATCGACCGCAAGCGCGTCGAGCTCGGTAAGCCCATCAAGGTTGCCGGTGCCCACACCGTTGCCATCTCGCTGTACCGCGAGATCAAGGCCGAGGTTGTCGTTCTCGTTGGCGTTACCGCCGAGGAGCTCGCTGCCGAGGCTGAGACTGAGGAGACCGCTGAGGTCGCCGAGGCCGAGACCGCCGAGGTCGAGACTGAGGCTGCTGCCGAGTAGCATTTGCTGCGACGCAACAATCTTGTTCTAAGAAGGGCGCTCTGGGAGACCAGGGCGCCCTTTTGTTTTCTACGCTCAGCGAGCGCCATGGCAGGCGTTGCGGTGAAGTCCCAAATGAGGGACCGTTCATCCGTTTCGTTCGGTGATGATTGGCGGCGTGCGGCCCGTTTTGGGACCGTGGCTGATACTATGGATGCCCGCAAGCGATATGAATGAGGATGCTCATGGCATACGACGATAGGGAGACAGAGCTGACGGTCGAGGACCGTGGCTCCAAGTTGGGTCTTCCCCAAAACCAAGATGCAGAGGCCAACGTACTGGCCGCTATGCTGCTATCGCCCGAGGTGGTCGAGGAGGCCCAGGTCGAGCTGCAGCCCGATGACTTCTACCGGCCTATTCATAAGACCATCTACACCGCGATGGTCGATATGTACAACAGCCGCATTCCCATCGACTCTATCTCGCTGATCGATTACCTGCGCAGCATCAACAAGCTTGATGCCGTGGGCGGCGAGGCCTACATTTTGGAGCTGATGGGTCAGACCCTGTCGCTCGTGAACTGGCAGCACCATGCCGCCATCGTTCGCCGCGACTCGATGCTGCGCGAGCTGATCGGTGCCACCAACGAGATCAACGCGATGGCCTATAACGCCCCTACCGACACCAAAGAGGTCGTGGAGCTGGCCGAGAGCAAGCTGCTCAAGGTCACGGCGCGCGAGGTTAAGTCGAGCTATAAGACACTGACCGAGTTTATGGTCGAGGCCTATAACGAGGCCGAGGAAGTGTGTAAGGCCGGTGGACAGGCCGCGGGCGTGCCCACCGGCTTCCCGTCGCTCGACCGCATGCTTATGGGTTTCCGCGAGGGCCAGCTCATCATTATCGGCGCTCGCCCTGCCGTGGGTAAGACGTCATTCGCTCTGAACCTGGCACTGAATGCCGCCGCTGCGGGCTATACCGTCGGTTTCTTTTCGCTAGAGATGTCGGGCAAGGAAATTGCCCAGCGCCTGATTTGCGCCTACGCCATGATCTCGATCAGCGACTTCCGTACGGGCCGCATTAGCCCCGAGCAGTGGGCCAATATCAACGAGGCCACGCAGACCTTGTCTAAGCTCGACATCCTGATTGACGATACGCCCGGCACCACGGTGACCGAGATCCGCGCCAAGAGCCGCCGCATGCTCCACAACAAGGAGAAGGCCATCATCATCCTGGACTACCTGCAGCTGGTGAGTCCTCCGCCGGGACGTCGCTCCGAGAGCCGCACCGTCGAGGTCTCCGAGATGTCGCGTGGTCTGAAAATTATGGCCAAGGAGCTCAAGATTCCGCTGATCGCGCTGTCACAGCTGTCGCGTCAGGTTGAATCCCGTACCGGCAAGCGCCCGCAGCTGTCCGACCTGCGTGAATCGGGTTCCATCGAGCAGGACGCCGATATCGTCATGTTCTTGGACCGATCCGCCGATGAGGCCGAGGCCTCGCGTGACGATCGACCCGACGAGGGCGTTACGCGTATCGTCGTGGCCAAGAACCGTTCGGGCCCGATCGGTGACGTCGACCTGATGTTCCTGCCGGCATCCACCAAGTTCTATGAGCTTGATGGGGCGCATACCGAGGAGTAGGACAGGCACCCGTTGCACGGGTATACTGGGAATGTTTTGTGCTTCTGCGTGCCGGCGTGGCGCGTAGACAGTCCATGAATGTAAGGAGTAAACATGCCGTCAACCGTTTTGGTCGGTGCCCAGTGGGGCGATGAGGGCAAGGGTAAGATCTGCGACCTGGTCGCCGGCGACTTCGATGCCGTCGTGCGCTATTCGGGCGGTAATAACGCCGGCCACACCATCGTCGTCAACGGCAAGAAGTACGGCCTGCACCAGGTGCCCTCCGGCATCATGTATTCCGACCATGTGTCGGTGATCGGTAACGGCTGCGTCGTCAACCCCAAGGTTGTCCTTGAGGAGATTGACATGTTCGAGGCCGACGGCATCACCACCAAGAACCTCAAGATCAGTGGCAATGCGCACATCATCATGCCGTACCACATCGATCTGGATGGCGCTTTTGAGCAGAAGCTCGGCAAGAAGAACATCGGTACTACCAAGCGCGGCATCGGTCCGTGCTACCAGGACAAGATGGCCCGCATCGGCCTGCGCATGCAGGACATGCTGGACGAGGCGCTGTTCCGCGACAAGCTGGAGACCGCTCTTGCCCGCGTGAATCCCGAGCTCGAGCTCATCTACCATCTGCCCACCTACACCGTGGACCAGATCTGCGACGAGTACCTGCCCATGGCCGAGCGCCTGCGCCCCTACATCACCGAGACGAGCCTGCTGCTCAACAACATGATCGACGAGGGCAAGGACCTGCTGTTCGAGGGCGCCCAGGCGACGCTGCTCGACATCGACCACGGCACCTATCCGTACGTGACGTCTTCTAACTGCACCGCTGGCGGCGCCATCACCGGCTCCGGCGTCGGTATGAAGAATGTCGACCGCGTGCTGGGCGTCATGAAGGCCTATATCACCCGCGTCGGTTCGGGCCCCATGCCCACCGAGCTTTCCTATGAGTCCGAGGCCGGCTACACGCTGACCGAGGAAGGCTATGAGTACGGCGTGACCACCGGCCGTCGCCGTCGCTGCGGTTGGTTCGATGGCCCCATCGCCAACTACGCCTCGCGTGTCAACGGCCTCACCGATATCGCCCTGACCAAGCTCGACGTGCTTTCGGCCTTCGACACCATCAAGGTGTGCGTTGCCTACGACGTCGATGGCGAGCGTTACACGAGCGTGCCCGAGCATCAGGCGCGCTTTGAGCATGCCAAGCCCATCTACGAGGAGCTCCCGGGCTGGAAGTGCGATATCACCGGTTGCCGCAGCTTTGACGAGCTGCCGCAGGAGGCTCAGGACTACGTGGCGTTTATCGAGGATCTGGCACACACCCGCGTGACGTTCATTGGCGTCGGCGCCGATCGCGAGCAGATCATCAACCGATTCTGGAAGTAATCGGCACTATTCGGTTATTGCGATATACCCCTTTGCAGCCCAAGCGGGCGGCCGAGGGGTATATTTGCTTGCAAAAGGCTCGCGCGGAGCGAGCCATTCATCCATAGAGGAGGCACCCTTGAAGGCGGACACTCAAACCATCGACATCCTGTTGTTGGGCAGCGGCGGCCGCGAGCACGCTTTGGCAGCTAAGCTCGCAGCATCACCGCGCGCCGGCAAGCTCTACATTGCGCCGGGTAACGGCGGCACCGCGAGCTGCGGCGAGAACGTGGTTCTCGACGATTGCGATCCTGCGGCCGTGGCGGCGTTTGCCCAGAGCCATGGATGCGGACTCGTGGTGATTGGCCCCGAGGCTCCGCTCGTGGCGGGCGTGGCCGACGCCGTGCGCGCGGCGGGTATTCCCTGCTTTGGTCCGGGTGCCGAGGGTGCCCAGATGGAGGGCTCCAAGCTATTCTCCAAGCAGCTCATGGAGCGTGCCGGCATTCCGACGGCCGCCTACGGCTCGTTTACTGACGAGGCTTCGGCTCTTGCCTATGTGCGCGAGCAGGGTGCCCCGCTGGTCGTGAAGGCTGACGGCCTGGCCGCAGGCAAGGGCGTTATCGTGGCGACTGAGCTCGAGCAGGCCGAAGAGGCCGTGCGCGAGTGCTTTGGCGGTACCTTTGGTGATGCCGGCAACACCGTTGTCATTGAGGAGATGCTGGTTGGCCCCGAGTGTTCGCTGCTGGCCTTTACCGACGGCAAGACCGTGCGCCCCATGGCCACCTCGCAGGACCACAAGCGCGCGCTCGAGGGCGACCTTGGCCCCAACACCGGCGGCATGGGCGTTTACAGCCCGGTGCCCATCGTGACCGACGAGGAGCACGCCACCATGGTGGCGGTCATGGAGCAGACCGTGGCCGAGCTTGCTGCCGAGGGTATCGACTACCGCGGCTGCCTGTACGGTGGCTTTATGCTCACCCCCGCCGGCCCCAAGGTGCTGGAGTTCAATGCCCGCTTTGGCGACCCCGAGACGCAGGTCGTGCTGCCGCGCCTCAAGAACGACCTGGTCGAGGTTATGCTCGCCTGCGCCAACTGCGAGCTTGATCAGATTGAGCTCGATTGGCGTGACGAGTGGGCTGTGGCCGTTGTCCTGACGAGCGCGGGCTACCCCGGCAGCTATGAGAAGGGCAAAGTCATCACCGGCATCGCCGACGCCGAGGCCATGGAGAACGTGACCGTGTACCATGCCGGCACCGCCGTGGTGGACGGTCAGCTCGTGACCAACGGTGGCCGAGTGCTTGCCGTGACCGCGCTGGGCGACACGTTCGAGAACGCCCGCAACCTTGCCTACGAGGCCTGCGAGAAGATTGATTTTGAGGGCAAGACCCTGCGTCACGACATCGGTCTGCGCGCACTGCGTGGCCGCGACGCCTGGGATGCCTAAAGTCCGAGAGGAATGAGACGGATGGACGAGAAGAACGAAGAACTCGTGGACGCGCAGATCGTCGAGGAAGATGGCCGCGCGTACGGACACGCCGAGGGCGAGCCGGGTGGCGAGGTTGTCGACGAGCCGATGCTGGTGCTGGGCGATGACGACCCGCACGATGCCGAGCTACACGAGAAGATTCTTTCGGAGGAGTGCGCCTGGAAAGGCAAGATCCTCGACGTCCACCGTCTTGAGGTTGAGCTGCCCAACGGTCACCGCAGCGCCCGCGATGTGATTCGACATCCTGGCGCGGCGGCCGTTGTGGCGCTGACCGAGAGCGGCAAGATTGTGCTGGTGCGTCAGTACCGCACCGCCATCGACCGCGTGACGGTCGAGATTCCCGCTGGTAAGCTCGATCCGGGCGAGGATCCACTCGATTGCGCCAAGCGCGAGTTGCACGAGGAGACGGGCTTTAGGGCCGGTCGCATTCGCTTTTTGACGTCGATTGTCACGACCTGCGGCTTCTGCGATGAGATCATTCATATCTACCTGGCCACCAAGCTCGAGTTCGATGCGCCCAACCCCGATGATGACGAGTTCGTCAACGTGGACCTCGTGCCGCTGCACGAGCTGATCGACGCCGTGCTCGACGGCAGGATCGAAGATGCCAAGACCGTCGTGGGCGCCTTGGCCTGCGATAGCATCGCGCACCGCCTTGGGGGCGCGGAGCTTTAACGAGTGGGGGTAGCCCTGGGACAAGTACTGCTGATTGCTTTGTCCCAGGGCCTTACGTTGCTGATATTTCTTTGAGGATCACATGCTGAAGAGGTTTCTTTCGTATTACAAGCCCCAGATGGGGCTTTTTGTTGCCGATACTGTTTGTGCCCTGGTGCTTGCCGCCATTGACTTGGCGTTTCCTATCATTCTGCGCAATCTGACCGGTGGGCTCTTTACCCAGGGTCAGGCTGCTATTATGCAGACGCTCGGTATGATCGCGGTTGGCCTGGTACTGATGTATGCCATCCGCTGCGCCTGTCGCTACTTTGTGAGTTACTGGGGCCACGTGATGGGCGCGCGCATGGAGTCCAAGATGCGCGAGGACCTGTTCGATCAGTACGAGCGCTTTAGCTTTGCGTACTTCGATCGCAACAGCTCGGGTGACATGATGAGCCGCGTGGTCAACGACCTGTTCGATATCTGCGAGGCGGCACACCACGTGCCCGAGTGGATTATCATCTGCGGCATCGAGATCGTCGGCTCGTTTGTGATTCTCTTTGCTATTGCCCCGGTGCTGGCGCTTGCCATGGCCGTGGTGACGGCGGCGTTTGCGGTCATTATGTTTTGGCAGAACATGCGCATGCGCGAGGTCTTTAGCGACAACCGCAAAAAGATCAGCGGCATTAATGCTCAGCTGCAGGATTCGCTGGCAGGCATGCGCGTGGTAAAGAGTTTTGCGAACGAGGAGGCTGAGCGCTCCAAGTTCCGCGCCTCCAACGACCGCTATCTTTCGTCCAAGGAGAATATGTATCACGCCATGGGCGTCTACACTGCGACGTATGGCCTGCTCTCGGGCGTGCTGTACGTGATTGTGGTGCTGCTGGGTGGTTGGCTGGTGGCGCAAGGCCAGCTGCAGGCGGTCGATATGGCGACCTTCGCGCTCTACATTTCACTGTTCTGCACCCCGCTCGAGACGCTTGTGAACTCGGCTGAGACGTATCAGAAGGCCATCGCCGGCTTTAAGCGCATGGACGAGGTACTTTCGACCGCCCCGGATATCCAGGACAAGCCGGATGCCGCGGATCTGCAGGTGACGGCTGGCGCGGTTGAATATCGCGACGTGTGCTTTAGCTACGAGGATGTTGAATTGGGCGAGGGCGGCGCCGACGGGCGCCCTGTTATCGACCATATGAACCTGTCTATCAAGCCCGGCCAGACCATTGCGCTGGTTGGCCCCTCGGGCGGCGGCAAGTCCACAACGTGTTCGCTGCTGCCGCGCTTTTATGACGTGGCTGCTGGATCCATCAGCATCGACGGCCAGGACGTGCGCGACGTGACGCAACAGAGTCTGCGCCGCGCCATTGGCCTGGTGCAGCAGGATGTCTATCTGTTTGACGGTACGATTGGCGAGAACATCGCCTACGGCAGGCCAGGCGCCACGGCAGAAGAGGTCGCCGAGGCCGCTCGCCGCGCCAATATCGATGCCTTCATTGAGTCGCTGCCGCAGGGCTACGACACGGTCGTGGGCGAGCGCGGCAGCCGTCTTTCGGGCGGCCAGAAGCAGCGCGTAGCCATTGCGCGCGTGTTTCTCAAGAACCCCAAGATCCTGATCCTGGACGAGGCGACGAGCGCCTTGGATAACGAGAGCGAGGAAGCGGTGCAGGAGTCGCTCGAGCGCCTGGCACGCGGTCGCACCACGATCATCATCGCCCACCGTCTCTCGACCATTAAACATGCCGACGAGATTGCGACCGTCGAGCATGGTCGCGTTGTGGAACGTGGTACGCACGAGCAGCTTCTCGCCCGTGGCGGCACCTATGCCCGTTACTATCGAATGCAGTTCGAAGGTGCGCGTGCGCACGAGCTCGACTGATTGATACGACAGGAAGTATATGGCTGAGAAGAACCCTTTGACTCCGGAAGAAGTGACGGAGTTATTCTCCGAGATCGACGCATCCGGCGTTTTGGATCCGACGCTTGCCAAAAAGCGCACCGAGCGCATGCGCGAAAAAGAGGCTGCGGCCAAGCGCGGCGACAAGGCGGCGCTGGCGCAGCTTCGCAGCGAAGATCGCGCAAGCCAGACAAAACAGATCGACCCGCTGTCCGAGGACGACCCTTCGGGCTCGCAGGTGAGCCATACCATTACGAAGACCGCCATGGCTGTGGTCATCGGCATCCTGGTACTGATCGTGGGAATGCAGATCGGCTACGGCGTGATGCGCCGTCTGAACACTGCCAACCTGTCCGAGAGCGTTTCGGTCGATACCGTTTCTACGGCACTCAAGGGTGGACTCGAGTGGGGTAACGGCTTTACGCAGTTCCCGCTCGACTTTACCGTCGATGAAGCCGATGAACGTACGGGCACGGTCGAGGTAACGGTGTTGGACACATCGTCTGCCAACGAGCTTGAGCTGCTGTCCAACGGGCAGATCCAGGCCGCGGCACTTGCGACCAACGCGCTGCTCAACGATAAGATCGACCGCGTGGTGTACAACGTGCACGCCTATATCGATGAGGACAGCAATATCCAGCATGATTCCTTCTTTGGCATGTTCCCCGCGAGGGGTCATCAGAGCGCCATTTTGACGTTTGTGTGGACCAAGAGCTCGTCAAATGCCACGAGCATCGACTGGAAGATGCGTATCGTGAGCATGGACGACACGATTGCCGAGCGCATCCAAAAGCAGGTGAACTCGGTGTCGTCACTGATTGAGGACCCGGCGGTAAGCCAGACCAAGATCACGGAGGAAAAGGCCGAGCGCGACTTGGAACATCGCCTGCACGGTCGCGAGATCTTCCGCGGCGGTAAGCCAGATCGCACACCGTCCGATCTGCTGGAGCAGGATAAATAAGACACCATCATCCCGCGTGAGCCAAGTGCCCGCGCGGGATGATTTTTAATCCCCGTCCCAGAAAAATCATTATGCATAGAAAGTCATAATTATCATTTCGTAAACATTTCGATGAAATTAACGCCATGGAGCATACTTGCGGTTACAATACCGCGAGGCCTAACTACCAACCTTTAAGCCGGTCCTGTGAGACCGGGAAGGAGAATTATGGCGAACAACCATACTGCGGGCGCTGCTGCCCGCACCTTCGCGCCCAGCGAGCTTTGCCAGCGCATGCTGGCCAAAACCAGCAAGGGCACCTGCGGTCCCTGCATCCTGTACCTTGAGGATGGGACCATTTTTTATGGCCGTGCATGCGGTGCCGAGGGTACCGCGACCGGCGAGGTCTGCTTCAATACCTCGCTTGAGGGCTATTTTGAGGTCATGACCGACCCGAGCTATGCCGGCCAAATTGTAACCATGACCTATCCGCAGATCGGTAACTACGGCATTGATGAGACCGACGTCCAGTCGGCCTTCCCCGGCGATACCGCTCGCCCCGCGAGCGCTCCCGCCATGCGCGGTATGATCGTCCGCGACATGTGCGCTACGCCTTCCAACTGGCGTTCGGCCGTCAGCGTGCCGGAGTACCTGCGTGCCCACGGCATCGTCGCCATCGAGGGCGTCGACACCCGTGCCCTGGTGCGCCACCTGCGCGACAACGGCTCCAAGATGGGCATTATCTCGACCGAGATCTTTGACGCCGACGAGCTTGCCGAGCGTCTGGCCGCAGCGCCGACGCTGGTGGGCGAGAATCTGGTCAAGACTGTGAGCTGCCCCGCACCTCACGAGTTTGCAGCTGCCGACCTGCCCGCTACGCATGACTTTGCGCTTGCCCCTGCTGCTCCTGCCCGCCACAAAGTGGTCGCCTACGACTGCGGCGTCAAGCGCGGCATTCTGGAGGGCCTCGTCCGCGCCGGCTGCGACCTTACTGTCGTGCCGTGGGATACGCCCGCCCAGCAGGTGCTCGACATGAATCCCGACGGCGTCTTTTTATCCAACGGCCCCGGCGACCCCGATGCCGTGGTGGAGACCTACGAGCAGGTGCAGCAGCTGATCGGCAAGGTGCCGGTCTTTGGCATTTGCCTTGGTCACCAAATGATCAGCTTGGCGTGCGGCGCCCAAATGGAAAAGCTTAAATTCGGTCACCGTGGCGGTAACCAGCCGGTTATGAACCTGGTGAGCCGTCGCGTGGAGATTACCGCGCAAAACCACGGCTTTGGCCTGCTGTTCCCCAGTCTGGGCAAACTGATCCCGGAGCTTTCCGGCGGCGAGACCGAGCATGCGGCCGATGGCGACCTGCGCGTCTGGGTGCGTCGCGGCATCGCGCCGGTCGTGATGAACGAGCGCTTCGGCCACATTCGCCTGACGCACGTGAACCTCAACGACGGCACCGCCGAGGGCATCCAGCTGCTCGACGCCCCGTGCTTCTCGGTCCAGTACCACCCCGAGGCTTCGCCCGGTCCCACCGATGCCCACTATCTCTTTACCGCCTTCACGCGACTCATGGACGGCGAGGAGAACTACCTGGACATCGACACCGCGAAGGACCGCCTCGCCGGCTGGAATTTTGCCGATGGTGGTTCCGCCGTTCTACCGAACGGCGGACCGGTCGACGCTGCGGCTGCATCTGGCACATCATCTTGCCGTTCTGCTTCGGACGCGCGGGCATAAGCCCAGCGCGCCCTCGCATCACGGCAACCTGATGCACCAGCTGCACCCTCGCTGACTTTTTCAAAACATTGAGTCAGCCTCTCTAGGAGGTTTTAAACATGCCTAAACGTACCGACATCAAGCGCATCCTCGTCATTGGTTCGGGCCCCATCGTTATTGGCCAGGCCTGTGAGTTTGACTACTCCGGCGCCCAAGCCTGCAAGGTGCTCAAGGAGGATGGCTTTGAGGTCATCCTGGTCAACTCCAACCCGGCGACCATCATGACCGACCCGGGTCTTGCCGACCGCACCTATGTCGAGCCCATCACCGCCGAGTTTATCGAGCGCGTAATCAAGAAAGAGCGCCCGGACGCGCTGCTGCCCACGCTGGGCGGCCAGACCGGTCTGAACGCCGCCGTCGAGCTGGCGAAAGACGGCACGCTGGACAAGTACGGCGTCGAGATGATCGGCTGCGACCTGGCCGCTATCGAGCGTGGCGAGGACCGCAAGCTCTTTAACGAGGCCATGGCCGAGATTGGCCTGGAGGTCGCGCGCTCGGGCTATGCCTACAGCGTGGCCGACGCGGAGGCTATCGCCGAGCGCGTAGGCTATCCCTGTGTACTGCGCCCGAGCTTTACCCTCGGCGGCGCCGGCGGCGGCATCGCCCACACCCACGAGGAGCTCGTCTCCATCGTGAGCCAGGGCCTGGAACTCTCGCCTGCCCACGAGGTGCTGGTCGAGGAGTCCATCGAGGGCTGGAAAGAGTATGAGATGGAGGTCATGCGTGACCACGCCGGCAACGGCATCATCGTGTGCTCCATCGAGAATCTCGACCCCATGGGCGTGCACACCGGCGACTCCATCACCGTGGCGCCGGCGCAGACGCTCTCCGACCTTGAGTATCAGCGCATGCGCGTGGCCTCGCTCGCCATCCTGGAGAAGATCGGCGTCGAGACCGGTGGCTCCAACGTGCAGTTTGCCGTGAACCCCAACACCGGTCGTTTGATCGTCATCGAGATGAACCCGCGCGTGAGCCGTTCGTCCGCGCTGGCCTCCAAGGCCACGGGTTTCCCCATCGCCAAGGCCGCCGCGCGCCTGGCTGTGGGCTACACGCTTGACGAGATCGTCAACGATATTACCAAGGCAACGCCTGCCTGCTTTGAACCCACGATTGACTACTGCGTGGTCAAGGTGCCGCGCTTTGCCTTCGAGAAGTTCAAGGGTACCGACCCCACGCTCACCACGCGCATGAAGGCCGTGGGCGAGATCATGGCGATCGGCCGCACCTTCGAGGAGGCCTTTGGCAAGGCCATGCGCTCGCTGGAGGACGGACACCAGGGCATTTGTGTCGGTGGCAAGGAAGGTGCCGACAAGCTGAGCGACGATGAGCTCGCTCAGGCCGTGGCAACGCCGACCGAGCATCGCATCTTCTTTGTGGTCGAGGCCCTGCGCCGTGGCTGGGATGTCGCGCGTATCCATGCCATCTGCGGTATCGATCCGTGGTACCTCAACCGTATCAACGATATGGTGCAAGTTCAGGAGAGCATCCGCGGCCTGCGTGTGGAGGACATTGACGCCGACGCAATGCGCCTGCTCAAGCAGTATGGCACAAGCGATGCCGAGATCGCCGCGCTGACCGGCTCGGACGAGCGCTTTGTGCGCGCCTACCGCAAGGGTCTGGGCGTGGTTCCCAGCATGAAGACGGTCGATACCTGCGCGGCCGAGTTCTCGAGCGCCACGGAGTACCACTACAAGACGTACGAGAACATCTACCGCACGAGCCCGGATGCCAAGAAGTGCGTGGCTCCCGACGAGACCACGCCGGTGGACAAGCCCAAGGCGATGATCCTGGGTGCCGGCCCCAACCGCATTGGCCAGGGTATCGAGTTTGACTACTGCTGCGTGCATGCGAGCTATGCGCTGGCGGCCCGGGGCTTCGAGACCATCATGGTCAACTGCAACCCTGAGACCGTCTCGACTGACTACGACACCTCGGACCGCTTGTACTTTGAGCCGCTCACCTACGAGGACGTCATGGATGTCATCGATGTTGAGCGTCCCGACGGCGTCGTGGTGACGCTCGGTGGCCAGACCCCGCTTAAGCTGGCGCGCATGCTCGAGGAGAGCGGCGTGAACATTATGGGCACCAAGCCCGATGCCATTGACTTTGCCGAGGACCGCGAGCGCTTCGCCGCCCTACTCGACAAGCTGGGCATCATGTACCCGCCGGCGGGCCAGGCCACCTCGTTTGAGGAGGCCGAGTCCGTGGCCGCGCATATCGGCTACCCGCTGCTGGTGCGTCCGAGCTACGTGCTGGGCGGCCGCGGCATGATGATCGCCTACGATGCCGAGCATCTGCGCGATTACATGGCCGAGGCTGCGCGCATTAGCCCCGACTACCCGGTGTACCTGGACCGCTTCCTGGAGGGTGCGATCGAGTCCGACGTCGACGCCCTGTGCGATGGCGAAGAGGTCTACATCGGCGGTATCCTGGAGCATATCGAGGAGGCCGGTATTCACTCCGGCGACTCCGCGACTTGCATTCCGCCGTTCAGCTTTAGCGAGAGCCTGCAGGCAAAGCTTCGCGAGACCACGCGCCGCATCGCGATGGCGCTGGGAGTCCGCGGCCTGGTCAACGTGCAGTACGCCATCAAGGGCGAGACCGTCTACGTGATCGAGGCAAACCCGCGCGCGAGCCGTACCGTGCCGTTTATTTCCAAGGCCACCGGCGTGCCGCTGGCCAAGTGCGCGGCGCGTATCATGGCGGGCGATTCCATCGCGAGCCTGGGCCTGCCGAGCGACGAGCGTCAGCTCGATTGGTTCTGCATGAAGGAAGCCGTTATGCCCTGGGGCCGTTTCCCCGGTGCCGACGTTATCCTGGGGCCCGAGATGAAGTCGACCGGCGAGGTCATGGGTATCGCCAAGAGCTATCCCGAGGCATACGCCAAGACGCAGCTGGCGATTGACTACAAGCTGCCCGACCCGAGTGCCGGCAAGGTGTTCATCAGTGTGTGCGACCGCGACAAGCGCCATATCCTTTCGGTCGCCCGCATCCTGCGCTACCTGGGCTTTGACATCTGCTCCACCGAGGGTACGGCGCGCGTGCTGCGTGGAGGCAACGTGACGTGCGAAGTCGTGGAAAAGATCAGCGGCCCGCACGACGGCGAGCGCCCCAACATCGGTGACCTCATCGCCGATGGCAAGATCGCGGTGATCATCAACACGCCGTATGGTCCGGGGTCGCGTGGCGACGGCTATCTGCTGCGCACCGAGGCAGTGCGACGCGGTGTGACCTGCGTGACCGCGATGTCTGCCGCCAACACGTACGTGAGTGCCATCGAGGCCGTGCGCGAGGACCAGCAGGGTCACGGCAGTGCCAACGACATGGGCATGGACGTCATCGCCCTGCAGGACCTGCCGCAGCACACGGTGTAGTGCGACCTGTCCGGCCGGGGCAGAGGGGGCCGAGTTTCCCCCTTCGCTCCGGCTGCAAGCAGAGTCGCTCAGTGGGAAACTCGGCCCCCTCCGCCCCGGCCTACGGTGACTCGGTTGCACCGTGGTGCTGCCGAAGGGGCTTTGCGCGATGACTAGGGCTGAATAAAAAAGAGTGCGGGCGCCTTCGTTCATTCGAACGAAGGCGCCCGCACTAACATTTCAGCCAACGTACGTCATAGCAATTCCCGGTAGGTCGAGGGTGCCCCGCGGCGGTCTGGTGTTTTCGTCTGAACGACTTTGCGAAGCAACCGGAGTGAAGATGAAAACACCAGACCGCCGCGGGGCACACGCAGACCGCAGGGACGGGAGCAGCTATACTACTCTCAGTAGTTAAGGGTCGTGGATTCGCCGCGTCACCGCTCTCAACAGGAGGTCTTTGTTTATGGCAGATCAGAAGCCGGTTGTCGGGATCATCATGGGCTCCAAGTCCGATCTGGGTGTTATGGAAGGTTGCACCGCCGAGCTCGAGGCGCTGGGCGTGCCCTATGAGCTCGTGATTGCAAGTGCGCACCGCACGCCGGCGAAGGTCCATGAGTGGGCCTCGACCGCTGCCGATCGCGGCATCAAGGTGATTATCGCTGCTGCCGGCAAGGCTGCTCACCTGGGCGGTGTCGTGGCGGCCTTTACGCCGCTGCCGGTCATCGGCGTGCCTATGAAGACGAGCGACCTGGGTGGTATGGACTCGCTGCTGTCGATGGTGCAGATGCCTTCGGGCGTGCCCGTTGCCTGTGTGGCCATCAACGGTGCCAAGAACGCTGCCATCTACGCCACGCAGATTCTGGGCGCATGCGACCCCGAGTACCGCAAGGTTATCGAGAAGATGAAGCAGGAGATGGCTGACGCCTAAGCGCTCTGCCAGTCCATTTGCAGCATAAGGAGAGCCATGTCCGACTATCAGGGAAAGCGTTTTTCGGCTTCTCGGATTCCCGATCCAGCCAAGTCGGGAGCAGCCCGCGCGCCGCAGCAGGGTCGGACATCCTCTCCTCAGCAGCCGCGCGCGCCACGCCCCGTGACGCCGGCGAAGCATCGCCGTCAGGATACACCTGCTGCATATCGCCCTTCGTCATACAGTACCGCCAAGAAGTCACCTCGCTCTTCGACGCATACCGCGCCATCGAGCTATGCCGAGCCGCCGCGAAAAAAGCGCCGCTCCGTTATCCCCATCTTGCTCATCATTATTGGCATCGGCCTAATCGTTGCTGCGGCCGCCATCTTTATCAACGCGCAGATTGGCTACAAGCAGGCGAGCGAGTCGTATCAAAAGATCGAAAAACAATATGTGAGCGACAAGGACGCCAGTGGCGTGCCGATTATCGACTTCAATGCGCTTGCCCAGACAAATCCCGAGGTTGTGGGTTGGATTTACGCGCCCGGCACCAACATCAACTACCCCGTGGTGCAGACCAACAACAACTCCAAGTACCTCAACACGCTGTTCGACGGCACCGCCAATGCGTCGGGCGCCATCTTTTTGGATAGCGACGACACTGCGCCGGGCATGGTGGATCAGCAGACCACGATTTACGGTCATCACATGAACGACGGTTCGATGTTCAACGTGATTTCGGATACGACCGATCAGGCGACATTCGACAGCATGGAATACGTGTACTACATCACGCGCGATGCGACGTATAAGTTGCGCCCGCTGGCGACCAAGGTGGTCGAGGACACGTATGCCAAGGCGCGCACGCCCAACTTTGAGGGTGATGACGGACTGAAGAATTACCTGTCCGAGATGCTCGACGGCGCTTCGGCCGTGGCGAGCGATGCCACCGATCGTGCCGCTTCGGCAACCAAGGTCGTAACGCTTGTGACCTGCCGCTCGCTGTCATTTAGCAATACGCGCGCCGTCATGGTGCTCACGCCGGTCGAGGAATAAGTTGTTCGAGAGTAGCTAAAAAGCCCCGTCCCAAATGAGCTGCTCGACGACGGTAAAAAGGAGAAATGATGCTTGAAAGTGGCAAATCGATGCCTTCGGTTGATGCTTGGCTGCGCGAGGCCAAGGCCGATTCGTCGGCGCCTGCGTGCGGTATGTACCTGACACACAACGGCGTGGTGCGTGCAACGCCTAAGTCCGAGGCGCGTGGGGTCGAGACAGATGGTGTGGCGCCTGGACATAAGGTGGGCGGCATGGTGTTTGGCTTCGATGCCGATAAGGTGCAGGCCGCTATCGAGGCAACGCGCTCGATGCCGGGTATCGGCTATGTGCGCGTGTGGCTGGCGAGCGGCGAGCTTACCGTGGGCGACGACATCATGCTCGTGCTCATTGGCGGGGACATTCGCCCGCATGTGGTCGATGCGCTGCAGGCGCTCGTCGGTACCATCAAAAATGAGTGTGTGAGCGAGGTCGAGCGCGAGGCGTAATGCCGGCAGCAGCACTCGCCAACAAAAAGCCCGCTGGCAGTTCAAATCAGTCTGCCAGCGGGCTTTTCTGTGCGTTGGAAAATCTCGGCATTGCTTGGCGCTACACGCGCGTCGCATCCTTGGGACTCATGGTCATGCTCTGGAAGCGGTTCTCCATGTAGTCGTTATCGAAATACTTGCCGTAGAACTGCGCGACGGGAATATCCGGCTCCGTGCCGTTGACGCGCTGGTACCAGTAGTCGAGCGACTGCAGCGTCATGACGCCGTCGACCAGCATAATGACGGTAAAGATGACGGTAGCCGAGTAGCGACTCTTCCACGGAATCATGTTGATGAGCTTGAGCAGCCTCGGCAGCAGTAGCTTGATCCAGATAAGGCCGCCCAGGCCCCACAGGCAGGCAAAGCCCGTGCAGGTGCGTCCGCCCGTAAGGACGGCGAGTGGGTCGGGCATGCCAAACAGCTTCATGTGCGAGTAGCTCCATGAGACCACGCCAAATGAGGTCTGCATAAACCAGCCCACGAACACCTCGAAGCTCGCACCGAGCACAGCGCTTACCAGGAAAATGATGATGGGGTTCTTTTTATAGAAGCGGTTGAGCACCATGGTCATGAGTACGGCGCCAAAGCCATAGATGGGGCTGAAGGGACCAAACAGCATACCGGCGCGGTTCTGGTAGACGCCCGGGTCGTCGACCGTCATGTGCCAGATGTCCTCGGCGATCAGGCCGAGCACGCAGCAGACGAAGAATACCCAGAACAGGTTGAAGTAGTTGAGCTTGATATAGCCCTCGCCGGTTTCATCGCGGCCGAGCATGCCCTCCGCCGCGGCGTCGCGGTCGAGCATCTCCTGCAGGCGGCGCTGCAGTTCGCGCTCCTGGCGCAGCGTGGGGTCGACGGTGGCCGAAAGCGCGATGAGGATACCGAGCTGAATAGCGGGACGAAGCAAGAAGGGCCCGATGCCCTGGAGCATCACATCGACCAAAAGCTCGACGACGGTGAATGCAATAAGGATGTAGGACAGGCGGGCGGCATTGCGGCGCTGGTTCTTGATAAGGTCCAGGCCAAAGATGATTAGGATGACGGCACTTGCCGCAGAGAGCATGATGCCGGCGACGATAAGGCCGACCGCGACGAGTGTGTTGTCGCCGAGCTTGGCGGCGGCGTTGCCGTTGATGAGCGCGGTGATGACCTGCCACATAAAGGCGCCGACTGACGGGAGCGTTCCCACGCCGGACAGGATGCACAGGACGGCGTACACCTTAATGATGAGCGGGATCTTCTTGACCTCCGTGGCGCTGGGGACGCTGGGGTCGAGTTCGTTTCGATCCATACAGAACCTTTCTCGCTTTGTTGTAGGTTATAAGGATACGCCGCCGACCTGCCAAAAGACAGGGCGAACGTCCCAATTGCAACTTTGTAATCCCCAACGGTGGACGCGGCGGCCATCTGGGGGCGCGGGCGCTTGCACTGGACGGACCGATAAAATGTTTGGCCGCAAAACGGATTATTAGCTCGGTGGGCTTTTAAAAAGCGCTGCTCATGCGCTGGGGAGCGCGTCGCGCCGTGCGTATAATAAGGCGGGTAACGCCAAAATACGAGGCTCTGAGGGGATGCCATGTCTCAAGAAACCATCCGCGCGGCCGAGCGTGCCGCGGGACAGGTGAACGCCATGTCGACGTATGATCCGGACTCCGACCAGCTGCATGAGGAATGCGGCGTTTTTGGTGTCTGGGCGCCCGAACGCGACGTGGCTCGACTGACGTACTTTGGCCTGCGTGCACTGCAGCACCGTGGCCAAGAATCGGCGGGAATCGCCGTGGGTGACGGCGGTACGGTTATGGTCCGCAAGGATCTGGGCCTGCTCGACCGCGTGTTCTCCAACGCCGACTTGTCGACGCTCTCCGGTCAGCTGGCCGTGGGTCATGTGCGCTACGGCACCGCCGGCGCCAAGAGCTGGGAAGCCTCTCAGCCGCACCTCTCTACCATCAATAGCGTCATTATTGCGCTCGCGCACAACGGCACCCTCGTCAACACCGACGAGCTGCGCCGCCAGCTGATCGAGCTGGGCGTGCCGTTCCTCTCCAACTCGGATTCCGAGGTCGCGACCAAGCTCATCGGCTACTTTACCCAGCGTACGGGCCATCTGCGCGAGGGCATTCGCAAGACCATGGAGCTCGTGCGCGGCGGCTACGCCATGACGCTCATCAATGAGCAGGCACTCTACGCCTTCCGCGATCCGCACGGCATTCGCCCGCTCGTGTTGGGCAAGCTGGTGGATGAGGGACTGGACCAAGCCGACGCCGCATCCGTTTCGCAGCTGCCGTCGCAGGACGGCGCCGCGACGGTTGGCGCCACCACCCATGTCACCCGCGCCGGCGGCTGGGTCGTCGCCTCCGAGACTTGTGCGCTCGACATTGTGGGCGCCGAGTACGTCCGCGACGTCCGTCCCGGTGAGATTTTGCGCATCAGCGCTGAGGGGCTGGTGTCCGAGCAGGGTGTGCCTGCTGCCGAAGAGCCTGCTAACTGCATCTTTGAACAGGTCTACTTCGCTCGCCCCGATTCCATCATGAACGGCAAGAGCGTCTACGCCTGCCGTTATGACATGGGTCGTCAGCTGGCACATGAGGAGCCCGTCGAGGCCGACCTGGTCATCGGCGTGCCCGACTCCGGCCTGCCGCCCGCGGAGGGCTATTCGCACGAGAGTGGCATTCCCTTTGGCGAGGGCCTTATCAAGAACCGCTACGTGGGCCGTACGTTCATCGAGCCTACGCAGGAGCTGCGTGCCATGGGCGTGCGTATGAAACTCAACCCGCTGCGCGACAACATCGAGGGCAAGCGCCTGGTCGTCATCGACGACTCCATTGTGCGCGGCACCACCATGGTGCAGCTCGTCAAGATGCTGCGCAACGCCGGTGCCAAGGAGATTCATATCCGCATCAACTCGCCCGAGGTCATCTGGCCGTGCTTCTACGGTATCGATACCGACGTGCAGTCGCAGCTCATCAGCGCCAACAAGACGGTCGATGAGATCTGCGAGCACATTGGCGCCGATTCGTTGGCCTTCCTTTCGGTCGAGGGTCTGCTTAAGGTCATGCCCAAGGGCGGCTACTGCGACGCGTGCTTTACCGGCCGCTATCCCGTGGCGATTCCCGAGAGCTTTGGCCGCGACAAGTTTATGGAGGGCTTTAAGCCCCGCAACCTGGACAAGCCGCTGTACTTTGACGACGACGCCGTGGTCGAGAAATACGACGACCGCAGCTGGGAAGAGAAGCACGGCGAGGCCTAAAACCTGCCATTTAGGGACAGGTTTATTTTGGCAGGTTTTATCTGCTGTTTTGTTGATATGACGGCGCGCGCTGTTATGGCGCGCGCCGAAATGAACGCAACTATGAGCACCGTTTGGCGCCCGCGCGGCGCCACGGTAGTGGGAGAGGAAGGCTCAGATGAGCGACAGCAAGCATGTGACGTATGAGGACGCCGGCGTTGATACCGCCGAGGGCGGCCGCGCCGTCGACGCTATTAAGCAGATGGTCAAGGACACCAACCGCCCCGAGGTCATCGGCGGCATCGGTGGCTTTGGCGGCCTGTTCTCGGCCGCCGCGCTTAAGGATATGGAAGACCCGATCCTGATTAGCGGCACCGACGGCGTGGGCACCAAGCTTGTGCTCGCCCAGATCATGGACCGTCACGAGACGGTGGGCCAGGACTTGGTCGCCATGTGCGTCAATGACATTTTGGCTTCGGGCGCCGAGCCGCTGTTCTTCCTGGATTACGTTGCCATCGGTCACATTGAGGCCGAGCACATGGCAAAGATCATCAAGGGCGTGGCCGACGGCTGCAAGCTCGCGGGCTGCGCGCTCGTGGGCGGCGAGATGGCCGAGCACCCGGGCGTTATGGCTCCGGCCGACTACGACCTCGCCGGCTTTACCGTGGGTGTTGTCGATCGTCCCAAGATGCTTGACCCCGCGAACGTTCGCCCCGGCGACGTGATTCTGGGCCTGCCTTCCACCGGCGTGCACTCCAACGGCTACTCGCTCGTGCGCAAGGTCATCGGTGTCGACGGCATCAAGCCGGGCACGCCCGAGGCCGCCGCTAAGGCCGAGGAACTGAGCCGTCCGCTCGAGGAGCTCGGCGGTGCTTCGCTGGCCGATGCTCTGCTGGCCCCTACGCGCATCTACGTCAAGCCGATTCTGGAGCTGCTGCGCGGCGGCGCCAACGTTCACGCCATTGCCCATATCACCGGCGGCGGTATTACCGAGAACCTCAACCGCGCGCTCGCCGACGACGTCGACGCCGTGGTCACCCGTAACGGCGCCGAGATGGGCTGGGATGTTCCGCCCGTCATCACCTACGTGTCGCGTCAGGCCGAGCTCGCGCCCAACGAGGCATGCAAGACCTTCAACATGGGCGTCGGCCTGTGCCTGATCGTTGCCCCCGAGGACGAGGTTGCCGTGACCGAGGCTCTGGTCGCGCTGGGCGAGAAGCCGTTCCGCGTGGGCGAGTGCGTCGAGGGTTCCGGTAAGGTCGTGTACTCCGATGAGCGCTAACGAGCAGATGGCTGCTGCCGAGGGCCTGGGCTTTGTGCCCTACACCCGTCCGACCGGCACCGATACTGCCGAGCCGCTCAAGATTGGCGTGCTCATCAGCGGTTCGGGTACCAACCTGCAGGCGCTGATCGACCTGATCGCCGCCGGCAAGCTCAACGCCTCGATTGAGCTTGTGGTGTCGAGCCGTCCTTCGGCCAAGGGCTTGCAGCGTGCCGAACGTGCGGGTATCCAGACGCTCACGCTGTCCAAGGATGTCTATGCCGATCCCATCGCCGCCGACGAGATCATCGCGCACGAGCTGCTCGAGCGCGGCTGCGAGTACGTCGTGATGGCCGGTTACATGCGCATGGTGCATACGCCGCTGCTGGCGGCGTTCCCCAATCGCGTGGTCAACCTACACCCGGCGCTGCTGCCGAGTTTTACCGGTGCCCATGCGATTGACGATGCATTTGCCCGCGGCGTCAAGGTGACCGGCGTGACCGTGCATTTTGCCAACGAGATTTACGACAACGGCCCTATCATCGCTCAGCGTGCGCTGGCTGTTGAGGAGGGCTGGGACGTCGACACGCTCGAGGAGCACATCCACGTGATTGAGCATGTGCTGTATCCCGAGGTCGTTCAGATGCTTGCCGACGGTCGCGTCCACGTGCTGGAGAGCGGCAAGGTCGCAATTGATGCGGCGCGTTAGTTCGTGTAAAAGGGTCGCCTAGGTTTCGTTGAGGCGTAAAGTCGTCATTAGAACCAAGAAGCCGGTAAGGGCCTCGTCCGTGCTCGGTCGGGGCCCTTTTGTGTGGCCTAACAGGTTTGCTATACTGCTAGCACGTAGAAAGGAGCCGCTATGGGAACGGCGATGGTGCAGCTCAACACACGAATCGATCCTATGCTCAAGGCTGGTGGCGATGCGGTCCTGACTCGCAATGGATTGGGGCCGAGTGATGCCATTCGCGCGCTTTGGGCCTATCTTGTCGAGCATCAAGCGTTGCCGGGATTTATGGTGGCGGATAAGCGTGAGGTGTCCCGCGCGAAGAGCCTTGCCGAGCAGGGGTGTGGGCTAGCTTTTTCCTCGTTGGGGCTAAGCGCTTCGGATTTTGCGCCAGCTGAATCGTCTGCGGAAGACTGGGATGCCGTACGCGATGATATGTATGACGCGATGATTGCCGACATGGAGGCGAATTGCCGATGATCGAGGCAAAGCGCCTGCTTGTGGATACGAATGTGTGGCTTGATTATTACCTGCAAGAGGGGGCATTCGACGAAGCGAAGCACCTGGTGGAGCTTGCCGAGGCAGGAAAGATCGACCTTCTGTATACGCCAACGACGGCAAAGGACGTGTTCTATATTTTGCCTCGGCGACTGGCCCGGCGGAATGCGAACGGAGTAAACGTGTCGTTTGCTCCGGCATCATGGGCCTGTATCGAGCATATGATGCAGGTGGCAACGGCTTCTCCGCTTTCGTTGGCGGAGTGCGAGATGGCACGAATGCTTGGCAAGCGTATGCCGGATCTTGAAGACAACCTCATCATCGCCTCGGGCGAGACGGCGGGTGTTGACTATGTGGTCACGAGTGACCGACGCATGCTGGAGGCAATGCCTGAGGTGTGCCTGACGCCTGCCCGTGCACTCGAGATGATCGAGATCCTCGACTAACCTTGCCTGTCTCGTTTCGCTATCATATGGGGCATTGTGAACCTCATGCAACTTTGGAGGACGGTATGGCGGATAACGCCGAGATGCTTTTCGCGCCTGAGCTGGTGTTTTTTGATTGGGAGTGTGCTACACCGGATGAGGTGTTTGCACGGCTCGAGGGTGAGCTTGCCCCGCGCGGCTACATTGCCGAGGGTTGGCTCGACGCCGTCCGCACGCGTGAGGACGCCTATCCCACGGGTCTCGCAATGCCGGCGGCAAATATCGCCATCCCGCATACCGATCCGGGATTTGTGGCCAAGCCCTATATCGCGGTGGTAAAGCCCGCCGCACCTGTGACGTTTAACGCGATGGCGGGCATGGGCGCCCCGGTGCCGGCGCAGATCATCATCAATCTGGGCATTGCAAAGCCAGGCGGCCAGGTCGAGGCCCTGCAAGCGCTTATGAATATCTTTATGGATGCCGACGCTGCAGCCGATGTACTCGGCCAGACCACGCCGCAGGGCATGGTCGACGCCATCCGCCGCCACTTTTAGGGTGGCACTTGGGGACGTTCCTTTTTTGCCGGCACTGGGGGACTGTCCCTAACCGCCGGCAGAAAAGGAACATCCCTAACTGCCAACTGCCAGACCTGTCCCCTTTGCACCAAAATGGTGCAGATTAACCTGTCCCCTTTGCACCAGGTGTGTCGCGGGGGCTGCGTTGTGACACAATGGCGTTTGTTCGATTCGTGATGCGAAAGGCCAAACATGGCAAACAAGAAAAAGAACCCCGAGGTCGCGCCGACGTCCGAGCAACGGTCCCGCGCCGCCTCCAGCTCTCGCAAGAAGCAGCGCAAGACCTATGTGTCCAAGACCGTCAAGATTGTCCTGGTGGTCATCGGCGTGCTGGCGATGCTGCTCTCCGTCTCGGCCATGGCGTGCTCCGGCCTGATGTCGCAGACCGAGGATACTAGTACAGGCTACAAACTCACCGGTGGTGTCGCCGCTACCATCAACGGCACTAACCTTACCGAGGACACCGTGACCAAGCAGATTATGAGCATGCGCACGTCCAACGGCTACACCAAGGACAAGGACTGGGCACAGTACCTGGTCGACAATGACCTCACGCCCAAGAAGTACCGCAAGCAGCTCATCGACTCCTACACGCAGCAGATTCTGCTTCAGCAGGCGCAGAAGGAAAACGGCGTGACGGTGTCGGACAAAGAGGTCGAGAAGGCTTGGAAGGACGCGTGCAAGAGCGCGGGCGGCGCCAAGACTTTTAAGGAAACTCTCAAGACCTACGGCTACACCGAGGACACCTACAAGGATTCGCTCAAGGAGAGTCTGGCACAGCAGAAGCTCAAGGATGCCGTGGCGCCCACCAGCAAGCCCAAGGACAGCGAGATCGTCGATTACATCAATGAGAACCTGTCCAACTACAACGATGCCCGTCGTTCGTCGAATATCCTAATCAAGGTCGATTCCGACGCATCTGACGAGGACAAGGCTGCCGCCAAGGCCAAGGCACAGGAGTGCTTGGACAAGATCAACTCCGGCGAGCTGAGCTTTGAGGACGCCGTGAAGCGGTATTCCGACGACACCGGCTCCAAGGAGAAGAAGGGCGACGTAGGCTGGGACAAGCTCACCACTTTCGTCGACAGCTATCAGGCGGCGCTCGAAGACCTTAACAAGGGCGATGTGAGCGACGTCGTCGAGTCGACCTATGGTTACCACATCATCAAGTGCACCGACTACTTCCATGTCGATAGCCAGGTCGATGACATTAAGCAGGTGCCCAAGGACATCAAGAAGTATGTCTCCAACGTGGTGAAGACGCAGGCAGAGAGCACTGCGTACAGCGAGTGGCTGGAGCAGTACAAGAAGGACGCCGACATCACCGTTAACCCCATGCCCAAGGACGTGCCGTACAACGTCAGCCTGAAGGGCGTCACCAAGAGTTCGACCGACGATTCGTCGACGACTAAGTAATCATGGGGCGGCGCTCGTGCGAGTGCCGCCCGCACTATTGAGGAGGATTTGCAGATGACCAACGAAGAGCTGCAGAAGGAAATGATTGCGGCCATGAAGGCCAAGGACAAGGTTCGCCTGTCTATCATTCGTCAGGTTAAGGCCGAGGTGAAGAATATCGAGGTCAACGAGCGCCGCGATGTGACCGAGGAAGACGTCAACAGCATGATCAAGCGTCTGATTAAGCAGACGAGCGAGACGCTGGAGATGTCCATTAAGGCCGGTACCGACCAGGAGCGTACCGACAATCTGACCGAGCAGGTCAAGATTCTGGAGAGCCTGCTGCCCGCGCAGGTTTCGGGCGAGGAGCTCGAGACTCTGATCGAGCAGGCTATCGCTGAGCTGGGCGCCACGTCCAAGAAGCAGATGGGCCAGGTCATGGGCGCTCTGGGCAAGGCCACTGGCGGCAACTTCGATAAGCCGGCAGCAGCAAAGATCGTCGGCGCGAAATTGGCGTAAGTGCCGGCCGACACATAGTTGATGTTGAGGGGGGCGTGACTATTGCGGTCGCGCCCCTTTTTTGATGGCAGCTGAAGGGCACTCATTGGGGACAGACTTAAATGAGTGCCCGCTCGTTGGGTACTCATTTAAGTCTGTCCCCAATGAGTGCCTAATGAGTGGGTGGAAGATTGCGGGTTCTTTACGGGAATACAGTGTGGGCTGCGGAAACGTGGTTCTTTCCGTACAATAGTTCAGCTCGTGTAAACGCAGGGAAGGGACATTCATGGCAGACATGATCGAGATCAAGCATCTCAACAAGTACTTTGGCGACCTGCATGTGCTCAAAGATATCAACCTTACCGTCAAGCGCGGCGAGAAGCTCGTAATGATCGGGCCTTCCGGTTCGGGTAAGTCGACGCTCATCCGTTGCGTCGATTATCTGGAGGAGCCCACGTCGGGCGAGGTCGTCATCGACGGTACGCCGCTCACCAAAAAGAATCACCTGGAGATGGCTCGCAAGTATAGCTCCATGGTGTTTCAGCAGTTCAACCTGTATCCCAACATGACGGTGCTGGGCAACCTGACGCTCGCGCCCATCAAGCTGCAAAAGAAGAGCAAGGAGGAGGCGACCGAGATCGCCATCGCCGCGCTCAAGCGCGTCGGGATGGCGCATAAGGCCGGCGAGTACCCGCAGAATCTCTCGGGTGGTCAGCAGCAGCGCATCGCCATCGCCCGTGCCCTGTGCACCAAGCAGCCCATCATCCTGTTTGACGAGCCGACCTCGGCGCTCGACCCCGAGATGGTCCAGGAGGTTCTGGACGTTATGATTGAGCTCGCGCAGGAGGACATCACCATGATCTGCGTGACGCACGAGATGGGCTTTGCACGCCAGGTGGCCGACCGCGTCATCTTTATGGAGGACGGCCGTATCCTGGAGGAGGGCACGCCCGAGCACTTCTTCGATAACCCCGAGAACCCGCGCTGCCGCGAGTTCCTGTCCAAGATTCTGCACTAGGCGCGGTGATGGACATGACGGATATGACGAGGGCGGCCGTGTCGCGCCGTCACTTTTTGCAGCTGGCTGGCGCCGGCGTGCTTACGCTGACGGGGACCGCGCTTACCGGTTGCGGCAACTCCACCAGCGGCGAGGGCTCCGACAAGGGGTCCAAGCTTGCGGCCATTAAGTCGCGTGGCCATCTGAATGCCGGCGTTAAGAAGGACGTTCCCGGCTATGGCTATTACGACACCGCCAAGGGCCGCTTTGAGGGCATGGAAGTCGATTTGTGCTACCAGATCGCCGCTGCCGTCTTTGGCGTGAGCTACAAGGAGGCCCGCGCCCGGGAGCTTGTCGAGTTTACCGACGTAACGCCCAAGACGCGCGGCCCGCTGATCGATAACGGCCAACTCGACGTGGTCGCGGCGACCTACACCATCACCGACGAGCGCAAGAAGAGCTGGGATTTCTCGACGCCATACCGCACCGACTACGTGGGACTCATGGTCAAGAAGCGTTCGGGCTTTACCTCGATTGAGGACCTGGACGGCAAGGTCATCGGCGTGAGCCAGGGCTCTAACACGCAGGGCCTGATCGAGCAGATGATCAAGGACAACGGCATTAGCTGCGAGCCCGAGTTTAGGGCCTTTAGCGGCTACCCCATCATCAAGAGCTCGCTCGACGCCGGCAATATCGACGTCTTTGCCATGGACCGCTCCACGCTGGCCGGTTATATGAACGAGACCGTTGAGCTGTTGCAGCCCGAGGTCAAGTTTGGCGAGCAGGGCTACGGCGTGGCGACCAAGAAGGGTTGCGACCTTTCGGCCGTGGTCGATCAGGTGATTTGCGATCGTCTGGCCGACGGCTGGCTCGACCACGAGGTCAAGACCTGGGGTCTTGTATAGGCGCATCGTCCAAGGAAGGAATCAAATGCTCGAAGGATTATTTGACGCCGACCGATGGTCGACGACATTTCAAAACATGGGGCCCTTCTGGGAGGGCTTTGGCGTGACGCTGCAGGTGGTCGTTGCCGGTCTGCTGCTGTCGCTGGTGCTGGGCACGCTGCTGGGCGTGTTCTCTACCACTCGCTCGCGCGTGCTGCGCGCCATAAGCCGCGTGTACGTGGAGTTTTACCAGAACACCCCGTTGCCCGTGCAGGTGCTCTTTATGTACATGGCCGGCCCGCAGTTTTTGCAGGCCATAACCGGTGCGGACCAGCCGGTGCGTATCGCGCCGTTCGTGCTGGGCTTCTTGGGCGTGGGCCTGTATCACGCGGCCTACATCTCGGAGGTCATCCGCACCGGTATCGAGGCCGTTCCGCGCGGTCAGATGGAGGCGGCCCAGAGCCAGGGCTTCACCCGTGCACAGGCGTACTGGTACATCGTGCTGCCCCAGACATTCAAGATCATTCTGCCGCCGCTGTGTAACCAGGCGCTCAACCTGGTCAAGAACACGTCGGTGCTGGCGCTTGTGGCCGGCGGCGACCTTATGTACCGTTCCGACAACTTTGTGAGTCTGTACGGTTACCTGCAGGGATACATCGTCTGCTGCCTTATGTACTTCATCATCTGCTTTCCGCTCGCCATGCTGGTGCAGTGGCTCGAGCGCCGCTCCAAGGAGCGTCCGCGCGGCGTGAGCCTGGCCGAGCTGGGGCTCGACAACGTAGAGGAGGCCTAGCGCATGGAAATCTTCAACGCGACCAACCTGCTCTACATTTGGGGCGGCTTTGTTAAGACGATCGAGATCTCGGCGCTGTCGATCTTTTTCTCGCTCATCTTTGGCACGGTGCTGGCGCTTGTTAAAAGCTATGCGCCCCGCCCGTTCCGCATTTTGGTGAGCGCCTATATCGAGCTGTTCCGTTGCACGCCGAACCTGCTGTGGATCCTGTTTATCTACTTTACGGTGCAGGGTTTGGACATTGTGATTTCGACCATCGCCTTTACGCTGTTTACCAGCGCTGTTATGGCCGAGATTGTGCGCGGCGGCCTCAACTCGATTCCGCGCGGCCAGTTTGAGGCAGCGCAGAGCCAGGGCTTTGGCTTCTTTGCCACCATGCGCTACATCATTCTGCCGCAGACGTTCAAGACGATCATTCCGGCGCTGTTTAGCCAGTGCACGACCGTCATTAAGGACAGCTCGTATCTTTCGGGCATTAACGTGGCCGAGCTCATGTACACGGCAAACGTCGTGATGGCCCACGCGATCGATCTGTCGCAGGTGCTTATGCTCTACGGCCTGGTGTTTGCGATGTACTTTGTGCTCAACTTTGGTATCTCGTTGCTGGTCCGCGCATATCAGAGGCGAATGGTGGCAGCGTAGAATGTGGCAAAGGGACAGCCCCTTTGTCACATAGAGAAAGGAATCGCGATGAGCGATCTGGAGAACAAGAAGAGCCCTGTGGTCATTACCATCGCGCGCGACTTTGGCGCCGAGGGCCACGAGATTGGCCGCATACTTGCCGACGAGTTGGGGATTCCACTGTACGATAACGAACTGCTGGTGCGTGCGTCGCTGCGTGCGGGCGAGTCGCTCGACAAGATGGCCGCCTACGACGAGCGTCTGGCCGTGGAGAACATGGCGTTTCTGCCCGACCGTTATGATGCACGCTCGTACTCGGACAAGTTGTTCCAAAAGATGAGCCAGGTGATTTTGGACCTGGGCGAGACCGAGAGTTGCATTATCGAAGGCCGCCTGTCCGATTACCTGCTGCGTAACAACCCCAACCACATTGCCGTGTTGGTGACCGCTCCCTTTGAGGACCGCGTCGAGATTGTGCGCAAGAAGCGCGGACTTAATAAAAAGAAGGGCGCCAAGCTGGTCAAGCAGCAGCAGAAGGCGCGCGAGGCGTTCTATAAGCGCTATAGCGCCGGAAAGTGGAAGATGACGAGCGGCAAGGATATCGTCGTCAACCGCGCTAAGCTGGGCCGCGAAGGTTGCAAGGACGTCATCGCCGCAGCCTACCGGTGCAAGGTGGCCCAACTCGAAGGCTAACCGACCAAAACCACCACAAGGGGGACAGGCACCTTTGTGGTGGTTTTTGTTTTAGGCCGAGGGAAAGGCCTTGGTGAGGCCGGCGCGCGTCTGCGTGTCGGTCTTTTGGTAGATAGAGCTTAGGTGGCGCTGTACCATGCGCATCGAGATGCCGAGCTCCTCGGCGACCTGCTTGAGCGGGCGTTCATCCTGGGTCACGGCTATGAGCACGTCGACTTCGCGCGGGGTGAGAGCGTGGTTGGCGATGAAGGCCTGACGCTGCTCCTCGATGGTGGGGGCGGCGAGTGCTTTCTCGGCTCGTTGCTGGTGTTCGCGCTCCTGCTCGGTTTGGGGTAGGCGGAACAGGCCCGCGGCTACAAACGCCACACTCGCCGCCACAAGCAGCATGAGCGCGCCGATCATGATGAGGGCGACATTGCCCGAGGTCACAAGTGCCAGCGAGATGCCCGACGTAGTGAACGCACACACGTTGTTGGCTGCGCGGCCCATGCCAGCCCACAGTGCGGGCGTATGCATGCGCGGCGCCAGCTGCGTAAACGTGGCGGTAAAGAACGTGACAAAAAAGCCTGAACTCAGATAAAAGACGATGAGGCCCAGGTTGGGATCGGCGCCGGCCTCCACGGCCAGGATGGAAATGGTCGAGAGCACGGCGATGCCGAGCATGACGAGTCCCATGTAGCGACGCTCGGCAAGATCAAAGATAAGACCGGCGGCAAGGCCGCTCGCCGCCAAAAAGAGGCGCGGCCAGGTTTGCACGGCAATGGTGCCGTGGGCGTTGGAGAGTGTGACCACGTTGTCGAGGGTCGTGAACAAGCAGGCGAGAATCATGATGAGCGCGATGCTCCAGCATGCCTGTTTGGCGAGGGCATGAGAGGGCTCAACAAAGGGATTGGTGGCGGGGCTGGAGCTCTCGGCAGCCTTTTGGGGAACGACGCTGAGGGCGGAGATGGCGATAGTCGCTGCGCCAAGGACGATGAGCTCTGCGATACCGCCGCAATTGAGCAGGTTGACGGCGAACTGCATCAGGATGCCCGCGGCATATGCCGCTCCCGCACCGGTGGCGAGCTTGGGGTCATCCTGGAATGCCAACGAAAAGGCGTGGTGAGTGGCGGCGCCCAACAGGCCGAGTCCGAGGAATGCGAGGCAGCCCAGAATCTCGAGGGCAAGCGGGCCCGTGGGGGATTGAATCTGGGTCAATCCCAGGATGGCGATGGGAACAGCGGCGTTGGCGGCTGCCAGTGAGTGGCCTTTGCGCTGTGCGAGCCCGAGTAGCGGCGCGTATCCGATAAAGCCGAGTACACTCGCGCCCAGAATAAAGCCCTGTGCGATCACAACGCGTTCGGCACCGGCGAGCAGCCCGACGTTGACGTCGAAGCGAAACTCGGCGGCAAGGAAGGCGAAGGTGAAGAGCGCGAGTGCCAGAAGCGCGTTGATTTTAGGCCTGCTCAGGTTCAAGGACGGTCCTTTGGATGGACGGAATAATCGTGTCCTCGATTGTAGCGTCCCTGGGACGAGTGTAGCGATGGCGAAGTCATATTGGATTAAACCGCAGGTAGCAATAGGGGTTCGTATCTACGAACCTAGGCATATGGAATCGCTGGTCGCACCTTGGTGGTACAGGACCACCACAAAGGGGACAGGCACCTTTGTGGTGGTGTAGTCCTTCGACCAAGGAGGCCGTTATGTACGGAAGCCACTTTGATAAGCAAACCCAACGCGAGCGTACCTGCTCGCTGGTTCACGGTACCTGGCGTTGTGTGGGTGCCAAAATAGCTTGCGCCGGTGCGTGCGCGCTTATGGTCGGTCAGCTGCTGCTGCCGAGCGTGGCGCTGGCGACGGAATGCGCCGATCCCGCCGCTGGGACGGATGAGGTTGCCGTGGCTCCGGTGACGCCGACGGTTGCGGAGGATACGGTGGCTCCGGCGCCGGTACCGGTGGCTCCGGCTGCGCCGATGACTGACGCGGCTCCGGTGGCGCAATCTACGGCAGAACCTCAGCAAGATCAACAGGGCGCACAGGCGGCAACGGCGAACGATACGGTTGCTGCCAACCAAGATGGCTCTTTTGGCGACACCGACAGCTCGTCGGCAAACAGCGCCATCATGCCCTGCGGTGTGACCGATGTTGTTGGCGGCAGCGACGTTAGGGTCAATACGACCGTGGTTCCCCACTACACGGATTGCGTGCTTCCGAGCAATGTCACACTCGAAAAGGGCCAGTCGTATACCTATGATTTTCCCGATGTTGAGGGCGGCATGCCGGATGAGCCGCTCTGCGAACTTGTCGAAACCAAGTACTACCGGGCCGATGCTGCTTCGGGCGCCCTGGCTGAAGTCCAGGACGCATCTATGTCCGATGTGACGGCTCACTTTGAGCCTGTTGGCGATCACATGAGGCTGACGCTGACCTTTACGGGTGGCGCGGCAGGCGGTTCGTATCGACTCACGCGCAATGAGGCTCTCTATATTGGCGCGGCACTGGAGTATACCGGAACTGACTATGAAGGCAGCTCGACTATCCTCAACGAAACCAGGTACGATTATTACCTCCGCTACGCCATCAATCGCAAGATTACGCTTGTTGCGTCAGAAAACGAAGCCCTCCATAACCTGGACGTCAACGATGTGAAAACCGACTACGCGCCCGGCGAGGCGCCGCGTGCGACCGCGACGATTCCTGCCGCCGATGCCGATAAGTATGAGATCGCCTATGAGTGCTGGGAGGAAATGGAGCTCAATATGGAATCCGGGGAGTCGGTACCCGTTGCCTTCTGGTATTCCGACCCCGCGAAGTACACGCCGGGCATGAAGAAGATTGACCACTTCGAAGAGGGAAAGTTCTACATGTACTCCGTTGAGCTGAGGCTCAAGGGCGACAATACCGTGGCCGATGACTGCAATATGAACGTCAACGGTCATTGGGTGCACCACATCAAGACCGTCAACGGCGTCTTCGCGCCAAACGCTGACAATATGCTGTGCGAGCAGCCGATCGACGAATGGCGTGCCATTGACGTTATCGAGATCAACGGTGCCATGACCACCTTTAAGGCGGGCGACAGGCCGGTCTTTACGGCGGGTACTCCGGCGGGTTCCGACTCTATTCTCCAGTGCGAGTTCTGGACGGGCAGCGACGGCAGCGAAGTAAATTCCGTTGAGTTCTGGGACCAGCACATCACCAACCATATCGACGCCTTTAAGCCTGGCGTGACCTATCGCTACGGCCTGTACTTTAAGCCGGCGCGTGGTTTCTACTTTACGCCCAATACCAAGCTGAAGATCAATGGGGTTGAGTGTGGCTATCAGGTGGGCGAGGCAAGTGAGGTTGATCCCGAGAGCGGTTGGATTTACACCCTGTGGCTGAACACCAATCTGACGTTTACGCCTGAGACTATGCCTACTCCCAATCCGCAGCCCATGCCGGATCCCAACCCGACGCCGCAGCCTGAGACTAAGCCCGAGGCCAAACCTGAAGCTAAGCCCTCGGCCAAGCCGGCTACGACCACCACGGTGAGTAAGACGGTTGAGAAAACCACGCAGGCCAAGAAGAGCGATGCTGTCCTGGCTACCACGGGTGACACTACCGCGATGACGGTCGCCGCCCTGGGCATCGCCGGCACCACCGTCGCCGCTGCCGGTATCGCCGCGACCAAGCACCGCAAGCGTTAGGTTTTGGAGACAGCGCCCATCCTCGGCTTTAGCAAAATCTCAATCTGTAACACCAAGCTGCCCAAAACGGCTCCAGGTGTTACAGATTGAGACAAAGCGGGGGCGGCTGGAGAAATATCTCGATCTGTAACAACTACGAGGCTCAACAGGGTCTAACTGTTACAGATTGAGACAAAACGACCGGGCAAGTCCTCAACCACCACAAAGGTGCCTGTCCCCATCGTGGTGGTCGGGAGGCCGGCATAGAAAAAGTCCCCGCCGGGCGTGTGCTCGACGGGGACTTTGCCGTTTGGTGGCTAGCGCTGCAGGTGATTACTCGCCCAGCAGGCTCTTGGTGATGGAAGCGGCGGCCTTCTTGCCGGCACCCATCGCCAGAATGACCGTAGCGGCACCGGTGACGATGTCGCCGCCGGCCCAGATGCGGGGATCGGTGGTCTGGCCGGTCTCCTCGTCGGCGACGATGTAGCCCCACTTGTTGAGCTCCATCTTGCCGCCGATCTTGGCAGCGAAGGGATTGGCGTTGGTGCCGATAGCCGAGATCGCGACGTCGCAGGGAATCTCCTCGATGGCGCCCTCGATGGGCACCGGGCGACGACGGCCGGACTCGTCGGGCTCGCCGAGCTCCATCTTCTGGACCTTGACGGCGCACACGGAGCCGTCCTCGCCAGCGACAAACTCGAGCGGGGAGACGAGCGGCAGAACCTCGACGCCTTCGGCCTTAGCGTGGTGCAGCTCGGCGCGACGGCAGGGCATCTCGTCCTCGGTACGACGGTAGGCGATGATGGCGTGCTCGGCGCCCAGGCGCTTGGCGGTACGGACGGCGTCCATAGCCACGTTGCCGCCACCAAAGACGACGACGTTCTTGCCGTGCTTGGTGGGGGTGTCGTACTCGGGGAACTTGTTGGCCTTCATCAGGTTCACGCGGGTGAGGTACTCGTTAGCGAAGAAGACGTTGGGCAGGTTCTCGCCGGGGACGTTGAGGAACTTGGGCAGGCCGGCGCCGGTCGCCACGTAGATGGCGTCGAAGCCCTGCTCGAACAGCTCCTCGGCCGTGGCCATGTTGCCCACGACGGAGTTGTACTCAAACTTGACGCCCATGTCCTCCAGGCCGTCAATCTCGCGCTTGACGACTGCCTTGGGCAGACGGAACTCGGGGATGCCGTAGACCAGCACGCCGCCGCCGGTGAAGAATGCCTCGAAGACGGTGACGTCAAAACCGTTACGGGCAAGCTCGCCGGCGCAGGTGATGCCGGACGGGCCGGAGCCGACGACGGCGACCTTCTTGCCGTTCTTGGGGGCCATCTTGGGCGTGGAGGCGAGCTCGGGGCGATCGCCCAGGAAGCGCTCGAGCTGGCCGATGGCCACGGGCTCGGACTTCTTGCCACGGATGCACTTGCCCTCGCACTGGTTCTCCTGCGGGCAGACGCGGCCGCAGATGGCGGGAAGCATGGAGTCCTCGCGGATGGTATCGAGAGCGCCGCCGAAGTCCTTTGCGCGAATCTGCTCGATAAAGCGGGGGATGTTGATGTTGACGGGGCAGCCCTCAACACAGAACGGCTTCTTGCAGTTGAGGCAGCGCTCGGCCTCAGCCAGCGCCATCTCCTCGGTGAAGCCCTTGTCGACGGGGCGGAAGTCGCAGGCGCGCTCGGCAGCCGGCTCCTCGTTATCGGGGGTGCGGGGCGACTTCATATCGGCAACGAAACGACCGTTAACTAGTGGCATGCGCAGCTCTTTTCCTCATAGGCCTTGAGGGACGCGCCCTCTTCGGAACGGTAAGCGGCCTGGCGGGCACGAAGGTCATCCCAGTCGACCAGGGTGGCATCGAAGTCGGGGCCGTCGACGCAAGCGAACTTGGTCACGCCGCCCACCTCGACGCGGCAGCAGCCGCACATGCCGGTGCCGTCAACCATGATGGGGTTGAGCGACGCGGTGATGGGGGTGTCGTACTTCTGGGCGGTGAGGGTCGAGAACTTCATCATCGGAACGGGGCCGACGCAGAAGACCTGGCTCACGGCCTTGTCCTGCAGCAGGCGCTCCAGCGGAGCGGTGACAACGCCCTGCTCGCCGTAGGAACCGTCATCGGTAGTGATGTGGATGTGGTCCTCGTCGAGGAGCTCGCGGAACTGGTCCTCCATGAGCAGGAGGTCCTTGGTGCGGGCGCCCATGATGGCGTGCACCTCGTGGCCGGTCTCGACCAGGTGCTTGGCGACCGGGAAGGCAATTGCCAGGCCGACGCCGCCGCCAATGACGGCGCAGGGGCCCTCGGCCATCTCGGTGGGAACGCCCAGCGGGCCCACGACGTCGCGCAGCGACTCGCCGGCCTCGTAGGTGGAAAGCATCTCGGTGGTCTTGCCGATCACCATGAAGATGAACTCGACCCAGCCCTCGTCACCGTTCCAGCCGGCCAGGGTAAACGGGACACGCTCGCCCGTCTCGTTGGCGCGAACCATGAGGAACTGTCCAGCGTGCGCATGCTTGGCGATTGCGGGCGCCTCGATGCGGAACTTGAACACCTTCTCCGAGAACTGCGTCTTCTCCAGGATCTTATACATAGAACCCCTCTCTTGTTAGGGCCGCCGAACCGTGCCTCCACGGAAATGGACGGTAGCCCGAATAAAACCGTACGCGCACAGGCGTTGTGCAGACATACGGTGCAAATTATACCCTCATGGGCATGTCGCTTACGTGTGTCTTCGGCGGTTGGTAAAAGGGTTTATCCACTTCGGCCCACCAAAGGGGGAGAGGTTTAGTTTGGTCAGTTTTATCAGGTAAAACGGCAAAGGGAGCCGGCCTCGGGTTGTGATGAGGCCGGCCCCTTTTGGGGTGCTATGCGTGTATGGCGGCGCGCGGTTTATCGTGATGCCGCAACTGGGGCGTTTTGGCAGGTAAAACCTGCCAAAATAAGCCTGCCCCTAAATGATAGGTTTTAGTGCTTGCCGTTGGCGGAGGCGGCGCCGTTGACATGGTCGCGGGCATAGACCACGCCGTGTACAATCGCCAGGCCGGCGGCGTCGGCCGCGCGGGCGCAGGTGTCCTGGAAATCCTCGGCCTCGCGGGCGCGCAGCTGCTTGAGCACGTAGTCTGCCACGGCCATCTTGCCGGGAGGGTTGCCGATGCCGGTGCGGATGCGGCTGAAGTCGCGGCTGCCCATCTTGTCGATGATGGAACGCAGGCCGTTGTGGCCAGCATGGCCGCCGCCCACCTTAACACGCACGTCGCCGGCGGGAATATCGAGCTCGTCGTGGATGACGAGCAGCTCCTCGGCCTTGATCTTGTACTCGCGGCAGAGCTTGGAGATGGGGCCGCCCGAGGTATTCATGTACGACTGCGGCTTGACCAGCACAATCTGGCGCTTGCCGCCCTCTTCCTCGGGGTCGTTGATGTTGATGAGCGCGACCTCGGCGCCGGCCTGGTTTTTCCAGTACGTGACGCCGGCCTGACGGGCCAACTCGTCGATCGCCTTAAAGCCAGCGTTGTGGCGGGTCTCGGCATATTCCTCGCCCGGGTTGCCGAGCCCGGCAACCATGCGAATCTTGAGCGGCTGTGCAGCTGCCATATGCTTCCTTTCGTTACACAAAAGTTCAATCAACGACAAAGGCTACCACGCCCGCCGAAGGCGAGGCTTTGCTTCAGCGAAATCCCACCAGACAAAAGCACGGCCGCGGCAGAGCGAGCCGCCGGAACAGAAGAAACCCCCGCGCGACCTTTGCGAAGCAAGGGGGAGCGCAGGGGTTTCTTCTGTTCCGGCGGCGATGCGCCGGGTTGCAAGGACGATGCGACTACAGCGCGAAGTCGCCGCCGACGAGCGTGGAGACGGGCTCCTCGTGGTAAACGGCGGAGATGGCCTGAGCGAACTCCTCGGCGACCGAGATGGTCTTGATCTTGCCGCCGACCTCGACGGGAATGGCGTCGGTGACGACGCACTCGACGATGGGGGCATCGTTCAGGCGCTCGATGGCCGGACCGGAGAAGATGCCGTGGGTGGCGCACACGTAGATGTCGCCAGCGCCCATGGCCTTGAGCTCCTTGACGTTGGCGCACAGGGTGCCAGCGGTGTCGATCATGTCGTCGTTGATGACGCAGGTCTTGCCCTTGATGTCACCGATGATGCCCATGACCTCGGCGGCGTTGTGGCGCGGACGGCCCTTGTGGGCGATGGCCAGGTCGCAGCCGAGCATGTCGGACAGCTTCTTGGCGGCCTTGGCGCGACCCACGTCGGGGGAGACGACAACCAGGTTGTCGGTGTCGAAGTGCATGTTGTTGTAGTACTGGCCAAACAGCGGCAGCGCGGACAGGTGGTTAACCGGAATATCGAAGAAGCCCTGGATCTGGCCCTGGTGCAGGTCGAGGGTGATGATGCGGTTGACACCGGCGCGCTCGAGCAGGTTGGCGACGAGGCGGGCGGTGATGGGCTCGCGCGGGCCGGCCTTGCGGTCCTGGCGGGCATAGCCGTAGTGGGTGATAACGGCGGTGATGGAGCGGGCGGATGCGCGCTTGGCAGCGTCGGTGGCGATGAGCAGCTCCATGAGCATGTCGTTGACGTTGCCGCCGGCCACGGACTGAATCAGGAAGACGTCGGCGCCGCGGACGGTCTCGTCGTAGCGGGCGTAAATCTCACCATTGGCGAACTGCTTTAGCGTAAGGCCCGAAAGCTCGACCCCAAGGTACTCAGCGATCTTCTGAGCGAGGGGACGGTTGGAGGAACCGGAATACACGCGGATGGACTTGCGCATATTCTCCGACTTCTCGGGATCATTAATCGGCATTACCCTTCTCCTTTATACATCGAATGCCATATAGATGCCTTGTTGCATTGTAACCGTGCGACGGGGCTTATCGAGTCTTGATAACGTCTTTACCGTCAACGGACACGAACCGACCACTCATCCGGTCGCGCAGGTCACGATAGAAAAAAGAGCCGTCCCCATGGGAACAGCTCCTTTTGTGCTTGGTAAAACGTTATACCTCGTCGTCCTCGTGCAGGCGGCGGCGGTAATCGGCGGCCCAGCCCTCAATATTTACCTGACGGGCGCGGCCCAGACCGAGTGCGTCGGCCGGGACCGGCTCGGTGATGACGGAGCCAGCGGCCACGAGTGCACCGTCGCCGATCTGGGCGGGCGCGACCATCATGGTGTCGGAACCGATGAAGGCGTCCTTGCCGATGACGGTCTTGTGCTTGTGGACGCCGTCGTAGTTGCAGGTGATGGAGCCCGCGCCTACGTTGACGCCGGAGCCCATGGTGGTGTCGCCGATGTAGGACAGGTGCGGCACCTTGGAGCCCTCGCCGATCGTGGACTTCTTGATCTCCACGTGCGTGCCGGCCTTGGATCCGTCGAGCATGTGGGTGCCCGGGCGCAGGTAGGCGCGCGGACCGCAGTCGACGCCGTTCTCGATGACGGCCTCGATGGCGATGGTCTCATCGATGATGCAGCCGCTGCCGACGGTAGTGTCGGTGAGGCGGCTGTTGGGGCCAAGCTGACACTCCTCGCCCACGGTGACGTGGCCGATCAGGTGCGTCTGCGGCCACACGACGGTGTCGCGGCCGATGGTGGCGTCGGGGCCGATCCAGGCCTGCGTTGGGTCGATGAAGGTAACGCCCTCTGCCATCCAGTGCTCGTTGATGCGGTCGCGCGCGATGGCGGTGAGCTGCGCGAGCTGGATGCGGCTGTTGACGCCCAGGCCGTCGCGGTAGTCGTCGCAGTGGAAGATGGAGACTGCCTGGCCGTGACCCTTGAGGATTTCGAGCATGTCGGGCAGGTAGTACTCGGACTGCGCGTTGTCGTTGCCGATCTCGTTAATGTGGGCGGCGAGCTGCGCGCCGTCGAAGGCGTAGCAGCCGGCGTTGCACTCCAGCAGTGTGGCGGCCTGCTCGGGCGTGCAGTCCTTCTGCTCGATGATGCGCTCGATCTGCCCGTCGGCGCCCAGCTTGATGCGGCCGTAGCCAAAAGGATCGGGCGGGGTCATGGTCATGACGGTGCAGGCGAGCTCGCCGGTAGCGACGGTCTGCGCGAACTTGGCGACGGTGTCGGCGGTGATGAGCGGCAGGTCGCCGTTGAGCACGACGACGGGGCCTTGCGTGATGCCGCAGGCCTCGAGCGCGACCTTGACGGCATGGCCGGTGCCCAGGCGCTCGGTCTGCTCGACGCACTCGACCTTGGTGGCGCTGTTGGCGTAGGCGCCATCGATGAGGGCACGCATCTCGTCGGCGTGGCTGCCGATGACGACCACGACGCGGCTGCAGCCGGCCTTGATGGTGGCGTCGACGATCCACTGAACCATGGGCTTGCCCAGGATCTTGTGCGAAACCTTGCAGTGGTTCGACTTCATGCGGGTGCCCTCGCCGGCGGCGAGGATAATTGCGGTTGCGTCCATGTGATCTCCTGTTACGTTATAGAGACGTGTGTTTGGAAACGATACACGGTGCAATATGATACCGCAGGCATATGATGAGCGCGTAACGATTGGTTTGCGGCGGTTGAGGCTTGCGCCGCCGGTGTGGCGTTTGCGCTGGCTGTGCATGGTGGCGGCGCTGCGGCGTTGGCGTTTTGCGCGAGGGGATGGGAGGTGCCCGTGGATATCATGCGAGAGGAATCGGGCAACGAACCCGTCGCGGCATTCTCGATGTCGCATCCGGCGATGCCGGCGCTCTACATGGTACTGACGTTGGGGCTCACCATGTTCTCGATGCAACCGGTGCTGATTGCGCTGTCGCTCGCGGGCGGGTTGGCGTACGGGTTTGTGACGCGCGGGGCCGCCCGCACGTTGGGGGCGCTTCGCTGGCAGCTGCCAGTGATTTTGATCATTGCGCTGGTCAACCCGCTGTTTAGTGCATCGGGCTCGACCGAGCTTTTCCATATTGGCATGCGCGTGGTGTATTTGGAGAGCATGATGTACGGCCTGTGCATGGGTGGGCTGTTTGTGGCGAGCGCGCTGTGGTTTGAGGCCGCGGCGTCGATGCTTGGCTACGACAAGGTGCTTGCGCTTTTGGGCAACGCTGCGCCGGTGCTCGCGCTCATGATCTCGATGTGCATGCGGCTTATCCCGCAGTTTTTACGCCGCGGTCGTACGGTGCTGGCGGTGCAGGATGCGATTGATGTGCCGGGGCGTGCGCCCACCGATCCCGTGCGATCGCGCCTGCGGGCGTCGAGCGTGCTGATGGGCTGGGGCATTGAAGATTCGCTGGAGCGCGCGGACGCCATGCGCTCCCGTGGGTGGGGCGCCGCGTCGCGCCGTACGACGTATGCGCGGTATCGGCTGAGGCGCGGCGACGCTGCCGAGCTGGTTGGACTTGCGGTGTTTGGTGCCGCCGCGGTGGCGGTGGCGTGGACCGCGACGGCGCAGTATTCGTTTTATCCGCAGCTCTCGGTGCCGGCGCCGTGGCCGGGCTATGTCGTGTACGCTGCCTGGATGGTGCTGCCTTGCGCGTTGCATGCGATTGATGAGAAGAGGTTTGGCTGATGGCTCGGTTGGATAGGGGCCCGGTGTCGGGTGCGGCGTGCAGCCCGGATATGCCGGCGATTGAGGCGCGGAGCCTGAGTTTTGCCTACCCCGGGGCTGATGCTGCGGTGCTCGAGGGGCTCGACTGGTCTGTTCCCCAAGGTGCATTTGCGCTGCTTGTTGGCGGTACCGGATCGGGTAAGTCGACGCTGCTGTCGCTGCTCAAGCCCGAGATCGCTCCGGCGGGCGAGCGCACTGGTGATGCGCGCGTGCTGGGCGAGAACGTTGCCGACATGGACGTGCGCGCGTCTGCGGAGCGCGTGGGCTACGTGTTCCAGGATCCCGAGAACCAGATTGTGTGCGAGACCGTGTGGCACGAGATGGCGTTTGGCCTGGAAAACTTAGGCATGTCGCGCGACGAGATGCGCCGCCGTGTTGCCGAGACCAGCTATTTCTTTGGTCTGGAGGACTGGCTTCATCGCGATACCGATACGCTTTCGGGTGGCCGCAAACAGCTGCTGTCGCTTGCCGCCGTCCTGGCGCTGCGTCCGCGTGTGCTGCTGCTCGACGAGCCCACGTCTCAGCTCGATCCCGTTGCCGAGAAGAATTTTCTGCATGCGCTGTTTCGCGTGAACCGTGAGCTGGGCTGCACGGTTGTTGTGGCTACGCATCAACCGCGGCCGATGCTCGAGTATGCGACGTGTGCGTACCGGATTGAGGGCGGTCGCGTGCGCGAAGTGGCGGATATGGCTTCTTTGGGACGCCGAGAATCGCTGTTTTCCGATGACATGCTGGGGTGGGGTGCCATCCGATGTGCAAAAAACGGAGTATTCAGCAGGCGTGAGGACAATTTGGGCTCTCTGGAGCCGTTCGAGGACGTATCGAGCGCGAAAAAAAGTTCGGAATTGGACAAATCGTCCGAATTTGTGGCGCAAACGTCGCCCGAGAACGGCTCGGAAGCCTTCCCGCGCACGGATGGAAGCAGAATACTCCAAAAAATGCACGGCGGGTCGGCTACCACCCTGTCGGAAGGCTGGTTTCGCTACGATCGCGCGGGCGGTTGGGTGCTGCGCGGGCTCGATGTGACGTTTTCAGTTGGCGCGGTGCATGCAGTCGTGGGCGGAAACGGCTGCGGCAAGTCGACGATGCTCTCGGTGCTGGCCAAGACGGCTAAGCTGCAGCGTGGCCGCATGGTGCGTGGGGCGGCTTCGGCGGCACTGCTACCACAGAATCCCAAGGCATTGCTGGTCGCCGAAACGGTGCGCGACGAGCTGATGGAATGGGCTTCGGTCTGCGGATACGACGAGGCCGCAGCACAGGAGCAGGCAGCGTGCCTGGGTCTGGCTGGCTTGGAGGCGCGTCACCCGTACGATCTTTCGGGCGGTCAGCGCCAGCTGCTTGCGTTGGCAAAGCTGCTGTTGATTGGTCCGGAGCTGCTGCTGCTTGATGAGCCCACCAAGGGCCTTGATCTGGCAAGTCGCTGCATTATCGCCCGCGCCCTGCGTGACCATGCGAATGCCGGCGGTACCGTCATCATGGCCACGCACGACTTAGACTTTGCCGAGCAGGTGTCCGACGACATCGCCATGATGTTCGACGGCGAGATCGCCTGCATGGAGCCTCCGGCAGATTTCTTTGCCGACAACGTGTTCTACAGGGCGTGATGGGATGACGGATCATCGCGCCTCGCGCCTACTCACAAAAATGGAGATTCCGCTGTTGTTGGTGGTGCCGGCGGTGATGGCCGCAGCGTTGCTGGCGGGCATTGAGCAGGCGGCGCTTGCCATGCTGGTTGTAGTGTCACTCGTGCTTGCACTGTTCTTTGCGGGCTATGAGACATCACGTCCAGGCCTGCGCCAAATCATGCCCACGCTGGTGCTGGCGGCGCTGGCCGCGGCGGGGCGCATCCTGTTTGGGCCCATTCCCGATTTTAAGCCCGTGAGTGCTATAGCCATTATCGCGGGTGCGACACTTGGCCGTCGCAATGGTTTTATGGTCGGCGCGTTGGCAGCGCTGACCAGTAATTTCTTTTTCGGACAGGGCATGTGGACGCCGTGGCAGATGTATGCCTGGGGTCTGGTGGGCTATATCGGTGGCGCACTGGCGCATGCGGGCGCGTTTGACCGCGCCGATGGAACCGTGCGAATGCTGGCGCTGTTGGCGTATGGCTTTGCGTCGGGCCTGCTGTATGGCGTCGTGATCAACGCGTACGACATCATCGGTTTTGTTCAACCGCTCACGTGGGCAGGCGCCGTAGCGCGTCTTGCTACGGCGGTGCCGTTCGACATCATGCATGGCCTCGCGACCTGCGTGTTTTTGGCCGCCCTGTACAAGCCCTGGTGTCGCCGCATCAACCGCGTCGTCGTGAAGTACGGGCTGTAGTGGCGGTTGCGCCGGGGCGAGAACCAATACTGCCTTGGTGCCATATCAAAACTATGCCGGTTTACGGGGCCGGATTGACGCAGGCCGACCATACCGGCATTTTTCGAAATAGAGCAAGCCGTTTACCTGCGGTTTTATTTTGCTCGAATTGCGTGTGGTTAGGGATCTGCGATTCAGCCCCGTAAACCGGCATAGTTTTGCGCAGGCCGACTAATAATGACGGGCATCGCGGCCCTCAGAGAGTCAATTGATCCGTTCTTTCGTCCCCAGACGTCCCCAGGGAATCAGTTGACGGCGCTCGCCACGAAACCGGCCCATCTACTACGTTTAGCCTGACACCCCCAAACACAACCGCGTTTATTAAAAACCGCAGGCTTTCTACCTGCGGTTTTCTTTTTGCGTTGTACGCTGTGGTTGAGGATAGTGGCTTAAACGTAGTAGATGGGCCGGTTTCGTGGCGAGTGGGTCGCGTGGATACCCTCGCGAGGTGAAAATGATCCCTTTTCCTCCGTCCCCGGGGGATCATTTGGGGTTAGAGCTCCAGGGCGAGGGTGACGGGGCAGTGGTCGCTGCCGAAGATGTCGCCGCGGATGCCGGTGTCGCGTACGTTGCCGGCGATTGCGTCGCTTACCAGGAAGTAGTCGATGCGCCAGCCTGCGTTGTTCTTGCGGGCATTAAAGCGGTAGCTCCACCAGCTGTAGACGCCCTCGACGTCCGGATTGGCCGCGCGCCAGGTGTCGGTAAAACCGGCGTCGAGCAGCTCGGTAAACTTGCCGCGCTCCTCGTCCGAAAAGCCTGCGTTGCCGCGGTTGGACTTGGGGTTCTTAAGGTCGATCTCCTCGTGTGCCACGTTAAAGTCGCCGCAGGTCACCACGGGCTTTCCGGTCTCGCGCTCGAGGCCTGCCAAAAAGCCGCGGTAGGTATCGTCCCAGGCCATGCGTACATCGATGCGCGCGAGCTCGTTTTGGGCGTTGGGCGTATAGACGTCCACGAACCAGAACTTGTCGAACTCGAGCGCACAGACGCGGCCCTCGGTTGCGGCTTGGGCGACGAGCTCGGCAGCCCCGCCCTCGCCGGCGTAGGGTAGCAGTGCGTCGGCGCGCAGTACGCGCAGCGGTTCCTGGCGGCTAAAGACTGCAGTGCCCGAGTAACCCTTGCGTTCGGCGTAGCTCCAGGTTTGGTGATAGCCGGGCAAGTCGATATCGACCTGGCCCTCTTGCAGCTTGGTCTCCTGCAGCGCCAGGATGTCGACGTCGAGGTCCTGCGCGATCTGAATAAAGCTCGGGTCTTTTTTGAGCACGGCGCGCAGGCCGTTGACGTTCCACGAGGCGAAAGTGTAAGTCTGAGGCATGGTGTCCTTTCGACGGGGTTGGCAGGCTTAAGATTAGCGCAACAGGGGCGGGGCGGAGTCCGCGAGTGATAGTGCGAACGCCGCCGTCCCGGAGATACGGACGGAGGACATATATGACGCAGGCAATATCGGACCCCAAACAGGCCTCCGCCGCGCTGGCGGAGCTGTTCGAAACCCATAGCCACGTGGTCTTCTTTGGCGGCGCGGGCGTTTCCACGGCAAGCGGCATTCCCGATTTCCGCAGCGTGGACGGTCTGTATCACCAGCGGTTTTCCTATCCGCCCGAGACTATGCTCTCGCACAGCTTTTACGAGGCGCATCCGGCGGAGTTTTTCGACTTCTACCGGACCAAGATGATCGCCCTTAACGCCAAGCCCAACCGCTGCCACACCAAGCTGGCGGAGCTGGAGCGCGCCGGCAAGCTCGACGCCGTGGTGACGCAAAACATCGATGGCCTGCATCAGGCGGCTGGTTCACGACGCGTGTTTGAGCTGCATGGCTCGGTCCACCGCAATATCTGTCAGACGTGCGGCGCGGTCTACAGCGCCGAATGGATTTGCGCGCGCGAGCACGAGGATGCCGAGGGCGTGCCCGTGTGCCCTGCGTGCGGCGGTCGCATCAAGCCAGATGTGGTCCTCTACGAAGAGCCGCTCGATGAGCGTGTGCTTACCGGCGCCGTTGCTGCCATCGCCGCAGCCGACGCCCTCGTCGTGGGCGGAACCTCGCTCGTAGTGTATCCGGCGGCGGGCCTCACGCGTTACTTTACTGGCGATACGCTGGCCATTTGCAATTTGGCGCCTACCGATCAGGATGCAAATGCCGACCTGCTGATTTCTTGCGACATCGCGGCCGCGTTTGCATTCTAGCCCGCGCGCGCGGATACAATAGAAAGACTGATTGCAAAGCGACCCCGCCGCCAGCGCCCGAGCGCGGCGGCGTGGGCATTTTAGGAGGATGTTCATGGCGAACGACAGCAAGACATGGCGGTGCGGAAAGTACGAGCTCAGCTTTGACCGTCCGCGCATCATGGGCGTCCTCAACGTGACGCCCGATTCGTTTAGCGACGGTGGTGAGCACTTCGACCCGGATGCCGCCATCGAGTATGGCCTGGCGATGCTCGATGCCGGCGCCGACATCATCGACGTGGGCGGCGAGTCCACGCGCCCCGGCTTTACCCCGGTCAACCCCGACGAGGAGGCACGCCGCGTGCTGCCCGTTGTGCGCGCGCTCGCCAAAGAGGGCGCCATCGTCTCGATCGACACGCGTCATGTGGCGGTTGCCAAGGCGGCCGTGCGCTGCGGCGCCTCGATCGTCAACGACGTGACCGGCTTCACCGACCCCAAGATGGTCGAGTTTGTTAAGACGAGCACCTGCGGCGTCATCGTAATGCACGCCGGCGAGGTCGCCGCACCCGCCCGCACGCACGCGACGGTGCAGCTCGATACCTCGGCTGCGGCGTTTGTTGCCGAGAAGGCACGCGAAGCGGCCGCCGAGGCCGCGCGCGAAGCCGAGAAGCCGGCCCGTCGCCGTCGCGGCAAGTTGCTGGGCGAGTCCAAGGTTGAGACCAAGCTTCCGGGCGGTGTGGTACAGCCCTCGCTGCCGTTTGGCGAATCGGAGCCCGCGCCCGAGCCTGTTGCCGAGTCAGAGACGCCGGCTGCCGAGCAGGCTGCCCCTGCCGCCGCTGCGCCCGAGACCGTGCCCGCAGCTACCGAAGCCGCACCAGAGCCCAGCGATCACCTGGCCGCCATGATGCGCCGCAGTGCCCGCCGTGAGGAAGCCTATGTGCCCACCTCGCAGCTCCGCCGCTTTACCCTGCCCGATTCTGCGCCCATCATGCGCCGCGTCATGGGCTTTCTGTCCGACCAGGCCCGCACGCTCATCCATGCCGGCGTGTCGCGCGACCGTATCTGCATCGATCCCGGCCCGGGCTTTGGCAAGACGGCCAACGAAGACATCGTCATCCAGCGCGAGACCGCCAAGATGGCGTCGCTGGGCTATCCGCTCATGTGCGCCGTGTCGCGCAAACGTTTTGTGGGAGCCGTCTCGGGCGTGACCGATGCCGCCGCGCGCGATGCCGCCACGTTTGGTGTGTGCCTGGGCGCCATCCAGGCCGGCGCCAACATCGTGCGCGTGCACGACGTTGCGGGCTTTGCGCAGTTCCTGAACGGTTACTGGGCCGTTGCCAAGCCGCAGCCGCGCCGCGCGTTTGTGGCCGTGGGTTCCAACCTGGGGCATCGCTGCGACAACATCCGCGCTGCGCGCGACATGATTGCCGAGATCCCGCTCACCTGCGTGTCCAACTGCTCGCGCATCTACGAGAGCGAGCCGGCCTACGAGACGCGCCAGGACGCGTTTGCCAACGCCGTCATCGAGATTAAGACCGAGCTGGCTCCGCTGGTGCTGCTTGACGAGCTCATGAAGATTGAGGCCGAGCTGGGCCGCGACCGTTCCAAAAAGGCCAAGGCAAACGGCCCGCGCACCATCGACCTGGACCTGCTGTGGATGGACGGCGAGACCCATGGCGGCAAGAAGCTGCGCCTGCCGCATCCGCTGATCGGCGAGCGCGACTTTGTGTTGGTGCCGCTCGAGGACCTGATGCACGACCCGGCGCGGTTCTTCCGCTACAACGGCGTCGAGGTCAAGGAGCCCGAGGACCGCGTGGGCCATATCGTGGGCGAATTGGGGCGTATGTAGATGATCGAGATGAATGCTGTTGCCGCCGGTACCGAGCTCGACGCGGCGCGTGACGCGGGCCGCGAGGGCATGTCCGCGGGGTGGTGCGCGTGGAGCGCGGGCGATGCATCGCTGACGTTTTCGCTGGTCGTGCGCCCCGATGTGAACATGCATGCCTTCCACGGCCTGCCGTTTGTGGCCGCGATGGGCATGATGGACGCGCTTGTGGGCACGGCATCGACGCCGGGCCTGGGGCTTGCCGGCAAGGTGGGCATCCAGTGGCCGAGTGACATCGTGTGCGGCGCGCCTGCGTTTGAGACGTCGCTCGCGCGCGTCGCCGTCAACGGCGGTGCCGGTGCCGCGGGCATGTTTGCCGCGGTGACGGTGGATATTGAGCGTTCGGCACTGGGCGAGCTCGGCGTGGATATGGGCGACGAGGTGCTGGTCGAGGCGCTAGTCGCGGCGGTGCTCGCTCGCGTTGACGCCTGGGCGGTTGCCGCCAACACACCACAGGGCGCTGCCGGTCCGCTGGCCCCGGTGCTGGGCGAGTACTTCGATATGGTGCCGCTGCTGGGTCGTCAGGTCGCGGCGGTGTCGCCCAACGGCCTGCCGCTCGCGGTCGGCGTGTTTGTGGGCCTGGACATCTGGGGCCGCGCGACCATCAAGACCGATGCCGGCGAGCAGGAGTTTCCGCCCGAGGCCGTACGCATTCGCGGTCTGTAACGCAGGGCGCCCACGCTCAAAGATAACGATGACAGCGAAGCCCTTCTCGGCCTGCACCGGGGAGGGCTTTTGCGTGACTGCAGGGCGGTATCTCGGCCCTATTCCTCAAAACTGAATAATTTTCGATTTTGAGGAATAGGATTGGCGGCTGGTTGCTGCGATCTGGCGCGCACGACTTGGCGCCCGTTCTATCCCAGCTTCTGCATGCGGCGGTAGATTTCGCAGATGCCTTTGATGGTGAGTTGGCCGTCGACTATGTCGAAGGCGTCGGTTGAATCGGCGACGATGCTGGCAAGGCCGCCCGTGGCGATAACGGTGGCGTCCTCGCGCCCCAGCTCGCGCTTCATGCGCGCGACCAGGCCCTCGGCCATGGCGGCGGCGCCCGTTACGGCGCCGACCTTGATGCACTCTTCGGTATCGCGGCCGATGGCGTGCTCGGGCGCCTCGAGCGGAACGCTGGCGAGCTTGGCGGCTCGGGCGGCGAGCGCGTCCATCGAAATGCGGATGCCCGGCGCAATCGCTCCGCCAATGTAATAGCCGTCCTCGTCGATGACGTCGATATTGGTCGCGGTGCCAAAGTCCACCACGATCGCCGGGGCGCCGTAGAAGGTTTCGGCAGCGACGGCGTTGGCGATGCGGTCGGCACCAACGGCCTGGGGGCGCGCCGCCCGCAGCTTGGTCACCGCGGCCGTCTGCGGCCCGATGACGATGGCGTCTGCGGCGATGCGGTCGGCCACGGCGTGCCACTCGCGCGAGAGCTGTGGCACCACGCCGGCAAAGGCGATTGCGTCGACCGCGCCGAGCGAGAGGTCGTACATCTTAAAGAAGCCCATCAGGCGCACGTGGATCTCGTCGGCGGTATAGGAGCGGTCGGTGGGCATACGCCACGACTGCACCAGCTCGTCTCCGTCAAACAGGCCCATGGCCGTCTGCGTGTTTCCCATATCGATAGCGAGCAGCATGTCTACTCCAGGTGTCGGCGTAAAAGGACGCGCACCATTGTATACGCGCTGTCGGCGGCGCTCGGCTGCGATTCGTTAACGGTGATATGGGCTGAGGGGTTTAAATATGAAGGAATTATGCTCTACGAGATTTTCCTTGCCGTTTACCGAACTCCCGCGTAATATTCTTTCTTGCGCACATGAGGCGCCCAGATATTGCGGGGTGGAGCAGTCTGGTAGCTCGCCGGGCTCATAACCCGGAGGTCGTAGGTTCAAATCCTGCCCCCGCGACCAAGAACTTGCAGCTCGTCGGCCTAGTCGGCGAGCTTTTTTGTTATTCCGGGACTGTATTTTCGGTCCAATTCTCGGCCTCTCAATCAAAATCTCAATCTGTAACATCTAGACCCGATTTGGACGGCTAGGTGTTACAGATTGAGATGTTGAGTCCCGGCCTGGACGGTTTGTCTAAATCTGTAACACGAGGGACGGATTTTGCCGAGTTGTTGTTACAGATTGAGATTTTCTGGCAGGCGGGTTTGGTTTGTCTCGATCTGTAACATCTGGGGCCCATTTCGCCGAGTAACTGTTACAGATCTAGATCTTTCGGCAGACGGGATTGGTTTGTCTCAATCTGTAACAGGTAGGGGTCAAAAGTGGGTCCAGATGTTACAGATCTAGATTGTTAGGGATGGGTCGAGAGGAATGTCTCGATCTGTAACATCTAGGGTCGTTTTTGGCCTGTAGATGTTACAGATTGAGATTTTCCGCCGGGACGGTTTCGGTTTGTCTCGATCTGTAACAGTTGCTCGGCAAAATAGGGTCTTACTGTTACAGATCGAGACAAACCGGCAGCCGGCCCCGCCCCATCCACCTGCCGCTACCTGCTGTCCGCCGATTTTTCGTTGTACTCCCGTGCTCCCATGCCATATCCTTTAGACAACTACGCGGCATCATCGCCGCCGCGCCTACAAGAGAGGAATATCCATGACCGCACCTGCATCCAAGCTGCTCCAGCCCATTACGGTTGGCCCCCTTGAGCTCAAAAACCGCATTATGTTCCCGCCGCTGACCACCGGCTACGAGGAGCGCGACGGTTCCATTGGCGAGCGCAGCCTGGCTTTTTACGAGCGCCTGGCCCGCGGCGGCGTGAGTTACATCGTCATTGGCGACGTCGCTCCCGTCATGACCGCGAGCCCCACGCCAAAGCTGGCAACCGACGCCCAGATCCCCACGTTTAAGGCCCTGGCCGACGCCGTTCACAAGCACGGTGCCAAGGTCGCGCTGCAGCTGTTTCATCCCGAGTACGACGTGCCCGGCGTCGGCCGCATGGTCATGGGCTCCATGGCTGCCGCCAAGGCCGCGCAGGAGGCCAAGGCCGCCGGCGACGAGGAGACCTTCGCCGCCAAGATGGCCGAGTCCAACGAGATCCGCAAGCAGGCCTACGCCAAGCTGCACCACGACATGCAGCACTTTGTGAACGAGGCCACCGTGGAGCAACTCACCCAGATCAAGGAGGCTATCGCCGCCTCGGCCGCCCGCGCACAGCAGGCTGGCATCGACGCCATCGAGGTCCACGGCGACCGCCTGGTGGGTTCGCTGTGCTCCGCGATCCTCAACAAGCGCACCGACGAGTACGGTGGCTCGTTCGAGAATCGCGTCCGTTATGCGCTGGAGGTCGTCGCCGCCATTAAGGAGGCCGCGCCGCAGCTGATGGTGGAGTACAAGCTCCCCGTGATCATGGAGAACCCCGACGGCACGCCGCGCGGCAAGGGTGGCCTGCAGCCCGACGAGGCCTGCGAGTTTGCCAAGCTGCTCGAGGGCGCGGGCATCGACATGATCCAGGTCGCACAGGCCAACCACACCGGCAACATGGGCGACACCATTCCGCCCATGGGCGCCATGCCCTACAACTGGACGCTGCCCGTGGCCGAGCGCGTCAAGGCCCTGGTCTCCGTGCCGGTGGCAACCGTCGGCCGTGTTGTCTCGGTCGAGGCCGGCGAGAAGATTCTGGAAGACGGCGCGGCCGATATCATCGCCTACGGCCGCTCGCTCATGTGCGACCCCGACATTGCGCTGAAGGCCGCCACGGGTGAGCCCATTCGCGAGTGCCTCAACTGCAACAAGGGCTGCGTCGACGCGATTCAAAACCGCAAGTACATCTCGTGCGTGCTCAATGCCGAGAACGGCGACGAGGCGACCATCGCCATCAAGCCGGGCGAGGGCGACAAGAAGATCGCCGTGGTGGGCGGCGGTATTGCCGGCCTGGAGGCCGCACGCGTGGCGGCCAAGCGCGGCTACGACGTGACCATCTACGAGGCGAGCGACCATCTGGGCGGCCAGATTGTGCTGGCGGCTGCGCCTCCGCGCAAGGACGAGATCATGCGCTCCGTCGAGTACTACGAGAAGATTCTGCCTGGCCTGGGTGTGAAGGTTGAGCTCAACCACGTCGCTAGCTCCGCGGACCTCAACGCCGCCGATGCCGCGATTGTGGCCGTGGGCGCGCACGACGTGGTTATCCCCGTTCCGGGTGCCGACTCGGACAAGGTCGTCTCGAGCTGGGACGTGCTGGCTGGCAAGGTGGAGATTGCGGGCCGCGTCGCCGTCATTGGCGGCGGCCTGGTGGGCACCGAGACTGCCGAGTACCTGCTGCAGCACGGCTGCGAGGTGGCGATCGTCGAGATGCTCGACAAGATTGCCGCGGGCGAGTCCGAGACCATTCTGCCGCTGATTATGAGCGACTTTGCAGAGCACAACGTGGAGCAGCACGTGAAGACCCGCCTGACCGCCATTACCGATGAGGGCGTGGAGGCCGTGCGTACCACCGAGGACGGCGCCGAGGAGCCGGTGAAGATCGCCTGCGATTACGTGGTGATGGCCGTGGGCTCCAAGGCCAACGCGTTTGACCTGGACGGCGTGACGGTGCCCGTGACCTGCGTGGGCGACTGCTCGGGCGAGCGCACCGCCGACATCGCGAGCGCCATCCGCACGGCATATCACGCGGCCAACGAGCTGTAGTTAACTTCGCGGCCAGGCGGGGCGGTAGCACGGATCCGCCTCGCCCGACTGCGTCCCATCGGGTGTCAACCGGGGCGGGGTCTGCAAGCGCAGCAGGTCCCGCCCTTTTTGTATTGCTCCGGTGGATGGCTATGCGCGCTAATCACGAGGAGCGAGGGCGTCTACTGCCTTGCGGACCGCTCAGAATTGTTGAGGGAGGGGTTAATACTTATATCCTCTATACCAAAGGACATAAAGAGATGCCAATTTTGTTGGCAAGCGAATGACGATTGGCTGCGAGCTAGCTACCAGCGTAAATAATCGATAAAGAAATGTCGTAAATTGGTGTCAAATGCCCAGATAACGCCGCGTCTATTTTAATTAACTGCTTTGAACAAACAGTAAAATGCTACTATCTAACTCGCACGTAAGAAAGCAATTTAACGTTTAAGGCTAAGAAGTAGAAGTGGCAGGTATGTCGGAAGCAACTAGGACTCGTACGCATGCGCCCGAGGTTAGGCAGCGCGCCGTCGAGATCCTCCAAGAGGGGGTCGGTCACCGCGCCCTCGCCGCAAAGCTTGGCATTCCCCAGGCCACGGCTCGTCAGTGGGCCCGCGCATATGCCGTGGGCGGTGCCAGCGCCGTACTCAACGCGGGCGCTCGCCATCACACCTATTCGTACGACGTAAAGCTCGCCGTGGTTAAGGACCGTCTGGAAAACGGCCTGACGGTTCGCGAGGCCATGATCAAGCACAAGATTCCCAGCGAGTCTTCGGTCAAGGCTTGGTGCCGCCAGTATCGCGATGGCGGCACCGATGCGCTTATCGATAAGCCGCGCGGTCGCAAGCCGCGCGTTAAGCAGGCAGAGTAGCAAGAAGGTGCTCCCGCGGGGGCGCATTTTTCTTGCCGCGCCAACTTTTTGGAGCGCCGCGAGCTTATCGGGACATTCTCCAACGTGGCCAATAAACCGCACGCAGTGGCCCGCGTGTCCGTCGCCACGGTAAGGGGACGTCACCCCACTGCTCCAAATCGGACAGACTCCTTACCTCGTACGCCTAAAACTCCCCAGTTGACCGAAAACCTGCCGCCGCTACTCCTCAACTGAGCTATAACGTTAAACAATTGCAGCGTTTTTGCATGGGGGAGTGATGGTATGACGCTACTGTATTTCCTTACCCTGTTTCCGCTGGTACCGGCGCTGGGCATGCTGCTCGCGCGCGGTGACCGCGCCCGCGATGCGGTGGGGCTCATAGGCTCCGGCATTATTATGGCGGTGACAGTTGTAGTCGCCGTCATGTTTTTTGGCATGGGTCCGCAGAGCTTTGAGGTTGCCCCCGGCACCTCGCATGTGCTCTCGATCATCAGCTCCGCCATCGATGTCATCCTGTGCGCCGTCATCCTGTACAACGCGTACAAATATTGGAACGCGCTTACCACGGTGCTCGGCATAGTCCAGCTGGTGGGCTCGCTCGCCTTTGCAGCCATGACGTTGCCTGCGGCCGAAGCCGTCACGGCAACGCCGCTCTACCTAGACTACATGAGCGTGATCATGGTCCTTGCCGTCGGCATCGTCGGCAGCCTCATCTGCGTGTATGCCCTGGGCTACATGAAGGACTTCCAGGCCCATGACGAGCACGAGGCCGCGCTGCGCGGGCAGACCGCGCCCGACCGTCGCCCGCAGTTCCTGACGCTCATGTTCCTGTTCCTCTCGGCCATGTTCGTCATCGTGACGAGCGACAACCTTGAGTGGCTGTTCTGCGGCTGGGAAATCACAACCGTGTGCTCGTTCCTTATGATTGGCTACACGTGCACGCCCGAGGCCATCAAAAACGCCTTCACCCAGATCATCCTCAACATGCTGGGCGGCATCGCGTTTTTGGCCGGACTCATGTACCTGCACGTTAACGGCATGCCGCTGACCATCTCGGGAATGATCGAGCTTTCCGGTGCCGGAACCGCGCAATCCGCGCTGCTGGTGATGCCGGTCATCCTGCTATCGCTCGCCGCCCTTACCAAGGCCGCACAGATGCCGTTCCATACCTGGCTGCTCGGTGCTATGGTTGCCCCCACTCCCACGAGCGCCCTGCTGCACTCGTCAACCATGGTCAAGGCCGGCGTGTTCCTAATGGTCAAGCTGAGCCCGCTCTATGCCATCTATCCCGTGACCGGCTTTATGGTTACGAGCGTGGGTGCCATCACGTTTTTGCTCGCCGCTCTCATGGCCATCTCGCAGAGCAACGCCAAGCGCGTGCTCGCGTTCTCCACCATTTCCAACCTGGGCCTCATCAGCGCCTGCCTGGGTGTCGGCGCGCCCGAGGCCGTATGGGCGGCCATCTTCCTGATCCTGTTTCACACGGTGGCAAAGTCGCTGCTGTTCCTGTGCGTGGGCACGGCCGAGCATCATATCGGCAGCCGCAATATCGAGGACATGGACGGTATGTTCAGCCGTATGCCGCACCTGACGCGCCTGATGATGCTGGGCATCATGGGCATGTTTGTGGCGCCGTTTGGCATGCTCGTGTCCAAGTGGGGCGCCCTGGTGGCGTTTGCCCAGACCGGCAACGTGCTCATGATCATGGTGCTGGCCTTTGGCTCGGCCGCGACGTTTTACTTCTGGGGCAAGTGGCTTGCCAAGCTTTCGGGCGTCGACCCCACGGCTCAAAACGTTGAGGTCAATGTTCACAAGACCGAATGGATGGCCCTCAACACCATCGCCGCGCTGCTGATTCTGTGCTGCGTGGCGTTCCCGGTTATCTCGAGCGGTCTGGTGTCGCCTTACTTGGCCATGGTGTTTGGCCGCGTGCCGTACGTTATTGGCAAGGACGCCATGTATCTGATGGTGGTTATCGTGGCGTTTATCGCCGTGGTGCTGCTGACTTCATTCCGCGTGAGCAACAAACCGCATGTAAACGTATATCTTTCGGGTGTGGGGACCGACAATTACCGCCATTTCCGCGGTTCGATGGGACACGAGGTGAAGGCCGAAAAGCGCAATTGGTACTCGGAGGACGCCCTTGGCGAGAAGCGTATCGGCCCCGCGGGCAGCGTCGTGTGCTGCAGCATTATCTTGTTTGCACTGCTGTGTTGCGCGTGGATTGGGCCCGAGAGACTTGCCATGAGCGCGCCCTCGGTGCTGCGCGGCAAGTATTTCGAAGGCTCGGGCGTCGTGGGCATCTTTATAGGTACCGTGGCGTTTGCCCTGCTGGCGCCGCTTGTGGGCGGCCTGATTGACGGTCTTGATCGTAAGCTTTCGGCTCGCATGCAGGGCCGCGTGGGCCCGCGCTTGCTGCAGCCCTTCTACGACGTTGCCAAGCTGCTGCGCAAGGCCCCCGCCAGCGTAAACACCATGGACGATACCTACATGGCGTGCGCGCTCATCTTTACCGTGGTGGGCGGCGGCATCTTTGTGTCGGGTTCCAACACGCTGCTGTGCGCTTTTATGGTGACGCTCGCCGCGATCTTTGTGGTGTTGGCGTCCGCCTCGACGCAAAGCCCGTTTGCCCAGGTTGGCGCCGATCGTGAGTTGCTGCAGGTTATGAGTTACGAGCCCGCCGTTCTGTTGATGAGCGTGGGCCTGTATCTTGCCACCGATAGCTTCGATTCCATTGCCGTGACGGGGCAGTCGGCCCCCATCATCGTGTGCAGCGCGCCCATTTTCCTCGCACTGCTCGCAGTGCTTACTATCAAGCTGCGCAAGTCGCCGTTTGACCTTTCGTACTCGCATCACGCGCACCAGGAGATCGTCCAGGGCGTCGCCACCGAGATGAGCGGCGGCACGCTGGCCAAGATGACCCTTATGCACTGGTGCGAGACCGTGCTGTTTTTGATGTGGGTGGGCATGTTCTTTGTTTGGGACAACCCGGTGAGCTGGGTCGTAGCCCTGGTCGTGATGGCCGCGACGTACTTTGTCGAGGTGCTGATCGACAACACCTTCGCACGCAGCTCCTGGCGCAGCTGCTTTAGGCTCGGATGGGGCGTGGCGCTGGTGTTTGGCCTGCTCAACCTTATGCCCATCCTCGTCGACGTGTTTATTTAGGAGGCGGCATCCATGGATCATAAAATGTCGCGCTCGCCGTGGGTTATTCATTACGACGGCTCGAGCTGCAACGGATGCGATATCGAGGTGCTGGCCTCGCTCACGCCGCTGTTCGATGCGGAGCGTTTTGGCGTGGTCAACACCGGCAACCCCAAGCATGCGGATATCTTTTTGGTGACGGGGTCGGTCAACGCTCAGAACCTGCCCGTCGTGCGCCAGATCTACAACCAGATGCTCGAGCCCAAGTGCGTGGTGGCCTGCGGTATTTGCGCGTGCTCGGGCGGCGTGTTCCGCGATGCCTATAACGTGATCGGCGGCGTGGACCGCGCAATTCCCGTGGACGTGTACGCGCCCGGGTGCGCCATTCGCCCCGAGACGGTGATCGATGCCATCGTGGAGGCGTGCGGCATCTTGGACCAGAAGGAGGCCGTGATGCGCGCCGGTGGCGATCCGCTCACCGTGGGCGGTGCCGCTACCTGGGACGGCGGCGTTGAGCTGGGCGAGGACGGGTTTGTGGCTGCGGGGTCCGGGGCTGATGGTGCCGGTGACGCGCCTGCCCGGAAGTCCGCCGCGCCCGCCGCTGGCGACGCATCTGCTGAGACGCTCGCCGCTGCAAAGGAGGCCGAGTAATGCAAAAGGCTATCTATACCACCGTCGGGATCGACGAGCTCCTGTCGCATGTCCAGGCGCTCAAGGGCGTCGGCGCGCGCTTTGTGCAGATGCACGCCGAGCGCAACGTCGACGACGGCACGTATCGCCTGGTCTATACGTTTATCAACGTTCGTGCTGCTCAGGCGCAGGTCGCTCAGGACGGCAACTATGCGATCGAGAACCTGGTAGTTGAGGGCATCGACCAGTACCAGGAGATTCCGTCCATCAGCTCGTACTATCCGGCGGTATTTCCGTTTGAGAACGAAGCGCACGACCTGTTTGGGCTTGCCATCACCGACATGCAGATCGACTTTAAGGACTTTTTCTACCAGGTCTCGACTGCCGAGCCCATGAGCGTTATCACGCCCGAGGTGAAGGCCGCGCGCGAGAAAGCCATGAAGGTCCGTGCGGCCGCCGAGGCCAAGGCGCGCAAGGCTGCGGCCGAAAAGGCCGCCGCTGCCACGGCCGCTGCAGGGGAGGGCGTTGCGGGTGCTGGCGATGCTGCGGGCGCTGCCGTTGCTCAGCCCGCTGCGGCTGCCGGCTCCGATGCTCAGCACGATGAAGCTGCCGCCAAGGCCGCGCTTAAAGCCGCCGAGATGGAGGCAAAGCTCGCCGCCATGGAGCCCGAGAAAGCGGCCAAGGTCCGCGCGGCGCTTGCCGCCAAGGCCGCCCGCGACAAGCAGAAAAAGGAGGCGTAAGGCCATGGCACATCGCTCCGTTATTCCGTTTGGCCCGCAGCACCCGGTGCTGCCCGAGCCGCTTCATCTGGACCTGGTGATCGAGGACGACTGCGTCATCGAGGCAATTCCGCAGATCGGTTTTGTGCACCGCGGCCTCGAGAAGCTCACCGAAAAGCGCGATATGCATCAGTTTGGCTACATCGCCGAGCGCATCTGCGGCATCTGCGCCGTGGGCCACAGCTACGGTTATGCCAGCGCCTGCGAGCGTATGCTCGACATCGAGGTGCCCGGCCGCGTGCAGTATATCCGCACCATTCTGCACGAGCTTTCGCGCATTCACTCGCATTTGCTGTGGCTGGGCCTGCTCGCCGATGCCTTTGGCTTCGAGGCGTTGTTCTATCGTTCGTGGACCCTGCGCGAGCAAATTCTCAAGATTTTTGAGAGCACTTGCGGCGGGCGCGTGATTCTGTCGATTAACGAGATCGGCGGCCTTAAGCACGATATCGAGGACTCCGAGCTGGCGGGCATTGTTCAGACGCTCGACGCCATGCGCCCCGACTACGAGGCCCTGGTGCATACGTTTTTGGACGACGACAGCTGTGGCGAGCGCCTGCATGGCGTGGGCGTGATCAGCAAGAAGGATGCGCTGAATCTGTCGATGGTCGGCCCGTTTGGTCGCGCCTCGGGCGTGGATTACGACGTGCGCATGTTCGGTGACGGCGCCTATGCGGATCTGGCCGCGTTTGAGCCCATCGTTGCTACCGATGGCGATTGCTATGCCCGCTGCCAGGTGCGTTGCGCCGAGGTCACGCAGGCCATGGACATCATCAAGGAGCTTGTGGGCAAGATTCCTCACGACGGTATCGGCGGGCGTACCAAGCTCACGCCGGCCGACGGCGCGCGCGGCGAGGTTGTGATTGAGCAGCCGCGCGGCGAGGCGTACTACTATGTGCGCGGCAACGGCACCAAGAATCTGGACCGTTTTCGCGTGCGCACGCCGACGTCGCAGAACCTGGCGGGTCTGACACATGCGCTGCAGGGCGTGCTCCTTGCCAACGTGCCCATGATTATCCTGACCATCGACCCCTGCATTAGCTGCACGGAAAGGTAGGCGCGGCATGAGTTTACTGACATTTGCCAAGACGGCCTTGGGCTCTATGGTCAAGCAGCCGGTAACGGTGTGCTATCCGCAGGAGAAACTGGCGGCGCCCGAGCGCTTGCGCGGGCATATCGTCAATGACATGGACGTGTGCATCTGCTGCGGCATGTGCGCGCGGCGTTGCCCGGCGGGCGCGCTCGCGGTCGATCGCAAGGGCGGTACCTGGTCGATCGACCCGTATGCCTGCGTGGTATGCGGCGAGTGCATCGAGAGCTGCCCCAAGCACTGCCTGACTATGGATACCGCCCGCACTCCGGTCGCAGCGGACAAGACTCCCACGGTAGAAACCAAGCTGGAATAGCACTGGAATAGGGGCCGGTGGGGCAAAATTGCCCCACCGGCCCCGCGCGTGAACGTGCGGCTAAGCCTCCGCGAACAAAACTATGCCTGTTTACTACGATAAATCGCCTACCCTCAACCACGCCGCATTTGGCAAAACAAAAACCGCAGGTAGACGGCTTGCAGTTTTGTGAAAAAGTCACGCGTGATCGGCGACCTCGTTTTTATCGTAGTAAACCGGCATAGTTTTGAAATGGCACCATATCCGTAACGGCCCTTGATCTCCCGTGGACAGAGGGAAACGGATCATTTTGGCCTTGCGAGGGCTGCCACGTGGCCCGTCTGCCACGAAATGCGCCCATCTACTACGTTTAGGCTGCCACTCTCAACCATGGCGAACGACGCAAAAACAAAACCGCAGGTAGAACGCCTGCGGTTTTTCATGAAACGCGGTTATGGTCAGGGGTATCGGGTCAAACGTAGTAGATGGGCCAGTTTTGAGGCGAGCACCACCAATTGATCCCCCGGGGACGGAAGAAAGCGGATCATTTTTGCCTGATGGCTCCGAGTCGCACCCGTTTTCCTGCGAAAATGCCGTGTCTCAACTTTGGTGAGACATTTGTCTCACGCCCAAAACGGAATCTGGAACATGTGTCACCTGCCCAAATTGTGTCTCATTTCGTAACTTTAGGCTGTTGCAAGGTCTGAGACCGCGAGAAGGGAGACGCGATGAGTAAGTACACGAGGGGTCTCTTGGCGGTGATACTTGCCGTAGTGCTTGTGTTGCCGGCTGCAGCATTTGCCATGCTGCCCGAGGCCAACGCCAGGTCCAGCACCGGAATGGACGGACCGGAAGCGACAAAGGTAGTCGACCACGACACCAGTAACCATTGGAAGTTCTGGGCGGGCGGCTATGACGGCAGTAAGGTCACGACGCAAAACGTCGGCCGAATTTGGACGGATAAGACGGTCCAAGCAATCGATGACGGGAAATCGGACTTTTTGACCACGCTTTCGGCGATGTCTTCGACATCCGACACAACGTCGCTGGTTTCCAAGCCACTCGACATCGTGATGGTGCTCGATGCCTCTGGCTCAATGGATGATCCTATGGGTGGTGGAGATCCTACCAAGCGTATCGATGCGCTCAAGAATGCTGCCAACCACTTTATCGACACCATTGCCGAGCAAAACAAGAGCATTAAGGATGCGAGCAAACAGCACCAAGTTGCCATCGTTAAGTTTGCAGGAAAGAAGACTGACTGGATCGGCAATGACACCTATCGCGATGGCCGCTATAGCTACAACTACTCGCAGACCATGCAAAAGCTGATGGCGTGCTCAGACGACGGCGCAGAGAGTCTCAGGAGCACGATTAACTCCATCAAGCCTGCCGGTGCCACGCGTGCCGACTATGGCATGGACCTGGCCAAGGGCATCACTTCTGGTCGCGAAGGCGCCCAGAAGATCGTCGTGTTCTTCACCGATGGCTCACCTACGAGCTCTCGTGATTTTGAGCCCGCGGTCGCTAGGGACGCCATCAATACCGCCAAGACCATAAAGAGCGGCGGGGCGACCATTTATACCATCGGTATCTTCAACGGTGCGAAGCCGGACGACGATCCAACAAGCAACGACACGAGCAATAAGAATAAGTTCATGCATGCCGTGTCGAGTAACTATCCGGAGGCCACATCGTCCGTAAGCCATGGCCTTTTTGGAACTGAGAAGTGGAATGTCAATTTTGGCAACCCCGTTGCCGGTGCCAGCTACTACAAGTCGGCGACCAACGCCGCCGAGCTTGATCAGGTCTTTAAGGACATCTCGAGTGCCATTACGTCGGGCAAGGGTTTCCCGACCAAGGTCGAGGGCAACAATCCCAACGGCTCCGGTTACATCACATTCGAGGACGAGCTGGGTGCCTTCATGCAAGTCGACGGGTTTACCGGTGCTGAGTACAACGGCAAGACCTATGGCGCCGCTACCAAGTCGACCGATGGCAATATCGATACCTATACGTTTGATGGCGAGCTCGCTCACCTGGTGATCACGGTCGACCGCGCGGACGAGAATAATCCGCAGCGCGGTGACATCGTGACGGTCAAGGTCCCCGCATCGCTCATTCCGCTGCGTCGCTTTACCGTTGACAAGTCGGCGGGTACGTTTGTGGTTGACTCCACGGATGCCATCTCGCCTATCCGCGTGGTGTATGCATCGAGCGTAAAGTCTATTGCGCGCGCGAATCTGTTTACTCCCAATAACGTTCCGGGGCTGCAGGATTATATCGACAAGCACAAGGACGCCGATTCCAATACCGTCAGCTTCTATGCCAACAAATGGACCGGCGACGATGCGGGCGATACGGTCGCAAGCTTTGAGCCTGCTGCTACGAATAGTTACTACTACTTCCAAAAGCTAACGCCCGTCTACACAGATGCGGCTTGCACCAAGCTTGCAACGGAAAAGCCTTCGGGCTCTAAGACCTATTGGTACAAAGATGAGTTTATGGCGCAGAACTCGTCGGGCGCGCCGTACGATGATTCCGTTTCGATCCCGGTTAAGGGAAGCGAGCTTGAAAGCTTTGAAGGCGCTTTGGTAAAGGAAGACAATCACTGGTCGATTAAGGCTGGTACCGCGCGCCTCGCCTTTATCAATCAGCTTCACACCACCAAGGAACGTGTTGGCGGAAACCCGACTGACACCGCACGCGACGTAATCAATCCCCAGTGGAACAACACGAAGGTTGTTTCCGGCGCGACGAAGGTCAATGTCTATCTGGGCAATAACGGCAAGATTAACTTTACGCTCAATACCAAGCCGACAACGTTGACAACTGCCGACTTTGGCCTGGTCAAGGTGCTCGAGGGACGCGACTGGACGAATGAGGACAAGTTTGAGTTTGGCCTGACGTCCGAGGGCAACGCCCCGATGCCTGAGTCCAAGATTGCGGTTGCAACAAAGGGCCATGCGGGCATTAGCTTCGGCGAGATTGCCTATGACAAGCCGGGCACGTATGTCTACAAGGTTAGCGAGAAGCATGCCGGGACCACGGTCGACGGCATCGCCTACAGCGACAACGTTGCAGAGTTCACCGTGACAGTGAAGCCCAATGAGAAGGGCAAGCTTGAGGCTTCTGCGACGAAGACCTCGGGCGAGACCGAGTTCAAGAACACCTATGCTGCGGATCATGTTGAGTCCAGTGTTACCGACCAGATCAAGGCGACCAAGTCCCTGACCGGCCGCGACCTCGAGGCAGACGAGTTCAGCTTTGAGCTGCGCGAGGTTAAGGGCGAGGGCTCGGAGCTTATCGAGACTGTAAAGAATGACGCCAACGGCAACGTTGCGTTCAGCCCCATCGAGTACACCGAGATCGGTCAGCACACCTACACGTTGCGCGAGGTCAAGGGCAACGCTGGTGGCATCACCTACGACGAAAACGTCTACACCATCGTGACGACCATCAGCGATAACGGTAAGGGCCAGCTGGTGGCTACGCATAAGCTGAAGGGTGCCGAGGACGTTAAGAGCATCGAGTTCAAGAACGCTTACAATCTGACTCCCAAGCGCTTCAGCGTCACCGATAAGATCACCGCGACCAAGGTCCTGGCTGGCCGCGACCTCAAGGACGGCGAGTTCAACTTCGAGCTCGTCGAGGGCGACGATGTTGTCGCCACCGGCACCAACGACGCTCGCGGCAAGATTGCGATGAGTGCCGTCGAGTACACCGCGGCAGGCGAGCACACCTACGCGCTGCGCGAGGTCAACGGCGGAACCGCCAGCAACGGCATCTCCTACGACGGCAAGACCTATACCATCGTGACCACCATCACCGACAACGGTGACGGTACGCTCAGTGCTACGCACAAGCTGCAGGGCGCCGAGCCCGCCGAGACCGCCGAGTTCAAGAATTCCTACAACGTGACGCCGTCTAGCTCCAGCGTCACCGACCAGATCACCGCGACCAAGGTTCTGGACGGCCGCGACCTCAAGGACGGCGAGTTCTCCTTCGAGCTCGTCGAGGGCGAGGGCGAGGGCGCCGAGGTCGTCGCCACCGGCAAGAATGCCGCCGACGGCAAGATCACGATGAGCGCCATCGAGTACACCAAGGCCGGAACGCACACCTACACGCTGCGCGAGGTCCCGGGCGACGCCAGCAACGGGATCACTTACGACGGCAAGACCTACACCGTCGAGACCGTCGTCAAGGACAACGGCGACGGCACGCTCGGCGTAGAGCACAAGCTGAAGGGCGCCGACGAGGCGAAGTTCACCAACTCCTACAGGCCTGGCTCCAAGGACTCCAGCGTCACCGACCTGATCAAGGCGACCAAGTCACTGACCGGGCGCGACCTCAAGGCTGGCGAGTTCCGTTTCGAGCTCGTCGAGGGCAATAGCGTGGTCGCCACCGGCACCAACAATGCCGACGGCAAGATCGTGATGGATCCCGTCACCTACACTGAGACTGGCGAGCACACCTACACGCTGCGCGAGACCAAGGCCGGCACCACCGAAAACGGCATTACTTACAGCACCGCTGAGTACACTATTGTGACCATCGTCAAGGACAACGGCGACGGCACCCTCAGCGTGGAGCATAAGCTGCAAAACGACGAGAAGGCGACCTTTGAGAACGCCTATAACGTGACGCCCAAGGATTCCAGCGTTACCGACAAGATCAAGGCGACCAAGTACCTGACCGGGCGCGACATGACTGAGGGCGAGTTTTCCTTCGAGCTCGTCGAGGGCAACGAGGTTGTCGCTAGGGGCACCAACGCTGCCGACGGCAAGATTACGATGAGCGAGATCACCTACAACGAGCCCGGCAAGCACACCTACACGCTGCGCGAGGTCCCGGGCGACGCCGGCAACGGCATCACCTACGATGGCAAGACCTACACCATCGAGACGACCATCACCGACAAGGGCGACGGCACGCTCGAGGCGAAGCATGTCCTGAAGGGCGACGACGAGGCGAAGTTCAGCAACAGCTACAAGCCGAATCCTGGTGAGTTCAGCGTCACCGACCAGATCACCGCGACCAAGGTTCTGGACGGCCGCGAGCTTGCTGCCGGCGAGTTCTCCTTCGAGCTCGTCGAGGGTAACGATGTCGTCGCCACCGGCACCAACGCTGCCGACGGCAAGATCACGATGGGCGCCGTCAAGTACGACAAACCCGGCAAGCACACCTACACGCTGCGCGAGGTCAACGGCGGAACCACCAGCAAGGGCATCACCTACAGCACCGCCGAATACACCATCGAGACCACCATCACCGACAACGGCGACGGCACGCTCGAGGCGAAGCATGTCCTGAAGGGCGACGAACTCGCCGAGTTCAAGAATACCTACAGCGTGATCCCGCTCGATGCAGAGCTCGACTTTGATCTGAGCAAGGCCATTGACGGCCGCGACTGGACGGATGCGGACGAGTTCAGCTTTACCATCACCGCCCCCGAGGGCACCCCGCTGCCCGACTCCGCAACCGTAACCGTGAGCAAGAAGGACGCGAAGGACGGCATCGCCGCCATCAACTTCGGCAAGATTCGCTACACGGCTGCCGGAACCTACAAATATGAGATCCGCGAGAACGCGGGCAACGCGGCGGGCATGACGTATGACGGACATGTCGCGACCGCCGAAGTGGCCGTGACCGAGAACGGCGAGGGCGTCCTGACCGCCAACGTCACCAAGAAGGAAAGCGGCCGCTTCACCAACACGTACCGCACTGAGCTCGATTACGCCGCGGCCGGCGGCCTTAAGCTCAGCAAGACCCTCTCCGGACGTCCCATGACCGAGGGCCAGTTTAGCTTTACCGTGACGCCCGCCGACGAGGCTTCGGCCAACGCACTTGGTCTGCTGCCCGGGGCCAACACTTTCAAGTCTCCTGCGACGGCAGAGGCAACGGTCGGTCTGATTGACATTCTGGCGGGCCATGAGGTCAAGTTTACGCAGGCTGACGCCGGCAAGACCTTCAAATACACCGTGGCCGAGAAGAACGACGGCAAGCCCGGCTACACCTACGATAGCGCCGAGCGCACCGTGACGATCGCTATCGCCGACGATGGTGCCGGTACGCTCACTGCCACCACGACCGTTACTGGCAACCCCGACAAGGGAACGCTGGTAACCGAGTACGAGACTGGTGCTGCTGCGGTCGAGAGCGCCGTGGTCCCGTTCGTCAACAGCTATAGCGCCACGACCGATGCACCTGGTGGTGCCGTTGCTCAGGTCGTTGCCACCAAGACCCTGACCGGCCGTCCGCTGGCCGACGGCGAGTTCTACTTTGGTATCGCCTATGCGGGCGAGACGGAAGCCATCGGCGGCACGTGCGTTACCAACGTTAACGGCCAGGTGAGCTTTGGCGAGCTGCATTACACGACCGAGATGCTTGCCGACCTGGTAAACGCCCGCCGCGCCATCCGCACCGACACGGATGCCAAGCTTGCGTGGACCATCAACTACACGGCGTTTGAGTACACGTCCCCGCTTGCAGCAAAGGGTATTACCGCCGCGAAGTCGAGCTTTAGCTTTAAGGTCATCGTCGTCGACAACGGCGACGGTACCCTGACGGCAAAGCCTGGCTACGGTGGCGTCGAGCCTGTGTTCGAGAACGTCTACGGCGCCGATGCCGTTGACGCCGCGCTCGCCGGCACCAAGAAGCTCCAGGCTGCCGAGGGCCTGACCCCGGCAGACATTGCGGGCAAGTTCACCTTTACCGTGACTGCCGATGAGGCGGGCGCCCCGATGCCCGAGCGCGCGACCGCAACCAACGACGCGGCCGGCAACGTGGACTTTGGCAAGATCCACTTTACGCTTGAGGACCTCAACCGCGCCTTGGGCGTGACGACCGATGCTTCTGACGACGCATTAAGCGACGCCGAAGCCAACACCGATGAGGTCGACGCCGACGCTGCCGAGACCGATGAGTCCAACGACGAGTCCAAGCCTGCAGCCCCCACCGGCCCGCGCTCGCACACCTTTACCTACACGGTGACCGAGTCCGGTAGCGCCCCTGGCGTGACCAACGACACCAACGCCACGCGCAAGGTTTCCTACACTGTGACTGACGACGGTGCCGGACATCTGAGTGTCGTGCGCAACGGCGACGACGGTGCGGACTTCACGTTCACCAACACGTACGGCGTGGCGCCCACCGACTCTTCCGTGACCGATCAGGTCAAGACGGTTAAGCGTCTGACCGGACGCGACCTTGCAGCTGGCGAGTTCACGTTTGAGCTGCTCGAGGACGGCGTGGTTGTCGCCAGCGGCACCAACGACGCCAACGGTAACGTTACGCTGAGCCCGATCCGCTACGAGGCGCCCGGTACGCACACGTACACGCTGCGCGAGGCTTGCCCCAACGCGCTCGGCCTGTACAAGGGCGTCGCCTATGACGGTACGACCTACACCGTCGTGACCACCGTATCCGACAACGGCGACGGCACGCTGACCGCGTCGCACAAGCTCGAGGGAACTACCGAGTCGGCTGGCTTTACCAACAAGTATCACGCCATGCCCACGCAGGTTTCCATCGGCGCCATCAAGGTACTCGAGGGATGCGAACTCAAGAAGGACGAGTTTAGCTTTAAGCTCGTTGGCGAGGACGTCGAGTCCACCGTCACCAACGACGCCGACGGCAAGATCAACTTCGACAAGTTCGAGTACGACGAGCCCGGTACGTACGTCTACACCATCAGCGAGGTCAAGGGCGATGAGGCCGGTATGACCTACGACAAGTCCGTCTTTACCGCGACCGTCAACGTGGTCGATGACGGCGAGGGCAACCTCAAGGCAAGCGTCGCCTTTACCAAGGGCGACAAGAGCGTCGAGGGTATCGTGTTCAACAACACGTACAGGAAGCCCGAGACTCCTGCGCCTACGCCCGATCCCGGCACGCCCAAGACCGTGACGAACATCGTCAAGACGGTCAAGGGTTTCCTGCCCACTACGGGTGACCAGCAGGCCGCCGCACTGCTCATGGCATTTGTTATCGCCATGGCCGGCGTCGGAGCCCTAGTCTGGGGTATCCGTAAGCGCTAGGCGCGCTGACAGCGCCCGGGGCCAAAAGGCCCCGGGCGGCTGGCGGGGAGCCAGAACGCAGCCCCCACCCCCACCCTCAGCCGCCACGGAGACATCTCCCTTCTCCGTGGCGGCGCTTTTGTGCGTAGACGAGAAGGGTTCGCCACGAAACCGGCCCATTTACTACGTTTGACTGCCTGTTCCCGACCATGCTGAAAAACACAAAAACAAAACCGCAGGTAGAACGCCTGCGGTTTTTATGAAACGCGGTTATGGTCAGGTGTATCGAGTCAAACGTAGTAGATGGGCCGATTTCGTGGCGGGCGCCGTCAGCCGATCTCCACGGGCGGAAGAAAACGGATCATTTTGATCCCGCGAGGCCTGGGGTGGTATCCGTGCGGGACTATCCGAACAAAGCTATGTCGGTTTACGGGGCTGAATCGCGAACCCCCAACCATGCCGATAGTTGCAAGAATAAAACCGCAGGTAGATGAGCTGTCATTTTGTGAAAAACACAAGTATGGACGGGGTTCCTGGGTTTAGCCCCGTAAGCCGGCATAGTTTTGAAATGGTATTAAATCGGTGGCAGCCATTTTGCTATGCCGGGGCGGTCAGTCGTTGGGCAACTACCCTCGTAGGTAGGCGATGGCGATCTGCGTGCGGTTGCGTAGGCCCATTTTGGCAAGGATCGAGCTGATGTGGTTGCGCACGGTGCCTTCGCCCATATAGGCGGTGGCAGCGATCTCCTTGTTGTCGAGGCCGCGGGCGATGAGCTCGGCGACTTCGAACTCGCGGTCGGTCAGGCTGGCAAAGGCCGCGGGCCGGCGGGGCATGCCCGCCGCGATGCCCGTTCCGTCAAAATCGATGTCCTCGATCGCCTTTCCCTCGAGCACGCGTTTGCCGTCCATGACCTGGGCCAACGCCGGCGGAATGGCGGCGACATCGGTTTTGATCAGGTAGCCGCGGGCACCCAGCTTGAGCGCCGACACAATGTACTCGTCATCCGAGAATGTCGTCAGAAACACCACGCGCGCCGCAGGGTCGCGCTCAAGGATCTCGCGTGCCGCCGAAAGTCCGTCGCGCTCCGGCATCTGAATGTCGAGCAGCGCGATATCGGGTGCGTGTTCGGCATAAAGAGCCACTGCGTCGTTGCCGTCGGCGCCAGTACCCACCACCTCGATTTGCGGCTGGGCGCCCAGGATTATCTTGAGCGAATCGACCACCAAGCGGTCGTCGTCGACAACGATGAGCCTCATCGGTCCTCATCTCCTTGCTGTTTGGGAACGGTGGCAAACACGCGCCAGCCGCCGGCGCCGGCGCGCGGACCGGCGGTGAAGGTGCCGCCAAGCGCCTCGATGCGCTCGCGCATGGAAGTGAGCCCCATGCCCTCCGCGGCGCCGCGGCCGCTTGCTTGGACCCCGCCCACGCCATCGTCGGTAACGATGAGCTGGTAAAACGACGGATGCTCCATACACCGTACAGTGACAGCATGGGCGCAAGCGTGACGTATGGTGTTGGAGAGCGCCTCGCGCAGGACCGCCGCAAAGCAGTTCGCGACGTTTGCGGGCGCATGTTCGGTCATAACGTCAAGCTCAATCTGCGGGCCGCCGTCCGAGCGCGCGCCTTCAACAATGCGTTCGAGCTGCACGGAAAGGTCGACGCCGTTGTCGTTGAGCGCGTGGACGCTGGTGCGCACAAGCTGGAGCGCCTCGTCAACCGTGCGTTTGACGTCGGCGAAATCGGCGGCGACGCCGGGTTCGTCGGCATGGACTACGCGCAAGGCTTCGGCTTGCAGTGAGGCGCGCGTGAGCTGGTGCCCGACGTTATCGTGGATCTCGCGCGCGATGCGGGCGCGTTCGGCGAGCGTCGCGAGCTCGACTTCGTAGTCCTGGCGGTCGGCAAGATCGCGGTTGCGCGCTTCGAGCGCCAGAGCACGTTCCTGCAGCTCGTCGCGGGTGCGGCGCATGCGCTGCTGCTCGCGCTCCAACTGAGCGGTACGTAGCGATAGCAAGGTGGCGGCAACCGAAAGGATGGCGGTCAGCAGGAGCGTTCGGGCGGTGAGCGCGTCGGTGCGAAGGTCCGCGACGAGCGCAAAGACAAAGGCGACGCCAATGCTCAGCGCAATCCAAACGTGCTCGCGGCGCACGCGCCGTGCGATGTCATAGAGGGCGAGGGGCGCAAACGGCACAAACGGCGGCACGAAGACGGCCGCGATGATGTAGGAGTAACTCGCGGCCTCGCCTACACGGTGCGTGCGTTCTTCCTGTGCGACCTCGGCCAGCGAAGTGGCAATAACGCCAAGGCAAAACGCCGCGACCAGGCGAGCGTCCACAGCAAGGCCCACGGCGGCTGCGATGCAGCACGCTAGCACGATCGATTTGTCGAAAAGCCTGTTCATACGGGTATTGTACGCGAAGCTGCGCGTGGTGGAGGGGCCGCCTGCGCAACCGTGACATTCCTCCCGCGCGGCAAAGCGGGGGCGTCGGCAGGCCGCACGACCAAGACCTCCGCACTCGTGACAAAGCTCACTGGTGCGCGCCGCCCGCTCCTGCGATGATGCAATCGTACCGGGCCGCAATCAACGGAAGGGCCGCCTCATGACAGACATCGTCCACGTCGAAAACCTCGTCAAGCGCTATGACGACCTTATTGCGCTCGACCACTTTAACCTGAGCATCGCCCCCGGCGAGATCTTTGGCCTGCTGGGCCCCAACGGATCGGGCAAGACCACGTCCATCAACTGCATTCTGCAGCTGCTTGCCTACGACAAAGGCACCATCGAGCTGTTCGGCGAGCCCATGACGCCCGCCCGCTACGACCTCAAGCGCCGCATCGGCGTGGTGCCGCAGCAGGTGGCGGTATTCGACGAGCTCACGGTGCGCGAGAACATCGACTATTTCTGCAGTCTCTACGTTAACGACCGCAAGCGCCGCCGTGCGCTGGTGGACGAGGCGATCGACTTTGTCGGCCTGGGCGACTTTGCCAAGTTCCGCCCCGGCAAGCTCTCGGGCGGCCTGGCGCGTCGCCTCAACATCGCCTGCGGCATCGCGCACAAACCCGAGCTCATCTTTTTTGACGAGCCCACGGTGGCGGTCGACCCGCAGAGCCGCAACGCCATCCTGCAGGGCATCTGCCGTCTGCGCGACGAGGGAGCCACGGTGGTGTATACCAGCCATTACATGGAGGAAGTCGAGCAAATCTGCAGCCGCATCATGATCATGGACGGCGGGCGTGTGCTGGCGCAGGGCACCAACGACGAGCTCAAGCGCATGATTCAGATGGGCGAGCGCGTGACCGTCGAGGTCGGCGCCGTCGAGGCCGCCACAGTCGAGCGACTGCGCACCCTCGAGCACGTGCTTTCGGTTGAGCTGTCCGGCGGCGAGCTCATCTGCACCTGCGAGGCGAGCCCGCACAACCTGGTTGACATCCTCGACACGCTGCGCGCCGCCGACGTGGCGCTCGGCCGCGTGTGGAGCGAGCCGCCGACCCTCAACGACGTGTTCCTCGAGATCACCGGCCGCGAGCTGCGCGACTAGGGGGCAGCCATGTTCAACACCATTATTATCACGGTCAAGACGCTGCTGCGCCGGCCGAGCACGTGGGTTTGGGGTGCTCTCTTTCCCATCGCGCTTTCCACGATGTTCATGTTTATGTTTGCGAATCTGAGCTCCGACGGCACGGTCGACCCGGTGCCGGTGGCCGTCGTAGCGGATGAGGCCTGGGACGCCTCGACCTTTAAGGACGTGGCGACGTCGCTTGCCAAGGAAGGCGACGACCAGCTGCTCGAGATCCAAGAGTGCGACGATGCAGCCGATGCGAACCGTGCGCTTAAGGCCGGCGAGGTCGCGGGCATCTATACGGTCGACGCCGTAGGCACGCCCAAGCTCACGCTGCTTTCGAGCTATGACAACTCACGTGCGTCGTCGGTGCTCACCGACCGCAGCATCCTGGAGACGGTGGCAAGCTCGTATACACAAAATGCCGAGCTCATGTCCCAGATTGCCCAGGACAACCCGGCGGCGCTCGCCGACCCGGAGGCGGTTGCGCGCGCCCTGTCGCTCGAGGGCGGCACCCGCCGCGTTAGCCTGACGCGCACCACGCCCGATGGCACGGTCATCTACTATTACGCGCTCTTTGGCCTGGTCGCGATGATGTCTGCCGAGTTTGCCGCCTTGAGCGTCGTCGACCTGCAGCCCAATCTGTCGGGCCTTGGCGCGCGTCGCTGCGTGGGCGGTCTTTCCAAGACGGCGTCGCTGGCCGGTATCTTTGTGGGCTCGTGGCTGGTCTCCTTTGCTTCGATGGCAATTGCGATCGGCTACGTGCGCCTGGTCGTGGGCGTCGACTTTGGCGGACGCGAGGGGCTGTGCCTGCTGGGCGGTGCTGCATCCGCGCTTGCCGCCACGGGCCTGGGGCTCTTTGTGGGTACGCTTCCCGTTAAGGGTGGCAAGGCGTCCAAGTCAGGCATCCTCACGGGCTTTGCCACCACGTGCGCCTTGTTCGCCGGCCTCTACGGTGAGCCGGCGATGGCGCTTGCCGACGACGTCGCCCGCGCCTGCCCGGCCGAGTGCTGGCTCAACCCCGTCAAGCTCATCTGCGACATGTTCAATCGCCTGTATTTCTTTGAGGACCTGGGGCCCTTCGCCGTCCGCGCCGGCGCGCTCGTCCTGATGGCCCTGGTGTTTGTCGCCGCCGCTACGCTGATCTTTGGAAGGAGCCGCTATGAGCACCTTTAAGACCGCGCTTCGCATGGCGCTGGCGCACCCGTTCTACCTGCTCATCTATACGGTGTTCATCTCGCTCATGGGCGTATTCATCGCGGCCTCGGTGAGCTGGAACTCGTCGCAGCTTACCGAGTACGAGCCCTACGACACCAACGTAATTGTGGTCGACCGCGACAATAGCGACCTTTCGCGGGCACTCACCAAGCATCTGGACTCACGCTTTGACCTGGTCACGGGTGTCGGCGACGACACGTACGACCTTGCGGATGCGCTCGCCAAGAGCAACAGCGCCAAGGGCAGCGCCGACTGTGTGTTCTTTATCCCGGAGGGGTTTGAGGACGACCTCGTTGCGGCCGCCCGTGCGGGGGAGGCCCTGCCCAAACTCGATGTGACGTACGGCTCCGGCACCATGGCGGCGGCGCTCTCGTCTGCCGAGGCCTCGCGCTGGATCTCGCTCGCGGGTGCTGCGGCGGCACTTGAGCCAGCTGCTTCCGACGGCGAGGTCGCCAAGGCCGCCGAGCATGCTGCCGCCAAGCGCGCCGAGGTCGAGATCGAGCAGGTCAGGGTCGACTCGACTGCCGCTGCCACGCTCGAGTCGTATTTCAACTTTGGCGCGTACGCGATCATCTCGTCGGTCATCGTGTCGGTGGGACTGGTGTTTTCGGGCATGAACGAGCCCGAGCGCGTGCGCCGCATGGAGGCCGGCCCGGTCTCCGAGCGCCAGCGCTCGCTTGCTGTGTTCGCGGCTGCCGCGGTGCTCACCGTCTGCATCTGGTTTGTGTCGAGCATGATGGGCGTTGTGAGCTTTGCCGGTGCGGTCGCCGAGGTCGGCGTGGGTCGTGTGTGCCTGGCGCTGGCGGCGACGTTTGCCCTGGCGTGCACACCGCTGGCCGTTGGCTTTACCCTTTCGAGCCTGGGCGCGCGCGAGGAGCTGCTCAACGGCGTGGGCAACTTACTCGGCATGCTCATGACGTTTTTGGGCGGCGCCTGGATGCCGCTGTCGCTCATGGGCTCGGCCGTGCAGACCGCGGCGCATTTTGTGCCGACGTTTTGGGTGAACGACGCGATTGGCAAGGCGCTCGCCGCGGACCTGACGTCCACCGTGCTGGGCGACATCGCCTGCGACCTGGGCGTCACCGTGCTCTTCGCCGTGGCCATTGCCGCCGTAGGCCTCGCCCTCGCACGCGCCAAATCCCGCACCTAGCCACCTAGTCATTTAAGTACATCCCCAATGACTAGTCTGAAATAAATCCCAAGCCTCGCTCCAAAATAGTTCGCCAAGGTTTACTATTACGTTCATAAAGTAGTACGAGGTTAACAATGGGGGATACCATGGCAACGCAGAGAGCCTACGTCCAGGTTAAGGATCTCAAGAAACACTACGGCGACGGTGATGCGCGCCTGACGGTACTCGATGGCATCGACACGTCCATCAACCGCGGCGAGATCTGCGTCATGCTGGGGCCCTCGGGCTCGGGCAAGTCGACCTTTCTCAACCTGATCGGCGGCCTGGAGGATGCCGACGCCGGTTCCATCATGGTGGACGGCTGCGACCTCACGGTGCTCAAGCCTACCGACCTGGGCGAGTATCGCCGCCGTGAGCTGGGCTTTGTCTTTCAGTTCTACAACCTGGTGCCCGACCTCACCATCAAGGAGAACATCGAGGTCACGGCACACCTGTCCAAAAACCCGCTCAATGTCGACGACCTACTGCGTTCGCTGGGCCTCTACGAGCACCGCAACAAGTTCCCGCGCCAGGTCTCGGGTGGCCAGCAGCAGCGCTGTGCCATCGGCCGCGCACTCGTCAAAAACCCGGGTCTGCTGCTGTGCGACGAGCCCACCGGCGCGCTTGACTACAAGACGTCCAAGGAAATCTTGCAGCTCATGGAGGATGTCAACCGCACCTACGGCTGCACCATCATCATTGTCACCCACAATGCCGCCATCGCGAGTATGGCCAATCGCGTGCTGCGCCTGCGCGACGGGCACATCGTCGAGGATGAACTCAACGAGTCACCCGTCGCGGCCGCCGAGCTCGATTGGTAGGCGGCGCCATGACACCTCTCGCAAAACGTCTCCCGCGCGAGCTGCGCCGCAATATCGGCAAGTACCTTGGCATCTTTTTGCTTATGTGCGGAAGCATCGCCCTTACCTCGGGCTTTTTACTCGCGGCGCATTCCATCGGTTGCCTTATCGACGACATGCGCGATGCGTACACGATTGAGGACGGCCGCGTGACCACCTCCTTCGAGGCCACCAAAGACCAGCTCAAGGCAGCCGAGGATGCAGCCGACGACGTCGGCGGCGTCACGCTCTACAAGAATTTCTCCATCGACGCCATCATCAAAAAGACCGCCGGCGACGACGGCACCAAGCGCACGCTGCGCACCTATGCGCACCGCACCAAGGTCGATATCGCGTCCTACTGTGAGGGCAGGCAGCCTAAGGCGGACGATGAGGTGGCAATCGACCGTGTCTTCGCCACCAACAACGACCTTTCCGTGGACGATAAGGTCGAGCTCGAGGGCCGCACCTACACCATCTGCGGCATCATGACCCAGCCCGATAGCCAGGCGCTGTTCCTCAACAATTCGGACTTTACGGTGAACACCATCACCTATGGTGTTGCCGAGGTCACCGACGCCGGCTTTGCCGCGCTCGAGGGTGCCGGTGGCGCACCTGCCTACACCTACTCCTTCACCTTTGCCGATCGCGATCTCTCCACTGCAGATCGCATCGATGCCGAGCAGGATATGGTCGAGGCGCTGACCGACGCCGATGCGCGCGTGGATGACCTCATCGACGCCGATTCCAACCAGGGCATTGGCTACGCGCGCGACGACGTGGACGGCGACTCCATGATGTGGATGACGTTGCTCGACATCATCATCGTGATCATGGCGTTCGTCTTTGTGGTGCTCACCGACGCCACCATCGAGGAGGAGAGCGCCATCATCGGCACGCTGCTCGCCAGCGGCTATCGTCGTCGCGAGATCGTGCTGCACTACCTGGCACTTCCCGCCATCGTGGGCGTGCTCGCGGCGCTTTTGGGCACCGCGCTCGGCGTTGCGTTCTTTACCGAGCCCATGCGCGGTCTCTACTACGGCTCGTACAGCCTGCCGCCCTTCCAGGTGTACTGGAGCTGGGAGATCTTTGTGAAGTGTGCCGTGGTTCCCGCCGCCGCGCTCATTCTCATCACGCTGGTGGGCCTGCTTCGCAAGATGGGCAAGACGCCGTTGCAGTTCCTTCGTCACGAGGCGAGCGGCAAATCGGGCACCAAGCGTGGCCTGCAGCTGCCGGAGCGCATGGGCTTTGTCTCGCGCTTTCGCCTGCGCGTCTTCCTGCGCAACCTGGGTAACTTCGCCACGCTCTTCGTGGGCATTGCGTTTGCCTCGCTGCTGCTGCTCTTTGGCCTGGCGATCCTGCCCACGATGACGCACTATGCGGACAACCTCGAGACGAGCCTGGTCGCCGAGCACCAGTACACGCTCAAGGCGCCGCTGGAGCTCGGGGGCACTGCCGAGGAGCGCGAGCAGTGGTCGGCACTCGAGCGCTTGCAGTCGGTTGACGGCGCGCTGCTTTCTGCCGCCCAGGATGCCGATGACGAGCTTGACGACGCGGCCGATGCGGCGCAGACGGCAGCCGACGCCGCAGCCAGCTCTCCGTCTGCCGAGAGCCTGACCGCAGCGCAGGATGCGCTCGCCAAGGTCCAGGACAAGAAGGATGCGCTCTACGCGCGCCTTGACGATCTTGCCGATGCCCTCGGCTGCAACCGCGACGGGGCTATCGACCTGATCGACAAGGCGTCGAAAATCGACACTGACAACGACGACATTCACCCGGTCAACACGACCGACAACGGTGCGGGCACAATCGCGCAGGCCGAGAAATATGCCGTTTACCAGCTGCAATACGACCGCGGCGATGGTAATGGCGAGGAGACGATTTCCGTCTATGGCATTTCATCTGACTCGCGCTATTGGAAAGACCTCAACGTCGGCGATGGGCGCGTCGTCTTTGGCGGCGGTCTGCTCGATAAGTTTGGCTGGAGCGAGGGCCAGAAGGTCACGCTCAGCGACAAGTACGAGGGCGAGCATTATTCCTTTGAGTACGCGGGCAAGGACTGTGCCTGGGGCTCAAAGTCGGACATGAATATCTATATGAGTATCGATGACTTTAACGAACTGTTCGACAACGATGCCGCCTACTTTAACGGCTATGTGAGCGATGAAAAGCTCGACCTCGATGCGCGCTACTTTGCCGGCGACACCACGCCCGACGACATGCGCGCCGTGGGTGACCAGTTCATCGGCATGATGAGCAAAATGATCGGCATGATGGTTGGGCTCGCGGTGTTTATCTTCCTGCTGTTTATGTACCTGCTGACCAAGGCTGTGATCGACCACAGCGCCCGTTCGATCAGCTACATGAAAGTCTTTGGCTATCGCGATAGCGAGATCTCGCATCTGTACATTCGGTCGATCACGCTGTGCGTGGCGGCGTCGCTCGTGCTGAGCCTGCCGGTCATTATTGGCTCGCTCACGGCCATCTTCCGCTCGATGCTGCTTGCCTACAACGGCAATATCGAGATCTACGTGCTCGCTTGGTCCATGGCGGCGTGCGTGGGCATTGGCTTTGCGACCTACCTGGTCGTGGCGCTGCTACACACGCGCTCTATCAAGCGCGTCAGCCTGGCCGAGGCGCTGAAGGTGCAGGAGTAGTCGTTGGGGACGTCCCTAAAAGACTAGTCGCTGGGGACACTCTTTCGCCACCCGGCAGGAAAGGGGCGTCCCCAACGACTAGGCGCCGCGCTTGACTTCGACCCTACTTCAACGGGTACCATCTCCTATGTCTGTAACGCCATATAGACCGAGGGGATATATCTATGACCGCAACTGCACCCGCAGCGCCCGCTAAGGTGTACTTCACCAACCTGCGCACGCATGCTCGCGAGAGCCAGCTCGACAAGCTCAAGCGTCTCATCCGTCACGCCGGTATTGAGCAGATCGACTTTGAGAACAAGTTCGTCGCTATCAAGATTCACTTTGGCGAGCTGGGCAATCTGAGCTTTTTGCGCCCCAACTACGCCCGCGCCGTCGCGGATGTCGTGAAGGAGCTGGGCGGCAAGCCCTTCCTCACCGACTGCAACACGCTCTATGTGGGTAGCCGCAAAAACGCGCTCGAGCACATCGATACCGCCTACCAGAACGGCTTTACCCCGTATGCCACGGGTTGCCAGATCATCATCGCCGACGGTCTCAAGGGCACCGACGAGGCGCTCGTCCCGGTCGAGGGCGGCGAGTACGTGCGCGAGGCCAAGATCGGTCAGGCGCTCATGGACGCCGATATCGTGATCAGCCTCACCCACTTTAAGGGCCATGAGCAGGCCGGTTTTGGCGGCGCCATGAAGAATCTTGGCATGGGCGGCGGCAGCCGTGCCGGCAAGATGGAGCAACATGCCGCCGGCAAGCCGAACGTCGCGACCGAGCACTGCGTTGGCTGCCGTGCCTGCGAAAAAATCTGCGCGCACGACGCCATCTCGTTTGACGATACCCGCGAGCGCGAGCTTGCCAACGGCAACACCCGCACGGTCCACGTGGCCGCCATCGACCACGATCGCTGCGTGGGCTGCGGACGCTGCATTGCGGCATGCAATCAGGACTGCATCAAGCCCGGCTATGACGCCGCGGCCGACGTGCTCAATTGCAAGATCGCCGAGTACACCAAGGCCGTCGTCGACGGCCGCCCGAGCTTCCATATCTCGCTTGCCATGGATATCAGCCCCAACTGCGATTGCCATCCCGAAAACGACACGCCTATCGTCAACGATATCGGCATGTTCGCGAGCTTCGACCCGGTCGCCATCGACCAGGCCTGCGCCGATGCCGTCATGGCATCCGAACCGCTGCCCAACACCGAGCTCACCGATAGCGCGGCCAAGATGGAGCATAGCCACGAGCATCTGGAGGGCGAACAGGCCAAGGACCCCTTCTGCATCACGCATCCCGACACCGATTGGCGCACCTGCATTGCGCATGCCGAGAAGATCGGCCTAGGCACGAGCAAGTATGAGCTCATCGAGGTCAAATAGAGCCTAGCTATTGAACAAAACAAGCGTTTTTGTAGCGCAACGTTAGCAAAAGCCGCCCGCGAGCACAGCTCTCGCGGGCGGCTTTTTGGAAGTGCTAGGGGGTCAGATAGACCAGTAAACCGTGCTATTCGCCTAAAAATACTCGTCGAGGAAGTTGTTGACCGTATTCCAGTAGAGCTCGGGGTCAACTTGCGCACTCTTGGCGTGGGTGGCGCCATGTATGGTGAGCTTTTGCTTGACCTTGCTGGCGCACGCGTCGTAGTTTTGGTCGAGCATCTCGTACGGCACAAAGGTGTCCTGGTCGCCGTGGATAAACAGCATGGGAACCGTCGCGTGTTTGAGTTGCTCCACGCTGCTCGCCTTATGAAAGTCGTAGCCTGCGCGCACGTTGCACACCAAGTTTGCTACATCGAGCAAGGGAAAGCTGGGCAGGCCGAACACGTCCTTGAGCTGCAGAGAAAACTCGTCCCAAACACTCGTATAGCCGCAGTCCTCGATAATGCATTTCACGTTTGCGGGCAGAGATTCCCCCGCGACGTTCATGGCGGTTGCCGCGCCCATCGACTCGCCAAAGACCAGGATGCGCGCCTCGGGGTCAGCCTGAACGATTCGCTCGATCCATGCGACGATGTCGAGGCGCTCGGGCCAGCCCATGCCGATATAGTCGCCGCCGGAGCGTTCGTGGGCGCGGGCGGCAGGCGCGAGCACGTTCATGCCGCGGTCGTGGAATCGCTTGACGTATCGGGCCATACCGATGGGCTCGTTGGTATATCCATGCAGGCAGACGGCGTAGTCGTGCGTGCTCTCCGAAGCAGCAAAATACCAAGCGGCAAGCTCGGTTCCGTCATCTGCGGTGAGGCTGCTGCTCTCGCGATTCTCTTTAAACCACGCCCGCGCCTCGGTTTCCTCGGCATCCGGCTGCTCACCTTTTTTGTCGTTCTTGCTATCCTGCATCATCTTCATGGTGTACGGCGCTTGGGGGTTCAGGGCAAAGTCAAACAAAAAGTTGCCGGCAAACCCCAGCAGCGCAACGACAACCACCAGTGCAACGATGCCGACTATCTTGAGCTTTCGATGGGAACGTGCGTTTTGAGCCATGCGGTATTCTCCTATAAGATGTTAATACATCAACATTTAATGCAAGCGCATTATGGACGTTCGCCGTTGATGCGTCAACAAGCAAGGAATGGGTAAACAAAGGGTCACATATGGTGCAAATTTCGCACGCACCCAGACGCTTTGATATAGTGTTGAGAACTCTTTACGTTGGAGGATGTAACCGGCATGTCCGATTCGAGCGACAGTTCTAAGCCGCGACCCAAGACCGCGGCCGTTCCACACTACACGGTGGGCGAGGAGATCATGAACTCCGTCACCCATGGTGTCGGCTGCCTGCTGGGTATCGCCGGCCTGGTACTCCTGATCGTATTCGCTGCCCTGCGCGGCGGAGGCCCGGCCCACATGGCCGCGGCAATTGTCTATGGCGTCAGCATTATCCTCGAATATCTGGCCTCCACGCTCTATCACGCGATTCAGCCCGCTCGCGCCAAGCGCGTGTTTCGCATCATCGACCACAGCTGCATCTACCTGCTCATAGCCGGCAGCTATACGCCGTTTTGCCTCATCACGCTCGCAAACGACGGCGGCCCTATGCTGTTCTTTGCCGTGTGGGCCATCGCCATCATCGGCATCGCCCTCGAGTGCTTTATGCGCGAGCGTCAACCGCACTGGGTAAGCGGCCTGGTCTACCTGCTGATGGGCTGGCTCGTCGTCTTTAAGCTGCCCGAGCTCGTGGCGCTGCTGAACCCCGTCGCGCTTGCCCTGCTCGCCGTCGGCGGCGTGTGCTATACCGTGGGCGTGCCGTTCTATATCGCCAAAAACGTGCGCTATCTGCACAGTGTTTTCCACTTGTGGGTGCTCGCCGGCAGCATCTTCCAGTTCATGGCGGTGATCCTCTTCGTAATCTAGCGACCATGCCCACGGCCCCGCTCGTACGGGCGCCGGTGCAATTGCCGTATCCGCCATCAACGTTTTACCCTGACGTCCCGAATCTTGGAGGTTCGAGAAACTCCCGATGGACATAACCATCTCCCTTATTACCACGCTCGTCCTGACGCTTATCAACGGCTACTTCTCCATGTCCGAGATGGCTCTCACCACGGCCAAGCGCGCCGTGTTGGAGCACGATGCCGAGGAGGGCGATAAGCGCGCCGAGCGCGCCGTTCAGCTCGCCGCCGACTCCGATCAGCTGTTGGCCACCATCCAGGTCGCCATCACGCTCGTGGGCTTCGCCTCATCCGCCGTTGCCTCGACGAGCCTGTCCGACCCGCTTGCCACATGGCTCATGAGCTTTGGCATCGCGCCGCTTTCCGCCATAGCGCGCGGCCTGGCGCCGGTCATCATCACCGTCGCCGTCGCCTTTGTGTCCATCGTGATCGGCGAGCTCGTGCCCAAGCGCATCGGCCTCGCTAACGCCGAGGGCGTATCCAAGCAGGTCGTGGGGCCGCTTTCCGTGTTCCAAAAGATCGCCCGCCCGCTCGTGTGGCTGACCGGTGCCTGCTCCGATGGCCTGGCCCGCATCCTGCGCATCAAGAGCGCCGATGATCGCCAGAACGTCTCGGAGGAAGAGATCAAGTACATGGTCTCGGAGCAGGACGACCTGCTCGACGAGGAAAAGCGCATGATCCACGAGATCTTCGACCTGGGAGACACCGTGGCTCGCGAGGTCATGGTGCCGCGCGTGGACACCACCATGTGCGAGGACGACGAGACGGTCGCCGACGTGCTGTCCACCATGCGCCAGACCGGCTTCAGCCGCATCCCCGTCTATCACGAGGACCCCGACAACGTCGTGGGCATCGCGCACATCAAGGACCTGATCCAGCCTGCGCTCGATGGCAAGGGCGACCAGCCCATCGCCAGCTATTTGCGCGACGCCACCTTTGTGCCCGATACCAAGGACATCCTGCCGTTGCTGTCCGAGATGCAGACCTCGCACGACCAGATCGTGGTCGTCGTGGACGAGTACGGCGGCACGGCCGGCATCATCACCATCGAAGATATCGTCGAGGAGATCGTCGGCGAGATCGAGGACGAGTTCGACCCCGACAACAAGTACCTCACGCGCCTTTCGCGCCGTGAGTGGCTTGTCGATGGGCGTTTTTCGTGCGATGACGCGATTGAGCTTGGTTGGCCGCTCGAGGAAAGCGATGATTATGAGACCATCGCCGGCTGGATTTTGGAGCTTTGCGACTCGGTGCCCGACATCGGAGAGGTGTTTGAGGTCGCAGGGTACAAGTTCAAGGTACAGTCGATGCGTGGCCAGCGCATCTCGCTCATTCGCGTGATCGCTCCGGCCGAAACCGATAAGAAGGATTCCGAGTCCTCGGCAGAGAAGCCGGCGGCGTCGGGTGCGGGCTCTGCGGATCCGCACGATGGCGACGAGTAGGGCAAGGACGAGTAGGGGAGAGTTATGGCAGGCCTGTTCAACATCCTTAAGGTCACCGTCAGCGAGGACAAGATTTGCGCGCACGTGCTGGTGAACCCCGGCATGCCGCTCATGACCTCGGAGGATATCGAGGCCACGGCGCGCGTGTACTACCTGGTGCCGGCGATTGCCAAGCACCTGTGCCTGGGCGATTCGGGTCGCGAGTTCCAGGACTGCATGGGCCAGACCGAGCTTTGCCACCTGCTGGAGCACGTGACGGTCGAGCTCATGAACGAGACCGGTCTTGCCGGCAGCATCTCGTGCGGCCGCACGCGCGTGAGCGAGCATGACGAGCGTGTCTTTGAGGTTGAGCTTTCGTGTCCCGATGACGCGTTGGCCATCGGCGCGCTGTCGTCGGCGACCTTTATGATGGACTGGGCGTACCTGCACGCCGACCAGCCGGCCCCCGACGTGGAAGGCACGGTCGCGGGCCTGCGCAACCTGGTGCTGGGCATGCGTGCCGAGGCCGAGGGCAAGGACCCGCACGAGGCCGTTGCCGCTGCGAACGGCGAGGACGTGGCCGAGGATGCGCCCGAGGGCGACGATCCTGCCGACGCCGACACCGAGCCCGTTGCCGAGGCGCCTGCTGAGCCCGAGTCTGCGGAGCCCGAGTCTGCGGAGCCCCAAGGCGTCCCGAGCTTTGACGACGAGCCGCAGATGCCAATCGATACCGAGGGTGCGGTCGCCGAGAACCACGAGGCCCCCGCGGCTGTCTTTGGTGGTGCGGCAACGGCTCCGTCCGGCTCGGCGCACGAGGGCAACCTGCCGCTCGTCGATGGCGCCGGCGAGAACCCGGCCGCCACGGTCGCCATGCCTGCCATGCCGCAGGAGTAGGTTCGCTCGCTTATCACCATCATGTACCTGCGCTTTTACCGTACGCAGATGAGCGCGACGGCAAGTGTTGCGCTGCGGGTATAATGGACAGCATTCAAACGGTGGGCATCGAGGTGCCCGCAGGAGAGGAATGATCATGGGAAAGACTTTCAGCTTTGTCTCCGGTGCGCTTTTTGGTGCTGCCGCCGGCGCTATCATCGGCGTTGCTCTGGCCCCGCGCTCGGGTGCCGAGACCCGCGCCATGGCCGCCGATATCGCCAACGACGCCTGGGACAACATGCGTGACACCTACGAGCACAGTGCCGAGGAGGCTCGTGCCGCGGTCAACGACTTTGGTCCGATGGTCGACGCCAAGACCGATGACCTGCGCGCCAAGGTCGACCTGGCCCGCGAGCGCATGGATCAGCTTCGCGAGCAGCTCAACGACGCCATCTCGGGCGGCAACGTGACGCCCGCTGCCGACGTCGTGGTTGAGAACGTCACCGAGGCCGGCACCGAGGCCACGGAGTCCTCGACCGAGGCATAATGCGCGCAGGGGATTTTGTCGGCGTCAAGGTTTATCGTAAGCCTGCCGAAGACAAGTGCACCAAAAAGGACGGCACGCCGCGCAGCCCTAAAAAGCTCGGCAAGATTCACTTTCCCGTCTTTACCCCGGGCGGTACGCGTGTGGTGGGCTTTATGGTCCGCCAGTCCGATATCGCGGGTATGATCGAGCGCCCCGACCGATTTGTGGCGCTCGATGCCATCGGCGTCTATGAGGGCGCTGTCGCGGTCGACGACGTCAAGGGCACCTACGATGCCGCCGCGGCCAAGCGCCTCGATATCAACCTGGACGATTGCATCATCTGGGTTGGCATGGACGTGCGCACGGAATCGGGCGATGTCGTGGGCTACTGCTCGGACGTTGAGTTCAAGCCGCGCTCGGGCATTGTGCAGACGTTCTATGTGACCGCCAGCGCCGCATCGAGCATGTTGGTGGGCGACACGCAGGTGCCGCCGACGATGCTGCGCGGCTACGAGAACGGCGCGATGATTGTCTCGGACGAGGTCAAGTCGCTCGGGTATTCGGGCGGCGCGGCCGCTAAGGCTGCCGAGGCCAGTGTCGTGGTGGGCGATAAGGTCAAGAAGGGCGCCAAGGTGCTCGATGACAAGGGGTCGGTCGCCGTGGACAAGGGTAGCCGCGCACTGGGCAAGCAGCTCGGCAAGACGCGCGGTATGTTCAAGGCCTTTAAGGACGAATATCAAAAGGCGAGCGGGGGCTCGTCAAAAGCTAGCAAATAGCGACGTACCAAATGATGGGAGGCGAGCCGGAGACATGTTGCTCCGGCTCGCTGTGTTTATGGGGGAGGGCACATGCGCCAAAACGGATCTAACTTAAACGGGCACTCGGGTGCGCGTCCGACGGCGCGCCGCGACCTGGGGCAGCTGCCCAGCGGTCAGCGTCGACGTCGCCGTAAGCCCGGCGCGATGTACCTCAACCATAGCCGTGGGTTTAGCGATCGCAGCGCGCGCATCGGCAACGGTCGCTCGCCGCGTCGACCGTCCCGTCTGCCCTATGCGCTCATCGCCGTGGGTTGCGCGCTCGTGCTGTTTATCGCTGCCGTCGTGGGCTACGTCAACCGCAGCGTGGACGTGGAGCTCAACGGGCAAAAGACCGCGGTGCGCGTGGGCTCTACGTTGCAGAATCTTATCGACGATCAAAGCCTGACCGAAACGTACGACGCCGGCGATCTGCTGGCCGTCGACGACAGCGTGCTCAAGCGCCATGGCGGCGAAAAGCTGTCGGTGAAGGTCGACGGCAAGCGCGTGAAGCAAGGCAAATGGGATAGTCGCGAGCTTACGGGTGGCGAGAAGGTGACGGTCAAGGACGGCCGCAACGTGTACGAAAAGCACGAGGTCCAGGACACGACCATCGAGCCAAAGCTTAAGGTCGAGGGCACGGGCGCCATTGAGTATGTCAAAACCTGGGGCGTTCAGGGCCGCTCCGAGGTATGGGTCGGCGAGCAGTCGGGCAAGACGCAGGACCGCGGCGAGGTCGTGCCCGCCACCGACTGCGTAGTCGAGTGCGCAAGCGTAGCGCCCAAGGGCAACGAAAAGTACGTGGCCCTGACATTTGACGAGGGTCCGAGCGGCGCGACCAAGCAGATCTTGCAGGTGCTCAAGGAAAAGGGCGTCACGGCGACGTTCTTCCTGTCGGGCGACGCCGCGGAAGCCTCGCCCGCTACCGCCAAAGCGATTGTCGATGCCGGGTGCGAGATCGGCTCCAACAGCTACAGCGATGATTCGCTCAAGGGCGAGGATCGCGAGACGGTGCGCAAGCAGATCACGAAGGGCACCGAGGCGATTAAGTCGGCGACCGGCGTCGAGACGATGTTGCTGCGTGCCCCCTACGCCGCGTTTGACGAGCAAAACTGGATTGACTCGATGGACCTGGTGTCCGCCGTGGTTTCGTGGAATATCGATTCGGGCGACTGGCTGCTCAACGGCGCCGACGAGCAAGTATCGACCGTGCTCGACTCGATGACGCCGGGCAATATTGTGCTGCTCACCGATAGCGATGAGTGCGCCGAGCAGACGCTCGAGGCGCTGCCGCAGATTATCGATGGCCTTGTCGCCGACGGCTACAAGATCGTGACGCTCAGCGACCTGGTCAAGACGGACACGGCGTTGAGCAAAAAGCTCACCTCGCTCACCAAGGTCTCCATGCCCAAAAACGCCGTGTTCCCCCAACTCCCCGAGGACGACGACGCCACAGAGTAGCCATCGGGGACGTCCCTAAACGACTGGTCGTTTAGGACGGTCTTAATCGCTTTGTCCCACCGCGCTCATCCGGCTCTATGTCACGGATACGTCAGCGTTTGGTATGCCTGCAATGTGCAGGGCATAAATTCGGTGCCGCAGCGCGATGCTGATGCTATAGTTACTGCGGTTAATGAGGGTCAAGAGAAAGGTTACAGGTGAAATCCAAACCTCGACCATACAGTCGATGACCCCATGCAGGTGCTTTCTGCGCGTGCACGGGGTGTGAGCGCCGAGCGGCGTGCCGCCCGCGCATGCGTATACATATATAAAAGTCCACGGATTGCGTGCCGGCATGGCCACGCGGTCCGCAGGAATAATGATGGGGAGCACCATTGAATTATCTGAGTGAGATGCTCAAATTGCCGGTCTTGGACGTCGACGGCGAAAAGCTCGGCGTGGTTAACGATTTTGGCATTGCAACCGGCGAAGTTTTTCCGCACGTGACGTCGCTCGCGTTCCGCGGTCCCGGCAAGACGCCGTTTATGATCAGCTGGCGCAAATGGGTCGACCGTATCGACGAGACGGGTGTACACCTTAAGACCTCGGCCACCGAAATCCGTTTTTCGTACTTGCAGCCGACCGAACTCTTGCTTGCCCGCGACGTGCTCAACAAGCAGATTGTCGACACGCAGGGCATGAAGGTCGTGCGCGTAAACGACATCAAGTTCTCTATGTCGGGCGAAAATCAGCTGCGCCTGCTGGGTGCCGAAGTTGGTGTCCGCGGTCTGCTGCGCGCGATCAGCCCCACACTCGAGCATGTCGTCGAGGGCTTTATGAAGCACCTGGGCAAGCCGCTCAGCGAGGACATTATCGCCTGGTCTTACATGGACCTGCTCGATCGCTCGACTAAGAACATCCAGCTCTCGGTGTCGCACAAGACGCTTGGCGAGCTGCATCCTGCCGACATTGCCGACATTATCGAGCAGCTCGACCCGCGCCTGCGTGCGCAGGTGTTCGCGCAGCTCGACACCGCCCAGGCCGCCGAGGCCATCTCGGAGTTCGATGACGACGAGCTCATGACCGAGATGCTCGAGGGCCTGTCCGATACCGACGCATCGTCGATGCTGGCCATGATGGACCCGGACGACGCTGCCGACCTGATCGATGAGCTCGATTATGAGAAGGCCGAGAAGCTCCTGCGCCTGATGGGCGTCAAGGAGGAGAAGGCGATTCGTAACCTGCTGGGCTATGAGGACAACACCGCCGGCCGCATCATGACCTCGGAGTTTGTCTCGCTGCCCGCCACGGCGACAGTCGGTGATGCCATCGAGGCGATTCGCAAACTCGACGAGGACTTTGAGAGCGTCTACTACGTCTATACCGAGGACCCGAGCGGCATGCTGACGGGCGTGCTTTCGCTGCGCACGCTGATCGTGGCCGACCGCGACGCCACGCTGGGCCAGCTCGCCTATCGCGATCTGGTCTACGTGTCGCCCGACGAGGACCAGGAAGACGTGACGGACGAGATGACCAAGTACGACCTGGTTGCCATCCCTGTCTGCGACGAGAACCGTCATATCCTGGGTATCGTGACCTTCGACGACGCCATGGACGTTATCGCCGAGGAGCATCAGGAGGACCTGCAGATCGCCGGTGTCGGCTCGGGCGATAGCGCGTCGGACGACTCGACGAACGTGCTCAGCTGGTTCGTGCATCGTCAGTACTGGGTCGTCGTGTGGGGCATCGCCTCGTGCATTATGGCGACAGTGCTGGGGACGGCGCTGGGCTCCGCACATCTGGTGGTGTTCCCCATGTGCGCCATGCCGCTCGTGCTGCTGGCTGCCTCGCGCATGGTGTCGTTCGTCAAGAACTATTTCCTCGAGTACGACGGTCACGACGACGAGCCCAAACCGTATCTGGGGTTCTTCTTCCAGAGCACGGGTATGGGCCTGATTCTGTCACTCGTGACCTACCTGTGCGCGCAGCTGGTGCGCACCGCCGCGTTCCCCGATGCCCCTATGTTTGAGGAGCAGCTCTTTACCGGCTGCTTTAACATTGCCGCCATCATCTGCCTGGTGGGCAACATGAGTGCCGTGATTTACCTGATGGTGCTGTTCTGGCGCGACGAGCACGACCTCAATACGTCGGGTACTGCCATGAATGTCATCGCCGTCATGATCTCGTGTGTGGCGTACTGTGCTGCTGCGGTGCTGCTTACCATGTCGGTCATGGGTTAGGTGGTCGCGTGCAAAATACGAAGCAAAAGCCGAGCACCAAGCAAAAGCTGACCATCGCGGCCATCTTTGGCGCCATGGGCCCCGGTCTTCTGGCGGCGCTTTCGGGTAACGACGCCGGCGGCATCGCCACGTATTCCAGCGCGGGCGCCAGCTATGGCTATAAGATGCTCTGGATGCTTCCCGTCATGACCGTGCTGCTTATCGTGACGCAAGAGACCGCGGCGCGCTGCGGTTGCGTCACGGGCAAGGGCTTGGCCTCGCTCATCCGTGAGCGCTTTGGCGTGCGCAGGAGTGTGCTGGCCATGGCGGCGCTGCTGATCGCCAACACGGCCGTTACCATTTCGGAGTTCGCGGGCATCGCGAGTGGCCTTGCTCTGTTTGGCGTTCCGGCGAGCATCTCGGTGCCGCTCGTGGCGCTGCTGGTGTGGATGCTTACCATGTCGGGCAGTTTCCAGCGCATCGAGAAGATTCTGCTGCTGGTGAGCTGCGTGTTCGTGACCTACATCGTCGCCGCGTTTATGGCCGGCCCCAACTGGGGCGAGGTCGCGGTCGACTTGGTTGTCCCCAATATTCAGAACGATCCCAGTTACGTGTCGCTCGTGGTCGCAACGATCGGTACCACCATTGCACCGTGGATGATCTTCTTGGCTCAGAACAACGTGGTCGATAAGAATGCGGGCGAGGACGACATCGTGCTGCAGCGTATTGATACCGTGAGCGGCTCGATCGCTGCTGATATCATTGCGGGCTTCATTATCATCACGACCGGTACGGTGCTGTTCCCGGCGGGTATTCAGATTAGCGATGCCGCCGATGCCGCCCGCGCGCTGGAGCCCATCGCGGGCCAGTGGTCCACGGTGCTGTTTGCCTCGGGCCTGGTCGCAGCGAGTTTTTTGGCTGCCTGCGTGCTGCCGGGCGTTACATCGAGTGCCATCTGCGAGGCTTTTGGCTGGGAGCGCGGCGCCGATCGCAGCTGGGACGAGGCTCCGGTCTATCGCGGCATCATTACGGCCATCATCGGCATTTCTGCCGTGTTGGTGCTCATGCCTGGCGTCGATTTGTTCCAGATTATGATGACCTCGCAGGTCATCAACGGCGTGCTGCTGCCCGTGGTCCTGGTATTTCAGGTGGTTATCGCGGCGGATCGCCACATTATGGGCACCAACCGCAACGGCCGCGTATGGAACGTGCTCACTTGGGCGACTATCGGCGTGATTACGGTGCTGACGGTCGTCATGTTTGTGCTGCAAGCGATGGGCTACAGCGCTTAACGCCCACTTTTGCCTCCGAACAGGCCGCAGCGATGGGCTGCTGCCTGTTTTTTGTCTGCTATAGGGTGTTAGTTATATGGCAGTGGGCAAAAAATGCCAAATATGAGTACTGTTGCTAAGTGAATAGCATTTACATCCAAGAAGATAATGAACATAACCCATAGTATGTTCATTAAATTTGGCTCCAATACGCCTTAAACCAGTCAGGTTGGCTGCTTTAGGGGGTTGTAGGGGATGCTCGGACGTCTTTTTGGGTGGTTTTGCCTGCGACTAAAATGGTAACAGTACTCATATTTGCCCTTTTTTGCCCACAGCCCTTTGAGGTTGCGGCGAAAAGGGCTTGTTTTGATTGTTTGGGGCAGGCGCGAGGCGCGGAAATGATGTCTGGAGCGGCGGAGCGGCTTGGAATTCATCCGTAGAGGTCTTCATTGGCCGCGCCAGGAGTGCCTCCAGGTGCCGGCAGTTAAGGAGCGCCCCTAACTGCCGCAGGGGGCGTCGGCCACGGCCGACGCCCCCTGCGGGTGTAAGCAGATTTGGCTGCGCGTTACTTGTCGGTGCCCAGCTTGTGTGGCTTGTAGGCGAGGGCATTGACGAGTGCGTCGGCGGCGGACTTGACGGCTGCCGGCTGCGGATCGTTGGCGTGGTCCTCGGGATGCACGGGCAGGTCTTTCTTGACTGCATCGTGGATCAGGTTGAGGTACTCGGTCACGCCGGTAGTCGACAGGTGCGTGCCGTCGCCGTCGAACAGGTCGTTACGATTGGCACTGTATCCGTACCAGTCGATAATGCGCACGTTCTTGTAGCGCGTGGCGGCATTTGCGATAGCCTGGTTGGTGGAACCCACCCACGGCTGCGGACTGCGTGTGTTCACAAACGCGACGATACGCTTGTCGCCGGCATCGGCCATGATGGCATCGATCTGGTCATCAGTTACCAAACCATTGGTGCCCAGGGCAAAGACCACGATCTTGCCGGCAAGGTTCTGCTGGATATAGCCCTCAAATGTCGCGCGGCCCGCATCAAACTGGCGACCCTTTTCGGCATCGATATGGCTGTGCGGGAACACGCCGTCAAAGGAATCAACGGCGCGCAGCGACACGGAGTCACCGATCATCAACAGGTCGTAGGAGCCATCGGGGAAGCCGTCGTTGTCCTTGTCGGTGTCGTCGGCCGCTTGCTGGTCGGTGGGCGCGGTGTTTTCGGCTTCCTTGTTCAGAACTTCGGCGCCCTCGCCGCTCAGCGCAGACGTCTCGGGCACAAAGATCAGGCCGCCCAGTGCAACGACCAACACGACAGCGCAGGCTGCGCAGACAGGGACGTGCGCGCGTGCCCAGTTGTCGGGCGTGGTGGTGCCATCGCGGAATTCGGCGACGGTGCGGCCGAAGGCGCCCTTCCTAAACGGCGTTTCGATAAAGCGATAAGAGCACTCGGCTACGGCAACCACCACAAGTACCTGCAAGATGTACTGCCACCAGGGCGTATCGTTGATGTTGGCGACCGGGTTCATGAGCAACAGCAGCGGATAGTGCCACAGGTAGATGCTGTACGAGCGCTTGCCAACCCACACGAGCGGCTCGGCGGACAGCGCGCGGGCAACCATTCCCTGGGGCTGCACGCAGGCTGCGATGACCATGAGCGTGAGGATGGAGCATAACAGCGTGCCGCCGCGATACTGGAACGCTGTGTAGCCGTTGGTGAGCGCGACCATGGCGGCAAGGCCAACCAGACCCACGACGCCCAACACATCGATGGATGCGGGCGAGGACCAAAAGCGCACGAGGGCGCTCGGCTGTGCCGGGGCGGTCTCGGCTGATTCGTCGGCCTTCTCGCCAGGCTTGCCCTCGGCGTTCTTGCCGTGCTTGACGGCACCGGCCAGGCGATTGAGTCCCAAACGACGTGCGAGACGCACCGGCGCCAGGTCGCGATCGGGGATAAAGGCCATCCAAGCACCCAGCAGCAGCGAGAACACGCGGGTGTCGGTGCCGTAGTACACGCGGCTGGGGTCGGCGGCAGGGTTGTAAAGCACCATCATGGCGAGGGCAGAAACCGCGGAAAGGCCCAGAACCACGCGGCGCGTGTTGGGCTTGCTCACATGCATGGATACCATGGCAAACAGCAGTGGCGGCCAAATCAGGTAGAACTGTTCCTCGATGGCAAGCGACCAAAAGTGCGTGAGCGGCGAGGGGTCGCCCAGGGCATTGAAGTACGAGACGTTTTGGGCAATCTGCCACCAGTTGTTGAAGAACAGCAGCGACGGCAGGATGTCGGGGCGCATCTTGGTGAGCATCACGTGGTTAAAGATGGTGCACAGCGCGCAGGTCACGAACACTACCGTTACCACGGCGGGGACCAGGCGACGGATACGGCGAATCCAGAAGCTCTTAAGGTCGATGCGGCCGGTCTTGGCGACTTCGTTGAGCAGCAAGCGCGTGATCAGATAGCCCGAAAGCACAAAGAAGATCGTGACGCCGAGCAGGCCGCCCTGAGCCCACGTGAGGTTGAGGTGATAGAGCACCACCGCGACGACGGCGAGCGTTCGCAGGCCGTCGAGAGCGGGGATATAACGAGATTTGGGGCGCGCAGGTGCCTGCTGGTCGGCAGCGGACGAGCGTGTGGCGCCGGTGTTGGTCTTGGCTGCACGGGCGCCCTTGTTGGTGGGCGTTCGATGCGGGATCGGGCCGCGTCGCGACTCGTCGGCGCGGCGGTCGGTGCGCGGGCGTTCGTGCGGCGCTTGGTTATCGGGCGCGCGGCGCGGGCCGCGTGGGCTCGATTGTGGGAATTGTTCCATAAAACATCATCCAATGACGAGGATAATCAGCACATATTCATTGTAGCTGCCTGCTCCTGTGAATGCTTGCTGCTGGCGCAACCTCAAGGGCGCGTTCACATCAAAGTGAACTAAAGTTATAGAGGTGCGAGGGCGCACGATCGACGGCCGACGGTGGGCATAAGGCCCGCAGATGAGGAGGTTTCCATGGCAGATCGCGGCATCGCTGCGGTGTTCGGCAGCATGAACATGGACCTTTCGGTGGCGTGCGAGCGCATGCCGCGCGCGGGCGAGACAGTCGGTGGCAGCGGTTTTATCACCAACGCCGGTGGCAAGGGCGCTAACCAGGCCGTTGCCGCCGCGCGCATGGGTGCGCGCACGTGCATGATTGGCGCGGTCGGCCGCGACGCGTTCGGTGCATCGCTCGTGGCGGGGCTCCAAGATGCTGGCGTGGACTGTGACTTTGTGGCGCGTCGCGATGACGTGGAGACGGGCACCGCGACCATCATTCGCTGCGAGGACGACAACCGCATCGTGCTGTCGCCGGGCGCCAACCATGCACTCGCGGGCGAGGACGTTGCCTGCGCGCTGAGGCACCTGGTGGCCGATGGACTCGACGGAGACGCCAGCGAGATTGCCCCGGCTGCCGGAAGCGTCTTTATCGCCCAGGGCGAATGTGACCTTGCAGCGACTGCCGAGGCGCTTGTTTGCGCTCACGAGCTGGGGTTCTATACGGTCTTTAATCCAGCGCCTGCCTGCGAGTTGCCTGTGGAGGCCTGGCCTGCGGTCGACCTGGTCTGTCCCAACGAGACTGAGTGCCAGGTGCTGACGGGCATCTTGCCCGCAGATGATGAGAGCTGCGTCGCGGCGCTCAATGCCCTGCTCGCCAAGGGTGCCGGAGCTGCGCTCATCACGTTGGGCGGCGCCGGGTCGGTTACGCTCGGCGATGACGGCGAGCCGCTGCGCATGCCGGCGCTTTCGAGCACGGTAGTCGATACCACGGCCGCCGGCGATACGTTTATCGGCGCGTTGGCGGCGGCTCGTCTGGAGGGCTTGCCGCTCTTTGAGTGCATGGTCGCGGGTGCTCGCGCCTCGGCAGTGACGGTGTCGCGCCTGGGCGCTCAGCAATCGATTCCCACGCGCGCCGAAGTTGAACATTGGTTTGGTTAAACGATAAAGACGGAGAAGCGGAGTAGAACAATGGCAATCAAGAAGCTGATCCTTGATCTGGATATGGGTGTGGACGATGCGATGGCGCTGGCCTATGCCATCGCGAGTCCCGAGGTGGAGCTTGTGGGCATCACCACGTGCTTTGGCAACGTGCGCGTCGAGCAATCGGCGCACAACTGCCTGGCGGTGCTCGATCTGCTGGGTCGCCCCGAGGTGCCGGTGTACCTGGGCGCTGATCGTCCCGTTAAGGCGACTGAGCCCTATACACCGCCGGCGTCCACCACGCTCATCCACGGCAAAAACGGCATTGGCGGGGCGAGCGTGCCCGCGTCGCCGTATGAGCCGGTGGGGGCGACGTCGGCCGACGGTAACGCGGCGGTCGATTATCTGATCGATGCCGCGCGCACCTATGGCCCCGATCTGATCTACGTGGCGACCGGTCCGCTCTCCAACCTGGCACTTGCCTTGGAGCGCGATGCGGCGGCGATGATGTCTATCGGTCGCGTGGTTGTGATGGGCGGTGCGCTTACCGTGCCCGGAAACGTGAGTGCGGGTGCCGAGGCCAACATGGCAAGCGATCCCGAGGCGGCCGATGCCGTGCTACGTTCGGGCCGCAAGCTCACTATGGTGGGTCTGGATGTGACGCATCGCGTGGTGCTCACGCGTCGCGACATTGCCGGCTGGACGGGTTCGGGCACCATGGCCGGTTGCGCGTTTGCGAGCATGGTGGAGCACTATATTAGCTCGTACGAGATGAACGCCCCCTACCTGGGTGGTTGTGCGCTGCACGATCCGCTTGCCGTTGCCGTAGCGATCGACCCCACGCTCGTGGGCGCGCTCGGCTGCAATCTGCGTGTTGATCTGCTGGGCGAGTATCGCGGCCGCACCATTTGCGACGAGCGCCGCCTATCCGATCCGGACAAGAGCGCGCTTGTGGCGCTGACCGTGGATGCCCCGCGCTTCCTGTCCGAGTTCAAGACGCGCATGGCCCGCGTCCTGGGCTAAGTTGTCTTTTTGGGATGGGGCTTTTTTGACTGGTATGATTGGTGCGACCATTCGAACCAGCTAAAAGAGCCCCGTCCCAATTTGACTATCGAGAGGATCTGCCATGGAGCGCATCGCGAGTTTTTCCGTTGACCATCTGCTGCTTGAGCCCGGCGTGTATGTGAGCCGCATCGACCGCGATCCGGCGACCGGCGCCGCCGTCACCACCTTTGACCTGCGCCTGACCACGCCCAATAAGGAGCCGGTCATGAACACGGCCGAGTGCCACACCATCGAGCACCTGGGCGCGACGTTCCTTCGCAATCATGCCGAGTGGTCGAGCCGCATTGTCTACTTTGGGCCCATGGGCTGCCGCACGGGCTTTTACCTCGTCGTGTTTGGTGAGGTGACGAGCGAGGAGATTCTGCCGCTCGTGCGTGAGCTGTTCGAGTTTGTCGCCGGCTTTGAGGGCGATGTCCCCGGTGCCGCTCCCGAGGAGTGCGGTAACTACCTGGACCAGAACCTCCCCATGGCAAACTGGCTCGCGCGCCGCTACCTCGACCGCGACCTGGCCGATATCGACGAGAATCACCTGCGCTATCAGCAGGCGTAAGGCTGCTTGCAGGAATAACGTTTGTGCCAGAAGCGCTCCCGCTCTTTGCGGAGCGCTTTTTTATGCCGAGTGCTCAAAACAGAACAAAATTGTTCTAGAATGTTCATACTGTCACACAAACGAACAGGAGCGAACATGCATATCTACTCTGTCTCTGATCCCGAGTTCAAGTCCTATGGCAACGTTTGGGATAACGTTCCGTCCGAGCTTACGTCGCCCGTGCTCGAGGCGCTTGCCTCCACGCCCATCCCCGAGGGCAGCAAATACGTGGCGAGCGCGCCGGAGCTCGAGGGCGTCAAGGATGCCGACAAGCTTGGCTTTCTCATGTTTGGCGGCCGCCCCTTCCAGCTGGGCTGGTGCAACGGCCACAACACGCGTCTCAACTGCCTGGAGTACCACCGCGCGAGCGAGTTCAACCTGGGCGCCCGCGACTTTATCCTGCTTGTGGCGCATCGCTGGGAGATCGAGGACGGCAAGCTCGATACCGCGTGCGTCAAGGCGTTCCGCGTTCCGGCCGGCACGCTTGTTGAGGTTTTCAACACCACGCTTCACTACACGCCCTGCATGGTCGACGACGGCGGCTTCCAGGTGATGGTGGCGCTGCCCGCCGGCACCAACGGTCCGCGCCCCGAGGCCGCGGCCGACATGCCCACGGCTGGCGACAGCTACTGCTACTGGAAGGCTGACAAGTGGGTCCTCTGCCATGCTGACAGCCCCAAGGCTGCCGAGGGCGGCTACGTAGGCCTCATCGGTAAGAACCTCGACATCGCCGTGGACTAGCGCATCGCCCCAAACCACCACAAAGGTGCCTGTCCCCTTTGCGGTGGTTTGGGGCGGGCGGATATCGGGAAGTGCCGGACGGGGGAGGCTGCCGGGCGCCTTGCCGTCTGCGGATTTTGGGACATGTGGCCCGCTTTTTGGGCCCACCTGTCGGTACACTAAAAGCACTATGGGTACCCGCGAGCGACATATTGGCCACGCGGCCGCCCGATCCGCACCCGTGGCGGATCCCAGGGGCGGCAGGCTCTTCGCCATGCCGCGATTCCTTGTTGGCATAACACATCAGGTGTACCGTCACCGCGTCTTTGCTATCGCCGGCGCCATCACCGCGCTGTTCCTCATGCTTTTGGCAGTCTTGCCGGCGCTGTTCGCCTTCGACCCCAAACTTTCTAACACCGTGCCCGCCTATAGCGAGGTGTCCGAAGAGGTCGTGGATGCGCTCGTCCATTCGAGCTCTCTGCCGTTGCTTGTCGCCGCAATTGTATTTTCGATTTGGGGCGTATCGGTCTATCTGCGCTGTTTGGACTATGTGTTGCGCCGCCGTCTTGTTGCCATCGCCACCATCTGCGTCCTGTGGATGATCGAAGTCATTCTCAAGTACAAGTCGTTCACGCCGTTCTATGCCACCGTGCTGTGGTACCTGTACTACGTGCCCATGACGCTCATTCCGCTGCTCTACCAGTTGTGTGGTCTGCGCCTTGCGGGCCTGGAGCAACACCGCCTGGGTCGCCGCTACTGCGCTGCGCTGTGGATTGTGGCCATCCTGCTTATCGGATTTGTGCTCACCAACGATTTTCACCAGCAGGTCTTCCGCTTTGACCGTACAAGCGACACCTGGAGCAACGACTACACGTACGGCTGGGGATATTTCGCCGTCCTCGTGTGGACGGCCTTTAACTTCGTGGCCTTTTTTATCCTGGTTGGCCGGTCCTCGTCCTTTCGCATCCAGCGTTTCTCGGGCACGGCGGCGCTCGTACTGCTGGGCGGCGCATTCTTTGCCATCTCATATGCTCTGCGCGTGCCCTGGGCATGGAGGCTCAACTTCTCGCTCGTCTATTGCGTCCTGTGCGTGGTGGCGATGGAAATCTGTCTCGATTGCGGTGTCATTCCGTCGTATCACGACATCGCTGGCATCTTCGACACCTTGCCGCTCGACCTCAAAGTTCTAACGCGCGACCTGCAGGAAGTCTATGCCACGCCAGTGTCAAAGCCAATGCCGGTAGGCGTGCGCGAGGAGTTGCGGACCCAGGAGCACGGCCGCACCCATGCCTTTGCCGTGGCGTCCGATCCCGATGTGATGTACCGTGCCTTTCCACTGCTGGGCGGATCGGCCTTGCTTGCCCAAGACGTGTCGGAGCTCAACGAGCTTAATCGCGAACTGGCGCATCGTCGCATGGAGTTGCAGCGTCAAAACGAGCTGCTCGCCGCCGACTACGACCTTAAGACGCATTTGGCAGATCAAGAGGCCGAGACCTTGCTGGTCCAAGACGTGGACCAGGCGCTTGCCCGCGCGCTCGAAGGGATGTACGACTTGCTGAGCTCGCTGCCGCCGTTGACCGACGAAGCGTCTTCGCACGAGCGTTACCGCATGCTGCAGCGCGCCAAGATGCTCGTCGCCTATTGCAAGCGCAAGGGGTCGCTCACGTTGGCACAGCACGGGGAGAGCGGTTTTGATCGTGACCGCATTCAACTCATTGCCAACGAGCTTGCAAGTGACCTGCGCACCATCGATATCGATTGCGCCTCGATTATCGCCATACGGCGCCCGTTGCACGCCAGTACGGTAAGCGCCCTGTACGACTGCGTGTATGACTTTGCGTTTTTTGCCTACACCACCGACCATCCGGCGCTTATGTATCACTTGGGCGACCATGACCGATGCAGTGTCGAGCTGCGCGCCACACTTTTTTCCAACGATGATGAAGATCTTTCGCAGACGCCCGCTGCGCAAGAGCTCGAAAGCGCTCTGCGAGGGCGCAACGTGGCATACCGCCTTGAGGGCGAGCCCGGCCAGCTGCGCATGATCGTCTTGATGCCGAGGGCGGGTGAGTGACGATGCAGATCCCGCTCATCCTTCCCCAAATCGTTGCGCTCGATGTTGTCTTTGCCCTGGCTGCGTGTCTGCAGATGATCCACGTCCCGCTCATCGCGTCGCGCCGCTCGTCCTATAACCGTAAGGTGATTTGCGCCTACGAGGCGAGCCTTGTGCTTCACCTGATGATTTCGGCGCTCATCTTATTCGCGTCGTCTGGCTCGTATCTGGTGGCGCCGCTTGACGTTTGCGCCAGGGCAATGGGCGGAGCGTTGTGGCTGAATGCCGCGATCTTTGCCTATGGCGTGGTACTTATGGTGCACTATCGTCGCCTCGTCATGCTGGTCGAGCTGCTGCTTGTTGTCGCCGTTACACCACCGGTGGTTTTTGCCATGGGCTCGACGTGGACCGTTGTCCTTATCGCAGAGGGAGCGTTCTTCCTGTTCCGTTCCATCGCGGCGCTCTTGATGGACGTCCGTAACCGCCAGGAGGACATCACCACGTTCTCGACGATCGAGACCATCAACGTGATTCCCGTGGGCATCCTGTATCTGGACCCGAGGGGCCGTCCGCTGCTCATGAACCGCTGCATGCGCAAAAACCTGGTGGAACTTCATATGCCAACCGATCTACGCGACATGAGCAGCACATGGAACGGCCTGCGCAAACTGAGCATGCAAATGCCCGAAAGCAGCCAGAACCGTGTGCGGATTAATCTGGACCGCTTTGGTGAGGCGCGTGCGGTGGTCGAGGTCTCTCCCGCTGAGATTCGCCTATTTGTGCGCGATCGCGTTATGGTTTCGGGCCGTTCGTTCGAGCGCATTATCGGTCTTGATGTGACAGAGTACGCGCATGCTCATGACCGCTTGGCGCAAGCCAACCACCTGCTTGAGCTTGCGGGCCAAGAGCTCCAAGCCCAGATCGAAGAAGTCAAAAAAGTTGCTGACAATGCGGCCTACCTACGTATGCGCGCTCGCGTGCACGACGTGATCGGGCAGCGCCTGTCCATTCTTCATCGCTATTTGGAGGAGGGGCGTCTGGACGATGAGTCGATCGAGCAGATTGATCCGTTGCTGCGCTCAATTGCTGCCGGTCTGCGCGGTGGCGGTGCCAGCGAGCCTGCAGAACAGCTGGGTGATATCGTCCATGCTTTTGGTTTGGTGAGTGTGCAGATCGATGTTGAGGGTGCGCTGCCTGAGGACGCGCGTGTCGCCACCGCATTTTTGCAGATTATCCGTGAGGCCTCGACCAATGCCACCAAGCATGCGCAGGCGCATCGGGTCCACGTGCGTCTGTGGCAGGAGGGGGCGGATGCTGGCGCCGTCGCGCGCATGACGATTTCTAACGACGGGTCCCCGGCCCCCGTATCGTATCGCGAGGGAACGGGTATCCCAGGTATGAGGCATGTCGCGCAAGATCTGGGTGGCAGCCTAGAGGTCCACGCCGCCCCGCCCTTTACGCTTGCGGTGTCCATCCCGCTTAACGCCAACGACACGTCCCAAAGGAGAAGCTCATGATCCGCGTGTTAATCGTCGAAGACCAGGCCATCCTGCGCGAGAGCCTGGCGCGCTCCGTTGGCGACCAGCCCGATATGACCGTTGTTTCCGCCATCGCCGATGCCTCCGAGGCTTTGGGTGTCGCGCTCGGGGAGCGTCCGGACATGATACTGATGGACGTATGCACCGAGCATGATTCCAACGGCATCGTGGCGGCGGCGCGCATCAAGGAGCAGCTGCCCGAGTGCCGCATCATTATCATGACCGGCATGCCCGAGATCACCTTTGTCGATCAGGCCCGCGAGGCGGGCGTCGATAGCTTTGTGTACAAGAACGTCGGTATCGACGAGCTGTTCGCCGTGATGCGCTCCACGCTGGCGGGCTATTGCACGTTTCCCAAGCCGCCCGAGAGCATTTTTTCGGGCACGGCGGCGCTCGACGATGTCGAGCTGTCGATTTTGCGCCTTGCCTGCGAGGGCAAGAGCCGTCGCGAGATCGCGGCCGAGTTGTTTATGAGTGAGGGCACCATCAAGCGTCGTATCTCGGAGATCCTGAGCAAGACCGGCTACGACAACATCATGCGTCTTGCCGTGCACGCGGTGACCGAAGGCAGCATCGTCCCCAATATGGAGCGCTAGCGCTCGTTACGCATCGGCATAAAGCGGCGGGGCCGCAGGATTATCTCCTGCGGCCCCGCCTGGCAAGTGCGCGGATGTGTCCGCCAATCCGCGGCTGATGTTACGTGCCGTTACGCGATGGTTGCGGTGTAAGAGGCGACGTCCTCGTAGGAATCGGTCAGATAGGCGTCGATGCCGATGGTCGTGTTGACCAGGTCGTCAAGGCTGTCAAGCTCGCCGTTCGAGAACGTGAATTCCTCAGTGGCGTTGGTGCCGGGCATCAGGTGAGCCGAGAACCAGGGGTCCTTCATGGTGCCGTTGACATTGGTCTTGCCGGAGGGAGCGTAGAAGGTCAGGTCCTTGTCGCTCTTGTTGGTGATGTTGACGACAAAGCCGATGTCGCCCCAGTCGTCCTTGAACTTCTCGGTGATGGTGATGGTGCACAGATCGTCATCGGCGACGGTGACGGCGGGGGAGATTTCGACGCTCTGGACATCTTCGTCTTCGACGGCCTCATCGATCTCCTCTTCCTTCTCGGCCGCCTCGCGATCCTTCTTCACCGTGCCGGACAGGTCCTTGTCGGACTTGGTAAAGACAAGATTTCCGTCATCTTCTTCGAGGATGAGTTTGCCGTCCTTGAGCTTCATGTCATACGACTCGTCTTCGGCGGTGAGGGTTACGGTGGTGGCGTCCTTTGCCTCCCATTTAAGGTCGACGACTTCAAGGAACAGGTCGAGGGCACCTGTACCGTCCTCATCGAGAATCAGGACGCAGTGGACACCCCAATCCTCGAGCATCTTCATGTACTCATCGGTCAGCTCTTCGCCATCCACGGTTCCACCCGAGAGTTCCCAGCTGCCGACGAAGTTGGCCTTGGGGTCTTTGCCGCCGCCGCTGCAGCCCGTCAGGGCAAAGGCGAGCGCCAGGACGCATGTCAGAAATGCGAGTACGGACTTTTTGAACGTTGTCTTCATGGTGTCCTCCTTTATCGAACGAAACCCATAGAAGCAAATGCGGGGGTGGCGGACCCCCCCGCCAATTACCAGATAGAGGGGCTAGGGCCGGGGCGTTCCGCAGTTGCTGCAGAACTTGCCGCCATTTTCGCTACCGCAGTTGGGGCAGAACCACTTTGCCGGTGCCGGGGCGGGTGCGGGGCTGCCACACTCGGGGCAGAACTTGCCGGTGTTGGTGGCACCGCAGCTGCAGGTCCACGTGCCGGCCGCGGGGGCAGCGGCAGGAGCCGGTGCGGGGGCGGGAGCCGGAGCCGGCTGCGGGGCAGCCTGCTGCTGTGCCTGGCCGGCGGCGAACAGCTGGCTGGCGTTCATGCCACCCGTGCCACCCGCCATGCCCATGCCCATAAAGCCGGCCATCGCGCCGTTGGGGTTGGCGGCTGCCGCGCGCATCGCATCGCTCTGGGCGCTGGCGATGTTGGCGGCCGCCATGGTGGGATCGCGCATGACCGCGGCCTTCTGCAGGTCCTTGATCATCTGCTCGTCTTCTTGCGAGGCGGCGATGGAGTTGACGCCAAAGCTCACGATCTCGACGCCGCGCAGGTCGCGCCAGTCGGCCGAGAGGACCTCGTTGAGCGCGCGGGCGAGCTCGGTGGTGTGACCGGGGATAGCGCTGTAGCGGATGCCCATCTCCGAAATCTTGGCAAAGGCGGGCTGCAGGGCGGTGAGCAGCTCGGACTTAAGTTGGCTGTCAATCTTGTCGCGCGTATAGCTATCGGTCACGTTGCCGCACACGTTGGTGTAGAACAGCAGCGGGTTGGTGATGCGGTACGAATACTCGCCGTTGCAGCGCACAGAGATGTCGACGTCCAGACCAATGTTGTTGTCGACTACGCGGAAGGGCACGGGCGAGGCGGTGCCGTACTTGTTGCCGATGATCTCCTTGGTGTTGATGAAGTAGACACGCTGGTCTTTGCCCGCGTCGCCGCCAAAGGTAAAGCGGCTGCCGATATTGGCGAACGTCTCCTTGATGGAGTCGCCCAGGCTGCCGCTAAAGACGCTCGGCTCGCTGCCGGTGTCGAAGACGAACTCGCCAGGCTCCAGCGCGACCTCGATGATCTTGCCGTTTTGCACCACGAGCATGCCCTGGCCGTCGTTGACGGCGATGACCGAGCCGTTGGAGATGACGTTGTCCTCGCCGCGCGTGTTGGAGCTGCGGCCGCCGGTGCGCTTGCTGCCCTTGCAGGCTAAGACGTCAGCGGGCATCGATTCGCAATAGATAAATTCCTTCCACTGGTCGGCCATGACGCCGCCGGCAGCGCCCAATCCAGCTTTCAAGAGTCCCATGGTGATCTTCCTTTCTCGTCAAAGGCCGGGTGGTATTGGTCAGAATGGTTAATCGTCCTTGTTGTCCTTCATGACAACTGAGGTCTCGGTATGGCTGAAGGTGTCGTGCTTCTCGGTCAGGTCGAGCTCGCCACAGTAGCAATCGGCGTGGGTGGCTTCGTTGGCTGTCTTGAGCTGGCCTACTAGCAGTGCGTCCGCGATGATTACGATGATCAGCGGCGCGACGATGTTGATGAGGATGCCCTCGACGTCAAAGGTGAGGTAGTCCGGATCGAAGGCATCCCCACCCATAAAGAGAATCTGGGAGAGGACAAACCCGATCACAAAGAACAGCACCGAGGCGATGGCGAGCTTGGGCTTGGAGCAGGGGAGCTCGCCGACCATGCGACCGGTCTGGCCGTTCATGGCAAACAGATAACTCTTGCCGTTCCACGAGGTGGAAAGCATCCACACGGGGAACAGGGCGTAGTCGCTGTCTTCCCAGGTGTAGTCGAGCTGCTTGCTTTCGACCGTGGCGTCGTCATACTCGTCGACGACGGTCTCGCGCAGGGCCGAAATCGTACTTTCTTCCATACGACGCTCGGCGCGCGCCTTGCAGGTCTCGCAATCCTCGTCGTAGCGGTTGGCGATATAGCCGGGCATATACGCGACCGAAAACGGGCGCAGCGCGTCGTAGTCAAACGGCTCGATGGCGTCCATATGGCCGTCGGGCATCTTGGACGATCCGTCGACGGGCACGCGCTTAAACGAGACGTTTCCCTTGCGGTAGGCATCGTAGTGGTCGGTGGTCGTGACGGTGCGGTCGGATTCCTCGGTTACGGTCTCGTTGGTCGCATCAAAGCACACTTCGCCGTCCACGCGGGCGCCGTAAAGCCAAAACGGCACGTAAACGCCTTGGACTTCGTCGATATGGTTACCGGTGACAAAGCTCTTGGGCAGCAGAATCTTGCCTTTGTAGTGCTCCTTGAGCGCGGCCATAACGTCATCGCGTCCGAGCTTAAACGGGATCACCAGGTCGGGTGAGAAGTCGCCCGAGAGCTGACCAGGTGCCACGGCAGGGTTGCCGCAGTACGGACAGGTGGTGACGGCGACGGTGCCGTCCGAGACCAGCTCGGCGCCGCACGACGAGCAGATGTAGCCGGCGTTTTGAGCCAACTCCTGCACGGCATCGTCGACAGCGGGCTTGGGAGCCGCGGCTACCGCATCGGCTTTGTCCTGGCGCTCGCGATAGAGGGCCTCGACTTCTTCGACTTCAAAACGCGAATCGCAGTAGTCGCAGACGAGCTTTTGCTCGGCACTGGCAAAGTGAAGGGGGCCGCCACACGCGGGGCACTGATAGTTGACGCTCTCGAAGGCCATGATCGGTCCTTTCCGTGCCGGAGGCTATGCGCCGATGGCGCCACCACAGTATTCGCAGCGCCCACTGGCATCGGGAATGGTGGTTACACCGCAGAAGGGGCAGGTGACCGCGGTCTTGGGGGCCTTGGCGGCCACGACGCTGTCGCGCGTCTCCTGGCGCAGCTGCACCAGCGCGTCGCGGACCTCGGTTGCCTGGCGCTTGGCCTCGCGGTATTCGATGGAACCGCGCTGATCGATGGTGGAGTCGTTCACGCGCAGGTTGATCTCGGTAAAGTACGGCGTGTTGACGTGGATGGTCAGATTAAAGTCGTAATCCAGGTCGTAGCGCGGCGGGTTGTAGCTCTCGCGCTCGCCGTCCTTGGTCTCGCGATAAATCTCGGTGCGATGCTCGTCGATATCCATATCGCAGCCGAGTACCTGCGAGAACTCGATGATGTCGGGATTGGCGTCGCGCCAGCGGCTCTGCGAGGTAATGATCAGCAGGCCCGCGTCTTCGTCGAGCATGATGTTGGTGCGCCCGGCAGAGAGCGTGCGCGTGGGGTTGAATGAGGCCAGGCGCTCGGCATTGGCCTCGCGGTAGGCGAGTTGCTCGCGGATATCGTCCGCGGTGCTGGAACGATAGCCGCCAAAGAAGGGGGAGAGCTTGCCGACGCACTCTTTGCACAGGTAGCCTTCGTTGATCTTGGTCTTCCCCAAAAGTCCCAGCTCGGTACCGCAAATCGCGCACTCTTTCTTCTCGAACATCTTGTCAAAGAAGCCCATGGCTGCCTCCCATCAACAGGTAGCGTGTGTCACTTTTGATGATGGGGGAGTGCGCGATCTTTCACGATACCCAGACGGCTCAACGAGTCTCCACAACTGGGACACATGGCCCATTTTCGGCCACTCATTGGGGACGTTCTTAAATGAGTGGTAGTTGGAGACACTCCTGGCCAAGCTAGAGATCGCGCGTGCCCCCTCTGGGCCATGCGGCTCAATATCGCGGCGTGATGTGGATGACTGGGGTCGAATTTGCAGCATTTCGAGCTTGGCTTTGATATTGAGATTGATTCTTTATTAAAATAGATTCAGACCAATTAAGCGGCCGGGGGTTAACCATGAGGGGCATGGGAGACACAACCGCATATCTGCGTCGGGGCATTCGGGAGATTATATGCCTGGCGCTGTTCTTCTTCACGTTTTTGGCGTGCGAGTATCTCTTTGATATGCGCATGGCCGAGTTCGTGCCATCGAGTGAGGTCGTCATCTACGAGAGCTTCGTTGTCGGCGCGAGCGTGATTGGCTTTTTCGTGCGCCCATTTCTGTACTATCGCCGTCCCCAGACGATCGATGCGACGAGCGATATTACGGGCGTGCTGTTGGCATCGGCGTTGCTGCTGATGATTACGGCAGTGCGGTTTGAGGTAGTAATTGCCGGCGGTTTGGTGGCGTGCTGTGCGCTGGGCTATTGCGGATCGACCGCCCATGCCAATCTTGCGCGGCGTTTTGCGCAGACGCCCTGCCTGGCGCGCGCCGTGGCGGTTTCCTATGCTGCGGGCATTTTGGTGCAGGTGCTCAACCATATGGTGATGCCTGCGGGTATTCCCCAGAAGTCTGTTCTCATTGCCTGTGCGATTGCGCTGGTGGGGCTGCTTCACGGTGCCCGCCGCGCTAAATTGCGTGATGAGCCTGCGTCCGAGTTCGAGGTCGAGATTGCCGAGCTATCGGTCGATGCGTCGGAGCGTGGCGCCAGGTGGCACGATGACCCCGAGGCAAAGGCGTCCTTTCAGGGTGCCGTGGTGCGTCTGACGGTGGCGACCGCTTGCCTCACCGGCGTGTTCGCGGCCCTTAATGCCGGCCTTACGACCTCGCATGCTGCTGGCGCTATCGATCTGGGCGACTGGCCGCGCTTGCTGCTGGTTGTGAGCGCCCTTGCCGCCGGCGTCCTGTATGACCTGCGTGGGCGTTCGTATATGAATATCATCATGACGTGCGCCGCCATGCTGTCCACGCTCTCGTTCTTTGTGCTTATCACCGGTGGCAACGGTGGCAACACGCTTGCCGCCGCGATTATCTTTTACCTTGGCACGGGCTTTTTCGTGGTGTTCTTCACCGCGAAGTTCGCCGCGATTTCGATGTATGCCCGCTGGGCGTATCTGTGGCCGTGCATGGGCCGTGTTATCAACAACGTTTGCTCGATACTCGTGACGCCTCCGGCGGTGGCGATTATCTCGAGTCAAAACGTGCTGGCGGCGGTGAGCGTCGTGCTCGTGCTGTTTGTCGGCATCGCGATTTCGCTGTTGGGACAGTTTGGACAAGACGGTGAGGGCGAGGCGACGCACGGCGGGCTGGCGCTTGCCACCGACGATCTTGGCGTGAGCTGTGAGCCCGGCCATGCCGACACGGTGCCCTTGGAGGCGCCGGAGCTTTCGTTTGACGATCGGCTCGATGGCTTCGTTGCCGCCTTTGGGCTCACCAAGCGCGAGCGCGATGTTCTGGAGGCACTGGTCGTTTCGGACGACAGCGTGCAGGACGTGGCGGCGGCACTCTTCCTTTCGCGCTCCACGCTCTATCGCCACATCGCTTCGATCAACAAAAAGACCGGTGCCTCCTCGCGAGTAGCCCTCATCAACTTCTTCTGGTCCTGGACACCCCAAGACTAGCTAACCACCACAAAGGGGACAGTTCACAGGCACCTTTGTGGTGGTTTTTTACCTGCAAAAATATAAATATGAGACATTTGTCACCTGCCGTTTTGATGCTCAAAGGCATATGAATGTGATGCTGAGCAGAGCAGAACGGAGGGGGTGCACCTATGGCGTCTCGGGGTTGCGCGTCTAATAAAATTGCGGGCGCGCTTATCGCCGTGGTGGTCTTTGCCGCGGCGGTGACACTCATGCGAGTTTACGTTGCCGGCGACCATGGCGCTCAAGGAAAGACTGCCGCGCAAGTGTCGCTCAGCGATTGCGCTGCCGTTCCGGTGGCGGTCAAGCTTATCGAGGACGGGGAGGCGCGGACGGTCTATGAGACCGACGATGCCGAACTGGTCGCATCGACTTTTGCCGCGCTCGATGGCTGCACCGTGGGGGATGCGGTGGATGAGCGGATGAGCGATGCCGGCCGAACGCTCGTCTTTGTCTATACGGATGGCTCGGAGCAATCGGTAGAACTTGAGGGCAAAAACATCGTGCTCGATAAGACGGCGTACCGACTTAACAGTGCCGATGAGTTATGGCGGCAGCTTGCCGCGATCAAAAACAGCTAACGAAATTAGGGATGTACGGGATGAGTGACTTGAGATTCTGCCCGGCGTGTGGGGCGCAGCTGCCTCGGGTCGCCGGCGTGCCGGTGCGATTTTGCCCGGGGTGCGGCGTCCGACTTGAGGGCGTTGCATGCGGCTCGGATGCCACGGGGTCTGTGAATGACGCTGCTGCCGATGATGGCGCGAGCGAAGGCCGCGAGCCGGGCGTGGCTGTGCCGACCGATGTGCCGACGCAGAGTGCCAAGGCCGCGTCACCGTCTGGCGACACAACCTCGGCGGACGCTCCTCGCACTGGTGGGCTTGAGCTTCATGCCGCATGCGATGCCTCTGGTGGGCAGGCGCTCGCGCAGGTAGCGCTGCCGCGGGGTTGGCGAATCGAAGAGGCGCATCTTGAGCGCAGCGGTAGCTTCGACTGCCCGATTTCGGTTGGCGTGACGGCAGCGGGTCCGATGGGCGAGCGGATTATGTACCACTCCGAGCTCTGCTACGTGGATGCGGGTGCCGTTGCCAAGCGTATCCCCACGCAAACCGAACACAAGGCGTTTATGCACGTGGAAGCAGCTTGCGACGAGCTGGCTCAGGCCTGCGCGGCACAGCTGGGCGCACGGGCGGAGGTTGTTGCCGAGCAACCGTGCCCATCGAGCGCGGCGGTCGATATCGAGCGCGAGCGTGCCCGCGTAAAGCGCGAGGCGGCAAACGACTTTGCGATTCAGGGCTTTTCGATGGAGCCGAGCAATGTGATCTATGAGTGCCGCATGCGTCGATATCGGCTCGCGGGCGCCCCAGTGTCCACCGAGCTTGCGGTGGCGGCCAAAGTCGAGGGCTATGTGGCCTCGATCGGCGACGTCGCGGGCTCTATGGGTAAAGGCATTGCCGCTGGGGCCGAGGCACTGCTGGGCGCGGGCCTTTCGAGTGGGCTGATCGGCGGTGTTTTGGGCAAGCGCCTGCGCGAGCGCCAGGCGGCGGCAGCGGCGGAACAGGGCGTCGCGCAAGAACAGCCCACGGGTCGAGGCGGTTGCCCGGACGGAGCGTCGTTCGAGCTGGGCGCGGCCGACCTGCTGCAGTGGCGTATCAGGGACAGCTTCTGTTTGGTTGCGCCAGAAGGTCGCCTGGACGAGGCAGCCTCCACGGCGCTTGCATCAATGGCGTCGACTCTGCGGCTCAATCCGGCGATTGCACGCGAAGCGTCAGCTCAAAAGCAACAGATGGTGCTTGAGCAGCGCCAACGCACGCAGATGAACATTGCCCAGCAGCAACAGCAGTTTGCAGCCTGGCAACAGATGCATGCCTCGCAACAGGCGGCGTTCGACAGCTACCAGCAGGCGTGGTTCGATCGCAGCGACCGTCAGCACGCCGCGACTATGGCTGCCAGCGCCGCCAATTTTTCCAGCGCGGGCGTGGGGACGGGCGCTGCCTCGTATTCCGATGCCATTCGCGGGGTCAACCATTACGTCAGACCCGACGGCACCGATGTCGAGGTCTCGGTGATGGCCGACCAGGCCTGGGTCAACGGTTCGGGCGATGTGATCGGTACACGCGATGGCTTTGAACCCGGTTTTGGCTGGACGGAGCTGCCTCGTCAATAGCGTGAGGCGGCTTATGTGCGAAGCGATGCCGGGCGTGTTTCTCGGCATTGTGATAAAGAACGGGAAAGGAACAATGATGAGGGAGACGGTACTTTCGCGCACGGCATTTGTCGCGGCGGCGGGAACGGCGCTGCTGGCGCTTGTGGGGTGCGGCGGACAGCGGACGCAGGATGCGACGGGTTTTAACGACGACCGCCCGGTAAAGGACAAGATGGACGCGGGTGCGACGTCGGGCGATTCCGGCGACGCGGACAGCGACTCGGGCGCGGACAGCGGCTCGGCGGATGCGTTCGATACGTGGTCGGATGATTGCTGGGATGCGCACCGCAACATCAGCATCTCGGCACTCCTCGAGCTTAAGGGCTGGCAGTTGCAGGAGTTTGCCTCGCAGCAGGGCTATACCTGGCAAGACGCGCTCGAGATGTACGAGGACGAGGCGGGACACGTGCTCAGCGTCTGCAATATCAGCAAGGATGGCGCGACCGAATGGCTCGGCGAGGACGAAATCGGAAAGCTCGACAAGGGCGGCACCGGAAGCACCGTGATGTTCACGCTGCAACTTTCGGGCTATTCGAGCTGCGAGGATGTTATCGCGGGCTTTTCCGTGCCGGTCGAGGGCCGGGCGCAGATTACTTCGGGCTCATGGATCGCGTGCGTATACGGTTCCAACATGGCGCGGCACGTTGCCATGGCGAGTCCGATGGAAAACGGTGACTACCGCTTGGATCTCATTACCGAGGAGGCTATCAAGACCGGTAGGTTTACCCAGGGCGGCGGTGCTCCGACGATAGACGAATTTTGGCAGGAAAAGACTGGACGCGCGCTCGGCTAGGTGCGACGTGGCCAATACCATAGCGAGGAACGAACATGATGAATGAAGTGACGATGAACCGTGCGGCCTTTGTGACAGGCGCGGGTGCGCTGGCTTGTGCGCTGACTGGCTGCTCGGGCGGATTGGGCGGCGCGGGCGGTGCCAAGAAGGCGACCACGGCGGACGCCGCCTGTGTAGACGACAACGCCAACGTGACGGTCTATGCTGCGATCAACTTGGATGGCGCCGACCTGGTGCGCCTGCTCAAGCATCAAAACTATGAGTGGCAAGGCGAGAGCGTGGGCTACGGTGCCGCCGATGACGCGGGACTTTTCGCCTTTACCTTTTCTAAGATTTCGGATGATGTGGACGAACTTGCGAACAGCGCGATACCGCTTTCGGAGTCCGAGTACGAGGAACTTGAGCCGGGCGGCGGAGACGATAGCGTGGCGATTTTGCTCTCGGTGGGCGGCTATACGACGGGCGATCGTGCGCTCACCGGCGCAATCGGCGATGCGTCGATAGTGCAGGAGAAGTGCACAATCGACGATTCCATGTATTGGCTGGTCAAGGCGCTCGACGGCAGCCGTTACGTGATTTCGGCTTACGACACCGAAGATGATGGCGACAGCGCGCATGACATCTATATCTATAGTGAGTCTTTTATTCACACCGGTTATCTGAGCGGCGGTGACCAAATCGATATTGACGAACTCTGGAGCCGCCTGACTAACGCCTCATAGCGCACCAAAACCACCACAAAGGGGACAGGCACCTTTGTGGTGGTTTTGCCGGTTGACGACTCGGCAAAGCGCGCCCGCATCGACGCCCTGCCTGCGCTAAACTGGAGGGCACGTACGCGATTACGAGAGGAGCCCGCATGGAGGCTTACAAGCAAGAGTTCATCAAGTTTATGGTCGAGTCCGACGTCCTTAAGTTCGGCAGCTTTACGCTCAAGAGCGGCCGTCAGTCCCCGTTCTTTATGAACGCCGGCGCTTACGTGACGGGCTACCAGCTCAAGAAGCTGGGCGAGTATTACGCCCAGGCCATCCACGATAACTTTGGCGACGACTTTGACGTGCTGTTTGGACCGGCCTACAAGGGCATTCCCCTGGCCGTCGTGACCGCGATTGCCTACCACGAGCTGTACGGCAAGGAGGTCAAGTACTGCTGCGACCGCAAGGAGGCCAAGGACCACGGCGCCGACAAGGGCAACCTGCTGGGCTACGAGCCCCAGGATGGCGACCGCGTGGTCATGGTCGAGGACGTCACCACCAGCGGCAAGTCCATCGACGAGACCTATCCCAAGGTTAAGGCTGCTGCCGACGTCGAAATCAAGGGCCTGATCGTGTCCCTCAACCGCATGGAGGTCGGCAAGGGCGGCGTGACCACCGCGCAGAAGGAGATCGAGGCCAAGTACGGTTTCCCCGTCGCGAGCATCGTTTCCATGGCCGAGGTCGTCGAGACCCTCTACAACCACGAGATCGACGGCAAAGTTGTCATCGATGACGAGCTCAAGACCGCCATCGACGCCTACTACGAGCAGTACGGAGCACGTTAGTTACGGCGTTTTACCAAACGCCGTAACCGGCCGACGCTGCGCGCCGCCCAGGGCGACAATTTGTCATTCAAAAGGCGAGGCATGACCAGAAGGTCAATGCCTCGCCTTTTTCATGCCAACTTGTTCGCCCTGGACGTCGCTCGCTGTCCGTCCTCTACCTGCGGCGTTGCCTTGTTCCGAATGCGGCAAGTAGTCATTGGGGACGTTCTTAAATGACTACTTGAGCCCTGGGAGGCGGGTGTAGGGGAATGAGCGCTCTAGGAATTCGGAGCAGCGGGCGTAGTCTTTGGCGAAGTAGCTGCTGTAGAGCGAATCGAGTACGTATTGCACGGCGATGTGGCTGGCGAACTGCGTGATGCGATGCGTCATGCTCTCGTGGTCGCTCACCGTGAGATAGGCGGCAAAGCCGGGGTGAATGCGAGCGCAATAAGGCGTGCCGATGACGATGACCGGGACATGCCGACTGCTGAGGATCGGCAAGATGCCCTTGAGGTTGGGGGCAAGGCCGCTGTAGGAGATGACGATTGCCGCATGGTCGGGACCCGAGGCGAGCGCCGTTCGTACCTGGGGCTCGACGCCGTCGTGACACGTCGCGCTTTTACCGGCGGAGAGCAGGCGATCGCGGAACATTCCCGCTGGATAGAGGTTGTGCGAGTCCGTGTAGATGTCGACCTGTCGGGCGTTCGCGATAAGCTTGGCGGCGTGGTCAAGCTGCGTGGGGTCGAGCAGCTCCTGCGTTTCGGCCAGCGTAGTCTGGTAGAGCCCCTCCATGCGCTCCATAACCTGCGCAGGCGATACTCAGCTTATCGACCCGCGATGCAAAGGGGATACTCATCCCACGAGTACTACCGGGAAGGGCTCTCGATTCGAGCTCTTACCTTAGCAATTTGGTCATTTGGCACTATAATCACCATAGGCATGCGCATAACGTTGCGCTTAATCAAGAGGAGAAAACGTATGGGTCTGTTTGACATGTTCAAGAAGAAGGCTGAGCCCGCGGCTGCCGCTGCTCCTGCCTCCATCTCTACTTCTGCCGGCGCCGACGTGCTGTGCTCGCCCGTCAAGGGCAAGGTCATCAAGATGGCCGACGTGCCCGATCCCGTCTTTAGCGGCGAGGTGCTGGGCAAGGGCTGCGCCGTGTGGCCCGAGGACGATCTGGTCTACGCTCCCTGCGACGGCAAGGTGACCGTCACCATGGGTCACGCCGTGGGCCTGCAGTCCGATAGCGGCATCGAGGTTTTGGTGCACGTTGGCGTCGATACCGTCAACATGAACGGCGACGGCTTCGAGGGCTTCGTCAAGGCTGACGATGTCGTTAAGGCTGGCCAGCCCATGCTCAAGATCGACCGCGCCAAGATCGCCGCTGCCGGCTATAAGGACTGCGTCGTCGTGGCTGTGTCCAACACCGCCGAGTTCGCCGACGTCGAGCTCGCCGTCGAGGCTGACTCCGCTGTCGCCGCCGGCGATGTCATCGTCAAGGTCGTTCGCAAGTAAGCTGCGGCAACATAAGGGTGTTTTGGGGTGGTCGAATTGTCCGACCACCCTTTTTTATTACAATGCGGCGGAACGTTTTATTGCGCGTTGGGCGGACCGGTAAACCGTTCGGACGTTAAATCGAGCCGACTGCGCCTTTGCTTTGCCGGGGGTGTTCGTTAGCGGCTAGTATGGCCTTATTGTTACGACGTGCACCGCGTCGGGAAGCGCGGTGCCGCTTGTTGGGAGGAATCTCATGAAAAAGAAGCTGCTGCTTGTGCCCCTGATGGCTGTTCTGGTCGCGTGCGTGGTTGTGCTTTCCGGCTGCGGAGGTCCTTCGGTTGAGGAGCTCATCACCGAGGATCTTACGACGCAGTTTGACGAGGTCAAGAACGGTGGCGACGACTTCCTCGCCGGCCTGGAAGAGGCTTCGGGCGACGAGTTCGAGCAGCTGGGCATCGATCCCAAGGAGTACGCCAAGAGCTATCTCGAGGGCTTTGACTACAAGATCGGCGACGTGACGGTCGACGAGGACAAGGGTACCGCGACTGCCGAGGTCACCATTACCTGCAAGTCCATGAATCAGATCGTTGAGGATTTTGCCACCCAGTACCAGGAGAAGGTCGCTGCGCTCGATTCGATGCCTTCCGATGACGAGCTGTACAAAATGGCCGGTCAGGTTATGGTCGATGTGACCAAGGCTGCTAAGACCAAGGACACCAAGGTCACCTTCAAGTATTCCTGCAATGACGACGGCGAGTGGTCTGCCGACGATTCCGCAACCAACGAGATGATGAATGCCATGATGAGCTAGGGGGTTACGCGGTTCTACGAACCGCGTAACCAGTTGACGCTGCAAGCCCGCCAGAGCGGCAATCTGCCTTTCAACTTCGGCGGCATGACCAGAAGGTCAATGCCGCCTTGTTTCAAGGCACCTTGCTCGCTCTGGCGGGCTTTCGCTGTCGTTGCCAAAACAGCGACGTTCCCTTGGCTGGCTTAAAGTGGCACTTGCGCCTGCGGCGTTGCCATGGTAGTCATTGGGGCGGCACTTGGGGACGTTCCTTTTCTGCCGGCAGTTGGGGACGCTCCTTTGGTGCGGGGCAGCAAAAAGAGACCCGTCCCACATTAGCTACCCGTGGGAGGGATGAGCGGTTACTCGCCCAAGATCAGCTCGGCAAGTTCGTCCTGGGTATCCACCACGTAGTCGGCGCCGGCGGCCTCCAGCTCTGCGCGGCCGCGGAAGCCCCAGCTGACGCCCGCGCTCTTAAGGCCGGCGTTGTGGCCGGTCAGAACATCGACATTCGAATCGCCCACATAGAGCGTGGTTGCCGGATCGGCGCCCAGCTCCTTCATCACATGCAGCGTGACGGGTGCTTCGGGTTTGGGCGGAAATGCGTCCACACGGCCCTGCACCAGCGCAAAGCACTCGGAACCAAAATACTTCTCGATAAGCGGGGCTGCCGAAATATGATCCTTGTTGGTGAGCACGGCAAGCTGAACGCCCGCAGCGCGCAGACGGTCGAGCATCTCAATCGTGCCGGCGTAGGGAGCGGTGTGGTCCTCCTTGTGCTCGCCGTAGTAAGCCCTAAACTCGGCAAGCGTCTGCTCAAACATACGGCTGTCGCCTGCATACTCGGCGGGCATAAAGCGCTCGACCAGCTTAAGCATGCCGTTTCCCACTTTGTAGCGGTACTCGTCCACGGCAAACGTGGGCCAGCCGTGCATCTCGCAGGTGTGGTTGCCAGCGGCCGCCAGGTCCTCAATCGTGTTGAGAAGGGTGCCGTCTAAATCAAAAATCACATGGTAAAAAGCTGCTGCCATGGGTGCTCCCGTCATTGGGTTTCAAAACGCACCCCATAATACTGGGCTTCCGCGTTGGGCGTGCTTGGAATCTGAACATCTTTAGGGTTATCGAGCCACATCGCGCCAGCCGTGCAATTCCGCCCTAGCAAATTCTCGGCAGCTGCTCTCCTACGAGCATATCGAGGATGCGGGTCGATCCCCAGCCGGTGCGTACACGCACGGCGGGTCGAGCGCTTTCGGCAAGCGGCAGCACGCGACCGATGATGGCGGCGTTCTCGCCGTAGCGGGCGGCGCGCATGGCCGCCAGCGCGGCATCGGCCTGCTCGGCCGGCACCACGGCGACCATCTTGCCCTCGTTTGCCACCTGCAGAACGTCGTAGCCGAGCATCTCACATGCCGCCTGCACGTCGGGGCGCACGGGCACGGCATCCTCGTCGATCTCCATGGCAACGCCGCTGGCCTGGGCAAACTCGTTGAGCGTGGATGCCAGGCCGCCGCGCGTGGGGTCGCGGAAGCAGCGGGTGTCGGGGGCAGCGGCGAGCACGTCGGCAATCAGATGATTGAGCGGCGCAGCGTCGCTTTCGATGTTGCTCGAAAACGCCAAGCCCTCGCGCTGGCTCATGATGGCGATGCCGTGGTCGCCTAGCGTACCCGATACCAGGATGGCGTCGCCGGGCCGGCAGTTTGCACCGCTGAGCGCTACGCCCGCGGGCACTTCGCCCACGCCGGCGGTATTGATGTAGACGCCGTCGGCACCGCCACGCTCGACCACCTTGGTGTCGCCGGTGATTATGGACACGCCCGCCTCGCGCGCCGTTTCGGCCATCGTCTGCACAATCTGACGGAGCTTATCCATGGGATAGCCCTCTTCGAGGATAAAGCCGCATGAGAGGTAACGCACGTTAGCGCCCGAGGTCGCGACGTCGTTGACGGTTCCGCATACGGCGAGGCGGCCGATATTGCCGCCGGGGAAGAACTGCGGCGTTACCACAAAGCTGTCGGTCGACATGGCGATTCGCCCGCTTGCGGGCAGTGCGGCGACACCGGCGTCGTTGCCCGCAAGCAGCTCGGGCGACTCAAAGGCATCCAAAAAGACCTCATCGATAATGCGCTTCATCATCTGGCCGCCTGAGCCGTGGCCCAGCAGGACGGTGCTATCGGTGGCAGTACGGGACATATCGAAAACTCCAATCGTGGGTGGTGCCGGTGTGCGGGTGCGTCTGGGCTAGTCGCGGTAGCGGTAGTACGCCGCGCAGCTGCCTTCGGAGCTCACCATGCAGGGGCCGACGGGGTGCTCGGGCGTACATGCGTGGCCGAACAGCGGGCAGTCGCTCGGCGTGATGGCACCGCGCAGCACGTCGCCGCAGCGGCACCCGCGTGGCTCGACCGTCGGTTCGATGGGCACGTCAAAGCGGGCGCCGGCATCAAAGCGCGCGAATTCGGGTCGGATGGAAAGGCCCGAGTTGGCAATCGGTCCCAGCCCGCGCCACGTGGTATCGCACGGCTCAAATACCTGGTCGACCAGCTGGCGCGCTACGGGATTGCCGTCTGCATTGACGCCACGGCGGTAGGCGTTGTCGATTGCGGGCCTGTTCTCGACAACCATCTGGACCAGCATGCAGATGGCCTGCAGGATATCGACCGGCTCAAACCCGGTGACTACGCCCGGGGTCTCGAACTCATCGACCAAAAACCCAAAGGGCGCCAGGCCTGTGATGGTAGCGACGTGACCAGGCAGGATAAAGCCGTCGATGGTCGTCTCGGGGTCGTTGGAGATCGCGCGCAGAGCCGGCGGCGTGGTCTTGTGAGCGCAGTAGACCGAGAAGTTCTGGAGCCCGCGCGCGTCGGCCTCCAGGATAGCGGCGGCAATGGTGGGCGTTGTGGTCTCAAAGCCGACGCCCATAAAGATGACCGGGCGTTCGGGATTTTGCTCGGCAATGTCGAGTGCGTCGAGCGGAGAGTAGACGATGCGGATGTCGCGCCCCGCCGCCTTTTGCGCGGCAAGCGAGGTGGACGATCCAGGCACGCGCATCATGTCGCCAAAGGTGGTGATGATAGCGCCGTCCATGTTGGAAAGCGCGATTGCGTGATCGATGTCGCGGTTGGCGGTGACGCAAACGGGGCATCCCGGGCCGCTTAGCAGTTTGAGTCCCGTCGGCATAATGGAGCGAAAGCCATAGCGGCCAATGCTCACGGTATGCGTACCGCAGACTTCCATAAGGTTGATGCTGCGGTTGCTGACAAGCTCATGAATACGATCGATGAGCTCGCGAGCCAGCTTGGGGTCGCGAAATGCCGAAAAGTCGATACCGGAGCGAACCGGCTGCGCCGCCGCCACTAGTATGCCTCGGCCGGGTTGGTGGCGAGCTGGTCCTCTTCGGCCAGCTCGGTCATGGTATTGACGAGCTCGAGTGTCTCTTGGGCTTCCTGCTCGTCGACAATCTGAATGCCAAAGCCGGCGTGCACGAGAATATAGTCGCCTACCTGTGCCGTCGGCACGAGGCGCAGCGAAACGGGGCGCTCGATGCCCATCATGTCGACGGTCGCCTTAAGGTCGTCGTCGCGTTTGACCACTTTACCGGGAACGGCAAGGCACATAATGTTCCCCTTTTATACGTTTTGCGCTGGACAGGCGCCTAATTACCCATCAGTTGATGGTAGCGCTCGCGGGAGTCGCGAGCAAACGCGTTACACCTGTGAGACGGCGGCGCGAAGGCCGGCAAAAAGCCTATCGTGACGCCGTCTGCGCGAGGCGAGCGCGAGCGATGGCGGCCTGACCGTAGGCGATGCAGCCGTCGTTGACGGGCACAGCGTGGGGGACCAAGACGGCAAGACCGGCGTCTTTGAGTTCGTGGGTAAGGAGCTGAAGCAAAAGCCGGTTCATGAACACACCGCCCGAGAGCGCGACGGTATCGAGGCCTTCGCGCTCACAGATCTCGCTTGCGATGCGGGCCGACGCGCATGCGATGGCGACGTGGAAGTCGAGCGCGAGCCTGTCGGCCGGCGCGCCTGCCTCGATTCCATTCAGAAGAGCTTCGATGAGCGGTTGGGGGTCCAAGATGGGGGAGTCGTCGGCAGACGTGGATACGCCTGTATGATTGCCGTCGAGGCGAACGGTCTTACCGCCGAGCGCGCGCCAGGCGGCGGCTTCGAGTTCGATGGCAGGCTCGCCTTCGTAGGTTGCCTGCCCGCAAATGCCCAAAACTGCAGCGGCGGCGTCAAAGAGGCGCCCCATACTGCTCGTGCGTGGGCTGTTGATGTTCCGCTCGATCATCGTAGCCGTGATGCTGCGCGTCTGCTCGTCGAGGGTGCTCAATAGCCCTGCGGCACCTGGGTGCTCGAGCAGGCCGAGCTCGCTCAGCAGGGCAAAGGCGTTGCGGCGGGCGTCGCGCACGGAGGCCGTCCCGCCGGGGAGTGCCCAGGTGCGCAAATGCGCGGCGCGCTCAAAGCCGCCAAGGCCGGCGACAAGGAACTCTCCGCCCCAAATGGTCCCATCGGTGCCGGCACCGGTGCCGTCAAAGGCGATGCCAAGGACGCGCGCGTCGGTTGTAAGCTGGCCCGCAGCGATGGCCTCGGCCATTACGCTCGCGATGTGCGCATGATGGTGCTGCACCTCGACGAGCGGCAGATTGCATTTTCGCGCCTGTTCGCGCGCCCACTGGCTCGACAGATAGCTGGGATGCATGTCGCATGCCAAGGCGGCGGGCGCCAGGTCAAAGAGGTTTTCCAGACGCAAGCGCGCGGCGCTCCAGGCATCGAAGGTCTCGCCGTTTTCGACATCGCCGATATGCTGCGACACAAAACAGGTTGCCTCGCCGTTCGCATCCTCGCGTGTGAATGCGATCGTTGCCTTTTGCTGCGGCCCGCAGGCGAGCACGCAGGGCGCAGTGCCGTCGAGCGCCGGCAGCGGCAACGGCCGAGGCGCATATCCGCGTGCGCGACGCACAGGCATGACGGTGCCGTCGACCACACGTACCACGGAGTCGTCGTAGCGCGAGAGGATTGCGCGGTCGTTGCCGAGCAGCGCATCGGCAATACCGGCGGCAACAAGATGTTCCCACGCAAGGGCATCGTCGGTCTCGATAGGTTCCTCGCTCAGGTTTCCGCTGGTCATGACGAGTGCGTGCATACCGCAGGCTTCTGCCGCGGCAAGCAACAGATGTTGAAGCGGCGTATAGGGGAGCATGACGCCGAGCTCGGGCAAGTCGTGCGCGACAGATGGCGCGAGGGCGAGGATGTCGGGGGAACCGCCGTTGCCCTCGCCAGCAGTGCGCTGGCGCAGCAGCACAATGGGGCGGATACTGCCGGCGAGCAGATCGCGTTCAGCATCGTTGATATGACACAGGCGCCCGGCATCGGCAAGACTGCGCACCATGACGGCAAGCGGCTTATTGCTGCGGCGTTTGCGACGGCGTAACTCGGTCACCGTCTGCTCATTGGCAGCGTCACAGGCTAGATGGAATCCGCCTAGGCCCTTGATGGCGACGATGCCACCGCTGGCCAGCAGCTCAACGCAGCGCTCAATGATGGCGTCGCTGGCCTCGCGTGTGGTGCCGACGGCCGGTGTCGCGGACGAATTCCCGCACGCATCGTCGTTCACAGCCTCGCGCCACGTAATATGCGGTCCGCAATCAAAGCAGGCATCGGGCTGTGCGTGAAAGCGACGGTCGAGTGGATCGGCATACTCTGCGGCGCAGGCGGGGCACATGGGGAAACGGTCCATCGAGGTAGCCGCTCGGTCATACGGCAGCGATCGGATGATGGTGAAGCGCGGCCCGCAGTTGGTGCAGTTGATAAAGGGGTAGTGATAGCGCCGATCGGCGGGGTCGAACAACTCGCGCAGGCAATCGTCACAGGTAGCGATATCGGGCGAGACGAGCGTCGTGTGCGCGGTCTGATCCTGCGACGCTACGATGCGAAAGCCCTGCTCATTGGCGGTATCCCAGTTGCCGGGTGCTAGGCCTACAACCTCGACATGCTCCACGCGAGACGCCGCAGGCGCATGCTCGGAAAGTGCGTCAACAAATTCGTCGAGCGACTCGCTTAGGGCGTGCGCCTCGATATGCACGCCGTCGCCCGCGTTGAGCACCCAGCCGCAAATGCCGTGCGCCATGGCCTCGCGATACACAAACGGCCGCATGCCGACGCCCTGCACAATGCCCGTTACATGGATATGCGCATGCCGCATGCGACCCTCCTTCGTTGAAATGTGTGCTGTTACAGCCCCAGGCTCTGCTTGGTGGCGGCGCACGTGAGCTCGCCGTGCTTAACGCCGCGCAGGCCCAGCAGGCGGTCGGCTAGTTCGTAGACGCGCTCGCCGCGACCCTTGAGCGCCAGAATCTCCAAGCAGTTGTGGTGATCCAGATGCACGTGCATGGTCGATACGATCTCGTCGGTGTAGTCGTGCTGCACTTCGTCCAGACGGCGCGTCAGGTCGCCGGTATGGTGGTCGTAGATCATGGTGAGCGACCCGATAACATGCTCATCGGGCGTGCGCATCTGCTCTTTGGCGATCGAGGCGCGAATCAGGTCGCGCACGGCCTCGGAGCGGTTGGCCACGTCGCCGCGGCGCGCAATCTGTTCGTCAAAACGGCGCAGCAGGTCGTCCGGTGCGGTAACCGAAAAGCGGACCAGCTCGGAGCCGGAGCCACTACAGTGGTAGCCTGCGTCACCGTCCGCCCCGTGCGGATGCTCGTGCTCGTACCCGCAGCCGTGCTCGTGTTCGGCCACGTTACACCAGCTTCACGGAGCCGACGGAGTTGTGGTCGGCCTCGATGGCTTCCTCGTAGCCCTCGAGCGCGTCATGCGCCTCGTGCAGCGCGGCCATGGCTGCCTCGAGCTTGGCGCCGATGCGCTCCATGTCAAAATTCTCGGTCGCATGCAGCAGCTGATGGCTCCACTCGTGAGCGAGCTCGATGGTGTCGTCGACCTGCTTGACGCTCATGGCAAGCTGGCTCATGTTCATTCCAACGTCATGCATGGGAATCTCCTTTTGTACGGGGCGAAATGGTGGTTCAGATTCTACTACGCCCGCCTTGGGCGCCGCCGCATAAGAAAACGGGTGCGAGTCCGTCTGACCCGCACCCGTTCACTGGGGGTTGTTTGTAACTACCATACTATCCGTGGTCGTCCGCGCCGCGCCCGGCAGTCCGGCGAGCGGTGCAAAAGCGCTCATGGACGGCGGGTAAGTAACAAGCGTATTACAGATGCTTCTCCAGCAGCGCCTGCAGCCTCGCCTTGGGCAGAGCGCCAACCGAGCGGTCAATCTCCTCGCCGTTCTTAAACACAATCAGCGTGGGGATGCTCATGACGCCATACTTCATGGCCAGGTCCTGGTTGTCGTCGACGTTGCATTTGGCAACGGCAAGCTTGCCCGCCAGCTCATCGGCAACCTCGTCAACGATGGGCGAGAGGGATCGACAGGGCCCGCACCACGGTGCCCAAAAATCGACCAGCACGGGCAGGCTGTCGTTAACGATGGAATCGAAGTTCTCGGGGGTAATCTGATTAATGTCAGCCATGGTGACCTCCATAATGCGACGCGGCTCGGCCGCGTAAAACTCAGTACGACCGTGCTTATACCCAGCCGCCCGCAAAGCAACCACTCGCGGGCAGCTCTTTTATATAATGGTGGGCACGCAAACGATTGGAGAGCGCATGCCCACGTCACAAAGCCAGAAAAAAGAAGCCATCGCCCAGGCGGCCGAGCAGGAGCTCGCATCGCTCGCGGGTCGCGGCGTGCGTATCGCGGGCAACGCGTGCTCGCCGATCGTTCTGGTCAAAGGCGATTTGGACGAGGCCGAGCGTTCGGGTGGTGAGCTTGCCGCCGGCCCGGATGGCGCGGCGTTGCGCAAGGCGCTTGGGGCCATCGGCTACGCGCCCGAGGATTTTTGCGTGCTGGCAAGCGTCGCCGGCGTGGGCGACGGAGCGGTCGCGGTGGGCGAGACTCTGCCGTGCGAGCTGTTCCGCGAGGCGCTTGAGGCCTTGGACCCCGAGGCGGTGCTACTGCTCGACAACAACGCGGCTGACGCCATGCGCGAGACCTACGCCGACATGCTCGTGGCGATCGATGACTTCGACACTGCCATGCTCAAGCCCGGTCTGGTCGCCCATGTGCAGGGCCGCCGCGTGCTCGCGCTCGACGGCTTTGAGGCGGCACTCACCGACAAGGCCGCTAAGCAACGCATGTGGGCTTACATCAAGCAGCTGACCCCGGCGGCCGCTCCGCTGTAGCGGACCGGAGCCGGTAAGGCGGCCCTGACGGGTCGAGCGCGGCGCCGGCTTATCGCGTCCCTACATCACAGCGCGCAGCTCAAACCGATCGCCGTTAATGCGGAACTGGCAATTGCCGTTCATGCGCTCGACGGCGAGTTTGATGCTCTTGGTGCCAAAACCGTGTCCCGCATGCTGGGTCACGGGCATGCCGTCGACCATGCGCGGCGCGCGGTCAAACGTGTTGGAAACTAACAGCAGCAGCTGCCCGTCCTCAAACCGCAGGTCAAGATCGACAAAGCGCTTGCCCTCGGGTGCGGCGCTCGCCGCGGCAATGGCGTTTTCCAAGGCATTTGAGAGCACGCTAAACAGGTCGGCGTCACCTACGTGGATGGTTTCGGGTACGGCGGCGCGCAGGTTGGCGGTAATGCCGTTTCTATTGATATCCGAGTTAAATGACGAAAGCGCAATGTTTACGGTCTCGTTGGCGCAGAAGCGGCGTACGGCGGTGCGGTCGCCGGCTTCGCAGAGTTCGTCGATGCGTTTGAGCGCCTCGTCGGTGTGGCCCTCCTCAATTAAGACGGCTAGACCGCGTAGGAAGTGGCGCATATCGTGGCGAAGAACCGACAGCTCGCGCCCGGATTGACGCCAAGCCTCGAGCTCTTTGATGGCGGCGCTGTCGCGTGTCTCGAGCATCCAGCGCTCTCGCTCGGCGGTTTCCTTTTCTTCGTATTCACGCAGGTAGACGGCGAGGAACATAAGGTAGAAGGCGCAGAGCGCAAAGGCCAAAAACTCAACCGTCACCACCGAGCCCGAGTGGAACAGCGTGGTGTAGACGTTGGTGGCATAGTCAAAGACGTAATAGACGAGCGGCAGGATTAAAAGGATGCCCAGCTCGGTGGGGCTTTTAATTGCCAGGCGGGGTCCAATGTCGCTGGCCCAATGTAGCAGGACGGCAAAGACGCCGAGCGTGGTAGCGATGCGTGCCAGATAGTACGCAATCTGAGAATCGGTTGCGGCAAATGCGGCGATACCCATCCAATTGCTGAACTGGCAGCTCAGATAGGCACTCGTAATGCCGAGCGCGGCAAGCAGCGGACTCAGGCGGTAGCGCGCGCACAGGTAGACGATAAGCGGCAGGTGCACGACAAGTGGATAAGCCTGGCGGGCAAATAGTTCGCCGCCAACGACGTTGGCGATTGAGAAGGCGGTGCCGGTCAGAATGGTAACGACCACCAGCTCGAGCGCATGGCGTCGATTGAGCTCGACACCGCATAGCGCCGCCGAGGCAAAGACGCCAAAGAGCAGCGTCGTGGCGTGGTGGATTGCCCAAAGGACCATTTCGACCGAGGAGACCATCAGTGTCTCCCACCCTCAAAGCGAACCGCAAAGTAGGCGTCTTGGAATCCCTGCTTGCAGCTGCGCGCGAGCGGTATGCACGCGCCCGAGCGCATGACGATTTCCGTGCGGTTAAAGTGGTCGATGTTGCGCAGATTGACCTGGTAGCTGCGGTGGCACTTAAAGAAGGTCGCGTTTTGGGCCAGTCGGTCCTCGATGCTGCGGAACGGCTCGAGCGCCTCGATATCGCGGCCATCGCGCAGGTGGAAGACCACGTGCTTGTTGCGAGCCTCGGCATATTCGATATCGGATAGGCGCAGGGCATGGTAGCCAAAGGACGTCTTGATGACGAGCTCGTCGGTTGCTGCCGGACGCAGGCTCGACAGCTCGTCGAGCAGTTGCGCCACGCGCTCGTAGGTCACGGGTTTGAGCAGGTAGTCGAAGGCGCGGACTTCGTAGGACTCAAGCGCGAACTCGGGCGATGAGGTGAGGAACACCAGGCGCACGGCGGTGTCGGATTGGCGCAGCTCCCGTGCGGTGTCCATGCCGTTGACGAGCGGCATGATCATGTCGAGCATGATAATGTCGGCGCGCGATGCGGCATGGCGTGCCAGCAGGTCCTCGCCGCGCGTAACGAGTGCAAGATCGACCGCCGTACCCGTCTCGGTCGACCAGCGGTTGATCATGCGGTGCAGGTTATCTAGAAAGGCGACGTCGTCGTCGCAGGCGATGATTTTGAGCATATTCGGCCCCCTTAGTACCTCGATTTTGCCATATCGTGCACGCGCCACCCGCGGGGGTGCGTTCCATTTGCGCCCCACGGTACGCAACTCGCGCCGAGCGGCGGGGTGTCAAAACATGCGGTTGCACAATGCCAGGTGGATATATATGTCAATTTGAGCTGGCGGCTGGCGAGGGACCATGCCGGCCGCGCCAAGCGATATCGGACATCGCGAAAGCATAGGGGTAAGGGAGCTGAACGATGAAGGAGAAGAAGATGGGGATGCGCGCTGCGTTGACGCGTCTGCTGGGTATCGCAACCGTGGCATGCGCGCTCGTGGCGACGCCGGCGGTGGCAAGCGCCGAGACGCAGGTCATGCCCGACGGGGTGAGGGCGGATGTGCTGTCGCTTAAGCAGGCCAACAACGAACCCGTCCAAATCACCGAGCCGGGCAGTTACGTACTTAAGACGGCTGAGGGTGAGGTCACGCCATCTTCGGGTTACACCATCGACGCGCCGGATGCGTCTCGGATTAATCCTGTGAGGATCTACATCGATGGTACGGTCTACGTGAACGATAAGACTAACTGGCGGGTTGAGCAAACTCGATGGCTGTTCAACATCAAGCAGGGCAGCAATATCGAGTTCATCGGCGTCAACAATCCGTGCGTCAGCTTCCATAGAAATCAAAAGCAATTTGAGTCCGTAAGCGGCTTTTTGACCGACCGCTATTACAGCGGTGGCTACAAAAAGGCATCGGGCGACATCTCGGTTGGCCTGGGGGTTGGCGACGGCTCGCAGAATTTCATTCTCTCGTATGGCAGCAAGTACGAGCAAAAGGTACCTGCGATTTCCCTGGGCAATACCAAGGGAAAGCTGTCTGCAAATTTCAGTAAGCTGATGATTAGGGACTATGCTGGCAAGTCGCACAACTCTTTGGGTGAGGTTTCCCCATACAGTATTCTTGAATATGCTGTGCCGGTCCGCCTGTTCCGTAGCAGCTTCTCCGATGACGGCAAGGGGAATATTAATAAGCTCAACGCTACGTTTACTGACTGTGCGTTCTGGAATACGTCTGGCGACTACAACGGTGCAGTTTCAATTGTGGGCAATCCCCGTGGTGGCGTGAATTCGGACGTCGCTTCGAGGCTGACTGCGACGTTCGAGAACTGCCGGTTTGGTTCCGATGCCGACAGCGGCATTTGGCAGACCAATAATAAATATCCGACGGTCGAAGAGACCACTGAGTTTGCACAGGTTCAGGAGACTGGAAAGTGCGCCGTTGCAGGCGTGATGGGCGTCACCAACGCTACGGTCAACCTCAACAGCTGCACGATGAGCAACTTCCACAGCACGCGTTCGAGCTCGGCCGACAACACTTTGACAGTCGATGCCCTTAATGTTGCACGAAGCGCTCGCTGCAACATAAACGGTGGCACGATTGAACGCTATGGCGCACGCGGCAATACGTGCGTGGTATACGCCGCCGGAACCCTTACCCTCAACGGATCGCCGGAAATCGCGAGCTACTGGAAGAACAGTCACGCCGGCGATACTAATTATGGCGACAAGTACACTGAAGCTGATAAAGCTACGGGAACCGCCAAGAGCTTGTATGTCCCGAAGAAAAAGAGTGTCGATGCCAACGTCCCGGCGCTGAATATCGCGTCTGACTTCTCCGTACGCGGAGGCTTTGGAGACAATGTTTGGATCTCGATCGAGGAGACTGCGGACAGTAATGGCGTAAAGTCGCGTGTCCTTGGCACCTGCGAATCCAACAAGATCGAAGGCGTTGTGCCAGACGGCTCGTCCGAGAACGACGACAACTCCGACAAGTACGAGGTCGTGAACCTTAACGGCGACCTCACCTTCCGCGAGACCATCCACCAGCACAAGTGGAACGTTGAAGCTGACGGTTTGGGCGTTCGTGCATCGTGCGTGGGCCCGTTCCGCAACAGCGAGTGCGAATATGGCAAGGGCGAGAACGGCGAGCCCAAAAAGTACCTGACGGCCACGTACAACCTCTCCATGTCCAAGGCAACGAGCTCTCAGAGCACTGAGCTTGTCTATGACGGCTGTCCGGTCAAGATTGCTTTGAATAAGGACGGCGCGTGGAATCTGGAGCAGATGGGCGTAACGGCTAGCGATGAATTCACGTGGTATCAGTGCAAGTCCCAGGCGGACGCCGAGGCATATAAAAACGGCACCAAGCTCAAGGATGCTCCGGCGGACGCTGGCTACTACTATGTCGTTACGAGCTTTAAGACCGCCTCTGGCCAGACGCTTGAGGGCAAGAAGGCCTTTGAGATTTCTCCGCGTCGCCTGGTTGGGAATAAAAACTACAAGTTCACCCTTAAAGACGGCGGCAAGGGCGCGGGCAAGTATGCCTATGACGGCAAGGAGCATCAGCCCGTTGTTGAAAGTGCAAAGTTCAAGAACGGTGCCGACGAATGGGTCGATCTCGTTGAGGGCAAGGATTACGAGCTCAGCGCTAGAAGTGAATCCGGACTGAAGCAGACCGAGCCGGGGCAATACGAGTGCCTTGTCATCGGTAAGGGCAACTTCACGACCGATGGCGGCACCACAAGTGTTCTGACGCTCAAATGGGAGATTGTTGACGTTGCGCGTTTCGACCTCGAGGTCGCCGGCTTCGATGGTACCTATGACGGCGAAAAACACGGCATTACGGTCAACGTTAAGAACGATCCTGTTCCGGCGGATATGAAAATCGAGTACCGCGAAGACGGTGGCGATTGGACGACGGATAAGCCGACCTATCGCAATGCGGCCGAGTACACGACCAATTATCGCGTGACGGCCTCTGGCTACCTGACCGTTACGGGTAAAGCGACCGTGAAGATTTCCAAGGCCGACCAGGAAGTGCCGACTGGGCTCGTGGGTAATAATTGGTCCACGTGCAGCAGCAAGGACGGCTCTATCTCGGGCGTGACCAAGGCGATGGAATACCGTCGCGGGTCGAGCGGGAGCTATCAGAAGATAACGTCTGACGACAAGCTGATCGGGCTTACGAAGTCGGGAACGTACTACGTCCGCTATGCCGAGGATAACAACCACAAGGCGTCGGCCGATGCTGAGGTCAAGATCGAGCCGGGACCCCATGCTGTTGCCGACAACGCTGCCTGGAAGCCGAATGGCGAAGGTAGCCACGTTAAGGCCTGCAAGTACTGCAAGAAGGCTCAGGAGAGCCAGCCCTGCAGGTGGGGGTACGAGGTCGTTACGCCCGCTACGCCTGAGGCCGATGGCGTTCGTCAAAAGGTCTGCAGGGTCTGCAACGGCAAATGGGATGAAGAGCCCTATACCTATGTGGACACCTATAAGCCCGTTATTTATGACTTGCAGGATGGCGATGCCTACTGCGAGAGTGTTTCGTTTGACGTGTTCGATGACCGCGACGAGACGGTGACGGTCACTGACAACGGTAGGGAGCTTGAGTCTGGCAAGGACGGTAGGTATACGGCCAAGGCCGCCGAGGGCGATGCTGGCGCCGAGCATGTAATTGTGGCTACGGACGCCGCCGACAATTCGGAGACCTTCACAATTAAGATGTACGCCGAACATGCGTATGAATGGACAATCGACAAGAAGCCGACGGTTACCGAGACCGGCTCCAAGCACGGAACGTGCTCCGTGTGCGGTCATGAGTCGGGCGCGGTGGAGATCCCGGCCCTGGCTGTTAAGGGTTACTCGGGCAAATATGACGGCAAGGATCACTCTGTCGATGCCTCGGCGCTGCCCGATGGCGCCGTCGTCGAGTACAAGGCTGCTGACGGCGGCTGGACGAGCGTTGCGCCCAGCATTAAGGACGCCGGCAGTGTGATGGTCGACTATCGCGTCACGATTGATGGCGCGGCGGTCGACGGCAAGGTGACGCTTGAGGTCAAGCCGTGCGCGATAACGGTCACGGCGCAGGACGCCTCCAAGACCTACGGTGAGAGCGACCCCAAGTTTACGTATGACGTCACTTCTGGCAAGCTCGTCGAGGGCGAGAGTCTTCAGGGCATTGAGATTGAACGCGAAGATAACGACAACGTGCGCGACGGTGGCTATGCTCTGCACCTGACGCAGCCTGAGGGCGCCAACTCCAACTACAAGATTACGTTCAAGGATGGCACCTTTACGATCGACAAGCGCGAGCTCTCCGTAACGTGGGACACCACTACTGAGTTCACCTACGACGGCGAGAGGCACTGCCCTCAAGCGAAGCTCCACAATGTCACCGAAGGTGACGATGTCTCTGCGTACGTCGACGGCGCCAAGGTCAAGGCTGGCACCTACACGGCGAAAATCACCGAGCTGACGGGCGATGACGCGGGTAACTACAAACTTCCCGCCGAAGGCCTGACGTGCGAGTTCTCCATCAAGAAGGCGCCCCAGGGCGCGCCGAAGGTCCAGGCCACGGCCGAGACTGTGAGTGGCAAGTCCGACGGTAAGATCACGGGCGTCGACGCGAAGATGGAGTGGCGCGCCAAGGACTCTGGCGAGTATCAGGGCGTGCCCGATGGCGTGACTGAGATTACGGATTGTGCTGTCGGCACGTACGAGGTGCGTTACCGCGCCGATAGCGACCATGACGCCTCCACCGCCACCGAGGTTACCGTTAATGCCGGCGGCAAGCTCGTCGTGACGCTGCCTGCCAAGCAGGTCGGCTATACGATCACGGCGAACCCGGACGAGCTTGACTGGCACGGATCAACCACCCTCACTGTCAGTATTGAGAGCGGCTACTTTACTGACAACGATTCTTACGCCGTCAAGGTCAACAATGCCGTTGTGACGTCCGACGCGCGTGGAGAGTTCACCGTTCAGAACGCCGAGAGCGACCTCGTCGTCACCGTCGAGGGCGTGCGTAAGCACGAGGCTGTGAGCGATGAGTGGCTCTCCGACGACGATACGCATTGGCATCAGTGCACCTGTGGTGGCAAGATCGACGAGGCCGAGCACGACTTTGAGTGGGTCGTCGTCAAGGCCCCCACGGCAACCGAGAAGGGCTCCAAGCAACAGAAGTGCAAGGTCTGCGGTCACAAGCTTGCCGAGGTCGAGATTCCGGCTGCTGCCATCGTCGGCTACTCTGGTGAGTACGACGGCGACTATCACACGGTTGATGCGACGAGTCTTCCCGAGGGTGCGACGGCTCAGTACAGCACCGACGGCGAGAACTGGTCCCCCAAGGCCCCCGAGATCCGCGACGTCGGCAAACTGACCGTCGCCTACAAGGTGACGATTGACGGTGCGACCGCCGAGGGCAAGGTTGAGCTCGAGGTCAAGCCGTGCGCGATTACGGTCACCGCCCAGGACGCTTCTAAGACCTACGGCGAGGCTGACCCCGTGTTTACGTGGGCGATCACCTCCGGCAAGCTTGTCGAGGGCGAGAGCCTCCAGGGCATTGAAATCGAGCGCGAAGGCGACGACAGTGTGCGTGAGGGCGGCTATACCCTGCACCTGACGCAGGACAAGGACGCCAACCCCAACTACAACATCACGTTCGTCGATGGCGTGCTCACTATCAAGCAGCGCCTGCTCGCCGTGACGTGGGGTACCAGCGAGTTTGTCTACGACGGCAGGGAGCACTGCCCCGAGGCAACGCTCGCCAACGTCGTCGACGATGATGACCTTGGTGCGACCGTCGAAGGCTCCCAGACCGAGGTCGGCGCTTCTTACATGGCAACCCTCACCGCGCTGACGGGCAAGGCAGCGGGCAACTACGCACTGCCGACCGATGGCCTGACGTGCAAGTTCTCCATCAAGAACGCCGCGCAGGGCGCGCCGGTGGTCCAGGCCGAGGCCGAGACCGTGAGCGGCAAGCGTGACGGCAAGATCGTGGGCGTTAACGCGACGATGGAGTGGCGCGCCAAGGATGCCGCCGAGTATCAGGCCGTGGACGAGGGCGTGACCGAGCTCAATGAACTCGCCGCCGGCACGTATGAGGTGCGCTACCAGGCCAAGGCCAACTACGACGCCTCTTCCGCCACCGAGGTTACCGTGGCGGCCGGTCCCAAGCTGGTCGTGACACTGCCGAGCAATCAGGTGGGCTATGCGCTCACCTCGACGGCAACCGAGCTTGATTGGCATGGGACCGCAACGCTCACCATGAGCATCGACAGCGCGTACTTTGCGGGCAAGGGCTACGCCGTCAAGGTCGACGGTAAGGCCATCGAGCTCTCCGACAAGGGCACCTATGAGCTCAAGGATGTCGAGGGCGACGTGAATGTGACGGTCGAGGGTGTCCTCAAGCACGAGCCCGACGGCTCTGGCTGGGCGCACGACGCTAAGAATCATTGGCATGTCTGCCGCTGCGGTGAGGTCATCGACAAGGCGGAGCACACCTTTGAGTGGGTCGTCGACAAGCCGGCGACGGTCGAGGCCAAGGGCAAGAAGCATCAGGAGTGCGCCGTCTGCCGCGAGAAGGGCAAGACCGAGGAGATCGCGATTCTGAAGCCCGAGATCACCGACGGAAAGGGCCAGACGATGGTGGTCGAGGCCGCCAAGGACCTGACTTTCCGCTCGAGCGCGCCGCTCGAGTTCTTCCAGAAGGTGCTGGTTGACGATAAGGAGGTCGCGGCCGAGAACTACGAGCTCACCAAGGGCTCTACGATCGTGACGCTCAAGGCGAGCTTCCTGAATACGCTCGGCGTAGGTGAGCATAAGCTGAGCGTGGTTTCGAGCACGGGCACGGCCGAGACGACCTTTACGGTCGCCGAGGCTGCCAAGCCCGCTCCTGGCCAGACCACCACTACCACCACCACTACGACTGCGACATCCAAGCCTAAGAAGAAGGACGGCAAGTCCGCCCTGCCTGCGTCCGGCGATAGCGCGTACGTTATGGCTGGCGCCGTGCTTGCTGCCGGCGTAGCGGCTCTGCTGTTGGCTTTGGTCGTGAAGCGTCGCTCCTAGTCGCGCGACAGCCCCCGACGGGCCCGGATCTCGCCATCCGGGCCCGTTTTCCAGGGCCACCTGGAAGCCGGTGGGCAAAAAAGTCCAAATATGAGTACTGTCACCATATTAGTAGCAGCCAAATGGCCCCAAAATTCCGTTCGTTGGGCCAAAACAGCATTGATTTTCGTCCGACAGTGCCATGAATGTGCCTCAAATAAGGCGATTCTGACGTATTGGACCGAAAAATCGCTGCCATCAATTTGGTAACAGTACTCATATTTGCCACTTTTTGCCCACTGCCCCTTGGTCCAGGACAATGCGGGCCGCTCGAATCTTGGGGCGGGTCCATTTTCGACTATCCTCAGCTTGCCAGTTCGAAAATGGACCCGCCCCAAGATTGAATCTTTATTCCAACTTTACACCTGGCTTTACAGCTGTCTTGTCAGCTGTAAAGCCAGGTGTCATACTAAAGCCCCAAGATTCGCCAAAAGAGAGGGGCCTTGATGGCGCAGAGCGCGAACATGGATGCGTCGGAGCTTGCACGCGATATCGCGGCCGGCCTGGCATCGGCAACGACGGCAACGGAGCGCGCGGCATTGGTGCCCGCAGAGCTCGTCGAGGCCATTCGGCAACTTAAAACCCAACGCGACGCGGTGATCCTGGCGCACTATTACGTGGCGCCCGAGGTCCAGGCTGTGGCCGATTACGTCGGCGACAGCTTCTACCTGGCAAAGCTTGCCAAGAGCCTGCCGCAGCAGACCATCGTGCTGTGCGGCGTGGAGTTTATGGGCGAGAGCGCCAAGCTGCTCAATCCCACCAAGACGGTGCTGTTGCCCGAGCCAGGCGCGGACTGTCCCATGGCGCACATGGTCAAGCGCGAGACGGTCGATGCGGCGCGCGCCGAGTACGGCGACGACCTAGCTGTCGTCTGCTACGTCAACTCGACGGTCGAAATCAAGAGCTGGAGTGACGTGTGCGTTACCAGCTCTAACGCCGTCAAGATCGTCTCCGAGCTGCCACAGCAGCACATCTTGTTCATTCCCGACCAGAACCTGGGCCGCTTTGTGGCCGAGCAGGTGCCCCAAAAGCACGTCATCCTCAACAACGGCTACTGCCCGCGTCATCACATCATTACCGTCGAGCAGATCGTCGACGCGCAGGAGGCCCACCCCGACGCGCTCGTGCTGGCGCACCCCGAGTGCAAGGCCGACGTCCTGGCCGAGGCCGACTACATCGGCTCTACTGCCGGCATCATCAAATATGCCGAGGAGTCGGACGCCAGCGAGTTCATCATCGTGACGGTCCGTGGCGTGCTCTACGAACTCGAGCGCCGCTGCCAGGGCACCGGCAAGAAGTTCTACTTCCCTGCGGTGCAGCCCACTTGCGTCAACATGGATCTCATCACGCTCGAAAAGCTCGTGCACTGCCTGGAGACGGGCGAGGGCGAGGTGCAGATTGGCGTGTCGGACGAGGCTGCCGATCAGGCCAAGCTCACGCTCGACCGCATGCTCGAGTACGCGGCGCGCTAGAACGATGTGACATGAGGGACAGTCCCTTATGCCACATTACAAGGGAGAGGATTCCTGTGGAAACCAAACAATACCCCGACATGGAGTGCGACGTCGTCATTGCCGGTTGCGGCGTGGCAGGCCTGTATGCGGCTCTCAATCTGCCGACGAGCACGCGCGTGATCATGCTCTCCAAGGGCGCTGTCGACGAGTGCGACTCGATGCTCGCGCAGGGCGGCATCTGCGTACTGCCCGAGGGTTCTGACTACGATGCCTTCTTTGAGGACACCATGCACGCCGGCCATTACGAGAACCGCCGCGAGAGTGTTGACATCATGATTCGCTCGAGCCGTTCGGTCATCAACGACCTGCTGGCCATGGGCGTGGACTTTGAGCGCAAGGCCGACGGCAGCCTCGACTTTACCCGCGAGGGCGCACACAGCCGCCCGCGCATCGCCTTCCATGCCGATATTACGGGCAAGGAGATTACGACCAAGCTGCTCCAGGCTGTCCGCAAGCTGGACAACGTGCAGATTCTCGAACACGTTGCCATGACCGACATCCTGACCGCCGAGCGCGATGGCGCTACGGTGTGCGCCGGCGTCGTCGCCGTTCCCGTGGACGAGGATAACTCGGTTCGTCCCGCCGACGAGCTGGCAAATGCCGCTGAGGGCGTACATGCCGGCAAGCCGTTTAAGATCCATGCCCGCCATACGCTGTGGGCAACGGGTGGTATCGGTGGCGTGTACGACCATTCGACCAACTACCCGCAGCTCACCGGTGACGCCTGCTACATCGCGCAGGAGCACGGCATCACGATGGAGCACCTGGACTACGTGCAGATTCATCCCACGGGACTGTTCTCGCCGCAACCGGGCCGCACCTTCCTGATCAGCGAGAGCTGCCGCGGCGAGGGCGCGATTTTGCTCAACGCCGCCGGCGAGCGCTTTACCGATGAGCTCCAGCCGCGCGATGTGGTCGCTGCCGCCATCCGCGAGCAGATGAAGCGGGACGGCGTCGAGCACGAGTGGCTGAGCTTTGCCCCCGTCGAGCGCGACGTGGTGACCGGGCACTTTGCCAATATTCGTGCGCGCTGTCTGGAGGACGGCCGCGACATCTTGGACGAGCCCATTCCCGTCACACCCACGCAGCACTACTTTATGGGCGGCGTGTGGGTCGACAAGGACGGCCGCACCTCGATGCCCGAGCTCTACGCCGCCGGCGAGACGGCCTGCAACGGTGTTCACGGCAAGAATCGTCTAGCTTCCAACAGCCTGCTCGAGTCCCTAGTCTGGGGTCGCCGCGCTGCGTGGCGTATGCGCACCGGCGAGTCGCTAGCCGTGGAGCAGGAGGGCGAGCCCGTGCTCGATGGACGCCATCGCGCCCTGAGTGCCGATACCCTTGCAATCGATGATTTGGCCCGTGCCGCCGGCACGCAGGCCGTGGAGGAGTAGACCATGAATCCCATTACCATGAAGCTCGTCGTCGATGATCTGATTCTGCAGGCTCTGCGCGAGGACATTACCTTTGAGGACGTGAGCACGGCGAGCGTGTGTCCCACGGCGCGTCCCGCCACGGTGGAGCTTATCGCCAAGGCCGATGGCATCATCGCGGGCTTGGATGTGTTCGCTCGCACCTTTGAGCTGCTGGATCCGCAGAGCTCCGTGTTGTTCGATGTCTCGGATGGCGACGAGGTGCACGCCGGCGATCACGTGGGCCAGGTGCGCGGCGACGCGCGCGTGCTGCTTTCGGGCGAGCGCGTGGCGCTCAACTACCTGCAGCGCATGAGCGGCATCGCTACTTACACGCATCGGATGGCGGCTGCGCTCGTGGGCACCAAGACCGTGCTTGTCGACACGCGCAAGACCACGCCGGGCATGCGTATCTTCGAGAAGGCCGCAGTCGAGATCGGCGGTGGCAGCAACCACCGCTATAACCTGTCGACGGCTGTCATGCTCAAGGACAACCACATCGACGCCGCCGGTGGCGTGGCGCGCGCGATTGAGATGGCGCGCGCCCATGCGTCGTTTACCGCGACGGTCGAGATTGAGTGCGAGAACCTGGACATGGTACGCGAGGCCGTGGAGGCCGGTGCCGACATCATCATGTTCGACAACATGACCCACGATGACATGGCTACTGCGATTGAGCTTATCGCCGGTCGTGCCAAGACCGAGTGCTCGGGCAACGTAGACGCCGACAACATTCGCGCCCTGGCCGACCTGGGTGTTGACTATATTAGTTCGGGCGCTCTGACGCACTCTGCGCCGATCCTCGACCTCTCGCTTAAGCACCTGCGTCTACTGGACGATAAATAATGGACGCCCGCGAGCGTCGCCGTTCCATCATGGCCGTGCTCGAGGAAGCCAAAGATCCTGTCTCGGGCAGTGCGCTTGCCCGCGAGGTGGGCGTGAGCCGTCAGGTTGTGGTGCAGGACATCGCCCTGCTGCGCGCCGACGGGCACGATATTGTCGCCACCAATCGCGGCTATGTGCTACAGGAGGCAGCGAGCAGCCCGGCTGTGCCCACGCGTCTGGTCAAGGTACGCCACGGCGTGGAGCAGGCGGGCGATGAGCTCACGAGCATCGTCGACGCGGGCGGCGCCGTGCTCAACGTGATCGTCAACCACCGCGTGTACGGTAAGATCACAGCCGACCTGGACATCCGCAATCGTCGCGACGTCGAGCGCTACCTACACGATATCGAGAGTGGCAAGAGCTTTCCGCTATTAACGGTGACGAGTGGCTATCACTTCCATCGCATTGCGGCAGATGACGAGCAAACCCTCGACGAGATCGAGGCCATACTCAAGGAGAAAGGCTATCTGGCAGACCTGATGCCCTACGAGGATGATTTGTCCTAGCCCGATACTGTCTTTATAAGTTGCGGTGAAATAGTTCCTAAAATCGGCACCTAAGCAATGAATCGGGAACTATTCCACCGCAACTGCCAAGGTAGCCCTGTCCCCAATTAGCTGCCTATACAAACAAAAGGAGGCCTCCGCGGCGATGCGGAGGCCTCCTTTTTGTGCACGGTGTACTTTTGAGTGTGCAGGTGGGGGAGCTGTTACTCCTCGACGATCTCGGTGATCGCGCCGGCGGGGCAAGCGTCCTGGCAAGCGCCACAGGCGACGCAGGAATCCTCGTCAGCGACGGTAGCGACGTCCTGGAGCTCCAGAACGCCAGCGGGGCAGGAATCGACGCAAACGCCACAAGCGATGCACTCGTCGGCATCAATTACGGGATGAGCCATGGTAGTTTCCTCTCTGTTGACCGACGCTACAGGCGATGCGCGTCGGTTTGATTCGGGCAAAAACATACCACGGGAGCGACCGTTTGCAATACCCTCTGACCGGCATCTTCATACCGTTCGCCGAGTATGCCACGGCTTACTAAAAAACATGCAGGTGAGGCCGTTGAGCTGCGCAAATGTTAGCTACAGGTGACTTGAAATATAGGGCGATTGAGCGTGCTTGCGGAAAGCGCATCCCGTTATTTAGCCGAGAAACGGGTCGAACTTTCCCCAGGGAAGCCCGGGGCCGCCATGTGCGCTCCCAAGCCCAAACCTCAGCCATCTCTACATAGATCTCAATAGATCTGCCGAGAACTCAAACAGTGCATCTACCTGCGCATTTGAGAACCTAAACTCTCAGAGATAAGAAATCTTATATGAATTGACTTAGATTTTGTATATTCCGGCCCATAAGGGGATACACTACATCCTGAAAGACAAGCCGAAGCGCCGCGCGACAGACCGTCGAGGCGGCGCGAACGCAAAAGAGAGAGGGAATTTCTAATGAGTAAGATTCTTGGTATCGACCTTGGTACTACTAACTCCGCAATGGCCGTTCTCGAGGGCGGTTCTCCGACCATTATCGTGAACGCCGAGGGCGACCGCACCACCCCGTCCGTCGTGGGCTTCCGTGCCGACGGCGACCGCGTCGTGGGTAAGGCCGCTAAGAACCAGGCTGTCACCAACCCCAAGAACACCGTGTTCTCCATCAAGCGCTTCATGGGCCGCAAGTACTCCGAGTGCACCTCCGAGATCAAGACCGTGCCGTATGAGGTCAAGGAGGGCCAGGGTGGCCGTGCCGTCGTCGATATCGAGGGCAAGGATTACACCGCCGAGCAGGTGAGCGCCATGACGCTCGCAAAGATGAAGGCCGACGCCGAGAAGTATCTGGGCGAGACCGTCACCGACGCCGTCATCACCGTCCCGGCCTACTTCAACGACGCCCAGCGTCAGGCCACCAAGGACGCCGGTAAGATCGCCGGCCTCAACGTCAAGCGTATCGTCAACGAGCCGACCGCTGCTGCTCTTGCCTATGGCCTGGACAAGCAGGGTACCGACCAGCGCATCCTGGTCTTCGACCTGGGCGGCGGCACCTTCGACGTCTCCATCCTTGACCTCGCTGACGGCGTGTTTGAGGTTCTGTCCACCTCGGGCGACAACCACCTGGGCGGCGACGACTGGGATCAGCGCGTCATCGACTGGATGGCCGATAAGTTCCAGCAGGAGAACGGTGTCGACCTGCGTCAGGACCCCATGGCCCTGCAGCGTCTGAAGGAGGCCGCCGAGAACGCCAAGAAGGAGCTCTCCGCCGCCCAGCAGTCCACCATCAACCTGCCGTTCATCACCATGAACCAGTCTGGCCCGCTGCACCTCAACTACACGCTGACCCGCGCCGAGTTCGAGAAGATCACCCGCGACCTGCTCGAGCGCTGCAAGCAGCCTGTCACCAACGCCCTGCGCGACGCAAAGCTCAAGCTCTCCGATCTGACCGAGGTCATCCTCGTCGGCGGCTCCACCCGTATGCCCGCCGTCCAGGATCTGGTCAAGACCATGACCGGCAAGCAGCCCAACATGTCCGTGAACCCCGACGAGGTCGTTGCCGACGGCGCTGCCGTCCAGGGCGGCGTGCTCACCGGCGACGTCGAGGGCATCCTGCTGCTCGACGTTACCCCGCTGTCGCTGGGCGTCGAGACCATGGGCGGCATCATGACCAAGATGATCGACCGCAACACCACGATCCCGACCTCCAAGACCGAGGTTTACTCCACCGCTGCCGACAACCAGACCAGCGTCGAGATCAACGTGCTCCAGGGCGAGCGCGAGCTTGCCCGCGACAACAAGTCGCTCGGTAAGTTCCAGCTGACCGGCATCCCGGCTGCCCGCCGCGGCGTGCCGCAGATCGAGGTCACCTTCGACATCGACGCCAACGGCATCGTCAAGGTCTCCGCTAAGGACAAGGGCACCGGCAAGGAGCAACAGATCACCATTTCTGGCTCCACCGCTCTGTCCGACGACGAAGTCGATCGTATGGTCAAGGACGCCGAGGCTCATGCCGAGGAGGACAAGAAGCAGAAGGAAGAGGTCGAGGTCCGCAACCAGACCGATAGCCTGTGCTACTCCACCGAGCAGACCCTCAACGAGCTGGGCGACAAGGTTTCCGCCGACGTGAAGTCCAAGGCCGAGGCCGCTATCGCCGACGCCAAGAAGGCGCTCGAGGGCTCTGACGTCGAGGCCATCAAGGCCGCTGGCGAGTCCCTGCAGTCCGTGGCCTACGAGCTGGCTCAGGTTGTCTACGCCGACGCTCAGCAGCAGACCGACGGTGCCGCCGGTGCCCAGCCTGCCGACGATGACGTTGTCGACGCCGACTACGAGGTTGTGGACGACGAGGACAAGTAATCATGTCCGCCCGTAAAGCTCGCACGGAGGCGGCCGCCGCTGGCGCCGCCCCCGTTGACTCTGAGGAGAAGGACGTGAAGATTCCCGTAGAGGCCGCAGGCGTTGCCGAGGCCAACGAGGCCGAGGCCGCCGAGGCTGCCGAGAACCAGGTAGAGGATTCCAACAAGGAGGCGACGATGACCGAGGACGAGATGGTGGAAGCCGCTATCCGCGCCGGTGAGGAAGCCGCCGACAACGACTTTAAGCTCAAGTTCGAGCAGGCCCAAAAGGAGCTTGCCGACGTGCGCAGCGAGCTCGATGCTGCGGCAGAGGCCCAGAAGGCCGCCGAGGACAAGGCAAAGGACGCCACCGAGCGTACCGCCCGTCTGCAGGCCGACTGGGAGAACTTCCGTCGCCGCACCGCTAGCGAGCGTATCGCCGAGCGCGAGCGCGCGACCGAGAAGCTCGTCACCGCGCTGTTGCCGGTGGTTGACGATATCGAGCGTGCAATCGACCATGCCCGTAGCCAGGAGCTTTCCGACGACTTTAAGCAGTTCGTCGATGGCGTTGACGCGGTGCATGCCAAGCTGCTCGATGTGTTTGCGCACGAGGGCGTTGAGCCCATCGACCCCAAGGGCGAGGCGTTCGATCCGCTCGAGCACCAGGCCGTGGGGCGTGTCGAGGACGCATCGCAGTACGACGAGACCGTCAACGACGTGTACCAGAAGGGCTACCGCATGGCGGACCGCATCCTGCGCTCCGCGATGGTGACGGTGACCTACGGTGGCGAGAAGCGCCCCGCACCGGAGCCCGAAGCGGCGCCCGAGGATGCTGCGGCCGATACGGCTGAGAGCACCGAGGAGTAATTGAGAAGGGCCCCGGGGCAACACCCGGGGCCCTTTCTGGCCTAGTGCCATATGAAAGCATGAGCCGCCGCCCGCTGGGCGGCGGATGAAACAGGAGAGGAGCTACGATGGCTGCAGGCAAAACCTTCTATGACATCCTGGGCGTATCCAAGAGCGCCTCCGACAAAGAGATCAAGAGCGCGTTTCGCAAGCTCGCGCAAAAATATCACCCCGATGCCGGCGGCGACGAGGCCAAGTTTAAGGAGATTAGCGAGGCCTACGAGACGCTTTCGGACGAGAAGAAGCGCAAAGAGTACGACCAGATGCTCATGTTCGGCGGCATGCCGGGCGCGGGAGGCGCGTATAGCGGTGGCTACGGCGCCGGTGCCGGCGCGAGCGGCTGGGGCGATATCTTCGACAGCATCTTTAGCGGCAACGGCGCTTGGGGCAGCGATTGGGGCTCGGGCTTTGCCGGGGCCGCGGGCGCTGCCGGTGCGGGCGCGGGCCGCAACCGTGCGCGCAAGGGCGGCGACCTGTCGCTGACCGTCGACGTAACGGCCGAGGACGCGTTCCGCGGCGTGACGCACAAGGTCACCTACCGCATTCCCTCGACGGGCGAGCAGCAGACCATCACGGTCTCGGTGCCTGCGGGTGCGGTCGACGGCGGCAAGCTACGCTACAAGCGTCGCGGCGAGTATGGCGTTGCCGGCGGCGAGCGCGGCGACCTGGTCGTGACCACGCACGTGGAGGAGCATCCGCTGTTTAAGCGTAAAGGTGCCGACGTGACCATGGAGGTACCGGTCTCGGTCTATGAGGCGGCGCTCGGCTGCACGGTGGATGTGCCCACGCCCGGCGGTGCGACGGTTCGTCTGAAGGTGCCCGCGGGTACCCAGACGGGCAAGAAGTTCCGCTTTAAGGAGATGGGTGCGCCCGACGTTAAGCATCGCGGCCGCACGGGTGCGCTGCTCGTCGAGATCAAGGTGCAGGTCCCCACGAACCTGTCCGACGATGAGCGCGATGCCATGACCAAGCTGCGCGAGGCCGACACGCGCGACTACCGCGAGAAGGTCAACCGTTACAAGGCGACATACTAGGGCGGTCGTGGCGTACGCCCGCGCCCGCGGGCTTATGATGGACGATGACGAGACGGAAAGGGGTCAGGTAGCATGGCCGAGGACAATAGGAACAAACCGCTGTATATGATCAGCGTGGCGGCCGAGCTGACCGGCATGCATCCGCAGACTCTGCGCGTCTACGAGTCCAAGGGCCTGGTGAACCCCCAGCGCTCGGGCGGCAACACGCGTCTGTATTCGCGTGCCGATATCGAGCGTCTGGAACTCATCAACCAACTGACCGACGAGGGCATCAACCTCGCCGGCGTGGTGCGCATCCTCGATATGAAGGAGCGTGCCGAGGAGCGCGAGCACGAGAACGAGAAGCTCCGCGCCCGCGTGCGCCAGCTCGAGGACGAGCTGCACGAGTACAAGATGCAGAAGAAGATCACCGCCCTGGCCCCGCGCGACGGCTCGGTCAACCCTGAGCAAGTCATGCGCAAGCTTTTGGGCGCCGGCGGGGATTTCTAGGTTCCGCCGTTCTAACGAACGGCGGACCAGCCGACGCTGCGCGGGCCGCATTTGGACAATCTGACGTTCAACTTCAAGGGCGCGACCAGAAGGTCAGCGCCCTTTCGTTTCACGTCACCTTGTCTCAAATGCGACCCGCTCGCTGTCCGTCCTCAACCTGCGACGTTGCTTTGGCTGGCACTTGGGGACGTTCCTTTTGTGCCGGCACTTTGGGACACTCCTCGTCTAGTCATTGGGACGTTCTTAAATGACTAGTCGAAAGGGACGCTCTTGCACCAAATCTGCCGGACCGCACCGGGCTCGTCCTTTACTTTACCGAGATAAAGTGAACGTGTAGATTCGCAACCCACTCGCAACCGTTCTATGGCACGATATTGAACGAATGTATGCTATGCGCCCAAATCTTTTGGGCAGAGTGGGAGACAGTATGGTTAAGCTGTACGAGGACGGCATCTACCTGCGCGGCGGCAGCGAGGTTGTGCCTGCGGCCGAGGCTGCCGAGCGCGGTATTACGCAGACACCCGAGGATGCCAAGCGCGGCACCATCGCGTATTCGATCCTCCAGGCACACAATACGTCCGGCGATCCCGAGGCGCTCAAGATTCGCTTCGATGCCATGGCGAGCCACGACATCACCTTTGTCGGCATCATCCAGACGGCGCGCGCCTCGGGCATGGAGCAGTTCCCGCTGCCCTACGTGCTCACCAACTGCCATAACTCGCTGTGCGCCGTGGGCGGCACCATCAACGAGGACGACCACGTCTTTGGCCTCTCGGCTGCCAAGAAGTACGGCGGCATCTTCGTTCCGCCCCATATCGCGGTCATCCATTCCTTTATGCGTGAGAACTTCGCCGGCTGCGGCAAGATGATCCTGGGCTCCGACTCGCACACCCGCTACGGCGCCCTGGGTACCATGGCCGTGGGCGAGGGCGGCGGCGAGCTGGCAAAGCAGCTGCTGCGTGACACCTACGATGTCGCCTATCCCGGCGTTGTCGCCATCTACCTCACGGGCGCCCCGCGTCCCGGCGTTGGCCCGCACGATGTGGCGCTCGCCATCATCCGCGCCGTCTTTGCCAAGGGCTACGTTAAGAACAAGGTCATGGAGTTTGTGGGCCCGGGCATCGCGAGCATGACGACCGATTACCGCAACGGCGTCGACGTCATGACCACCGAGACCACCTGTCTGTCGAGCATCTGGGCCACCGACGAGGACACGCACGCATTCCTGGCCATGCACGGCCGCGGCGACGACTACCGCGAGCTCAAGCCCGCCGATGTCGCCTACTACGACGGCTGCGTCGAGGTCGATTTGTCGAGCATCAAGCCCATGATCGCCCTGCCGTTCCATCCTTCCAACGGCTTTGAGATCGACGAGCTCAACGAGAACCTTGAGGACATCCTGCACGAGGTGGAGCTCGAGGCCGCCAAGATCGGCGAGGGCAAGACGCACTTTAGCCTGCTCGACAAGATCGTCGACGGCAAGCTGCATGTGCAGCAGGGTGTCATTGCCGGCTGCTCGGGCGGCAACTACGACTCCGTGGTGCAGGCTGCCCGCGTGCTCAAGGGCGCCAACACCGGCTGCGGCGAGTTCTCGCTGTCGGTCTATCCCACGAGCCAGCCCGTGGCGCTCGAGCTCACGCGCCGCGGCTACATCTACGACCTTATGGAGGCCGGCGCGATTGTGCGCACGGCATTCTGCGGCCCGTGTTTCGGCGCCGGCGACACGCCCGCCAACAACGGCCTTTCGATCCGCCACACTACGCGCAACTTCCCCAACCGCGAGGGCTCCAAGCCGGGCAATGGCCAGCTGAGCGCTGTGGCTCTGATGGACGCCCGCTCCATTGCGGCGACGGCTGCCAACGGCGGCGTCCTGACGTCGGCGACCGACCTGCCCGAGGAGACTTGGGACGAGGCCTGCGAGTACACCTTTGACGACGCGCCGTACAAAAAGCGCGTGTACTGGGGCTTTGGCAAGGCGGAGCCCGCCGACGAGCTGGTCGAAGGCCCCAACATCAAGCCGTGGCCCGCGATGGAGCCCCTCGGCGACGACATCCTGCTCAAGGTGTGCTCCAAGATTATGGACCCGGTCACCACGACCGACGAGCTCATTCCCTCGGGCGAGACGAGCTCCTTCCGCTCCAACCCGCTGGGTCTGGCCGAGTTTACGCTCAGCCGCCGCGATCCGGCCTATGTCGGTCGCTCCAAGGAGGTTGACGCCGTGGAAAAGCGCCGCGTTGCCGGCGAGGCGGCAGGTGACCTGGCGGCACTCGATGCCGAGCTTGCCGGTGTGTTTGAGGCACTGACCGGCGCGGGTGTCGCGGCAGACGCCAAGGCGACCGAGTACGGCTCCATGCTCTATGCCAAGAAGCCCGGTGACGGTTCCGCCCGCGAGCAGGCCGCGAGCTGTCAGCGCGTGATTGGCGGCCTGGCCAACATCGTCCACGAGTACGCCACCAAGCGCTATCGCTCCAACGTGATGAACTGGGGCATGGTGCCCTTCCAGATGGAGGCCGAGCCCAACTTTGAGGTGGGCGACTACGTCTTTGTGCCGGGTATCCGCGCCGCGCTCGATGGCGATTTGAAGAACATCGCTGCCTACGTGGTGCGTGCCGACAGTGCGGTTGAGCAGATTGAGCTCTACATTGCCGATATGACGGCAGAGGAGCGTGCCATCGTCAAGGCCGGCTGCCTGATCAACTACAACAAGTTCAAGGCCGCTGCCGAGTAACGCACTTAATTGTCCGCCCGGGGCTTACCCTTTCCCGTCCGCTCACGCGCTTCGCGAGGGTCGCGTTCGGGAAAGGGTAAGCCCCGGGCTACATTTCTGCGTTCTCGTTGGGTCTTGAGGGACGCTAATAAATAGACTTGCTTGATGCCGCCTCTGTTATCGGGGCGGCTTCTTTTTGTCGAAAACCACCACATTGGGGACAGGCACCTTTGTGGTGGTGGGGACTAGCTCGATGTTGTTGTGATCGTTGAGCGGCATGTCAATGGGCCCTACAGAATTTCATCCGGGTTGGCGGGTTTGGTTGTTTTGGGGATGCCGAGTTTGGATGACGCGAAATCGTCAACATTGTCCTTGATTCCGTCTCTGGTGTAGACGGTGACCATATAGGTGCTGTGCCCGAATTCGCTCTTGTCGCGTATTGCCCAGGCCTGCCAGTAGGCGGCCCCACTTCGCCCTTTGATTTTTCCGACACGGTGGAGTTCTGTTCGCTTTAATTTCTGGTCGCTATCGATGGTTCGACCGGCCTCGTCGGTGAGCCCGCACTGCCCAAGTAGCTTGTCGAGGACTTGGTTCATGTGGCACTCGTCGGTGTTTGGAGCATAGTCGTAGGCGAGGGTGATGGAGTCGAGGGGCTGGTCGTCGATCAAATAATTCATCGCCTGAGGTTCAAGGCAGAAATAAGGAGACCGTCCGTCGATCTGATTGAGCAGCGGTAACTTTGACCGCCAAATTCCGGTGGGAATTCCATCTTCGTAAAACACACAGCGACAGATAAAGGAGAGCGAGGTGGCACGCGAGCCGGCGTCGACCATTCCGCATAAATCGAAGGGCGAGGCGATACCAAGGGAAAAGGGCGTGATGGCGATAAGGAAGAGCATCATGATGGGTACGGCGAGAATGGCGATGACGTTGCGACCGGTGGAATGAGGCGGCTTCATATGCGCTCCTCGAGACAACGAGCAGGCAAGCTCGATGACAAATGAATAATCTCAGCTAACAATTCAATTTTAATCTCATAACGTGTGACAGCTGGCCGTCGAAGCCGAGAACCACCGCAAAGGTGCCTATCCCCTTTGCGGTGGTTCTCGGTTTGTCTCGATCTGTAACAGTTAGACCCTAATTTGCCGAGTAGATGTTATGGATTGAGACAAACGGTTGCCGCTGGTCATTTCATCTTGATCTGTAACATCTAGGATCAAAAATGGCTGCTAGATGTTGCAGATCGAGATGGTGGTGCGCCTGGGCAACGGCGGGCTGACATCTCAGTATCCTATCCATCAATCACTCAGAAAATCTTATATATAGAGACTTAGATTTGTGTATAAGATCGTACAAAGCTGGCAACAATACTTCTCGAACAACGTGAAGCCGCCCCGTAGGGCGGCCGCCCCAAGAGAGGTGATTCCATGAGAATCGATAAGCTAGCAATGACGTCGCGCGAGGCGCTGCAGACCGCCATGAGCACGGCTGCCGACGCGCAGGCCGGCGCGGTGGAGCCGATTCACCTGCTGTCCGCCCTGCTCGGTGCCGGCGAGCGCAATATCTCCGTGATCATCGAGCGTATCGGCGCCGACCCGGCCCAGCTCGCACGCTCCACGCAGGATGCCATCGACCACGCGCCCAAGGTTTCGGGCGAGGGCCAGCAGATGGGTCTTTCCAATGAGCTCGTCCGCGTCATCGAGAAGGCCGAGAAGAAGGCCACCAAGATGGGCGACAGCTTTGTGGTGACCGAGCATCTGCTGATGGCACTTGCCGAGGACAAGGGCGAGGCCGGCCGCGTTCTGCGCGATGTCGGCGTGACCAAGGAGCGCATCGAGCAGGTCTACGAGGAGCTACGTGGCGATGACCGCGTGACGTCTGCCGAGGACAAGACCCAGTTTGAGGCGCTGGAGCAGTACGGACGCAACATCTGCGACCTGGCCCGCGCCGGCAAGCTCGACCCTGTCATCGGCCGTACCGACGAGATCCGTCGTACCATCCAGGTCCTGTCCCGCCGCACCAAGAACAACCCCGTGCTCATTGGCGAGCCGGGCGTCGGCAAGACGGCCATCGTCGAGGGCATCGCCCAGCGTATCGTGGCCGGCGACGTGCCGAGCACGCTGCGCGACCGTGACCTCATCGAGCTCGACATGAGCGCGCTGGTCGCCGGCGCCAAGTATCGCGGCGAGTTCGAGGACCGCTTGAAGGCCGTGCTCAAGGAGGTACAGAAGTCCGAGGGCAAGGTCATCCTGTTCATCGATGAGCTCCACACCATCGTGGGCGCGGGTGCCACCGAGGGCTCCATGGACGCCGGCAACATCCTGAAGCCGGCGCTTGCCCGTGGCGACTTGCATGCGATCGGCGCGACTACGCTCGACGAATACCGCAAGTACATCGAGAAGGACGCGGCGCTCGCGCGTCGTTTCCAGACCGTGATGGTCTCCGAGCCTACCGTCGAGGACACCATCTCGATCCTGCGTGGCCTCAAGGAGAAGTACGAGATCTTCCACGGCGTGCATATCACCGATGGCGCGCTCGTGGCAGCTGCCGACCTCTCCGATCGCTACATCGCCGACCGTTTCCTGCCCGACAAGGCCATCGACCTGGTCGATGAGGCCGCAAGCCGCCTGCGCATGGAGCTCGACAGCATGCCGGTCGAGATCGACGCCACCACGCGTCAGCTCACCCAGCTGCAGATTGAGGAGCAGGCGCTCATGAAGGAGACCGATGACGCCTCCAAGGAGCGTCTGGAAGCCCTGCGCCAGGAGATCGCCGAGGTCCAGGAAAAGCTCAACGTGCAAAAGGCCGGCTGGCTCAACCAAAAGAACGCCATCGACCACGTGCAGGAGCTTAAGGGGCAGCTCGACGAGGCCAAGAGCGAAGAGGAGCGCGCGACGCGCAACGGCGACCTGGGCCGTGCGTCCGAGCTGCGCTTCTCCGTGATTCCGGGCCTGCAGCAGCAGATTCAGGATTCTGAGGCCGCGCTCGAGGCGCAAAAGCAGCAGGACGGCGAGGGCCTCAACGAACAGGTGACCTCCGATGAGATCGCCGAGGTCGTGAGCGCCTGGACCGGTGTGCCCGTCTCCAAGATGATGCAGGGCGAGCTCGACAAGTTGAAGGGCTTGGAGGGCGAGCTGCATAAGCGCGTCATCGGCCAGGACGAGGCCGTCTCCGCTGTCGCCGCGGCCGTGCGCCGTAGCCGTGCGGGTCTCTCCGATCCGGACAAGCCCATCGGCAGCTTCTTCTTCCTGGGCCCCACCGGCGTGGGCAAGACCGAGCTCGCCAAGGCGCTGGCCGAGTGCCTGTTCGATGACGAGCGCGCGCTCGTGCGTATCGACATGTCCGAGTATATGGAGAAGTTCAGCGTCCAGCGTCTGATCGGTGCGCCCCCGGGATACGTGGGTTACGACGAGGGCGGTCAGCTCACCGAGGCCGTGCGCCGTCGTCCGTACTCCGTAATCTTGCTCGACGAGATGGAGAAGGCCCATCCGGATGTCTTCAACGTGCTGCTGCAGGTGCTTGACGACGGCCGTCTGACCGATGGCCAGGGTCGCCAGGTGTCCTTCAAGAACACGATTATCATCATGACGTCCAACGTGGGCTCCAAGGCCATCGCCGATCTGTCCGGTAAGGACGAGGAGGAGATGCGCCATCAGGTCGACGCCGCCATGGCTCAGACCTTCCGCCCCGAGTTCCTCAACCGTATCGACGATATCGTGGTGTTCCATCCGCTCGGCATGGCGCAGATCGAGAAGATCGTCGACATCCAGCTTGCCGACGTCCGCGCACGCCTGGCCAAGGAGCGCATGACGCTTGCCATCACCCCGGCGGCCAAGCAGATGCTCGCCGTGGGCGGCCTGGACCCGGTCTTTGGCGCCCGTCCGCTCAAGCGCCTGGTCCAGCGCGAGGTCGTGGACGCCATCGCCGCTGCCATCATCGACGGCACGGTGCGCGAGGGCGATCAGGTGACGGTCGATGTCGACAAGGACGGCGGCTTTACCGTCGTTTGCGACAACACGCCGGCGGCCACCTACGAGGTCCCCGACGCCGAGTAGATTTTTGGGCCATGCCTTAAAATCTGCCAGCCGTCTCTAAACGCCAAGGGCGGCGGATCCAATTGGGTCCGCCGCCCTTTTTCGTGCGACAATCGATGGTGTTGAACGGATGCGATGCAAGGAGCTATTCAGATGAAAGACGAGATCAAGACAAGCGCGCCGGCACCCAAGCCCACGTCCAAACCGGCGCCCAAGCCACGCGACCCCTACATTCGTGCCGAGAACGAGGACGACGACGGCTACGACCCCTACAGCGACCGACGCCCCGAGCGCGAGCCGATGTTCGAAGCCGACCCGTGGCGCTGAGTGCCCACCCAAAAGGCCACCAATAAGTTGCGGTGAAATAGGGACTGTTTTGCGGTTTGGCCAGCAAAAACAGTCCCTATTTCACCGCAACTGCGTTAGGGATGTGGGTGTTGGGCGGCTGTCTTTGGGTCGGCTAGTCCTGGGCCTTGATGCTCGGCAGCAGGATCTGCGCGAGGTAGTCGGTCTCGAGTTTGGTCGCGGCGTCGGCTTTGCCGTCTTTGCCGACCAGTACGTTCTTGATCTGGCTATAGGTGTAGCGGTTGCCGGTCGTAAGCTCGACAAGCTCAATGGCCGTGTCCATGGGGTAGGTTGACACGGGGTTCTGCGTCCGTCCGTTGATGGTCTGGGGCACCACGTACGGATAGACGGGGCCGCTGGCGTAGACGGTGTAGCCGTTGCCTAGATTGGCCGCACCCAAAACCGTATCGCCCTCATCGGGCGTAAAGCTCTCGCCCTCGCGCACCGTGACGAGCGTCACAATCGGCGTATCGCTGTCGCCGGCAAGATAGATGCATAGCGTGCTGCCATTTTGCCAAGTCTCGACCTTGCCGTACCACTCAACGGGAATATCGAGCTGATACAGGTCCGTTGCCTTATGTCGAGCATCGGCGTCGCGGGCCGCCTGCGCCTTGCGGGAGCTCACGGCGTTGGTTGCGGCGTCGCGTCGCGCGGTTGCCGCCTGCTGGAGTACCTTTGCGACCGCGGCGGAATTCACCCCGCCTTCCTCGGCATACTTGGCGGCGGCATCGATTTGGTCGTCAGTCACCGTGTCGGCCGAAGGCACCTTGAGCTTAAAGGTGGCTTGAGCGCGAAGGTCCTGCCCATCGCTCTTGACCGTAACCTGCGCCTTGGTGGTCGGGACGGTGTAGATGGTGCCGTCTTCCGCGATGGGGGATCCAGCAATGGAGAGCGTGTAATCGCCGGGCAGCAGCTTGATGCCGCGACCATGCTCATCAACGTAGAGCGTTTCGCTCACGGAAGAACCGTCGGAATCCTGCCCGCTCACCTGTACGGGAATCATGGAGCCAGTTGAGCAGTCGAGGCCCGCGGCATGCACGCCAATCTGCACCGACATCATCGTGTGCGCATTGGCGGCGACAGTGGCAGCCTGCTCTTGCTGATATTCGTTCCAGGCAGCATAGCCTGCGCCGCCGGCGACGAGCGCGACGGCCACAATGCCGGCAACCATCAGGTTGCGGCGCTTGGGCGACATCTTGCGGTGACGGGCCTCGGCCTCATGTGCCGAAGGAACGGACGGTAGGGGAATATCGCCCATGGCGATGGTCTCGTCCACGGCAGGTGCAGAGCCTAAGCCAGGGAGCTCGCGGGTCAGCGAATCTTCGGCCGGCAAGCTGTCGAGCAGGATGGTTTCCTCGCTCGTGTCGGATTCGGGCTGGTCGTCGGCCTCGCATTCGGATTCCTCGTGCCCCGTCTCGTCTTCGGTGGGCGCGGCGCCATCGTCTTTTGCATCCTGATCATCGGGCTGCGCCTCGATTTCCGGCTCATCCTGCACATCAACGCTCGAATCGTCAAACGCAATCTCGGCCAGCGCGATCTGGTCTAGGCTCTCCAGGGCCTCGGCACACGCTTCTGCATCTTGGGCCGCATCCTCTTGGCCCATCGTCTCATCTTTCATATATCCCCCAAGCTCAATATCGGGACAACACTGTACCCAAAAATGGAGCCATATAAAGCGCATGCGAAATATAAGATCCGATTTAACCCGAGCGCATCGTTCAGTCGCATCCTCGCGGCAGCAAAAAGCCCCCGGAACGCGAACGAATCACATTCCGGGGGCTCTGCAATGCGTTGAGTTGCGCGGAGCCGGTTATGCGGCTTCGTACCCAAGCGATGTTTGCGTCAGGCGCGTTACTCAGCGTGCGCGTAATCGACCTTGGCGCGGCGGGCGGTGGCCTTCTCCCAATCGCTGGTGCCCTCAAAGACATCCTGCTTGTAGGGATTGCGGCCGAGCTTCTTGGTGCGGTAGGCGATGTAGATGATCGCGGCGACGTTGGCGACCAGTGCGGCGATCGAGACCGCGGTAGCGGCGCCGGGGTCGAGCGTGGAGTGGGTCACAAAGATGGACTCCTCCTGGAAGTACGGGAACACCTGGGCAAACATGCACCAAATGGCCAGCGTAAAGGCGCGGTTCTGGATCCAGCCGCCCTTGTTCCAGATAAAGGCGGCGACGGTGGGCGCCAGCAGCAGCGCAAAGCCGCAGAACCAGGAGTGGGTGGGCAGGCAGTTGTAGGTGTAGCAGAAGTTCCAGATATCGTAGGCGATGATGTAGACCCAGGTCATGTCGGGCCACAGCATGTCGGTCTGATCCTCGGAGGCGTAGACGCTCCACCAACCGGTCATGCAGAAGATGTTGATGATACCGGCGATGCCGTTGAACACGTTGTTCCAGCCGGCCAGCTGCGTAGCACCTTCGGAGGTGACCCAGGTGGACTCGCCCAGGACGAAGAAGTGATAGGCGCTCTCGAAGTCGGACACGACGGCGATCATGATGTTGATGGCGACGATCACAAACGGCCACGCGCGGAACCAGTGCGCCTTGCCGATCTTGCCCCACTGATACTTAATGGCGATGAAGCCCCAGCAACCGGCCAGCGCCGCGTATACCTTGGCATAGTGGAACCAGCTGTTCTGGTACACATGGGTGGGGTTGGTGAGCGCCCACTCAGCGCCCTGTGAGACGCCGATGGCGATGGCGACGCAGTAGATGGTCATGGCCAGCGGAGCCACGCCAAAGATGATTGCCGCGCCCAGCTTGGTGCGGCGGCCGACCTCGTTGAGCACAATCAGGCCAATAAAGACCATGGCCCAGCCGGCCCAGTGGATAAGGGTATCGCTACCCCAAACATCGAACAGCATGCTGCTCTCCTTTCACACGCCCGCGGCCCCTCTTCTGATCGCGGGCAGTTTGGCCAAATGTCGTCAGCTCTGGGGCTTGCGCTCCGGATACTTGGCGGTATAGCCCTCGATGTGGAGTGTCGAGGCGATGATTTCCTTGACCGTCTCGTCGGGCACATCGGGGTGCGTGCGGATATACATCAACAACCCCATGATGAGGGTGTAGAACGTCTCGTAGACATGGTCGATGCGTAGCTCATGATGGGCGACAAAGTCCACCACGGTGGTGTCGCAGATATACTGCGCCACGCGCTGAACCACGTTGTGCAAAAAGCCGCCGTAGAGCGCGCCGCTGCTTGAGGTGAGTGTACTCGGCAGTTCGTGGCCGCTGGCGACCAGACGCTTAAAGAGCGGGGCGACGGTGTCGAGCGCGCCCTCGATATCACCGACGGTGCGGCCGGCGTTCCACTGCTCGAGCTCGGAGATAAAGCCGTCGATCGCCTCGTCCATAACGGCGGTGACGGCGGCGTCCATGTCGGCGAAGTAGTGGTAGAACAGCGAGCGTGTGCAGCCGGCTCGCTTGGTCACGGCCGAGACAGATAGATGCGATACGCCCAGCTCGGAACTCACGGTGCGTACGGCAGCGAGGATCTCGCGACGGCGTTCGTCGCCCGTCAGGCGCTTTGCCGCGCTATCGGATGCAGGGACGGCATCGACCACAGAGGTATCTGCTGCGTTGTTGCCCATGTTTTGCCGCCTTTCAACCTCTTTTGCCTGACCGTTCGCCTAACAGTCTTGAATATTGTTGACGGTTCGTCAATACTATTTTTGACACAATGTCAACAATGGCGGGTGAACGGCATGGGGGCATGCCCGGCCTGCAAAAAAAGAGGGGCGCTGCGGCCTCGCCGGGCTGCGGCAAGAGAAGGGACAACCATGATTCTCAACGGACCGGGAATTAGCTACACCGAGCCCGATATCGGTTCGGAGTTCGTGCCGCCGCTGCCGGAGCATCCGCGCGAGGCCATCGTCAAGCTGTGCGAGCACTGCACCAACCGTCTGCTGCATCGCGACGAGCTGCTGGGCTACGAGTACTGGTCGTTTGCCGAGGCCGCAACCGACGAGCAAGCCGAAGTGCTCTGCAAGATGAAGATGCGCCGTCCCTATACGCTGCCCGAGATGGTCAAGCTCACCGGCATGCCCGAGGCAGATATCGAGAAGATGCTCGACGACATGAGCTACACGGGCCTGCTCGAGTACAACTGGGAAAACCCCGAGCGCGCCAAGCAGTGGGTGCTGCCCATGCTGGTGCCGGGTTCCGCCGAGTTCCTCAACATGCGCGTGAGCCAGCTCGAGGAGCATCCGGTCTATGCCAAGTTCTTTGAGCAGGCATCCAAAGGCCCGCTGTCCAAGGCTACGCCGATGGTGCCGCCCGGAGGCGCCGGCATCGGCATGCACGTCATTCCGGTCGAGAAGGCTATCGATGCTTCGAGCACCTCGGTGCCTATTGAGCATATCGAGCACTGGCTCGACAAATACGATGGCAAATATGCCGCCAGCACCTGCAGCTGCCGCGCGAGCCGTCGCGTGATGGGCGAGGGCTGCGCCGACGACCCGGCCGATTGGTGCATCGCCGTGGGCGATATGGCCGACTACGTGGTCGAGACCGATCGCGGCCATTACGTGACCCGTGACGAGGTTTACGACATCCTGCGCCAGGCCGAGGACAACGGCTTTGTGCACCAGATCACCAATATCGACGGCGAGAACAAGATCTTCGCCATCTGCAACTGCAACGTCAACGTGTGCTACGCCCTGCGCACCTCGCAGCTGTTCAACACGCCCAACCTGTCGCGCTCGGCCTATGTCGCCAAGGTCGAGAAGGACAAGTGCGTGGCCTGCGGTCGCTGCGTTGAGGTGTGTCCGGCTGGCGCCGCCAAGCTGGGCCAGAAGCTCTGCAGCAAGAAGGCCGGCGGACAGGTGCCCGAGTATCCGCGCCAGGAGCTGCCCGATGCCACCAAGTGGGACCATACCAAGTGGTCGCCCAACTACCGCAACGACAACCGCATCGAGACGCATGAGTCCGGCACCGCTCCCTGCAAGACGGCCTGCCCCGCGCATGTCGCCGTTCAAGGCTATTTGAAGCTCGCGGCTCAGGGCCGCTATGACGAGGCCCTAGCGCTCATCAAGCGCGAGAACCCGCTGCCCGCTATCTGCGGCCGTGTGTGCAACCGCCGCTGTGAGGATGCCTGTACCCGCGGCCGTGTGGACGCCGCCGTGGCTATCGACGAGGTCAAAAAGTTCATCGCCCAGCGCGATCTGGACGCCGCGACCCGCTATGTCCCACCTGTGGTGACCCCGACGCGTGCCGGCGGCTTCGACCAGAAGATCGCCATCATCGGTGCCGGCCCGGCCGGTCTGTCCTGTGCCTTCTATCTGGCCGAGAAGGGCTACAAGCCCGTTGTATTCGAGAAGAACGAGCGCCCGGGCGGTATGCTCACCTACGGTATTCCCAGCTTTAAGCTGCAGAAGGACGTTATCGAGGCCGAGGTCGAGGTCATTCGCCTGATGGGTGCCGAGTTCCGCTATGGCGTGGAGGTCGGTCGCGATGTGACGCTCGACGAGCTGCGCGAGCAGGGCTTTAAGGCCTTCTACGTGGCCATTGGCTGCCAGGGCGGCCGCCTTGCCGGCATTCCGGGCGAGGATGCCGAGGACGTGACCGTGGCCGTCGACTTTTTGCGCGAGGTCAACAGTGGCAAGATCGACGCGCTGCCCGGCCGCACCATCGTGGTGGGCGGCGGCAACGTGGCTATCGATGTCGCGCGCAACGCCTGCCGCCTGGGCTCCGAGCACGTTGAGATGTTCTGCCTGGAGAGCGAGGCCCAGATGCCCGCGAGCGAGGAGGAGCGTCGCGAGGCCATTGAGGACGGCGCCCATATCAGCTGCGGCTGGGGCCCCAAGGAGGTTCACCTGGACGAGACCGGTCGTGTGTGCGGCATCACCTTCAAGCGCTGCACGCGTGTCTTTGACGACGAGGGCCGGTTTGCGCCCGAGTACGACGAGAACGATCTGCGCCGTGTCGATGCCGACCGTGTCGTCATGTCGATTGGCCAATCCATTGTGTGGGGCGACCTGCTGGTTGGCTCCAAGGTAGAGCTTGGCCGCGGCCAGGGTGCTCTTGCCGACCCCCAGACCTACCAGACCGCCGAGCCCGACATCTTTGTGGGCGGCGACGTCTATACCGGTCCGAGCTTTGCCATCGACGCCATCGCCGCCGGTCACGAGGCCGCCGTCTCCATCCATCGCTTTGTGCAGCCGGGCTCCACGCTCACCATCGGCCGCAACCAGCGCCGCTACACCGCGCTCGACCGCGACGATGTCGTGATCGAGAGCTACGACAACGCGAGCCGCGAGGTTGCCCACGTGGACCGCGAGCGCGAGAAGGCTGCGCCCTTTAGCGAGTACGTCGAGACCTTTACCGAAGAGCAGGTGCGCGCCGAGACCGCCCGTTGCCTGGGTTGCGGTGCCTCGATCGTCGACCCCAACAAGTGCATCGGCTGCGGCCTGTGTACCACCAAGTGCGCGTTCGACGCCATCCATCTGGATCGCGACCGCCCCGAGTGCTCCACGATGGTCAAATACGAGCAAAAGCTCCCAAGCCTCGGCAAGTACGCGCTCAAGCGCGCCATCAAGATTAAATTTGGGAAGAAGTAAGAAACGCAACAAGCAGGAGAACGGCGCAGAGAGCGGTTGGACAGCGAGCGAGTCCCAGGCGTGGCGAGGTGCCTTGAAAGAGGAGGGCATAGGGCTTTTGCCCATGCCCGACGATTGAAAGGCAGATCGCCCGTCTGGGGCTCGCGCAGCGTCAAGCCGACCGCCGTTCGTTAGAACGGCGGAAGGAATAAAAGTGCACGAGCTCGGAATTGTCTATCACATTATTCGCGATGTCGAGAATGCGGCGCGCGCCAATGGCGTGAGTCGCGTTTCGAGCGTGACGTTGCTGCTGGGCGAGGTCTCGGGCGTCGTTCCCGACCTGCTGCTCGATGCTTGGCGCTGGGCGGCAGATAAAAAGCTTATCACGCAGGGCGCGGAGCTTATCGTGGAGCCTGTCGAGGCCGTGACGCATTGCGAGGCGTGCGGCCGCGACTATGCGACAGTCGAGCACGGCAAGACCTGCCCCCATTGCGGCAGCGGCGAAACATACCTGCTGCAGGGCCAGGAGGTCATGATCAAGCAGATTGAGACCCCCGGCGAGGATCCGGCAGACGCTGCCCCCGACGGTCCTTCTGACGCCCCCGACGCCGTCGACGCCGCCAACCCCCTCCACATCGCCTAACTTGGTCGTTGGGGACGTTCTTAAATGACTAGCCGTTTAAGAACGTCCCCAACGACTACTTGCGCTAGTACATAAGTCATGCTAATAGTCAAGTTATGTCTGTTTAAACAAAATAGCGGCAGTACAAGCGCATTCGCGCTTGCCTAAAATCGATATTAATGAACAGTATGCTTGTATCTGTAAAATGCATGGCTTGATGAGCGACGCCTTGGCGTGTAATGAGTCAAAAAGCAGTAACGTAATCAACTTGTAACAAACCTAGACGTTTAAACAAATAATCCAACCTTTTGCGAATTTAGCCCTAATTCCACAAACTAAACAGGTATACTTCCTTAATGTCGTGTAGGGAATACGTAGACAAAAAGGAGGTTATGTGATGGTAAGTATTGTTCTTGCTAGCCATGGTGACTTGGCGGCTGGAATCAAGCAGACGGGCTCGATGGTCTTTGGCGATCAGCCGTCTGTTGCCGTGGTCTCGCTCGAGCCGAGCATGGGCCCCGACGACTTCCGTGCCAAGGTCGAGGAAGCAGTCGCTTCCTTCGAGGACCAGGAGCAGGTGCTCTTCCTCGTTGATCTGTGGGGCGGCACGCCGTTCAACCAGATCAGCGGGCTCATCGAGGGCCACGATTCCTGGGCTATCGTCACCGGTGTCAACCTGCCTATGCTCATCGAGGCATATTCGCAGCGCTTTGACGCAAAGAACACTGCACATGCGATCGCAAAACATCTCGTGACTGAGGCTAAGGCTGGCGTGCGCGTCAAGCCCGAGTCTCTGGAGCCCGAGGAGAAGAAGCCGGCTGCGGCCGCCGCTGCTCCTGCAGGCGCCATCCCTCCGGGAACGGTCATCGGCGATGGGCACATCAAGATCGCCCACGTCCGTATCGACACCCGTCTGCTTCATGGTCAGGTGGCCACCACGTGGACCAAGCAGATCAACCCCAACCGCATCATCGTGGTTTCCGACGGCGTTGCTCACGACGAGCTCCGCAAGACCATGATCGAGCAGGCTGCCCCTCCGGGAGTCCATGCCAACGTCGTGCCCATCAAGAAGATGGCCGAGGTCGTCAAGGACACGCGCTTTGGTGACACCAAGGCCATGCTGCTGTTCGAGAACCCGCAGGATCTGCTCAGGGCCATCGAGGCCGGCGTCGACATCAAGGAAGTCAACATCGGTTCTATGGCTCACTCCAAGGGCAAGGTCGTCGTCACCAACGCCGTTGCTATGGGCGATGATGACGTCAAGACTCTCGAGGCCCTCAAGGCCAAGGGCGTCAAGTTCGAGGTCCGCAAGGTTCCTTCGGATTCCTCCGAGGATCTCGACGCCATGTTGAAGAAAGCTAAGGCCGAACTGGCCGCTCAAGCATAGTAAAGGAGGGTCCGATACATGTCTGCAATCACTATTCTGCTTGTTGCGATTGTCGCGTTGCTTGCCGGTATGGAAGGCATTCTGGATGAGTTCCAGTTCCATCAGCCGCTCGTGGCATGCACGCTTATCGGTCTCGTAACCGGTCACCTTCAGGAGGGCATCCTCCTGGGCGGTTCGCTCCAGATGATGGCCCTTGGCTGGGCTAACGTCGGCGCCGCCGTCGCGCCTGACGCCGCTCTGGCCTCGGTCGCCTCTTCGATCATCATGGTGCTCGCCCTCAACGGCGGCGCCACCGATTCGGGCAAGGCCGTTACCGCCGCTATCGCCGTCGCCGTCCCGCTGTCGGTCGCTGGTCTGTTCCTGACCATGATCTGCCGTACCCTGGCTACCGCTATCGCTCACGCCATGGACGGTTGCGCCGAGAAGGGCGACTTCGCCGGCATCGAGCGCTGGCAGTACGCTGCTATCCTCATGCAGGGCCTTCGTATCGCCATCCCGGCAGTACTTCTGTGCATCATCCCGGCCGAGGCTGTTACCAACGCGCTTAACGCTATGCCCGACTGGCTGTCCGGCGGCATGGCTGTCGGCGGCGGCATGGTCGCTTCCGTCGGTTACGCCATGGTCATCAACATGATGGCCACCAAGGAGACCTGGCCGTTCTTCATCCTCGGCTTTGTCCTTGCTGCCATCCCTCAGCTCACGCTGATCGCCCTTGGCCTCATCGGCATCTCCCTTGCCCTCATCTACCTTGGCCTTAAGGATCTGGCCAAGCAGGGTGGCGGCATGAGCGGTGGCTCCGGTGACCCGCTCGGCGATATTCTGAATGATTACGAGTAGGAGGGGAGTGATACATATGGCAGAGAACAAGATTCAGCTCACCAAGGCTGACCGCAAGAAGGTTTGCTTCCGTCATCAGTTCCTTCAGGGCTCGTGGAACTACGAGCGTATGCAGAACGGCGGCTGGTGCTTCGCAATGATCCCTGCGATCAAGAAGCTCTACACCAGCAAGGATGACCAGATTGCCGCCCTTAAGCGCCACCTGGAGTTCTATAACACCCACCCCTATGTTTCCGCCCCCGTCATTGGCGTCACCCTCGCCCTCGAGGAGGAGCGCGCCAACGGTGCTCCGATTGACGACGTCGCCATTCAGGGCGTCAAGGTCGGTATGATGGGCCCGCTCGCCGGCGTCGGCGACCCCGCCTTCTGGTTCACCCTTCGCCCGATTCTGGGCGCTCTGGGCGCTTCCCTGGCCCTGTCCGGCAGCATCGCCGGTCCGCTGCTGTTCTTCTTCGCGTGGAACATCATCCGTTACGCCTTCCTGTGGTACACGCAGGAGTTTGGCTACAAGGTCGGCTCCTCCATCGCCAAGGACCTCTCCGGCGGTCTGATGGGCAAGGTCACCGAGGGTGCTTCCATCCTTGGTATGTTCATCATCGGCGCCCTGGTTGAGCGCTGGGTGTCCATCTCCTTCACCCCGGTCGTCTCCAAGGTCACGCAGTCTGCTGGCGCCTTTATCGACTGGGCTAACCTGCCCTCCGGTTCTGAGGGTGTCAAGGAAGCACTGACGATGTATAACTCCATCGGCGGTACTGCCCTTGATCAGGTCAAGGTCACTACGCTTCAGGCCAACCTCGATCAGCTTATCCCCGGCCTTGCCGCCGTGTGCCTGACCCTGCTGGTCTGCAAGCTCCTCAAGAAGAAGGTCAGCCCGATCGTCATCATCCTGGCCCTCTTCGCCGTCGGCATCATCGGTCGCGTCTGCGGCTTCATGTAAGCACGCTTCGGCTTAAGACCGAGAGAAGCTAGACAAGGGCTTTTGAGCCATTGAAACGGACCGCACCCGGTGGGTACACTGGATGCGGTCCGATTGTTTTATTTGGAGGGCGAGGCGCGCATGGCGCAATCTCAGAACAGCACGGTCGATCTGGCAACGCCGGCAACCTGCCTGATGGGGCTTACCAGCCACGGCAACGTGATGGTGGGCAATAAGGCGTTTGAGTACTATAACGAGCGCAATCCCGAGGATTATATTCAGATCCCGTGGGACGAGGTCGACTATATTGCCGCCGAGGTTTTGCGCGGCACCAAGAAGATCGCGCGTTTTGCCATTTTTACCAAGGATAACGGTCACTTTACGTTTTCGACGCGCGACGACAAAGAGACGCTGCGCGCGGTTCGCAAGTACGTTGACGAGGACAAGCTCGTGCGCTCGCCCGACTTCATCGATGTGACCGCCAAGGGCGCCAAGAGCATTCCCTCCGTTATCAAAAACCTCTTCCACAAAGGTAACTAGTCGCCTGCGACGTTCTTAAACGACTAGTCATTAAAGAACATCCCCAATGACTATCACTTCGAAGAGTAGCTATACGCTGCATTACAACGGCGTAAATCTGCTACACTAGTACAACATGCCTCCGTAGCTCAGGGGATAGAGCACCGCTCTCCTAAAGCGGGTGTCGACGGTTCGAATCCGCCCGGGGGCACCAGAGAAATAGCAGGTCAGACGGTATAAATCGTCTGACCTGTTTCTGTATGGATAGGGGTAAAACCCGCCTGAGGGGTGAAAAAGAGGTGAAAGTTCATTCTATGGGGAAAACATCGCGACTTCATATTTCACCCCAGAGTTTCACCCTCAGGGCCGGTTTTCAACCCTTCCCACAGCCTACGGGCTGGATGTGGGACCCTCCGGCTATGGAAAGCGTTGAAAACCTAGGCTGTCGTTGCCGTAGGGCAAGCCAGTTTCCGGCAGCCTTTGATATCTTTTGATTGCTATTGAAGCCCCGTTGGACATTAGATGACGTTGGAAGTCTGTCCTTTCGTTCTAATTCGATTTGCGCTCTGTCTTATTTGACAAAGAGGTCAGAGTTGAAGAACTCTTTCAGGGAAACGCCGAGCCCTTGTGCAATCCGGTCGATATTTTCAATTGATATGTTCCGCTTGCCGGTTTCGACCTCAGCGAAGTATGTTCGGGACATTTCGATAGAGTACGCAATAGTTTCCTGGCTATAGCCGAGTTCGTTTCTCAACTCTTTTATTCTCAGCCCGACCCTCATCTTTATATCTAACTGAGTCATTGGCACCTCCTAATAGGTTGTGCCAATGATTCGTTTCGGTTCTATATGAGTCACACCTATATGAGTGACAATTTGGAATACAATGCCGCTAAGTTAGACCTCTGATAATCGAACTGGAGTTTGTCGATGGATGAGTACGGCTCTCGGGAAATTAAACGATCGGATTCGACGAAGGAGGAGAATGCTAAGAAGCCGCTCGTGCTCTTCGGGTGCGAGTTCTCCCGCAAGCAGGTCTGCGCGGCTGGTGCGGGAATCCTCTGTGCGGCGCTTCTCGTCGGCGGCGGGGCTTACGCCATCTCACATGCCAGTTGGACGGGAGATTCCAATGCCCCTGTGGTGTCCCAGTCAAAGGACGATGAGAAGCAGGACATGGTACTTACTCTTGAGGTAAAGGCTGACGGCTGGGATGCGGACACTTCCACGCCCGTTATCGCCCATATAGAGGATGCGGACGGGAAGGTGGACTTCTACACCGCCATCGCTGCGAACAAGCAGGTGACCGTGAGGGTCGGCAAGTCCGGTACCTATACCGTCACATTCATTTCACCGGTGAACGCCGACGGTTCCATCTATAAGGTGTCATCGAAGAAGGTTACCGCCGGGAAGGCCGATAAGAAGACGGCCAGCACGGGTGTGACTTTCAACAAGGTGGATGCGGACAAGGTGACGAAGGATGACCTGACCGCCATCGCCAAGGACGTTGCAGCAGCCGTGAAGAAGGGCGATTCCACCCTGACCGGAGACAGGGGCGCGGCGGTCGCGAAGAAGTTCGAGGACAACATAAAGAAGAACCCGAACGCCGACGCGGATGCCGTCGAGAAGGAGAGCGAAAAGGCGCAGGAGACGGCCAAGGAGGACAAGTCCGATGCGAAGACACCGGAGACCTCCGACAACAAGAAGAACGATAGCGGAAACAACGGCTCTGGAAATAAGTCGGACAGCAAGCCGAGCGGAGGTAGCGGAAACTCCGGCTCCGGTTCCAGTTCGGGCGGCTCCTCGAAGAAGGATGACACCCCGGCGCATGTCCATAAGTACGATATCTATCATCCGGCAGTAACCCACACGGAGACCGTGCATCATCCGGCGGTGACTCATACGGAGACCGTGCATCATCCGGCGGTGACTCATACGGAGTCTCGTTCTATCTGCAATGGATGCGGTGAGGATATTACGGGTAACGAGCGGAGTCATGCAAAAGCCGCAGCCTTGGCAGGAAACTATGCATGTGGGTCATGCCATAGTGAGCCGCGTACCGTGACGGATTCCGCAGCATGGGATGAAACGGTCACCGTGACGGATTCCAAGGCGTGGGATGAAACGGTCACCGTGACGGATTCGCCTGCGTACTACACCTGCTCCTGCGGTGCTCGCAAATAGGTGATTCCATGTTTACAGATATACTTCATGATTGCTGCAATGAAGATACCGGGCTACCGGTAAAGAATCACCTTCCGCCTGAGCTTGGCGCACGATTCAAGACGCGTAAGCAATGGCAGGAGTGGGGATATGAACCAAAACCCGGAGAGCAGGGGCATCGGATGCATCCGAGTTCGCTTGCCTATCGCAGCTATGTCTATTTCCATGAGAGCGAAGTATGCTCGTATGCGGGAACGGAACCGGCAGATGATGCAAGGTATCAGACTCATGTGAGCAAGAAGACTGTCGCGCTTGAAAAATGTACCGGTCATGGAGGTCTAGCTGCAATCGGCTGGAAAGAGCCGCGACCGTATAGGGATAGAAGCTAAGTCCAGACAGAAAGCCCCGACCATCTGGTCGGGGCTTTCTTAATGCTCATCGATCGGCCTTGCGGCCGATGGGTCCCGCCCATAAGCGGGACCCCCGCGACGCGTGGCGTCGCTCTCGCTACGGCTTCCTGCAACGCTCCCAAGGATCGCGTTTCGTCCGCCTCCGCTCACACCGGCCCCGCCCGCCGAACGGCTGCGCTCGATGGCTTCCAGAGGTCGCCATCGCTCCGCCGTTCGCCGGACGGGGCCTCTCGCGCCGGGTCGCCGAGCACCGTCGTGCGACGCTCCCCATGGGTCGCGTCTCCTCGGCGTCGGCTCAACCGGCGCTCACCTGCCCGGGCTCGCGTTGCCTCGGCAACCGGCTCGCTCCGTGCAGGCAAGATATGGATTCCGTTGCACGGGATCATCTTGCCGCCTGCGGCGGAGGGCGAACCGCTCCGAAGTCGCTCCCGCCAATAATAAGCTGGGACGCTTGATGCGTCCCGGCCCAAGCGCTCAGTCCCCTCGCCCGTTCTGGTTCTCCCACGACTTGCGCTCAAGTTCCCAGAACGCCCTCATTGCCGTCGCTATCCCGCGCAGCGTGAAGCGGACGACGAGGCCGGTTGAGCGGTCGACCGCGAAGCCGAGCCTGCCGCCGTTGACCTTCCGCACGGCCCCGAGGGCCTTCGAGAAGAAGCGGTACTGGAGGCTCCCGCCCTTTGACCTCGCGAGCTCGATGCCGTCTCGCCTGAGCCGCCGGTCGAGCTCGGCCATGCGGTCGGGGCAGTCCCTCATTCGTCCGACCTCCTCGACGCGACGGGCGACCGCCACGCGGACGCGGGCGTTCTCGGAGCGCTCGGCCTGCCCCTTGCGGGCCATGTCGCGTTCCTCCCTGCCCGGCTGTCTCGCGTGGACGCGCGAGTTGGCCTTGCCGCGCTCAAGCTGCCTGAGCCCATACTTCTCGTCCAAGGCGCGGACGGTCTTCACCCTCGCGGTTGCGGCCTTGCGTGCGGGACCCTCGTCGAGCCTCCTGCCCGTCTCAAGGTCGCTGCGGTTGATGCCGAGGTGCACGGCATAGCGGTCGGTGCTGTCCGCGCGGCAGCGCTCGCGGTGAAGCACCATCACGACCTCCTGGTTCGGATAGCGCTCGGCCACATAGGCCCGAGCGTATTTCATGCACATTTCAGGCGTCATCTTTCCGCCGTTGAGGTCGCAATCGTCGGGGAGGAAACCGAGTATCTGGTGCTGCATGTAGGTGCACTTGGCCCCCGCCTTCCCTGGCCTGTCGTGGCCCATGGCCCTCCTCGTGTCCGTCATTTCCTGGAACCAGCGGTCTTCGTCGATGATGTTCTGGGTGTCGTGCGCGAGCGCCTTGTCCCTGTCCCATGAGAGGTAGTCCCTGAGCCGGGAGAGGTGCCCCTCGCTGCAAACGCTCGTCTGCTTGATTGCCGTCATGGGCCCTCCCTAGTCGAGCGAGAGGCCGCTGAACTTGCCGGTCGGCTCGGCCTTCGCCTTCTTCTTCAACTCGGGCCATTCGAGGCACCAGGGGATGACGCGCTCGCCCATCTTCCCGGCTGCGGCCTCGTCCAGCCGCCTCTGATAAGCGCGGCGCTTCTCCGTCTCGTGCTCCGGAGTCCCGAGGTCGAAGTGCTCCTTCGTGGGTGTCTTAGTGCAATCGGTGACGGGTGAGCGGAAGACCCCGGCTCGCTCGGTGGGCATTCCGTTGTCTGCGTGTTTCACGACGACTATCCCGTCCCGGTCCGGGGCCATGTCGCGCCACTCCCATGCGTGCACCACATCGTCGGCGCTCTCGCTGTAGGAGGTCGAGGCCGACGAGCCCGACGCCGCCTTGCTGCTGCTCGTGCCCTGCGTGTGGCGGGTGGTCTTGCCTATGAGCTCGGTGAAGTACCGGCGGTCCTCCTCCTCGGCGAGCTTCATGGCGACCTTGACGCCGCAGTTCGCGAGAATCTTCCTGCGCCCGTCTCGCTCACCGTATTTATTAAGCTGGGATATATCCTGCGTTGCCCCCGTCCAGTAAATCTGGAACGACCTTCCAAGTGAAAGGAGGGCGGGCAGGCACTCGACGCGGGGGAGGTTGCCCCACTCGTCGCCGAGTATCTGCACGGGGCGGGGGAGCCTGCCGCCGTTGGAGTCGGCGGCGGCCTGGACGGACGCCCAGAGCTGCGAGAGGAATATCGCCGCTATGCAGTTGTAGGGCGAGCCCTCGTCGAGCACGTGGAGGAACACGGCGCTCTTGTTCTCAAGGACCGAACGCGGGTCGATGTCGGACCCGGACGTCATCCATGCGACCGGGGCTGACGAGAACGGGCGGAGCGCCACCTTGAGCGTCGAGAGGATACTCCTGAGCTCGTTGCCGCCCGAGGAGACGAACTGCGAGGCCCTGTTCTTCGCGGGGTGCCCGCTCGGCAGGGCGCGAAAGACGGACTTCAATGGTTCGGCCGGGTCGTCGCCCTCGGCCTCGGTGCCACGGTCCAGCACCTCGCAGACGGTCGCCAGGTGCTTGGACTCCTCGGGGCACTCGTCGGACATGGAGACCAGCAGGACGAGGGCGGACAGGAGCCCCCGCGCGGACGCGGTCCAGTGCGAGCCCTTGCCCTTCTCGTCGTCCTGTACCACGAGCTCAGCGATGGCGTCTGCCGCCTGCTCGGCCTCCTGGTCCCGGCCCTCGGCGTGGAGGTCGAGCACCTGCCTGAGCGGGTTGAACCTCTGGCCGCGATAGGGATGCTGCGTGTCGAGCAGGAGGACGCGGTAGCCGCGACGGGCTAGCTCGTCGCCCGTGAGCTCTACGAGCTCGTTCTTCACGTCGGAGACGACGAGGGTCGCGGGCTCGGAGCCGTTTGAGCCGTCGCCGTACGAGAGCAAATCGATAGAGGGGAGGTAGAGGAAGCGGCTCTTGCCTGACCCAGTGGCCCCGGAAACGAAAATCATCTTCTTTGGCTCGAAGAGATAACAGGGCTTGCCGCGCCGCTTGGTGAACCCGTAGACGAACCCGCGCGACGAGGGGTTGGCCGAGCCATCCCATGTGACGGAGCCCCTCACGACCTCCCGGCCCGTCTTCACGTGCGCGTCCCCGAGCACACCGCCGTCCTCGCCCCTCGCATTGAGGGCGCTTGAGCAGGCGATGAGCGAGCATGCGCAGAGCGAGAGGAGGAGGGTGAGGGCGGTGCCCGCCGGGAAGGCGGTGAATGAGCCCGAGAGCCACCAGCCGAGAACCGTGGCTGCGTCGAGCGCCGAGGGGAGGAACGACGCGTCGAGCGGGAGTCCCGCGACGAGGCGGTTTATGGGGGAGGCGAGCACCGGGCAGGCGAGCGCGGCGAGGACAATTGAGGTGACGAGCGCCGTGAGTATCTTTGTCTTCATGGTTGTTCCTTTGTTTTTGACAGAAGGTCCGAGAGTTGAGAGGTCGTGCGGGCTATGAGGTTTAAGGCCTCCGAGAGCCGATGTGCCGTCTGTCCGTCGACCCCGTATTTGTTAATGGCCCGTTGGGCCTGGTTAAGGTTGTTTCCCTGCCGCTTCATCTCGGTGAGCATCTGCCGGAGGGTCGACTCGTCGGCGATCTTGACCGGTTTCTCTCTGAGATTGAGCGCGGCCTCGCGCATGAACGTCGATGGGGGCATGCCGAAAGAGGAGGAGTGGGCCACGATTGCGACCCGCTCCTCATCGGTCATCCTGACGTTTATATGTGCGGTCCTGCTATTGCCGCGCATCGCCTAATCCCTATCGAGGAAGGTGGCATGGGCCCCGTCGAAATCGAGCCGCGCCTCGGCCAACATTCCGTAACGGTTCTTGAGGGCAATGAGCTTGAGCGGAGTTCCGCTTGCGGGAGGCTCATAGGGAAAGCTGGGCTTACCGTTGTCATCGGCGAGGTAGAGCACAGAGTCGAAGCCGTATTCGACGGCGGAGGAACCGCCGAACATGCCGAGGCTTGGCTTGGTCGACTTCCCAGACTCGTAGGACTTGCGCGTGGTCGAGCTCAGGGCGATGACGGGCGAGCCATAGAGGTTCGAAATTTCGCGCAAACCCTTTACGCATGCGGTGATTGCCAGGCGCTCGTCGATGAACTGCTGGTCTGCCGTGGTGCCGCAGGCCAGGAGCTGCAGATAATCCACGAAGACGATAGGGGCCTCGTTGCGCTCGCGTGCCACCAGGCCGACGAGGTTCGAGAGCTCGACGGTGTTCAGCGGACCGGTGATGCAGAGATTGGGGGCGATGCGGTCGCGGTACATGCCGAGTGCGTTTTCGAAGGCCACGTGCTTGGGGTGGCTCTCCGTCGCCGCATCTGCGACCTCGGAGAGGGCAAGCTCGGTGCCGCTGAGCCGCGTAAGGCTCTTTTCCAAGAGCTTGTGCGCGGGGAGCTCGGCGGAGACGTAGACGACCGGGTGCCCGTCGTCCGCGAGCTTGTCGGCCTCCTGCAAGGCCAGAGTCGTCTTGCCCTTGCCGGGTGCGGTGCCGATGGCGTAATTCAGTCCGGGGTAAACGCCACCGAGAACGTCGTTGAGGGCCTTGAGGCCAAAGTGGGCGACGGGCTGGTCGCCCTCAAGGGCGCTTAGATGCTCGTCGAGCTTATCGGATTCGAAAACGAGGAGGTTGGAGGTCGGGCACTGCATCACTCGCTCGCCTCTTCAGCGAGCTTTTTGAAGTAGTCGTAGAGGTCTTCCTCCATGACAAAATACTGGTTGGCGATGCGGAAGCAATGATGAGTCGACTTCATGAGCCGGATGGCACTTGACTGGCCAATGCCGATGAGAATCTGAACATCAAGACGGCTCAAGATACGCTTGGTGCCAGTGCGGCGAAGGTTGATGCCTGCGGAAATGGCGTCAACCTTGGGGTCATCTGCAAGATGCATGATAAACTCCTTGTTTGGGGTGCTCGGCTCCTCTTCGAGGTTTGGCGACTAAGAGAGGGGAGTCGGGTGCCGTTTTTTATTACCAGTCGGAACAAACCTCTTCAAGAAGACTGCTCCATTTGCGACGCAACTCCGGGGTATCCGGGAGTACGTGCTGGTTGCCGCAGTCTGCGGCAGAGGTCGTGACGCTCTCTTCGAGCGCGGAGAAGGCGTCGGCGAGATAGGCGCATGTCGCGTTCAGCTGGCCGATTTCGTCAAAATACTCGATGGCGAAGCGCACGAGCGCCACAACGGGGGCGCGGTTATAGTTGGTGGACGCCTCGTCCATCAGGGCGCGGCCGTACTTCACCGCCCTGTCGGTCTCGTAATCGACAAAGGGGTCTGAGGGATCGCGCGGAACCTTGTGCTCCATAAAGTCAATGACGGAATCAAAGCAGCGGCGAAGGTGCGGCATGTCCATCGCGCCGGTAAAGAGCGCGGTCTCACAACGCCTCTCGTGGATTAGCTCGAAACCGAACTCGACAATGGGCTTATAGCCGCCGTGGGCGACGGTTCCCGTCGCGCCAGTGACGTTCGAACGCAGAACGTCCGAGACGCTCGCAAACAGACTGCTACCGCTGTAGACGTCGAGCATCCTGTCCCTCGGAAATGCCGGGGAGGGAAGCACCTCGTCAAAGACAAGGCCGATAATGGCTTTTGACTCATCGGTCGCTCGAAGGTAAGCCTCGTCGGAGACCATCTGTGAGAAGGGGGTCTTGAGGTTTTCGGGTATGCGGATACGCTTCTCGGCCTTCTTCTTATAGACCATTTTATTCACCTCCAATCGTTTGTCTGCAATCATCATACCATCAGACGGCGCATGTAGCCCTAGTAGTAGCCCACCGTATGAAGAGATAGTGAACATCGAGGTAAACTAGCTATTACTTAGATGACAGCAATTCAAAGACTTCTGCTGCGTTTCGGTCATTGGCCCTGATTGCATGGGTGTAGAAATTAGCCGTTGTGCTTGCGGAGGCATGGCCCATTCGCGCCTGAACGGTCTTTAAATCGACGTTGCTCGCCACGAGAGCGGTCGCGGCGGTGTGACGGAGGCCATGGGGAACAAGTCCTGAGTAACCAGTGCCGCGCGTATGAAGCTTGCCGTCTCGCATGAACTGCTTCGTCACATCGCTATAAGTCCCATAGCCGTTATCGACGCAGAAGTCCCTAAACCATCGAGAGTAGTTGTGCCCGCTTGGTCTGGTGACGCTTATGCTGCGGAAACCGTCGGCATCCTTTCCAACGCTGAATGCGTGGACGATGGGGTCGGTACCCTTTTGTTCCAACCCGCGACGTCTGAATATGTCGCGCTGCATAGTTTTCCACTTGTCTAAATACTCGGCCAGAGCTTTGTCTATGGAGAGAATGCGCCTGCTCATCTCCGATTTCGGGGGCCTCAAGGTCTTGTCGCTGGTGTACTGCCGGACGATTCGGAGCTCCATGGCTTCGGGGTCGTAATCGAGCCAGCTGAGCCCTAAAGCCTCGCCTTTCCTCAGCCCAAGGTGAAATATAAGCATGGTGCAGACGGTCATGGGCCCCATCGGCTCGGAAAGCAAGCACTCAGTGAATCTTGGGAGCTCATCGGGAGGGAGAAAGTTTCGTGCTCGCAGGTCCGGTTTCGGCAGCTTTATGCCGATGCAAGGATTGCGGCCAATCAGTTCGTTCTCAAGGGCATCTTGCATGACCTGCTTAAGCTTGACGTGAATGCGACGAATCTCGGCGTCGGTGAACCTTCCATTTGAACGGGCCTCAGCGTAGGCGCGTTTAACATCGTCGGGCCTCAGGTCGGCTAGGGGCACGTCTTCGAACAGTTCGCGTATGTGTCGCACGTCGTATCCCTCTCGCTCATATGAGAGAGGGGAGCCGAATGAGCTCTCTCGGAGCACGTGGAAGGACTCGGCATATGCCGCTACGGTGCTCGGAGCATCCCTAGATGGTTCATAGCTCTCAAGTTCCTCGCGGTACTCGTTGAGAGCGTTTGCGACTTCGCTAGGCCAGTTCTTCGGGTTCTTGCTCTTGCAATGGATGGTCCTCTTGGGTGTTTTAAGATACTTAACTTTGCTGCCGTTCTTTCCGGAGTTCGGGTCTCTCCCAAGAGAGAAGTAAATCTTGAATGAGCCGGGCTTTCCCTTGATGGGTTCAGATGTTCCCTTTGCGGTTGGTTTGATTCTGGTTTCCAAAAGTGTCCTCCAAGGGGATTACGTTAGGCTCGGGGCCGGGGCTTTGAGGGCCTCGGCCCCGAGCCTAACGTAAACTTTTCACCCCTGCAAGCCGTAAACGCAACTGCTAGGGGTGAAAAAGAGGTGAAATAGAATTCTAATAAGAACCAGCAGAAACTCAAAAACAGCTAATCTACCTGCGAATATATATAATAGGGCAAAATTGCATTTGCCCAGGTAAGGTAAATGACCATGACCTCCTAAAGCGGGTGTCGACGGTTCGAATCCGCCCGGGGGCACCAGGGAATATGACGGCGTCGCGAGAGCGGCGCCGTTTCTGGTTTGTGGGGGCCGCCGGCGGCACCAGAGATTTGCCGATCCCGGTACCGCAACGGCGATACGCCTTGCTAGTTTGGAAAGCTCGTCGTCGGTGCCCTAGCGCACTGCCGTTTAGCGCCGATTCAGCCATGCCCGCACTTTTCGCGAGGGTGAGGAGCGTGAATTGATCGGAGAGGGCCAACCACTCTAATAAAATCGTCCTCGCTGTCGGCAGCCCTCGTGCCGGGCAGAGCCCTCCATCCGATGGGAGGTGATGCCCATGACCGATTTCACCGAGCTCGTGAAGCTCCTGACCGCTATGGTCTCGCTCCTCACGGCCCTTGTCGGCCTTTCCAAGGCACTCAAGCAGGGCTCGAAGCCCAAAAAGAAAGGCCACCGTCGCTAAGACGATGACCCAACTTCATTAAGCAACGGCTCTGCCCAGCTCTCTACAACTTGGGTTGCCGTCGGCACCATGTTACCCTCCTGGCGAGGAATTCGTCCATATTTCAAAAAACAAATCCGGCCTGCTATCGAAGCCGCCCTTTCCGCTGCCCTAGATAAAGAAAGCGCCCGCTTGCTGGGGGAGCAAGCGGGCGCTTCTGAGCGAATGTGTTTGCGGTCTAAACCGCTCGGAGCAACAAGCGATCGACGTTAGTTGCTAGACTCGGAGTCGTCGCCGGAGCCGGAACCGGAGACGGAAACCGTCAGCGTGATCGTGGTGTCGGTGGACTGCTTACCGGTGGGAGAGACGCCCGTAACGGTTGCATTCTCGTTGCCGCTCACAGGGTTGCCGTTCTGGTCACAGAAGCCGATGTTGTAGAAACCGGCGTTGTTGAGCGCGGTGACGGCGGCGGAGATGCTCTTGCCGTACAGGTTGCCCGGGACGCTGGCCTTGCCGGACTTCTTGGCGATGACGACGGTAATCGTGGCACCGGGCTTCTGCTTGCCGCTGGGGTTCCAGCTAATTACGGTGCCCTCGGTAACCGAGTCGTTTTCCTGGTAGCTCACATCGACGCCAAAGCCAGCCATGTCGAGAGCGTTGCGCGCCTGGGCCTCGGTCATGTCGGTCAGATCGGGCACCGAGGTGGTGTCCGGGCCGCTGGAGACCTTGTACGAGATGGTCGTGCCCTTCTCGACCTCCTTGCCGGCGGCAGTGCTCTGCTCAAAGACCTGGCCCTCTTCGGCCTCATTGGCTTCCTCCGAAGCGCTGCCCTTCAGGCCCACGCTTGCCAGTGCGGCCTCGGCCTGGTCCTTGGTCAGGCCGAGGAGCTGCGGAACCTCAACCTTTTCGGAGGGCTTAGGGCCCTTGGAGATTACCAGGTTCACCCTCGTGCCCTTGGCCTTCTTGGTGTTGCCGTTGGGGGTCTGTTCGGCGACCTTTCCCTCGTCGACATCGTCGTTGTAGCTCTGGTCGACGGTGCCAACCTCAAGGCCGGCTTCCTTGATCAGCTCAATAGCGGTTTCCTGGTCCTTGCCCAGCACGTCGGGCACCGTGACCTGTTCGCCGCTGAACATGCCCGTGGCAAAGGCCACTACAACGCCAATCACGGCGACGGCGGCAATCACGGCGGCGATGATCTTGTTCTTGTTGGACTTAGGCTTCTCGACCTCGTAGGAGCCCGTGGAGCCCGAGACAGCGCTGCGGGCGGTGTTCTGACCGCTCACGCCCGAGACGGGACGAACCATAGCGCGCGTTGAGTCGGAAAGCTCGCGGGTCTTGGTAGCACCCAGGTCGCCGGCGGCACCGATGATGCGCGTGGGCTCCGAGACGTTGACGGCACGGCCGGACAGGTAGCTGTTGAGCACCTGGCGCAGCTCGTCGGCCGTCTGGAAGCGGTTTGCCGGGTCCTTCTCCATGCACTTGAGGATGATACGCTCCAGGTCGGCATCGACGCCGGAGTTGATCTGGCTCGGCGGGATGGGGAGCTCGTTGACCTGCTTGAGCGCGACCGAGATGGCGTCGTCGCCGTCAAAGGGCACGCGGCCGGTGGCGCACTCGTACATGACGACACCCAGCGAGTATATATCCGAGGTGGGGCCGAGGTCCTGGCCGCGGGTCTGCTCGGGGCTTACATAGTGGGCGGTGCCCAGCACGTTGTTATCCTGCGTGAGATGACTGTTCTTGGCGCGCGCGATGCCAAAATCCATTACCTTGATGTTGCCGTCGGGCAGCACCATGATGTTTTGCGGCTTGATGTCGCGGTGGATGATCTCGTGCTTGTGCGCGACCGAAAGCGCGGAGCTGATCTGCGAGCCGATTTGCGCGACTTTCTTGGGATCGAGGGCGCCGTGGCTCTTGATGCCGCTTTTAAGGTCGGTACCGCGCAGGTACTCCATGACGATGTAATAGGTGTCGCCGTCCTTGCCCCAGTCGTAGACGCCCACGATATAGGGGGAGGACAGGCCGGCAGCTGCCTGGGCTTCCTGCTTAAAACGGGCGGCGAAGGTGGCGTCGCCGGCATACTGCGGCAGCATGATCTTGACGGCAACCGTGCGGTCGAGGACCTGATCCTGTGCACGGAAGACGGTCGCCATACCGCCCGTTCCCACCTTATCTTTGAGGAGGTATCTTCCCCCGAGGACCCTCTGTTCCATTCCTGCTCCTAACATAACTATTCGCTCAACGATGTGTGTAGTACCAAATGTGTGGCCGCTGGGGCCGTGTGACGCGTTGCCGCTAGCCCATCGGCCGCGGCGCGCCCCACGTATCCGCTTTGATCACGGGCATCACGCTCCCTGTGCGGCGAGCGCCGCGGTCAGGACGATGCCGGCAATCTTGGCCGCCTTGACGTCGTGTTTGTCGAAATCCTCCAGGGCCACCGAGATGGCAACCGTGGGTGAATCGTAAGGTGCAAAGCCAACAAACATAGAGTTGACGTTGGTGCCGCCGGTCTCGGCCGAACCGGTCTTGCCGGCAACCTTGACGCCCGGAATCTGGGCATCGGTGCCGGTACCGGACTGGACGACGGCGAGCATGGCCTGTTTGACCTGGTCGGCCGTGGCAGAGCTGACAGCCTGGCCCAGCGAGCGGGACTGCGTAGTCTTAACCACGGTTCCGTCCGGGGCGAGTATCTGGGACACAAAGAACGGGTCCATGACCACGCCGCTGTTGGCGATGGCGGCAGCGATCACGCAATTCTGCATAACGGTGGTCTGCGGGCCAGGCGTGTGGTCCATGCCGACGGGCTGGCCGGCGCCTGCCCAAGCGGTCTCCCACTCGGTCATAAGCGACGGGTCGGCCATGATGGAAGCCGCGGTGGTCAGATCCTGACCGAGCTTTTGACCGTAGCCAAAGGCGTTGGCAAACTGGACGAGCGAGCTGGCGCCAATCTCGTTGGCCACCTGGCCAAAGACGACGTTGGACGACACGGCGAAGGCCTGCTGCAGGCTGATGGTGCCGTAGCTCTCGTTGGCATAGTTGGTGACCGGCGCGTTGCCAATATCCATGGAGCCGGGCGCCTGGTACGTGCTGGTGAGGCTGGCGGTGCCGGTTTCGAGCGCCGCGGAGAGCGTGACGACCTTAAAGGTCGAGCCCGGGGTGTACAGCGCGTCCATGGCGCGGTCGTACATGGAGCCGTCCTCGCCGCCGCCCGACTGGAGCAGCGCGTCGATGTTGGTGTTGTCGTAGGTGGGCGAGCTCGCGCACGCAAGGACCGCACCGGTGCGCGGATCCATGACCACCACAGCGCCCTTAAAGCCTTTGAGCGCCTGCTCGGCGGCCGTCTGGATGCGCGAGTCGATGGTGAGCTTGGCGGTATTGCCCGGCTGGGTCTGCCCCGCGAGCGACGCGATGGCGTTGTTCCAGCTGGAGTAATCCTTGGAGCCGGTGAGCGTATCGTTCATGACGCTCTCGATGCCGGCGGTGCCGTATTGCTGGCTCACGTAGCCCACCACGTGCGCGGCCATATTGCCGTTGGGGTAGGAACGGGCGTAGGTGCCGTCCTCCTGTTGCAGCGACTCGGCTAGCGTCACGCCGTCGGACGTGATGATGGAGCCACGCTGGATGTACTTGGAGCGGGCGATGGTGTGGTTGTTGGTCGGCATGTCCTGGTAGTCCTTCGCCTTGATGACCTGGACATAGGTAAGGTTGCCGATAAGGATGGCGAACAGCGCCGTAAAGGCAAACACGGCACGAGTCAGACGGTTGGCAAGTGCCACGCGGCCGAGCACGCCGGACTCTGGCGTGTCGAGCAGGCGACGACGCATGCGAGAACCCGCGGAGTGGTTGCCGTGGCTGTAGGAAGGTGCGTTGGCAAAACGCGTACCGGTCGGGGCGGCGGCGGATGCGACCTGGTCATCGGTGATGGCGGCCATGGTGCCGGTGCCGGTGAGCTCGGCTTCGCGTCCGGTTGCCTCGTCGCCGGCGCGCAGCAGCAGCGCGACGATGATAAAGCTCGCCAGCAGCGAGGAGCCGCCCTGGCTCATAAAGGGCAGGGTGACGCCGGTCAGCGGGATCAGGCGGGTTACGCCGCCAACGATTAAGAATGCCTGGAAGCTGATGGCCGCCGTAAGGCCGGTCGCGCTAAAGGCGGCAAGGTCGGACTTGGCGCGGGCGGCCGTGGTGAGGCCGCGCACGGCAAAAAGCATAAACAGGATGAGCACGGCGCCGCCGCCCAAAAGGCCCATTTCCTCGCCGATGGCCGAGAAGATAAAGTCGGACTCGACGACGGGGATGTTGTTTGCCATGCCGTTGCCAATGCCGACGCCAACCAGGCCGCCGTCAGCCAGCGAGTAAAGTGACTGTACGATCTGGTAGCCCTGGCCCTGGGCGTCCTTAAATGGATCGACCCAGACCTGAAAGCGCACCTGCACGTGCGACAGGAACTTGTAGGCGCCCGCGGCTCCAACGGCCAGCAGCGCAAGGCCGATGATGACGTACGAAAAACGTCCCGTGGCAACATAGAGCATCAGCAAGAAGATGGTGTAGAACAGGACGGCCGAGCCCAGGTCGCGTTCGAAGACGACGATGAGCAGGCACACGCCCCACACGGCAAACAGTGGCAGCAGCAGGCGGAAGCGCGGAACCTTGAGGCCCAGGATCTTGCGGTTGGAGATGGAGAGCAGCTCGCGGTTCTCGGCCAGATAGCCTGCCAGGAACAGGACGATGAAGACCTTGGCGAACTCGCCGGGCTGGATGGTGAAGCCCGCGATGCGAATCCACAGCTTGGAGCCCGAGATCGTGGTGCCGATAAAGATCGGCAGCATCAGCAGGATGATGCCGATAATGCCAAAGGTGTACTTGTAGCGCATGACCACGTCGAGGTTCTTGACCAGCGCGAGCGTTCCCACCATGAGCGCCACCGAGACAAACAAGATGATGAGCTGCGAGATGGCGAGGTCGGGGGCCAGGCGCGTCACGAATGTGATGCCGATGCCCGAGAGCACAAAGACGATGGGCAGGATGGCGGGGTCGGCGCCGGGCGCCAGGATGCGCACGGCGATATGCGCCGCGGCGAAGGCGGCGAACAGGCCGATCGGCACGGCGAGCGTCTCAAAGGAAATCGTGGCGCCCGCGGTGAGCACGTACATCGCATAGAGCAGGATGACGGGGAACGCCGAGGCGATGAGCAAGAGCAGTTCGGTGTTGCGGCGACTCATAAGCGGCACTCCCTTTCTAATTCTTATCGGAGGCTTCGGCCTCGGCTGACTGTTCGGCGGTTTTCTCGGAATCTGACTCGGAGGTGGATTTCTGATCGGTGTTGTCGCGAATCGTTTGCGCGTCAATCACCTGACGGGTCTGCTCCTCGTCAATCTGATGGCGGTACTTGGAAATGGTGTCCTGCGCATCGTCGACATTCGTTTGTGGAATGCCTGCCTTCAGGCGGTTTTGCGTGTCTTCGGGCAGGTCGGACAGTTTGATGCTGGTTTCGCTCTCGAGCCAGTGGAGCTCGACCCCGAGCGTCTTGCCGGGCAGCCCGCGCCAGACGGCGACATTGCCGTGGTAGGTTCCCAAGTAATAGGAGCCGGTGACGCCCGTGTATGCCCAGATGCCTGCTACCAGCACAAAGACAAGGGCCAAGATGGCGGCGATGGTGACGTTGCGGCGTCGGACGCGTTTTGCCTTGCGCATGATGCCGTCGTCGACCAGGTCGACGACCACCACGGTCACATTGTCGTGGCCGCCGGCGGCGAGCGCCGCGTCCACCAAGTTGTCGACACAGATCTGTGCGGTCGAGGACTGCGTAGCGATGTTCTCGATATCGCTATCGGGAATCATGCTCGAAAGACCGTCGGAGCACAGAATCAGGCGGTCGCCTTCCTCGATATGCAGGGTAAAGTGGTCGGCATACATGGCGGGATCCGAGCCCAGCGCGCGGGTGATGACCGAGCGGTTGGGGTGGACGCGGGCCTCGTCGGCCGTAATCTCGCCGGCATCCACGAGCTCCTCCACGTAGGAGTGGTCGCGGGTCACGCGGATGAGCGTGCCCTCGTGGAGCAGGTAGGCGCGCGAGTCGCCCACGTGGGCGATGGCGAGCGTGTCGTTTTCGATGTAGGCGCAGGTGGCCGTGCATCCCATGCCGGGTTTGCCCAGGCCGTTGAGGGCGGCCTCGATCACGGCGGCGTTGGCGGCCTCGACGGCTGCGGCCAGGCGCGCGGCGTCGGCGGACTGCGGCGCCGTCTTGGCGATGGTCTCGACGGCGATGGAGGATGCCACCTCGCCGGCGGCGTGTCCTCCCATGCCGTCACACACGCAAAAGAGCGGCGACTGCACCAGATAGGAGTCCTCATTGTGCGGGCGTACGCATCCGACGTCGGAGCGGGCACCCCACATAAGCTGCGTGGTGGTGCCGGCGTCGTAGGTCGAGTCGGTCTCGATGCGCTCGTCGGTCAGCGGCTCAAAGCTCATGGTCGAGCCGGGATCTTTGAGCTTTGCCTCCACGGCGGCGACATCGATCTCGGCGGTGTCGCCGGGGGAGACGGTGTCGGCATCGTCTCCCGACTCGGCGTCGGAGATGTCCGGAAGGTTGAGGTCTTCGGTTACGCGGTCGGCGGGATCGCCGTCCTGCTGCGGCTCGACAGCCGTCGGCTCGGGCGTCGCAAAGTGCGACGGCGCGGGCGTGCTCTGGGGTTGAGCGGAGGGCTCGGGAGCTGCGGCGGGCGCGGCAACGGGCTGCTCGACTTCGACAGGCGTTGCGGACGCGGGTGCCGCCTCGCTTGCTGGGGCGACGGGGAAAACCGGCGCGGCAGGCTCGGGGGCTGCAAACACGGCAGCGCTCTCGTTAATCGCCTCGGCGACGGGCTCGGCAAAGTGAGCCGGTGCGGGCGTTGCCTCCGGTTCCGCGGGCTGCTCGGCAGCGTGCGCGCCGATGGGGGCGTCGAGCTGCTCGGTGTCGGCGTCCTCGTCATCGACGAGTGCCGGATATTCTTGAGTTACATGCGAAAGAGGCAGGGAGAACACGGTGTCCTCGGGCTCCACGGTCGCAGGGCGCGCCGGAGCGGCATGGGCCGGCGCAGCTGCGGGGGCAGTTGGCGTCTCGGGCATGGTTGCGGACTTGTTCTCCTCGTCGATCATCGACGGTTCACCTTCATGACCACGTCGCCAATCTGGACCTCGTCGCCCTCGCGCAGCGTTGCGGGCTCCACCAGCTGACGGCCGTTAACGAGCGTTCCGTTCAGCGAGTTGAGGTCTTCGATGATGAGTGCCGGGCCCTGCAGCGAAAAGCGTGCGTGCGAGGCCGAGACAAACGGTTCGTTGATGCAGATGTCCGAGGACGGCGAGCGGCCCACGATGACGGGGCCGAGCATGTCTACATGGATGCCACGGATGCCGCGCGGACCCTTGTCCACATCGATCGTCCAGATAGCGGAGTCGCGGCGCTGGCCGCGTACGAGTCCCACGCCGGTTTTCATGACGGCAAACAGGAAGATGTAGAGCAGGGCGACCAGGACGATGCGGCCTGCAAAAAGGACGATATCGATGTTCATAAGCGACTATCCCCTAAATTCAAAGGTGCTTAGGCCAAACGTCAGCAGGTCGCCGTTGCGCAGCGGGCAGCGCGTGATGCGGCGGTTGTTGACGAGCGTGCCGTTGGTGGAATTGAGGTCCTCGATCGACCAGTCCGAACCGGTAAAGGTGAGCTGGGCGTGACGGCGCGACACGTTGGGGTCGCGCAGGGCGATGTCCGAAACCGAACGCTCGCGACCGATGGTCACCTGCGCGGAAGTGATGCTGTGGCTCTCGCCGCTCACGACGTCGACGAGCTGGGCGAGCGGGCGCTGCGGGGCGCGGGTGCTCGCCATGTTGGAGGCAATACCGGCTGCGGCGCCAAGGCCCACGGCGGCGCCGGTTGCGGCGGCTCCGCCCATACCGGCGAGGGCGTCACGAGAGACGGTCTGCGGCACGGGGATGGGCGCGGCGGCGGGGTCGGGGGCGTTGGGCGCAAAGGGATCGGCCACGGCGAGCGGGTCGGGAGCGGCGGCACGGGGCGCCGGCTGCTGAGGCATGGCGGCGGGGTGCTGTTGCTGCGGAGCGGCGAATTGCTGCTTGCCGGCGCGGGGAGCGCTGGCGGCGCGGCTTGCGGCCGAGTTGTTCTGGCCCAGGCCATTCTGGTAGGCGCGCTCTTCCTCGTACAGACGGCCGAGCGTGGGGGCGTCGACGTTCTCGGCAAAGACCGAGAACTTACCGGCACGCAGCTGCGGGTCGATCATAAAGCGAACGAGGGGTTCGCCGACAAACACATAGCGGCGCTTTTCGGCCTGTGCCTTCACAAACTCGCGGACTTCGCGCGAAAGCTCGGGATAGAACGGGGCGAGCATGGGATCGTCGTCGGCAGCGATCAGGATGGTATAGAGTGCCGGCGCGGTGTTGACGCCGTTGATCACCAGAGTCTGATCCTCCATGTCGCGAGCGGCCTGCTTGGCAAGCTTCTTAAAGGAGAACGGGGCACGGGTGGCACCGAAGATGCCGGCCACGTGGTCCTCGAAGATGTTCAGGAAGTTCACGAAAGATCACTCTCCGTATAGGTTCTTTGGTATCCGAGCAAATATAGGCATATCCCAACGATTATAGAGGATAGGGTTCCCGCAACCGCCGCCTTGACGACGACCGCGGCCGCAAGGCTGGCAATTTCCATATGGTGTGCAAGACAGAGCGACGCCGCGGAGCCTATTCCGCAGCCGGCGATGGCAGCGATTGCAGTCAGGTTCGAGCCCTGCTCGGCACGCTTGGCATGGGCGTTGAGCAGCAGAGATGTCAATGCAGCTGTCGCCGCGACGAGCACAACGGCAGCCCAGAAGAGCATGTCTCCCAGCGCTGCGGCAACATTGCCGAGCCCCAGCACGCCTCCGGCAGAAAGCGCAGCCGTAGCCAGGCGGCCAAAAAGCGCGCCCATCCCCGTGGCGGCCGCGGCGCTTGCCGGGCCGAGCCAAAAGGCCGCGATGCCGGCGGCGACCCCGGCGGCAAGGAGGGCGTCGCCCGTTAGACAGCCAAGTGCCACCGCGCAGGTGAGCACGGCGCTCGCGGCGGCCTCGGTGCGGCCCCAGGTGATCCACCAACCGGACATGGCGGCGGCAAAGAGCACCGCGACGGGCAGCATCGACAGGATGCCCTGCGCCTGCATGGTGGCGTTGGCCATAAGTACCAAAAAGCCCACGGCCGAGATAGCCGAGCCAATCTGCGGGGCCAGGCCGGCGGCCGCGCCAATCGCGATGGCCGCGGCAATAAGTCCGGGAAGCGCCGCGACGCCAGCCGTTTGCATCAGCAAAAAGCTAAAGGCACCACACGCTAGCGCCGAGATGGCGCGCATGGTGTAATCGCGCGCGTGGCTCCAGCGCGTACCGGCCCAGCCGAGTGCGGGGTCGATCTCGATGGTGTCGTCCTCATAGGGCAACGATTCGATATCGTCTGCCGCGCGCTCGTCATCCGACAGCTCGCCCACCATCTGCTCCAGGCTGCGACGGCCCTCGCGCACGCTGCCCAAGCCGGCGAGCAACTGGTCGCAAAATGCCTCGATGCTGTTGGGGCGGTCTTGCGGCATGGGGGAGAGGGCGCTCATGAGCGCAGCCTCGGCTCCCGGGGGAAAGTGCGGGATGAGCTCGCTGGGGTAGGTGGCACCGCCGATGATACGGCCGAGCGAGTCGCCGGGCGTGGCGGCCATAAAGGGGGCGCTGCCGCACAGGCCCTCGTAGATCACACAAGCGAGGGCAAAGACATCGGCGCGCTCGTCAACCGTGCCAGTCTCGATGTCGAGCTGCTCGGGCGGCATGTAGCCGATGGTGCCGCCGCGCGAGCCGCCAAAGCCGCCGGCAGACGACAGCCGCGCCATGCCAAAGTCGGTGAGCTTTACATTGCCCGAGTGGTCGATGAGCACGTTGGCGGGCTTAATATCCAGGTGGAGCACGCCGTTGCTATGGGCGAAGGTGAGCGCCTGGCCCAGCGCGTCGGCAATGGCCGCCGCCTCGTCAAAGGTGAGCGAATGGCCGTCCACGCGTTGCAAAAACTCGGCCAGCGACATGCCGTCGACATATTCCATGACGAGGTAGGCATAGGCGGTATCGTGCGTAAAGTCGATAACCTGCACGATATTGGGATGTTGAAGCATGGCGGCGGTGTGTGCCTCGCGCAGGACATCCATGATGTCGCTGGCGGGCATGCCGGCGCCGTTGATAAGGGGGATGCGCTTAATGGCGACGCGGCGGCGCAGGTGCGTGTCGCGGCAGATCTCGATGGAGCCAAAACCGCCGGTCGCAAGCGTCTCGAGCGGCTGGTACCGCTTGAGCAGCTCGCGAGAGCTGGTGCCCTCCAAGGGAACGTCCGGCGAGAACCGGGCGGTATGTTGCGAGAAAAGCGGCATGGCCAACCCTCGTGCGTTTAAAGTTCGTTTGCGAGCGGCGGGCCGGAGTCAAGCCGTTCGCGGTGGCATAGATGCTGCTAGTTTAGCACGCTCGGGCGCATGGTGAAGGTAGCGGGGCGAGGTGGCCTGTCTGACTTGACCTTAGCGCTTCTTCTTGTTCTTCTTCTGCTTGCGCTGCTTGCCCTTGGTCTCCTGGGGCTTGTCGCCCTGTTTGGCTTCGGCAGCGGCCTTTTCGGCCTTCATCTTCTTGCGTTTGGTCTCGATGCGCAGCTTTTTGTTGATGCGCGCCTTGAGGAAGGAGCCAAACTGCTCGGCATCGCCGCGGATAAAGGTGTCCTTGGGAATCGTCACGCCCTGGTCGGCGAACATGGCCACAAAGATGCGCTCGCCGTCGAGCACGTGGTCGAGCTTCTCAAACGGGAAGAACTGCGACTTGCCGCTCTTGCCCCAGACCATCAGGCCGTCCTCGTTGGCGGCGACGCGGCGGTAACGGCCGCCCATGGACTCGTCTGCCTCGACGGCTTCGATAAAGTCGCGCGCGAGCGAATGGTGCAGATTTTTGCTCCACCAGGCCAAAAAGGCGCCGAACACGATCAGGACGACGCCGAACTTGATCCAGTTGCCGCCGGCCACCAGCATGCCGATGCCGATGAGCGCGGCAATTGCCGAGGCGACATACAGCGAGCCGCGACGCCTGGGCGAGGCGACCAGGCGCGCAAAGTCGGTGACGAGGTCGTTTTCGTACTGATACTCGTTGAGGTACAGAATGCCGTTGTCGGCTGCGGCCTGCTCCTCGAGCGCGACCTCGACCTGGTCGGCTGCTTCGGAGGGAACGAGGTTGCTCTCTGCGTCTGCCATGCTCTTTGGACTCCTATCGCGGCGGGCTCGCCGTACGGGTTATTATGAATGCAGTATGCCGTGCGACCGCATGGCCGCCGCGGCAACAAGACTCAGTATACCCGGGGGAGCACCCATGGAATCGTTGTACCGAAAGTATCGCCCGCTCACCTTCGACTCCGTGGTGGGCCAGCAGCATATCGTCTCGACGCTCGAGCACGCCATTACCGAGGGGCGCCTGTCCCACGCGTACCTGTTTTGCGGTCCGCGCGGCACGGGCAAGACCACCATGGCGCGCATTCTTGCCAAGGCGCTGCTCTGCCGCAATGCCGAGGCGGCGCGCGCCGAGGGCGCGAGCGGCTGCATGCCCGACGGCACCTGTGAGGAGTGCGAGCTCATCGCCGAGGGCAACCACCCAGACGTCTACGAGCTCGATGCCGCAAGCCGTACCGGCGTAGACAATGTGCGCGAGGAAATCATCAACTCCGTCAACTTTGCCCCGGTGCGCGGCAAGTACAAGATCTATATCATCGACGAGGTCCACATGCTCACGACGGCGGCGTTTAACGCGCTGCTCAAGACGCTCGAGGAGCCGCCGGCACACGTGATCTTTGTGCTGTGTACCACCGACCCGCAAAAGATTCTGGAAACCATCCTCTCGCGCTGCCAGCGCTTCGATTTCCACCGCATCGGCAACGAGGATATCGAGCGCCGCCTGGCATACGTGTGCGAGCAGGAGGGCTTCGATTACGACGATGAGGCGTTGGCTATCGTGGCGCGCCATGCCAAGGGCGGCATGCGCGACGCGCTCTCCACGCTGGAACAGCTGAGCGTCTTTGGCAACGGCACCGTGCATGCGGACGATGCCCGCTCGCTTTTGGGCGAGGTTTCGGACCAGATTCTGGGCGAGTTTGCGCGCGCCATTGCCGATCGTGATGTCGCCGATCTGTATGGGCTTATTCGCGCGCAGGTCGAGGAAGGCAACGATCTGCTGGAACTGACGCGCGACCTGGTGGCGCACGTGCGCGACGTGTATGTTGCCTGCGTCGCCGGCGCCCGTGCCGAGCTGTTTGAGGGCGGGGCCGAACAGGCCGAGGCGCTTGCTGCTGAGGCCGCTGCCTTTGGCGAGCATCCTGCCGACCGCCTTGCCCGTGTGCTGACGGTGCTTGACGATGCCGCACTGGAGATGAGGGGCGCGAGCGACGTACGTCTGGTGCTCGAGATCGCCTGCACGCGTCTGGCACGTCCTGAGGCTGATTTAACGATTGAGGCATTGGCCGAGCGTGTAGCACGCCTGGAGGCCATGGTTGCCAACGGCGCCGTGCCGGCGAGCGTGGCTGCTGCTCAAGCGAGTGCGTCTGCGGCTGTCGTGGCTGCACCTGCGACGACACAGCAACCGACGCTGATCTCGGGTGCCCGAGCTGCTACTCCTGCGGCGACCGCCGCCCCCGCTGCTACGTCCGCGCATCAGGGTGGCATGCCTTGGGACCGCGGCGCTGCTGTTCCAACTGCCCAGCCTGCGCCCAAGTCCGCGGCTCCGGCTCTCGCGCCCAAACCTGTAACGCCTGCACCTCAACCCGTTACGGCTCCGGCTCCCGCGCCTGCTGCGTCGACCGTGCCGGTGTCCAAGCCCAACACTGCCGCTCAGGTTGCTGCTGCCGGCGCCGCCGAGACCCCCGCGGTCGAGGATGCCGGTGAGCTCCAGCGCAAATGGGCCGAGGTCGTCGAACGCGTCAAGGCTCGTCAGGCCTCCTACGCAGGGCTTTTGCTCAACGCCCGCGCCACAGCAGATGACGGCTCCAAGCTCACGGTTTCGTTCCCCGCGGGCTCGACCTTTGCCATCAAGATGCTCGGACGCGCCGACACGCAGTCGGTAGTCCTGCCGACGGTCTGCGCGGTCTTCGGTCGTCGCACCGTCGACTATGTCCTGGATGGGGGTGGCACGCCGGCTCCTCAACATGAGGAGCATTCTCCATCTGCACGGGCTGCGGCATCTGCGGACCCGCAACCCGTGTCCTCGGCGGTCCCTGCATCCTCGAGTGTCAGCGCGACGCAGCCAAAAGCGGTACCGGTAGCGGCACCGACCCCGTCGGCGCCTGAACCCGCTGCGCCCAAACCGGCTGCTCCGGCGCCCGCGCCCAAGCCCGTCTCGCCCGCGCCTGCGCCCAAGTCATCCGACCTGGCCAAGGCCCCCTGGCTGCGCTCCGATAACCCCGCCGGCGCTCCTGCCACGGGTAAGCTCCCGACCGAGCCCGCACCCCGAGCGCCCGAGCGCGCGTCCGCTCCCACGGCTCAGCCCGCCGCGTCGTCTGCGCCGTGGGAATCCGAGCAGGTTCCCTACGACGATGCCATGGTCGGCGGTTTTGCTGCCGATGCCGGCGGGGACGATCTGCCCCCGTTCGACGTGCCGGGTGCGGCGTCCGCGCCCAAGCCCGCTGCAACTGCCCCCAAAGAGGAGGGCGCTCCTGCAGCTCCCTGGGAGTCCAACCCCGGCGCGGGCAGCCCTTTCGGCCATCAAGGCGCAGCCCCAAGCATCCCGCAGACCGAGGACGAGGCCAAAGCCCTCATCCGCAACGTCTTTGGCCAGGCCACCATCTTCAAGCCGGTGGAGTAACCGTGCGGGCGGGCATACTGCTCACGAAGAGGTCTCTTTGCCCGGGCGCATCTGTATTTCGGACATGTGTAGTGTGGTGCCGCGTATATCGCATTCGAGCAGACAGGCGCGTGACGGTTGGCCTAGGATGCTGAGGTCGATACGATACGTCGCGTGGCTGTCCGTGTGCTCGACTTGCTCGGCGTTGACGGTTGCTCCGATTGTCAATAAAGAGCCCGGTTCGGCATCGACAATCTTGAAGTCCTTTATCTTGACCTTGAGCTCTTGGTAGAGGGACGGGCTGTTGTAGTAAACAGTTCGGGTTCCATCGGTGCACTCATCGGTCGCTTCCCATTTGACGACGGGCTGGTCCGAGCTGGCTACCAGCAGTTCTGCTCCAAAGGCTATGGCATGGGTGATGACAACCAGCAATGCCCAGCCGACAAAGAGGTAGAGAACCACATATGCAACGGGGTGTTTTGAGCGGATGTTTTGGAGCGCGTCGGGGGCATTCATGGGGCACCTCCAAATTGCTATCTATGGCAATCAGATTATACCCCGCCGTCATGCGCGCCACCCCGAGCAGCGGTCCGGCATTTTGCTATCTAGCTGGATGCAGAAAATGCCGGGTTCCGGCTCTACAAGATTTAGCTTTCGATATTATGCAGATGCGAATTATTCAACTTTGCATTATCTTTGGGCGCGGCTTGCACTCCAGGACATGTATATCGACTGAGGTAACACGTCCGCCCCGCTCGCTGGCCTCGCGCCGTGGTACGATTTTTAAGTTTGAAAGTCCCGCCGCGTCCCGGCTGCCCTTGCAGCTCGGCGTGCGGCCGCACGTAAAGGAGCCATCATGGCCGGTATGAACATGCAGCAGATGATGAAGCAGGCCCGCAAGATGCAGGAGCAGCTTGCCGCCGCGCAGGAGAACCTCAAGTCCCAGACCGTCGACGCCTCTGCCGGCGGCGGCATGGTCAAGGTGACCGTCAACGGCGAGATGGAGCTCGTCAACCTCACCATCGATCCCGATGCCCTCGATCCCGAGGACGTCGATATGCTGCAGGACATGATCATGGCTGCTGTCAACGAGGCCGTCCGCGGCGTCAACGAGCTCGCCAACAAGCAGATGGGCGCCATCACCGGCGGCCTCAACATCCCGGGCATGCCGTTCTAAGACACGCATATATATGAGTGCGAATCACAGTCTGCAAAAACTGCTCGATGAGCTGGGTCGTCTGCCGGGCATTGGTCCCAAGTCGGCCCAGCGCATCGCCTATTACCTGCTCGAGGCCGATGCCGAGGAGGCCCGCCGCCTGGCCGAGGCCATCCTGGAGGTCAAGCAGGAGGTCCACTTTTGCAGCCGCTGCTTTAACTACGCCACGGCCGACGAGTGCTCCATCTGCCAGGACCCGATGCGCGATACCACTCGCATTTGCGTGGTGGGCGAGCCGCGCGACGTCCAGGCAATCGAACGCACGGGCAGCTACCATGGCCTGTACCATGTGCTGGGCGGCGTGATCAGCCCCATGGACAAGATCGGTCCCGAGCAGCTGCATATCCGCGAGCTGCTGGCGCGCCTGGGCCACGAGGACATCCACGAGGTCATTATCGCCACCAACCCCAACATTGAGGGCGAGACCACGGCGAGCTACCTTGCTCGCACCATCAAGCCATTGGGCGTTGAGGTATCGCGTCTTGCGAGCGGCCTTCCCGTGGGCGGCGACTTGGAGTATGCCGACGAGCTTACGCTTGGCCGCGCTATCGAGGCCCGCCGCGCGATCTAGGCGGTGTCAGCTCCGCGGCATGTTCCGTCGGCCTGCCGCACGGGGCGCTCATAATCGAGCGCGCGTTCATGCATTTGTTGTGCAACAAACATGCTTTTCATCCGCTTATCGCGTGGATGGGTCCGCTTGCACCTCGTATTTGCCCATTCGTTGCGCAACCTTTTGGGTTCGCTGATACACTCAAATATGGATATGAAAGAATGCGCCGCTCCTGAGCGGCGTGTTTTTGTTGGAGGAGAACGCATGCGGCCCGGGGGCACTCAGACAAAGCATGGCGCCACGGTGCGCATGCGACGCCGGCTGGGCCTGGCGCCTCGGGCGTGTGTGCTGCTGTCTTGCTCGCTCGTGCTGGTCATAGCCGGTGTTTCGGCTTATGGTATGACGGTGCCGTCCATGGTGCAGGCGCATGCTGCGCGCGAGCTGCATATTGGGCGCAAGGCCAAAAGCGACTTGGGAACGACAACTGGATATGCGTGGGCGAGCGTGGTCTCGCATGTTGTGTTCGGTGGCGACGATGCGGACAGTCCCGAAACATCGGACAACGAGGTTACGCTGGCAAACGGCAAGACCATCGTGCTCACCAACACCAAGATCATCACGAAGCTTTCCAACAACAGCGTGGCATCTATCGTTAACAAGGCGGAGCAGCAGAAGGAACAGGATACGCAGCAGGCGGGTAAGCCCGGGGGCTCCGACGGGTCCGGTTCTGGCACCGGTTCGGCGGGCTCGGACGGCGGTTCCGGTTCGGACTCCGCCTCTGGCGGCGGATCTACGAGCGGTGGCTCGACGGACAGCGGTGCCGGCGGCGACACGAACTCGGACGGCCTCTCGGCTGCCGAGGAGGAGAGTATCCACAGTTGGCTCGTGACCAAATACAACATGCTCGATGGCTATGTCGCCCGCGCCAATAGCGTGGTGTCGACCTATAACGCCACGGGCGATACCGGACCGTGCGACACCCTGGCGAATGACATGTTTGTCATCCGTGCCGAGTTCGGTCGACAAAGGTTCTCGACCAAATCTAAGTGGTATCGGCAGTATGCCAATCTGTGGGGCTGCTATACCAACCTGTGTCAATGGGTTGGGCACTACGGCAACGACGACGTCGCGCTCAACAACTTCAACACCAATGTGGCGGCGATCGCCCTATGACGAACGACCTCGCTTCTACGGCAGCCCAGTCGCTTAACCGTGATCCCATGGTGGGCCTGCGCCTGGCGCGCGTCGACGGGTTTGAGCCGGCTGTAGCCCTGGGCACGGACGAGCTTCCCGCCTACCTGCGCCGTTTTACGATGCTGTTTGCCGATGACGCCACCATGCGCCGCGGCGGCATCGGCCGTGTGACGCGTGCCGTCAACGCGCAGGGCGAGGCCGTGGCGCTCAAGCAGCTCATCTTACCAACGCGCGACGAATTTGATGACGATGTCGCCCACGAGGCGCTGGTCATCAAGTTCAAGGCGGCGTTTCGCGAGGAATACGAATGCCATCGTGCCCTTTCGGGTCTTAAGGGCTTTCCCCGCCTATACGGGTGGGGCGAGGTCGACGGCGTGCCCGCGATTGTCATGGAGTGGGTCGAGGGCGAGACGCTCGCTCGCCTGCGCCCGCGCCTTGCCGTGGACGATGCCGGGCGTCTGTCGCCGCTCGTGGCGGCGCGTCTGGGTCGCGACCTGTTCGATCTGCTCTGCCGCATGAGCTTGGTAGGCGAGGGGTTCGTCCATCGCGATATCTCGCCCGCTAATATTATGGTGCGCACGGCGCGCCTGCCGCTCGACCGACAGCTTGCCGAAGGCACCTTCGACCTGTGCTTGATCGACTTTGGCTCGTCGCTGGCGCTCGAGCCCGCCTCTGCGGTGGCCGGCACCGGCGGCAAGGCGTCGTTTACCGAGCGCTATGCCACGTTGCGCCGCGCGACGGTGGCCTACGCCCCGCCCGAGATGCTCACCGACGATATCCCCGACCTGCGCATGCTTCGCATGTCGCCGGCGATCGATGTCTATGCGGCGGCGAGTACGGTCTACGAGCTCATCGCCGGTGTCGCGCCGTACGAAGTAGCGCCGGGTGCGTCGGGTACTTCGGGCTCGCGCAAAAAGACGCGCGATATCGCCAGCCCTTATCGCCTCAAGATGGATACGCTGCCCGATTATCCCGTCGGCGCCCACGCGCCCGGCTGCGACTTGACGCAACTGCTGCGACGCGAGCCCGATGTGGCACTTGCCGCGGCCGAACAGGCTCAGCAGCTGGGGCTCGATCCAAATTCCGAGGATCTGCGCGATGCGCTGGCGTTTGTCGACGCTCAGCTGTTCGATGTGGTGATGGCCTGCCTGTCCTGCCATCAGGAAGATCGTCCCGAGCCGGCTGCGGTGGAGGCGGCGCTCTCGGCATTTTGTGACCACTATGCGCAAAATGTCGCCCGCTCGCTTCGCGCCGAGCCGCTCATGCCGTGCCCGATGGAGGTATCGGGCCGGGTGATGCGACGTATGGCGATGATTGCGTCGACGGCGGTATGCGGCATGCTTTGGGCTGCGGTCGTGGTGTCGGCGGCGTTTTTGGTGTCGGGCGCCCATGTGACGCTCGTCGTGGGACCGCTTATGTGGTCCGGGAAGCTGCCGGCCATTATCGCCGTGCTGGCGTTGGCGCTGCCGGGCATGGCGGGCATCGCTGCCGGGGCCTTGGCGCGCAATCGCCGCGCGGGATTCCTGCAGGGCGTGTTGGCCCTTTCCGCCTGCGAGGTCCCGGCTCTGGCCGCACTCGCATGTACTGTGTTTTCCCAGCATGCCGTGGCGGGTGGCCTGGTGGCCGCCATAATTGCAGCCTATGCGCTCACGTGGTTTTTGCTGGCGATGGGGTTTGCCTTTGAGCTTCCCGTCGTGTCAGCACGACGTGCGAAAATTCCCATGGCGACGCCGCTTGCCGGCGGAGCCGCGGCTGCCCGCGCCTTTGGCGGGCCGGCCGAAGTATCCGACACTATCTCTGCGACCAAGGAGGGCTAAGCCATGGCTTCTCAAGCCGAGCTCACCCCGTGCGGGGCAATGTTTGACATCTTTAAGCGCGCTGCGCACCTGAGCCATATCGAACTGTGCGGCCTGGTGCTCTCGAGCCGCCCGCTCGCCGACGGCCGTAGTCCGCAGAGCCGTGCCGCCGATCGCTCCTGGGTTTCGCGCTTTATCGTGCGCGCGCCGGTCGGCACGCTGCAGGAACGTTATTTTGCCGATTACGGCACCTCGGTCGCGCGCATTATGTCGCAGCTGGTCCTGCGCCGTCGCAATCCCATGGACGCCGCGGCCGTGACCAATATGGTGTGCGGCCCCGCTGGCGAGCCCATGGTGCGGGCACTCGAGGAATGCCATCAGGACACGAATCTCTATCGCAATGCGCTCGAGCGCCTGTCGCAGGCGGCTGAGCTCATGCCCGCCGAGCGCGCCGAGGCCATCCTGGTGCTGTTCGTCGCCGTGGGCTGCTCGGCAGATGTCCGCTCGTCGGTGACCTATGCCATCGATTACGCTCATGCGACCTGTGGCGGCGCCACGTCGACGCCGCGCTCGCTGAGCACATCTTCGGTCACGGGCGAGCACGAGGCTTCGCCGGCACATCCGCTGGGACTGCTGCGTGTGCAAAACGGCTACGTGGTGAGCGCCCCGTGCTGGATCCAGCCGAGTGAGGAAGGCGTCGAGATCGGCGCGCTGGCCACGGGGGAGGGCGACATCACCGACGTCGGCGACGACGTCTCGGCCCGTCATGCCCATATCTGGTGCGACGATTCTGGCACATGGTTTGTCGAGGATCTGTCGTCCACGAACGGCACCGTGGTGGTAAACGGGGCCACGAGTGTGTGTATTCAAGTAGAGCCCGGTCGCTCCGCCCAGCTCAACCCCGGCGACGAGCTCAAACTCGGCGAATCCACCACCTACGCCATCCTCCTCGGCGCCCTCTAGCCGGCAGTTAGGGACGTTCCTTTCCTGCCGGCAGTTGGGGACGCTCCTTGGCGCGCCAGGGCCAGTCGCCCGGGGATGGAGGGACCATTTTGGCCCTTGACGGTCACCCGGGGTAAACCTTTACCGCCCACCTATATTTGTCGAAATATGGTCTGACGGCGGGGTACAATAAGCCCGCATGCGGATTTCCGTTGCGGGCGCTTCCCATCGCCGGGGCGTGCCCGGGAGCATCCGGCATGCGGCCTTTGCGGCGCTCGGTCATGTGCAAGACGGGTAGCTGGGCCTGTGGAGCGCGTGCAGCCCTCCTCGCCTCGGCATGCCTTCTCTCCACGCCATGTACCTGCCGCTGAGTCCGCCTGTCAGATGATCGGAAGCAACAGCGAAAATCCCATCACGCCAACATCCCGGCGATCGCCGGGGCCTGTATACCTATATGAGAGGAGAGGGGTATATGGCGCGTAAGTTTAAGTCTATGGACGGCAACGAGGCGGCCGCATATGTTTCGTATGCGTACACCGAGGTAGCGGGAATTTATCCCATTACGCCGTCCAGCCCGATGGCCGACCATGTCGACCAGTGGGCGGCCCAGGGTCGCAAGAACATCTTCGGCACCCCGGTCAAGGTCGTCGAGATGGAGTCCGAGGCAGGTGCAGCCGGTACCGTTCACGGTTCGCTGGGCGCCGGTGCTCTGACCACCACCTACACGGCTTCTCAGGGCCTGCTCCTGATGATCCCGAACATGTACAAGATCGCGGGCGAGCAGCTCCCGGGCGTTTTCCACGTCTCCGCGCGTTGCGTCGCTTCGCACGCCCTGAACATCTTCGGTGATCACTCCGACGTCATGGCCTGCCGCCAGACCGGTTTCGCCATGCTTGCCGAGGGCAACGTCCAGGAGGTCATGGACCTTTCGCCGGTGGCTCACCTTGCCGCCATCGAGGGCAAGACCCCGTTCCTTAACTTCTTCGATGGCTTCCGCACCAGCCACGAGATCCAGAAGGTCGCCATGTGGGACTACAAGGATCTGGCCGAGATGTGCGACATGGACGCCGTCCAGGCTTTCCGCGATCACGCGCTCAACCCTGAGCACCCGCATACCCGCGGCAGCCACGAGAACGGCGACATCTTCTTCCAGAACCGCGAGGCCTGCAACAAGGTCTACGACGAGCTTCCCGCCGTCGTCGAGGGCTACATGAAGAAGATCAACGAGAAGCTCGGCACCGATTACGGCCTGTTCAACTACTACGGCGCTCCCGATGCTGATCGCGTCGTCGTGTGCATGGGCTCCTTCTGCGACGTGCTCGAGGAAGTCATCGACTACCTCAACGCTCACGGCGAGAAGGTCGGCCTGGTCAAGGTTCGTCTGTTCCGTCCGTTCTCCATCAAGCACTTTGTCGACGTTCTCCCCGAGACCGTCAAAAAGATTGCCGTCATGGACCGCACCAAGGAGCCGGGTTCCATCGGCGAGCCGCTCTACCAGGACGTCGTCTCCGCTCTCTACGAGGCCGGCAAGACGGGCATCAAGGTCGTCGGCGGCCGTTACGGCCTGGGCAGCAAGGACACGCCTCCCGCGTCCGCGTTCGCTGTCTTCGAGGAGCTTAAGAAGGACGAGCCCAAGCGCGAGTTCACCATCGGCATCGTCGATGACGTGACCAACCTGAGCCTGCCCGAGGCCGAGGATGCGCCCAACACCGCAGCCCCCGGCACCATCGAGTGCAAGTTCTGGGGTCTGGGTGGCGACGGTACCGTCGGCGCCAACAAGAACTCGATCAAGATCATCGGCGACCACACCGACAAGTACGTCCAGGCCTACTTCCAGTACGACTCCAAGAAGACCGGCGGCGTCACCGTCTCGCACCTGCGCTTTGGTGATTCCCCGATCCGCTCGCCGTACTACGTGACCAAGGCCGACTTTGTCGCTTGCCACAACCCCAGCTACATCGTTAAGGGCTTCAAGATGGTCCGCGACGTCAAGCCGGGCGGCACCTTCCTGGTCAACTGCCAGTGGAGCGACGAGGAGTTCGCCGAGCACATGCCCGCCGTGGCCAAGCGCTATATCGCGAACAACAACGTCAACGTCTACCTGATCGACGCTATCGACCTGGCCGCCAAGGTCGGCATGGGCAAGCGCACCAACACGGTGCTCCAGTCCGCCTTCTTCGCGCTGGCCAAGGTTCTGCCCGCCGAGGACGCCCTGCAGTACATGAAGGACGCGGCCACCAAGTCCTACATGAAGAAGGGCCAGGCCATCGTCGACGCCAACCACAAGGCCATCGATGCCGGCGCTACCGCCTTCCGTAAGTTCGAGGTTCCGGCCGACTGGGCTACCGCCGAGGACGCCGCTCCCGTCGAGCTCTCCGAGGAGACCAAGTCCGCCATCGCCCAGCAGGTCAAGAACCTGCTCGAGCCCATCGATCGCATGGATGGCGACAGCCTGCCCGTTTCCGCCTTCGTCGGTTGCGCCGACGGCCAGTTTGAGCTGGGCGCCTCCGCATACGAGAAGCGCGGCGTCGCCGTGGTCGTTCCTCACTGGGACGAGACCAAGTGCATCCAGTGCAACCAGTGCGCCTATGTGTGCCCGCATGCCACCATCCGTCCGTTCGCGATGACCGAGGACGAGGCTGCCGCCGCGCCCGAGGCTACCCGCACGCTCGACGCCATGGGCCCCAAGGCCAAGGGCATGAAGTTCACCATGGCCGTGTCCCCGCTCGACTGTATGGGCTGCACCAACTGCGTCAAGGTCTGCCCCAAGGGTGCTCTCGAGATGGTTCCCACCGAGCAGGAGATGGACCAGCAGCCCGTTTGGGACTATATGGTCGAGAACGTCTCCGAGAAGAAGGAGCTCATCGCGGCCAACGTCAAGGGCAGCCAGTTTAAGCAGCCCTACCTGGAGTTCTCCGGCTCCTGCGCCGGCTGCGCCGAGACCGCCTATGCACGTCTGGTGACCCAGGTCGCCGGCGACCGCATGTTCATCTCCAACGCCACCGGCTGCTCCTCCATTTGGGGCAACCCCGCTGCCACCGCTCCTTACTGCAAGGACAAGGACGGTCACGGCCCGGCGTGGAACAACTCCCTGTTCGAGGACAATGCCGAGCACGGTCTGGGCATGGCCGTCGGTTACGAGGCCGTCCAGAAGAAGCTGATCGCCGCTACCCAGGACATCATCGCTGCCGATGGTCCGTCCGATGAGCTCAAGGCTGCCGGCCAGGCTTGGATCGACTCCGTCAACGACGCCGAGGCCTCCAAGACCGCTGCCGCTGCCTACGTTGCCGAGCTCGAGAAGTGCGGCTGCGACGCTTCCAAGGCGATCCTCGCCGACAAGGCTTACCTCACCAAGAAGTCCTTCTGGATCTTCGGCGGCGACGGTTGGGCCTACGACATCGGCTTCGGTGGCCTGGATCACGTCCTGGCTTCCGGCCACAACGTCAACGTCTTCGTCTTCGACACCGAGGTTTACTCCAACACCGGTGGTCAGGCCTCCAAGGCCTCGAACCTGGGCCAGGTCGCTCAGTTCGCCGCTGCCGGTAAGGTGACCAAGAAGAAGTCCCTGGCCGAGATTGCCATGAGCTACGGTTACGTCTACGTGGCACAGGTCGCCATGGGCGCCAACCCGGCTCAGACCCTCAAGGCTATTCACGAGGCCGAGGCCTACGACGGCCCGTCCCTCATCATCGGCTACAGCCCCTGCGAGATGCACTCCATCAAGAAGGGCGGCATGCAGAACTGCCAGGCCGAGATGAAGAAGGCTGTCGAGTGCGGTTACTGGAACCTCTTCCGCTTCAACCCCGAGGCTGCTGCCGGCAAGAAGTTCTCGCTCGATTCCAAGGAGCCCGCGGGCGGTTATCAGGAGTTCCTGATGAACGAGGCCCGTTACGCTTCGCTGACGCGTTCCTTCCCCGAGCGCGCCGAGGAGCTCTTCAAGGAGAACGAGCAGGCCGCTATGGACCGCTACGCTCACCTGCTGAAGCTCAAGACGGTGTACAACGAGGCCTAGGTCTCTCACCGCAGGATCTGAGGGCTGACCTTCGCGGACGTCCTCGGACATGAAAGAACCCCCGCTGCGCACTGAACTGCACCCCAAAACTTGGACGGCTTAAATAAGAACTACGCCGCAAGGGACTGTCTCCGGAACTCCTCCGGGGTCAGTCCCTTCAGTTTAACCTGGCGCCTCCTCGTGTTCCAATGGACCACGAAGTCGTCGAGGTCCGCCTTGAAGGACTCGAAGTCCGGCCACGTCCTTCCGCGGAAGAACTCGTCCTTGATGTGGCCGAACACCTGCTCCGTCGCGCCGTTGTCGATGCAGTTGCCCTTCCGGGACATGCTCTGCACCACGCCGGCCTCCTCCAACCGCCTGCACCAACCGGCCTGCTGGTACTGCCAGCCCATGTCCGAGTGCAGGATCGGCCTGGAGCCCTCGGGCTTCCTGGACACGAGCTGGTCGAGCAGCTCGTGCTGCTGAGCCATGTTGGGGTGCAGCGACGTGGACCAGGCGACGATCTCCTTGCTGCCGAAGTCGTAGACCGGCGCGAAGTAGGCCTTGCCCCAGGGCTGCTTGAACTCGGTGACGTCGGTGCCCATCTTCTCCCACGGCCCGTCGGCGGCGAAGTCCCTGCCGATGACGTTCTCGAAGGTCTTTCCGACCTTGCCCCTGTACGAGTTGTACCTGTGGTAGTCGGTCTCGCGGCGGATCCCGCAGCTGATGCCCATCTCGCGCATCATCTTCAGCACGGTCTTGTAGGCTATGCGCACGCCCCGCTCGGCGCGCAGGCACATGGCGATCTGCCTGTGGCCGCACCCGTTGGCGGCGCGCGAGAATATCTCGGCGGCGGCCTCCCAGAGCTCGGGCCTGGTGGGAGCCTTCGGGTGCGACAGCGCGTAGTAGTAGCTCGACCTCGCCAGGCCGGCGCACTCCAGCAGGCACCCCAGCCCGTACCCCTCTTCGCGCAGGGCGCTCACGGCCTCGACCTTCGCCCTGGTCAGAGTCCGTCCCTCTCGACCAGGGCACGCAATTTTTTTAGGTAGGCCACCTCGGTCTCGAGCCTTCGGCAGCGCTCCTCGAGCTCCTGCTCGCGCGTGCGCGGCCTCGCCTTGGAACCGCTCGGCCGGCCCTTGGGCCTCGGGCGCAGGGCCTCCGCGCCGCCCTCGCGGTAGAGCGCGCACCATCTCTTGAGCGGCGTCAGGGACATGACCCCGAACGCCTCCATGGCGTCCCGCTTGCTCATGCCGCCGTCGACCACGGCCGAGGCGGCGGCGACCTTCTGCTCGTATGTGTACCTGGCCTGCTTGCCGTCCATGGATAGCAGCACCTCGCTTCCGAACGACCGGTATACGCAGAGCCATTGTCTCACGGTGTCGCGCGGGACCGACAGCGCCTTCGCCGCCGACTTGTAGCCGTGGCCTCGCTCGAAGAGCCCGATCGCCGCCTTCCTGGCCACGATGTCGTGCTTCACCCTCAAGTCGACACGCATAAAAAGCCTCCCATTTCTCATGTCCAAGAAATGGGAGGCAGTTCACACTACGTGCGGCGGGGGTTCTTTCGTCCTGCGGAGTGTCCGCGAAGGTCAGCCCTCAGATCCTGCTGCGACTACGTCCTCGGATTGTGTGGGCGGATGAAGGACGTAGTTGGTCGGGTATTCCGTCCCCTTCGCTGTTTCGCGGCTTTACCGCGAAAGGCGCGTTACTTTGGGGATGGATGGGGGGCGTGGCTGTTGCAACGCCTTATCCCTTTGCTTTTTCGCGCCTTTGGCGCGAAACGCGCAGCACCTTGGGAAATGCATTGATGTGTGGACGGGGCTGGATTGCGGATTCAAATGGCTAGAGAGATATGGGTGCGAACGAGAAATCGTTATTGGGGTCATCCTTTTCCATAAACTCATCGAGACAAAACGTCATGTAGATTGGAACGTACAGAACCTTGCCCTCTTTGCTGAGATTCTCGTGGCTTAGTACAACGGCTTCGGGAATTTTGTACTCGCCCACACTCATCAGACGATCGAGGGCCGCGTGCGCTCGAACTTTCTTGCCCGATTTGACCTCGATTGGGACAACATGACCGTGGACGCCTTCGATCACAAAGTCAACTTCACCGACCTCACGCGTTTGGTAGTACCATGCATCCGCCCCGAGGGCAACGAGTTCCTGCGCGACCACGTTCTCATAGAGACCACCAAGGTTGGGAGTTTTCATATCAAGATAGACAGCGCGTGCGGTGCTGCCGGGGTATCGCGATGCGAGCATGCCTGTATCAGACTCGTATAGTTTGAAGGCTGTCGTTTTCTCCGTCCTCTTGAGAGGACTCCGTGGCTCCGTCACCCTGGCGACCATCAATCCAACACCTGCGTTAACAAGCCACAGGAAATCCTGCTCATATTTTTTAAGGCGAGCTCCCTCACCCAGAGACGAAACAACAAAGCGATGAGACTCCGCCTCAAGCTGAACGGGAATTTGCTCAAAAATCGACCGAACGTTAAACGCTCGAGTCGATGCATATTTTGAGATATCGCTTTTGTACTGATCGACCAGCTGAGTTTGAAGCTCACGTGTGCTCACGAGCGAATAACCCGAATCAATATAATTCTGAACGACCTCCGGCATGCCGCCGCAAACGATATAGGCTCTATAGTTCTTGAGCATCGCCTCATGAATATAGTTTTCGACAGGATGTTTCTCGACAAGGCAGCTGCGAATGCCTGCAAGCACATTCTCGCTTACGCTGTTTGCCCAACAAAACTCTTCAAAATCCATCGGGCGCATAACAATGTGCTCTACATACCCCACCGGAAAAGAAGAGATCCCCTTAAACTCAGTCCCAAGCATAGACCCCGAGAAGACATAGCTAAAGCGCCCATCCTCGACCAACGCCTTCATGAGTGTAACGATCTGCGGATACTCCTGAATCTCATCGACAAAGACAAGCGTATCGCCCTCAACAAGCGGCGCATCCGCAAGAAGGGCTACGCGGTTGATAAAGTCAACGGAGTTCTTTGCGCCAACAAGTGCATTCCTTGCTTCGACATCGAGTAGTAAATTGACCTCAAAATACGAAGCGTAGTTGCTTTTTCCAAACGCGCGAATCGCATAGCTCTTGCCAATCTGACGCGCACCAGTAACGAGTAATGCCTTATTGGAGTTATTCTTCCAGCTCAAAAGCCTATCAGTGACCTTACGGCGTAGCATTAAACCCCCAAATGACAAAAATTGACAGATAGAATCGCCTAAAATCATACAAAAATTGGCAGATAATATTGTCGTAAATATACAAAAATTGGGAGATAGCAAAGGTTCGAATAGGCCTCAAAGCCACTGAAACAGTGCTCTACTTTGCGAAGGGGCTGGGGACGCTGTTGGGTGCGTCTCCAGCCCTCTGATTCTTACTTTGGATCCCGATGGTGGGGTGTTGTCGGTGCTGCTTGCTTGGTTACCTTGTCTCGCCGGACTCCGTGCGTAGGCGGTAGCCGTGGACGAGGTCGCTAATGGCCGGCCAGGGAATCTGGCGGTCGACCCAAAATTGGAGCTGGACCAGATAGCGCTCGGTGGCGCGGGTGAGGGCTGCAAACTGTTCGTGAGTCTCTACCTGGGCGTAGAGGTCGCGGCTGTGGGCGAGGATTGCCGTGGTGTCATCCATTTTGCCGGTGACGTCGAAGGCGCCCGAGAACCAGTCGCACAGGCGCGCGGCGCTGTTGTTGATCGTTGCGAGGTCGGCGGTGCCGTCGTTGGCGTTTTCGTTGGCCTGGGCTCGCAGGAGGGAGAGGGCGTCGGCCGCGTTCATGCAGTAGCCGACGGTGAAGTTCCAGACGGCGAATTCGCGGCCTGTGTCAAGCTTGCGGCGGCGCATGTAGTCGATATCGCGCGGTTCCTCGAGCATCATTTGGTCGGCGAGGGCCTCAAGTGCAGTGGTGTACTCGGCAAGGTCGAGTGCGAGCAGGGTGTTGATATCCATCATCTTTAGGCCTCCGCTTCGATCTCGACGATTTCGTTTTTGATGCACATGCCCTGGTTGTCCCAGACATTGCGGCAGGCGGCGGCAAAGCGCTCGCGGTCGGCTTCGCAGATGCGGGCGAACATGTTGCAGGTGCCAAAGGGCTCGCACACGTCAAAGAAGATGCAGATTGACGACCATCCGCCATACCAGCTCACGGCGCCCGCCGGCTCGTGAAAAACGGGGTTCTCGATGTGCTCATAATTGGCAATGGGGCCCGATACGGGATAGGTTACCTCGGCATCGCAGATCTTGGCCGAAAAGATACGTGACTCGACCGGACAGGACGATTCGAACAGCTTGCATGTCTCGGGGGCCTTGTCCCAGAGCATATCGGCGAGAAACGTCTCGCCATTCAGCGTGATCTTGAGCATTTTTGTCATAGTAAGGACCTCCTCAATCCGTCGCTCAAGGGGTTCGCTGGCGGATAAGGAGAAGACAGCGGCGGGGTCGCCGAACCCAAACTTCACGACAGATCTCTGTCGCCCCAGCCCGCGCTGTTCTTCGCTAAAGTACCATGCCGCAATTGCGCGCGCAATATCAGTTTTTGATTTTCTGGAAGCGGCAATCGACGAGACGGCTCGCCGGCTGCCGGCCGACGCGCGGCAAAGGCACTCGTCTATTCCTTAAGTTGGATGAAAAACGCCATGTTATTGCAGGGCTGCATACTCGTCCAATAAGTGCATAGAATCTCGTATAGTGCGAGTAAGATTTTGCGCTGTCTGTTTTATGTTTAGCAAAGATATAGTTTGCATAATCTGGTCTAATCCCTGCTCTATTAAAATAAAGTTGCACGTAAATGACGTAGATATGCTTGAGCTGGGTTTCTTTACGCTGAGCGGGTAAAAGCGACCGTTCACCGTTCAACTATTTTCAAAATGAATAAAATGAGCGATAAAGAGAATATAAACCTTAATAAACTCGCGTATCGCACGGGCGCGGGTTATTAATGGGTTGTAGGCCTTTTACAGAAAGGATTCCAGCAATGTCTAAGCCTCTTGGCAAGCCCGATCGTATCGTCGTCGCCCTTGGCGGCAACGCCCTCGGCAACAACCCCGTTGAGCAGATCGAGGCCGTGAGCAACACCGCTCACGCTCTCCTCGGCCTGATCGAGCAGGGCAACGAGATCATCATCACCCACGGCAACGGCCCGCAGGTTGGCATGATCCAGAACGCCTTCGCCGCTGCCCACGACGCCATCGGCACCCCCGAGATGCCGCTGCCCGAGTGCGGCGCCATGTCCCAGGGCTACATCGGTTATCACCTGCAGCAGGGCATCGGCCGCGAGATGCACAAGCGCTATAAGCGCTGGCACGCCGCCACCGTCGTCACCCAGATCGAGTGCGACCCGGACGATCCCGCGTTCAAGAACCCGACCAAGCCGATCGGCCCCTTCTACACTGAGGAGCAGGCCAAGGAGTTCATGGCCGAGGATCCCTCCAAGGTCTTCGTCGAGGATTCCGGTCGCGGCTGGCGTCGCGTCGTCGCTTCCCCCGATCCCAAGAAGATCGTCGAGGCTGACTCCATCCTCAACCTGCTCGATAACGAGTTCATCGTCATCGCCTGCGGTGGCGGCGGCATCCCCGTCGTCCGCGACTACGAGAACAAGGGCTGCTACAAGGGCGTTCCCGCCGTCATCGACAAGGACCTGGGCGGCGAGCTGCTGGCCGAGGACTGCGACGCCGACGTTCTGTTCCTGCTGACCGCCGTTGAGCATGTCGCCATCAACTTTGGCAAGCCCAACCAGGAGGAGCTCGAGGACATCACCGCCGACGAGGCCGAGCGCCTGGCCGACGAGGGTCAGTTCGGCAAGGGTTCCATGGAGCCCAAGGTCCGCGCTGCCATCAAGTTCGCCCGTTCCCGCAAGGGCCGCACCTGCATCATCGGCGCCCTGGACAAGGCCGCCGAGACCATGGCCGGCCTCTCCGGTACCCGCATCCACGAGTAGCCTCTACTCCATTGCCTCTCTCGTGGGCGCCAGGCAAGGCGCCCACAAACTAGCCTCTCTTCATGAGCCCCGCAGTCCGCTCCGACTGCGGGGCTTTTGCTATTTACCTAGTCCCCGATGGGTGGGTAGTCATTGGGGACGTTCTTAAACGACTAGTCAAACAAGAACGTCCTCAATGACTACTAATTTAAATCTGTCCCCAATGACTGCGGAAAGCGCATCTCACACCGACGCATTGCTTTCGGGCCCTCTCTCCGTGCTCCCTATAAGTTCAGCTGGACTCCCCGCAACCTGTTCCGCGTTGGCGGAACGAGCGCGACGTGGAGTGTCATTCTTTACCGCGTTAGACTAGACGCAGGGAAAGGAGGAGGACATGGATGCTCGCGTCAAGCAGCTTGTAAATATGATCGAGGACGCTCAGCCTGTCGCTGTCGCGGTGCTTGCCAAGCGTCTCGAGGTAAGCGAGCGCGCCGTGAGAAACTATATCCATCGCGCAAACGACAAGCTTGCGGGGGTTGCACGCATCGTTGGCAGCAAAGGGCAATATCGTATCGATGTTGCACATGCAGATGAGCTTGCTCGCTTGCTAGACAGTGCGGCTCTGGCCCATCCGGGCATTCCTGATACGCGCGACGGCCGTGTGTCCTTCCTTCTTAACGACCTTCTCATGCGGTCCCAGTGGGTGACGATTGAGGAGTATGCGGATTTACTCTACGTTTCGGCGCGAACTCTGTCCAATGACATGCGTCTGGTAGAGCAGAAACTCGCCCAATTTGACTTGACGCTCGAAAAGCGCCCTCGCTACGGAATCCGCGTTGCGGGTGGGGAGTCGCAACGGCGTCTGTGTCTGGCCTCGCTGGTGAGGCCCGTGTTGCCCGACACCGACGATGCAGAGCTCGCCGAGCGCCTGCGGGCCATCGCCGCATGTGTGGACGATGCCCTGACTGCCTCGCCCGTCACGGTGAGCTCGCTGGCATCCCGCAATCTCATCATGCATCTTTACATCGCTCTTGGCCGCATCGAGCAGGGCTGCTATGTCCCGGCTGCAGAATCGGACGTTTTAAAGCTGGAGGGAACGCGCGAATACGCTGCGGCTTTCCAGATTGCCGCAAACATCAAGGATGCCCTGGGCGTGAGCATGCCCCGAGAAGAGGTTGCCTTTATCGCAATCCATTTGCTCGGCAGGGGCACGGGCGTGCCCGAGAAGGGCTCGGCCGTTATCTCGGACGAGATGTGGGAGATCGCTTCCGAGATGGTATGTGCGGTCAACGATGAGTTTAGGTTTGACTTTAGCAGCGATCTTGAACTTCGCATGAACCTTGCTCGGCATATTGGCCCTCTGGGCTATCGCCTTGAATATCACATGCATATGGATAACCCCATGCTGCCCGATATCAAGACGAGGTTTCCGTTGGCCTATTCGATGGCGGCCGGCACCTCGCAGGTACTCGAGCGTCATTTTGGCAGCCAGCCCTCTGATGAGGAGCTCGGCTACATCGCCATGGCATTTGCCCTGGCCCTCGAGCAGCAAGCCGACCAGCCGCGTCGCAAACGCATCCTGATCGTGTGCGCCTCGGGAGCGGGAAGCGCCCGTATGCTCGAGCACCAGTACCGCAAGCAGTTTGGTATGTATATCGAGTCGATTGAGACATGCGACGTCGCCCGCGTGGGAACGCTCGACTTTTCGCACATCGACTACGTGTTCACAACGGTGCCGCTCAACGTCAAGTTGCCCGTGCCCGTCCGCGAGGCCGATTTCTTCTTGGAGACGAGCGATGTCAACGCTATCCGCAAGGTGCTGAGTGATGACGCTGCGCAATCGGACTCCCTGAGCGCTTTCTTTAGCCGTGCCCTGTTCTTCAACCGCGTTGAGGCGTCGTCGAAGCAGGCCGTTCTCCGATATCTCTCCGAGCGCGCCGTCGAGAGCGGCCGTGTCGATGCCCAGTTTGCCCAAGAGGTTGCCGAGCGCGAGAGCGCGAGTGCCACCTCGTTTGGCAATGGGGTGGCCATGCCCCATGGGATGCATCCTTTGAGCGCCGAGGCCTTTGTTACCGTGGGCCTGCTCGAACATCCCATTCTTTGGGACGAATACGGCCATGAGGTCGATATCGTCTTTATGGTGTCGTTTGCCCGGTCGGGCGGCGATGAGGCGCGGATCTTGAGCTCGCTGCTCGCTGAGATCTTTATGGACCGCCAGGGGGTCGAGCGCTTACGCGAGCGCCGGTCCTGGCATGAGCTGATGGCGCTTGTGCAAGCGCATACGGCTTAAGGCTTCTTTTGTCGAAAACCCTGCCTGCCTGCAATAAACCTCGAGGATTGCGGGTGGGAGATAGGCGTTTCGAATATTCAAGTACAAACCAAACATCACGGGAGAGGAGACCGTTATGGACGATCAGGGAACCGAGATGGTTTCGTTTCAGCTGGTCGCTGCAGCGGGAGAGGCGCGCAGCCTTGCCTTCGAAGCCCTTGAAAAGGCAAAGGCGGGGGATTTTGACGCTGCCGCCAAACTCATGAAGCAGTCAAAGGATGCGGGAATCAAAGCTCACCACATCCAAACGCAGCTGCTTTCGACCGAGGCGGCGGGCGAGCATCTGTCGGTGGATGTGTTGCTGGTCCATGCTCAGGACCACCTCATGTGCTCCATGCTTGCTCAGGAGCTCGTGCAGGAGCTGATCTGCCTGTATGAGCGCACTGCAGCCAAGAACGCCTAACGGCGTGCGGCGACTATCCAACCAATCAATGCGAAGGGAACCCCTTATGAAGATCCTTCTTGTTTGCGCAGCTGGCCTGTCTACAAGCATTCTGATGAAGAAACTCGAGAAATACGCGGAGCAAAACGGCATCGAGCTCGATATCGATGCGGTGGGTATCGGCGAGTATCAGGAGACCTGCGCCGATTATGACGTGCTGCTCTTGGGGCCGCAGGTGTCCTACCAGCTCAACACCGTCAAGCAGGGGAGCGGTAAGCCGACCGCGGTCATCCCCGCACAGGACTACGGCATGGGCAACGCCGCCAACGTGCTGGCACTCGCCCAGTCGCTGTTGGGCTAGGAGGCGACCATGGAAAAGTTCATGACCCTGCTTCAGGAAAAACTGACCCCTATTGCCAATTTCTGCGGCGCCGAGCGCCACTTTGCCTCCATGCAAAAGGGCTTTATGAGCGCGATCAGCTTCATCTTGGTCTCTGCCGTCTTTATGATCATCGCCAACCCGCCGGTCACGGCCGACCTGGTGGCGCGGGGCGGGTTCTGGTCCGTCTTTGGCCCTTGGCTCGATTTTGCCACGGCCAATAAGCTCACGCTGCTCATCCCGTTCAACATGACGATGGGCATACTGTCGGTGATCGTGACGTTCGCAATCGCCTATAACCTGGCGGGCACCTACAAGATGCCCAAGCTTAACGCCGGTATGACCTCGCTGGTGATGTTCCTGATCGCCGCGGCGCCGTCGTCCTACTACCAGCTTGCTGATGAGTCCGTGCTCCAGGCGGTCCCCTGCACCTATCTGGGTGCGCAGGGCCTGTTTACCGCCATCATCGTTGCCCTGGTCTCCGTCGAGGTCGCGCACTTCTGCCAGACCAAGGGCATCACCATCAAGATGCCCGATGGCGTGCCGCCGTTTTTGTCCGAAACCTTTGGCGCCATCGTGCCTATGCTCGCCAACATCCTCATCTTCTTTGGTGGCAACCTGCTGATCCAGATGATCGATCCCACGCTGTCCATCCCCTCGGTTATCGAGAAGCTGCTCGCTGCCCCGCTTTCCGTCGCAGTTGACTCTGTGCCCGGCGCACTGCTTATCTGCTTCATGACGCTGCTGTTTTGGTGCTTTGGCGTCCACGGCAACATGATCGTGATGCCCATCACCGCCCCGGTCACGCTTGCCGCCTTTGCTGCCAACGCCTCGCTCTACGCTGCTGGGCAGCCGCTTGAGTTCCACCCGGTACTCATGTCGATGGTCATCAACCTCATCGGCGGCACGGGCAATACGTTCTCTTTTGTGGCGCTCTGCGCGTTTAGGGCAAAGTCGCAGCAGCTTAAGGCATTTGGCAAGGCATCGATCGTGCCGAGCTTCTTCCGTATCTCCGAGCCCGCGATCTTTGGCGCACCCATCATCTTCAACCCGATCCTCATGATTCCGTTTGTGCTGGGCGGTATGATTTCGGCCCTGCTGTATTGGGGTGCAATCTCACTGGGTCTTGTCTCTAACTTCTACATCTTGGTGAGCGGCACGTTCCCCATCTTCGTTCAGGGCTTTATCCAGTGCCTCGACCCGCGCATCTGGGTATTTACGATCGTTTTGATCGTGGTCATGGCTGTGGTCTGGTACCCGTTCTTTAAGGTGTACGACAACCAGCTCCTGGCACAGGAGCAGGAGAACGCCGCGGCAGCTTCTGCCAAGGATACTGAGTAGCATGGGTTACTTTGACAGAACGTCTGCTGCCGGTATGCCCGAGGGCTTTTTGTGGGGCGGCGCGCTCGCTGCCAACCAGGCCGAAGGGGGCTGGAACGAGGGCGGCCGCGGTATGTCGCACTCCGACCTGATTCCACAGGGTCCCGACCGCTGGGATGTGATGGTTGGCAGGCAAAAGCCCGTGGATGATCCGGACAGGCTGTATCCATGCCGTTGGGGCAACGACTTCTTCCATCATTGGCGCGAGGACGTCGAGCTCTTTGCCGAGATGGGCTTTAAGTGCCTGCGTCTTTCAATTTGTTGGAGCCGTATTTTTCCCACAGGGATGGAGGCCGAGCCCAACAGTGAGGGCTTGGAGTTTTACCGTCAGGTATTCGAGGCGCTGCGCGAGCACGGAATCGAGTCGCTCGTGACGCTGTCGCACTACGACTATCCGTTGGCTCTGGTCGAGCACTATGGTGGATGGCAAAGCCGAGAGATGATCGAGCGGTATGCGCACTACGTCGAGACCGTCGGACGTGCGTACCAGGGCCTCGTGCGTTATTGGCTCACCTTCAACGAGATCAACAGCGTGGCGCTGTCCTATCTCAACGCGGGCGTCACGCTCGAGGATGAGCGTGACCGTGCAGCCGTGACCGCGGCGTTCTCGCACCATATGTTTATGGCGAGCGCTCGCGCCGTCGAGATCCTGCACAAGATCGATCCCGCAAACAAGGTGGGTTGCATGATCGCTGCCGGTGCGACCTATCCGTACCGTTGTGCGCCCGAGGACGTATGGCTTGCGTATGAGGAGGACCGCGGCCGCTACTTCTACACTGACGTGATGGCTGCGGGCGCCTATCCTACTTGGAAGCTGCGTGCGCTCGAGAAAGAGGGTGTTTACGTGCCCTTTGAGCCGGGCGATACGGAGTGTCTGGCCGAGCATACCGTCGACTTCATCTCGTTCTCGTACTATTGCTCGCGCTTGGTGTGCGCCGATGACCAGGTGATCGCTGAGAAGGCGGAGGGCAACGTGTTCCCGACGCTGCGCAATCCGTACCTCAAGGATAAAGAGACTGCCTGGAAATGGCAGATCGATGCGCTGGGTTTGCGCGTGACGCTTGCCGGCTACCACGATCGTTACCATCTTCCGCTCTTTATCGCTGAGAACGGTGTGGGCGGACTCGATGCGCTGGAAGACGGCAAAGTCCACGATGCGTATCATATTGATTACCTGCGCAGGCATATTCTTGCGCTACGCGATGCAATTGTCGAGGACGGTGTTGACCTGATGGGATACACGCCGTGGGGCTGTATCGATCTGGTATCGGCCTCGACGGGGCAGATGAAGAAGCGCTATGGCTTTGTTTATGTCGATGCCGATGATACGGGCAAAGGCACGTTCGATCGCTACCGAAAGGACAGCTTCTGCTGGTATCAAAAGGTCATTGCATCAAATGGCGAGGACTTGAGTTAACCCTTGCAAGCCTGCTGCCCCCGCGGCCCGTTTCGGCCGCGGGGGCTTTTGCTATTTACCTAGTCCCCGATGAGACCCTCATTCTGTGGGTAGTCATTGGGGACGTTCCTAAACGACTAGTCATTTAAGTCTGTCCCCAATGACTGCGGAAACCCGGCACTTGGGGACGTTCCTTTTCTGCCGGCAGCTTGGAACAGTCCTTAAAGCCCGCATCAATCAACTGCGGAAAGCGCATCCCAGAATGAGCGTCCAACATGGGACATGGTTTCCCTTGAGGGCCTCAACCGGAAAATGCATCCCGGAATGTTGCCGGAAAGTGGAACGTAGTTTCCCAAACAGGCCGTGCGCGGAAAGTGCATCCCGCTATCGAACTTCAAAGCGGGATGCATTTTCCGTGCCAGCAGTTCCGGGCAGCCAACGACCACTCATTTAAGTCTGTCCCCAATGACTAGTAGTAGGCCCACATGGCTTCGACTTCGTTAAGGACTTCTACGACGCCCCAGCGGCGGACGCTGCGGCTGGCCGAGTTGGGGTCGTAGACGCCAATCTGGTCGGCGTCGTCAATACCGTAAAGCACAATGTAGTGGCCCACGTTGGTAAAGGTGCCCGGCCGAACGGCGGCGATGATGGGCGCTCCCGAACGCAGCGCCTGAGTCATCGAGTCGCGATCGTTATGGAGCTCCGTTCCGTTAAGTCCCAACTGCCACGCGCCGCTCGTCATAAACGACCATTCGGTTGCACCAGTGGGGGCGTAATTGCCCGCCTCAGAAAGCGCGCACATATCGACGGGGGTCATATCGGTGCGTCCCGTCTTAAAGATATAGACCATGGTGAGGCACGTAGGCCCGCAGGCATTTTGGCGGATGGTGCCGCCGGCGTAAGACAGCTCCGACCACGCAGGGTCGATCTGATAGATATGGGGCATCGTGCCGGCTTGCCATTGCGGGCGCGGGGTCGAAAAGGCGAAAGAATAACCGGGCGCGACGGGGGCCTTGAGCAGCTTGTCCTCGGCGGTGGGCTCGAGACCGGCCGAGCCGTGGGACATACAGGAGCTCATAAACACAAAGACCAGACAGGTGAGGATAGAGCACAGTGCGAGGCGAAGTCGACGAGCCGGCAGGGCGGGGGCATTCACGTGCGATGTCGAGCGGTAGGGCTTGCCGTCGCGTCCACCTTGGGGATGCGAAAAGAAGCGGTTGATATGGATGCCGGGCTGACGTGCGCCGTTGCGGCGCAGTTGCGGAACCTCGGCTTGATGCTGTCGAGTGCGCGCGCCTAAGCGGCTGTCTTGCTGCGCGCTTGTGCCCGTGCGCGGACGGCCACTTTGCCGTGTTTTGCTTGCCTGCTGCCGAGACGAAGGCCTGGGTTGCTCTTGAGGACGTTGCGGATTGCTGCTCGTGGCACTTCTGGGCGTCGGCGTGGTACGGCCAGCAAGGCGAACGCTTTGTCGCCGTTGATCACCGTCGTTGTATCCGTATGCCATTCGTACCGCCTTGTCTCATGTATAACCTGTCTATCCTACAAAAAAGATGTGCAACAAATGGGTCTGCGCGTCAAAAGCTCGGTAAACGGTACGAAAGGCGCAAAACACACGGCCTCAAAAACATCTCTATATGCGTCCGATGAACGTACGCCCGTCGGACGGGCGGCAACAATGAACGGCAAACCGTGCCGTTCGTCCCAAAAACGGCGCCGCTCATATGCGAGTTCGGCCTTCGGTCGAGCCATGGGCGGCCATGCTGCGCCAAGGCCGTATCTTAAAGCCACGAAATAAAAGAGCGCGGCAAAACAGACCGCGCAAGGGGTGACGTCAAGGGGCGTCAAAAAGGAAAGGAGGGGAACAATGGCGGACAAGAACGCAGAAGTTGCAGTCGAGGATAACGGCGGTATGAAGAAAACGCTTTCGCTCTGGAACTTCTTCACCATCGGTTTCGGTGCCATCATCGGCACCGGTTGGGTTCTGCAGGTCGGCGACTGGATGGTCGTGGGCGGCGGTCCCGTTCCCGCTATGATCGCATTCCTCTTGGGTGCAATCTTCCTCGTGCCCGTCGGAGCTGTTTTCGGTGAGCTCACGGCCGCTATCCCCATCTCGGGCGGCATCGTCGAGTATGTCGATCGTAGCTTTGGCCGTACGCTGAGCTACATCACCGGATGGCTTTTGGCTCTGGGCAACGGCATCCTGTGCCCGTGGGAGGCCATCGCCATTTCGACCCTAGTGTCCGAGATGTTCGGCAGCCTGCCCGGCCTTGAGTGGCTGCGCGCCGTCAAGCTCTACACCATCCTGGGCGCCGACGTTTACCTGTTCCCGACGCTGATCGCGCTCGGCTTCGCAGCCTACGTCATCTTCCTCAACTTCCGCGGTGCCAGCTCGGCCGCCAAGCTCCAGGCCTTCCTGACCAAGGCTCTGCTCTGCGGCATGCTGCTCGCCATGGGCGTCTCGCTGTTCACCGGCTCGCCGGACAATGCCATGCCCGTGTTCTCCCAGGTCACCGGCGCTGGCGGCGGCAAGGCCGCTACCGAGGGCGCCAGCCTGTTCGCCGGCATCGTGTCGGTCCTGGTTCTGACCCCGTTCTTCTACGCCGGTTTCGACACCATTCCTCAGCAGGCTGAGGAAGCAGCCGAGGGCCTCAACTGGAACAAGTTCGGCAAGATTATCTCCCTGGCCCTGCTGGCCGCCGGCGGCTTCTACATGGTCTGCATCTACTCGTTCGGCACCATCCTCGACTGGCATGAGTTTGTTAAGAGCCCGGTTCCCGCGCTTGCCTGCCTCAAGGGTATCAACATGCTCCTGTACCTGGCCATGCTCGTCATCGCCACGCTTGGACCCATGGGCCCGATGAACTCCTTCTACGGCGCCACGAGCCGCATCATGCTCGCCATGGGCCGCAAGGGCCAACTGCCCGAGAAGTTCGCCGAGGTCGACCCCAAGTCCGGCGCTCCCAAGCTCGCCTGCGTCGTTCTGGGCGTTATCACCGTCATCGGTCCGTTCCTGGGCAAGAACATGCTCATTCCTCTGACCAACGTGTCGGCTCTCGCCTTCATCTTCTCCTGCGGTATGGTCGCCCTCGCCTGCCTGCGCATGCGCTTCACCGAGCCCGACCTGCCTCGTCCCTACGAGGTGCCCGGCGGCAAGTTTGGCATCGGCCTCGCTATCGCTGCCTGCGCCATCATCATCGGCCTGCTCGTGATCCCGTTCTCTCCCGCCTCCCTCAACATGGTGGAGTGGAGCATCGTGATCGGCTGGTTGGCTATTGGCCTGGCCCTCATGGCTTTCACCAATTCCCGCAAAAAGTAACGCCTAGTCGGGGCGGACCAGGTACGCGGGGCCCTCTCTTCCGCGCACCGAACCCGGCATCACCTGGGTAGCTTTGTGAGGCCGCGACCCAACACGGCCTCGCCCACATATATGGATCCATAAGGAGGAACCATGTCCACTAAGTATGCAATCGTTGGTGGCAAGCTCATCGACGGTACCGGTGCCGAGCCGGTCGAGAACTCCCTCGTTCTCGTCGACGACAACGGCAAGATCGAGTACGCCGGCACTATGCAGGACCTTCCCGAGGGCGTTGAGGTTATCGATGCCGCCGGCAAGACCGTCCTTCCCGGCCTGATCGACACCCACCTGCACTTCTCGGGCAACCTGACCGACGATGACACCGATTGGGTCATGCAGCCGCTCCTCGAGAAGCAGGCCGTCGCCGTCAAGCAGGCCTACGACTGCCTCACCCACGGCCTCACCACCGTCTGCGAGATCGGCCGCTTTGGTATCCAGATCCGTGACTGCATCGACAAGGGCGTCTTTAAGGGCCCGCGCGTTCTGGCCACCGGCCTCGGCTTCTGCCGCGTTGCCGGCCACGGTGACTCCCACCACTGCACCCAGGAGCTCAACAAGGAATCCCATCCGTGGGGCGACCAGGTCGACGGTCCTTGGGATCTGCGCAAGGCCGTCCGTCGTCGCCTGCGCGAGAACCCCGATGCCATCAAGATCTGGGCTACCGGTGGCGGCATCTGGCGCTGGGACTCCGGTCGCGACCAGCACTATTGCTCCGAGGAGATCCAGGCCGTGGTCGAAGAGGCAAAGATGGTCGGCATCCCCGTGTGGAGCCACTGCTACAACAACCACGCCGCCGCCTACGATTCCGTTCGCTTTGGCTGCGAGCAGCTGATTCACGGCTTCGATATCGATGAGCGCACCATGGACCTCATGGCCGAGCAGGGCACCTTTTTCACCCCGACGATCGCCTTCCTGCCCACCTGGTACGCCACCTATCCGCCCGTCTACGTCCCCGAGCTGCACGACAAGTACGAGGGCACCCTGGTTGAGAAAGAGCTGCAGCGCAACTACGACTGCCTGCGCGAGGCCAAGAAGCGCGGCGTCGTCATGACGATCGGCTCCGACTCCTTCTCCTTCGTCACCCCGTACGGCACCTGCTCCATCGAGGAGATGTACGAGTTCGTCGACAAGATCGGCTTCACCCCGGTCGAGACCATCACCTGCGCCACCCTCAACGGTGCCAAGATGTGCCACATCGAGGACGAGACCGGTTCCATCGAGGCCGGCAAGTGCGCCGACCTGCTGGTCGTCAACGGTGACGTCGCCGCCGACATCCACGTGCTCAACACCGACAACATGGACGTCATCATGAAGGACGGCTGGATCGTCGAGGCTGGCACCTTTGGCGAGGCCAACAAATACAGCGCCTAAGATACCGTTTGTCGATGGCTGGATGTAAAACACAGTTTTTGATTGCATAATGCAATGGAGAGGGTCGCTTGCGGCCCTCTTTATTGCTATGGGTGCTACGGACAAGAGGGGATGACGGTGGATTTAAACAGACTGATTCTGGGCAAGAGCTACAACTCTACCAAGGTCTTTCGTACGGCTCAGCATGTGGTCCAGGCCATCCTGCTCGGTGTTGTCGTTCCGGCGCTTATCCTGCTGCTTATCTGGGATTTAACTGATAATCCCAATCCCGTTCCGGGCGTTGTCGTCATTGCCGGCCTGGTCATGCTGTGCTTCTTCTTCTCGTATGTCTTTGTGGTCCCCGACGACCTCACATCGAGCGCAACCGACCGTACGCTTGCCATCGCATCAAAAATATTCGCCTACACGTCGCGCGGCCTTACGCCCGAAGCGGCCCTGGGCGCCTCTAAAATCATCCTGTCCGAGACCATCGCCTCGGCCATCTGCTTTACCGATGGCAGGCAGGTGCTGGCAAGCTGGGGCGAGGACTCGGCAAAGTGCCCTGCCGGAACCCCGGTGGTGCTCAAGACCACGCTCAACGTGATTGAGACGGGCGAGCAGAGTGTATTTTCGCGCGACGCCTCCAATGAGACGGGCGGCTATTTTCCCCGTCTGCGCGCTGGCATTGTCGCGCCGCTTACCGTGCGCGGGCATTGCGTGGGCACACTCGAGCTGTATTACCCCCGCCTGAGCAGCATCGATATGCGCCAGACGGCCCTTGCCTCGGGTTTTGCCGATCTCATCTCCACGCAGCTCGCCAGCTTTGAGCTCGAGCGCCAGGACGAGCTCACGGCCCGCGTTGAGCTTCGCGCCCTGCAGTCGCAGGTCGACCCGCATTTTCTATTCAATACCATCAGCACGATCGTGTCGCTCGTTCGAACCGAGCCCGACAAGGCGCGATCGCTGCTGATCGACTTTTCCAACTACTATCGTCAGACGCTTTCTGATTCCGATACGCTCACCACGCTCGAGCACGAGGTGGAACAGGGCACTCGTTATATCAATCTTATGCAGGCCCGGTATGGCGACGGCCGTCTGCGCGTTTCGGTCGACATCGACTTTGAGGTGCGCGACAGCCTAGTACCGCCGTTTATCTTGCAGCCGCTGCTCGAAAACTGCATCAAGCATGCGCAGCGCGAGATCGAGCCGCTTTCTATTCGTGTTAGGGCTTTTGAGACCGATGACGGCTTGGAGATCATCGTCGAAGATGACGGCATCGGGATGAGCGAAGAAGTCTGCGCGCATCTGTTTGAGCAGCATCGCCGAGAGGAGCCCGAGAGCATTACCGCCGACGGCTCCGTCAAGCGAGGTTGCGGCCTGGCGCTCTTCAACGTGCTTCAGCGCATCCATTTCTTTTACGGAGAAGATTCCGGCATGCGCGTGAAGTCCCAGGAGGGCGTGGGAACGCAGGTCATCGTTGAGTTGAACGGCGAGCCGCATGAGCCGGCGCCGTTGACGGTGTAGCGCGCGGTTGGATTGAGAGAAAAAGAGGGGAAGCGCATATGTCCGAAGGCTGGAACATCCTGGTGGTTGATGACGAGCCCCCAATTAGGGCTGAGCTACGCTATCTGTTGGAAAAGGATACGCGTGTGGGTCAGATTGCCGAGGCGGGCAATGTCACCGAAGCCGTGGAGTCGATTCTGTCGAACAAGCCCGACGTGCTGTTTTTAGACATTACCATGCCCGGTCGCTCGGGAATTGAGCTTGCTGAGACGCTGCAGAACCTAAAGACACCGCCGGTCGTGGTGTTTGTGACGGCATTTGCCGAGTATGCGGCCGATGCCTATAACCTCGACGCTGTCGATTACGTCGTCAAACCGGTCGAGGATGCCCGCTTGTCAAAGGCGCTCGACAAGATCGAGACTGCCCTGGGTGCTCGCCGTGTCGTTCATGCTCCGCGCCAGCCTTTGCGCCTGACGGTGGATCGCGGGGGCAAAAAGGTGTTCATTCCCGTGGCGGATGTCTGCTACTTTGAGGCGCGCGCCGATTTTTGCAATGCGGTCTGTGCCGAGGCGACGTATCTGATCAATGAGTCGATTTCCTCGCTCGAGCGGCGCCTGGCCTCCGAGGGCTTTATCCGTGTCCACCGTAGCTATCTGGTCAATTTGGAAGACGTGCACAATGTCGAGATCGGCTCCACGGGCCTGATGGAGCTCAGACTCGACCGTGTGAACTCGACGGTGCCCGTTTCACGCCGTCGCGCTGCCGAGGTTAAGGCGCACCTGGGGCTTGCGTAAGCGGTCCGCATGCCACCGTTTACCGGCGTAGGTTTGGCATGGCCGTACGGTGGGCATAATGGGTGGCATCGAATGAAATCGAAAGGAACAATATGCCCGCGCTCATTACGCATCATCTGTTTGGCGAGGAAAGCATCGACCGTCTTCCGCAGGGCGTTATCACGTCCGACGAGGAGCGCATCGCCTTTATCCTGGGCAACCAGGGTCCCGACCCGTTCTTCTTCCACATGCTCACGCCGCGCATTTCCGACTGTATGTCACTTGCTCAGGTCATGCATCGCTCGCGCATGTCGCGCCAGTTCTCGTGCCTGCGCGACGGCGTGTCGCACCTGCAGCCGCGCGATGCCAACCTGGGTCGCGCCTTTGCGCTGGGCCTGTTGTCGCACTACGTACTCGATCGCAATGCCCATCCCTTTGTCTACGAGCAGCAGTTTGGCATTGTCGAGTCCGATCCCGAACTCGAGGCTTCGGGCAGTCAAGTTCACGCCGTGCTCGAAAGCGACCTGGACGTGCTGATGCTGCAGCTCAAGCGCGATGGGGCAACGGTCGAGGATTATCCGCCGGCGGACGAGATCGTCACTACCGACCGCATCAATCGCGTTGCCGGTGTGCTGATGAGCTATGTTGCCGGACGCGTGTACGGCATCGATATCCCGGTGGGAGAGTACGCCGGCGCCGTAGCCGACATGCAGCTGCTCTACCGCACTATCGAGCCGGCCGGTTCGGCCAAGACGCGCGCGATTGCCCTGCTCGAGGGCTTGGTGCACGATTATTCGCTGCTCGACGGCCTTGCGCACCGCGTGACGACCGAGCTGCCCGAGCGTACCGGCAACCTGGGCCACTTGGCGTGGAAGAGCCCCTTTACCGATGAAGTCTCGACCGAGAGCTTCCCCGAGGTCTTTGACCGCGCACTGCTCGATTACGAGCTCACCGTCGCCCGCTTTATCGAGACCGGCGATATGGAAGCCGTGACCAACCACGTCAATTACAGCGGTCGCGTGCTCGGCGCCGACGAAGAGTTCGACCGCGAGGAGTAGGGCTCGTGCGTGCCCCTTTGCCGAATCCTTACCGGCGCCTCTGGACAATTGGGGTACGATGAACTAACTGCATATCGGGCGAATACGAAGGGTCCCTGTCCATGAAATACACCAAGCTCGAGCGTAACTGGGTTATGTACGATGTGGGCAACTCGGCCCTCGTGCTGCTCAATACCTCGGTGGTGCCCATCTACTTTAACGCCATCAATACCGGTGCTTCCTCGGCAGACCTGGTGGTCGCCTGGGGCAACGCGCAGACGATTGCCTCGCTGGTCATTGCCATGCTCATGCCCATTCTGGGCGCGCTTGCCGATTACGCCGGCAACAAGATCAAGTTCTTCCTGGGCTTCTTCCTCACGGGCCTGGTTCTTTGCCTGGCGCAGGCTATCCCAATGTCCGCCATGGCATTTTTGACCGTGTACGTGCTGTGCACCATCGGCCTTAACTCTTCTATGACGTTCTACGACGCCATGCTGCCCGACATTACCACCGACGAGCGCATGGACGCCGTGTCCAGCTCGGGCTATGCCTGGGGCTACATCGGTTCCACCGTGCCGTTCATCATCTGCTTGGCGCTTATCATGGGTGGCCCCGCTCTTGGCGTCCCCACCATGCTGGCAACGCGTCTGTCGTTTGTCATCACCGGTGCCTGGTGGCTCATCTTTACCCTGCCGCTCATTCGCACATATAAGCAAAAGTACGGTCGCGAGCGCGGTCCCCAGGACACCATCGGCCACATCGTGGGCGGCGTGTTCTCCGAGGTCGGACACACCATGCGCGAGATCGCCCACAACAAGCCCGTGCTGGTCTACATGATCGCGTTCTTCTTCTACATCGATGGTGTCCATACGGTCATCTCCATGGCAACTAGCTACGGCTCGGCTTTGGGTATCGATTCGACCCAGCTGGTGCTGGCACTGCTCGTTACGCAGTTCGTCGCTTTCCCGTCCGCCATCATCTACGGCAAGCTCGCCGGCCGCGTGGGCACGCTCAACATGATCATGGTGGCCGTCGCCGCCTACATGGGCATCGTGCTCTTTGCCGCGTTTTTCTTAAAGACCGCCTTTGAGTTTTGGGTGCTCGCCATTTTGGTCGGCTTGTTCCAAGGTGGCGTGCAGGCACTCAGCCGCAGCTATTTTGGCCGCATCATCCCCAAGGAAAAGTCCAACGAGTACTACGGCTTCTTTGATATCTTTGGCCGCTACGCAAGCGTGATGGGCACCTTCCTGGTGTCGGTCGTCACCTCGCTGACCGGCAACCCGTCGCTGGGCGTCCTTTCCATTGGCGTGCTGCTGATCGTTGGCTTTATGCTGCTGGTCCGTCTGTCCCGCATGGCTCAGGCGGCGGCGTAAGGCAACCGGGCTCAGTACAGCAATTGTGCCTATCTGCAGTACTCTTTTGGAAGTAGCCGCATAAATCATTCTGACTTCCGAGCAATGTTTAGCCCAAGTGGGTATGATGGAATCAGCTAGGTCGCGGGGCGTCGCCTGTGTTTGGCGGCGCCCCGTTTTTGTGTTGCAAGGAGGGTAAAGGTATGAACGCCACGGTTGTGATCCCAACATATTGGGCGGGCGATGATACCCAAGCAAACGCTCCCGGCACCTACGATCACTCGACGTCGCTCAATGCCGCCAACCCGGAACTCGATCGCTGCCTGACTTCGCTCGAACAGGTGCGCGACATTCCGCGCATCATTCTCTTGGTGGTCTGTCCGGTTTCTGCCACGGCCGACGTATCCCATCGCGTGCACGAAATCGTTAATGCGCATCCCACACTTAAGGTCACCGTCGTTACCAATACGCAGGCTTCGCGTGTTGCCGACCGCGTGGCACAGATTGCGCCCAAAGGCTCGGGCGAGTGCGTGAGCCTGCGCGGCTACGGCGCCATCCGCAACATGGGTCTTGCCTGCGCGGCGGTGCTGGGGCACGACGCGGTTGTGTTTTTGGATGACGACGAGACCGTCATCGATGCCGACTTTATGAAGCGTGCGACCTATGCGCTGGGCCAGCAGACGCGTCAGGGCCTGCCGATTTTAGTCAAGAGCGGATACTTTTACGATCGCGACGGGTCGCCGCTGGCTCCCACGGACAAAGTGGGCATTTGCCATCGCTGGTGGACCAAGCGTATCGAGTTCAATCGCTGGATGAAAAAGGCGCTCTCGGGCACCCGCATCTCGCGCTCCAATTACGTATGCGGCGGCCTGATGGCCCTGCACGCCCGCGCCTTTACGCGTGTGGCCTTCGACCCGTTTATCACCCGCGGCGAGGATCTGGACTACCTGTTTAACATGCGCATGTTCGGCTATGACGTGTGGTTCGATAACGAGTGGACCGTGCGCCACCTGCCGCCCGAGTCCGAGAAGCGTTCGCCGCGCTTTATGCAGGACGTGTACCGTTGGTACTACGAGCGGGCCAAGCTGACGTTCGCTGCGCACCAAAAGGAGCTTATTCCGGTTACGGCCGCATCACTCATGCCCTATCCGGGTCCGTGGATCTCGCGCGAGCTCGACGACCGCGTGCGCAAGACCGCCATGGTTCGCAGCATGTTTACCCGCGAGCACGAGGGGTATCTGCGCATCTGGCGTCATGGTATTGACGAGGCCAAGACCTATGCCCGCCAAAACGCCGCAAGCTACCTGCGTTTTCAGAGTTTCTGGCCCAAGATTATGGACGAACTTTGGCGCGACGCACAACTGATTAGCATCCTGGAGGGGGCTGAATGATCGACCGCCGCGCCCAGCGCGATAATTCAATTTCAATCTTTCGCATCATCGCCGTTGTCTGTGCCGTTTGCGTGTTGGCGTACTTTATCTTTGCCCTGGCGACTGGCATTGAGCCGATTGCCACGGTGATCGCCTGTGCGCTGCTGTGCATCTTCCTGTGCATCTTTATCTATTTGACGCTCAATCCCGATTCGGTACGCTCCCAGTACACCGAGGAGACGCTCTCGGTTGCCTCGGCCATGCTCGAGGACATTAAGGGCGGCCTGACGCAGGAATCGGCGCTTTTGGTGTGCCGGCGTATCCTGCCCGAGACACGTGCCATGACCGTTGCCATCACCGATGAGAGCAACGTGTTGGCCTGCGCGGGCGAGTTCGAGGAAAAGCTGCTGCCCGATTCGCCCATCCACACGCTTGCCACGCGCTACGTCATTGAGCACGGCATCGTGCAGTCGTTCAACCGCGTGGTGGACGTGGTGGGTTCGGATGGCTCGCACAACCATGTCCCCGCCGGTATCATCGCGCCCATCAAGGTGGGCGACCGCACCGTCGGCACGCTCAAGTTCTACTACAAGACCCCGCGTGCCGTCGACCGTACCCAGTATGCGCTCGCCTCGGGTTTTGCCGAGATCCTGTCCACGCAGCTCGCCATCCACGAGCTCGAGGTGCAAAAGGAGCTCACGGCCCGTGCCGAGGTTCGTGCCCTGCAAGCGCAGATCAATCCGCACTTTCTGTTCAACACGCTCAACACCATCGCGTCGTTTACGCGCACCGATCCGCTGCGTGCCCGCGAGCTGCTGCGCGAGTTCTCCTCGTTCTATCGCGCCACGCTCGACAACTCGGGGTCGCTTATCCCGGTCTCGCGCGAGGTTGCCCAGACCAAGCGCTACCTGACGTTTGAGAAGGCGCGCTTTGGCGAGGACCGCGTACTGGCGACCTTCGATGTCTCCGAGGATGTCGAGGACACGTTGGTCCCGGCCTTTGTAATCCAGCCCATCGTCGAGAACGCCGTGCGGCATGGCATGGGCGATGACGATGCCCTGCGGATCGATGTGACCGTCCATCAAGACGGCGACGACGCAATCCTGATTGCCGTGGCCGACAACGGCGTGGGCATGGACGAGGGCACCGCCGCCAGGCTGTTTGATGAGCGCTCCGCCCGTCCCGATGCCAGTTCCCCGCAAGGCGGCGGCGCCGGCGTGGCCATGCACAATATTTCTGAGCGCATCCATCGCTTTTATGGACCGCACTCTTATACGCGCGTCGAATCAGCGCCGGGCAAGGGCACCAAAGTGCTCCTGCATCTTGATTTGTCAGAGAGCATCTTTGACATTCAATAGTAAAATAAAAGGCTATGGGCTCAACGCCAAGCGGCGGATGCCCAGCCTAGTTTGTTGACGAAAGGTTTAATCCCTATGCTGCGTGCGATGATTGTGGATGATGAGGCCCCGGCCCGTTCGGAACTTCGCTTCTTGCTCGAGCAGACGGGCAAGATCGGCACGATCACTGAGGCGTCGAGCGTCCGCTTCGCCATTGAGATGTTGATGGAAAGCCGCGTCGATGTCGTATTTCTCGATATCTCGATGCCCGGCGCTTCTGGTCTGCAGCTTGCCGAGGCACTGCATAAGCTTAAGAATCCGCCGGCGATTGTGTTTGTGACTGCGTATAGCGATCATGCCGTCGAGGCGTTCGACGTAGATGCCGTCGATTACCTAATGAAGCCGGTTGAGGAGGCACGCCTGGATCGCGCGATCGAGAAGGTCATGCAGCGCGCCAAGCCCGTCACGGACAGCAAAGCCACCATCGAGCGCATTCCGGTGGAAAAGGGCGGCCGTAAGGTCCTCATTCCCGTGGATGACATTCGCTTCATCATGGCCAAGGACGATTACTCCTGTATCTATACCGTCGATGATCGTTTTCTATCGACGACTTCGCTGGCGCAGTTCGAGGCCAAGCTTTGCGACTTTGGCTTCTTTCGCGTTCATCGTCGCTATATCGTCAACTTGGCGTGCGTCACAGATGTCGAGACGGTGCCCTCGGGCGCTATTCAACTGGGCATTACGGGCGTCGATGAACGCGTGCCGGTCTCGCGCCGTCGCGTTGTGCCGCTCAAGAAGGCCCTGAGCCTCTAGCACACTGGCCCCGCAGCCCTGTAGACCAATTGTCTGCGGAGCCGTGGGGCTTTTTGTATATACGTCGAATCGGTTTTGCAGAAGGGATCCCATGAACAGTGCAAGTGCCAAGCGCATCGACATCATCTCGGACACCCACGGCTATCTTTCGCCCGCGCTTCTGGACGAGCTCAAGGGCGCAGATCTGATCATCCACGCCGGAGACCTCACCTCAGAGATGGATTACGAACATCTATGCACCATCGCCCCCGTGCGAGCGGTCCTAGGAAACAACGACTACTACCGCGACTACGGCCCGGATGTAGACCGTCTGGCCCTCTTCACCTACGAAGGCCTCAAATTCGCCGTAGCCCACTACCGTGAAGACCTGCCCGTGGGATCCGTAGACGTAGCCATCAACGGTCACACCCACGTAACCAAAGAAGCCCAAGTAGGTCGCTGCCTAGTCCTCAACCCCGGCAGCGCCAGCTACCCCAGAGGCACCCGAGGCCCCACCATGGCCAGAATGCTCGTCAAAGACGGCAAGATCATGAGCACCAAATTTATTGACCTAGAGTAAACGCAACAAAAACGGGGGATGCACAACGCATCTCCCGTTTTTCTTTGAGCCAAAGGCCGAGCTTCAACAAGAACCATCAGACCAACCCCGCCGAGGAGCACGCGGGCTAGCCGCGCAGCGGCGCACGCCCGCAAAACTGGTTGAATAATGTGACGGCAGGGAGGGTCTCCGGGGCCGGCTGGCGCGGGTTAAGTTTGTCGCGAGTTCCGCACGCAAAGGAAAGCACTTAATGTGCTTTCCGTCTTGCGCAGGACTGTAGAGCAGCAAACTTAACCCGCGCCAGCCGGCCCCGGAGACCCTCCCGGAGGGCCCAAAAAATATTTTCAAAAAAGTTGTTGCGCACCGGACAGACTTCTGTGTATACT